>CAVSGT010000018.1:0-81279 GCA_963727555.1 uncultured Alphaproteobacteria bacterium | reverse complement strand
GTTACATATATTTCCGCAGCGCGTCGGCCGCCGCTTGCGGTTTCCGCTTGAGATCGAACGGCGCGACAAAGTGGCCCTGCTTGTCCATCAGATAAACCAGCGCCGAGTGATCCATGCTGTAGTCGCCGTTTTCGGTCGGCACCTTCTTGGCATAGACCCGGTAGGCTTTCTCCACCAACTCGACAGCGGCCGGGCTGCCGGTGGCGCCGCGCAGGTGCGGATCGAAGCTCGACAGGTAATCTTTCATGATCGCCGGCGTATCGCGCTCCGGATCGACGGTGATGAAAAGCCCGGCGATGCGGTTGGCGTCGGGCCCAAGCGCGTGCAGCACCTCGGAGAGCTCGAAAAGCGTGGTCGGACAGACGTCCGGGCAATGCGTGTAGCCGAAAAAAACCAGCAACGGATGGCCCTTAAAGTCCTGATCGGTAATGGTTTTGCCGTTCTGGTCGGTGAGCTTGAACGCCCCGCCGATAGCCGCGGGTCCGGGGCCGCCGACCGAGGACAAATTGCCGGTCGCGAACAGAAAAACGCCGACGAATAGCATGAGCCCAGCCAGAAAAGCGGAGAGAACAAGAAGAAGTTGCGATGTTCTGGCCTTCATCGGGCCTCATGGATCTGGAGAACTAAAAACAGGCCGACCAGCCGGTTCGCACCACCTCGAAGAACACGGTGGTACCATAATAGGCCCAAAGCCCAACGGTCGCGGCCAACAGCAACCCGAACACCAGTGCTGCAAACAGCAACGGCCGCGACAGGCTGGCCGTGGCGGAGACGGTCGGGGGCATCGCAAGCCTCCAAAGCAATGCGCTCGACCATGACATAAGAGCTAAATTAGTGCGCGGCAATATTGACGATGTCGCGGCAAGGACACGCCATAACGGCTTGTCGTGCGCGCTATTGCCGCCTCGCCAAGTCGGGAATCCCGGCGCAATCTAGGGCCGCGCGGTGAAACGGCCCGATGGGGTCAACAACCCTTATTCACATTAATTATTTGTGTTATAAGGACGGTGGATCCGATACCACACCGCGCGGTCATCACTGGCGGAAACGCCAAATTGGCGAAGACATCGGACCCAGTCGGGCGCCGCCCGACGATGACAACGGTGGCGACGTTAATTTTGTTACCGCCGGAAACGTGTTGAAACCCGGCGTTACCAGTGCTCGCGTTGACTTGCAGGCCTAAAGCCGCGATGAATAGACAGGAAACATTCCGAATTTCGCAAGCTTAGGAGAAACGGATGCGTCACGCCTTTGCTTTTGCTGTTGCAGTCTCGGTGTCGCTGGCGGCCGGCACCGCTTGGGCCGCCGATGACGCCAAATCTCCGGCCCCGGCAGCAGCCGGCGAAAAATGCACCAACCCCAATGCCTTGGGCGTCGAGCGCGTCGTGCAGATCGACGGCACCGGCGGCCCGGGCTTCGGCTTCCAGAACTTCAAGGTCTACGACTTCCTGCAAGACCATGAAGTCGTGCTGACCTTCGACGACGGCCCGTGGCCCGGCAATACCGAGCGCGTGCTCAAGGCGCTGGAGGAACAGTGCACCAAGGCCATGTTCTTCCCGATCGGTCAGCATGCCGGCTGGCATCCCGAAATTCTGAAAAAGGACATCGCGGCCGGTATGACCGTCGGCTCGCACACTTGGTCGCATAAAGACCTGACGAAATTGTCGACCGAAGACGCCAAGGCCGAAATCGAAAAAGGCATCGCGGCAGTGAGCATCGCGTCCGGCGGCAAGCCGGTTGCTCCGTTCTTCCGCTTCCCGGCGCTGCGCATGCCGCCGGAAATCTTGAAATATCTTGCCTCTCGCAACATCGCCATCATGTCCACCGACTGGGACACGTTCGATTTCAAGCTGCGTAAGCCGGAACAGGTCGTTCATTCGGCGATGAGCAGGCTGACCAAGCACGGCAAGGGCATCATCCTGATGCACGACTTCCAGCACGCCACTTCGCTGGCTATTCCTGAGCTCTTGAAGGAGCTCAAGAAAGGCGGCTTCAAGATCGTGCAGATCGTCGGCAAGACACCGATCGAGCCGCTGCCGGAATACAAGGCGATCGTGCTCAAGGAAATGGGCGGCGGCTTGGCCGATGCGCGCCCGATGTCGAGCGTGATCAAGACCATCAGCGGCGGCAACACGAACTAGCGCATGATCCCGAAAAGTGGGAACCAGTTTTCGGAAAAGATCATGCGCCAGAAAAATGTTAGGCGGCATTCTGATTCAATCTGAACGGATCAGACTCTAACGTCGCCTCCCGAGATTAAAGTAAACCGGCCGCGCTTGATGCGCGGCCGGTTTTTTATTGCCTGCCGAATTGTTCACAAATCAGGGCACCGCCCGCCGCGTAAAGGCGGTAAAGATCGACGATGCGACGGTCGCGTTTTCATAGACGATGCGGCTCGCCACCACGAACAGCGTTATCGCCAGCGTCAGACGCAAAGCGCGTTCCGGGATGCGGACGGCAAAATAACTGCCGAGGAAAATGCCCGGCAGCGAACCGGCCAGCAACGAGCCGACGATGTGCCAGTCGACCGATCCCACCATCCAGTGACCGATACCCGCGATCAAAGTCAGCGGCACGGCGTGCGCGATGTCTGAGCCGACGATCTTGGCCATCGGCAGGTGTGGATAGAGCAGCACCAGCAAGACCACGCCGATGGCGCCGGCGCCGACCGAGGAAATCGAGACCAGCACGCCGAGCGCCGCACCGACCAGTGCAGTGGAAATCGCGATTCGCCGTGGATCGAGCGCGCCGACGCGGGCGCGATAGAGCGCGACAATCGGATCGCCGAACACCAGCACCAGCGCGGTCGCAAATAGCGCAATGCAAAGTACAAAGGTAATCAGGCCGCCCGCGGCGTCGCCGTTAAGATTGAGTTCGGACAAGACCGCAAGGGTAATCATCGTCGCCGGAATGCTGCCGCTCGCCAGCCGCCGCACGACGTCCCAGTCGATGCTGCGCGCGAATCCGTGCACCAAACTGCCGCCGGTCTTGGTGGCCGCCGCGTAGATGAGATCGGTGCCGACCGCGGTTGCCGGATGAATGCCGAACAGCAGAATCAACAGCGGGGTCATCAGCGAGCCGCCGCCGACACCGGTCATGCCGACCAGCATGCCGCCAACAAATCCTGCCAGCGAATACAGCGGATCGATCATCAAGGTCGCCCCGTCGTGGCCGACCGGCCGCTGCTCGACCTAAACATAATTCGACCGCGCAGTCATTGCGCCGAAAGATTCCGTTCGGTATTTGTGAGCTTGGCTTACCGATTCCGCGAAATTTTCGTAACGCCGAGGGGGATGAACGCGACCAAAAAATACCTATTTGTTTGTGCAGAAAGCTTCCTTGCCGGGAACCGCAACAGCAACCGGAGCAAATCGTGCCGGACATCGTCACCCTCACCATCAACCCGGCAATCGATATTTTCGTCAACGTGCCGCGCGTCGAAACGACGCGCAAGCTGCGCTGCTCGCCACCCAAGCGCGATCCCGGCGGCGGCGGCATCAACGTGGCGCGCGTCGCGCACCGCCTGGGCGGCGACGTGTTGGCGGTCTATCCGATCGGCGGCCAGATCGGCAAATTGCTGCATCGGCTGGTCGATCGCGAGGACATCGAGAGCCTGGTCACTCCGTCGCATGTGGAAACCCGGGAAAACTTCACCGCCTATGAAGAGTCGACCGGCGAGCAATACCGTTTCGTGCTGCCGGGTTCGCCGCTGCACCGAGTCGAATGGGAGACGTGCCTCGACAAGCTTTCGTCGCTGGCAAGCAAGCCAAAATTCGTGGTGGCGAGCGGCAGTCTGCCGCCGGGCGTGCCGGACGACTTCTATGCGCGCGTCGCCCGCCATGCCAAGGCGCTCGGCGCCAAGTGCGTGATCGATACGTCCGGCGTGGCTTTAAAGGCCGCGCTGGCCGAAGGCGTCAGCTTGGTCAAGCCGAACCTGGTCGAGCTCAGCGAATTCGTCGCAAAACCGCTGCACCATGAGAAGGATCGCATCGCGGCTTGCCGCAAGCTGGTGAGCGAAGGCCGCGCTGAAATGGTTGCCCTCACGCTCGGCGAGAAGGGCGCGTTGCTGGTGACGGCGCAGCAGGCCTGGCACGCGCAGGCGGTGCAAATCGAAGCGGTGAGCGCGGTGGGCGCCGGCGACAGCTTCGTCGGCGGCATGGTGGCCACGCTGGCAAATGGCAAGCCGATCGAGGAAGCCTTCCGCGTGGCCATGGCGGCGGCATCCGCCGCCGTCATGACGCCCGGCACAGGCCTTTGTCAGCCGGAGGACGTGAAACGCCTGCTGCCGCAGGTCCAGATCCGCGAGGTGGCGCCGGCTATCTGAGCGACGTGCCGCCGGCGCGCGCCTCTTCGTGGCGGCAGAAGTTGTCCGCGTATTTTTTCGCCAGCGCGTTCATCATCGGGCCGTACGTATTCTTGTCGGTGCCGGTCCATTCGCGCGCGAGATCGCCGAAAGTGACCGGCCGGTGCAACCGGCGCATGATCGCCTGCACGTCCTTTTGCACGAGCCGCGTGCGCTTGGCGACCGGATTGGGGACCGGCGTGGTGGAATACATCAGCACATGTTGCAGATGCGCGAGCACCCCGGTGCGAACGTCGTCGAAATGCTCGCCCGGCTTGCTCGGAATGGTGGCGCCGAGCCCGGCGAAATTGTTGTCGCTCGCCGGCACGCCGCCGGGTCTGCCGCTCGGTGCGCGGAAGGTAAGATAATTGGTCTCGATCAGCATCTGAAAGAAGGCGTAATCCCAGCGCACGCCGACGCATTTGTCGGGCGGCCGCGAAACGCAAGTGCCGATGCTCTTATAAAGATTGGCGATATGGGTAAAGCGCGGTGCGATCGTGCGCGCCGGATGTTTCAGCGCATTGCGCTCGGCGACGAATTCCATCAGCGTGTCCGGCTTCACGCATTTGGGCACCGGATTGTCGATTGAAGCGATAATACGCGGCAGCGATGCCGCCTCGCTCGCCTGCGGCAGCAACAGCAGCGCGAGCCCGAATAACACAACTACTTTCATCAAGCCCCGTCCCCGAAAGGCACCCGCCGATCAATAGATCGGTTGATGCGAAAACCCCACCAGCAGCGGGCATTTTGGCGGCTGGACCTTGCCAAATGGTTAACGGTAGTTAACCAAGCACGGCCGGCGCGCGCAAGCGGCGAAATGTCTTGGCGTTGGGCCGGTTCGAATGCGCGAAACGGCGGCGTCAGAGCGCCTTGATCTCGGCCAGAAGTGGGTCACTGACCGACAAGCCGTCACATTCGGCCTTGGCACGCAGTTGGCGCCGGCGCGTCCCCGGCAAGCGCGTGCCCGGCTGCGCTTCGATTGCCGCGGCGAGCGAGCCAAAACGCTCCAGCGTGCCGGCACCGCCGAATACGGATGGATCGAACGCAATCAGCAATTGACCCGTGCCGGGCGGCGGACCTTTGGCGTCGAGGAATGACGAGGCTTCGGCGGCGAAATTGGCGCCGGTCAGACCGGCGGCGAGCAACTCCACCATCAGCGCCAGTGCAGTCCCCTTGGCGTCGCCCAGCGGCAACATCGTGCCCGCGAGCGCCGCCGCCGGGTCGGTCGTTGGCCGACCTTGCGCATCGAGCGCCCAGCCGTCCGGGATCGGCTCGCCCTTCTGCTTGGCGGCGAGAATATTGCCGCGCGCCACCTTCGACAGCGACAGATCGACCACGATCGCCGGGCGTTGCGGCAGCGGACAGGCAAAGGCGATCGGATTGGTGCCGAACACGCCCTTGGCGCCGCCGGCAGGCGCGATCGCCGCTGGCGTGTTGGCGAACATCAAGGCGACCAGCCCGGCTTCCGCCAGCCGCTCGACCGGATGACCGGCCGCGCCGCAATGATGCGAGCGGCGAATTGCCGCGGCAGCGATTCCATGGCGGCGTGTCGCTTCGGGAAGCGCCGCCACCGCCGCCTCGAGCGCCGGATAGGCAAAGCCGTTGTTGGCGTCGATGGCGGCGACGGCGGGCCGCGGCCAAGCGAGCGTCGGCTTGGCGAAACCGTCGACCTTGCCGACTTTGGCTTGCGCGGCATAGCTCGGCACGCGCGAGAGGCCGTGGCCTTTCAGACCCTCGGCTTCGGCGGCAACGAGCGCGCGCGCAACGCTGCGCGCATTGCCCGGCTCGGTGCGGCAGCGTGTGAGGGCGTCGGTCACCAGGTCTTCGGCTTGCGCCAGCGTCAGCGTCGGCATCAGCGCCCTCCCGCGAGATGATCGCGGATCTTCTCCGCCACCAGCCGCGACACCCGCGTGTTGGCTTCGAGGCTCAACCCCGCAATGTGCGGCGTCAACAGCAGATTGGGACAGCCGGCGAAGACTTGGCCCTGCTCCTTGGTCAGCGGTTCCTGCGCGAATACGTCGAGCGCCGCGCCGCCGAGCGCGCCCGCGCGCAAGGCATCGGCCACGGCCGCTTCATCGAGCACGCCGCCGCGCGCGGCGTTGATCAGGATGGCGCCGCGCTTCATGCGGGCAATGCGCGCGCGATCGAGCAGGTTGCGGGTTTCCGCGCTGAGCGGCACATGCAGCGACACCACATCGCTGTCGCGCAGCAAGCTGTCGAGATCGAGCGCGGCAACCTTGCCCCAGCCTTGCGTCCAGGCGGCATCGCCGGCCGGAATATGCGGATCGTAGCCGGCGATTTGCATGCCGAGCGCGGCAGCACAAGCGCCGACTTTGCGGCCGATCGCGCCGAAGCCGATCAGGCCGAGCTGCTTGCCGCCGGCCTCATGGCCCATCAATTTGGTGCGCGGCCATTCGCCGGCGATCACCGCGTCGGTAGCGGCGAACACGCCGCGCAGCAGCACCAGCATCGCGGCGATCACATATTCCACCACCGCGGCGTCGTTGGCGCCGGTCGCCGGATAGACGGCGATGCCGCGCGCCTTGCAGGCGGCGACGTCGATATTGTCGAGCCCGACGCCGAGCCGGCCGACCGCTGCGAGCTTGGGCGCCGCCGCCAAAAGCGCGGCGTCGACCTGGGTGCGGTTGCGCACAATCAGCGCGCGTGCTTCGCCAAGCGTTGCACTCAGATCGGTGCGGCGGTCGACCAGAGTGGCGTCGTAGAGCACGTCATGGTCGGCGAGGATGCCGATGGCATCCTCGTCCATGAACTCGGAGATCACAATCGCGGCCATCCGTGGCGCGCAATCATCAAGCGCTGCGGTAAAGCTTGGTGAACACGTACTCGCGGTGACCGAGCGCCTCGGCGGAGGTCAACCGCCCATTGGCGGTGCGCAGCACCATCTCGATCAACGCATCGCCGGCTTCCGGGATGGTCAAGTCGCGCCGCAGGATGCCGGTGACATCGAGATCGATGTGCTCCGACATGGTGCGCACGGTGCGCGGATTGGCGCTGATCTTGATGACGGGAAGGATCGGGTTGCCGATGATGTTGCCTTGCCCGGTCGGGAAGGTGTGCACCACGTAGCCGGCCGCCGCCATCAGCGTCACGCATTCGGCCGCAGCCGAGGACGTGTCCATGTAGTAAAGGCCGGGCCCCTTGGTCGGCGCTTCGGCCGGTTCCAGCACGTCGATATATTTGCAGGTGCGACCGATTTTCTCGAGATTGCCGAGCGCCTTTTCCTCGATGGTGGTGAGGCCGCCGATAATGTTGCCCTTGGTCGGCTGCGAATCGGAAAGATCGTCGGTCTTGTGCGCCTGGATGACGTCGTCCTCATAGGCCTGCCAGGTCTTCATCCACTTCTCGCCGATCTCCGGCGAGATGGCGCGCGCCTTGGCGATGTGTTCGCCGCCGGTGATCTCCGAGGTTTCGCCGAACACGGCGGTGATGCCCTTGGGGATCAGCTTGTCGTACATATTGCCGACGGTCGGGCATGAGCCGAGGCCGGTGGTGGTGTCGCTCTCGCCGCATTTGGTCGACACCCAAAGATCGGCAATGTCGCACTCCTCGCGCTGCAATTCCGACGCCCATTGCAGGTAGTCCTTGGCCGCGCGCGAGGCTTTCGCCACCGTCATCAAGTCGCCCGTGCGCTCGATTCCGAAGCCGGTGACCGGCTTGCCGGTCTTGGCGATGCCGTCGACCACGCGTTGGGTCCAGCCTTCCTCGATACCGATGACCACGACCGCGGCCACGTTCGGATTACAGCCGGTGCCGATCAGCGTGCGGAAAAACAGGTCGAGGTCGGCGCCGAATTGCAGGCGGCCATAGGCATGCGGGATCGCCAGCGTGCCCTTGATTTGATTGGCGACCGACTCGCAGGCCGCGTTGGAAATATCGTCGAGCGGCAGGATGATGACGTGATTGCGCACGCCGACGCGGCCGTTCTCGCGCCGCCAGCCCATGAATTTCATGTTCGATTTGCCGTTTTGCGCCATGTCACCACCGCTTGGTCTTGAGATTGTGAACGTGGACGTGCTCGCCCTTGGCGATGTCGGCCACCGCCTTGCCGATGTCCTGGCCGTATTTAATGACCGTGTCGCCCTTCTTGATGTCGGTGAGCGCGATCTTGTGGCCGATCGGGACGTCCATTTTCGACTTGAAATTGAACGAGGAATTGTCGGCGGTGACCACCGCCAGCATGTCGGTATTGGCCTTCAAGTCCTCGACCACGACCACGCCGACCGTGTCCTTTTTGTCGTGGACCAGTAACTGGGGAATGCTCATGGGGTCCCTTCCCTCGCGATGCTTGCCAAGGTCTTCTATAAGACATAAGAGTGCGGAGTCAACGCATGGAAGCCCCGTCCATGGACGAAGCGCGGAGCGAGCCGAGATTACAGCGCGGTGACGCGCGCGAGCCGCTCGGCTTTCGCCCGCTCTACCGGCAGGCGCGCGACGTGCTGGTCAAGCGCATCGTCGATAACGTCTGGAAACCGGGCGACGCGCTGCCGAGCGAATTCGAGCTCGCCGCCGATCTCGGCGTGTCGCAGGGCACCGTGCGCAAGGCGCTCGACGAGCTGGAAGCGGAAAAATTCGTCGTCCGCCACCAGGGCAAGGGCACTTTCGTCGCGCGCCACGACGAAGCGCGCATCCTATTCCAGTTCTTCAAGCTGGTCCCGGACAGCGGCGACAGCGAATTTCCCGAAAGCCGCATTCTCAGCGTCGCGGTGGAAGCCGCCGATACGCGCGTAGCCGCCGCGCTCGATATGCGGGCGGGAAGCCGCGTGGTGCGCATTGAGCGGCTGCGCTCACTTGCCGGCCGCGTCTGCATCGTCGAGCGCATTCTGCTGCCGCGTGCGCTGTTTCCCGGCATCGAAAAACGCGACCTGCCCAACAATCTCTATGAGCTTTACCGCTCGGATTTCGGCGTTGCCATCGTGCGCGCTTCGGAAAAGCTCAAAGCGGTCGCCGCCACGCGGCGCGAGGCCAAAAACCTCGGGCTGGCGGTCGGCGCGCCGCTGTTGTCGATCGACCGCACCGCTTTCGCGCTCGACGGCAGGCCGGTTGAATGGCGCGTGTCGCTCTGCCGCACCGACACGCTGCACTATTTGTCCGAGCTGCGGTGATGCGATGCGCTCAGTCGAGATGAAAACCCTTGTCGCGCACGAAGGCGCCGAAATCGGCGCGCTGCGGCACCGCATATTGCCGCGCCTTGTCCTCCGACCAGCCATAGAACTCCGCGCGGCCGAAGCGCGCGACGTCGCGCTGGTTGCGATAGGGTCGCGTCGCCGCGCGCCGGCGGTCATAGGCATCGACCTGTTGCGCGAGGTCGCCTTCGACGAAGCGCTCCTCATGCAGCGTGGTCGACAGCGACAGCCGTGGCGAAAGGACGCCCTCACCCGCCGGCCAGCCGACGCTCATACCGGCAACCGGAATAACCTTCTCCGGCAGTTCCAGCATTTCGCTCACCACGCGCGCGTGATCGCGGATGACGCTGATCGGACAGCAGCCGAGCCCGACCGCTTCCGCCGCGCGCACGAACGTGGCGAGCACCAGACCGGTGTCCACCACCGCGTTGAACAACAGGTCGAAATGATCGTTGGGAAACGGCTTGCCGCGCATGCGCGCAACCGCCGGCAAGCGACGCCCGTTGGCGAGGAACACCAGAAACACCGGCGCGTCCAAGACCCACGGCATATCGGGCAGCAACGCAGCTATGCGCTCGCGCCGGGCCTTGTCCCGCACGATGAGAATGTCGGCCTGCTGCAGATCGCTTTTCGACGGCGCCGACAGCGCGCAAGCGCAGAGCAGCCGCATGAGCGCAGGCGATACGTCGCGCGTAAGGTAGCGCCGCTGCACACGATGGGCGGCGATGCGGAACAATTCGTCGAGGCCCGGCAGCGCCGGATCGACGTCGATCCGTTCGCCGAAACGCTCAGCGAGCGCGGCCTCGATCGATGGGGCGAGTTCGGACATCGGCGCGTTCCTTCTTGAAATTGCGGTTGCCACCCTATCGTAACGTGACGGAAGATACGACGAAGAGAACTCAAATGGGGGAGGCTCGCATATTCAAAACTCACTGGCGTTGGCCGCTCGTCGCGTCGGCGACCGCTGGAGCATGCAGCGATGAACACCGCCACGCTCAACGTTGATATCTGGCGCGGCACCGAGACCGGGCAATTCGAGGCCTTCGCCATTCCGCGCCGCGAGCATCAGACCGTGCTCGACGTGGTCACCGAAATCCAGCGCGAGCATGACCCCACTTTGTCTTATCGCTTCGCCTGCCGCGTCGGCATGTGCGGCTCCTGCGCCATGGTGGTCAACGGGCGGCCGCGCTGGACCTGCCGTACGCGCGTCAGCGAGGTCGCGGAAAACGGCCGGCTGAAACTCGAGCCGCTGCGCAATTTCGCCGTGGTCAAGGATCTCGCGGTCGAAATGACGCAGTTCTTCGACAAGTGGAAAGACGCGCGCGGGTTTTTCGAGCCCGGCCCGGCGCCACAGGCGGATTTCGCGGTCGTGCCTCCGGCTTCACGCGAGCGCCAGGCGGCCGATGCCGGCATCGAGTGCATCGGCTGCGGCGTCTGCTATTCGGCTTGCGATGTGGTGGCGTGGGACCCCGACTATCTCGGGCCGGCGGCGCTCAACCGCGCCTGGACGCTGGTCAATGACGTGCGCGACCACGCCCGCGATGCGCGGCTCGATGCCGTGTCGGGCAGCGACGGCTGCCAAGCCTGCCACACCCACATGAGCTGCACTTCGTTCTGCCCGAAGGCGATTGCGCCGACTTATTCGATCGCCGGCCTCAAACGCGCGGTGCTCGCGCGCAGTCTGCGGGTGGTGCGATGACGGCGGTGCTGTTTCTGGCGCAACGGGCGACCGCATTCGTGCTGGCTTTTGCCGTCACCGCGCATCTCGGTACCGTTCTTTATGCGGTGCGCGGCGGGCTGACTGCGGCCGATATCCTCGACCGCACCCACGGCAATGTCGCGTTCCTGTTGTTCTACGGCCTGTTCGTGGTCGCGGTCGCCATCCACGCGCCGATCGGCCTGCGCAATGTGTTGCGCGAATGGACGCCTTGGCGCGGTGTCACGCTCGATATCGCACTCGCTTTATTCGCAGTTCTGCTGCTCACCCTCGGCCTGCGCGCCGTCATTGCCGTGTACAGCGCATGAACCCGAAAAGCATGTCCTCGACCCCGATCGAGGATGGGTACCGGTTTTCGGAAAAGATCATGCGCAAATGGAAAGTGTCCTGATGCGCGCCTCTCACACGCAACGCGGCTTTCTCGCCGCCATGCTGCATCGGCTGTCGGGCATCGCGCTCGCCATTTTCCTGCCGCTGCATTTTCTCGCGCTCGCCACCGCCCTCAACGGCGCCGGCGCGCTCAATTCCTTTCTGGCGTTGACGCGCGAGCCGCTGGTCATGCTGGGGGAAATCGGTATTGTCGTTGCGCTCGCCATCCATTTGACCCTTGGCTTGCGCGTGCTGGCGGTCGAATTCTTCGACTTCCGCGAAAAATCTTTGCTGCCGCTCTCGCTCTGCTTGGCCGCCGTATTCGCGGTTGGCGTTGTCTTCATTCTCAATCTAGGTTGAACCGATGATCGCCGGCTATCCGCTCGAAACCATCGCGATCCTTTGGCTTGGCACGTTGGTTGGCGGCATTGCGGCCGGCGGCGCCGGCTTCGCGTTCGGGCTTGCCGCCTCCTCGATCTGGCTGCATCGCATCGACCCGCTGCATTCGACCATCCTCATCAACAGCTGCGGCACGTTGTTGCACCTGACCACGATCTGGCCGCAGCGCCAGCACATCGAAGTCGGACGGCTATGGCCGTTCGTGGTCGGCGGTCTTGTCGGCATTCCGATCGGCATTCATTTTCTCGCTCACACCGACGCCGGCGTGCTCAAGATTGCGCTCGGCGTTTTCTTGACGCTGTTCGGCGCCTACGCCCTGCTCGCCCCCAAAATCGCCAGCATCACCCACGGCGGCCGCCCGGCCGATGCCGGCGTCGGTTTCATCGGCGGGATTCTGGCTGGGCTCGGCGGCTATTCCGGCGTGCTGCCGACAATCTGGACGCAACTGCGCGGCTGGCCGAAGCACACGGCGCGCGCCGTCTACCAGCCCTTCATCATTATCATTCAATGCATCACGCTGGCGGGAATAGTCTGGGCGACTTATGATCTCGCCAGCCTGATATTGGTGTTGTTGGTGTTGCCACCGTTGGCGCTGGGAACCTGGATCGGCTGGCGGCTTTACGGCAAACTTGACGAGCGGCGGTTCCGCCAGGCGCTGGCCATTCTGCTGATCGCCTCCGGTGTGACCTTGGTAATTTAGGACATCGCCATGCAGCTCGATCTCAAGGAAGTCGAGGAGCTTGCCAAGACGCTCTATATCCGCGCGCTCAAGCTGCTGCCGAACGACATCAAGCAGGGCTTCGAGCAACTGCTGATGCAGGAGACCGACGCCACCGGCAAGACCATCCTCGGCACCATGGTCGAGAACATCGCGGTCGCCGAGCGTACCAAGAACCTGCTCTGCCAGGACACCGGTATTCCGATCTACAACGTCACCATCGGCCGCCACGTCGAGCTCGACGGCGCGGCGATGAAACAAGCGATCCGCCGCGGCTGCGAGCGCGCGACCAAGGAGCATCCGCTGCGCTCCTCGGTGGTGCATCCGATCACGCGCCAGAACGAGCAGACCTCTTGCGGCATCGGCGTGCCGGTCATCAATGTCGATTTCGACGAGCGCGAGGAAACCGTCGAGATCGAGATGATCCCCAAGGGCTCGGGCTCGGAGAACGGCTCGTTCCTGCAGATGCTGATTCCGGCCGACGGCGTCGCCGCGGTCAAACGCTTCGTCATCGACAAGGTGATCGAATGCGGCGGCCGCGTCTGCCCGCCGACCATTGTCGGCGTCGGCATCGGCGGCACCTCGGACCTGTGCATGCATCTCGCCAAGGTTGCCGCCACCCGCCCGCTCGGCACGGCTTGCGCCGATGCGGAAGGCGCCAAGATCGAGGCGCAGCTGAGCGAGGCGGTGAACGAGCTCGGCATCGGCCCGCAAGGCCTGGGCGGCCGCTCGACCGCGTTCCGCGTGCATGTGGAAGTCGCCGCCACCCACATCACCATGAATCCGGTGGCGGTGAACATCCAATGCCATTCCGCGCGGCGCGCCTCGGCGATCATCACGCCGGGCGGCATTGCGTTCGAGTAAACCGATGACCCACCGTGTCCTCGACATGCCGATCACCGACGCGCAGGCGCGCGCATTGAAAGTCGGCGACACTGTCACGCTGGAAAAGACGCTGTTCGGCATCCGCGATGCCACGCTGATCGCCATGTTCGACCGCGGGCGCGCTACGCGCTTCAATCTCAAGGGCCACGCGGTCGTGCACACCGCGCCCAATGTGCGCAAGATCGATCCGCGTCCCGGCAACTCCTCCGGCTACGAGCCGCTCTGCATCGGCACCACTACCTCGATGCGCATGGAGCGCTTCACGCAGGCCGCTGATGGAGCGCGAGGGCGTCAAGCTGATTATCGGCAAAGGCGGCATGGGACAGGCGACGCTCGACGCCTTCCGCGATCTCGGCGGCGCCTATCTCGCCGTGGTCGGCGGCGCCGCCGCGCTGGAGACCACCTGGATCGAGGACGATTGAAGAGGTCGACATGGACGACCTGCATCCCGAGTCCTTGTGGAAATTCCGCATCAAGGGCTTCGGGCCGCTGCTGGTGACCATGGATTCGCATGGGACTTCGCTGCACGCGCAGATCAACGACCAGGCCGCCGCCCGCCGCGCGGCGGTGCTCGCCAGCATCGGCGGCGCGTGAACGTGCAGACGCTCGAGACCGACATTTTGATTCTCGGCGCCGGCGGCGCCGGGCCTGTTCGCCGCGCTGCACGCCAAGAAGGCCAATCCCGATCTCCACGTCACCATTGCGGTCAAGGGCCTGCTCGGCAAATGCGGCTGCACCCGCATGGTGCAAGGCGGCTATAACGTCGCGCTGTCGCCGGAGGATTCGGTCGAGCGGCATTTCATGGACACCATCGAAGGCGGCGGCTGGCTCAACGACCAGGACCTCGCCTGGCTCCTGGTCGAGACGGCGCCACGCCGCATCCGCGAACTGGAGACCGAACTCGGCTGCTTCTTCGACCGCAACGCCGACGGCACCGTGCACCAGAAGGCCTTCGCCGGGCAGACCTTCGACCGCACCGTGCACAAAGGCGACCTGACCGGTATCGAGATCATCAACCGGTTGGCCGAGCAAGTCTGGCGCCGCGACGTGCAGCGCCTGGAGGATCATCGCGCGCTCGATCTCATTCCCTCAGCCGACGGAGCGGAGCTTGCCGGCGTCTTGATGCTCGACATGCGCACCGGCGAACCGCTGTTGGTGCGAGCGCGCGCGACGCTGCTGGCGACCGGCGGCGGCCCGACCATGTACCGCTATCACACGCCGTCCGGCGACAAGTCCTGCGACGGCCTCGCCATGGCTTTGCGCGCCGGGCTCCCCCTACGCGACATCGAGATGGTGCAATTCCATCCGACCGGCCTGCTCGCCGGCGAAGGCACGCGCATGACCGGCACCGTGCTGGAAGAAGGCCTGCGCGGCTCCGGCGGCTATCTCACCGACTCGGCCGGCAAACGCTTCATGTTCGACTACGACAAGCGCGGCGAGCGCGCGACGCGCGACATCGTCAGCCGCTCGATCATGGACCGCATCCGCCAGGGCTTCGCATCGCCGCATGGCGGCGTCTATATCGAGATGGGCCATCTCGGCCCCGAGCGCGTGCGGCGCGAATTCAAGGGCATGGTCGAGCGTTGCGCCGATTGCGGCTTCGATCTCGCCGCCGGCCGCGTCGAGGTGATCCCGACCGCGCATTACATGATGGGCGGCGTCACGTTTGCGCCCGACTGCACCACGCCGCTGCCGCGCCTCTACGCGGCCGGCGAGGATACCGGCGGCGTGCACGGCGCCAATCGGCTCGGCGGTAACGGCGTCGCCAATTCCACCGTGTTCGGCGGCGTCGCCGGCGACGTCATGGGCGCGCGCACCAAACCGGGCAGCGCCCTGCCCGACCCCGACAAGCGCGCCATCGATGAAGCGACCGCGCGTGCCTTCGCGCCGTTCGAGCCGCAAGCCCGGCAACCTGCCGGAGATGCGCGAGCGGCTTTACGATATCATGTGGAGCGACGTCGGCATATTGCGCACGGCGGAAACGCTCGCGCGTGGCAAGGCGGCGCTCGATGCGTTGGCGCGCGATATTGCCGACTGCGGCGTCGCCGACCAGAGCCGGCGCTATAACCTCACCTGGATGGACCGGCTCAATCTGGAAAATCTCACGCAGGTCAGCCGCGCCATCTGCGCCGCCGCCGATTTCCGCCGCGACAGCCGCGGGGCGCATTTCCGCGAAGATTTTCCGCACGCTTCCGATCTCGCGTCATCGCGCTACACCAGCGTGCGGCTTGCCGACAATGAGCCGACGGTGAGCAGCGAGCCGGTCGCCTTCACGCGCGTGCGGCCCGGCCAATCGCTGTTGAAGGAAACGGCAGCATAAGCTGCGAAAAACCGGAAGCGGCACCCTCATGGTCCATGTCAGACCCGTCACCGGAAAGAAGCTGCTCGGTTCGGCCGGCCGTCACAGTGTGGTGACGGATCGCAAGGTCGATGAGGGCGGCACCGATGCCGGCTGCACCTCGGGTGAGTTGCTGTTGCTGGCGATGGCGTCCTGCGCCACTGGTTCGATCCGCAAGGCGCTGGCCGAGCGCGCGCTGGCCACCGACGACATGCGGGTCGAAGTCGAACTCGTTCCGCCCAAGTCGCCGGCCGCGCGCGACGGCATTCTGATTACCGTTTTGCTGCCGCAGCAGGTCCTCGCCGCCGGCACCGAACCGATCGTGGCCGCCGCCACCGCGGGCGGCGTGGTCAGCCGCGTCAAACTCGGCTCCGGTGTCGAGGTGCGCTGCCGGCCGATCGAGTCGTCTCCCAACCCACCGCAAGCCTGATTGGACACGATCCATGGACGCTTCCCCGCAAAGCCTGGTTTCGCCGGAATGGATGGCGGCGCATGCCGACGATCCGAACGTGCGCCTGATCGAAATAGCCGGCATGACGCAGGACGACCTGCAGGCCTACCGCGCCGGTCACGTGCCTGGCGCGGCGGCTTGGAAATGGAAGGAGGCGTTGTGGGACAGCCATATGCGCGAGTTCCCTACTCCTGAGGACTTCGCCGCGCGGCTCGGCGCGGAAGGCATCGGCAATGACACCACCGTTGTGTTCTATGGCGAGGATATCCAGTTCGGCATCTACGCCTGGTGGACCTTCCACTATTGCGGCCACCCCGACGTTCGCGTGCTCGACGGCGGCCGCTATCGCTGGCAGGCGGAAGGCCGTCCGCTGACCACCGAGGTTCCGCCGCGCGCCAAGCCGGTGAACTATCGGCCGGTCGCCCGCCGCGAAGGCATCCGCATCTACCGCGACGAAGTGCTCGCCAAGCTCGGCGATGAGCGCACGGTTATTCTCGATGCCCGGTCGCCCGAGGAATACAGCGGCGAGCGCGTCGGCGGGCCCGGCGGTCCCGATATCGGCGCGCTGCGCTACGGCCGCATTCCCGGCGCCAAGCACCTCTATTACACGGAGTTGTTCGACGCCGACAAAAGCTTCAAGCCGGCCGCCGAGCTCAGCGCGCTGTTCGCGGCGCGCGGCGTCGCGCCCGAGCGCGACGTCATCAGCTATTGCCGCATGAGCCACCGGGCGACGGTGCTCTATTTCGCGCTGACGCATTTGCTCGGCTTCAACCGCATTCGCATCTATGACGGATCGTGGACCGAATGGGGCAATCTGGTCGGCGTGCCGATCGAGCGTTGAAATGACCGAAAGCAAAGCTTCCCAAACGTAGCGGCCTGCAGGCGTCCGACCGCCGAACGATCACGCAAACGAGCATGGCAGGCTTGCGCCGCCCCGCCGCCGGCCTTTTGCCTTTCGGCTGCACGGGCGCAATGCTATGAGACCGAAATGGCGCAGCCGTTCGACATAAATCGATAACTCCCTTCGACGTCCGCACACTTTCACCTGAGACCGGGGTTGGCAAAATGAAGATCGACTACGACAGCTACAAGGCGCTCAAGCTCAATCGGCCTGCGCCGCGCATTCTCGAAGTGATCATCAGCAATCCCGGCAAGCTCAATTCGCTCGATCGCAACGGGCATCGCGAGCTCGCCGATATCTGGCGCGACATCGACGCCGATCCCGACATATCGTGCGTCTTGTTGCGCGGCGACGGCGGCAATTTTTCAGCCGGCGGCGATCTCGGCCTGATCGACGAGATGATCGAGGACTGGGACGTGCGCACCCGCGGCTGGCGGGAAGCCCGCGATCTCATCTACAACATCATCAATTGCTCCAAGCCGATCGTGGCGGCCATCGAAGGCCCGGCGGTCGGCGCCGGCCTATCGGCCGCCATGGTCTCGGACATTATCGTCGTCGGCCGCACTGCCCGTATCATCGACGGCCATACGCGGCTGGGAGTCGCCGCCGGCGACCACTCCGCCATCATATGGCCGCTGCTCTGCGGCATGGCCAAATCCAAATATTATCTTCTGCTGTGCGAAACCGTCACCGGCGAGGAAGCCGAGCGCATCGGTCTCGCCAGCCTGTGCGTCGACGACGACAAGGTGATCGAAACGGCGATGGGCATCTGCGAGCGCCTGGTGCAGCAGTCGCCGAGCGCGACCCGCTGGACAAAATATGCGCTCAACAACTGGCTGCGCGCCGCCGGCCCGATCTTCGATGCTTCGCTCGGGGTCGAGTTCATGGGCTTTTCCGGTCCGGACCTCAAAGAGGGCGTCGCCGCGCTCAAAGAGAAGCGCAAGCCCAAGTTCGATCCCAAGTCGCCGTTCTGAACCAAGCGATGCGCCGGCGGTTTGACGGCAAAGTTGTTCTCGCGATCGGGGCCGGTGCCGACCGCGAGGGCTGGAGTATCGGTCGGGCAACCGCCGTCAGCTTCGCGCGCGAGGGCGCGGCGGTCATGGTTGTCGACATCCGCGCCGAAGCCGCGGAAGAAACGCGAAACTCGATCGCCGCGGAAGGCGGCGTCTGCATAGCCCACGCAGCCGATGCGTCCGACCCGGACGGTGTCGCGCGGTTCGTTGAGCGATGCCGCCGCGAACTTGGGCCGATCAACGTTCTGTACAACAACGTCGGCATCATGGCTTTCGGCCCCGCTGCCGAACTCGCGGTCGAGGACTGGGACCGTGTCATGGCGGTCAATGCCCGCAGCCCGTTTTTGGCATGCAAAGCGGTGTTGCCCGACATGATCGCCGCGGGCGGCGGCGCAATCGTCAACGTGTCGTCGATCGCCGCCACCCGCTGGACCGGCGCGCGCTACCTGCCCTACAGCGCCAGCAAAGCGGCCATCATCGGCTTCACGCGCGCTTTGGCGCTCGAATATGCCGCGCACCGCGTGCGCGTGAATTGCGTCGTGCCGGGCTATGTCGATTTGCCGATGATGCGCGGCGGCATCGCGCAGCGACTCGGCCGCGACGCCGTCGAGCAAGAAGTTGAACGGCGCCATGCGGCGTGCCCGCTCGGCCGACTCGCAAACGGCTGGGATATCGCCAACGCTGTGTTGTTTCTGGCGTCCGACGAGGCCTCGTACATTACCGGCGTGTCGTTGCCGGTCGACGGCGGCGCTTCCTTCGATGCGGCGCTGTGATTGCATTTCATCGGACTTACACCAGCTAAATTGTGGGGCGCGTTTTAATTCCGCATCGCGGAATTAAGTTTTGCACTCGTTGACCCCCTATGAGGCGCATGCAATAATTTCTTGAGCGCGCGTATGGGGAATATGTATGGGCGAATTTTCTGGCTGCGCAACCTTCGTCACCGGAGGAAGTCGCGGCGTTGGTCGCGCCATCGCCCTTGAGTTCGCCAAGCGCGGCGCCTCGGTGGCCGTCGTCTACAAATCGAGCCGGCAGAAAGCTGAAGAGGTCGTCGCCGCAATCGAATCCGTCGGCGGCAAAGGGCTGGCATTGGAAGCCGACGTCGGCGACCCTGACGCGGTGGCCGCGGCTTTTACGAAAGCCGCCGACGCGTTTGGACAAATCGATTTTCTCGTTCATTCCGCCGGCGCTTTGGTCGAATGGGCGAACGTTCGCGACCAGGATCCGAAAATGTGGGCCGACTTCATTCGAACCGACCTCATTGGTTCCTTCAATGTGATCCAAGAAGCGGTTCGCCACATGCACGCTCGCGGCCGCGGTGTCGTTTTGGCCATCTCATCGATCGCCGCACAAATGTGCCAAGCGCGCAATTCGCAGGGCGCCGCCGCCAAGGCGGGGCTGGAGGCGCTTATTCGCGTGGTGGCGCGCGAAGAAGGCCGCTACGGCGTGCGCGCCAATGCGATCTCGATCGGGCTGACCGATACCGAGCAGGCAAACGAAGCGTTCAAAAGTTGGGGCGAGGCATCGACCCAGAAGATTATCTCTCGCATCCCGCTGCAACGCATCGCTCGTCCGGAAGAGATTGCCCGCATGGCTGCCTATCTTGCCGGCGAGGACGGCTCCTACATTACCGGCAAGGTCATTCAAGTCGACGGAGGTCAACTGATCGCCGGCTAAACAGGCGCAAGACGACACAGGTGCACGAAAGCAAATACACCACGCTACCAAAATCGGGAGGAAGCGATGACTGACTTAATAAAGAGCAACACGACCCGCCGAACTATTCTTAAGACCGGTGCCGCCTCGGCGGCAATTCTAGCGTCACCGGCGTTCCTTCGCCTCGCGACCGCGGCGACGCCGATCAAGATCGGCATTCCCACCGTCATCACCGGCGGCTATGCCGTTCTCGGTGCGCAGGTGATGCGCACCTGCAAGCTCGTCCAGAAGATGACGGCCAAGAAGGGCGTGCTCGGGCGGCCGATCGAGTTCCTGTTCAAGGATACGCAGGGCAACCCTGCCAATTGCGTGCGCAAGACGCAGGAACTGGTGGAGCAGGATAACTGCCGCCTCATCACCGGCGTCGTCGTATCGTCGGAAGCGCGCGCGATCATGCCCAAGCTGGGTCCGTGGAACGCCTTCTTCGTCTCGCACGGCAACGGCGACGGCGCGCTGACCACCGAGAAGTTCCTGGTGCCGAACTTCTTCCGCGCCAACACCTCGGCGCCGATGGGAGCGCGCACTTTGGCGCTCTTCCTCAAGGACTCGCCCGAGAAGAAATTCGCCGCTATCGGCTCCGACTATGCCTGGGGCCATTCGAGCATCGGGGCATTCGAGGCCCAGATCACGACGCTCGGCAAGAACTCTGGCGGCAAAGATCTTCGCGCCGGTCGGCAACAAGGACTACTCGACCTACATCACCAAGATCATGCAGTCGGGCGCCAAGCATTGCTATGTCGCATTGCAAGGCGACGAGGCCCGTGCCTTCTTCTCGCAGGCCGTGCAATACGAACTGCCCAAGCACGTTCAGCTCATGACCGAGATCGTCTCCCAGGCCAACATCCGCGTGCTGGGCAAGGATTCGCTCGGTCTACTCGGCTCCGCGCGCTATGTGGTCACCTACGACATTCCGAAGAACAACGAATTCAGGGAAGCCTTTATGGGCGAGTACAAGGAAATCCCTGACTGGACCGACGGCGAAATCTATCAGGCCCTGCAGGTCTTGTTCACCGCCATGGAGAAGGCCGATTCGACCGAAGCCGCCAAGCTCGTGCCGGCCATGGAAGGGCTCGAGGTGACCAGCGTCAAGGGACCGATCCTGATGCGCAAATGCGACCACCAGGGCGAAAACCCGGGCTTCGTCGTCAAGGTCGCGAACAACAGCAAGTACTCCTCGCCGGTTCCGGAGATCGTCAAGATCTACCCGCGTGAGCAGATCACGCCGGACTGCCTGTCGACCGACTATAAAGGAAAATAAAGATGCGGGATCGGGCGGCATTGGCCAGAATGCCGTCCGATCCGCTTCCGTATCTTCTCTCGACTGGCTCGATAGGCCCCAATGCACTTTGCCGGCTTCATTGTCGCGCAATGTCTGAATGCGTTCTCGCAGGCGGCGATCCTGTTTTTCATCGCCTGCGGACTCACGCTCATCTTTCGGCATCATGCGCATCATCAATTTCGCGCATGGCGGACTGTTCATGGTCGGCGCCTATGTCGGCTATACCACCCTCGTGGTGACGGGGTCGTTCTGGTTTTCCCTGATCACGGCGCCGATCGCGGTCGGCGTAATCGGCGGCCTGTTCGAGAAGATCTTTCTCTCGAAGCTCTACGTGCGGCAGGACGGCGGCGCCTATCTGATGGTGACGTTCGGCTTCGCCATCATTCTCGCCGAGGGCGTCCATCTGATCTGGGGCCCGGACCCGCGCCCGGTCGCGATCCCGGACTATGCTGCGTGGCGTTGTCTTCATACTGGGTCAGCCCTTCCCGATCTACCGGCTGTTTCTGATCGGAATCGGCGGCGGCGCCGCCATCCTGCTCTGGCAATTCCTCGAACGCACGCGCGCGGGGCTGCTGATACGCGCCGTTTCGCAGAATGCGGAGATGGTGCACGCGCTCGGTACCGACGTTGCGATGGTGCGCACCGGCATCTTCTCGCTGGGGTGCGCCATTGCGGCCTTGGGCGGCGTGCTCTCCGCCCCGCTGGTGACGGCCTTTCTCGACATGGGCACGAATGTGATCATCGATGCCTTCGTCATCGTGATCGTCGGCGGCATGGGAAGCTTTCTCGGCTCGATCATCGGCAGCCTGCTCATCGCTTTCGTGCAGGTGTTCGGCGCCTACTACTTTCAGAATTTGGCGATGGCGATGATCTACCTGTTGATGCTGGCGATCCTGATCATCCGGCCTGGTGGCCTGCTCGGCAAGGAGCAGTAGCATGCGCCACCGTATTGCCGTCGCCGTGACCGTGGCGCTGCTTTGCATCGTGCCCCTGGTCGTGCCGAGCTTTACGCTCACACTGGTCATCGAAGCGTTGATCTTCGGCCTGCTCGCGATGAGCCTCGACCTGTTGGTCGGCTATACGCGTCTTTATTCGTTCGGCCACGCCGCCGCTTATGGCCTGGGCGCCTATTCGACGGCGCTGGTGCTGTTGCACTTCAACCTGCCGCTGCCGATCGGGATCATCGTCGGGGTTGCGATCTCCGTCGTCATCGCCGTACCCATCGCCTGGATATGCACGAAGTCGACCGGCGTTTCCTTCGCCATGTTGACTCTTGCCTTCGCACAACTCGGCTATGCGATGCTCTTCCGCTTCAAGGAATTCACCGGCGGATCGGACGGCATCGGCGGCATTCCGCGCCCGCCCGGCCCATTCGGTTTCGACCTCTTCCAGAGCAAGGCGGGTTACTTCTATCTCGTCGTGTTTTGTTTGGTCGGCTCTTACCTGCTGTGCCGCGCCATCGTGGCTTCGCCATTCGGCGCGGTGCTGGCGGGCATTCGCGAGAACGAAGCCAAGACGCGCGCCCTCGGCTACAACACCCGCGCCTACAAGATCGCCGTCGTCATTATGGCCTACGGTTTCGGCTCGCTTGCCGGCGCGCTTTACACGCCTTTCGCGGGCTTTGTGGCGCCCGAGCTGTTTTTCTGGCTTGTCTCCGGCCGGGTACTCATCATGGTCATCGTCGGCGGCGCCGGCACGCTGATCGGGCCGATCCTCGGCGGCATCTTCTTCTTGCTTTTGGAACAGCAACTCTCCGAAGTAACGGCGCTTTGGCCGCTAATCTTCGGCTCGACGTTTGTCGCCTTCGTTATGTTCGCTCCGGAGGGGATTTGGGGCTTGCTCACCAAGCGTTTCCGCGCCGCACCGGAGAAACCCGACGGTCACGACAATCAGGAGACAGCGCGTGTCGCTTCTTGAGTGCCGCGGACTGACCTTCCGCTTCAACGCCCTCGTCGCCGTTGACAATGTCAACATGGCGATCGAGGCGGGCGAGATTCGCGCCGTCATCGGCCCTAACGGCGCCGGCAAGTCGACGCTATTCAACGTCATTACCGGCATCCTGCGCGCCTCGGACGGCGATACCTTCTTCGACGGCGAGAAGATCACCGGCGTGCCGGTCTACCGCGTGATCCAGAAGGGCATCGCGCGCACCTTCCAACTCACCCATCTGTTTCGCGACTTGACGGCGCGCGAAAACGTCCGCATTGCCGCGCAAGCCCAGCATACCGATCGCTGGCGTCCGATTGCCGGCGGTCACGTCTTCGCCGCTTCCTCGCGCACCGCCGACGAAGCGCTGGAACAGATGCGGCTTTCGCCTTTTGCCAACACCAAGGCCGGCTTGCTGTCGCATGGCGACCAGCGGCTCTTGGAGATCGCGATGGCGATCGCGCAGAAGCCGCGGCTTCTGATGCTGGACGAACCCACGCAAGGCCTCTCGATTGAGGAGACGGACCGTGCCGTCCGCATCCTTCGCGACATGTTGGCGAAAGGCAATTTGACGGTGCTGCTGGTCGAGCACGACATGGAGGTGGTCTTCAATCTGGCCCACAAAATCACCGTCCTGCATCGCGGGCGCGTGATCGCGGACGGAACGCCGGCCGAGGTCAAAGCCAATGCCGACGTTCAGAGCGCCTATCTCGGGGGGCTCGAATAATGCTGCGCGTCGAGGGCCTGCATACTTATTACGGCACCGGCCATATCCTGCATGGCGTCGATCTGGAAGTGCCGCACGCCAAAGTCGCCGTTGTGCTCGGCCGCAATGGCGTCGGCAAGACGACCACCTTGCGCTCGATCATCGGTCTGACGCCGCCGCAAGCGGGGCAAATCTGGCTCGAGGATCGCAACATCGCCGACTGGCCGCCCCACATGATCGCGCGCGCCGGCGTTGCCTATGTGCCGGAAGGTCGCCTCATTTTCCCGGACCTGACGGTGGTGGAGAACATCCGCGTCGCCGAGCGCACGAGTGCCAAGCACTGGACGCTGGAGCGGCTGTTCGACCTGTTTCCGGCGCTCGGCGAACGGGCAAGCAACAAAGGCTCAAACTTGTCGGGCGGCGAGCAGCAAATGCTGGCGGTGGCGCGCGCGCTCGCGCTCGATCCGAAGGTCATGCTGCTGGACGAACCGAGCCAAGGCCTCGCGCCGCTCGTCGTTCGGGAGCTTGCCCAGGTTATTGCGCGACTGCGCGACGAGGGCGTGTCGGTTCTGCTGGTCGAGCAGAACTTGAAGCTTGCCGAGTCGGTGGCCGATGACGTCTTTGTCATGGTCAAAGGCCGCACCGTGTACAAGGCGCCGCTGAAGACCTTTCAAGCCGAACGCGACGAGGTCAATGCACGCTATCTCACGCTTTGATAGTGAGCTCGTAGCGTATGATTCGAGGCTCCAGATTGGGCGCTTGAATAACGCGCCGTGCGGCATCATCAATCCGCCACTGACCCGTCATGACAAACTCCAATACGCTGATGTTACTTCCGTGTTTGGGGGCACAGCCGACATGGCCGGACATATTGCTCGCCACGCCCCGGTCTGAAATGACCCTTCGCGACATTCGCTTCGCTGCAATAGTTCAGTCGTTGTTGAGACATAGCTGACGTCAGTCGGCAACGGCGCGGAATAGGTCGGTAGCGAATGACCCAGAGCGGTAGTCGCATCGAAGCGCGCCAATGTCCGCCGCTGTCGGACAACCGAACCTGCAGCATGCGGGGTGGGACACTGAGAAAAAATACATAAGAGAAATATGAAACGCCGACTCTGACCTTGGGACACCAAAAAACCTAGCTTGCTCAATTCATCTGATTTTCTATGCGGAAAATGTCCCACCGCGCGAAAGTGTGGCGCTTTTTAACTCGCTAAGCCAATGAAAACGGTGAAAGGTAAAATCCTATTCCATCCTTGCTGACCTGCAGGAGCAGAACACCGGCGGGAAGCTGCGGTACATATGTGGGAAATGGCGATGGAATGATATCGCACCGGTGTTACCGATTTTGCCAATCGGAGCAGAGCGGCTTACGGACTGGAAATTCAGGCATTGATTCAAACTGGAGTTCAACGATGAATTTGGACTTTGCGGTATCTTCACGCTTTGCACGACGTCGTTGTCTTGCATCCATTATTTTGCCCATTGCGCTCACAATGGGTCTGATGAGTGAGGCGAATGCGTGCAGCTGCGTAAGAAAGGTCACACCGGCGACGTTTGTCCAACACGCCGCCATCATTTTCGAGGGCGTTCCAGTCAAAGTGGAACTGGCTTTGGGAAAGGCCTCCGATCCCTGGAGAGCCGTGCAAACGGCGACCGTCCGTTCCACGTTCCTCGTCCGGAATATCTACAAGGGCGACCTTCCTGAAACGGTCATTGTCGAATCGAAGATGGCTGCGTCCCTTTGCGGTTGGCAGCCGGCGGGCGTCGGACGAAAACAGTTGATTGCAGCGAACTTTTTTTCCGGCCGTTATTTTACGAGCAGTTGCGGCATGGACCCGATTTCCAGCCGCTCGGCAGATAATCCCTATATCAAGTTTATCCGCGCGATGAAGCCCGCGAGCCCTAAGAACTAAATCGTACCGGACGAGCTCATATTTTAAACGGAAAGTAGTCACGAAAGACCGCCGTACTCAATGGCCAGCGCGCCTAGTATACCTTTGTGTCGACGTAAACGACGGCACCCCCCGCGCCGATGTTGCCGATGCCGATATTGACCGACACTCCCTGCACGATGAGCGTTTCGGTGTCATACCAAAGCGTGATGCCAACGCCTGAACCCACATCGAAGCTCCCCAACGCGCCGAGGAGGGGGCCGCCGATACGATCGTTTTTTGCGGTGTAGGCGGAAAAGACCAGGTCATTTCCAACGTTGGCGACGATGCCGGCCATAACGGTATTTGCCGCATAAAGTCGCGCCCGCGCCCGCTTGTTAATGTCGATGGAGCCGCCGGTCTCGCGCGCATAACCACCGACGAGCGAAACGCTCAATTCGACACCGAGTGTGGTGGTGTTGAAGCCAAATTTTCTCATGAGTGCAAACGTCGTGTTGATCTGCGGTCCACCCAAGAGAATTCTGGCTATGTCCTCCGGTTTTCCCTTTTTCACCAGGAGCTTGATATTCGAAATCGGGCGCTTTCCGATTTTTCGCAACAGCGCTGCCATGTTGTCGATGAGCGGCTTAAGCCTTCGAACCCTGTGCTTAGCGTCATCCATGATTCTGGCGATCTTGCCGGCGTCGGCTCTCGTCACGCAAATGCCGTGCGAGCGTATAAAACGGGATTTGCAGACGGATCCTTTGGCTCCGACCATACAGGCTTGCTGCCGCCGTCCGCCGCAAGGTCGACAGGCCCCTTTCACCCTGCGCAACCATTGTTTGCAGACCGTCCCCTTCGAGGCCACCATGCAGGCTTGCTGATTTAGTCCGCCGCAGGGACGGCATATTCCATGCACGTTACGCAGCCACTGTTGACAGTAGGGCTTCAGCGGGTTGGGGAATTTCTTGCAGGCATGTTGATTCAGTCCACCACAGGTTGCGGTCTGCGCTGGCGGCGCTGCGGCGAATTGCGATGCGGCCAAGACGACAATGAATATCAGTCCAAGCGTCAGTTTTTTCATACAATAAACTCCCGACCTTGGAGGCATAAGTAGTCGGCCTGCCAAAATCACTTGGCAGCACCTTGCGTCACACTATTCGCAGATCAGCCTCTTTATCTTCTTTGGAATTTCAAAAATGGGATCGGCCGCCGCGAAACATGATTTGCATGCCGCTATTGGTGACAAGCAAGAAATAGGTCACCTCGTTATTTCAATTCTATAGAGCTTTTTACTGATGCATTTTCCTTGCGATTTCGGCGTCGTGCGCTTCATCGCACTCCAACTTGCCTTATTATGATACGGCACCTGCGACTTGTAACTGACCTGGGTGCTGAACGGTGCGCCGCCAACCTTCCTCAGCGCGCCAGTCGACGTATAACTTTGGCCGTGAAGAAGAGTCGTATTTTTGACGTTTTCCGTTCTTGGAACATTGTTCTTGTCATAATAGTAAATCTTGTAGATCGCGACAGTGTGCCTTGAATTGTTGATTATCTTGAACTTCGCCGACCAGCAGGTCGCCGCCGATGCAGCTGATACAGCCAGAGTTGAGGCCGCGACGAAACCGACAATTGCCAGTGACACCGCTCTAATCGATTGGGCCATTTACATCTCCCGAATTGGTTTGTCCTAACCAACACTGCGGCACTTCAACTAGTCCGGAAACCGTAGCACGCAAACAACACGTGGGCGTGTGACAATTTGTCCCTCTTGGCCGGCATAGTGGCGCCCTTGCATAGGAGCATCGATCGCCAACAATCGTTCGGCAGATGTCTCCCAATAGCTTCTAGCAAATGTGCCGTTGGCGTCGATTAGCGTCAGCTCATCGGGGTAAAACGGACATTGAACGGGCATGCCGGCTGTGTCCGTTCATGGCCCTTCGCGACATTTCGCGGCGACGCAGCAATTCGGTCGCTGTCGCGGCGAAGCCGACATCGGCTGACCCGCACTCGTAGAAGCGGATTTATGAGCACGCGGCTTAGCTCGCCGCTCCCGCCGTCTCCTTGTCGCGGGCCTCGATCTTCTTCTGCAGCATGAACCGTTGGATCTTCCCGCTCGGCGTGAAGGGAAGCTCGTCGAAGACTTCCAGCCGCTCGGGCAACTTGTAGGTCGCGACCTGGCCGCGAAGAAAGTCGCTGAACTCCTCCAGCGCTACTTGCGCGCCGCGCTTGGGGACCACGCACAGGCAGTTGCGCTCGCCCAGGCGCGGATCGGATATGCCGACCATGGCGGCGTGCAGCACCTTGGGATGGGTGTAGAGGATTTCCTCGACCTCACGCGGAAAGAACTTCTTGCCGCCGCGGTTGATGATCTCTTTGAGCCGCCCGACGATGCGCACATTGCCGGCGTCGTCGGCAACGGTGCCAAGATCGCCGGTTCGGAACCAGCCGTCTTCGGTAAAGGCCTCGGCGTTTGCCCGCGGATTGTTGTGGTAGCCGAGATGGAGGCCCGGCCCCTGACAGGCGATCTCCCCTTCCTGGCCGCGCGGAATGTCATGCCCGGCCTGATCGAGCAAACGCAGGCCCATGCCTTCCACGCAGCGTCCGATCGTGCCGTTGACCTTTTCCGGATCGTCGGTCAGCCGCGTGTAGGTGTGATAGCCGGTCTCCAGCATGCCGTAGAGCTCGATCAGATGCCCGGACATGCGCCGCTGGAAGTCGCGCAAGGTTTCCACCGGACACGAGGCACCGCCGGTGATGACGACGCGCAGCGACGAGACATCGTATTTTTCGAGGTCCGGCTCGTTAAGCATCGCGATGAGCGAGGCCGGAGCGCTTGCGATGAACGTGACTTTTTCCCGCTGGATCAGCTCCAGCGCCGCCTTTCCCGAGAAGCGGTCGAGCAGCACGACGCGGGCGCCGCGCAGCAGCGCCTCGACCAAAATCAGGAATCCCCAATTCAGGCCGATCGGCAGATAGATCAGGAAAACATCGGCCTCCGTCGTTTCCATGTCGCGATCGAGCAATTTGCAGGCGGCCACCGTCGTATTGAACGAATGCAGCACGCATTTCGGATTGCCCGTGGTGCCCGAGGTGAAGGCCATGCGATAGATCTCGTTGGCATCCATGTGCACCCGTTCGCTCGCCGGCAGCGGCGGGGTCGTCTTCAACGCGGCCGCCAGCGACACCGTGCTTTCGGTGTCGGCCTCATCGTCGACGACGCAGATGAAGCGCAAATCGGGCAGTTGCGGCATCAGTTCGCGCACCATGCCGGGATAGTCGAAACCTTTGAAGCCTCGGGAGCAGACGTAGGCGCGGCTCTTGGAAAACCGCAAAATGTAGTTGACTTCGCTGCTGCGAAAATCGGGGCTGATCTTGTTGGCCACGGCGCCGAGCAACTCGAGCGCGAAGAAGGCGAAACAGAACTCGATCCAGTTCGGCAACTGGATGGTCACCACATCGCCGCGCCCGATGCCTTTTGCCTTCAGGAAAGCCGCCGTGCGGTCGACGCCGTCCTTTAATTCGCGGTAAGTGATGCGCCGCTTGGGATCGACGATGGCCTCGCGGTCGGGATGCGCGGCGACGCCCGCACTCAGCAGGTCGTAGAAGGTCTCGTTCCCCCAGTAGCCCGCCTTGGTATAGCGGGTGATCATCTCGGGCGTGAGCCGCGTCTCGAACGTCATCGCCAATTTCCTTCCCCGCAATGCCCATTTCGCATTGCGGAATTTAATTTTGCTTTCGTTTTGTCGATAGCGTAATCTTCGCGCCCGGTCCGCGCAACTCCCGCCTTGGCGTCGGAGCTTGACGGAGCCGTTTCTTTCCCGTCTTCGACGTGGGATCCGAGCGGAGCAGAACGGATTATGGCGGCGTCAGAATACGTGCAGAGTGAGACCGGCGACAACCCGGCGCGGCAGCTTCCGCGCAAAGCACCCGGTGGTGGCATCAACCTCCTTGGCGGCGTGCGCATTCTCGATTTGACCGGCTCCATCGCGGGTCCTTATGCGACCCAGATACTTTCCGATTTCGGCGCCGAAATCATCAAGATCGAGCGGCCACGCCAGGGCGACGACTCGCGCAGTTGGGGCCCGCCCTTTCTGGAAGGTCGTTCGCTCTGGAACATCAGCGTCAACCGCAACAAGAAAAGCGTCGAGCTCGATCTGCGCAAAGACGAAGGCCGCGCGGTCTTTCTCGATTTGCTCAAGGTTTGCGATGCGCTGGTCACCAACCAGTTGCCGGCGCTGCGCCGGCGCCTGAAGATCGATTACGAAACGCTCATCGCGCTGAAACCGAACCTGGTCTATGTGTCGCTCACCGGGCACGGCTCCGACGGACCGCGCGCCGAATGGCCGTGTTACGACATCATCGCCGAGGGCTATTCAAGCGTGATGGACGTGACCGGCGAAGCCGAGAACGATCCGCAAAAAATCGGCACGCCGGCCGCCGACCTGTTGGCCGGAGGCGACGCCGCCACGGCTTGCATCGCGGCGCTGTTCGATGCCGCGCGCAGCGGGCGCGGGCACTATGTCGACATCGCCATGATCGACAGCATGACGCGCCTGATGTCGCCGCGCATCATCACCTATCTGGGTTCGGGCATCGTGCCGCGCCGCACCGGCGCCAAGGACAGCGTAATCGCCGTCTATCAAACCTTTGCGACCGCCGACGAGATGATCACTTTGGCGCTGCCCAACGACAATATTTGGCATCGCTTCTGGCAGGCGGTCGGCCGCCCCGAATTCGGCAACGACCCGCGCTTTGCAACCAGCGCGGATCGTCACGCCCGCCGTGCGGACATCGTGCCGGTGATCGCCGAGATCATGCGCACGAAACCGCGCAAACACTGGCTCGATCAGTTCAACGCATTGCAGATCCCGATCGGTCCGATCAACAGCATCGACCAAGTGGTCGAGGACACCGACTTGCGGCGCAAAGGTTTCTTTTTCTCAATCGAGACGGACAGCGAGCCGATGCCGCAATGCGGCCTGGGGATACGCGTCGACGGGCGGGATTCCGGTTTCCGCTCAGGCCCGCCCGAGCTCGGGCAGCACACGAACGAGGTCTTGCGCGACCTGCTCGGCTACGATTCCGCCCGGATCGATCGGCTGAAAGAGGCCGGAGCCGTCTGATCGCTTGCCGCGCCGGAGAGGCTAGAGTCTGATCCGTTCAGATTGAATCAGAATACCACCTAACATTTTGCTGGCGCATGATCTTTTCCGAAAACCGGTTCCCGCTTTTCGAGATCATGCGCTAACGTCCGCCACCGACGTCGACCAGCGCGCCCACGACGTAGGAGGCGGTGTCGGACAACAGCCACATGACCGCGTCGGCGACTTCCTGCGGCTGACCCTCGCGTCCGATCGGGACGGTTCCGCCGAAGCGTTGCGCGCGTTGCGCATCGCCGCCGATGGCATGCAGCTCGGTATTGATAATGCCTGGGCGAACCGCGTTCACCCTGATCCCTTCGGCGGCCACCTCGATGGCGAGACCGAACGTGAACGTATCGATCGCGCCCTTGGTCGCGGCATAGGAGACGAATAGGCCGGGCGCCCCGAGCCGGGAGTGCACCGAAGAGACGTTGACGATCGCACCGCCCTTGCCGCCATGCTTGGTCGACATGCGTCTGATGGCTTCGCGCGCGCAAAGAAATTGGCTGACCACGTTGGTTTTGAACAGAGACTCCAACGAATCGGCCTCGCACTCCTCCACCCGCGCTTGGTGCAGGATGGTGCCGGCATTGTTGACGAGCGCGCTGACCGTGCCGAGCTCGCGGTCCGTCGTTTCGAACAATGTCTTGACGCCTGCCTCGGTTGTCACATCGGCCTTGACGGCGATCGCCTGGCCGCCGCCCTTCGCAATGTCATCGACGATCGCCTGCGCCCTGTCCGGGCTGCTATTGTAGTTGACGCAGACTTTGTAGCCGCGGCCGCCGCCGGCGCGCGCGCAGGCCGCGCCGATACCGCGACTTGCGCCGGTCACAATCAGAACGCCCGTCATTGTTCTTGTCCTCCGCTGTTACGTTCCGGGTCGCGACTACTCAATGCTCGGCGCGCCGGCGCATTTCTCGCGCGATCACGAGTTGCTGGATTTGGGTCGTTCCTTCGTAGATGCGAAACAGGCGCACATCGCGATAGAAGCGCTCGATACCGTATTCGCTCATATAGCCGGCGCCGCCGTGGATTTGCACCGCGCGGTCGGCGACGCGGCCGACCATTTCCGAGCAGTACATTTTGCAGCACGATGCCTCGAGCGTGATGTTCTCACCGCGGCCGTGGCGCCGGGCGGCATCGAGCACCATGGTCTCGGCGGCATAGGCTTCGGCTTGGCTGTCGGCCAGCATCGCCTGCACCAGTTGAAACTCGCCGATCTGCCGCCCGAATTGCTTGCGTTCCCCGGAATAGGCAAGCAACTCCGCAATGAGCCGACGAGCCGCGCCGATGCACAATGCGGCGATGTGAATGCGGCCGCGGTCGAGCACCTTCATCGCGGTCTTGAAGCCCTGGCCTTCCATGCTTGGTCCGCCGACGATCGCGGTCGCCGGCACGTGCACGTCGTCAAACACGACATCGGAGGTCAAAGCGCCGCGCTGGCCCATCTTCTTGTCGGGTGAACCGACCGAGATGCCCGGCAGGTCGGCGTCGACCAGAAACGCGGTAATTCCCTCCGCGCCTTTGCTGTCGGGCCGGCTGCGCGCCATCACGGTGAAGATACCGGCGTTCGGTGCGTTGGTGATGAAGCGCTTGGTGCCGTTGATGACGTAGCCGTCGCCATCTCGGCGCGCCGTTGTGCGTAGCGAGGCCGCATCGGAGCCGGCCTCCGGCTCGGTCAGGCAGAACGAGCTCACGAGTTCGCCTGCCGCCAGCGCCGGCAGATAGGCGCGGCGTTGTTCTTCGGTGCCGTCGATGACGATGCCTTGCGCGCCGATGCCGATATTGGTGCCGAACACGGAGCGGAACGCCGGCGACGTCCAACCCAGCTCCATCACAATCTGGGCTTCCTCGAGGGAACTCAGCCCGAGCCCGCCATAGTCGGTCGGAATGGTCAGGCCGGCGATGCCCAAATCGCGCATTTCGGCGATGATCGACGGCGGCACCGCGTTGTCCTCATCGACCTTGCGCTCCAGCGGCACCAGGCGCTCGCGCACGAAGCGTCGCACCGCCGTGCGAAGTTGTTCGAAGACGTCGCTGTCGAGGCCGGTTATCTCGGGGGCAAGCATGGTCATGACGTCCGCCTTCACGTTCGCATCATCATCGACTCGACTTCGCGCGCGAGATGGACCAGACGCGGGCCGAGATCCTGTTCGAGCTGCTCGACCGAGATTTTGACTGTCGGGCCGGCGCAATTGATGGCAACGACTCCGGAATTGTTCGGATAGACGATCGGCACGGCAACCGCGCGGACATGCGGCCGCCAGTCGCCGTCGACCAGACAGAAGCCGCGCTTGTGCACCTGCCGGACGCAGGCCTCGATGCGGCGCTTGAGCGAATTCCAATCGTCCTTGCAGCGCGCCTTGATGGCGTCCATGAGGTAGTCGCGTTCGACGTCCGGCAGCACCGCCAGCATGGCGCGGCCAAGCGACGTCATGGCGATCGGCACGCGCGATCCGGTCTCGATGCGCAGCGCCAGCGTCGAATGGCCGACGCAATTGTGCACGTACAGCATCGACAGGCGGTCGCGCACCGCCAGCGCGACGGAAGCGTCGGCATAATTGGCCAATTCCTGCATGCGCGGTTGCGCAAGCTGGCGCACCTGCATGTTCGAGAGCACGGCATAGCCGAGCGCCAGCACGGGAGTGCCGAGCTCGTATTTGCCGAGGCGCGGGATGTGATTGAGGTAGCCGATTTTGGTCAGGGTGTAGGTCAGCCGCGAGACGGTGGGGTTCGGCAGCCCGGTAAACTCCGCGATCTCGCGATTGCCGAGCGGTCCGGAGCCGGGTTGGAAGGCGCGCAAAACATCGAGACCACGGGCGAGTGCGGTGACAAATTTGCGTCGCTCCTTGGCGGTCGATTTCTTGGTCATGCTTGATGAAGGGCCTCCCGCCCTCCGGACAATCTATACACCGACAAAATATCAGTATTGAAGCGCTTCCGCCCGCGGCAACGTTGTCATTCTGGTACGACTATTGTAGCGTGAACCGACGAATTGCAAAACTGTTTTTCGCATTGCGGAACGAGGCCTTGCGCGTGCCGGACGTCGGAATCGTCGCCTTCGGGGCCTATGTGCCCCAGTTACGCCTAGCCCGTCAGGCGATCGTCGAGGCCAATGCCTGGTACAACGCTTCGGTCCGCGGCCTCGCCAAGGGCGAGCGCGCGATGTGCAATTGGGACGAGGACGCGCTCACGATGGCAGTCGAGGCGGCGCGCGATGGCCTGCAGGGCATCGATCGCGGGCGCATCAACGATGTTATCCTCGCCTCCACCACGCTGCCGTTTGCCGACCGCCAGAACGCCGGGATTCTGGCGACGGCGCTCAACCTGCCGGAGGAAATTTCAACGTCCGACAATGGCGGCTCGCAACGCGCGGCGACGACCAGCCTGCTCCATGCTTTGAAGTCGGCGCCTGCCAGTGCGGAAGCGCTTACGCTCGTGGTCGCGAGCGAGAAGCGCCGTGCCAAGACCGCCAGCAGCCAAGAATTGCTGTTCGGCGATTGCGCGGCGGCGCTGCTGATCGGGACCGGCGATCCCATCGCGCGACTGCTCGCCAGCCATCAGATATCGCTCGACTTCGCCGATCATTATCGCGGCGCCGGCGAAGCCTACGATTACAACTGGGAGGAACGCTGGGTCCGCGACGAAGGCTATCGCCGCATCGTGCCGCGCGTGCTCGCCGGCCTGTTCGAGAAGGCCGGCATCGCGCCCGATGCGGTAGACCGCTTCATCATGCCGGGCACGGTCGCGCAAGACCTGGCAAAGCGCGCCGGCATCCGCGCGGAGGCGGTGGCCGAGTCGCTGTCCGGCGTCATGGGCGACGGCGGTACGGCGCAACCGCTCGTCATGCTGGTGCATGCGCTCGAACGGGCCAAGCCGGGCGACACCATCCTGGTGGTCGGGTTTGGGCAAGGCAGCGATGCGATCTTGTTGCAAGTGACCGATGCGATCGCCAACTTGCCGCCGCGGCGCGCTGTCGTCGGCTCGCTCGCGCGCCGGCGTGCGGAGACGAACTACCAGCGTTATCTCGCCTTCAACGGTCTGGTGAATTTGGATCGCGGCCCGCGCTCGGAGCTCGACAAACAGACGGCCGTTTCGGCGCTCTACCGCAACCGCAAGACGGTGCTTGGTTTCGTCGGCGGGAAGTGTCGCCGCTGCGGCACCGTGCAGTTCCCCAAGTCCAATGTCTGCGTCAATCCCAACTGCGGCGCCATGCGCAGCCAGGACGACCATCCATTGGCCGACGCGCAGGCCAAAGTTCAGAGCTGGACCGCCGATAATCTGACCTACACGCCCGATCCGCCGCAATATTTCGGCATGATCGTGTTCGAGGACGGCGGCCGCCTGATGGCGGATTTCACCGACGTCGGCAAGGGCGAAATCGATGTCGGCATGCCGGTGCGCATGATGTTCCGCATCAAGGACTATGACGAGCGCCGCGGTTTCCGCCGCTATTTCTGGAAGGCGGTGCCGGCCAATTCGCAACCGGCGGCCAGCTAGCTCGCAAGGAGAACGACATGCCGAAAGGAATCCGCGACAAGGTCGTCATTCTCGGAATGGGCTGCTCGAAATTCGGCGAGCACTGGGACAAGAATGCCGAAGATCTGGTGCTCGACGCCTACGAAGAATGTCTGGCCGATGCCGGCATCGAGACCTCGCAGATCGACGCCGCCTGGTTCGCCACCGCGATCGAGGAGCAGCATGTCGGCAAGTCGGGCGTACCGCTTGCGGTCGCGCTGCGGCTGCCGCTGATCCCCGTCACGCGCGTGGAGAATTATTGCGCCAGCGGCACCGAAGCCTTTCGCGGCGCGGTCTACGCGGTCGCCTGCGGCGCCGCCGATATCGCCTTGGCGGTCGGCGTCGAGAAACTCAAGGACACCGGCTACGGCGGCCTGCCGCAGCGATCGCGCGGCCAGCTCAACGACATGATGATCGCCAATGCCTCGGCGCCCGGCGCCTTCGCCCAGTTGGCCAGCGCCTACCGCGCCAAGCACGGCGTCAGCGCTGCCGATCTCAAGCGCGCCATGGCGCAGGTGTCGGTAAAAAGCCACGCCAACGCCGTCAAGAACCCGCGTGCGCACCTGCGCCGCGAGATCGACATCGATACCGTGATCAAGGCGCCCATCGTCGCCGAGCCGCTCGGCCTCTACGACTGCTGCGGGGTTTCCGATGGATCGGCTTGCGCCATCGTCACCACCCCCGAAATCGCGCAAGGCCTCGGCAAACAGGACCCGATCGCCGTCAAGGCGTTGCAGCTCTCGGTGTCGAACGGCGTCGAAGCCAGCCACAATTCCTGGGACGGCAGCTATTTCATGACGACGCGGCGGGCCGCGACCAAGGCCTATGAAGAGGCCGGCGTGAAAAATCCGCGCAAGGAGATCGGCATGGCCGAAGTCCATGACTGCTTCTCGATCACCGAGCTCGTCACCATGGAGGACATCTATCTCTCGCAAGAGGGCAATGCCTGGCGCGACATCCTCGACGGTTTCTACAATGCCGACGGTCCCCTGCCCTGCCAGATCGACGGCGGGCTGAAATGCTTCGGGCATCCGGTCGGCGCTTCCGGACTGCGCATGCTGTACGAAGGCTATCTGCAGCTGCACGGGCGCGCCGACAAGCGTCAACTGGCCGACCCGAAGCTCGTCCTCACGCACAATCTCGGCGGCTTCCCGCACCAGAATGTCGCCAGCGTGTCGATCATCGGACGCTACGGCAAAGGCGCGTGATCGCGGCTCGCGCCAATCGCGCGGTGCCTTACGCTGCCCGCCGTCAAATGTCAGTAGGACCGCGGCAAACCGAGAACCTTTTCGGCAATGAAATTCTGGATCATGTGCGGGCTGACCGGCGCGATCCGGCCAATCAGACTTTCGCGCAGGTAGCGCTCGACATGGAATTCGGCCGAGTAGCCCATGCCGCCATGCGTCATCACGGCGGTCTCGCAGGCGGCAAAGGCCGCTTCGGCGGCGAGGTACTTGGCGGCATTGGCCTCCGCGCCGCACTCGTTGCCTGCGTCGTACAGCGTCGCCGCCTTGAAGACCATGAGGTTTGCCGCCTCGAGGTTCATCCAGCAGCGCGCGAGCGGATGCTGGATGCCTTGGTTCTGGCCGATGGGACGGTCGAACACCACCCGCTCCTTGGCGTATTGGGTCGCGCGCCGCACGGCGGCATGACCGAGCCCGACGGCTTCCGCCGCGATCAGAATGCGCTCGGGATTGAGGCCGTGCAGAATCTGCTTGAAGCCCTGGCCCTCGACGCCGATGAGATTTTCGGCCGGCACCTCCATGCCATCGAAAAAGATCATGTTGCTGTCGACCGCATGGCGGCCGAGCTTTCGGATCGGGCGGATCTCGGCCTTCGAGCGGTCGAGCGTGGTGTAGAAGAGGCTCAAGCCATCGGTCTTGCGCTTGACCTCATCGAACGCAGTCGTGCGCGCAAGAATAAGAACCTTGTGCGCGACCTGCGCCGTCGAGATCCATATTTTCTGGCCGCTGATAACGTAGCGGTCGCCGCGCCGCTCCGCTTTGGTCTTGATCTGCGTCGTGTTGAGGCCGACGTCCGGCTCGGTGACGGCGAAGCAGGCCTTTTCCTCGCCTTTTATCAACGGCGGCAACATGCGGGCCTTCTGCTGCGGCGTGCCGAAGACGACGACCGGCTGCAATCCGAAGATGTTCATGTGGATCGCCGAGGTGCCGCCCGCGCCCGCGCCGCTTTCGGCAATCGCCCGCATCATCACGGCGGCTTCCGTGATGCCAAAGCCGGACCCGCCGTATTCCTGCGGCATGGCGACCCCGAGCAGGCCCGCATCGGCGACGGCGCGGTAGAAGTCCTCCGGGAACGTGCCTTCGATATCTTTCTTCAGCCAATAATTGTCGTCGAAATTCGCGCAGACTTTCTCGACCAAAGCGCGTATCTGCTGCTGGTCGTCCGAAAACGAGAAATCCATCGCATTGCCCTCGCCCGGGCGGCAAGACGAACTGCACCACCAGTCAAAGTCCTAGTGGCAGCGCGTGAGAGCGTCAACACGCGCAAGGTTCGCTCGCTCCCTTCCGGCAACCGAATAAATCGCGGCTGTTTCTTCACCCACGGCCGAATTTCGGACAAGATGGCGTTTGGCTGACCGCGAGCGGAGGAAGCATGGCCGACATCTATTCGTTTGAAGGGATCGTGCCGGTCGTCGATCCGGACGCTTATGTCCATCCGACCGCGACGCTGATCGGCGACGTCATCGTCGGCGCACGCTGCTTTGTTGGGCCCGGCGCGGTGATGCGCGGCGACCTTGGCCGCATCATCATGGAGAGTGGCAGCAGCCTGCAAGACAATTGCGTCATCCATACCACGATGGAAGACGATGTGGTTTTGGCCGAGGGCTGCATTGTCGGGCACGGCGCCATCCTGCACGGCTGTCGCATCGGGCGCCGCGCGCTGATCGGCATGAATGCGGTGGTGATGGACCGCGCCGAGATCGGCGAGGAGGCGATGGTCGGCGCGCTGGCCTTCGTGCCCGCTCAATTTCATGTGCCGCCGCGCACCATGGCATTCGGCGCGCCGGTGAAAGTACGGCGAGAACTAGCAGACGAGGAGGTTTCATATTTGGTCAGCGGCGCGCGTATCTACCAAGAGCTCGCAGCGCGTTACAACAAAGCGTTGGTGGCGTGCGCACCACTTGCGGCAACGGAACCGAACCGGCGCCGCCTCAGCGACATCACGACAATCTATTCCGACATTGAAAAAGGCGCCGCGACGCTTGAATAGTGCGCGTCAGAATAGATCGGACGCTGCACTGCGAGGTGCGGCGGCGTCTATTGAGGTCGGCAGGCTGTTTTGCTGGAGCGGGCGAAGGGAATCGAACCCTCGTATGCAGCTTGGGAAGCTGCCGTTCTACCATTGAACTACGCCCGCTTTCGCTTTAGCAACACGAACTCTAGTGATGCGTTACGCAACTGGCAACAGCCTGAAATGTCGTGTGCTGTCGGGAGCAGTGCAATGTCGGCAAAATCGATACCTCAAGCAAAACGCCAACTCATGCGGCAATGGGCGCGGCCGATTTTCATGGCAATGGCTTTGATCGCGACGACGACTGCATCATTGGCACAGGAAGATCGCGGATGCTTGTCCTCGGTCAAATTCAATCTCAGTTCCCAGGGGCCGTGGCCCGTCTACATGGACGTCAAATCGGGCCACCAATGCAGCAAACGCCGATGGCGGGCGGGCGGGACAAACATTTTTCAAATGCTGTACCTCGTGACAAAACCGCAGCATGGCAATGTCGTCTTGCGTCCGCACGCTCATTTCACCTACTCGTCGAAGGCCGGCTATGTCGGCAAAGATGACTTCACGCTCAGGGTATGCGGCAAAACTCAAAATCGTCCCGCCTGCGCCGACTTACTCGTCAAGGTGACCGTGCACTAGCGGCCGCCGCTCCGGCGCGAAAGGCTGGCCGCATCTCGTATCCAGCCGCTGCCCGCTAATGCAGATTAACGCGAATTAATGTCGCCCATAAAGCAGGCCTTTACCGTTCGCGGCTAGGTTCCAGCCGCATGAGCGCCCTGCCGCCCGCAGCTCCAGAAGGGGCCCTGCCAGCTTTGTTTGGCAGGGCGATTCCTTACGTCCGGCGTGAGTTTTCATGGCGCGCCTGGCGCGATTTTCTGCAGTCGCCGAACGCCGCGCTGCTCGGCGCCGGGCTGCTGCTGCCCAACCTTTTGTCGCTGGCGACGCTCGGCTCCTTCATCGACGTCGGGCTGCCGCCGCGCACCGGCTGCATCATCCTCTATGCCATCCTGGCGGTATGCGCGCGCCGACTGCCGTTCGCGCTGACCGCGACGCTGTTCGTCGCGATCCTCGCCTTCGATCTGGTCTGGACGCTGTCGCTGATGTTCGGGCTGGCGCCCAGTGAGCTCGTGGTCGCGTTCGACCACGCCAAGCGCATCCATTTCTTCGCCTCGCCGCTTTACGCTTCGCTGATCGGCGTGATGGTGGCGACGACGGCGATCACGCTCTATCTGCTGTCGCGGCGAACCAAGCTGTTGCAAGCCAACATTTATGTCCTGCTCGGCGCGATGCTGCCGTTCGCCGGGCTCGATTTCGTCACCAACGTCTCGGCGCACTATCAATACGGATCGACGTTCGGCCGCAACGTGCCGGTGGTTTCGGCCGCCGATGCGTCGGGCTTCAACAAGATCGCCGGCACCAACGGCCGCAATGTCGTGATGGTGATCGTCGAGAGCCTCGGCTACATCACCGATCCGAAGGAGCGCGCGCTCGTCGACTCGCCGCTGTCCGATCCGCGCATTACGCAAAAATATAAAGTGACCTCCGGCACCGCCACGTATTATGGCTCGACCACCGCGGGCGAGATGCGCGAATTATGCGAGACGCGCACGTTCTACGCCGACTATGCGCCGAAATACGGCTATTCCTGCCTGCCCGAGCTGCTGCACCGGCGCGGCTACGCCTCGGTCGCGCTGCACGCCTTCTCCGGCGGCATGTTCGAGCGCAAGTTCTGGTATCCGCGGCTCGGCTTCGACAAAATGGTGTTCGGCCGGCAAATCCTGAAAGAGACCCACCGCATGTGCGGCGGCGCCTTCCGCGGCGCCTGCGACGCCGATATGGCGCCGATCATCATCAGGGAAGCGAAAAATCTGGCGCCGCCCGACGAGCCGCGCTTCATCTATTGGCTCACGCTCAACACCCATATCCCGGTGGCGCCCGGCGAAGCGAAGACCAAGTTCGGCTGCAGCACCGGCGCCAATCCGTTCGCGACCGCCAATGTCTGCCGCATGGCCGAGCTGTGGCACGACTTCTTCAATACGCTGTCGCGGGTGGCGCTCGATCCCGCGATCGGGCCGGCGGAGATCCTGGTGGTCGGCGACCATGCGCCGCCGCTGTGGTCGCGGCGCGGGCGCTCGAGCTTCGCGGCCGGCAAGGTCGCCTGGTATCGGCTGACGCCGCGCTAGCGACCACGTCGTCCCCGCGAAAGCGGGGACCCAGTACACACCGATCATGCAGTGATGACCGGATCGCCCGCCGCAGCCTGCACCCGCGCAGGCGGGTGCGGGCGACGCCACTACGATTTGAAATGCTTCGACAGCTTCAGGCTCTGCGCCTGATAGTTCGAGCCGATGCCTTGGCCGTAGAGCTTGTCGGGCTTGGCCAGCATCTTCTCGTAGACCAGCCGGCCGACGATCTGGCCGTGCTCGAGAATGAACGGCACCTCGCGCGAGCGCACTTCCAGCACGGCGCGCGCGCCCTTGCCGCCGGCGCCGGCATAGCCGAAGCCCGGATCGAAGAAGCCGGCATAGTGCACGCGGAATTCGCCGACCAGCGGATCGAACGGCACCATCTCGGCGGCGTAGTCGGGCGGCACCTGCACGGCTTCCTTGGAGGCCAGAATGTAGAACTCGTTGGGATCGAGGATCAGGTTCTTGTCGGCGCGCGCTTGCATCGGCTCCCAGAAATCGAGCACGGCATAGCCGGCGCGGCGCTCCACGTCGATCAGTCCGGTGTGGCGCTTGGCGCGGTAGCCGACCAACCCGCCGGGACCGAGCCCTGAAAGATCGACGCCGACCGCGACGCCTTCGCTGACATCGGCATCGTCGGTGTCGACCAGCCGCTCGCGCGCGTGCAATTTGCGCAACGCTTCACCGCCGAGCAGCGCATGGCCGCGGCGGAAGCGGATCTGCGAGAGCCGCGAGCCCTCGCGCACCAGCACCGGAAAGGTGCGTGGGCTGATCTCGGCATAGAGCGGCCCGTGATAGCCGGCCTCGATACGGTCGAAGCCGCGGGTCTCGTCGGCGATCACGCGGGTGAACACGTCAAGCCGGCCGGTCGAGCTTTTCGGATTGGCGGCAGCGGCGATGTCGTCGGGCAGCGCCAGGCTTTCGAGCAGCGGCACGATGTAGACGCAGCCGGTCTCCAGCACGGCGCCGTCGCCGAGCGCAAATTCGTGCAGCTTCAATTCGTCGATGCGCTGGGCGACCGTGGTCGAGCCCGGCAGGAAACTCGCGCGCACGCGATAAGCCACCTCGCCCAACCGCAGGTCGAGGCTCGCCGGCTGGATCTGCTCGGGCACGAAGTCGCTCGCCGGCAAAATCGCGCCGTCGGCGGCAAGCCCCGCGATCATGCGGTCGGGCAGAATGCCCTTGTCCTCGATGGCAAATGAGAGAGCCACGGCGCCTGGTCCCGATAGAGCGCCGATCTAACCCGACGGGCGTCTTGACGGGAAGCCATGGCTCCCGCTACAAACAGCTTATCCCGTGGTCATTTGAGCCGGCCGGCTTGCAGCCACGTTAAATAAATCGCTAAAAGGCCGGGGACACGTGAGCCCGGCCGAGAGTTTTTCTCCGGCCGGTTTTTTATTGGCCAGCGCATGGCCCCGAAAAGCGGCTACCGGTTTTCGGACCAGGCCATGCGCAAGACCAAAAGGCCCAAAGGAGGCCCACGATGCCCGCGTCGAGCAAGACCTACCGCCCCGAAACCCGCCTGGTTCATGCGGGCACCTTGCGCTCCGAGTTCAACGAAACCTCGGAGGCGCTCTACCTCACCCAAGGCTATGTCTACGAGAGTGCCGAGGCGTGCGAAGCGCGCTTCTCCGGCAAGATTCCGGGCTACGTCTACTCGCGCTACTCCAACCCGACCATGACCATGTTCGAGCAGCGCATGGCCGCGCTCGAAGGCGCCGAAGCTTCGCGCTCGACCGCGACCGGCATGGCGGCGGTGACCACCGCGCTGATGGGCCTGGTCAAAGCCGGCGATCACGTGGTCGCCGCCAGGGCGCTGTTCGGCTCCTGCCGCTGGGTGATCGAGGAATGGCTGCCGCGCTTCGGCGTCACCTCCACGCTGGTCAACGGCACCGATCTCGACGCGTGGAAGAAGGCGGTGCGCAAGAACACCACGGCGTTCTTTCTGGAATCGCCGACCAATCCGACGCTGGAGGTCATCGACATCGCCGCGGTCGCCGACATCGCGCACGAGGCCGGCGCCAAGCTTGTGGTCGACAACGTGTTCGCCACCCCGCTCTACCAGAAGCCGCTCGAGCTCGGCGCCGACTGCGTGGTCTATTCCGCGACCAAGCACATCGACGGCCAAGGCCGCGTGCTCGGCGGCATCATCCTGGCGTCGGAGAAATTCATCATGGATCACGTGCACCAGGTGATCCGCCAGACCGGGCCGTCGCTGTCGCCGTTCAACGCCTGGGTTTTGCTGAAAGGCCTGGAGACGTTATCGGTGCGGGTGCAGCGCCAGACCGAGACGGCGGCGGCGGTATCGGTCGCGCTCGACGGCCACAAGAAGATCACGCGCCTGATCTATCCCGGCCGCCCCGACCATCCGCAGGCCGATATCGTGCGCAAGCAGATGAAGGCCGGCTCGACGCTCTGCTCGTTCGAGATCAAGGGCGGCAAGGAAGGCGCCTTCCGCTTCCTCAACGCGCTCAACCTCATCGCCATCACCAACAATCTCGGCGACGCCAAAAGCCTGATCACCCATCCGACCACCACCACGCATCAGCGGCTGACGCCGGCGCAGCGCGCCGAGCTCGGCATCGGCGACGGGCTGGTGCGCTTCTCGGCCGGGCTCGAGCATCCCGACGACGTGGTCGAGGATTTGCTCGAAGCGTTGGATGCGGTGTGAGGAAAGCGGCCGTTAGAGTCCGATCCGTTCAGATTGAATCAGAATGTCGCCTAACATTTTGCTGGCGCATGATCTTTTCCGAAAACCGGTTCCCATCCCCGATCGGGGTCGAGGACATGCTTTTCGCGATCATGCGCTAGTCGGCGAACGCCGATATGGCCGGCCGCTGCGCGGCTTCCGCGATGGCGCGACCCAAGCCCTGCGCGAGGCACGCGTAGCTCCAGTCATTCATGTGCAGCCCGTCGCGCGATACGAAAAACTTGAAATCCATGTGGTCGTCTTTGTACCAGCGTTTCATCACAGCGAAGCGGCGGAACAGATCGACGTCTTCTTCCTTGGCGGTGAGCGAGATCAGCGCAACCATCGACTCCACACCCGGCTTCTTGATCACCTTGGGCGCGAACTGCGGATCGATCAGCACTACATCGGCGCCGGTCGAGCGGATCTTCCGAAGTCCGGCGCGGATGGCGGCGCCGCGGTCGGTGACCGGATGATTACGGATGACCGAGTTGGTGCCGAGCTGCCACAAGACGAGATCGGGCTTGGCCCCGACCACGGCCTTGTCGAAGCGCTTGAGCATGTCACCGATTTCCTCGCCGCCGACGCCGCGGTTGAGCACGGTGATCGGGTGGCCGGGAAAGCGCCGCCTCAGCTCGACTTGCAGCCGGCTCGGATAGTTTGCGGACGGCGAACTGGCACCGGAGCCGGCGGTCGACGATGAGCCAATGGCGACGATGGTGATCGGGTCGCCGGTGGCAAGCTTTTGCGAAAGATGGGCCAGCGGACGCTGTAGCCGGATAATATCCATCGGCGCGTCGCAAACCGGCGTCCTGACGTCGGCGCGCGCCGGCAACGGCAGCGCGACACCAATAATGAGCGCGGCGACGGCAATCGGCTTCGTCGCGCCATGCACCAAACCGGTTCTTGACAAGCGTAGCCCCCCGAAACCCGGCTAGCGTCCGCCCGCAATGGACGGCGGCTCTTCCGGCTTGGCCGCCTCGATCACGAAGTCGGCCAACAACACCCCCAAGCAATTATGAACACCCTTGGCTATGTCAAGCTTATTCGTGGCTGACGTTAAATCGAAGGTGCCGAGATCGGACCACAGCTTCATGATGCTGAAGCGGTCGAACAGCGGCACTTCTTGCTGCACTGCAATCCAACGCAGGTCGTCCAGGTAGGTGCCCAGCGCAATCATCGATTCCGTGCGCGGGCTGTACTGGGCATTGACCAAAACGACATCGGCGTCTGCCTTACGGGCCATGTTAATGCCCGTCTCGAGGGTCGCGCTAAACTCCTCTGAATCGATCGCCAGCATGGCGTCTACGGTGCCGGTCTGCCAGATCATCAGCGCGGGCTTGGATTGCGCCAGGAATGGCGCCAGCGACTTCACCATGTCGGCGGCCGTGCGGTGCGATTTGACGTCGGTCGCAACGGTCACCGCGACGCCCGGCAGCTTCTCGGCAAGCGTCTGTTGCAGGCGCGCCGGATAGGCGCTTTTGACTCCATTCGGCCCGGGCAGCACGGAAGAACCCGCACCCACCACCAATACGTCCAAACGTTTGGCGGCAAGCGCGCGCGCAACCTGCGGTAAGCGGAAATTGGGTTCGGCCTGATGGATGGCCACCAGGCATTCGGCCGGATCCTCGGCCAGCGCCGGGCCGGCCAGCGTCAGCCAGCCGAGCAGAAATATCCCCAGCGATCTCATGCGCCGCCCCCGGCGAGGCTCGGCTTCGCGGCTGGTGGACGCGAGCCCGGCCCCCGACGTTCCAGGTTCTTATACCACGAAACCAGCGCCGCCACGCCAACCATGATGATGATGCCGGCCGCGCTAACCGCGATTTGCATGGGCAGCCGATCGGAGACTTCGGTGAACACGATGTGTCCGGCGAAAGCGAGGAACACGCCGAGGCAGAAGGTCTCCAGCGAATGCTGCCCGCAAACGATGGCCGGCCAGAATATCGGCGATTTGAGCCCCGGCCAGCCGCGCGGCACGAACCACACCGTGACCACAGCCAGCGACAGGAAATGCAGGATGCGCAGCACATCGAGATTGGTTTTGGTGATCGGATAGATCACCTCGCCGACGATTTTAGGCACATAGACGCCTAGCCACCGGAAATACCAGGTCATAGCGATGGAGAAGGCGAATACGAGATAGGCGAGCGCCAAGGCAAACGTCAGCCGCGAGTTTACCCAGCGCGACAGCTTTTGTGCGCCGCCGAGGGCGCACCAGGCCCCGAACACGAACAGCAATTGCCAGGCGAAGGGATTGAACACCCACACGCCCTTGGGATAGGCGGCAATGTTCCAATTGAATTTCCACATCAAGCCATACAGCACGGCGGACGCCACCAGGCCGAGCGTCGGACTGCGCAACAACAGCCACAATATCGGTGAGAAGCCGATCAGCAGGACGATATAAAGCGGCAGCACGTCCATATTGACCGGCTTGAACTTCAGCGCCAGCGCCTGAAGGATTGTAACATCCGGATTGCGGAGGAAATTGAGTACGCCCATTTCCTCGGTGTAGAGCGGATTGTCGAACGAGTTCGCCACATAGGCGATTTCGGCAAAGTAGATCGCGAACAGAAACACATGCGCGACATAAATCTGCCAAGCGCGCTTGAGGATGCGCGCACTCGACACGATAAAGCCGTGCTCGCGCATGGCGCGGCCGTAGACGAAGGCCGCGGTGTAGCCGGAAATAAAGACGAAGATTTCGGTCGCGTCGGAAAACCCGTAGTTGCGGATAGTGATCCAACTCACCGCATTGGACGGAATGTGGTCGAGAAAGATCAGCCAGAGGGCCAACCCGCGGAACAGGTCAAGCCGCAGATCGCGTTCGCTCGAAACCGGGGCCATGAGCGGCTTTTCTTTCCTGCGATCTTTCGGCCATAATCCCGATGCCGGGACGAAAGACAAACCCGGGCGGCTTAATTAAGGCATACCAATGTACCGGGCCGTAACCCACAAGATCGAGGTGACGGTGACACCCCGCTTTCTTTCCGAGCGGTCGTCGCCGACGAACGGCTATTATTTCTGGGCCTACACCATCGACATCACCAATCTCGGCGCCGAGACGGTGCAACTCAAGACGCGGCATTGGCGTATTACCGACGCACTCGGGCGGCTGCAGGAGGTCAAAGGCCCGGGCGTCGTCGGTGAGGAACCGACGCTAAAACCCGGCGAATTGTTCGAATATACCAGCGGAGTTCCACTGCCGACGCCGTCGGGTTTCATGGTCGGCAGTTACGGCATGGTGTCCGCGACCGGCGAGCCGTTCGATATCGAGATTCCGGCGTTTTCGCTCGATTCGTCCTACGCCGAGCGGACGATCAATTGATCAGCTCGCCTTGGCCTCGACCTCGCCCGGCGCGAACACATAATTGGCGCTGCAAAATTCGCAAGTCACTGAAATCTTGCCGTTCTCGACCATGTGGTCGCGGTCGTCCTGCGAAAAGCTGCGCAGCATAGCCTCGACGTTGTCGCGCGAGCACGAGCATTCGGAACGCAGCGCGCCGACGCGGAACACGCGGACGCCGCGCTCGTGGAACAGCCGATAAAGCAGCCGCTCGCTCGACAGCGCCGGGTCGATCAGCTCGATGTCCTCGACGGTATCGATCAATGAGCGGCCTTCAACCCAGGCATCGTCTTCCGGCAACGTGTGGACTTCCACGCCTTCCGGCGCATCGCCGGGATGAAGATCGGCAACATGCGCCCGCTCGGGCGACTTGGGCAGAAACTGCAAGAGAATGCCGCCGGCGCGCCAGCGGTGGCTGGCGCCGCCTTGACCGGCGCGCAGTTCCTCGGCGACGGCCAGACGCACCCGCGTCGGAATCTGCTCGGAGCGCAGGAAATACTCGTGCGCAGCGTCTTCCAGCGAGCCGCCTTCGAGCGCCACCAGGCCCTGGTAGCGGTTCATGTCGGGTCCCTGGTCGATGGTCATGGCGAGATGGCCGTGGCCGAGCAGCGCGCCGCCGTCGGCCTTGCCGGATTCGATCGCAGCGGCGACCCGATCCTTGTCGAAACGCGCGCAGGCCCGCACCTTGCCGGGCGAGATGAAATCGACCACCAGCATGCGCACCGGGCCGTCGCTCTGGGTCTGCAGGATGAAGCGGCCGTCGATCTTCAAGGCCGAGCCGAGCATGACGGTGAGCACCACCGCCTCGCCCATAAGCTTGGCGACCGGATCGGGATAAGCGTGGCGCGCGAGGATCTCGTCGATCAGCGGTCCGAGCCTCACCACCCGGCCGCGCAGATCGAGCGCGGCCACCTCGAACGGCATGACGGTGTCGTCGGTCGGGGTCGCCGAGGGCGCGCGCGTCGGGATTTCGATGCGGGGATTGGCGGCTGGGTCAGTCATAGGCGTTATGTAGCGTTCATCGGCTTGAATTCGAGCCCCCGCTCCGCCTCATCCTGAGGAGCGGTCCAAAGGACCGCGTCTCGAAGGATGGGCGGCCCCCTGCTTCGAGACGCGCCACTACGCGACGCTCCTCAGCATGAGGCCGATCGAGGCTATCGATCAGCGTGCAAGCACCAGGCCAGCAGGCCCTTCTGCGCGTGCAGCCGGTTTTCCGCCTCGTCGAAAACCACCGACTGCGGGCCGTCGATCACCTCGTCGGTGACCTCCTCGCCGCGGTGCGCCGGCAGGCAGTGCATGAACAGGGCGTCAGCCTTGGCCTTGGCCATCAGACGGGCGTTGACCTGGTAACGCTTGAGCACGTTGTGGCGGCGCTTGCCGTCGCGGTCGCCCATCGACACCCAGGTATCGGTGACCACGCAATCGGCATCTTTGACGGCGATTTCCGGGTCTTCGCCGATCTTGATGGCGGCGCCCGATGATTTGACCCAGTCCATCAACCATTTCTTCGGCTTGAGCTCGGCCGGCGTCGCCACCCGCAGCTCGAACTCGAAGCGCTCGGCCGCATGCATCCAGGATGCCAGCACGTTGTTGGCGTCGCCGGACCAGGCCACGGTCCGCCCGCGGATCGAGCCGCGCTTCTCCTCGAAGGTCATCACGTCGGCCAGCACCTGGCAGGGATGCGAGCGGCGCGTCAGCCCGTTGATCACCGGCACGGTGGCATGGCGCGCAAGCTCGGCCACCGCCTCGTGATCGAGAATGCGGATCATGATGGCGTCGACATAGCGCGACAGCACGCGCGCGGTGTCGCCCAGAGTCTCGCCGCGGCCGAGCTGCATTTCCTGCGCGGTAAGCAGGATGGCTTCGCCGCCGAGCTGGCGCATGGCGACGTCGAACGACACGCGGGTGCGGGTCGAGGGCTTGTCGAACACCATGGCCAGCGTCTTGCCGGCAAGCGGCGACGACAGGACGCCGCGGGCGCGCTCCGCCTTCATGGCGCGGCTCGATGCGATCAGCCCGGCCAGCACCGGCTTCGGAATGTCGGTCAGGTCGAGGAAGTGGCGCACGCCGTTGCCCGTCATGGCGCGACCTCCTGCTTGGGCGCGCGCGCATGGTTGCGCTCGAGCTGCGTGCAGGCGCGGTCGATGCGCGCGATTGCCTCGGCGATCTCGTCCTCGCTGATGATCAGCGGCGGCAACAGCCGCACCACATTGTCGCCGGCGGCGACCGTGATCATTTTCTCGGCGCGCAACTCGTCGACCAATTCGGCGGCCGGCGGCACCAGGCGCAGGCCGATCAGCAGGCCTTCGCCGCGCACCTCGGCAATGACGGAAGAATGCCGGTCCTTGATCTCGGCCAACCGCTGCTTGAACAGCAACGATTTCTTGCGCACCTGGTCGAGGAAACCGTCGGCCAGCACCACGTCGAGCACGGCATTGGCGACGGCCATGGCGAGCGGGTTGCCGCCAAAGGTCGAGCCATGACTGCCCGCGGTCATGCCCTTGGACGCTTCGGTCGTCGCCAGGCAAGCGCCGATCGGAAAGCCGCCGCCGAGCGCCTTCGCCAGCGTCATGATGTCGGGCGTCACGCCGGCGCGCTGATAGGCGAACAATTCGCCGGTGCGCGCGATGCCGGTCTGGATCTCGTCGAAGATCAGCAGCAGGCCGTGCTTGTCGCACAATTCGCGCAGCGCGCGCAGGAATTCCGGCGGCACGACACGCACGCCGCCCTCGCCCATGATCGGCTCGATCATGATAGCGGCGGTTTCCGGCCCGATCGCGTTCTTGGTCGCCGCCAGATCGGCGTAGGCCACCTGGTCGAAGCCTTCGACCGGCGGGCCGAAGCCGTCGAGATATTTCTTGTTGCCGGTCGCCGCGATGGCCGCGAGCGTGCGCCCATGGAAGGCGCCTTCGAAGGTGACGATGCGATAGCGCTCGGGCTTGCCGTTGGCCGACTGATATTTGCGCGCCATCTTGATGGCGCATTCGATCGCCTCGGCGCCCGAGTTCTGGAAGAACACCGTATCGGCAAAGCTCACGGCGCAGAGCCGGTCGGCGAGCTTTTCGCCTTCCGGAATTCGATAGAGGTTGGAGACGTGCCAGACCTTGTTCGCCTGCGCGGTCAGCGCCTCGACCAAATAGGGATGCGCGTGGCCGAGCGCATTGACGGCAACGCCGGAGGTAAAATCGAGGTAGCGCTCACCCGCGGCCGTGACCAGCCATACGCCTTCGCCCCGCTCGAAAGCGAGGTCGACGCGTGCGTAAGTCGGCAATAGATGCGAGTTCACGGCCTGGTTCGTCCATCGAAAGTCTTTGTTTGCGCACGATCTTACCCGAAACTTGCGTCCCGCTTTTCGGCATCGTGCGCGCGCCGAAATGAAATGTGCCGCCTCGCCGGGCGGCACGTTTTTCATTCTAGTGCCGGCACTTGCCCTGTCAACGCGGGCGCTCGCGCGGGGCTAAACGGACTCATTTATGCCGCAAGTCCCGATTCTAAAGGAAAAACTGTTGGTAGTTGGGCTTTCGGGGCTTGCAATGCTTGCACGCGAGTCACTCCATATTGTAGCGTTTTTTTAGGCCAGTACGACATCTCGTGCGGCAGAGCGATTTCAGTCATCCCTGAAGCGTATGCGTCAGGCGCCGGTTAGCGGTGCCCGCGATATGGGTGGATTCCACCCAAGGCATTGAATCTCGAGGAGAAACCCGATGGGCTGGACCGACGAGAGGGTCGAACTCCTGAAGAAATTATGGGCCGACGGGCTGTCGGCCAGCCAGATCGCCGCCGAGCTCGGCGGCATCACCCGCAACGCGGTCATCGGCAAGGTGCACCGGCTTGGCCTGTCCGGCCGCGCCAAGAGCCCTTCCTCATCCTCGCCACGGCCGCGCAAGGCGCGTTCCTCGGGCATGTTGCGGGTCTCGCGCCCCTCGATGCGCGGCAATACGGCGCTCGCCTATGACTACGACATGGAGCCCGAGCCGGAGCTGATCGAAATCCCGGTCGAGCAGCGCAAGACCCTGCTGCAACTGACCGAGAAGACCTGCCACTGGCCGATCGGCGACCCGGGCAGCCCGGAATTCTTCTTCTGCGGCGGCGACACCGTGAATGAGTTGCCCTATTGCTCCTATCACGCCCGTGTCGCCTACCAGCCGATCACCGACCGCCGGCGCGAGAAGCGGCAATTCCGCGGCTGAGCTTCGCCGCGGCAGTTGCCCCGCCATGGCCGGGCTCGTCCCTTCAGGCTGTCATTGCCGGGCTTGACCCGGCAAACCATGAAGCGATGCCGCGCGCACGTCTGTACGTATGGCCGCTCTACGCTGAAATTCATCATGGATGCGCGGGTCGAGCCCGCGCATGACGCCGATTGTGTTGCCCGCGCGTTCTGTCGCTGATTCGATTATCAAACAGCCCGCCTTCGCCAAGGCTTCGGCCGACAAGCCCGCTGAAGCCAACGCAGCGCGCGCCGGGCTTGCCCGGCTCGCGCCAGGGCAAGCGCTATCGCCCCTATTCTTTGCCGGCGCGGGGCACGCCGTCCTTTCTTCCTTGACCCCTCAAACCGAGGGGGACGGAGCGCCGCGAAGCGCTGCCGTATCCTTTCCGTGCCGCGCTCCGGCGAGGAGCGCGGGCGCCTCTCGGCGCTCCGTCGCGGCGATTTCTGATCCCGGGTCCGCGCTTCCAGGGACACGCCCTATGCTGGTCATCGGGCCTCGGCGTGCAGGCTCAACACCTGAACACGTCGTCGGCAGCGCGCCAGCCCTCAGGCGGCCTGTCCAGCGAGCTCCTCGCAGAAGGGTCGTAGTGCCCAACGGTCGATTCCCGGGACCTCCCGAGTGCGAGGTGACGAACCCCGCCCGCGGGCGCCGCATCCCGCGCCGCCGGCCGGACGTCACCGGTTGACGCCCCTCGTTGCGCGGGATGAGGGTTCATGTATATTATGGCGATTATCCCCTTTTTGACGGATATTATGTTTCGTATATTATCATTTCGCTATTGGGATTGCTTTTCGTGAGCTTGGTGCTGACCGTTACCCTCACAGAGGCAACATCCGCGGCCACCCAGCCGCTCCTAGCCCCGTATGTAAATGTTCCTGGCGGCGGGTCACTGGGGTTCATTGGTGCGTGCCGACTCGCCTGCAAGCCAGCGTCTTTTAATGCGTCGACTATTGCGTTTCTTAGGAGAATGAATGGTCGGCAACCGTGGCCAACATTACATGTGACGGTAATTTCAGGCAGGGAGGGTAGACCACTCCCTATTTCAAACGCTTTTAGTCGGAGATTGGCCTGCAAAAACGTGAAGGTCAGACGGCCAGCGATGTGCCGTGTATCAGGCGTCGCATTCCGGGCATCTATGATCATGTCAACGCGGGTTCCTGCGAATTCAGCCAATTTTTTTGCGATCACTTCGACCTGTTCATCGCTCAACGTGCGGGGGGCCAAGTCCCTTTCCAATTCAATGCGTGCCAACTCTGCTTCTTCTGCGCGAGCCATTGCTTCAGCCCCGCGCTCGTTTGCCTTTGCTGTGTGCTCTTCTATTTTGGCTATGCGTTCGTTTGATTCACGTTCCGCTTCTTTCGTCGCGTCAATAACGCGTCCGACAACAAGGTATTCGACAACAAGTCCAAAGCCGATAGCCGCGTTGGCGACGATGCCAACAACGCGCTCTTGTTGGTTGTGTGGGAACCACCAGAGCGCGGCAATGTCGAGAAGAATTCCTCCTAGTATCCAGAGTGTCGCCGCCCCAGAAGCCCTCTCTAAGTTTTCTATGGCTTTGTGGGGCTCTTTCGTCTTTTGGAATGCACCAAAAGGCCAAACAAATTCCGTCGCGCGGCGCAGAAACCGAGAGATCGTCATATTTCTCTCAATATCCGCCATCGCATTTCTACTCTTACTTATCCTGCGCTGGATATTCCAATGACAGAGATAGCTGTGTTGCTCGTTTGCTGGCTCCCGTCTCAGGTCGCTGAGGCGGTCGCCAGCTCTTGCGCCTCAGCATCCTGCTATCGCAACACCAAAGATATTAGCATTGTCGCGATTGTTATATTTGAACTGACATTCCGCGATGTAGAGCGGCAGATATTTTTCACTGACTTTGTGATAGCTGCCGACAATCGACCGCTTGAAGATCGACCAAAAGCCCTCAATCGTCTGCGTGTGCACCGCGCCGACCACGTACTGGCCACCCATGTGCTTGACGTGGCCGTGCGGATACTCGCCAAGGCTCTTGTAAGCAGCTTGTTCGTCTGTCGCGAGCAGGCTGACCTTGGTGGAAACCGTCTCGCGTACGAACTTGCGAAGATCGACAGCGGACAGACTATCGAGCACGCGAGTAACAACGCTGCCCTTGCGCTCGATTGCGCCGACAATGACGGTCTTGGGCGTCCGGTGCTTGCCAACGCCGCGCTTGCTCTTATGCCGGTTGTGGCCTTTGCCGCCGATGAACGTTTCGTCTACTTCGACAATGCCCATCAGCTTGCGGAATTCCTTGTCCTGCAAGGCGGTGCGGATGCGATGGCAAACGTACCAAGCCGTCTTGTAAGAGCCGAAGCCCATGTGCCGCTGCACTTGCATAGCGCTAATGCCTTTCTTGGCGGTCAGCATCAGGTGCACGACTTTGAACCAGTCACGCAGATCAACCTTGGTGTTTTCAAAGATGGTGCCGACAAGGTGCGAGAAACGATACGCGCCGCCCTCACGACAGTCCGGGCACTCCCATTTGAATTGCATGGTCTTGAGCGCATAGACGTTTGCAGAGCCGCAGCGTGGACAATGAACGCCCTTCGGCCAGCGGTGCGCGACCAAGTAATTGTCGCAAGCTTCCTCGTTCGGAAAAAGCTTGTCGAATTCCTTGGCCGTCAACTGATTGGTTTTCTTAGTCATTTTTGCCTCTCTGATCTTGAGGCGAAGAATAGCACCTTTTGGCATATCCGTCAAGAGGGGGATAATCGCCAATGTTGTCAAGAGCGTTTGGAAAATTTTTTGCTTGGAGACATTCGCGGACCAGCCGGCCCACGAAAAGGGGCGTCAGTCCACATCTGCTACTTCGGCGCCCTTCTTGAAGCTTGTCAGCTCGCTCTGAGATCGCAGAAATACTTGGTCAACACTAGGAACGACAGACATCGCGAGAGAGCTATTGTAGGCTGAGCCCTTATTTTCTGAACTACTAGTTTGTATCGCTGGAGGAAAAAGGCGATAGGACCATCCAACAATTCGGTATTGAGCATCAATTGAATTGCGACCTACCAAGACCGCTCCGTCATGGATAGCGGGGTTTAGTAACACAGCTTCACGATAGACGTCGAAAAAGTCCTCACTGAAAACAATTCCGGTCAACGCGCTTGGGCCCATTCGCGAAATGTGTCTTCCCAAGACTCGGCCATCTTTGGGCCCACAAAGCCGTTTCATTCAGACAAATGTAGTTGTAAATATTTGTTCGTACAATCGTTAAGGAAACGAGGCCTTTAACTGCTTCGCCTCACTCACCCGAAGACATCGGATCGCGTATCAATCGGGGTAACGGGCAATAGCTAAACTAGCGCTACTTAAGCTAAACTAGCGCTACTTAGCCTCTCACCCCAATCCCCTCCCTGGGGAGAGAGGGAACGCGCTGAGTGTGCCGCGAGAGATACGAGCCAAAAACAGGCGCCACTAATTTACCCGTCCAAACCGATCGTCGAGCGCGTAGCCGGCGCTGCGCACGGTGCGGATCGGCCTGCTGGCCGCGGTTGATGGCCTTGCGCAGGCGCCCAACATGCACGTCGACGGTGCGCTCGTCGTTACGCGGGACGAGGATCGTCTATATTATCTTACGAGACAGCGCCTCAAAATTTTCTGGTTGGAGTTGCGGCGGCGCCGGTATCGATGAACGGCCCCAGGGCGTGTGCTCATAAGTTGATGCGGTGAGCATCGATTAGCCAATGTCCGCCCCCAAAAACGGCCATATAGCGGTCTTTCCGCAACGTCCGCTATGGGCCGGCAGCGGATATCGGCACATTCGGCGATCATCGCCGTCAGGAGCCAAGTTGGTGATCGTCTCTTAGAGGTCGTCAAGTACCGGAGGCTCGAACCAGTTCGTCAGCGACATGCCTCCGTCAACCACAATCGCGGCGCCGGTCACATAGGCCGACATCCGATTTGACAACACGGCGAGGGCCATTGGCGCGAGGTCTTCACTGCGTCCCAGGCGACCTAACGGAATATGTCGCACATGCGCCGGGTCGGCGACGAATTCGCCGGCAGCGACGTAGCCGGGCACCAGCGCGTTGACCCGGATTTGGAAGCGGCCCAGCGTCTTGGCGAACTCCTTCACGAGCATCCCTAGTGCCGCTTTGGCTGTGCTGTAGTGCGGGAGATTGCGCGGCGTGCCGGCATGTAAGGAAGTGAGCATCAGGAATGAACCGGGTTCACCATCCGCAATGAGCGAGCGAGCGAGCTCGCGTGCAAGATGAAACGCGGCGTCGACGTTGACCGCACGCATCCGATCCCAGGTATCGTCAGTCACCGCCAGTGCGTGGTCGGTTTCCCGCCGCGCAGGCGAAGCGCTATGTACGAAATGTGTAACTCGGCCGACAGTAGACCATGCATGCGCCAGTAGTGCGTCGCAAGCGTCGCGACGTGCAAGATCGCCGACCCAGGGCACGGCCAGTTCGGGCCGGGGTGCGGCTGCCACCGCTGCATCGATCCGCTCTTGGCTCACGTCGGCAAACACAGTCCGCACACTTTCGCCGACTAGTGCATGAGCTATGGCACGGCCGATTCCGTTGCCCGCACCGGTCACGAGCGCTGCTTCGCGCGTTGGGTCGAACCACGCACCGGTCCGGATTGAGGCAGCTTCGGTCTGCTTCGCAGGGGCGTTTGGGTTTATTGCCGGGCTGTTCATGTCAGAGTGTCCCGTTGCGGTGGTGAAGGTTGCCTCTGCCGCTCATTGGGAGCCATCACCGGTTATTTTGACGATACAGCCGCGATGTTCTCGCGACCTTTGGATCGAAAGGCAAACGACGCATTGTCTTGTGCGCCGTGGAGGCGCCTTCCTCATCGGCGCCCATCAACCGGCTTTAGCCAGCGACCTCTGCCACGATAGCTGCAGCCAGCCGCCGTTTGATGCGCGCATCGACCATGAAAATCGTCCTGAACAGCCCTGATTTTGCGCCGAGCTTATAAACGGTGGGCGGGGCATGTCTATCGAGGCAACGATGTTCACTTTGGGTCAAAAACAGACCTGGTGGCAATTCCGCTTCATGTCCGCTTTGGATGGCGATCATTGGCGGACACAAGCGGCAGGTTCGCTAAATGCCCGCCTCACCCCTAAGAGCGGACAATCGACCGCGCTCGAGTGATGCCTGCTAGCGCATGATCCCGAAAAGTGGGAACCGGTTTTCGGAAAAGATCATGCGCTAACAAAATGTTAGGCGGCATTCTGATTCAATCTGAACGGATCAGACTCTAAGGGCCAGGCACCCGGCCCGATATTTGGCAATCCGTTTATGAGTTCGCGGCCTAATTCACCCGGCCAAACCGATCGTCCAGCGCGTAGCCGGCGCCGCGCACGGTGCGGATCGGATCGGCCTGCTGGCCGCGGTTGATGGCTTTGCGCAGGCGCCCGACATGCACGTCGACGGTGCGCTCGTCGATATAGATTTCGCTGCCCCAGACGCCGTCGAGCAATTGCTCGCGCGAGAACACGCGGCCCGGGCGCTCCATCAGGAACTCGAGCAGGCGGTATTCGGTCGGTCCCAGATCGATGGCGCGGCCGTTGCGCGAGACGCGCTTCTTCTCGCGGTCGAGCTCGATGTCGCCGATCGCGAGCACCGTCGCCACCCGTTCCGGATTGGCGCGGCGCAGAAGCGCGCGCACGCGCGCCAGCAGTTCCGGCACCGAGAACGGCTTGACGATGTAGTCGTCGGCGCCGGTCGCCAGCCCGCGCACCTTCTCGCTCTCCTCGCCGCGGGCGGTGAGCATGATGATCGGCAATTGCCGGGTCTCGGGCCGTGCACGCAGGCGGCGGCACAATTCGATGCCGGACAGGCCCGGCAGCATCCAGTCGAGCACCACCAGGTCGGGCGTGCCTTCCTTGAGACGGGTGTCGGCGTCGTCGCCGCGCGCGGCGGTATCGACCTCGTAGCCTTCAGCCTCGAGGTTATAGCGGAGCAGCATGGTGAGCGGCTCCTCGTCCTCCACGATCAGGATGCGCGCGCTCATGCGATGGCAGCCTCGTTATGCCCCCGCCCGCAACGCGGCGATGGTCGTGGTGTCGCCCTTCGGGCGCGATTCGGCGATCGGCCGGCCCTCGATAATGTAGTGCACGGATTTGGCGATATTGGTGGCATGATCGCCCATACGCTCGATATTCTTGGCGCAGAACATCAGATGGATGCAGAAGGTGATGTTGCGCGGATCTTCCATCATATAGGTGAGCAACTCGCGGAACACAGAGGTGCACATCGAGTTGACTTCCTCGTCGCCGCGCCACACCGCCATCGCCTTGCTGACGTCGCGCCGCACATAAGCGTCGAGCACGGTCTTGAGCTGGTTGAGCACCATATCGGCCATATGTTCGACGCCGCGGATGAGCTTGGGCGGCGGGAACTCGCCGTTGAGCGCGATTACGCGCTTGGCGATGTTCTTGGCGAGATCGCCGATGCGTTCCAGGTCGTTGGCGAGCCGCAGCGCGCCGACGACGTCGCGCAGATCGACCGCCATCGGCTGACGGCGAGCGATGGTATTGACCGCCTTCTCCTCGATTTCGCTCTGCAAGGCGTCAATATTGGTGTCGGCCACGGTCACCCGCTGCGCCAGCACGGTATCGCGCTTGGCCAGCGCGTCGACGGAATCGGCAACCAGCTTTTCGGCCAACCCGCCCATTTCGGCGACCATGCGCGCGAGATCCTGCAGGTCGCTGTCAAAGGCCTTGGTGGTGTGTTCGGTCATTGCTTTATTCCTTCGCACCGGACGCTATTCTTACGCCTGATGCCATTAGCCAAAGCGGCCGGTGATGTAATCCTGCGTGCGCCGGTCCTCCGGCGTGGTGAAGATCTTGGTGGTCTCCCCGTATTCGGCCAATTCGCCGAGATACATGAAGGCGGTGAAGTCGGAGACGCGCGCCGCCTGCTGCATGTTGTGGGTGACGATGGCGATGGTGTAGTCGTCCTTGAGCTCGTCGATCAGTTCCTCGATCTTGGCGGTGGAGATCGGATCGAGCGCCGAGCAAGGCTCGTCGAACAGGATCACCTCCGGCCGCACCGCCACGGTGCGCGCGATACATAATCTTTGTTGTTGCCCGCCGGAGAGCGACAGTCCGTTGGCGTTCATCTTGTCCTTGACCTCATCCCACAGCGCGGCGCGCTGCAGGCAATGCTTGACGCGGTCGTCGAGCTCGGATTTCGGCATCTTCTCATACAGGCGAATGCCAAACGCGATGTTCTCGTAGATCGTCATCGGGAACGGCGTCGGCTTCTGGAACACCATGCCGACCTTGGCGCGCAGCAGATTGAGGTCCTGCGACGGCGACAATATGTCTTCGTTGTCGAGCCGCACATGGCCGCTGGCGCGCTGGTTAGGATAGAGGTCGTACATGCGGTTGAGGATGCGCAGCAACGTGGACTTGCCGCAGCCGGACGGCCCGATGAAGGCGGTCACCTTGCATTGGTAGAGGATGACGTTGATGTTCTTCAGGGCGCAGTTGTCGCCGTAATAGAAATTCAGGTCGCGGATCGACACCTTCTCTTGCAGGTCGGCGGTGCCGGACAGCACGTTGGCGGCGGTCGGGGTGGTGAAGGTTGCTACGCTCATGATGATTTTCTCTGTGCCGCGAGGAGACGGGCGAGGATGCTGAGCAGAAGGACCGTCAGCGTAATGATCAGTGCGCCGGTCCAGGCCAGTTTCTGCCAGTCGTTGTAGGGACTGAGCGCGAACTGGAAGATGACGACCGGCAGGCTGGCCACCGGCGCGTTGAGGTTGAGGCTCCAGAACTGGTTGTTGAGCGCCGTGAACAAGAGCGGCGCGGTCTCGCCGGAAATGCGGGCGACCGCCAGCAGCACGCCGGTGATCATGCCGGCGCGCGCGGCGCGATAGGCGACCCTCTGGATCATCAGCGAGCGCGGCAGGCCGATCGAAGCGGCTGCCTCGCGCAGCGTGTCGGGCACCAGCGTGAGCATGTCCTCGGTGGTGCGCACCACCACCGGCACCACGATCACCGCCAGCGACACCGCGCCGGCCCAGCCGGAGAAATGGCCCATCTGCACGACCATGATCTCGTAGATGAACAAGCCGATGACGATCGACGGCGCGCTCAACAGAATGTCGTTGATGAAGCGCACCACCATGGTCAGTTTGTCGTAGCGGCCGTATTCGGCCATGTAGGTGCCGGCCAGGATGCCGAGCGGCGTGCCGATCGCCACCGCAATGACGGTCATGACCAGGCTGCCCATAATCGGGTTGAGCAGGCCACCGGCCGAACCGGGCGGCGGCGTCATCTGGGTGAAGACAGCCAGCGACAGACCGCTGAAGCCCTTCCAGAACAGCACGATCAGGATCAACACCAGCCAGCTCAGGCCGAATGCGGTGGCGGCATAGGCGAGCCCCATGGTGATGACGTTGCGGCGGCGGCGGCGCGTGTAGAGCGGCGTAAGCCGCCAGCCCGCGCCCGTATTTGCGGTCATGCTCATGCGCCCACCCGCGCGTTGAGGCGCATCAGCATGAGGCGCGCGATCGCCAGCACGATGAAGGTGATGACGAACAGAATGAGGCCGAGCGCGATCAGCGACGAGGTGTAGAGATCGCCGTCGGCTTCGGTGAATTCGTTGGCGATGGTCGCGGAAATGGTGGTGCCGGGCGCCAGGATCGAGCCGGAAATGCGGTGCGCATTGCCGATCACGAAGGTCACCGCCATGGTCTCGCCGAGCGCGCGGCCCAGGCCCAGCATGACGCCGCCAATGACGCCGACCCGCGTAAAAGGCAGCACCACGTAACGCGCCACCTCCCAGGTGGTGCAGCCGACGCCGTAGGCGGCTTCCTTGAGCACCGGCGGCACGGCGTCAAATACGTCGCGCGAAATCGCGGTGATGAACGGCAGCACCATGATGGCCAGGATCAGCCCGGCGGTCAGCATGCCGATGCCGTAGGGCGGCCCAGCGAACAGGTTCGAGAGCACCGGTATAGGGCCGAACACGGTGATCAAAAACGGCTGCACGTATTGCTGCAAAAACGGCGCGAATACGAACAGGCCCCAGATGCCGTAGATGATGCTGGGAATGCCGGCGAGCAGTTCGATGGCGATGCCGATCGGACGCCGCAGCCACATCGGGCACAGTTCGGTCAGGAACAGTGCGATGAACAGGCCGACCGGCACGGCGATCAACATGGCGATCAAGGAGGTGACGATGGTGCCGTAGATCGGCGCGATGGCGCCGAATTTTACGGTCACCGGGTTCCATACCTCCTCGTACAGGAACGGCACGCCGAAGGTGCGTAGCGCCGGCCATGAGCCGTGCACCAGCGAAACGATGATGCCGCTGAGAATGATCAGAACGGCGATCGCGGCGGCGCGGGTGAGATGGCGGAACGCTGTATCGCCGAGCCGCAGTCGCTGGAGGACTTTTGCCCGATCGACCTGCTCGGTGACGGACACCGCTCCGCCTTGCAACGCCACATCAACCACGGGTCGCCTCCTGGCGGGTTGCATCCGGCTCTCCTGGTGGACTTGCACCGCTTAAAGAGAGCCACTCAAGCGGCCCGCTGGCCGCAACACAAGCCGCCCTGTGAGCGGCGGTGGACAAGGAAAGGGCGCCCATTCCGGCGCCCTTTCCCGAGGTCGTAAGGTCACATAGCCGCCGCGTAGATCGGCTTGCCGCTGGCGTCCTTGATCTCGCTCTTCCAGTAATTCTCGACGTCCTTCACCACATTGCTCGGCATCGGGACGTAGTCGAGGCCCTGGGCCATCTTGCCGCCGTTCTTGTAGCACCAGGCGAAGAACTTGAGCGCCGAGGCGGACGCCGCCGGATCCTTCGGCTGCTTGTACATCAGGATCCAGGTGGCGGCTGTCATCGGCCACGACTCGGCACCGGGCTGGTTGCCGAGAATGACGCCATAGCCGGGCTTGGACTTCCAGTTGGCGTTGGCCGCGGCAGCCGCGAACGCCTCGGAGGTCGGGGCGACGACCTTGCCGTCCTTGTTCCTCATCTTGGCATAGGTCAGCTTGTTCTGCAGGGCATAGGCGTATTCGACATAGCCGATCGAGCCCTTGGTGTTGCCGACGTTGTTGGCGACGCCTTCGTTACCCTTGGCGCCGATGCCGACCGGCCATTGCACGGCTTTGGCCACGCCGACCTTCGACTTCCAGTTGGCGCTGACGTCGGACAGATAGTAAGTGAAGTTGAAGGTGGTGCCCGAGCCGTCGGAACGATGCACGACGGCGATCGCCGAGCTTGGCAGCTTCGCCGATGGATTCAGCTTCTTCAGGGCCGGGTCGTCCCACTTCTTGATATCGCCCATAAAGATCTTGGCGAGCGTGGTGCCGTCGATGACGAGCTCACCAGCCTTGACGCCGGGGACGTTCACGACCGGCACGATGCCGCCCATGACCATCGGGAACTGCGCGAGACCGTACTTGTCGAGATCCTTGCCCGAGAGCGGCGCGTCGGACGCACCGAAGGTCACGGTCTTGGCCTTGATCTGCTTGATGCCGCCGCCGGAGCCGATCGACTGGTAGTTCAGGCCGATGCCGGTCTCCTTCTTATAGGCGTCGGCCCATTTGGCGTAGACGGGATAGGGGAAGGTGGCGCCGGCGCCCGAGATGTCGGCCGCTTGGGCCGGAGCCGCAGCGGCGGCGGCGATCAAGCCGGCAGCCGCCAAAATGTTCCAATGTTTCACGGGGTCTCTCCATGTTTGCGACAAGACCATCGGGCGCAAAACCCGAGATCTCTGTCTTCACGCCCATTGCGGGGCAGCCGCGTGTGAGTTGCTACGTTCGACAGCCTGTGACTTCGGACGCGGATTGTTTTTTGTGGGAACGCAGGACTTGCCGAAGTCGGACCCAGCCTTAGGCGGCGCATGTCACCGTTCTATAAAGGTTTGGTGACAATCACATGACAATTTAACTGTCTGATTATTATGAAGATTTCTTGAATTCTCTGGTTTTCGGCGGTGTATATCGGAACGTGCATGGTGAAGGTCGCCCCGGCCCCAGGCGTGCTCTCAATATTCACCCTGCCGGCGTGCCGGTTCAGCACGTGCTTGACCAGCGCCAGACCCAATCCGGTGCCCCCTTGCGCCCGGCTGTCGGCGACGTCGACCCGATAGAAACGCTCGGTCAGGCGCGGCAGGTGTTCGGGCGCGATACCCGGACCGTAGTCACGTACCGCCACGCGGGCTTCCGGCGCACCGGCGCGGGTCTGCGCGCGCGCGAGCGTGATGTCGATCCGCTTGCCGGCGGCACCGTATTTGAGCGCGTTCTCCACCAGGTTTTCGAGCGCGCGGATCAATTCGTCGCGGTCGCCGAGGACGACCACCGGCTCGGTTGGCGTCGTGACTTTGATGGAGACGTCCCGATCGCGCGCCAGCGTCTGCAGGCCGTCGGCCACCTGGCGCACGATCGGCGCCAGATCGACCGGCGTCGACGGCTGCAGATGGGCGTTGAGCTCGATGCGCGACAGCGACAGCAGATCGTCGATCAGCCGCGCCATGCGGGTCGCCTGCCCTTGCATAATGGCGAGGAATTTGGTGCGCGCGGCCGCATCGTCGCGCGCCGGGCCTTGCAGCGTCTCGATGAAGCCGAGCAGCGCGGCCAGCGGCGTGCGCAGCTCATGGCTGGCGTTGGCGATGAAATCGGCGCGCATTTCCTCGACCCGCCGCAGCGGCGTGAGGTCGTTGAAGGTCATCACCAGGATGTCGGCGTCACCCTCGACTCCGGCCAAGGTCACCGGCGTCACGAAAGCCTCGAACCAACGGTCGAGCGGCACCCGCTCGAAGAATTCCACCCGCTGCGGCGTCCGGCTGGACGTCGCGCGCCGGATCGCGTCGACCAGTTCGGGCATGCGCAAGGTGATCAGGGCCGGTTCGCCGCGCCGCAGGGCCGGCGCAATCGAGGTCGCCGCCGCGTTGAAGGCAATGACGCGGCCGTCGCGATCGAGCACGACCGACGGGTTGTGCAATCCGCCGACCACCAACTCGATGAGGAGGGAAACCGGATCGGCAGCGATGCGATCGCTTGCCGGTAAAGCGCTGCCGGCATTGACGTCGCCGCCGGACTTGCCGAGCAGCGCATGCCAAGCCCCCCGCAGGCGGCTCGCGCCGCGCGTCGCATTCGCGCTGTTCTCGTCGCTCGCCATGGTCAACCGGCGTCGGTTTTTTCGGTCTTGGCTTCGATCTCGCTGCGGATCGGTTGTGTGACGGACGTGACCGCGCCCAGCTCGGGCTGGCGTCGCGTGCCGCGCACGTTGAGCCATATCTCGCGAATGCCGAGAATGGTCAATGCGATGACAAACGGCGTCACATAGTAAAGCAACCGGAACAACAAGAGGCCGGCCACCACATCTTCCTTGTTGAACTCCCACAGCGCGACCAGCATAGCCGCATCGAACACGCCGAGGCCGCCGGGCGCGTGACTGGCAAACCCCAGCAAAGTCGCGGAGACAAACACCACCGTCAACGTGACAAGGCCGATATTCGGCTCATTCGGCAGCAGCATGTACATGGCGAGCGCGCAGCAACCGAGGTCCAGGATGCCGATGCATATCTGCACCAGCGTGGACGGCCCGTTGGGCAGGCTCACTTTCCACTGGCCCTGTCCGATCTCGCGCGGCGCGCTCCAGACCCAGCCGATATAGGACATCAGCACCATCAGGATCAGGATGCCGACGATGCGGTTCAGCCAGGCCGGCAATTGGTCGATCGGCGCGGCCGCGTGCGGCGAGATGACAACGCCAAGCCCGAGCACGGTGGCATTGCCGAGCCAAAAGGTCAGGCCGGCGATAAAACAAATCTTCGCCACTTCGACGGCGCTGAGCCCATAGTATGAGTAGACCCGGTAACGCACGGCACCGCCGGTGAACACGGTGGCGCCGATATTGTGGCCGACCGCATAGCTGGTGAAGCCGGAGAGCGCGGCGATGCGATAGGGAATCTCATTGCGTCCGATCGTGCGCAGCGCGAACCAATCATAGAATGTGAGCGTGAAATAGCCGGCGGCGACGAACAGAGCGGCGGCCGCGATATGGCGCCGCTCGGTCCGTTTGATCGCCGCAATCACCTCGTCGAGATCGATGCCGCGCAGAATGTGGAACAGCACCACCAGCGCGATGGCGATGATCGACAGGCTCAGCAACATGCCGACCCGATTCCAGCCGATCTTCTCCCGGAAAAACCGCGCCACCGCGCGTAGCGAGCTGAGCATCCTTCACTCCAAGCCGGCCCCTGGACGGGCGCTCCGGCGCCCGATGCCCGCCGTCACGCTGGCGCGCTTAAGGCGACCCCACTAGCAGAACTCAACCACCCGCGCGAGGGCGGTGAAGCCTGGATGCCTGGCTCGGTAAGGACCCCAAAAACGAAGACCCCAGCTTCGCTCTTTGCGAAGCCGGGGCTATCGGCAGTCCATGGTCTGGTCTTAATAAACGCTGCAGACCTTGACGTAGCGGATGCGCCAGCCGTGCTTGGTCAACACGGTCTGCTTCACATAGGAGCAGTCGTCGTAGAGGATCGGGCTGGCGACCAGGATGCGGACGTGGTTGTGGTGCCAGTTCTTGCCCTTCCACTTGGCGGAAGCGGCGGTCGGGGCCAGAGCGGCGGCGCCGATGACGGCGGTGACGCCAAGAGCGACAACGAGCTTGCGGAACATAGCGGTATCTCCTGTTTGGTTGGATGCGCTTGTCACATCCGGTGTGCCCATGGGTCGCCGCCTATTCGGAAAAGTTCAAAGCGGTCGAGTGGAAATAAATTTTGGCGAGGCCGCCGGATTAGCGGCTGACGCACCGTCTTCGAACCGGGAATCCGGTAAATTCGGCCCCATGGGCCGGGTTTGGCTTGCCCAGCGGAACCCGAACAGGGCAACCTAGCGCCGCCCGCCCCCTGCCGGGGCCGGTTCGGTCGCATTTTCTTCGATTCCGCTTGAACCTAACGCCCCCGACCGGCGACTTACTCAACGAGCCGTTGCCCTGCCGATGCAATCGACTTCAGACGAGGTTCTGATCGGGAGGGTCGCCGGAGGCGATCGGCTCGCCATGCAGGTGCTGTTCGCGCGCCACCACGTCCGCGTGTACCGGTTCGTGCTGCGGATAGTGCGCAACCAAGCGACGGCGGAGGACTTGATTAGCGAGGTTTTCCTCGACGTGTGGCGGCAAGCAGGAAAGTTCGAGGGCCGCTCGGCGGTGTCGACCTGGCTCTTGTCGATCGCCCGCTTCAAGGCGCTGTCGGCGCTGCGGCGGCGGCCGGACGAGGAACTTGACGAAGAAGCGGCGGAACAGATCGAGGATACTGCCGACGATCCGGAAGCCGCGCTGGAGAAGAAGGACAAGGCCGCAATTCTTCGACAATGCCTGACCGCATTGTCGACCGACCACCGGGAGATCATCGACCTCGTTTACTACCACGAGAAGTCGGTGGAAGAGGTAGCCGAGATCGTCGGCATCCCGGAAGCGACGGTGAAGACGCGGATGTTCTACGCGCGGAAGAAGTTGTCGGAGCTCTTGAAAGAACGCGGAATAGACCGAGGTTGGCCATGAATACCGGGAATGAGCAACAGCGCAGCGATATCGAAGATCTGCTGCCTTGGCATGCGGCGGGCACGCTGAGCCGGCGCGACGCCCAGCGGGTCGAGTCCGCCATGGCCGGCGATGCCGAACTCGCCCGCCGCTATGCGCTGGTACAAGAGGAACTCGCCGACACCATCCACCTCAATGAGACGTTGGGCGCGCCGTCGGCGCGCGCCATGGAGAAGTTGTTTGCCAAGATCGACGCCGAGCCGGCGCGCAAGCCGGCCGTGTCGGCCAATATCGGCGAGCGCATCATAGAATTCTTTGCCAGCCTGCCACCGCGGACGCTGGCCTGGTCGGCCGCTGCGACGGCGATTGCGATCATCCTGCAAGCGGGCCTGCTCGCCGCGGTGGTGACCAAGGACAAAGGCGAAGGCGGCTATCGGACCGCTTCTGCGCCGACCACGGCGCCCGGCGTCGGCGCATTCACGATTATTCGTTTCGCGCCGCAGGCCTCCTCCGACGACGTCACCAAATTCCTCGAGGCCAATCATCTGGCGATCGCAGCGGGCCCAATGGCCGGCGGACTCTACAAAGTCCGCGTCAGCGACGCCCAGCTCCCGAAGGCGGAATTGACCGGCATCGTCAAGAAGCTGCAGCAGAACAAAGTGGTCGGCTTTATCGCCACGACCGAATAGGCGCTCACCCGGCCGGCAGCGCCATTCGGGACAATCGCCGATCGCGCAAATTGCCCCTTGCAGGCCGCGCAAAAAGCCGCCACTTGTTGGCCGTCCCACCGGTTTTTTTCAGCGGAACAGAATGACCGAGATCGATCAGCCGCAGATGATGCCGCTGCGCGTGACGCGCAGCGACAAAATTGCCGACGGCATTCATTTGCTCGAATTTCGCGATCCGGCCGGCAAGACATTGCCGCCATTTACCGCCGGCGCGCATATCGGAATCCATACGCCGAGCGGGCTGTTGCGCAAATATTCGCTGTGCAACGACCCGGCCGAGCACGACCGCTATCTGGTCGCGATCAAACGCGAAGCGAACGGGCGCGGCGGCTCGATCAATCTGATCGACGCGGTGAAGGCCGGCGACAGCCTGATGGTCACCGCCCCGATCAACGATTTCGGCCTGCCGCCGCGCGCGCAAGATTTTCTGTTCATCGCCGGCGGCATCGGCATCACCCCAATGATGGCGATGATCCGCGAGGTGCAGGCGCAGAAGAAGCGCTTCCGGCTCTACTATCTCTCGCGCTCGCCGGAGACGACGGCGTTTCGCGACGAATTGAGCGCGCCCGAGTTCGCCGGCTCGGTCACCATTCATTACGATGACGGCGATCCGTCGCGCTCGCTCGATCTGCGGCCGGTGCTGGCCGAGCGCAAGAACCGCGAGCATCTGTATTGCTGCGGACCGCGGCCGCTGATGGAAGCCGTGCGCACGATGACCGACCACTGGTCGTCAACCGCCGTCCATTTCGAAGCGTTCAGCGACGCCGAGACGCACAAGCCGACCGACAAGCCGTTCAAAGTCAGATTGGCGCGCTCGGGCAAGGTGCTCGAGGTGCCGACCACCAAGACCATCTTGGAAGTGCTGCGCGACAACGGCTACGACGTTCCGAGCTCCTGCGAGACCGGCACCTGCGGCACCTGCCGCACCAAGATGCTGGAAGGCGTCGCCGACCACCGCGATCTGGTGCTGGCCGAGCATGAGCGCGGCGACAACATCATGATTTGCGTCTCTCGCGCGCTCTCCGACGAGATCACCATCGATCGCTAGCGCGCCGGCGCGAATTACTCTTGGATCGTGCGCAGATAGTCGCGCGCCGCGCGGGCGTCCTTGCCGCTGAAATTGAACGTCGGCATGTCGGGATGACCCGAGGAAATCCCGCGCTCGAGCATGCTGGGGAACCGATCGAGATCGTAGCTGCGGCTGAGATTGCGCAGCGGCGGCGCACCGACACGAGGGCTCTCGTCGGTTTTCCCGATGGCATGGCAGTCGGCGCAGAATTCCTTGATCAGCGCTTTGCCGCGCGCGATCGGTTCCTGGCCGTGGGCGAAAGCGGTCAGGCCCAGCAGCACGAATAGCGCGCCGAACAAGGGCATGGATGTTCTCGGCAAGCGTTTCATGTCCAGTCGGCTCTCCCACCGCGGCGGTTACAAACCGTCAAGGTAAACAACTGGCAAAGCAATCTGCGCAGCGCAAGCGCACGCAACGCCGACGGTTCCATCGTCAATCCGATCTTTACGAACCGAATAAACGGGACAGTATCCATGTCGCTCACAACTCGCGAACTTATAATAATCTTAAAACTGCGCCTTTAGAAGGAACCATATTCGGGGCAATACGCAGAACGCGGAAAATCTGAATACGCAATACGCGGCGTGCAACGTTGTCGCGCAAGTCGACTTGATTGACATGACGAACCGCGCTGAACGAAAAGTCTGGCCAGCCGAAACAGCGGAACCCAAACCGTCCGAGCAAGCCGTCGACGATGCCGGCGGCGCGCCTTCCTTCACCGCTCGCATGCAGCACGAGCACCTTGAGGCCGCCCTCAAGGGATGGGAAATCGGCGCCGAAAATCCCGAAGGCAGCGAACCCGAAATCGTTCCGGTCGAAGAAATCCGGATCGCGCCGCTGGAAGCAAAACCGTCGGCGGCGCCCGAGCCGAAGCCGCCGGCGCGGTCTTGGCAAAGGCTGACGGCGCTCAAGACCTCGACCATTATAAAGTCCGCCGTCGCCCTCTTGGCCGCGCTGGTGCTTGGCTGGATGCCCGTGCAGCGATTGCTGGCGACCACCAGCACCGAGGCGGTCATCAATGCGCGCGTGATCACCGTCCGCACGCCGATCGCGGGCGACGTCTCCGCCCCGCTTGCCAATCTGCAGCCGGGAACCAATTTTCATTCCGGCGATGTCCTGCTCACCGTCAAGAATCCCCGCTCGGACCGGTCGAACCTCGACAGTCTGAAACGGGCGGTCGAGCAATTCTCCACTACCATCGCGGCACTGCGGGCCAAGGAAGCGGTGCTCAAGAATCACCGCGCCGAGCTCGCCGCGCAGCAGGACCGGTTCCGAAGCGGTCGCGTTGCAACGATTGAAAAGCAGATCAGTGAGGTTGACGCGCAGATTGCCTCTGCCAATGTCGAACATAAGGACGCCGATAAGACCTTGGCGCGCTCCCGCGCTCTGTTTGCGAAGGGAACCGCCGCCGAAGCCATTCTCGACAAAGCGCAACGTGACGAAAGCGTCGCGGCGCAGACGATCAACCAACTGCGCGAGCGCCACAAAGCCCTCGAGATCGAGCTCGCCGCCGCCCGCCAGGGGACGTTCATCGCCGACGGCTACAATGACATGCCGCAATCGGCGCAACGCGGTTTGGAGATCGAATTGCAGCTGGCCGATGTCAGCGCGCGTCTGGCCGGCACGATCAAGGAGCGCGCCGCCGCCAAAGACGATTTGGCGAGGGAAGCCAGACGCGACCGCGAGCTGTCGACGGCCGTCATCCGCGCCAGCGTGTCCGGCCGGATCTGGGAGACGATGACCGCTCCCGGCGAATACGTGAATGCCGGACAGCCGCTGATGCGTGTCCTCGACTGCGGCAGCGCCATCGTCACGGCCAGCGTCAGCGAAGGCGTCTTCCAGAAGCTGGCGATCGGCCAGCGCGCGACGTTCAAGCCCAGCGACGGCGGACAGCCGCTCAAGGGCTGGATCGTCGACGTCAGCGGACTTGCCGCCGGGCCGTCGAACGACGCCATTCAGTCCAAGCTGCTGTCGGGCGATCCCTATCACGTCACCCTCAAATTCCCCGACCTCGCGCAGAGGGCGAATTGTCAGATCAGCCGTGCCGGGCTGGTCACCTTTGACACCGTCTCGAACCCGGTCGAATCGGCCACCGTGCGCATCGGCGATGCGAAATGAATCCAGCCGCCGGCTTGAGCTATTGGGACGCTTTCCTGCCGAGTCTCGTCGTCCTGGCGCTGGCGTTCGCCATCCTGCCGTGGATCGACCGTAACAATCCGTGGGTGCGCGCGACCGCGCTCGGGATCTGCGTCTTCCTGAGCTGGCGCTACATGCTGTGGCGGATTTTCTACAGCGTCCCGCCGATCGATCAGCCGCTCAACTTCGCCGTCGGGTTCCTGTTCACGGCCGTCGAAGCCCTGTCGATGGTCGGGACCACATTGACCGAGCTGTTTCTGTCGCGCGTGCGCAACCGCACGGACGAGGCCGACCGCAATGCGTCCTGGCTGAACGGCCTCGACCGCCTGCCAAAGGTCGATGTCCTCATCTGCACCTACAATGAGGACGAGGACATCCTTGAGCCGACAATTCTCGGCGCGCTCGCGCTCAATTACGGAAATTTCCGCGTCTGGGTGTGCGACGACGGCAAACGTGAGTGGCTGCGGCAATTCTGCCAGCAACATGGCGTCAATTATCTGACCCGCAGCGACAACGCGCATGCCAAGGCCGGCAACATCAATGCCGCGCTGAAGGTGCTCGGTGCGCTCGACGAAAAACCGGATTTCGTCGCCATCCTCGATGCCGACTTTGTCCCGATGAGCGATTTTCTCACGCGCGCTTTGTCGCTCACCCGCGAGCCGGACGTCGGCATCGTGCAGACCCCGCAAAACTTCTTCAACCCGGACCCGGTGCAAAGCAATCTCGCTCTGGCGCGAGTGTGGCCCGACGAGCAGCGGTTCTTTTTCGATACCGTGATGGCGTCCAAGGACGCCTGGGGCGTCGCCTTCTGCTGCGGCACCTCCTCGGTCATTCGGTTCAAGGCGCTGGAAACGATCGGCGGATTTCCGACCAACTCGGTGACCGAAGATTATCTGTTGACCCTGCGGTTGCGCGAAAAGGGCTATCGCACGATCTACCTCAACGAGGTCCTCTCGCTCGGCCTCGCCCCGGAAGGACTGAAGGAATATTACGGCCAGCGCAGCCGCTGGTGCCTGGGTGCCGTGCAGATCTTTTGCGGCCCCAGCAGCCCGCTCAACCTGCGCAACGGCTTGCCGTTCATCGACCGCATCAGCCTCGTCGATACGTTTTTGTTCTGGTCGGCCAGTCACGCCATGCGGCTCTTGGCTTTCGTCGTGCCGGCGCTGTTCCTGCTGTTCGGCATCCAGTCGGTCAGCGCCAATGTCAAAGACGCGGTCTCGTATGTCGCGCCCTTTATCGTGGCGCAGCTCGGCGTGCTGTTGTGGCTGACCGAAGGCCGTATTTTGCCGATCATGTCGGACCTTTACGGAACGCTCTGCGCCACCGAGGTGGTCAAGGCGGTGGCGTCGGGGCTGTTCCGGCCGAAAGGGCAAAAGTTCAAAGTGACGGCCAAGGGCGGCGACCGCAGCCAGCGCATCGTGCAGTGGCCGGTGTTGCGCATTTTCCTATTCTATCTGCTGCTCAACGTGCTCGGCATCGCCAATACGTTTCTGTTCCACAACTCGGTCGGCCTCACCGATACCAGCATGATGGCGCTGTTCTGGTGCTGGTATAACATCATCATTCTGGTGCTGGCCTGTTACGTCTGCATCGAGCAGCCGCAGCGCCGCTATCGGCACCGCTTCCCGATCAGCGATTCCGTGCAGCTGCAAACGGGCAATGGCGTTCAAAGTTATGCCGTCCGCGACATTTCCGTGAGCGGTATTCGGTTGATCGGCCTGGAGCGGCCGCCGGCCGGCGCTATCGTCGTCGCGGCGATCGGTGAGTTCATCATGCGGGCGCGCGTCGTTCGCGTCACCGATGACGGATTTGCCCTGGCGTTCGAACCGACGTTGAAGAACCGCGCCAACGTCATCCGCTACATCTTCTCCAAGCGCTATTTGATGAGCGGCCGCAGTATCAAGCCGGGCAAAGTCGCGGTCGCCGTCGGCGCAAGGCTGTTTCGCTAGCGGCAGTGCGGCGACAGGGAAATGTGGCGCGCCGGATGGGAGCCCCGACCCGAGCTGCGCAACGCCGCAATGGAAGCAATTTCTCCACCGCGTGACCAACGGGGACGAAGCGCCAATTGCCTTTCTCCAGCGCATGGCCGGATACATTCTGCCGGGCGTCACGCACGAACACGCGCTTTTCTTCGCCTACGGCACCGGGGCGAATGGCAAGAGCACCTTCCTCAATGCGCTCGCCGCCTGCCTCGGCGACTACCACGCGACGGCGCGAAGGAATGTATCGTATATCGACCGCCAGCGCCGTTGGCCTTCGGCCCAATACCGCTAGATCGGGTCACGGCGATGCAATATTCTCTCTATGCCGCTGGTATAAAATTTCAATCAGGTCACTTCCATTGCTTAAGGCTGTCGGTGATAACCTTCATCGACATTGTTGTTGAGCGACTGAGGTTCACATAATTGGCGATCTCACCACTCACGCGCTCGCCCTCTTTGCGTAGATTCTCGCGCATAGCATCCAGCGAACGAATAACTAGATCGATTTCGTTCGTCGAAGCAATTGTGGCGCGCTGAACGATTTCAGTTAGCTTCTCGGCCGGAAAATCATGCGTCTCGTCGGGCCCATTACGTGTCCACTGAGTGGGTGGCGCGCGCTCGACCAACTTTACTGGCTCCGTCGGCCGCTGACTGGGCGGAGCGTATTTCTCCGGGCCGGAAACCGATGTTTCCGCCGGCCGCTGATCGGCCGGCGCGTATTTCTCTGGACCAGATGTCAGTGCCATGAGGGTGACTCCACGGTAAGCGCAGCGGCTGAATTTACGTCCGCGGCACTAGTGTAAATTTCGAACGCCAATCGGCCCCGAGCGAGCCCGGCACCGGATTGCGATGCTGAACGTTTGTTCTTTAGGTTCACAGTTTGTTGTTTTCTGCTTCGCCAGTGGTTCCGTCGTAGCGAGCGTACTGCGTTCCGAAACACCACGGCGGCTATCCCGATACAGCCACATTACAACTATCAATCGTACCAGAACGCCAATCCGGCGCGACATTTACCCGGTGACAAGGTTAACGCCGAAGACGCCCGGCCAATTTGGGGTAGGCGCAAGCTTAACCCGGGTCGGAAATTTCAGTTCGCTCGTTGTTGCCCGCAGAACAACTATCCGCTGGCTGACCGAAAATACGTCGGCCTCCGGTGCGATCGAAAATTGCGCAGTCGCGCGATTTACTACGGCGCGCGTATTTGCTGGCAGAGCACCATTGCTGGCCCGGCCCGCACTTTCGCCCTTCTCGGTCGCTAAATCTCAAATCTCTACACGCTTGCCCACAATTCATTCGGCGCGCGGCAATTGAGATTGATGGCGCGCCGGAAGGGATTTGAACCCCTGACCCCCAGATTCGAAGTCTGGTGCTCTATCCAGCTGAGCTACCGGCGCCTTGCGCCGTGCTTAGAATTTTCGACGCAGCGTGGCAAGGCGCGCCCCGTTAGCGGCGATGCAGGCAGGAGAAATCGCGCACCAGCGCGCGGGTCGCCGCGGGCACGGAGCGCTTGGCCTTGAGGTTGGCGGTCGCTGTCGCGCAGGACAGCCAGAAATAATTGTCCGTGCGCGGATCGACGACCAGCCGCTTGGGCGCAAAACCAGCCAGGATCGCCGATAGATAGGGCGTCGTCGAATACCAGGACAGCCGGTTCAAGTCCGCGCCAATGCGAGCCGATGACACGAAACGCGGATTGCCGAGCGCCGGATCGGAGGCCGTGCCGGTTGCCAGCGCCAAGACCGCAGCCTTGTAATGCGTCCACTCTCTGACGAACTTGGCGGTCTCGACCGCGTGCACCAGCATCAGCAGCGCGAAGGCTCCGGTGACGAAACGCGTCGTCATCGGACCGCTGAGAGTCTCAATCAGATGTGGCGGCAATGGCAGCCTCAGTCGGTCCTCGGCGCGCAGCGTGAACAAGGCCGCCAGCGCGCCGAAGATCGGCGTAACGACCACAAAGGCGGTCCGCATGTAGTAGCGGTTCTCGGCGTGCAGCGCGTGATCGAACCGCAGCCAATAGACGGCGAGCGCGACGGCGACGACCGCTGCGGCATAGATGTGCGCTCTTGATGGCGTGAGCCGGTTCAGAATCGCAAAGACGATACCGTAACCCGCGAGCGACCCCACCAGCAGCAGAACGAGATCGCTGCGCAAAATGCCGAGATCAAAAAAATCGAGCGCGGCCCTGACATAGACCGCAGCGAAATAATCGTCGGGTGGAAGATTCGTTTTCACCGCGACCCAACCCGCCAGCGCGGCTAGCAAGGCGCCAGCGGCGCGCAGAAACGCCCCGTCGCGCAGCCCCCGCAAGGCCAGTGTCGCCAGGATAGCGCCCGCAAGCACGAGCGCGCCCTCATGGGCCAGAACGAGCGCGAGCAGCAGCACGAACACCAAGACAGCCCCGCGCATCGTGCGGCCGGCAAAGTGGCAAGCGGCAAGCGCCGGCCAGAAGATCGCGTGCGCCATCCACATTTCGGTCGGGGCCCCAAACACAAGCGGACAAAGGCAGGCCGTCGAAGCACACGCACAAGCGAAGATGATACGGGCTTTGGAGCGGTCGAGCGCGAACGTGCCGGCAAGTCCGGCGAGCGGCGCGACGAAGAACAGAAGGCCATAGGCGACGATGCCGCCGCTCGGATTGCCGCTGAACGCGACATAGAGCTCGGCGGGCAGCAGAGTCAGCAGATAGACCGCTACGCGCCCCGAAATATTGTGCCAATGGAAGGCCCAGGCGTCGCGCACGGCGACCGCATAGGAGAACATCGCGCCGTCGCCGTAAGTCTGCAGCGCATAGCGCAATCCGATCGCGACAAAGGCGATCGACCAGCCGATCCCGGCGGCGATGACCAAGACGCGCAACACGTCGCGTTCGGAGGCGGCCCAGGTTCCGCTTGCGGCACCCGGCCGGGGCCTCGCTGCCATGCGCAGGTTAGGACGTGGACTCATTAACGCGCAGCCATAGCCGGATGGAAGCAAGCTGGATGAAGGCTAGGTAGTTCCCTGCCAACTTATCATAGCGCATTGCGACCCGACGGCAGTGCTTGATCTTGTTGAAGAAGCGCTCGACCAAATTGCGAGCGCGGTAGAGATATGGGCTAAAACAGATCGGCTCGGGACGGTTGCGCCGTGGTGGAATGTTGGCCCAAGTGCCCTTCTTGGCGGCGAGCGCTCTGATCCAATCCGCATCATAGCCTCGGCCGGCCAGCAGCATTGTTTTCGACTTCAGGCAAGGGAGAAGCTTGCCGCCAAGCCGGTTGTCATGAGCCTCACCCGCCGTCAGCGCGAGCCGGATTGGCAGGCCATTGGTATCGACCAGCGCACCGGTCATGACAGACGCTAATACCCTCATTGCAATTCCGCTTTCGGGACAAAGCCTACATGGCGGGACGTGCTGCTGGCTGCGTCCCGGTCGAAAATGACCCGAAGCCGTCATTCCCCCAAACCTGCCTTGCGCAGGCCGTCGAGCAGCAAATTCAGGTCTTCCTCGCGCTTATAGGCCGCGATGGCCCTGGCCTGCGCGATCGAAAATCGGGACTGATTCTCCGAAGCTGCGCTAAGGCGTCGCGCGCGAGGGCTTCTTCTCCGAGCTGTCCATACGTCGCCGCGAGATAGAAGTGGGAGGGTAATGATTGCGGATTGTGGGCAATGCTTCGGGCGATGATTGCTGCTGCCTGCTGGAAGCGGCGCTGCGTGAAGCAGGCCTGGCCGACATAGAGCGTATAGTAGAATGGATAGAAGGGGTTGAGGCGCTTCGCCTTCTCGATCAATCCGGCGACCCGCTCCGGTTCGCCTGAGAAGTGCATGATGCCGGCGAGGTTGGCGTAGGCCTCAGCATTGCCGGGCTCGACCTCGACCCATCGCCTGGCGGCCGCGAGGGCCTCCCCGTGTTGCCGCTTGAAAAGATGGATTGAGCCGAGCGCTTCGTAGACCAGCGGCAGGGACGGATCGAGGCGCTTGGCGGTCTCGGCCAGTTCGGAGGCCCGGTCGAGCGCCTCGGGGTCTCCGCGAACCAATCGTGCAGGTATGTTTCGGCGAGCGCCGCATACGGCGCCGCGTAGTCCGGGTCGAGCGCGATCGCTCTTTCGTAGAGCTGCCGAGCGGCGGCATTGCCGTCCTTCGAAAAAAGTCGGTACTGCTCGCGCCCGCGCAGCACACAATCGTAAGCTTCGGGATTTTCAGTTTCGACGCGCGACGAGCGCGCGCTGTCACCCCCGACGAGCTTGACCTCAAGCGACCGTACGATCCGTTCCGTGACGTCGTCCTGCACTGCAAAGATGTCTTCAAGCCCGCGATCGTATCGCTCCGCCCAAAGATGCCCGCCGGAACGTCCATCAATCAGCTGCGCGGTGATCCGCACGCGGCCGCCGGCCTTCCTGACACTGCCTTCCAGGATGCAGCGGACGCGAAGATCGCGGCAGACGTCTTGGGCCTTTGCCGCCTTTCGCTTATAGGTGAAGGTGGAATTCCGTGAGATCACCAAGAGCCCGTCGATTTTCGAGAGCTCTGTGATGATGTCCTCGGTGATGCCGTCGGCGAAATATTCTTGCTCTTGGTCGCCGCTCATATTGTCGAAGGGCAGGACAGCGATGGAAGGCTGCTCGGTCGGGGGCGAAGGCGTCTTCGCCGGCACGGTCGCTGCAAGAACCTGATCTTGGTCTGGGTGCCACTGCCAGACCCGCAGAGGCCGGTCGATGTTCTTCACCTCGCGGAGACCGCCATCCTCGAAGGACAGGCGCGTGCGATCCCGCACTTGATCGTGGACGGCGTCCGAGATGCACATGCCGCCGGGCGCTGCGAGGCTTTCAAGGCGAGCCGCCACGTTGACGCCGTCACCGTGGATATCGTCGCCGTCGATCACCACGTCACCAAGGTTAATCCCGACGCGGAACGCGATGCGCCTGTCGTGCGGCAAGACGGCGTTCCGCTCCGCAAGGCCTGTTTGTATCGCCGCGGCGGCGCTGACCGCGCCTACGACGCTTGCGAACTCAACCAGAATGCCGTCTCCCATCAGCTTGACTGTTCGTCCCTGATGCTCACGGAGCGTGGGATCTATGAGATCGGCTTGCAGGGCCTTGAAAGCCGCAATCGTGCCCTCCTCGTCGGCCCTGATTAGCCGCGAGTAGCCGACCACATCGGCAGCGAGGATCGCAGCGAGACGGCGTTCCATCGGTTCCTTCCTCCACGACGCTCAACTCGCGGGACTGCGGAATCCATGTGTCGCTGGATTGTTGGAGATTCGAAATCGCTTCCGTGAGCGTGCCGACCCAAACGGGAGCTTACACCGCTACTGGGGCGGCAGCTATTGGCCCATCGCTGCCATTCGCCGCCGTCGAAAAATTTGGTCGATTTTGGAGTGAAGCGGATATTGGTAGACGCTGGCGCTGATAGGGTTGGTCGCATAATGACCCAAGACGGACATGTGACCTATACACATTTATGACTGTGTGTAACATTTATCGTGTCGAAAAGATAAATTGCGACACTCGGCGGCGGTTTTGACCGCCCCAACAGGGAGAATGCTATGCCAACAATTATCGGCCATCATAATATTACAAAAGGTGCGAAGCACTGGCTCAGTTCACCGAAACGCAAAGAGCTTTTCGGTCCACTCGGGGTGAGCAACATCCGAACATTTGTTGATCCGGAAAATCAGACTCGGGTGGCTGTGCTAATGGACGTGCCCGACATCAATGCCTTTAAGGCGGCAATGCAGACTAAGGCAGCCTCTGACGCGATGGCCTTTGATGGCGTAGTGCCGGATCCTTGGTGGTCCTGATAAAATCTTAAAGGTAATCGATCCGCCGACAGGCGTTCGCACGATTTTGGTCGACGGCTACGACAGGGTGCAGGAGGCAAGACGATTTTGCCTCCCGCGCCCTTTCAGCTGCGCATCGACTTCCGCTGATGGCCCATCGCTGCCATTCGCAACCGAGCTGCAATCCGGTCGCTTTCGGGGCGAAGCGGACATTCAGCGAGCCGCGCTTACAGAACCGAATTTATGAGTACGCGCCCGAGGCTCGGTCCAGGAGCTGCTTAAGCGCGCCACTCGCCAATTCCGTGACGCGATCGAGCAGGCGCTGTCCGAATTCCGCCGATGCGTCTTGCACGTTGCCCATCACGCCCATATCGGCAATTCCTTTGTCGTCCGTCGTCCAGGGCCAGGTCACCGCCGGGTCGAGCACCGTGCGGCGGACGGCGTCCCCACTGGGCGGATTTTTCAATTGCGCGGCCTGATCCAGGCGCACCAGATCCGGCCTTATGGCCAGCATCATCGACGTTTCGTTCTTGCCGCCATGAATCTCCGGGATCGCCGAGTTGCCATCGACCTCCGCCCACACCGCGGGATGCAACACGCAGACATTGAGTGAAAAATCGGCGCGCAAGTCCTGCGCCAGCGCTTCCAGGATGCCGCGATTGCCGCCGTGGCCGTTGACGATGGCGAGATTACGCGCCGGCAACGCGCGCGCGATCTCACGGCCGAGATCGCGCATGAGCGTGGTCATGCCGGCGATCGACAGCGACAGCGTGCCGGGCGCCCATTCGTGCTCGCGCGCCAGGCTGACCGACAGCGTCGGCAGCTGCCAGAGGTCGAGCGCATCGCCCCAGCGCGCGACAATGCGGCGGGTGATTTCCTCGGCGAGCACGACATCGGTGTTCAGCGGTAGGTGGGGACCATGCTGCTCGATCGAGCCGATCGGCAGGCAAAGGATCGAGCGCGCGCCAAGACGCCGCGAGATTTCCGGAAACGTCAATTCGCCGATCAATCGACTAGGCCCAGCGCCTGGCATGGCCGTTCCTTAAGGTTGCCGGAACTGAGCTTGTGCCACGAAGCGACCGATCCTGTCGATTTCGAGTTTCCAGCGGCGCCACATCCTGCTTGGCGAGCGAGGCCATCAGGTGATCGAGCCGGTGGCCGGCGCGCGCCGCTTTCGCCGTCGATAGCGGCGGTTGTCGGCATTGCTCGGCGCCTCGAGCGGCATGCGGCTGGCGATCTCAATGCCTGCCTTGGCCAGCCCGTCGAGCTTGGCCGGATTGTTGGTCAGCATCACGACCCTGGTGCAGTCGAGCATTTGCAGCATGCGCGCGGCGATGCCGTAGTCGCGCTCGTCATCGTCGAAACCGAGCGTGGTATTGGCGTCGACCGTGTCGAGGCCGCCGTCCTGCATTTGATACGTGCGCATCTTGTTGGCGAGACCGAGGCCGCGGCCTTCTTGCGCCAGATAGAGAATGATGCCGCCGCCCATGTCTTCGAGCCGCGCCAGCGCGAGCTTGAGCTGGTCGCCGCAATCGCAACGTCGCGAGCCGAACACGTCGCCGGTGAGACAGGCGGAATGCAAGCGCACGGGCACCGGCGCGGCAAAGTCGGGCTTGCCGACAATGATGGCGACCGGACTGCCGCCCGTGGCGTCGCGGAAGACGACGAAGCGCGTGCGCGTCCCCGAGTTGAGCGGCACCGAGGACTCGCTGGCGATCGCGAGCGAGCGAATGACGTGGTCGCCAAAGCTCGCGACCGCGTCCGCCTCGACGGTGATAATCTGTGGCGCCTTGGCGACGATCTCTTCCGCCGTCACCGCGGCCGCCAGCACGGCCGGCAGCCCATGCGACAGCTTGACCAACTGGATCGCGGCCGCGGCCGCCGGTCCCGCTGGCTTGGCGTTAAGAGCGCGAACGACATTCGCGTCGGCGACGAGCGCCAAAATGGCCTCGATATCGTGTCGGCTGGTAAGCCGCAACGCCATCGGCGTCGTCGCGTCGAGACCGAGCGCGAGCGCGCGGCGCGCGGTGATGACGAGGCTCGGTGCCGCCGGCGCGCACAGCTTTGCAAATTCGGCAAGCCGGCGCGGATCGATGCCTTCGACCGGCAAAGCGAGGAGCGCTTCAGCACCGCTCGTGACCAGCACCGGCCGTCTTGCGTAGAATTCGCCGAGCCCGCGGTTGACGCTGATTGGACCCTTCGCACCGAACAAATTGGAAACTCCGCTCACCCCCGAAATACTCATTTACGCAACTTCCCATTCTAAACGGCCGCCAATGTAGAACACCGCGCACCCGTTGCCCATTCCGGTCGCAAACCTAGCTGTTTTGTGCCAGCCTGCGGCAACAAACCATCTCATTTAGAAGCAACTCCCGTGCCGCCAAAAGGTGCCAATAGCCCGACCATCCAGGCGCGCCAGGACGGCCGACTTGGCCAAACCCCTGCGGCGGGCGAAACCAGCCCGTCGGACTCCTGGGCCGAATTTGCGGCGAATTTCCGGAAGCCCGCCGGCGCCCTGCAGCCGCCGTGGAACGCGCTGTTTGGACCGCTAAAGGCGGGAGTGGCCGACGATTTGGTCGTTGTCGGGCAGATCGGCCAATCGCTGGACGGACGCATCGCCACCACATCCGGCCACTCCAAATACATCAATGGACCGGCCGGTCTCACCCACCTGCACCGGCTGCGGGCCCTGGTCGATGCGGTCGTCATTGGGGTCGGCACCGCGCTTGCCGACGATCCGCAGCTGACGGTGCGGCGCTGCGACGGGCTGCACCCGGTGCGCGTCGTGCTCGACCCGCACGGCCGCCTCCCCTCCACCGCCAAGGTCTTTGCCGATGACGGTGTCCGCCGGCTGCTGATCACGGCGGAAGGGACACCATGCGCGCCGCCTGCCGGCGTCGAGATTGTCCCGCTGCCCGCGCCGGATGGGATGATCGCGCCCAATGACATCCTCACAGCACTCGCCGAGCGCGGCCTACGCCGGGTGCTGGTCGAAGGCGGCGCCGACACGCTGTCGCGCTTTCTCGCCGCCGGCTGCCTCGACCGGCTGCATGTGGTGGTCGCGCCGATCGTCCTCGGCTCGGGACGGCCGAGCTTCATCCTGCCGCCGATCGAACGCGCCGATCAGGCCTTGCGCCTGAAGGTGCATGCGCACCAGCTCGACGACGAGGTGCTGTTCGATTGCGATCTATCGGCTCAACGCGTTCCAATCGGCCGCGCAAAAAAATCGACGTGACCGACGCGCATGGAGGAGCGCCCGGCGGCGACGGCATCGCGCCGGCGCGTCAGCCATTCGACGATGTCGGCAAGCGGCGGCTCGCCGATCTCGCGTGCCGCGCTGGCCCAGCCGGAGAGAATTTCCGTTTGAAACTCCCGGCCATCCGGCGCAACTACCCAGTCGGATGCGCCCTGCACCACCGAATAGCCAAGCGTCTCAAATCGCCCAATCGCAGACGAAGCCGCCGCTGGCCCGAGTGCCGGGCCGAAACCTTTGTCGGTGCGCTGATGGGCGTTGACCGCGGCAATAATCTTCGCATCGAGCGGATCGGCGGGCTCGAGCGCGATGCGTCCATCATAGCTCAGCGCCGCGTAGAGCGGGATAGAGCGCGCCGCGATCTCGACCGCCAGCCGTTCCAGCCATGGCGTCGAGACCAGATCGAGCAGCGCCGACGTCGCCACCAGATCGACCGCGCCATCGAGGCCGCTTCAAGATCGTGATTTAAATCGAGCGGGACGGCGCTAACCGTGACGCCCTCGGGATGCGCGGTTTGCGAGGCACGCGCCAGCAGGCTGAGGTCGTTATCGGCCAAACGCCAATGTTGATGCGGCGGGAGTGCGGTGACAGCGCGCGCAGCGTCCAGCCGGTGCCGCAGGCCAAGTCGACGATGCGCAGCGAGGGCGCGCCTTTGAACGAAGCGGCGACCGCATCGCGCACGTCCGCGTTGCGGGCGCGCAGTCCGTAAGGCTCGCGCAGCGCCAGCCATTGCGCCGAAAAGCTCACAGCAGGCCCTCCAGCGCGCG
>CAVSGT010000017.1:0-67750 GCA_963727555.1 uncultured Alphaproteobacteria bacterium | reverse complement strand
AGCGTCTTGCTTATTTTCCGCCGCAGCCACAGGGCGCCGACTTGTAGATGCGCCGCTGGCCGGGCCAGCGGGAAAGATGGAGCGCGTGTCGGGCCGTCCGTCGTTGCGCATATTACATGTATTGCACTATGGCTTGCTGCATGATGGCGGCTCAATTTGGAGCATTGCATAGGATGGTCGCGGCCGGAGCAGACTGGCTGGCGGTCCGGCGCGTCATGAAGGCTGCCTGCGCTGCGATAGTAACGACGCGCTTGCGATTCCGGTTCCCGACTATCGGACGTCGCTGCAAAGCTTTCGGTCCGGCATGGGCGATCCATGACGACGACAATCCCACAAACGCGCGCACACCATGCGCGGCATGCGCTTTCCAGACCGAGCTTGAGCCTGATCCGCCGCAATCTGCGGATGGCGTCCGGACTCATTCTGTTCACGATATCGGCGCGCATCTGATGTACCATGCGCTCGGTCCGATTTCGCTCGATATGGCCGAAGAAGGCATGGGGATTGCTACCGAGGTCTGGTACAGCATGACCGGCATGGTCTTGCTCTATGGCGCGGCCATGACTCACTTTGTGCTGGCGCTCTGGGCGGTTTACGAGCGCCGCACCTTCCGCTTGCCGATATGGAACTCGTCCGGATCGCGCTCGGTTTTTCGCTCCCGATCATCCTGATCGGTCACGCAGCGAATACGCGGCTTGCCTATGACGTGTATGGATTGAACTCCGATGACACGCGTGTGGTCTCGGACCTGGTTGCGTCCGGTTCGCAAGGTTGGCAGTTGGGCTTGATGGCGCCGGGCTGGATTTCACGGCTGTCTTGGATTGAATTTCGCCTTCCGACGCCGACCGCTGTTCCAGAAAATGCGCCTGGTGCTGTTCGCGGCCGCGCTGCTGCTGCCGGTCTTTTCCGGATTAGGCTTCCTCGCCATGGGAAAAGCGCTGCGGCTGAATACAACCGCAGCCGCGGCGGCGCAGGAATATCTGACCCCGGCCCATGCCAAAGAGCGCAAGGGCATCGAGCAGTGGCGCAACCGGCTGATCACCGGCTATTTCATTATCATCGGCGCGGTCTTTGCGGCGCGTACGGCCCGCAATGCGCTCGAACGCGGTCGCAAGCGCCTTGTCACGATTTCCTATCCCGGCCGCAACGCGCGTGTGCCGCGCGGATGGACCGTGCTTGAAGCGAGCCGCAGTTTCTACCTTCCCCACGCCGCCATGTGCGGCGGTCGAGCGCGCTGCTCGACCTGCCGGGTGCGCGTCACGTCGGGCGCGGAGTTCTGCCCGCCTCCCGGCGTGGACGAACAGGCGACGCTCAATCGTATCGGCGCGGCGCCTGACGTGCGCCTTGCCTGTCAATTGCGCCCGCAAGGCGCCATTTCAGTCGTCCCGTTGGTGCGCACCGAGAGGCCGATCTACCGGTCGGCGGCGCCGCGACGCGATGTCGAGCGCGAAATCGTCGTGCTGTTTTGCGATTTTCGCAACTGGGGAGAGCTGGCGAGCGATCAGATCGCGCAGGACCTGCTCTACGTGTCGAAGCTCTACATCGAGGCCATCGCCAACGCCATCCGCTCGACCGGCGGCACGGTCAGCTACATCGAGCTCGACAGTATCTGTGCTTTGTTCGGCCTCGAACGCGGGCTTGCGCAAGCGGCCGGCAGGCCTTGCAAGCGGCAAGCGCGATCGAGGGTGTGACCGCGGACCTCAACGAACGGCTCGGCCAGCAGTGGGAGTGCAAAGCTGAAATTTCAGCAAGCCTCCATGCCGGTCGCGCCGCGGTCGGAGAAATCGGCTCGTCCGAGCCGCCGACCGTGCTGGCGGTCGGCGCGGCCATGGATCTGGCATCGGAACTGCGCAAGCTTGCCAGCGAGCACGCCATGCCATTCGTGATTTCGGAGCCGGTCTACCAGGCGGCGGGCCTCGATCCGACCGGCGGGGAAAAGGTCACGTTGCCGGCGTCCGGCACGAATAGCGAAACGACAGCGATCCTCGCCGAGTCGGCGCCCGCCCTCCCCGCATCTTGGACGCCGATCGGTGATCGAGGTCGCGCGGCCTTGCGGCGCTTGCGCGGTCCATTTTCCGCCGGGTGAGTACGCAATTCAGTATCGGCACCAATTGAATTGTCGGAGCCTCACGTTGCCGCCAACAGCGCGGCCACCTGAGTACAAACCGAGTTCCAGGACTTAACGTCAGGACGCGAGCCTCGCCGGCAGCTGGTCGTCGAAGGTAAGTTAAACGACTTAGGCCCAGCCGCTCTGCTGCGACTGACCCAGGCCAATGACGATGCTGGTAGAACTGTTGGTATTGACGTCGCCGGCCGATAAAAACGCTTGCTAAGTCAAATCGGTAACAGAAGGTTTGGGCTCCGGCCCGGGGAGCCAACAGCGCCATCACACCGCCAATCCGGCAAGACCGCCATTTGATACGCATCAATGGCCATTGCGGGCTTGCCGGCTATCTTGCTTCTCAAAATTGCGGATTCTGGGCGCAAGGGAGCTTCTGGCGGCCAAATGCGGTCGTCGAAAGGCTGCGACCCTTTCCGGAGTTGAAAGGGACGTTACGATATCCATGCAGCCGCGGACCCTGAAATTTAAGGTCGTCCTCTACCTGACGATCGGTTTGTCGGTGGGCATGCTGTTGTTCACCGGCATCATTGCCGTCGTCATACACCGCCAGATACTCGGCAAGGTCTCCGATCACGTCATCCAGCTCTCCGAGGTGATCGCCAAGAGCACCCGCTATGCGATGCTGCAGAACCAGCCGGCTTATGTCGACCGCATCATTCACGACGTGGCCAACCAGGAGACCATCGAGCGGGTCAGGATCCTCAGCAAGGACGGACGCATAACCCACTCGACCTTCGCGCCCGAGATCGGCCAGACCATCGACCGCAACGCCGAGGCTTGCTCGCATTGCCATCAGAGCGAACAGCCACTCGCCCAAGTTCCCCGCAACGAGCGCACCTGGACCTTCAAAGGGCCGGAGGGCCAGTCGCTGCTGGGCAGCATGGAAGTCATCCGCAACGAGCCGTCCTGCTACACGGCCGCCTGCCACCATCATAAGCAAGGCACGTCCGTGCTCGGCGTTCTCGACATCGTCTATTCGCTCGACGCGATCAATCGCAATGTGCGCACCAGCACGCTGCAAATCGCCGGCCTGTCGGTGGCGTTCATCGCGTTAGCTGCGCTGGCGGCCGGCGCGTTCGTGCACCGGCTGGTCTCGGTGCCGCTGGGCGATCTCGAAGGCGGCGCGCGGCGGCTGTCCACCGGCAATCTCGACATGCCGATCCCGGTGCGCAGCGGCGACGAGTTCGGCAAGTTGGCCTCCTCGTTCAACGGCATGACCGATGCCTTGCGCCAATCGCGCGAGCAGTTGCGCGACTGGGGGCACACGCTCGAGCAAAAGGTCGAAAATCGCACGCAGGAATTGCACCGCGCGCAAGCGGAAACCATGCGGGGCGAGAAGCTCGCTTCGGTCGGACTCTTGGCCTCGGGCGTGGCCCACGAATTGAACAATCCGCTCACCGGCATCCTGACCTTCTCGCATCTCGTGCGGCAGAAATTGCCGGACAAGAGCGCGGACGCCGATGACATGGACCTGATCATCCGCGAAACCAAGCGGTGCGCCGCCATCATCAAGCGGCTGCTCGATTTCGCCCGTGAAAAGCAGCCGGAGAAGAAATTCGCCGACATCAACCAGATTATCGAGGATACTGTCCGTATTGTGGAGCGGCCGGCTCACCTGAGAGATATTGAGATCACCATGAATCTCGACCGTACCCTGCCGCCGATCTGGATCGACGCCGATCAGATCAAGCAGGTCATCATGAACATGGTGGTCAACGCCCAGCACGCCGTCGAAGAAAAAGGTAGCATCGTCATCAGCACGTGCCGCTCCGACAAGCCGCGGATAACCCCGCATTCGGCCGAACCGGTGCCGATGGCGGAGATAACGATTGCCGATACCGGCTGCGGCATACCGGAAAAGAACTTGCGACGCATCTTCGATCCGTTCTTCACGTCCAAGGACGTCGGCAAAGGCACCGGGCTCGGACTTTCCGTCAGCCACGGGATTATCGAAGGCCACGGCGGCCTCATCGAAGTGCAAAGCAAGGTAGGCGAGGGATCGACGTTCAGCGTATTTCTGCCGCTGACGCCGCCGCAAGGCGGCCCGGAGAGCGAACCGAACGGGGGGCTCTCATGAGCGCACGAATACTGGTCGTCGACGACGAGGATATCGTCATCAAGAGCTGTTTGCGCATTCTTGAGGGCAACGGCTATCAAATCGACACGGCACGTGACGGCCGCGAGGCCCTGCAGCAGATCGAGCACAATCCTTACGACATCCTGATCCTCGATATCATGATGCCGAACGTCAGCGGCTTGGACGTGCTGCAGCGGGTCAAGGAGACCCATCCCGACATCGAAGTCATCATGATCACCGGCCTATCGCAGATCGATACCGCGGTGCAGGCGATGAAGCTCGGCGCCTTCGACTATATTTCAAAACCGTTCGAGCCGGACGAACTCAAGCTGGTGGTGCAGCGCGCGGTGGAACGGCGGCGGCTGCTGCAGGAGAACCTCAATCTCAAGAGCGAGATCAGCTCGAAATACCGCTTCGAGAACATCATCGGCTCGAGCCCGCAAATGCAGGCGGTCTATCGCCTGGTCGCGCAATGCGCGCCGACCAATTCGACGGTCTTGCTCACCGGCGAAAGCGGCACCGGCAAAGAGGTGATCGCCCGCGCCATCCACTACAACAGCTTGCGCAAAGACAAGCCGTTCGTGCCGGTGGACTGCAATTCGCTGAGCGAGAACCTGCTGGAAAGCGAGCTGTTCGGCCACGTCAAGGGCTCTTTCACCGGCGCGGTCACCAACAAGAAAGGCATGTTCGAGGTCGCCGAAGGCGGCAGCCTGTTCCTCGACGAGATCGGCAATTTCGCCGTTTCAATTCAGGCGAAGATGTTGCGCGTGCTGCAGGAGCGGGAATTCAGGGCGGTCGGCGACACCAAGACGCTGACCGCCAATTTCCGGCTGATCACCGCCACCAACAAGGACCTCAAAGCCATGGTCGCCGCCGGCACCTTCCGCGACGACCTTTATTACCGCATCAATATTTTCCCGATCCACGTCCCGGCGCTGCGCGAGCGGAAAGAAGACATCCCGGCGCTCGCCTACCATTTCCTCAAGGCGGTCAGCGGCGAGCTCGACAAGAAGGTCACCGACATTTCCGAAGGCGCGATGAGCGCGCTGGTCAATCACACTTGGCCGGGCAACGTGCGCGAACTCGAAAACGTCATGCAACGCGCGACGATTTTGGCCACCGACAACGTCATTCGTCAGGGCCACCTCGTCAACATCATCGAATCATCCGGCCGGTCGGACGACATCGCGGTGCCGCGCACCGGCGACGAGCTCAAGCGGCTGAAAAAGGTCGCGCGCGAGAAGTCGGTGGAGGAGATCGAAAAGCAGTTCGTGCTTGAGGCGCTCAAGCGCAACGATTGGAACGTCACCAAGAGCGCCGAGGAAACCGGCATGCAGCGCCCGAACTTCCAGGCGCTGATGAAGAAGCATGCGATCCGCGTGCGCGACACCGAGCACAACGGCAACGACAGCAATATCCCGGACGCATCGTAAATCGCCGGATCCGCGATTCCCTTTAGCGTATGATCCCGAAAAGCATGTCCTCGACCCCGATCGGGATGGGAACCGGCTTTCGGAAAAGATCATGCGCCAGTAAAATGTTAGGCGGCGTTCTGATTTAATCTGAACGGATCAGACTTTAGGACTGGCCGCTGCTTGAGGCGGCGGCCTCCTCGTCTTCCATTTCCTCGTAGCCGGTCATCATGGCCTTGAAGTGCGCCGTGCGGGTATGACCGAGCGTGCCGAGATAGACGTGGACCAGGATGTAGAACACGAAGGCGATGAAAATCAGCACATGCACGGTGTCGATCACACGCACGCCGCCGAAGAAATCGACCTGCGCGTGGAAGCGCTTCACGTCCCACAGCAGAATGCCGGTATAGATCTGGACCGGGAACAGCAGCATCATGATGATCTGGTAGATCATGCTCTGCAGCGGATTGAACTTGCGGTAGATGGTCGGCGTGAACGGGTTGGGATCGCCGCGGAAAATGCCGAAGGCGTAGTAGTAGGCCTGCCGGAAGCTGCCGATGAAATGTTTCTTTAGGTTCAGCTCCGAGTGATAGGCCCGGATGCGGTCGGACGTGACATAGAACGCCACCCACAGGCAGAAATTGGCGATCAGCACGAAGCCGACGAAATTGTGCACGCTGACCGCGGTGCGGAACGACACCACGTCGATCAGCCCGACATAGCGTATCTGCATTCCCGACAGGATCATCAGCACGAAGCCAAGCGCATTGGTCCAGTGCCAGATGCGGACCGGCAGCGGGTGGATGTACAGTCTGTGCATAGTGCCGTTCCTTTTTCCTCGCTCGCGCGCTCAGGCGGCCGGTTTAGGCGCGTCATCGCCGCCGGTCGGCGGATGACCATGCCCGTTGTGCGGGTGGTAGAGGCCGAAGCGTTTGAACATCCAGCCCAGGAATACATGGCCGACGGCGATGCCCAAGCCGCCTAAGATGGCAAGCGCGAGCAGGATATCGAGGAGCTTGATGCGGGTGCCACCGATCGCATAGAAGCCGCTCACCGTCCCGACCGAGAACGCTGAGTTCAGCACGTCCGCATTGGCGCCGTAGCCGACGCGGCGGCCGTCCGGCCCGACCAGTGAGATAGTGACGCTCTGGAAGGCTTTTGATCCCTCGCGGTGGCAGGTATGGCAGTCGCTGATCGCCTTGCTCTTGTCGGCGAGCGCATGCATCTGCGGTGCGGTCGTAGGTTCCAGGCGACCACGCAAGGTCGTCTTGCCGGCGATGCCGCTGCGATCGAGCGTCTGCATCAGATTCCACAGAGGTCTGCGCATCGATTCCCTTGCTGTCGGAAGCCACGCTGGCCTCGAACAGCGGCACGCCGATTTGCTCGGTCCCGCGCGCCTTCATATTTTTGCTGTCGATCAGCATGAGATCGATTTTTCGTTGCGCGGTCGGCACGTGGCAGGCCGGGCAGGACACCGCCTCGAAATGCAAGGCGGCATTGGGCAGCCACTTCTGATGCGACTCCAGTACGCCGGCATGACAGCCGAAACAGGCGCCTTCCGGTCCTTGCTCGAGCGAGCCGATCGAAATCGGTTTCACGGCATGCGCGCTGTGGCAGCCGGAGCAGACCGGCGCATAACTGTCCTTGGAGGTCAGGCGCGACTTGGCATGCACGCTGCCGAGATAGGCGGTGTAGATGTCGGCGTGGCACTTCTTGCAGGGCGCCTGGTCGACGCTCGCGGCCGCGCCTTTGATCACGGCATGCGGGTTATGGCAGTCGGTGCAGATCGGGGCCGCCGGATTGCCGGCGCGCACCAATGCGGCATGAATGCTGGTCTGCCACTGCTTGAACTTGTCGGCGTGGCAGTTCTTGCAAAGCTGGGTTGTGGTGACGGCAAAGCTGCGCGCGCTCTTGATCTTGTTTTCGGCCGGCGGATGCGCGGCGGGATCGATGTCGGCGTGGCAGCCTCTACAGCCGACGGCCTGGTGCACGGACTTTACGAACAAATCGGCCGGCACGTGCAGATGAAGCGTGTCGCCGTCCTCCAGCTTCTTGTCCATGCCGGCGGCGCCGTGACAACCGAGACATTGCTGGTCGGCCGCCGAGGGCGTGTTATCGGCCGCGAAAGCGCGCGGCGTTGCGGCCGGCAAGAGAAGGAAGCTGGCAGCGAGCGCTACGACCGCAGCACCTTGGCCCAGGAGCGCGCGGGCTATTTCGCGCACTGTGAAAGTTCCGGTCATCATCTGCCCCCGGGATCGCACTTTGGTTCCAACATAATCCGGGGGGTTTTGCACCCCCCGGAGGATCGCCCGTCGCTTGATGCTCCTGCCGCATATTGGCGCGGTCTTCATTGATCTATCTCAGTCGACGCGCCGGCCGGCTCCAACCAGCGCCCGGCCACCCAACCAGACCAGCATGGCCAAGGCGATGAACGGGAACACTGTCACATAGGCCAGACCGATGAAAGGCGCGGCAACCAACAGGCCCCCATGCTTCAGAATGCCGCCGACCTTGTTGAGTGCTTCGACCTCGCGGGCAGCCCGCCCCGCGACGATTGCCAGCGCGACCATTCCGACGAAGGGCAGCGCGATGACATAGGCCAAGCCGATGAACGGGGCGGCAAAGAACAGCAGGATGTTCTTCAGCACGCTTTGCTTGGCGGGTTCTTCGACGGCGGGCGTTTCGACGACGGCCGGCGCAACCTCCACTTCCGCCGCGGCGGGCTCCACCATCACATCGCGCGCGCTGGTTTCGATCATCTCGGGAGACAGCGGCTTGTGCAGGAAGCTGGAGACGCCGGCGGCCTTGGCACGGGCCTCGGCAGCGTCGGTGCCGTAGCCGGTGATGATCACCACCGGAGTCCAGGGCCGCCGCGCCTTGATCTGCTCGGCGACGTCGAGTCCGCTCATGCCCGGCATGCGGATGTCGGTATAGACGGCGTCGTATTTCTCTTCGTTCAGCTTACGCAGCGCCTCTTCGCCGCTCTCGGCGGTGATGACGGCATAGCCTTTGTTGGTGAGAACTCGGTTGAAGCTCTGGCGGACGACGGGATCGTCGTCGACTACGAGTACTTTGCGCAATGCGTTCATAACTGTCTCCTTTTGAATTCGTTTGGCTCTTGTGTCTGCGGTTTCTGTTTGGTCCTCAGGCAGCGCTGGCCGCGGCCTCCGGCACGCGGTGCAATGCCCAGTGTTTGCGGGTGGCGGCGCCGCCGGCGACGTTGATCACGTCCTGCGGGGCGGTCGGCTTGGTGAGGTAGTCGTAGGCGCCCAGCCGCACCGCTTCCTTCACCGTATCCATGGTCGGGTAGCCGGTGATGATCACCACTTCGCTGCCCGGCCATTCATTTTTGATCTTGCGCAAAATCGACAAACCGTCCTCGCCGGGCATGCGCATGTCGAGCAGCACGACGTCGGCGGGGCTCCGGTCCATCGTCTGCAAGGCCTCTTCGCCGTTGCTGGCGGTTTCGACGTTGCAGAAGGCGCTTTCCAACGAGCGCAAGTAGCTTCGACGCACCACTTCGTCGTCGTCGACGATGAGAATTCTTGTTTTGTTGGTCATCTTCGCCACCTTGTTTTCACTCATGTCTCTCGCCCCTGGTATGGCAAGCCGCGTGCCAACGCACCCGTTTGGCGCGTTTTTACATTTTATTTCAATGAGTTACCGGTTAAGCCCGAGCGTTTTGGTCGGCGTCGGCGACGACCCCAAGTACATTTTTTTCATGCAGACGGCGCCGGGCCGCGCCGAAAAGATTTGTAATTTCAATTCAATATGCGTCGTGCCCGGCGCATGATTTTTTTATCGGACGACGACGACGATGCGGATTTGCCAACGTGTTTTGACGGCGTTGCCCGTTCCGACCAATGCCCAATTGCATGGCTTATCCGCCGTCCGGAGATAGGATTAGCAATGCGGCAAACGCAGCCCGCCGGCGCTTCTCGATTTTGACACCATCTGGTAGTTTCGTCCCCGCTGTGACGGATGCCGGAATCAATCGGCGTAAGGACCCCAGGAGATCGTCAATGCGAAATGCAATCACTATCGGTACAATTCTGACTGCCGCCGCGACGACCGCGACCGCGATACTGTTCGGCGTTGCAATCACGATCGCTGTGTCGGGACAGACGCAGGCAACCCCGGCGTTCGCCAAGAAGACCGGCCAGCCGTGCGCGAAGTGCCATACCGCGCCGCCGGCGCTCAACGCCTACGGAAAGAAATACAAGAGCAGCATGGGCAAATAGTCCGACATCCGCGACAGATCGTTCCGCGCGAGCGGAATCGTCCATCGCTTCGATGCAAGCCGGCCGCTTCGCAGACTTTGCGAGGCGGCCGTCGCTTTTTTTCAAGCACTGTTAGGCATGCTGCCGGTGGCCGGATTTTTCCTGGCCGTGCAACGAGACACCCTAACTTGCACGGTTTGACGGAATGGGGGAAAGATCGCGTCCATCATGACGCCTGCCGCCAGCCCCCTCATCACCGACCTCTACGAGCTCAACATGGTCCAGACCTATCTGGACCATGGCGAGGACAAGGAGGCGGTGTTCGAGTTCTTCGTGCGGCGGCTGCCGGCCCGGCGCGGCTTTCTGCTGGCGGCGGGTCTCGACGATGCGCTCGGCTACCTTGAAACGCTGCAATTCTCCGCCGCCGACATCGACTGGCTCAAGAGCACCGGCCGCTTTCGCGACAACCTGCTCGACTACCTCGCCGGTTTCCGCTTCACCGGCGACGTGCACGCGATCCCCGAGGGCACCGTGTGCTTTGCCAACGAGCCGCTGTTGCGCGTGACCGCGCCGCTGCCGCAGGCGCAGATCGTCGAATCGCGGCTCATCAACATTCTGCATTATCAGACCCTGATCGCCTCCAAGGCCGCGCGCATGGTGCTGGCCGCGCCCGGAAAAATCCTCTCCGATTTCGGTTTGCGCACCGCGCACGGCGCCGAGGCCGGGCTCTATTCGGCACGCGCCAGCTACATCGCCGGCTTTGCCGGCGCCGCCAACGTGGAGGCCGGCGCGCACTACGGCATTCCGATCGTCGGCACCATGGCGCACTCCTTCATCCAGGTGCACGACGACGAGGCGCAGGCGTTTGAGAATTTCGCGCGCGCGCGGCCGGACGGCATCATTCTTCTGATCGACACCTATGACACCGAGGCCGGCGCCCGCAAAGTGGTCGAGCTGGCGCCGCGCTTGAAGGCGGACGGCATCGCGATCCGCGGCGTGCGCATCGATTCAGGCGACCTCACCGCCGGCGCGCGCAAGGTGCGGCGCATCTTCGATGAGGCCGGCTTGAAAGACATCATCATCCTTGTGAGCGGCGGCATCACCGAAGACGTGCTGCAGGGCATGATGAAGGAGAAGGCGCCGATCGACGGCTTCGGCATCGGCGTCAATCTGGCGGCTTCGGTCGACGTGCCGGCGCTCGATTGCGCCTACAAGCTGCAGGAATACGCCGGCACGCCGCGCCGCAAGCTGTCGGAAGGCAAGCAGACATGGCCCGGCCGCAAGCAGGTCTGGCGCGCCTACGACAGCGACGGCCGCATGCGCGGCGATATCCTATCGGTGGAAAGCGACAAGCATCCGGGCGAGGCGCTGATCGTCCCGGTGATGCGCGGCGGCAAGCGCTTGGTTCCCTCTCCTACGCTTGCGCAAATCCGCGAACGCGCGGCGCGCGAACTGGCGCGTTTGCCGGAGCCGCTGCGGCGGCTGGAGCCGGGTGTCGACTATCCGGTGACCGTCGCCCCTGCGCTCAAGGCGCTCGCCGCGCAGGTCGACAGCGCGCGATCATGATTTGGGCGCTTCCGTGCTGATGCGCTCGCCGTAGCTTTTCGGATCGAGCCCGACGATGCCGAAGCGCGGCAGATAGCCCATCAGGAAATCGTTGACGCCGAGCCGATGCAGCCCGGCCACGTCTCCCGCCAGCAGCAGCTTGCGCTCCTCGTCGCTGAGGTCGCAGGCCTTGAGCGCCTCGGCGGGATTGTCTTTCATCGCCGCCCGAAACGCATGGTCGCGCAGCAACTCCCGCAACAGATAATTTACGCCGTAGATCGACATCGCATTAACTCCGCCACACCGCGTAGGCGTGGCCGTTGGCCATTTGCGGGGTCAGCGACTTGGCCGGCTGCGCATCGATGGTGCCGAGCATGGCGATCCAGTTGAGCAGTTCTCCGGAGACATTGCCGGCTTGCCCGAATTGAGCCGGTGTCGCCTCCTCGATCAGCGTTTCGACAGCGCCTTGTCTGAGCAGCCCGCAGACGCGCTCGACCCAGGCCGGATCCGGCACGCCGTCGCCGGAGCCGATCCGAAGGCGCGGACCCCAGACTTCGAGCGAGATGCTGCCGCTGCCCATGGTCACCACGCGCAAGCTTTCAGGGAAACTCTCGATGGCGCGCCGCACCATGCGGCCGAGCTCGTAGCAGCGCCGCGCCGCCGGCAACGGCGGCACGTGGCCGCTGATGAAAATCGGGATCGTCGGAATTTGCATCTGCGGCGTCAGGAAATGCAGCGGCACGATCACCGAATGATCGACCGCGAATTTCTGCGTCACCGCCACGTCGAAATTGGCGGCGACGCCGGCGCGGTGGATATGGCCGGCCAGATCGGCGCGCGACTTGACCGTATAGAGCGGCGTCGCCCGCACTTCGTCGCAAGCGCCGGTGAATTGCTCGCTCACCCCGATGGCGAAGATCGGCAGGTTATCGAAGAAGAACGTATTCAGATGATCGGTGCCGAACATCACCAGCACGTCGGGCTTGAGCGCCTCCAGCTCCGCGCGCAGCGCCGCGAAATAACGCGCGGTCTCGCATTGCGGGCCGTCGCGCTCGACAAAGAACGGAAAAAACGGCGTATGCGGCACGCCCAACGCGCCAACGATGTCGGCCACGATCCGCCCTCTATTTGGAGTTCGTTTCGGGCGGCGCTTAGTGTGCCTGCGTCCCCGCTTTGTTCCAACCGCGCGCGCCCTCGCCATAGACCTCGTGGCCGCCGTCAGTGACGATCACGGTGTCCTCCAGCTTGATGAAACCGCGGCCCGGATGCTTGAGCGTGGTCTCCACCGAAATGACCATGCCGGCTTCGAGCGGCTCGCCGGCGTGCTCGGCCGGATAAGCCACCGGCCCGCTATCGGTGAGTCTCGGTCCCTCGTGGCTCACCATGCCCATGCCGTGGGCGAGGAATTCGATGTTGTTGTGGTGCTTCGATTTCTGCACCAGCGGCTCGGCGGCGTCGTAGAGCGCGCGGCCCAGTGCGCCAGGACGCGCGGCCTTGAACGCGGCGCGCTGGATCGAACTCGATCTCCGCCAGCAGGTCTTCCAGTTCGGCATCCGCCTCGCCCTGGATCGCCATGCGGCACACGTCGCCGATATAGCCGTGATAATTGCCGCCGCTGTCGAGCGACATGATATCGCCCGCGCCCCACACTTGGTCCGACGGCGCGCGGTTCATGCTGGTGCCGGCCGTGATCAGGCAATATTCGAAATTGAGCCCGCGCAGGGTCTCTTGCTGGCGCAACTCCTCCACCACTTCGGCCTTGGTCTTGCCCGGCCCGGTCTTGGCGATCACCGCCTGCATCGCGGAGATCACCGCCTCCGAGGCGTACTTCAACAATCATCAATTCGTCCGCCGACTTCACCAAGCGCTGGCGCTCCATCACGTAGAGCGCGTCGACCCATTCGGCATCAGGGAAAGCCTTGCGCAGCACTTGCGCCGCGTCATAGGGCAGAAAACCGAGTTCGGTGGCGATCTTCTTCGGCTTCATCCCGGCCTTCTTCATATAGTCGACCGCCTTCTGCATGGCGTCGACCGAGCCGTTCGAGGCCATTAGGGTTTCCGGCGTCCATAGCGGCTTGGCCTGGTGCTGGAAACCTTCGAGGCGATGGCCGATATAGGCGGCCTTCTCCGGCGCGCCCTTCGGATAGACGAACACCGGCAGATAGCGGGTGACGCCGGTGGCATCCATGTAGTCGAAGAAATTGGCGCGGTGACCGCCGGTCAGGTACTGCGCATTGTGCTTGGAAGTGGCGAGCACCACGTCGATGCCGGCTTCGTCCATCAGCCGGTCGAGCCGGGCGTGGTCGAAGGGGATAGCTAAACCGCTGGGTTTCTGCGCGCTGATATTCATGGCAAGGCTCCGGCTCGGGGGGCGTCGGACATCGTCAAGAGAGAGCCTAGGACCACAGTTCCTGGCTCGCAAGCCGGGCGCCCTGGCTGAGCGCCTCCAGCTTGGCCCACATGATGGAGGGGTGCACGCGGCGGTGGAACGGGCCTTGCGCGAAGCCGCAATCGGTGCCGGCGATGATGTTTTCGCGCCCGACGATCTTGGCCAGCCGCACGATGCGCTCGGCCACCAATTCGGGATGTTCCACCACATTGGTGGCGTGGCTGATGACGCCGGGGATCAGCACCTGCCCTGCCCCCAGCTTGGCGCTCTTCCACACCTGCCATTCGTGCTCGTGGCGCGGATTGGCGCCTTCGATCACATAGGCGCCGACCTTCACCTGCAGGATCAGATCGACGATGTCTTTCAGCGGCACGTCGCTGACATGCGGTCCCGGCCACGAGCCCCAGCAGACGTGATAGCGGATGCGGTCTTGCGGCAGCCCTTCGATGGCGTGGTTGATGATATCGACCTGCTTGGCCAGCCAGCGCCGGTAATCCTCGAAGCTCGCCGGCGGCACCATGCGGTCGTAGGTGACGGCGTTGCGGGCGTCGTCGAGCTGCAGCAGGAAGCCGGCATCGACGATCATCTTGTATTCGGCGCGCATCGCCTCGCCGATCGCGACCTGCAGCTCCTCGCTGCTCTTGTAATATTCGTTCTTGCGGTCGGGGATCACGCTCGCCGGCGCCGCCACCGGCAGGAACGCTTCCTCGACCTGCACGCTTTTGAGCGCCGCCTTGAAGTTGTCGATGTCGCGCTGCAGTTCGGCCTGGCCGGTGTATGCGATCGGCCCGACGCAGACGGCATCGACCGACGTGACCACGCCGTCCTGGGCGTCGAGCTCGGCGTAGAATTCCGGGAAGCGCGTGCGGTCGGCGCCGCGCTTGAACGGGTTGGCCGCTTCGTTCCTGATCGGCCGCCGCTCGAAGCCCGACAGCCGCTCCAGCACGTATTGCGACCAGCTGATCGTTTTGCCGAATTCGCCGTCGCTGATGACGTCGACGCCGACGTGAGCCTGATGACGCACCACCTCGGCGACGGAGTCGGTGAGGCATTTCCGATAGGCCGTCTCGTCGTACGGCTTGCCGGCCTGCTTCAGGCGCAGGAAGTCCTGCAAGGCCGGCGGGCGGATCAGGCTGCCGACATGGGTCGTGAGAATGCGATTGCTGCTGCGCTTCATGATGGCCCGGCTCAAGTGACGCGACTGACCGTCAGCCTATGCGTGATCGCGCGCGCGAAGGCAATATCGCGCGGCGCCGAGTGGGCAGCGCCCCATTCGATATCAAGCCGCCGCCACGCCGATCAACTGCTCGAGCTTGGCTGGATCCTTGCGCAAGGTATCGCTTGCCCCGTCGTAGACGATCTGCCCGCGGTCCATCACCACCACGCGCGGCGCGATGTCGAGCGCCAGCCGCGTGTTCTGCTCGACCAGGATCATCGCCAGCCCGCTTTCGGCCGCGAGCCGCTTCACCGCACGCGCCAGTTCCTCCACGATCACCGGCGCCAGGCCTTCCGACGGCTCGTCCATCAGCAGCACGGTCGGATTGCCGATCAGCGCGCGCCCGATCGCCAGCATCTGCTGCTCGCCGCCGGACAGCTGATTGCCACGGTTGCCGGCGCGCTCGGCCAGGCGCGGAAACAGCTCATAGACTTTCCCAAGCGTCCAAGTGCCCGGCCGGGCGGCGACTTCCAGGTTTTCCTTGAGCGTGAGCGAAGGAAAAATCTCGCGCTCTTGCGGCACCAGCCCGAGGCCGGCGCTGACGCGGCGATAGGTGACGAGTTGCGAGATATCCTTGCCGTGCAGCACGACGCGCCCGCTGTGCAGCGTGGTATGGCCCATGATGGTGGCGAGCAGCGTCGACTTGCCGACGCCATTGCGGCCGATGATCGACAGCGTCTCGCCGGTTTCGAGCGCAAGGTTGATGTCCTCGATCACCACGGTCTCGCCGTAGCCGGCGGATACCCGGTCGAGCTCAAGCGCGCGCTCAGCCATGGCCGCCTCCGCCATGACGCGTCTCCTGGCCGAGATAGACGGCGCGCACGTCTTCGTTCGCCATGATCTCGGCCGGCGCGCCTTCGGTGAACACCGCGCCCTGCACCATCACGGTGATCTGCTTGGCAAAGCGCATCACCACGTCCATATCGTGTTCAATGATCAGGATGGCGATGTCGGGATCGAGCGCGGCCACCACGTCGAGGATGAGATGGCTTTCCGACGATGGGACGCCGGCCGCCGGCTCGTCGAGCAGCAGCACGCGCGGCTTTTGCGCCAGCGCGATGGCGATCTCCACCAGCCGCTGGCGGCCATAAGGCAACTCGCGCACCAGCTTGAGCGAATCCTCGGTCAGGCGCAGCGAGTCGAGATGGTCGAGCGCCTCGTCGATCACGACCCGCTTGGCGCCCGCCGAGCGCCACATGTTGTCGTTGTGTGCGTCGCGCTCGCCAATCACCATGCAGATGTTTTCGAGCACGCTCAGTCCGCGGAACAGCTGGTTGATCTGGAAGGTGCGCGCGAGCCCGCGCCGCGCCCGTTCGGCCTGCGACGTCGCTGTGATGTCCTCGCCGTCGAGCACGACCTTGCCCGACGACGGCTTGAGCACGCCGGTAATCAAGTTGACCAGCGTGGTCTTGCCGGCGCCGTTCGGACCGATCAACGCGCGGCGGGCGCCACGCTCGAGCGCAAGGTCGACGTCGCGAGTCACGTGCAGCGCGCCGAAGCTGCGGTTGAGGCCCTGCACTTGCAGCGCGGCGGTCATGACGATTTCCTCCGCGAAAAATGTTTGGCGGCATCTTCGACCACCCCCAACAGGCCGCGGCGCGCGAATAGCACCGCCAGAACCAGCAGCAGTCCGATGCCGAATTGCCAGAAGGTCGGGCTCAGTTTGGAAAAATAATCCTCCAGCACCATGTAAACCGCGGCACCGATAAAGGCGCCGTAGAGCCGCCCAGTGCCGCCGAGTATGAGCATCACCATCACTTTGGCCGAGACGTCGAAGTCGAACACGCTCAAGGTTAGATAGGCATTGGTCTGGGTGAACAGCGCGCCGGCGATGCCCGCGATCGCCGCTCCGATGGCGTAGACCGTCACCAGCCGGCGATGCACCGGCGAGCCGATCGCGTGCATGCGCCGCACATTCTCGCGGATGCCGGTGAGCGCCTGCCCGAACGGCGAATAGACGTTGCGGCGCACGAAATAGAAGACGATGGCGAGGACGATCAGGACGTACCAGTAGTTGGTGTGCCCGTAGAGATCGTAGTCGAAATAGCCGAACAGCGGATCGAAGGTCAGCCCCGGCAAGCCGTCATAGCCGCCGGTGATATCCGAACGCAGGTTGCCCGACTCCTGCAACATGGCGGCGAAGGCGATCGTCAGCATCAGCAGCGTCAGGCCACGGTAACGCAGCATGAACCAACCCACGACGACGCCGGCAAGACCCGCCACCAGCCCGCCGGCGATCACACCGCTGATCGGCTCGCTCCAACCGAGGCCGACAAATCCGAGCGCGACCGTATAGGCGCCGATGCCGAAGAAGGCGGCGTGGCCGAGCGAAACGATGCCGGCATAACCGAGGATGAGATCGAGCGAGAGCGCAAACATCACCCCGATCAAAACTTGGCTGCCGAAGGTCATGCGGTCGGGAAAGACCAAGAACGCCGCGACCGCGAGCAGCCAGGGCAAGGCTTCGGGCCATTGGAAATAGTGCCGGCGGATTAGATAGTCGGCCGCCCGCCTGCGCGCTTCGACGGAGCTGGCACCCTGCGGCCTGTTCTCACTCGCGGCCATAGAACCCCGCCGGCCTGATCAGCAGCACAATCACCGTGATGGCGTAGATGAAGAAGTTGCCCGCCACCGGATAGATGTACTTGCCGCCGGTATCGATAATGCCGATCACCAACGCGGCGAGCAGCGTGCCCTTCAAGCTGCCGAGGCCGCCGACCGCGACCACGATCAGGAACAGCACGAGGTAGAGCACCGCGAAATTGGGCGTCAGGCCGAACAGCTGAATGGCGAGCCCGCCGCCGAGCGCGGCGAGCCCCGAGCCGAGCGCAAAGGTGAGCGTGAACAGCCGGTCGACATTGATGCCGACCGATTCCGCCATGCGCCGGTTATCGACGGCGGCGCGGATCTTGGCGCCGATATTGGTTTTCTCGAAGGCGTACCAGAGCACGGCGATCAGCACGGCGCCGACCGCGATCATGAAGACGCGGTAGCTCGGAAAGGCGCGGAAGCCGAGATTGACATCGCCTTCCAGCCAATCCGGCAGCGGAACCGATTTCGGGATCGGCCCATAGAAATAGGTGAACGTGGCGATCGACATGAACGCCAGGCCGATGGTGAGCAGCACCTGCTCGAGATCGGTCGACTTGTAAAGCTGGCGGTAGAGATAGCGCTCGAACGGCACGCTAATGATGCCGACCGCGACCGATGCAATGATAAGCGATGAAACGAAATCGACGCCGAGCGCGCGCGTCAGCGTGACGACAAAGAAGCCGCCGCACATGGCGAAGGCGCCGTGCGCCAGGTTCACGAAGCCCATCAGTCCCATCGTCACCGATAGGCCGACGGAGGTGATGAACAGGAACATGGCATAGGCCAAGCCGTCGAACAGGATGCTGACGACTATGTTGGCAACATGCGACACGGGCCCCACCCCTTCGCACGAACGAAACGCCGCCGCGCCGTTATGCGCGGCGGCGCCTTTTTCGTCAAATCAGACGGTTACTTGCAGCGGCCGAGCTTGAGGACCTTGCACTCGTCATGCACGGCCTTGGTGGTGCCGATGATCTTCTCGCCGAGCTTGCCGTCAGGCTTGCGATAGACCTCCATGGCGTGCTCGTCCTCGACGATGTCGCGGGTCTTGGGATCGATCATCACGTGCCCGCGCGGTCCGTCGGTCGACCAGCCCTTGAGTGCCGCCACCACCTTGGCGCCGTCCGACAAGTTGCCGTTGAGCTTCTTGATGGTGTCGAAGATGGCATGCATGGTGTCCCAGCCCGCCGACGACATGAAGTCGGGATAGGAGTCGGGGCCATAGGCCTTGTGCCACTCATCCTGGAACTTCTTGTTGGCCGCGTTGTCGAGATCGACCGCGTAATGGCCCATCACGATGGTGCCGATGGCGGCGTCACCCATGTCCTGCAGCTTGTTGTCGGGGATCAGGTCCATCGGGCCGATCAGCTTGATGCCGGCTTTTTTCAGGCCGACTTCGCCATAGGCCTTCATGATGCCGGTCGCATGCGCGCCGGAGGGAACGAAGGCATAGAGGCAATCGGGATGGGCGTCCTTGACGCGCTGCATGAACGGCGTGAAGTCCGGCACGTGCACGGGCGAGCCCATCGGGATCGACAGCACCACCTTGCCGCCGGACTTTTTGAACCCGGTCTCGAAAGCCTGCACCGAATCCTTGCCGGGCGGGAAGTCGGTATAAGCGACCGCCGCGGTCTTGCAGCCGATCTTGTCGTAGGCATAGGGCCCCATCGGGTAGGCCGGGTGCCACATGCTGAACGACAGCCGCACGATGTAAGGCGACAGATTGGTGATCCAGGCGGTGCCGGCATTGGCGATGACCATCGGAATCTTGGCCTTGGTGATCACCGGCGCCAGCGCGATCGCCGACGGCGAGAACACAAAGCCGGTGACCAATTGCACCTTGTCGTTGAGGATGAGCTCGGTGGTGACGGTCTTGGCTTGGGCGCCGGTCGGCGGGCCCTCGTCGCGCTTGATGATCTCAACCTTGTTGGGCGCGATATCCTTGGCGTGCAGCTTGACGTAGAGATCGAACGCCTTGTCGATCTGGTGACCGAGGTCGGCATTGGCGCCGCTGAACGGCAGCACCACGCCGATCTTCACGGTCGCCGCTTGCGCGGTTCCGCCCACCGCGAGCGCCAGGGCGGCGAGCCCCAGCCAACGGAATATTTTCATGTTCTCCTCCCGTACGGCTTTGAATTAGTTTGGTACCCCACTATTTCATGAGCTGGCAATCCGGCCCACTCATCCTAAAGTGGCCCAATTGTGCGCCCAAGGTCAATCGTCCTCGACGCCGCAGCAAAGGGCCGCGCGCCAAATAGCCGTCGGTTATTCGGCGCTGAGTGATCAAGTCCGGAGGGCTTCGAAGAGCGCGATTGGCCGCCGCTCCGGCTTACGGCTGCGTCATTGACGCAGGTCAATGACAATACTGTTATATGCAAAAGGTCGGCCGCCGATTTGGCGGCATATGCGCTCAGGCGGCTTCGATCTTGGCCGCGGCTTTCCTGGCCGCCATCGACGCCAGCGAATTGGCCGAGGTCGGCGCCGGCTCACCGGTCATGCGGTCGCGCATGAGCTCGAGCGAGGCCACCTCGACCCGGTTGCGGCCGTTCTCCTTGGCAAAATAGAGCGCCTGGTCGGCCTGTGCCAACAACTCGTGCACGTCGAGCGTCGGGTCCTGGCAGTGAACCACGCCGATACTCACGGTGGCGCAAACCGGGCGGCTTTCCACTTCCTTGGCAGCGACCGCGAAGCTCTCCCGAATCCGCTCGGCCACCGATAGTGCTTTGTCGGGGCTGGTGTCGCACAGGATGGCGGCGAACTCTTCGCCGCCCAGCCGTCCGATCAGATCGGAGGCACGGATCGACTGGCGCGCTGTGTCGGTGAAAATCTCCAGCACGCGGTCGCCGAGCGCATGGCCGAAGCGGTCGTTGATCGACTTGAAATGGTCGAGGTCGATCAACAACACGGCGGTCGGCCGCGGCGAGCTGTTGTGCCGCTTGGCGATCAGGCCGGCCTCGTGCAGGAACGAGCGGCGGTTGGCGATGCCGGTGAGTGGATCGACCATGGCGGCGGTGCGGTGGCGCAGTTCGGTGCGCTCCTTGGCCATGGCCAGCAGGATGAAGGCGATCGAGATGGTGAACAGCAGCGCTTCGAACGAGAGCACGGTGAGCCACACGCTGCCGTAGACGTGATTGGTGATCGACCACGGCAGCACCGCGACCAGCGGCGTGCGCAGCAGGAATAGCGCGCCGTGCGCAAACAGCATGAAGATCGCCGGCCAGCGCGACACCAGTTGCTCATCGCGCCCTTGCCAGAATTCGTAGGCCGTGAGCCAGGTATAGGTGGTGATGATGCCGGAGGCGATCAGCACGCGCGCGTTGACCGCGTCGTTGAGCACCGGCAGCCGGCAGATCAACAGCCAGAGCACCGCGCCGGTGACCATATAGACCGGCTCGGCCGGACGGCCGTCGAACACGCGTGCGCCGGTCCAGGTGACGGCGAAAGAGGTGAACAGCAAGGCGTTGGCAAAATCGATGGAGATCAGGTCGGGCACGGTGCCATACATGCCGAACAGCACCACCGAAGCGGCGCGCAGTAGATGGGCAAAGCCCCACCACGCCACCGCCTGGATCGCGGTGTTCTGCACCCAGGCAAACAACAGCAATAGGCCGAGGATCGCCTCGACATAGATCGTGACGACGAACAGCGTATTGACGTCGAGATTCATCAACATTGGCACCCACAACGCTCAGGGTTGGGGCCCCGCCTTCCTGCCGCGTCCCCGGGGTCACGATTAGGGGGCCGCAGGAAACAACTAGTGAATACCCCAGGTTACCGCTGGCCAATGCGCCGGTATGGTTTCGATGTCCTTTCCGCCGTCCCCGGCAATTGAAAAACCTCGGCAAGAAACACACGTTGGGCGGGCGATTCCGGGTCATCTTGCGCGACGCGCGTGCATTGGCGCGGCCGCGCGCCGCGCCGTGCCGGGGTGAGACAGGCGGTCTTGTCGCCTCGGAAGGGCTCCACTAGGGTCGCAACTCGCCTCCAGCAGCCGGGTTAACGCATGCAGATCCGCGACGGCATCATTGAAGCGATCGGGCACACGCCGCTGATCAAGCTTGAGCGCGCGTCGCAGGCGACCGGCTGCACCATTCTGGGCAAGGCCGAATTCATGAATCCCGGCGGCTCGGTGAAGGATCGCGCCGGCCGCCAGATGATCCTGGAGGCGGAGGCGCGCGGCGAATTGCGCCCCGGCGGACTGGTGGTCGAAGCGACCGCCGGCAATACCGGCATCGGGCTGGCGCTGGTCGCCAATGCGCGCGGCTACCGCACGCTGATCGTGATGCCGAACACGCAGAGCCAAGAGAAGAAAGACATGTTGCGGTTGTGCGGCGTCGAGCTGGTCGAGGTGCCGGCGCTGCCGTTCGGCAACCCGAACAACTACCAACATGTCGGGAGACGATTGGCGGAAGAGCTGAAAAAGACCGAGACCAACGGTGTGATCTTCGCCGACCAATGGAACAATCTCGACAATCGCAAGGCGCATTACGTCTCCACCGGCCCGGAAATCTGGGAGGAGTGCGGCGGCCGCATCGACGGCTTCATTTGCGCCATCGGCACCGGCGGCACGTTGGCCGGAGCGTCGACATATCTGCGCGAGCAGAAGAAGGACATCGTCATCGGCGTCGCCGATCCGCGCGGCGCCGCCATGTACAATCTGTTCAAGAACGGCGAGGCGAAAGCAACGGAAGGCGGCTCGATCACCGAAGGCATCGGGCTCGGCCGCGTCACCCCGATCATCGAGGGCTTGCACGTCGACAAGGCCTATCTCATCCCCGACGAGGAAGCGCTGCCGCTGATCTTCGATCTGCTGGAGCAGGAAGGGCTCTGCCTCGGCGGCTCCTCGGGCATCAACGTCGCCGGCGCCATTCGGCTGGCGCAGGAGCTCGGCCCCGGCCACACCATCGTGACGGTGCTTTGCGACTACGGCACGCGCTATCAGTCCAAGCTGTTCAATCCCGAGTTTCTGCGCGCGAAGAACCTGCCGGTGCCGCAATGGCTGGAGCGCAAGACCGACATCAAGCCGCCGTTTGTGAAGACGTGAGCGCGCATGATGCCGAAAAGTGCGGGACGCGGTCTTCGGACAAGATCATGCGCCAGGAAGAATGGTGATGCCGACCGAGTGCCTGTTCCGCGACGACTCCTATCTGAAAGACTGTGCCGCCCGCGTGCTCGCGATCGGCGAGCAAGGCGGCATCGTGCTCGACCGCACCGTGTTCTATGCCACCTCCGGCGGCCAGCCCGGCGACAGCGGAACGCTTAGCGCCGCGGACGGCACGCGCATCGCCATTGCCACCGCGGTCTACACCGACGCCGCCAAGAGCGAGATCGCGCATGTGCCTGAAGCCGGCGCCCCTGCCCTCAAGGTCGGCGATCAAGTGACCGCGGCCATCGATTGGGACAGACGCTACGCCCGCATGCGCATGCACACCGCCATGCATCTGTCTGTCCGCCGCGCTGCCCTACGCGGTCACCGGCGGCTCGGTCGGCGAAGCCGAGAGCCGGCTCGACTTCGATATTCCGGAGGCCGGGCTCGACAAGGACGCGGTCACGGCACGCGTCAACGAGATGATCGCCAGCAACGCGGCCGTCACCAGCCGCTGGATCAGCCGATGACGAGCTCGCCGCCAATCCCGGTCTGGTCAAGACCATGTCGGTGAAGCCGCCGATGGGCACGGCCGCGTGCGGTTGATCGAGATCGAAGGCCTCGATCTGCAGCCCTGCGGCGGCACCCATGTGCGCGCCACGGCTGAAATCGGCGCCGTGCGGGTGAGCGGAATCGAGAAGAAGGGCAAGCAGAACCGCCGCGTGCGCCTGGCGCTGGTGTAGGCAAACGTTTCCCGGGCGCAGCGCAGCGTGAGCGAAGCGAACGGTGCGCTGCAGACCCGGGACCCAGCTTTGTTGGCGCGACTCAACCGGGGTCCCGGATCAGCGGCGCACCGCTACCGCTGCACCGCGTCCGGGACACGCAGCACCTGCGGCCGCCAGGTTTCGCCATTGCTTCCATGGAACTCTTGCGTGATGCTTGGCATTGACCCCACGCAAAGGCCGGACATCATGAACGCACAAACACCGCGCGAGCCCCAAACCCGCCAGCAAATGGCTCAAAACCACCGACTGGCTCGCCGGCGAATTGGGCAAGCCCAATCTCGTCGTCGTCGACGGCTCCTATTATCTGCCGATCCAGAAGCGCGACGCCAAGGCGGAGTATCTCGCCGCGCATATTCCCGGCGCGGTGTTCTTCGACATCGACGCGGTCTGCGATCATTCGTCCGACCTGCCGCACATGCTGCCGGGGCCCGACCAGTTCGGCGAGGCCGCCGGCAAGCTCGGCATCGCCGAGACCGACACCATCGTGGTCTACGATGCGTCCGGGCTTTATTCGGCGCCGCGCATCTGGTGGACCTTCCGCATCTTCGGCGCCAACAACGTGTTCATCCTCGACGGCGGGCTGGCGGCCTGGAAAGCGCAAAGCCGCCCGACCGAAGCCGGCGAAGTCAAGCGCCCGCCGCGCACCGTTCAAGGCGGAGATGGACACCGGCGCGGTCGCCATGCACGGCGACGTGCAGATGGCGCTCAACGACGGCAGCGCGCAGGTGGTCGACGCGCGCTCGGCCGACCGCTTTTACGCCCGCGCGCCCGATCCGCGCCCCGGCCTGCGCTCCGGCCACATGCCGGGCGCGTTCAATGTGCCCTTTGCCGACATCGTCGAGAACGGCCGCCTGGTCGCGCCCGAGCGCATCGCGCAGGCGTTTGCGAAAGCCGGCGTCGACACCGATAAGCCGGTGATCACGACCTGCGGCTCCGGCGTCACCGCGGTGATCCTGTCGCTCGGCCTCGACGCCATCGGCAAGGATCTCGGCCGCGTCTATGACGGCTCATGGGCGGAATGGGGCGGAAGGCCGGATACGGCGGTGGTGAAGGAGTAAGGCGGCGGAGTGAGTTCATCCTTCTCCCCGCCTGCGGGGAGAAGGTGGCGAGCGGCGAAAGCCGCGAGCCGGATGAGGGGCGCTGAGCATGAGCGAAACGCTGCGCCGCGTGCAAGCGCTGGTCCGCGCCGGCGACTATATCGTGTCGCGCCACGGCTTCCGCGAACTCGCGGCCGATGATATCGTTGCGGCAGATGCTTTGCTCGGCGTCGAAACGGCCTTCGTCGTCGAGGAATATCCGGACTCGCGTAAGGAGCCGTCGGTTCTTATCTTGCACAGCGACCGCGACGGCCGGCCGGTGCATGCAATGTGGGGCGTTCCGAAGAACGCCGGCAGGCCGGCAATCCTGGTGACGGCATACCGCCCGAAGGCGGAACGATGGTCCAAGGACTTCAAGAGGCGCATCCGATGACGACCCGCCCGTCAAAAGAGTTCATCCACGAGGGTAAGTACTGCGCCGAAGTTCCGGTCGAGCTGATCGAGGATGACACCGCGTGGTCGCCGTATTTGTCTCCGGCGGACGTCAAGAAACTCGATACCGTTCGCCTTGCCCTTCGCGCCGGCAATATTGCCGAGGCGGCGAAATACGGGCGCGTGTTTGAGCTCACGCCGCTTGGGGCGAAGTGATCAAGACCGCCGACTGGATCATCGACCTCAGCCCCGAAGGCGGCGGCGGCGGTGAGATCTTGGCGCGGGGGACGCCGGAGGACATCGTCAAGACAAAGCGGAGTTATACGGGGCAATTCCTGGCGCCCGCGCTCGCGCGCGGCGGCGGAATGAAGAAGCGGAATTTTGAGGCGGCGGAATAACGAGAGGTTGTGAATGCCCTCCAACCTGGATCATTATAAGAAGGAACTCGACGATTTAGTAAAACTCGGCGAGGCCATGAGTGTTGATCTTCAATTTAGATATTTGGAAAATCAAAGAAAACTTTCGAAAGAAGAAAGGGAAAAGGCGAAGGGATTCGCGAATGCGTTCGAGCGACACTATCAAAGATGGTATTCCGAAGCGCTCGCTGTAGTCAAACAGCTTGCGCCCGACCGCAGCATCGAATTCGAAAATCTTTATAAGGGCGAAGGCAAGCGCCACGAAATAAACGTTGTGACCTACACCATTCAAGACTGGCTAAACGGCGTTCGCGCTGCTGTTAATGAGTATACAGGCAAAAAGCCCTACGACGATTTTGGTGCCGTTACGATGCGCTTCAGCACGCAACTTGGCATTCTCAGAGCGACCACGCGTCGCTTCGAAAGCAAGCTTTTCGACATCAAACAATTAGTTCAGGCCGATCTTTTTGACTCAGAGCTTGATGCTGCGCGAGAGCTTGTGAAGCATGGGTTCTTACGCGGAGCCGGGGCGATTGCAGGCGTGGTACTCGAAAAACACTTGGCGCAAGTGGCATCGAACCATAACATTACTATCCGCAAGCAACACCCGGCGATCAGCGATTTGAATGACGCGCTGAAGAATGGAAATGTCATTGAGACACCGGTTTGGAGAGGTATTCAGCGGCTCGGCGATCTCCGAAATATCTGCGATCATAATAAAAGTCGCGAACCGTCCACTGAGGACGTTTCAGAACTTATTGATGGGGTTGAGAAATATACAAAGACTTTGTTTTAGTAACCTATAGGGCGGATCAGCGAAGCACAGTCTGCCAATGTTGCGGACAGGGCATTAAGTGGCCGCGCGCGTTAGATTTTCTCTTGAATATTTGCATCTGCCGCATTTTGAAGATCTTCCTCTGAGCCACTTTCGATTGCTTGTTGAAGAAGCTCTTCCCTTTCCGACCTTAGCTTTAATCCGTCGCCCAGGAGGTAAAGAAGGGTAATCGCGCCGTTGTGTCGCGAGCCTGCATCATAAATAGTCTGACTACTCAGATAATGATTTTGAACCGCGTTCATAACATCAGCTAAGCTAGCCAACGCCGTCTTTACATCAGCCCTTGAGGCAGCCTTAAGCGGTTCAGCAGCGCCATTGGCCTGCACCCGGTTCCGAAGACACCGAGTTAGGTGTTTTGATGGAACCGGAGGTGGGTCATGGAGAGGCGGAAGTTTACGCGAGAGTTCAAGCTTGAGGCTGTGCGCCTGATCAAGGATCGGGGCGTGTCGTATGCGCAGGCGTCGCAGGACCTGGGCGTGCATACGATCGCAGCTGCGCGACTGGGTGAAGAAGCTTGCGGACGATCCGCAGCATGCATTCCCCGGCCAAGGTCAGATGAAGCCGGAGCAGGCCGAGATCGCGCGGCTCAAGCGCGAGGTGACCAAGCTGAAGGCCGAACGAGACATCCTAAAAAAAGCCGCGGCCTACTTCGCGAAGGAATCGACGTGAAGTTCTCCTTCATTGCGAAGCACCGGGGGATCTGGCCGGCGGACTGGATGTGCGGGGCGCTCGGTGTCTCGCGGGGTGGCTTCTATGCCTGGCTGACGCGGCCGCGCAGCCAGCGCAGCCGCAGCGATGAAGAGCTGGGCGCCAAGGTTCGCGCCAGCTTCCTTGCCAGCGACCGGACCTATGGCGCCAGGCGGGTGTGGCACGACCTGCTTGCCGAAGGTGTGTCATGCGGACTGCATCGGATCGAGCGATTGATGCGGCTGCAGGCCCTCAAAGCACGCCCGCGCCGGCGTCGGCTGCCGCCCGATCTGGGTGAGCGGCAGGCCGCCGCCGTCGCTCCCAACGTGCTCGACCGCAGCTTCGAAGCGCCTGCACCCAACCGCAAATGGATCGCCGACTTCACCTATGTCTGGACGGCGGAAGGCTGGCTCTATGTGGCGGCGGTCATCGATCTGTTCTCCCGGCGCGTGGTCGGCTGGTCGATGAGCGCGGCGATGACGGCGCAGCTCGTCACCGATGCTCTGGTGATGGCGATCTGGCGGCGGGGCAAGCCCGATGCGCTGCTGCATCACTCCGATCGCGGCAGCCAATACACCAGCGAGCAGTTCCAGCGGCTGATGGCCGATCACGGCGTCGTCTGCTCGATGAGCCGCTCGGGCAATGTCTGGGACAATGCGGCGATGGAGAGCTTCTTCTCGTCGCTCAAGACCGAACGAACAGCGCGCAAAATGTACCGAACGCGAGACGAAGCCAAGGCCGACGTGTTCGACTACATCGAGCGCTTCTACAATCCCAAACGCCGGCACTCGACGATCGGCTATATGAGCCCGATGGAGTTCGAGCGGCAGGCTGGATTAGCTTAGGCGGGTGTCAACGAAACCGGGTGCAGGCCACATCTTCTAATGCAAGCCCTAAGTCACGGTGAGCAATAACCCGATCGCGCCAGTCCCGAGCAAACTTCGCATCAGCTATCGCTTTGTCGATAAGTTGCGCGAGCGGCATTTTGAGCCTCTCGTCGACCAGATCAGTTAGGTTTCGAAGTGTAAGGTTCTTTTTTCCGGCTGATTTTGGCGAGTCCAAAAGTCGAGCAATGTGGAGCAGCGTGAGAGTCCATAGTTCGTCCTAGAATCATCCGAAAAAATGCTGGGGCAAACTCATTCAGCCGCCCAATTCGTTTCTCATTGGTTCCAAAAAGTTCAATGTACTCCTTCCAATTTAGATTTAGCAGAGCAATTTCTTGCCAAAGAGCATGAAATTGCGTTCCCAACGCTTCGCCCATTTTCTCTATGTATTGTTTTTTTGCGTCTTCCGACGATTGATTGGTCACGACTGCCTCACGCTACGTGCCTCAATGTCGATTTTGTCACAGTTCTATGCTAGCAAGGCGCCGAGGTGCATGTCTTTCAATATTTGCCCAACACCACCCTCGCCTTCCTATAAATCCCCTTCGCCTCGCTTTCCCGTGGGCCGCCGACCGCGAGCCTGAACGGCACGTCGCCGTCATGCGCCGCCAGCAGCGGGCGAGACACGCACGCGCTTGCTCACCCGCATCCGCCTCGCCGACATCGACCACCAGCAAGGGCTTGCGATACTGAGCCGCCAGCTTCTCGGCCAAAGCCGTCCCGCCTGACACGGCGACGCCCCCTTCATCGACAAGGATCAGGCAGGCGTCGCTGTCGCGCATGTTCCATGCATTGCGCAATGACGAACCAAAAAAGCCGCTGGCTTGCCACACCTAATAGGACCATAATCACATTCGCGTGAAAACTTATCCCCGGTCTCTCCACTAGGCTTATAATCCCCCTCGCTTTGTCCTCGAGGGGACGCGAACCGGTTGCGCCGGCCGCGGGGACAGGGCCGGCGCCCGCGGGCGGGTTTCGCAACCGCGCGCTCGGGAGGCCCTGGCCAGCCGTCCGGCCCCACTACGAGGGCCTGCCTTCAATGGCTGGACGTGGCGGAGACGAAGGGCGGCGGAAGCCGCCCGGATCGGCGGGACGAAATACCCGCCGGGTCGCCGCCGGGAAGCACGGCGCCGGGGACTTAAAATCGCCGCGACGGCGCGCCGAGAGGCGCCACGCCTTCGCGAGAAGGCGTGAACAGACGGACTGGTTGCGCCGCTCGGCGCGCCGTCCCCCTCGCATTTTTGCGGGGGTCGACTCCCCCGGGCCCCCTGCTTCGGCGGGGGCAAAAGGTCCCAAAGCTCGGGCGCATGCCGCGCCGCGAGAACGATGGAGGTTGCCCGCATGCAAGACAAAGTTGGAGGCATACACTCAGGCGTCATGCGCGGGCTTGACCCGCGCATCCTATGACGAAGCGCCACAGCGGAAAACCCGACGTCGGGCCACGTTTGCTGCGCGGCCTCATGGATGGCCGGGTCAAGCCCGGCCATGACCGGCAGCATTTTCGCAGATTGTGCTATCTTGTCTCTTGAATATCTAAGGCCCCGGCCATGATCTTCCGCCAGCTGTTCGACAGCGTCTCCGGCACCTACTCCTACCTGCTGGCGTCAGCCGCGCCGGCGGCGAAGCGCATGATCATCGATCCGGTGCTGGAGAAGGTCGACCGCTATCTGCAATTGATCCGCGAGCTCGACCTCAAGCTGGTCAAGGCGGTCGACACCCATCTGCACGCCGACCACATCACCGGGCTCGGCGCGCTGCGCGACCGCACCCATTGCATCACCGTGATGGGCGAGAACACCAAGGCCGACGTGGTGTCGATGCGGCTCGCCGAAGGCGACAAGCTCACCATCGAGGGCGCTCGCGCTCGACGTGCTCTACACGCCCGGCCACACCGACGACTCCTACAGCTTCCTGATGCGCGACCGCGTGTTCACCGGCGACACGCTGCTGATCCGCGGCACCGGCCGCACCGATTTCCAGAACGGCGACGCCCGCGCGCAATATGAATCGCTGTTCGGCAAACTGCTGCGGCTGCCCGACGAGACCTTGGTGTTCCCGGCGCACGACTACAAAGGCGACACCGTCTCCACCATCGGCGAGGAGAAGCGCTACAATCCGCGCCTGCAGGTCAACTCGGTCGACGACTATGTCGCGCTGATGGCGAGCCTCAATCTGCCCAACCCGAAGATGATGGACGTCGCGGTGCCGTCCAACATGAAGATCGGGCTGGCGCAAGCTGAGATCGCGCGCCGCGGCTGGGCGCTGACGCCTGCGCAAGGCATCGCCATGATCGGGCGGCCGGACATCGCCTTTGTCGATTTGCGCGAGGCCAGCGAGCGCCGCAAGCACGGCAGCATCCCGGGCTCGCTGCACGCGCCCTATGGCGACCTGCAGGAGAACATCCGCGCCGGCGGCATGCTGCATGAGCTCGCGCGCGCGACCGACAAGCGCATCGTGTTCTACTGCGCCTTTGGCGAGCGCTCGGCCATGGCGGTGCAGGCCGCGCAGGACGCCGGCCTCATCTCAGCGCTGCATGTCGAGGGCGGCATCGACGCCTGGCAGCGCGCGCAAGGCCCGCTGGCGCGCTAGCTCGGCTGCCCTCCGCTCAATGCAAAATCTGGCTCAGGAACAGCTTGGTGCGCTCGTGCTGCGGATTCGCAAAGAATTCGTCCGGCGCATTGGCCTCGACGATCTGGCCCTGATCCATGAACACGACCCGGTTGGCCACCTGGCGGGCAAAGCCCATTTCGTGGGTCACGCACAACATGGTCATGCCTTCCTCGGCGAGCGAGACCATGGTGTCGAGCACTTCCTTGACCATTTCCGGATCGAGCGCCGAAGTCGGCTCGTCGAACAGCATGATCTTCGGGTTCATGCACAGCGCGCGCGCGATCGCAACGCGCTGCTGCTGGCCGCCGGAGAGCTGGCCGGGAAATTTGGCGGCCTGCTCCGGAATCTTGACCCGGGTGAGATAATGCATGGCGATCTCATCGGCCTGTTTCTTCGGCAGCTTGCGCACCCAGATCGGCGCCAGCGTGCAATTGTCCAGCACCGTGAGATGCGGAAACAGATTGAAATGCTGGAACACCATGCCGACCTCGCGGCGCACCTCGTCGATCTTTTTCAGGTCGTTGGTCAGTTCGACGCCGTCGACGATGATGCGGCCCTGCTGGTGCTCTTCCAGCCGGTTGATGCAGCGGATCATGGTCGACTTGCCGGATCCCGACGGCCCGCAGATCACGATGCGCTCGCCGCCCAGCACTTTCAGATTGATGTCGCGCAGCACGTGGAAATCGCCATACCACTTGTTCATGGCGACGATTTCCACCGCCACCCCGCTTTTCAGGTTTGTCGGCTTCAGGTCGAGCGCGGCATCTGTCATCGCGGCACCTCTAGCGTTTGTGGCCGGTGGCAAGGCGCGCTTCCATCGCGCGCGCGTAGCGGGACATGGCGTAGCAGAAGATCAGGTAGAACATGGCGGCGACCGCGTAGCCGGTCGTTGAGGTCACCGGCGCCGCCCATTTCGGATCGATGCGCGCGACCTCGACGGTGCGCAGGAAATCGAAAATGCCGACGATGAAGACCAGCGTGGTGTCCTTGAACAGGCCGATATAGGTGTTGACGATGTTCGGAATGGTGATCTTGAGCGCCTGCGGCAGGATGATGAGCCGCATCATCTGCCAGTAGCCGAGCCCGACCGCCATGGCGCCTTCGAACTGGCCCTTGGGGATCGCTTGCAGGCCGGCGCGCACAACCTCCGCCATATAGGCCGAGGCGAACAACGCGATGCCGATCAACGCCCGCAGCAATTTGTCCGGCTCGTACTGCTCAGGCACGAACAACGGCAGCATCACGCTCGCCATGAACAGCACGGTGATCAACGGCACGCCGCGCACAAACTCAATGAATATGGTCGACAGCAGGGTGACCGTCGGCATGCTCGAGCGTCGCCCGAGCGCCAGCATGATGCCGATCGGCAGCGAGCAGACGATGCCGACCGACGCCACCACGATCGTCACCAGCACGCCGCCCCACAGCACCGTGTCGACCGCCGGCAAGCCGATCGCCGGAAAACCATGCAGCAGGATGATCGAGGTAGACCGGCATCACGATGAAAAAATACGCCGTGCCGAGATCGCGCCGCGGTGCGTTGAGCCAGAGCAGCCAGACCACGCCGATCGCCAGCAGCACGAAAAACACGTCGACGCGCCAGCGCTCCGGAATGGGATAAGAGCCGTAGACGAAATAGGGCCAGCGCTCCCAGACGAACGGCCAGCAGGCGCCGATCTCGCGGTGCTGCACGACTTCGCGGCAGGCGTCGCGGTCGGCCCCGGTCCATACCGCGTCGATGAACAAGAACTTGACTAGGTCGGGTATCACCCAGACCAGCAGCAGCGCGATCAGAATGGTCAGGACGATGTTGAACGGCGTCGACAGCAGGTTTTGCCGCACCCAGCCGAGCGCGCCGCTCATCGCCATCGGCGGCGGCTTGGCTTCAATGGTGTCGTGGCGCACGAAGTGCAGTTCGGCAACGGCAAGATCGCCTTCGGCCATGGTCATGGCTTAAGCCCTCACCGTTCCACCAGCGCCATGCGCCGGTTGTAGAGGTTCATCAGCAGAGACGTGGTCAGGCTGATGGCGAGATAGACCGCCATGGTGATGGCGACGACTTCGACCGCCTGGCCGGTCTGGTTCAGCACCGTGCCGGTGAACACCTGCACCAGATCGGGGTAGCCGATCGCCACCGCCAGCGAGGAGTTCTTGGTCAGGTTGAGATATTGGCTGGTGAGCGGCGGGATGATGACGCGCATGGCCTGCGGCACCACGATCAGCCGCAAGGTCGGACCGGGCCGCATCCCCAGCGAATAGGCCGCCTCGGTCTGGCCGCGCGACACCGCCAAGATGCCGGCGCGCACCACTTCGGCGATAAACGCCGCGGTGTAGATCGACAGCCCGAACAACAACGCCAGGAATTCCGGCTGCACGCCGATGCCGCCGACGATGTTGAAACGCCCGGCTTTGGGGTAATTGAATTCGAGCGGAAAACCGAGCACCGCAGCCACGAGCAGCGGCAAGCCGATCACCAGCGCCAGCGTCACCCACAGGACCGGCGCCTGCTGGCCGGTCTGCATCTGGCGGCGGCGCGCCCAGATATAGAAAGCGACGGACGCGGCAACGCCGACCCCAAGGGCGGCGGTCACCCAATCAAAGTCGCTCTGCAGCACCGGCTGCGGCAGAATGAGGCCGCGGTTGTTGAGATAAATGCCGCCCGGGAACGTGTAGCTTTCGCGCACGATCGGCAGCGCCTTGAGCACGGCGTTGTACCAGAACAGCAACTGCAGCAGCAGCGGGATATTGCGGATGGTCTCGACGTAACCGGTGGCGACCTTGGACACCAGCCAATTGCTCGACAAGCGCGAGATGCCGATGACGAAGCCGAGGATGGTCGCAAAGACGATACCAAGCCCGGCCACCAGCAGCGTGTTGAGCAGCCCGACCCAAAACGCGCTGCCGTAGGTGGAAACGGTCGTCGAATAAGGGATCAGCGTCTGGCTGATGTCGAAGCCGGCGGCGTTGTCCCAAAAGCCGAAGCCGGAGGCGATATGGGCGCGCTGCAGATTTTCGATCGCATTGCTGGCGGCGCCGTAGACGAGGAAAGCGATGATCGCGCAAAGCGCGACCTGATAGGCGATGCTACGGACCTTCGGGTCGTTGTAAAACGCAACCGGCGCGGGGCGCGACCCCGTCGGAAGGTCAATCGACATTTACCCCTCGTCGGCCTTACGACGCCGTCCCGGAGGCGTCCAGCGCCGGATCGCCGCCTCTCAAACGTCGGCGACCCGGCTTAACTGTCCAATCAGCGGATTGGCGGCGCGTATTGAATGCCGCCCTTGTTCCACAATTTGTTCAGCCCGCGGTTGATCTTCAGCGGCGAGCCCTTTCCGACATTGCGCTCGAATGCCTCGCCGTAATTGCCGACGGCTTTCACAATACGGACCGCCCAGTCCTTGGTCAGCCCCAATTGCTCGCCGTAATTGCCTTCGGTGCCGACGAAGCGCTTGATCGACGGATTCGTCGACTTCATCATTTCGTCGACGTTCTTTTGCGTGATGTCGAATTCCTCGGCGTTGATCATCGCGAACAGCACCCACTTCACGATATCAAACCATTGGTCGTCGCCGTGGCGCACGACCGGTCCGAGCGGCTCTTTCGAAATGATTTCCGGCAGCACGATGTTGTCGTCGGGATTGGAAAGCCGCAGCCGCTCGGAATAAAGGCCGGAGGCGTCGGTGGTGTAGGCGTCGCAGCGGCCGGCGTCATAGGCCTTCACCGCCTCGTTCGCGGTCGCGAACGTAACGTTCTTCGCCTGCATGTTATGGGCGCGGAAGAAGTCCGCCAAATTAAGCTCGGTGGTCGTGCCCTGCTGCACGCAGACCGAAGCGCCGTTGAGCTCGAGCGCCGAATTCACCTTCAGCGCCTTGTGCACCATGAAGCCCTGGCCGTCATAGTAATCGACGCCGGTGAAGTTGAGACCGAGCGAGGTATCGCGCGAGGAGGTCCAGGTGGTGTTGCGCGAGAGCACATCGACTTCGCCCGACTGCAGGGCGGTGAAACGATCCTTGGCCGACAACGGTACGAACTTGACCTTGTTGGGATCGTTGAAGATCGCGGCGGCGATGGCGCGGCAGACGTCGACGTCGAGGCCGGTCCAATGACCTTGCGCGTCGGGCAGGCCGAACCCGGCGAGCGTGCCGTTGGCGCCGCAATTCAAAATGCCGCGATCCTTCACGGCCTTCAGGGTCTGGGCGGATGCGCTCTGCCCGACCAAGCATACGGCAGCGGCAAGAGCGAAAAGGCTAGCAACGCGTTTCATATCACAACCCCTCTGGCGCAATGCGGTTGCGGCGCCCGTTACGGCTCGATCAAAGCTTTCCGCCGCCGCGCCTGTCCCGCGGGAGAAACTTGATCTCGGGCCGGTTTCCGCAAACCCCTGATTATTTTGACATCACAGAACGATCAGACCGTCAGGTCAAGGGGTTGACGCTCGCGGCAGATGCGCCCGATATGCTGCGACTACGACTTTCGCGTAATCCTCCCCTGACCGGACCCTCAAATCGCCATGGCGAAGACGCCCAAAACCCCGACCAAGCCGGAAACGCGCTTGGTCACCGCCGGCCGCGACAGCCACGCCTTCCACGGCTTCGTCAATCCGCCGGTGGTCCACGCCTCAACCGTCCTTTATCCCAGCGCCGAGGATCTCGTCGCCCACCGCGCCCGCTACCAATATGGCCGGCGCGGCACCCCCACCACGGAAGCGCTGGAAGCAGCCTTGACCGAATTGGAAGGCGAAGGCTGCGCCGGCACGGCGCTGATGCCGTCGGGGCTGGCGGCGATCACCACCGCACTGCTGTCGGTCGCCAGCGCCGGCGACCATGTGCTGGTTACCGACAGCGTCTACCGCCCGACCCGCAATTTCTGCAACGGCATGTTCAAGCGCTTCGGCGTCGAAACGACGTATTACGATCCCTTGGTCGGCGCCGGCATTGTCGCGTTGTTCAAACCCAACACCAAAGCGGTGTTCGTCGAAGCGCCCGGCTCGCAGAGCTTCGAGATGCAGGACATCCCGGCCATCGCCAAGGTCGCACACGACAAGGGTGCGGTCGTGCTGATGGACAACACCTGGGCGACGCCGCTCTATTTCCGCGCTTTCGAGAAAGGCGTCGATCTGTCGATTCAGGCCGCAACCAAATATATCGGCGGCCACTCCGACATCATGTTCGGTTGTGTGTCGGCCAACGCAGCGACGTTTGCAGCACTGAAGAATACACTGAATGGGCTCGGTCTGAGCGTGGGTCCCGACGACGTCTTTCTCGCCTTGCGCGGCCTGCGCACCCTGGGCGTACGGCTCGCGCGACACTACAAGTCCGGGCTGCGCGTCGCGCGCTGGCTCGCACAGCGGCCGGAGGTGTTGCGCGTTTTACATCCGGCGCTCGAAAGCGATCCGGGTCACGCCATTTGGAAACGGGACTTCACCGGCGCCTGCGGCTTGTTCAGCATCGTGCTCAAGCCGGCAAGCGACAAGGCGGTCTATGCCTTCATGGACGAACTGGCTTTGTTCGGCATGGGCGCCTCCTGGGGCGGCTTCGAGAGCTTGGTGATCGTCTTCAACTGTACCGAATATCGCACCGCCACCAAATGGGCGCCGGGCGGACCGACGCTGCGCTTTCATATCGGGCTGGAAGACGTCGACGATCTCACCGCCGATCTCGAGCGCGGGTTTGCGGCGATGGCTGCCGCAAAATGATCTACGCCGCGGCCCCCTGCCCGCCGCGGCGGTCACGCAGGATGAAATAGAGGTTGCGCAGATAGACGAACACGCCGAAGCCTTGCCCGATGATGAACACCGGATCGCGGCGGTAGAGCGCATAGGCAAATAGCAGCACGCCCCCGCCGATCGAGAGCACCCAGAAAGAGAGCGGCACCACGCTCTTGCGCGCCCGTTCGGAGGCGATCCACTGCACCACGAAACGCGCGGTGAAGAAAGCCTGCGCGACGAAACCGAGCAACACCCAGGCGTCGACCCGCGCGACAAACACGTCGTGCAAATAGCCGCCGGCGGAACGGGCGAGTTCGATCAGCATTCAGTCCTCCGAAACTTCAGGAATTTGTTTCTTGCGGCGGATCAGCCACCACACGCCGGCGAGATCGAGGATGCCGACCCACAGTCGGTCCCACATGCCGTAATTCGACAGGCCATGGGCGCGCGGCCGGTCGATCACGTCGACATAGCCGATCTCATAGCCTTCGCGCCGCACCAGGGCCGGCAGGAAGCGATGCAGACCATCGAAATAAGGCAGCGTTAGAAAGAGGTCGCGGCGGAACGCCTTCAACCCGCAGCCGGTGTCGCGGGTGCCGTCGCGCAACACCGCGCCACGCACCGCATTGGCGATACGCGATTGCAGTCTTTTGAACGCGCTGGCCTTGCGCTTGATGCGCTGGCCGGCGATCAGCCCGACCCGCCCGCCGCCGGCTTCCAGCGCTTTCAGCAGCTCGGGAATAAAGCGGGGATCGTTCTGCCCGTCGCCATCGATCGTCACAATGACTGGCGCGCGCGCCGCCGCAACGCCGCTGCGCACAGCGGCCGATTTGCCGCAGGACTGCTTGTGGCGGACCCGGCGCAGCCAGGGATGCCGCGCCATCAATTCTTTGAGTTCCGCATCGGTTGCGTCGGTCGAGCCGTCATTGACGTAGACGACTTCAAAGCGCCATTGGCCGTCGAGCGCGGCGGCGATCTCCGCCGCCAGCGGCGCGATATTGCCGACCTCGTTGCGCACCGGCACCACCACGGCCACCGCCGGATCGTTTGCATTGGGACCTATATACATACTTGACCCACCATTATTTTAGGTGTATGGTTGACCCTAGATAATAGGAGCAGCCAATGTTGACCGATTTCGATAGCCTTTTTGATCTGATGAAAGCCTTCCCGGATGAACAGGCTTGTATTGACCACCTGAAAGCCATCCGTTGGCGCAGAGGCGAATTTTGCCCTCATTGCGGCGCCGACCGGATTTACGCTTTCAGTGACCGCAAAACGTGGAAATGCGCTGATTGCCGCCAGAGGTTTTCCATTAAAGTCGGGACCATTTTTGAGGACAGCAAATTGCCTCTTCGAAAATGGTTCATGGCGATCTGGATCATTACAAACCATCCTAAGGGCATCGCCAGCACCACGCTTGCGAAGGATCTCAAAGTCACTCAAAAGTCGGCTTGGTTTGTGCTGCATCGTCTGCGCCACGCCGCGCGTACCAAGTCCTTTAACGCTCCTATGAAACTCCGTGGAAAAGTCGAGGTGGACGAAACCTATGTCGGCGGCAAAAGCAAAAATCGACATGGGCGCCGTAGTGGAATTGGGGGCGGACCGCGTGGCAAAACCGCCGTTGTAGGGGCCGTTCAACGGAAGGGGGACGTTGTTGCCCGCGTTCTTAGCGCGGCATCGCAACCGGAATTGCAAGGCTTTATCCACGATGTAGTTTCGTCGAGAGCGGAATTGCTCGTAACAGATGCCCACCCAGCTTATGAAACGTTGCTTGGTTTTCCGCAGCATCAAGTCGTAAATCACAATAAGAGCGAGTGGCGGAAAGGCGATGCTCACACAAACAGCATTGAAAGCATTTGGGCGCTTCTGAAGCGGCAAATCGTCGGTATCCACCATTGGGTTTCGCCCAAGCACTTGCAAAAGTACGTTGACGAAATGGCCTTCCGGCTTAATCGCCGAGAATTGACTGTCACTGAGCGCATGAACGCGCTGTTCACTCAGATTGAGGGACGCCTGACTTATAAGGCGCTGATCGCATGAACCCGCACGGCAAAAAGCTAGAGCCCAAGCTAAAGCTTGAAATGTCATTTGACGAAGCGTTGCGCCGCTTCGCGCAAACCAAGCCGAAAGAGGTAGAGAAAAGCATTGAGAGGGGAAAGCAAAAGAAGAAACCGCCGAAAAGAAGGGGCCATCCAAAATGATCAAATCATGGTGGGTCGTTGTTGCTATTCTTGCTGTGGGCGGTCTTTTGGACCACAGAATGAAAGCCATCCAACAACAAATCTCAGCACTAGAAGACCGCCTAAGCAATTTCTTGGGCGATTCCGAAAGCCAAGATTTTTGAAGAGTAGGATGTAAAATGCCACTCATTTTCGAAGAGCCCGCTCCATATGATCTACCAGGGACCCAAACCGCTTCAGCATATGCCGCAGATGAAAACGTAGTGCTGACTCTGACTGTATGTCCTGACGGCAAGCGGCTGATTCCTGTAAGAACCATTCTGACGGCTCGTATGGCGGTAGCGTTGCTGGATCAACTGAAACCAGCCGCGACGACTGCCGAATTGAACGCTTTAAAGAAGCCCTAGACATAGGTATGACTCCCGCCGCCGAAAATCGGTGACTTAAATGTCAGAAAAAAATGAATTGGGCCCATTTTCAGTTACCGCTCTTGCCGGAGCAAATCTTGGTGCCCTGACTGAGGCCATCTATGAAATTACTAAAGAACTTCGGAGATATGCCGGTAGCAACTTCGACAAGTGTTTTGATGCTCTGGAATCCACGGTCATCCGGCGTATCGAAAATGCTCCCCTGGATGGCATTGCGGAGAATGATCAGTTGCTGCTGATTGAGCAAACGAGAGCGATTGTTAGAGCCACGCTTAGAGAGGCTAGAAATCGTGCCAAGTCTTGACCTCGAAACCCTAGACATGGGTGCGACTCCCGCCTAGATTTTGGGGATAGGCAGCCGATTCGCTCAAACGAATTGACGCGCCCAAATCTCCGAACCTAACGCGATTTGGCCGCTCAAACGGCCCCGCGCGGTCCCGGCGAAATTTCCAGAAACCTGCGACCTCGCAGGGATTGGTGATTTCCCATGACCGCTGCACAGCGCGCTTAGGGTCACCATCAATGCATCTGCGAGGTCGCCAACTTAGGAGCGGCTTCGATGGTCTACGTCGAAGAATATCGCCGTATCCGCTTTGGACAAATTGAGGTCGTCCGGGCGCATTGGCGATCCAAGCCCATGCGGGCTTAGCGGTTGCCCCTGCGGGGGCTAAGCCGCTTCCGCAGGGGAATTTATCACGTAGAAAGAGGTTCATTATGGCGACGTTTGTTGAATGTGATCCAGAATTGATGGAATTTCAGACGGCTGGCGATGAAAAGTCCGCTCAACTAACGCTAATTGCCCTCGGCATGGACGATCAGCACTATCGGCTAATCTTCGAAGGCAAAGCGCTGCTCGATCTCGTAGATATTTTTCGAGCCATTCAAGCCGACTTGCCGGGCGCTCTAGGCGGCCACTAGCAACTCGTCGAATTACATAAGTTTGAGATTTTTTATATGGGTTAGTCACGTATATAGGTCCCTTTGCATTCATGGGTAAGGTCCCGCCGGACGGTTCTTATTCAGCCAGCAGCGCACGCGCAACGGATTTGATGCGCCGCAACGAAGGACCCGGCCATTGCTGCAGGGTGCCGTCCGGCCCGATGGAAAATCCAAGCCGCCGCAAGGCGAACCAGCGCCGCACCAGCAGCGTGCCCAGCGTGCCGACCACCGCGCCGGCGAACACATCGGTCACGTTGTGCGCCAAGAGCATGACGCGGCTCAACGCGATCGCCAATGCGTAGATCCACAGCACCGTGCGTGCGCGCGGGAACAAGGTTCCGAATGCCACCAGCACCGAAAAGGCGGTCGTGGCATGACCCGACGGCAGGCTGGCGTAGTCGGCGCGCCAGACGAAGGGATGGAACAGGTAGGGGTCGACCGCGCCACCGACCAGTGGGCGGGCGCGGCCGATCAGCCGCTTGACGATGGTCACGAACAGACCGGGCACCGCGATGGCGGCAAACAGAAAGCCGACGCGCACCATCAGCGTCGCCAGCACCAATTGCGCCATGCGCGTCGCCGTCGCCGGCAACGCCGCAAGCGCGATAAACAGAAGCCCGAGCGGCCAGAGGAACCAGCCCGACTTGCCATAGTCGGTGATCTGATCGAAGCACCAGACCAGCCAGCGCGGCGCGTGTTCGACTGCCCGGATGACCGGCGCGTCGATCAAGACGATGCCAATGACAAGTAGTGCAATAAATATCGCGGCGGCGAGCGCGAGTTGCTGCCAACTGACCGGCCAGGGATGCGCTCGCGGCGGACGTGGCGGACGCACCAGCAGGACTAACGCCGTTTCGATATTGCCGACGCAACGGCGCAGTACCGATCGCGCCGCGGCGTCGTTATGGTTGGTATCATTCGTCGCAGTCATGGCGCCGCCGTCGAACGAAACACGGTGAGCGCAACCGGCCGTCCGATGCTGATGTTGTAGCCGTCGATGTGCTGATAAAGCGCATAGCGCAGGCCGATTGCAGCCGCGTGCTGCGCGAAGCGCCGCTCACTGTGCGCGTCGATCAGGGCAAAGCGGCAGGCGCCGCGACGGAGGAATTCGGCGGCGCCGGCGCCGTCGGTGAATTGGGTATCGGTGCCCAGCAGGAATACCAGACTCGGCTCCTGATAGTAGCCAGTGGAAGCGACCTGCGGTGCTTTGCAGCCGCTGTCAGCCAATGCGTGGGCGATCATCGCGCTGGGGAACAGTCCAGGTAATGCGGGAAAGGCCACCGCATAGGCGGTGACGGCGATGAACAGCGACGCCACCATGCCGCGTAGCAGCGCCCGTTCCGGCCCGTCCAACTCAAAAAGCCACCAGGCGAACAGGCCGCAGATCATCGCCGCTGCCGCAAACGGCCACGCGACCAGCCCAAGGTCGCGGTTGACGATGATGAAGAGCACCACCGCGCCGATCGCGAGCACCAGCGGAAACAAGAACCAGCCGACGGTGCCGCGCACCAGCCAGCGCGATTTGGAAAGCGCCCCCGATTCAAGAACGCCGGCAATCAGGATGGCGATCGCCGGGTAAAGCGGCAGCACGTAATGCGGAAGCTTGGTCATCACCGCTTCGAACACCAGCCAGGACGGGATCAGCCAAGCCAGCAAGAACTGCACGCCCGGCTCGCGCCGCGACTTCCAAACGGCGGGCACGGCGAATCCGGCCAGCACCGAGCCGGGCCAGAATGTCAGGAAGAACAGCAAGAAATAGGTGCCTGGCGGCGCGCCATGCGCTTCCTGGCCGCTGGTCACCTTGGCGAGCATGTCGTGGCCGAGCGCCTGCTCGAAGAAGCTGCCGCCCGAACGCAAGGCGATGGCTACGAACCAAGGCAACACCAGCACGATCAGCCAAAGCAAGCCGCTGAACGGGCGCAATGCGCGCACCCAGCGCAGCGAACGGTCGAGGATCGAGAGCGTCACCGCGGTCAAACCGACGAACATCAGGATCAGCGGTCCTTTGATCAGCACACCGGCGGCCATGGCGGTCCACAAGATGGCCGGCAATTGCCAGCCAGGTTCGGTCTGCGGGGCGCGCCGCTGCGCGAGATAGAGGCGCGCCATGGCGCCCATCGCCGCCACCGATGTGAACAATAGCATCGCATCGGTCTTGGCCAAGCGCGCCTCGACGCCGAGCAGGATCGAGCTCGCCATCATCAGCGCGGCAAGGAGCGCCGCGCGCCGCCCAACAAAGGCGAGCGCCGTCCAGTAGGTCAGCAGGACGGCACCGATGGCGCCGGCGAGCGACGGCAAACGATAAAGCCAGATGGTGGTGCGCGCATCGGCGATGCCGAGCGCGGCGCCCGCCTGCACGGCCGCCGACTGCAGCCAATAGATGCCGATCGGTTTCTTGTAGCGATGTTCGTCCTGAAAGCGGATGTCGACATAATTGCCGCTTTCGATCATCTGCTTGCTGGCCTGGGCGAAGCGCGCCTCGTCGCGGTCGACCGGCGGGATCTGAAAAAAGCCGGGCAGAAACATCAGCAGCGAGAACAGCAGCAGCAGCAGCGCCGCCCGCCGCTGCGAAGCGCAGGCATAATCGAGGGCGGCGGAAAGCCCGCGCGCTGGTGCGAACGATTGCCGCGCGTTATTGGCGGTCGTGCTCATTAGCCGGCATATTCCAGGCAAATCGGTAGCTTGCAGCCGGACAATAAAGATGCGGCGGCCTTATGTCATGCCGCCGCTATTGCAACCGCACCATGACGCTGTCGCTGGCGCCGCGGGAGTCCATCACCGTCAGGCGCACAAAGCCCGGCCCGTCGGGCTGAAAGAACAAAGTGCGCCGGCCCATCGGCGCCGGCAGCGGCACACCGTTGACCATGACGGTCAGCGGCGCCCGGCCGCCGGCGATCTTGAGCGGCACGGAATTCGGCGCGGCGCCGCCGCTAAGCTCCAGCCGCGCGCCATTGGGCGGGAACATGATGCGCGGGGCGCCGCTCACCTCGCCCGGGCCGGCGTCGGGCTGGAAATGCCGCAGCGGCGGCGGCAGCTTGTCGGTCGTGGCGACGATGACGCCCTTGGGCGCATGCGGCAGCGGCGCCGGCGCACGCCCGACCCGAGCAAAGGCATCGAACAAAATCGGCGCCGCCGAGACGCGTCCGACCAGACCGGGCACCGGCGTGCCGTCCGGGCGCCCGACCCAGACGCCGATCGTCATGCGTCCGTCAAAGCCGACCGCCCAGGCATCGCGATAACCGTAGGATGTGCCGGTCTTGAAGGCGATGCGCCCCGGCGCCGCGTTGTCGGGCGGCTGCGCGCCGATCAGGATTTTGCCGACGTACCAGGCGGCGACCGGATCGAGCAGGCGGCGTGAGACCGCTATCGGCTCGCCGAGGCGCTCCACCAGCGGCACCGCCGCGCCCTGCCGCGCGAGCCCCGTATAGAGCGTCACCAGATCCCACAAGTTGATGCCAACGCCGCCGAGGCCCATGGCGAGGCCGGGCGCTTCGCCTTTCGGCAGCACCAAAGCCGCGCCGGCCCCCGTCAACCGCGCGCCCAGCCGGTCGACGCCGACTTTGTTGAGCACGGCAATGGCAGGCACATTGAGCGACATCTGCAAGGCGCGGCGCACGGTCACCGTGCCCTGGAAGCTCTGGTCGAAATTCTCCGGCGCGTAGCTGCCGTAGCGCTGCGGCCGGTCGTCGATCAGCGTTGCCGGGTGCAGCAGCCCGTCCTCGAAGGCGAGGCCATAGATGAACGGCTTGAGCGTCGAGCCGGGCGAGCGCAGCGCTTGCGTCATGTCGACCTGGCCGGCGCGGGCGTCGTCGAAGAAATCGGCAGAGCCGATGCGCGCGCGCACCTCGCCGGTGACATTGTCGACGGCCAGGATGGCGACGGAAATCTGCGGGCCGAGCGCGCGGGCGCGTTCGCGCGCGAGCTCCTGCAGCGACCGCTGCAGATGCGCGTCGATGGTGAGACGGTGAACGCCGCGATCGGGCTCGGCATCGACGATCTGATCGGCGGCATGCGGCGCCAGCATCGGCATTTGCTTGCGGCCGTGCGGCACCGGTTGCGCCTTGGCGTGCGCGATCTCGTCCTGCGGCACCGCGCCGGCGGCCGCGACGCGGTCGAGCACGCGGTTACGCGCGGCGCGCGCCGCTTGCGGATAGCGATCCGGCCGCCGCGCTTCCGGCGATTGCGGCAGCGCCACCAGCAGCGCCGCTTCGGCAAGCGACATTTTGCGCGGCTCTTTGCCGAAATAGGCGAGCGAGGCGGCCCGAATGCCTTCGAGGTTGCCGCCGTAAGGGGCGAGCGTCAGATAGAGCGAGAGGATCTGCTGCTTGCTGAGCGCATGCTCGAGCTCGATCGCGCGCACCATCTGATGCAGCTTGGCGGCGAGATCGCGGTGCGCGCGCGGCTCCAATAGGCGGGCGACCTGCATGGTCAAGGTGGAGCCGCCGGAGACGATGTGACCGCTGGTCAACATCTGAAACTGCGGCGCGCAGCATCGCCTGCGGATCGACGCCGTCATGCTCGTAGAAGCGCTTATCCTCGTAGGCGAACAACATCTTGAGAAAGCGCGGATCGACATCCTTCGGTGTGGCCGGCAGCCGCCAGCGGCCCTCGCTGTTGGCATAGGCCCGCAGCAGGCGTCCGTCGCGGTCGAGCACCAGTTGGGAATACTCAAGATGCTTACCGAGCGGCGGCGGCCCCAGCGAACGAACCCACAATCCGCCGGCGAGCACGACCGCCCCGATCAAGAAGCCGACGACCGCCAAGCCGATATAGAGCCGGCGCCGCCGGTGCGGTGCGCCGCCATCCACATGGTCCACGGCATCCGGGGCTGGCTCGCCGCGCGAGCGCCCCGCAATGACGCGGCTAAAGAGGCGTCTCATTTCGCCGTGATCTCGATCTTTCCGGTGGCGGTGCGGCCGAAGCGGTCCGGCCGATACATGTCCTCAACCTTGGCCTGTGGCAATACGTAGGTCCCCGGAGAGACCACGCGCACCACATAGGCGACGGCGAAGACCGGCGAGGATTTGTCGTTGCGGTCGAAAGCGGCGGTGAAACGGTCGTCGCGGAACTCCGCGTTCGCCGGCTGCACCGCGTCGGTGATCCACGGCAACGTGCCGGTGTCGCCGCTGGAGACGAGATGCGGATTGTCGATCTCGAACCCGGCCGGCAGATAATCGGCGACGATGACGCGGCCGTATTCCGGCTTCGGCTCGGTGACCTTGAGCACCACCACGAAGCGCTGGTTCTGCTTGGCGTGACTCGGATCGGCCGGCTTGCCGTCGAGCGTATGGTAGCTGCGCTCGATCTTGAAGCCCTGCTCGGTCGCCGGCTCGGGCGTGGTCGGCGCGCCCGACACCGACACAACGGCCTGCACATTGCCGTCACCGCTATTGCTCACCGCGAACGGCTTGTCGAGCTGGACGGCGCGCAGACTGCGATAGAGGGCGCCGGCATGGGCTTGGCCCGCAACCGAGAGCGAAATCGCCTTGGTTTCCTTCACCAGCGCGCGGGCGGCGAGCACCAGCCAAGCGTCCTCCTGGGTCGAGGTACGGACGGTGAGCGCGCGCGCGGCATCGACGCGCTGGACCGCATCGTCGATGGTCCGCTGCGGCGCCCCGCCTTCGGAGGCAAGCGTCACCAGCGCCGCGGAATCGCGCAACGCCGAGCCGAAATCGGCGCGGCCGAGCTGCAGTTTGGGCTGCGGCGCGATCGCATCGAGCGCGGCGAGATAGACACGGTCGGCGCGCTTCTTGTCGCCGAGCATGGCCAGCGCCGCCGCCACTTGCGCTTTGGCAATCGGCGTACTCAGCTCGCTAAGCTTGACGTCGGCGATGTAGCGCAAGTCGCCGACCGGCGCCGAACCGTTGCGCGCCAGCACGTAGAACGCATAGGCGAGCGCGCGGCCGCCGTCCTTGCTCACGTCGGTGGTATTGGCGGCGTAATTTCGCAGCCGGTCGATCGCCAGCGTGAAGCCGGTCGCCGGCACTTGGAAGCCGCGCTCGCGCGCGCGCGTCAAGAAGTCGGTGACATAGGCGTCGAGCCAGACATCGTTGCCGCCGACCCCCCACAGGCCGAACGAGCCGTTGGAATCCTCGCGCGCCATCAGGCGGTTGACGGAATCGCGGATGCGCTGGTCGAGCTCGCCGTCGAGCGCGATATGCGACGCGCCCGCCAGTTCGTTGACATAGAGCAAGGCCATGGCGCGGCTGGTGACCTGCTCGGAACAACCGTATGGATAGCGGTCGAGCGAGGTCAGCAGCGTTGCCGCATCGAGCGCGCTCGATACCGCGACCGATAGCGCCACCCGCCCGGTGCCGGGCACGAAGTCGGCGAACATGTCTTTCGACAACGTCAGGGTCTCGCCCTTGGCGAGCGTGCGCACGGTGCGGCGCGTGAGGATTTGCGTCGCCGGCCGCACGTCCAGCGCATAAGAGCGCTCGAGCGCGAAACCGCCCGGCCCGCTCACGCTCACTTTCAGCGTGCTCGGTCCGGCACCCACGGCGGTGACCGGCACACTGAGATGTCCGCGCTGCTTGGCGGCAAGATTGAGCAGCTTCGGCACGGCACCGTCGAGCTTGATGGCGCCCTCCCCGCCGATCGCGAAGGCGTAATCGCCGGGGGCGCCCTCGACATTATCGAGCTCGAGCTGCATGGCGCCGCGGTCGCCGGTGCGCAGGAAACGCGGCAGCGTCGCGGTCAGCACCACCGGATCGCGCACGATCACGTCGCCGACCGCCTTGCCGACTTTGTCCTTGCTCCAGCCGACCGCCATCACCCGTACGGTGCCGGCAAAAGCCGGAATGGCGAACGACACCTGCGCGATGCCGTCATCGCCGACTTTGACCACGCCGGAATAGAGCGCGAGCGGTGCCTGCGTCGGCGGCGAGCCGGACAACTCGGCGCCGGTATCGCCGCCGGAGCGGATTTGCCCGTTGGCGCCCTGCATGCCGTCGATCAGTTGCCCGTAGAGATCGCGGATTTCGGCCACCAGCCGGCGCTGGCCGAGATAGTAGTTGTCGGGCGCCGGCGGCTTGTAGTGCGTGAGATTGAGGATGCCGACGTCGACGGCGGCAACCACGACGCGCGCCTCCTCGCCGGCCTTGAGCCCGGCGACACGCACCGGCACGCTGAGCGTCGAATTCGGCCGTAGCGTTGCCGGCAGATCCAGGCTGAGTGGAAGCGTGTGCGTCGTGCGATCGATCGAGAACCACTGCACGCCGATGGCGCGGCCGGGCATGCGCTGCGCGGGCGCGTCGAGCGGGCGGCGCAAGGTGGCAACCAGATAGGCGCCGGTGCCCCAATTGTCGCCGACTGCCATGTTCAGGTTGGCGGTGCCGGCTTGCACCCATTCGGTTTTGGTGGCCACAAGCCGATCGGTGAAGACGTTCAGCGTCAAGCGGCCGGCGGTGCGCGCGGTCACCGCCACGTTCATGCTGTCGCCCGATTTGTAATCGGGCTTGTCGAGCGCGACCTCCAAGAGGTCGGGCGTATCCGAGCTCGCCTCGGCATAGAAGCCGGCATCGAAATTCAGCGACGTCACAAGATCGCGCCGATCGGGTGCGGAGACTTCCAGCCGATAGCGGCCCCATTTCACCGGCAGCGACAGCTTGGCCGGCTTGTCGACAGTCGCATCGACGGTGCCGTTGGCGACGCGCTCGGTGCGCTTGATCGGCTCAAAGCTCCACTGCCCGTTTTGGCGATACCATTGATACGACGTCGTGATTTTGAGCAACTCGTAGCGCAGCCCGCTTTTGGCCATCAGCTTGCCGTCGGGCGCAACCAGCACCACGTCGAAATCGGCGTTGGCGCCGTCGGCGAGCGAGCGGCCGGAGAAGCCCGGCTTGATGCCGATCATCGCTGTGTCGGGCGTCACCGGCAGCGTGAGATGGCGCTCGACGGCACGGCCGCCGGAGTTGGCCATGCTCACATTGATCTTTGCTTCCAGCGGCCGGGTGGTGACGGGAACTTTGTCGAGCTTGATATCAAAGCTCGCTTTGCCTTGCGCGTCGGTCTCCGGCAGGTCGCCGAGTTCCTGGCGGATCGCCGTGACCTGATCGTCGGCGAGACCGAAGGAATAGCCGGCAAAGCCCGTCCGTTCGCCGGCGACGCCGATATTGACGGCGCCATTCAGGCTCAGACCTGAGGCCGGCGCGCCGTAGAGGAAATGACCGTCGACGCTGACGGCCGCAGACGCCTTCTGCGATATCGCGGTGGCGGCCGACTTCAGATCGAATTCCAGGCGGTCGGGCACATAATCCTCGACCAGGAAGCTCGCTTCGCCGATCGGCGAGGCTTTCGGATCGGTATAGGCGCGCACCCGCCAGGTGCCCGACATCGCGGAGGAGACCAACGGCACGCTCCAGGCGCGGCCGCCGAGGCCCTGATCGGCAACGAGCGCGCGGCGATATTCGACGCCGTCCGGACGCGCCATGATCAATGTCAGCGGCGAGCCTTCCGCCGCCTCCCCGCGCACATCGCGCAGCAGAGAGGTCACATGCACCGTCTCGCCGGAGCGATAGACGCCGCGCTCGGTATAGACAAAAGCGTCAAGCCCGTTCGGCACCGGCCGGCCGCCGACGCCGCGGTCGGATAGATCGAAAGCGGGCCCTTTCAGGCTGAGGAACGCATAATCGCCTTGCGCGCTGGCGACGATCGCCGCCGGCGCCAACCCACCCTCGCCGCGCGATAAGCCGGCGTCGAAATGCACGAAGCCGTCTTTGTCGGTCTGCTTGGTCGCCAGCACCTCATTGTCGCGCGCGACCAGACGCACTTCGGTCTCGCCGCGCGGCTCGGTGGTGGCAAGCGAATTGATGAAAACGTCGATGCCGTCATGGCCGTTATAGGCGGTGAGGCCAAGGTCGGAGACGATGAACCATTGCGTCGCGAGCGCGCCGTAATCATTCGGCGGCGCTTCCTTCGGCGAGGCCGTCATGGCGTAGACGCCGGGCTTCAGCGGACCGACGGCTTGCTCGACCGGAAATGCGGTGACGACTTCGGTATTGAGCTTCGGCTCGATCTTGAGCTCGCCGCTCCACACCTTCTCGCCTTGCTCGTTGCCTAAGCGCTCGGCCTCGTAGCTGCCGAGATTGCGCTGGAACTGATAGCCGAGCACGGTGTCGATGAGATTGCGGTCGCCGATCCGATAGATCGATATCTTGGCCGCGGACGAGTTGACGCTGAGCACCGGGATGCCGCGCTGGCCGTTCTTCGGCAGCACATAGGCCTTGCCGGAAAAGCGCACGAACGGCTTGCGGTCGCGCACAAAGATATTGAACTCGGCGGTCTTCGGCAGCGTCTCCTTAACGGCCGACGGTAGCCCGGCGCGCAACGTCAGCGTGTAACGCTCGCCGTGCTTGAGGCCTTCGACGCAGAGTTGCCGGTCGTGCGCCGAGATGGCCGGCTTGTCGACCCCGACCACCGCCACGTAGGGCGAGAAGTCGGTCCGGCCGCCGAGCAAATCCTCCGAAAACTGGAAGCATGCGCGCGGTGAAATCGCGTCGGAGTCGACGGTGTAATTCAGCATGCGGAAGCCGTATTGCACCCGCAGCCGCTCATACGCGCCGCGCAGATCGGCGGATTCGTGCTCCTGGAGCGAAAGCCGCATGGTATCGAGCGCCGCACGCCACATCTTGCGGTCGGCGAGGATGCGGCCGAGCAGCGCCAAGCTGTCGGCTTCTTCGGTCCGGTTCTGCGTTCGCTTGTAGGCGATATAGGCGGCGGTGGTCGCGCGATCGAGCAGCAACGCGCGTTCCCTGTCATTGCGCGGCACGATCAACCGCACGGTGCGCGCAAGCTGCAGCCAAGTCGTGGCATTATTCGGGGCGGCGGCGATCGCTTGGCTGAGCACCACCATGCCGGTGCGGTACTCTTTCTTGCGGAACGCGGTCTCCGCTTCCCTGCGCAAGGTCGCGGCCGGCTTGTTCACCTTGCCGGCGTCGGTCTTGATCTGCGCTTCCAGCTTGATCGCCGCGTCGTCGAAATCCTTGCGCTCAAAGGCCTTGTCGGCGGCAAGGCTCGGAATGACGGCAAGAGCCAGAAGCGCGGCAGCCAAGCCGGCGCGGGCGAACGAAAACATGCAGCGACCTCCCCGATGGACGAACAGCCATTAGTATTAGTGTGGCCTGCGCCACTATTAGTTCAGCGGACGAAGGTGTCGAGGACATGGCTTCGGCACGACAAATCGATCGCTAAGCTTCCCGTGGAGCGGATGCCGTGCGCGCAAAAAGCGCCAATGGACAGCGAAACGCGCTCCTCAACCGACCTATAATTCGCTCGAAAAACATCCCGTAAGTTATTATAACTACGAGTTCTTTTGTTTTCTTCCGGCGGGCGGCCGGGGCATCGGCATTGCCTGTTCGATGACCCAGGCGGCTTGCAGCACGCGACGGTCTTCGCGCGGCGGTCCGACGATCTGCGCCGCCATCGGCAAACCGTCGGCGGCGAGCCCGCACGGCACGGACGCTGCCGGTTGTTGCGTCAAGTTGAACGGGTAAGTGTAAGGCGACCAGTTGACCCAATCATCGTCGTAGTCGGCATCGTCCGGCACGACCAAACCGACTTTGAGCGCGGTCAGCGGCATCGTCGGCGTGAGCAACAGATCGTAGCGCTGGTGGAAAGCCAACATGGCGGAATAGAGCTCGGTGCGATTGTAGTAGGCGTTGATATAGTCGCCGGCCGTGAAGCGCTTTCCGCGCTCGGCCAGGGCCAGCAATCCCGGATCCATCTCGGCGCGCCGCTCCGGCGCCACCGATTGAACCAGCGCGTCCATCACCGGCCACCACATGGCGCGGATCATGTCGGGTGTGCGCGCGAGCGGCGGGTCGGCTTCCTCGATGATGGCGCCCTGCTCTTGCAGGACGTTCGCCACCTTGCGGATCGCCGCTTCGATCTGCGGATCGAGCCGCTCGACATGGCCGAGCCGCATCGACAAGGCGACGCGCATTCCACGCACGCCTTGCTCCAACCCGGCGCTGAAATCCGGTGGCGGCACGTTCCAGGCCGTCATGTCGCGGATATCGGGTTGCGCGATCACCGACAGCATCAATGCGGCATCGGCGACGCTGCGGGCGATCGGCCCCTGGTGCGCGAGCACGTTAAGCGCGGAGGGCGGAAAAGTCGGCACCAATCCATAAGTTGGCTTCATGCCGAACACGCCGGTAAAGGCGGCCGGAATGCGCAAGCTGCCGGCGCCGTCGGTGCCGACATGCAACACGCCGAGGCCAAGCGCTGCCGCCACCGCGCCGCCGCCGGTCGAACCGCCCGGCGTGTGCTCGGGATTCCAGGGATTGCGGGTGATGCCGGTGAGCGGCGAGTGGCAGACGCCGATCCAGCCGTGCTCCGGCAGGCAGGTCTTGCCGAGGATCACGGCGCCCTGCTCGCGCAGCCGCGCGGCAGACGGTGCGTCGAATTCAGCCGGCGCGGGGTCGCTGGTGCGCGAGCCGCGCCGGTTGGGCAGGCCTTTAACCGGGATATTGTCCTTGATGGTCGCGGGCAGGCCGTCGACAGGGCCGAGCGGCGCGCCCGAGCGCCAGCGCATTTCCGATTGAGCGGCCGCCGCCAATGCGCCATCCGCATCAACGATCACAAAGGCATTGAGCGCCGCATTGCGCGCGAGCCGCGCCAAAATGTCACCCGCAACCTCGACTGGAGATAGGGTGCCGCGACGGTAGCTTTCCGTGAGTTCGGCGGCAGACAGATCGGCGATGTTCGTCATAGACGCCCCTTGAACCGTGTTTGGCACACAGCAAATGCGCACCTTTCCACGGCGGCACGGTCCGGGTAAACCGGAGCCTGAAGACCCCGTAGCTCAGCCGGATAGAGCATCAGCCTTCTAAGCTGAGGGTCGCTGGTTCGAATCCAGCCGGGGTCGCCACCGCCAAAAAATTGGTGTGGCCTTTCCATTACTTAGTCCCGTTTTTGTCCAACCGGGTTGAGAGGTTGGACAATTTCTGTTCGCCTTCCGCCCCTAACTGGATGCTCAGAGCCTGCCGAGCGAGACGCTGTTGATCGGCTGCCCGGACATAGGGGGCGAGTGCGCGAGTCAGACCGGTGGCCGGTGATCGCCTTGATCTGCTCGTTGGTGCAGCCGGCATTGGCCAACCGCGTCGCTGCAGCCTTGCGCAAGCCGTGCGCCGAGCACTGCGGCAGCCCAGCCGCATTGCATTGGTCGCGAAACCAATTGCCGAAGCCCGCCGAGGTGAAAGGTGTCCCCTGCTCGGTCATCAAGAAGGTCAAATTGGTGCGCGGCACCGAGGCAAGCGCCAGCGCCACCTCGGGATGCAGCGGGATCACCAGCGGGCTATCGGTTTTCTCCTGCCTCACAGCGATCGCGTCGCCCGTCACATGCTGCCAGCCCATGCGCACGACATCGCCACGCCGTTGCGCGGTGTAGAGCAGCAAGGCGAGCGCGAGTCCGGGACGGGTGCCGATCGGGTGTAGCTCCTGATAGCGCGCGATCTCTGCCTCGCTCCAGGTGTGGAAGCCGTCGCTGTGATTACGGTAACGCTTCACGCCGCGCGCGGGGTTGCTCGCTATCATGTCCTGGCCGACCGCGTAGTCGAGCAGCACGCGCAGCACCTTGAGCAGGTTGTTCGCCGCTTCCGGTGTATTGGCCTTGGCACCAATGATCTCGCTGATATGACGGCGACCGAGTCCTTTCAGCGGCTTACTGCCGTGAGCCACGCGAAACCGCTCGATGATATTGCGGCGGACAGCTTGCGTGCTCGGCTTGAGACCGCGAAATTCCGGTGAGCGATAGTAGGACACGCACAGCGCATCAAATGATCCAGGCAGCGTGCGCGCGGCGCCGATCTCGTTCGGCTGCAGCGCCTTCACGCCGTCCATCGCCGCCGCGTGTTGGCGCATGAAGTCGTCTGACCACGGCGTGCCGGTCAGATAGGTCGAGAAGCCGCCAAGACGGAAGCGAACGCGCCGCTTGCCGTGCCGATCGGTATTCCACGAGCAATGCTTAGGAAGCCCGCTTTTCGTGCGCCTCATTTTTTATTCAACACCTCATCCCAAGGGTTTTTTCCATCGTCAACATCCACCGGCGGCAAGCCGGTGATGACGATCATCTTGCCGGCCTCGATGTCGATCTCGACACGCTCGACGTTGAGGCCGGCACCTTGCACCGCCTGCATCACACGCCTGATCTCGGTTTTGCGAAAGCTATTGCGCCCGCGCTTGGGCAGGGGACCGTGAAACGCCATGGCAAAACCTCCCGTTTTTGAGGGAGGAAGCCCGGCGTCAAGCTGGCCTTGCAAAGGGGGTCCCACCAAAAATATAGCAAATTTCGCACTATTTGGTCAACTCTTTTGCATTAAGCCTGAGAAAGCCGCATTATTGCGGCGTTTTTGGTCTAGCGGCCTTGCTGCCCAGGGCGAAATTGGACGATCTCGCGACGCACTCTGAAGGGGCAGCTTTCAACCACCTTTAACGCGAATTTTTTGCGGCCTCGCCTTCCTTGACCCGGACTTGCTAAAAGCACGCGCGCTCGGGAGAAAGGCTTTCCATTATTTCGGACGGGCCGCGTCGCCCTCAGGGACGTGTAGCGCGCGTACTCAAACGATCGCGATGCCATTGAGCCGGACGCGGCAAACGGTGCCGGAAAGTCGCTTACGTCGATTTCGACGCTCGCCTCATTCGCGAGCCGCCAATTGCAAAGGGCAAAACATTCACCGATCGCGCTACCCACACACATGTATTTAAACGTTTTGAGCAAGTCGCAAGAGTGTTGCGGCGCGAGCGCGTTGGCGATACTCATCGCTGCGTCCAGTTGCCCAATAGCACCGCCTTCACTTGCGACGATCTCCCGACGCCTTTGAATGTCGTCTTCTGCCCGCATACGGCTAAACATATTGTCGATGCGCGTTGAGGCCTCCTCAATCTGTCTGCAAACGGCGTCCATGTCGCCACCCGCATATAAGCGATAGCGCCGCGCGCTGGCATCAAGGTCATAGCGCGTCGGCTCATCGGGGAGCCGTTCGACAATTTTTTCGGCCTCCAATTGGCGAACCCGGCGGTCCGAAATTCCAAGATGCCGCGCGAGTTCCACTTGATCGACTACGTTCATATTCACCCCTCTGGAAGCGGAAATGCGGAAAGTGAGCCGCCCAAATATTCTCAAATGTCGGGCGGCGCGGATCGGGCAGCGCATCTTTCGCTTTTTACGGTCCCTCTCTCCCCTTGCTTGTTCGAAGCGCCTTGGGGCCAGCCGGAGTTCAGCTGCTCCGGCTGGCCCCCGCGCTCACCCGACCGATAAGGAGGGTATCGATCAGGTATTCAGCGGAGCGGGCATATCATCAGCAAGCCCGAGCACAGCGCGCGGATCGGCATCAGGGCGGCGCAGCAGGTTCGCGCCGTCGTCAACCGCCTTACCAATCCAATGTTCCTCCTCATGTTGGACGGCGAGTTGATCCCGGTCGATCTCCTTTATCTGCTCAGCGCGCTGCTCGGCTGTCAGCGCATTTGCATCGTCGGCAAGCGCGTCAATCTCCGCCTCGATTCTCTCGATCAGGGTGTCACGATGGAGCCAAAACAACAGCGGCAGTGCGGAAGGATCGCCGGTGGCGGTAAGCAGTCGGCTTCCGACGACGAAATCAGTAAACGCCCGTCCAGCCCAACTAATCGCCCCGTCTTGGCTTTCAATCACGGGCAGGACGCTCGGTCGTCCGCGCTCCGCGAGCTTTTCGATTTCCGCGCGCGCGCGCAGCTTGGCCGCCGCAGAGTGCCAAGGAGCGGATGCAATCCTATGGCGGTCCGCGTCTAGCTCGCGAAGACGGCGGCGGCAGCGCTCAACGGCATCAACGAGGCTTTCGCCCTTATGCGGTGACGGGTCGGGGCCTTTGTGCAGTTTGATCGCATCGCCAACACCGCGCAGACCTTCGGTGAGATAACCCTCGACCGAACTCTGTAAACGACCGAGTTGATGGTACTGGTGCGAGCGCACCTCAACAATTGGGTCCAAGCGCTCGATGTTCGCCTTCGCGTCTGCCAGCGCTTCCAACTGCGCCACCACCAAAGGATCATCGTCTTCCAGACGCTCGAAATTCGAGTATTGGGCGTACCACGCGCTATCAGGCCGCCCGCCCGTTAGAGTCTTTAGGCGAGCCTCGACGGATCGTTTTACGTCCCAAGCCGCCTGCCGTTCGTCAGCGATTGCGCGCCAAACGAGCCAAGCGTCGTCGCGTGCGCGGCGCAAACGCCGGAGCGTAATTTTGACAGGCTTGGGTATTCGCGGCCAATTGAGCGGATCGGGATTCAGCCTAATTGGTGCTGCCGGTGCTCCTTCCGGCGGCGCCGTTTGGGCGGTGGCGGTCATGAATTGCGCTCCAAATTCTTCACGAAAGATGGATGCAATCGTTGGCAGCAAAAAGGGCCTAGTTCGCTGCCAAAATTAGCCGCAAGGACCGGGCCGAGAGCACACGGTCGTGGAGCTTGAGCGCGCGCCACAGGAATTCGTAAATCGTCCCAAGATGTCGGTCGGGGCATTGCTCACATACCCGCTCGCGCTGCCAGGCGCTCGCCGAATACCGCAACAATTCTTTATGCAGCCGATGTGCTAGCTCGGCCACCGATAGGCCTCCTAGGAAACGTTCGGCAGCATCGCGCAGCAGCCGGTCACGTTCAGCGAGCGCCTTGCATGTTTGCAATGTACGCTGGCCGGGGGCGCGTTTGACGCCGAGTGCTGCGGCGGCATCTTCACCGCCGGCAATGCGCTCAATCATTGCGGCGAGTAGATCGCGGCCTTCCGGTCCAAGTGTTCCGTTCCGCAGACTAGCAGCAGCCGCAGCGAGGCGTGCATGCGGGTCCATCGACGCCCGCCTCGTTGAATGGGGCTGCAAGCGCGCCGGCGGGATCAGCGAGCGCAGTGCGGCGGCGCGGACGGCGGCGAGCGTTTCCATTCACGAGATATAAGGTCGTGCTGCGCATCGCCAAATCAGCGGCCATTTCGCGATGTCCGCTCTTGTCCAATAACGACCAAATTGATGCAGTGCCGCGATTGTCAGCTTTGTGCCGATTTTGTTGCAAAAGTTGGCAATGGGAAGAGTGAGGCAGTTGCCTCGATGTCTTTAAGCGGTCTGCTGCACCCGCTCCATTTGGCGGCGGGGCCTTTGCGGCAGCGGCACTGACAATAGCAACGCTTACGCAGCACAAGCAGCGGCCATCGGTGGTGGTCGAACGACCAGTTTGGCGAGCCTGCGTAGGTTCTGTGCGATGGCGGCAAGCGTGAACTCGTCTTGGGCGCCGCGCGGGCCACGAAGCCGAAGGCGACCAAGCTTCAGGATGCGCTTGAGATGGGCGAATAGCATCTCGATGCGTTTGCGATCGCGGCGTGATTGCTCGAAGGCTTCAGTCTTGGCCAGTGCTCGGGCTACGTCACGAGCCTCCTCATAGATGCTACGCGGGATTCTGCGCTCCGACGATTTTGGGCAGCATTTGCGTTTGAGCGGACAAGGTCCGCAGTCGTAGGTGCTCGCCCGATAGAGGATCATCTCGCCATCATTGATTTTGCCCGTTGTGTGCAGGAGCTTACCCTGCGGGCAGACATAGACATTGCGATCCTTGTCGAACGTGAAATCCTCACGGCTCAATGAGCCATCCTCGCGCTTCGACCTGTCGATCACCGGGATGTGCGGCGCGATGTCCTTGTCGTTGACGAGCCAGTTGAGGTTCGGGCCTGATCCGTAGGCGGTGTCACCGGCGAGCCACTTGGGTTTGATATCGAAGCGCGCCTCGGTGCGCTCAACCATGGTCTTCGCCGCGCCAACTTCGGCCTGGCGGATAGCGCGCGAGGCTTTGACGTCCATAATGACGCCGAACTTCACATCGATCAGATAGTTGTCGGCGTAGGCGAAGAACGCCGGGCCTCGCATCGCGCCGGTCCATTGCGCGGCCGGGTCGGACGGCGAGACGAACTTCGGTGTGACGTCGCTGGCTGCACCAAATGCCGCATCATCGAGGGTCGCCAGATACTCCTGCATGGCCCGGCTCGCCGTCTCGGGATCGCGTGTCTTTTGCCATTCTGAGCCCGGGATCGAGCGCTGCTTGTTGGCGTCGGCCTGGATCAGGCTCGCATCCACGGCAAATCCTTCTCCGCCAACGAGATCGGCTGCGATACACGCCTCGACGACACGCTCAAATACACGGCGAAAGATGTCGCTGTCGCGGAAGCGCTCATTGCGTGCACGCGAAAACGCTGAATGATCAGGAATCTTGTGCTCAATGCCGAGCTTGCAAAACCAGCGATAGGCGAAGTTCACCTGCACCTCGCGACACAGCAACCGCTCGGAACGAAGGCCAAAGACATAACCGATGATCAGCATCCGGATCATCAGCGCCGGATCGACCGAAGGCCGGCCGAGGGTTGGATAGTGCGGTGCGAGTTCTGCGTGGACCCATGATAGATCGAGAACGGCGTCGATCTTGCGCACCAGATGATCATCAGGAACCGCCTCATCGAGGCAGAACTCGTAGAACAGATGACCCTGGTCGTCGTTCTGGCGTCCCATCATCGCCTGCCTCCGACACAAAATGTCGTCAGAAGACGGAATCACCGTTCGCCAAAACCTTCAAATCACTTCTGCAACAAAATCTGCCATGTGTGGACTCATGCACTGCAGCAAATAGCATCCTGCGGAGGGCGGTTTCATCTGCCTCTCCGCCTGAGGGGGCATTTCGTTTGTCGTGCGCGGTCACCGCAATCGAAGTTCTAATCCCCGTGCAAGCAGGTCCCGCTCGGCATGTCGGTTCCTTTTTGGCAATTCCCGGAGCAGCATTGGCTGTTTTTAGTGCACTTTGTTCCGTCGCGTTGACATTTCCGGGCGAGTTGAACAGCCGGGCTGAAATGACCGGAGGTGGATGGGCGGAACGCCTGCATCCCGGAAAACGCGCCTGTAGGAGCCGTGATGCTGCTCTGTTCGGCGACTGAAGGGATGGCAGTTGTTTCAGCCGACACCAGACCGGAACCCGTGCATACGAAGGCGAGTGTGCACAGAACACAAAGCAATTGCTTGAAGCGGCTCATTGTATGGTTCCTCTGCTTGAGCGAAAACCTCGTCGTGAAAGCACCTCGGCTTTATGAGCAAAAGCGCAGCGTGGTTTCAGCCGTCTCTGCGCTTGAGATGTATGTCAGGCGTTGGGTGCAGTGGGCCAATGGCGGATTGGTGATTTCTCGAGTAGCGCGGCCCTTGAATAAGAAGAATCCACCGATGTCGCTTCAGTGCAGCGTCGACATACCAGCGCAAAAGCGATCCGTCGAGGGTAACCGAAATCGGTTTATGCCGAAGACAGCTCACGTAGGCCGTATGATAGAGGCCTTGAATTTTTACAAACACGACACTTCTTCTCCCATTTTGTCTAAAATTATCGTTGTATCGACCACATCCACGATAAGTATTTATATGATTTTGACACCAATGCCTGTCCACAATCGATTCCGACACCATACTGTCTGAACCGCATATCACCGACAGCCTTTATTCCGCAGATGAGCTTCACCAATTCGTTTACCTGGACGGCCCAGCGTTATCTTCGCACTTACACGTCTCCTGAATACATGTGACGTACACAAAGTTTGACAACCATCTTAATGAATCTGCCGTACGGACATTTACAAATGTAATGACATGATAAATTACCGGAACATTCGCTTGTCCCTTCGCATTTCGATCCCCACGAGAGATCTGTACGTGCTGATGCCGGACTTAAGAATGCCAACGCGGCGACCATGGTGATCAACGATATTATTCTGCTTTTCCGTAAATTCATTTTATATCCCTTCATGTGATATTTGTTTAAGAATTGCTTCCTCGGATTTTACTCCGCCTTGTTCAACTTCTCGATCACCTTCAGTCTCGACTGGTAGGCAGCAAACAAGCAGTCCTCATCGCCACGACACGCGTCCCGGTCGCGAAGCCACGTGCGTTGTTCCTTCTTGAACGCCAGCACATCGGCAACGCTGCCGCCGACGGCCGGCGATGTAATGTTGCGGACCGCCATCTCATATTCGGCGCCCAGCGCCCTATCGAGTGACGCAAGCTGGTTGTTGGCGCAGATCACCCGCTCGGCCGCGGAATTAGCCGCCGCGCAATCGAAGCTGGGAGATATCCGTTGACCGGGGTCGGGGGCGACCGGGTCGGGCGCGCTGGTCTGCTGCAGCTCCGGGCGCCAATTGCCGATGACGAACACTGCGCCGTTCTCACCGCGGTATCTGCTACTCGAGATCAGAAGCGCGTCTTCATTGAACATCACCGCACGCGGTTCTAGCCGACCCGTACTCAGAGTAATGGTCCGCTGCAACGTGAGGTCTCGGGCCGAAAACACCCAGATGCCACCCTTGTCGCCGACGGCCACGACATGGTCTTCGTCGCTAATGATCTCTGCGATCCGCTGCGGCAGGGACGCCCGGTGGAGGCCGGCCAGAGTAACCGGATCAAACATAACAATGAGCCCGTCATCGCTGCTGCCGTCAACGCGCCCACCAGCAAACACATTGCGTGAATTGCTGGTTATGGACCAAAACGATGCGCCGCCAGCGTTTATTGGAGTTGCTTTCAGCGACGTCCGATCGACAAGCGTGAGTGCGGGCTCACTCCCATGAGCAACCCATATTTGGGTGCCTTGAGAGGTGAGGGCTGTCGCATTCTTGCCCAAAATCGATGACTTCGTCTGCCGGCCACTATGCGGATCGATCCGGATCACGCGGCTCTTGTCGGAAGCGCATTCGGGAAGCGTCAAGGCCCACAAGTCCTGCCCATCGTCGATCATCGCTTCTGGGCATCCGGTGAACCTGGTCAGTGTTCGGCGGCGAGTACCTCCGGTTTGACTCCAGATAAACTTGTCGGTGGCAACCATTGTGAAGACATTGCCGTCGCCAGTGGAAACGATATCGGTCGGCAATCGCCCAACCTTGATGCGCTCGGCGACTTTGCCAGTGGCCAAGTCGATCTTTACAATCGTGCGCTGGCCGCTCTCGGCGGCCCACAGCCACTTCCCGTCAAAGGCGATCCCATGGGCCCATTCGCCGACCTCGATGACAGTTGGCGTGAGCACGACCTGATCTGAATGTGCCGTCCGGATGCCGGGCCGCGCAGCGCTGCTTATGTTGGTTGCATTGTTGTTGCCGCTATGTGTGACTTTCCCGCAGCCCGCATCGGGGCTGGCATCGCCAGGCCGAAAGCCGCATTCCAAGATCGACTGTCGGATATCTTCGGCGTTTGGTTCACCGCGTGTGTTGGGAAGTCTTCGCGCCCAGCGCTGGCAACTTTTTTCCGCACCGGCAAGGGCATCCGGAATGCTGACATTGCGTGCCATCGAACCGACGGCATCTTCCAGACAAACGATGTATTGGATCACTGCCGAATTTTTGGATGATGTCACATATTGTGCGTCACGGGCTCCATAGAACCTTTGGGCGGAGGCTTGTGCCGCGACGGTCAGCATGCCGCAAACCATCACGGAAACGACGATTTTAAAATGCAAGTGCGTTACCTCTCCCAATCGGATTGCTTGACCTGTAAACGTTTCGGAACGATGCCATACGCGCTGGCTTCCTAACGTGAAAGGGCGTGATTGGTTCCTCACCGACACGCCTAAGAATGGTCTTGCCCTTGAAAACGCGCCTCACCACATGCAGCAAGGCATTTTGCTAAAGGTGGACGTGCCAACAGGTGCTCGCGCTAGCAGGCTGAGAACACTTCCTGGCAGCGGGCGATGCAGCGCTTCCACTTTGGCGTCGGCTTTTGCGCGCCACAGCCGCCCGGCATCGATTGGCAATTTGGAGGATCGCCGTTGCCGCAATTGTCCTCACATTGACTTTTTGCGGTTGGGCAGCTCAGCTGACTATTCGCCAAGATCAATGGCCGCGAGAAGCCCGCCTTTTGCCCTGCAACGAGCGGCGCATCGTTCGGTCCCGAAAGGGCCGCGTGTCCGGAAACAAAAATCAGCGACATCGCGACCGCGCAAATAGAAATCGTAAATTTCATGCTTGTGGCCCCTCATCGGTTTGGCGAACATCGACCGGCCATCGACCTTAAGCACGGCGATCTGTGCGGGCGCCAGCAACACCCATGATATCACGGCGGCGGTGTCGAAGTGTTCGGACTGGCCGTTTTGCGTGCCGATGGCAATCGTGGCTGCAACTATTGGTCGGAAGCGACTTCGGCAGATCGCGATCTTATGAGCAGCTCACATTTGATCAGTAGACACGGACATCGGCTCAAATGCAAACCGCTCTGATGAGGTACCTTCGCACCGCTACCGAATTCAACCCTATTCGGTAACCTTACCTATTCGGTAGCGCCTTGGCCCGTCACCCGCCCGGTCCCCGTTATCGCCAGCAGCGCGCCTTGCAGGCCGAGTAGTCCACGTACGCACCGGGCGGGGTCTAGGCGGGGGTTCATATCTTCGTTCAGTAAATTATGTAATAAAATCAATAAAATAGGGCGGCTGGTTAAGCCGCCCCGCAGCAACGTCGTCTCGATTGACCGCGTTCAGTTCGGAACCGGCGTCTTGGGATTCGGCGGGAAAGCCGAATTGACTATGGTGCCGCGCAGCAGCTCGTCGGCCATTTTCAACGCCTTGTCGTCCTTCGGGTCCTTCGGGACATAGGCTTGCGAGCCGGTCTGCTCCTTGCCCTCGGCCTTGAGATGGCCGCGCAGCGAGGCCTCGCCCATGGTGTCGGTCTTGTCCTTGAGACTGTCCGGCACGTCCTGCAGCACTTGGATTTCGGGCGTGATGCCCGTGGCCTGGATCGAGCGGCCGGACGGCGTGAAGTAGCGCGCGGTGGTCAACCGCAAGGCGCCGTTGCCGGAGCCGAGCGGAATGATGGTCTGCACCGAGCCTTTGCCGAACGAGCGGGTTCCGATCAAGGTCGCCCGCTTGTGATCCTGCAGCGCGCCGGCAACGATCTCGGAAGCCGACGCCGAACCGCCGTTGATCAGCACGATCAGCGGCTTGCTGCCGGTGAGATCGCCGGAGCGCGCGTCGAACCGCTGGGTTTCTTCCGGGTTACGGCCGCGCGTGGACACGATCTCGCCCTTTTGCAGGAACGTGTCCGACACCGAGATGGCCTGGTCGAGCAGACCGCCCGGATTGTTGCGCAGATCGAGAATGTAACCCTTGAGCTTGTCGTTGGACACCTTGGACTTGATGCTGGCGATCGCCTTCTTCAGCCCGTCGGTGGTTTGCTCGTTGAACTGGGTCAGGCGGATATAGCCGACGTCGTCACCCTCGACATGCGAGCGCACCGAGCGCACGCGAATGATGTCGCGGGTAATGGACACCTCAAGCGGCTTTTCCGCGCCTTTGCGCACGATGGTCAGCTTGATCTTGCTGTTCACCGGGCCGCGCATTTTCTCGACAGCCTGGTTCAGCGTGAGACCTCGAACCTGCTCGCCGTCGAGCTTGGTGATTATATCGTTCGCCATGATGCCGGCCTTGGCGGCGGGCGTGTCGTCGATCGGCGCCACCACCTTGATCAGGCCGTCTTCCATGGTGACTTCGATGCCAAGGCCGCCGAACTCACCGCGCGTCTGCACCTGCATGTCGCGGAAGCTTTTCGGATCCATGTAGCTCGAATGCGGATCGAGCCCGGCCAACATGCCGTTGATCGCCGTCTCGATCAGCTTGTTGTCTGCCGGCTTCTCGACGTAGTCGGCGCGTACGCGCTCGAATACGTCACCGAAGAGATTGAGCTCCCGGTATGTGTCCGCCGCGGCCGCCTTGGCGCTCGCGCCGGCAAAGGTGAGGCGAGGTTGTGTAGCGAGCAGCGCAATCGCCGCCCCTGCCGCCGCGCCGAGTAGAATGAGAGAAGTTTTGCGCATCATCCACGAGCCTTTGCACCTTCGCCAGATGCCCACCATGGGCCTGGATCGACGGGAACCCCGTTCTTTCTGAATTCAACGTATAGCACCGGCTGGCTGGAACCAGTCGCGAGAATGGCGGCAACATGGGAACCATTCCCCATTACCGCAACCGGTTCCCCGGTCAGCACGAACTGTCCGAGATCAACTGATATCCGTTCCATCCCAGCGAGCAAGACATGATACCCGCCGCCGGCATTCAGGATCAAGAGTTGTCCATAGGAACGGAACGGCCCGGCATAGACCACCCAGCCGTCGGTCGGCGCGGTCACCTGGGCGCCCGCGCGGGTGGCGAGGGATACGCCCTTTTCCAGCCCGCCAACGCCGTCCGGCGCCCCATATTTCTTGATTTTCACGCCATTAACCGGGATCGGAATTCGCCCGCGCAAAGAGGCAAAAGTGACCGCCGGCGCCATTCGGCCGGGGTCGTGGAGCGCCGCCAAAGCCGTCTTTGCGTCGGTGCGGGGGACTTCGCGCTCGGCGCGCACGACGCTCTGTTCGAGCTTGGCGATCAAATCTTTGAGATTGTCGGCCTGGTGGGCGAGCTGGGTCGCCCGCGCGCGCTCGGCGTCGAGCGCCTTCTCGTGCGCGGCCTGCTGTTTCTGCCGCGCAGCGACCAGCGCGGTCATGCGCGTTCGCTGGCCGTGGAGCGAGGCAACCTGGTTCTTGAGCTGGTCGCGCTCGGCAGCGATCTTCTTGCGCACCGCCACCAGCTCGCTGAGGTTATTGGCGAGTTCTTCAACCTGTTGCCGCATTTCCGGCACCACCGCACCGAGCAACATGGCGGTGCGCACCGACTGCAGCGCGTCTTCGGGGCTAGCGATCAGCGCCGGCGGCGGATTGCGGCCGACCCGCTGTAAAGCCGCGAGCACCTCGCCGATCACGGCACGGCGGCCGTCGAGCGATTTGTGAAGGTCGCGTTCGTCATCATCCAGCGCCTGCAGCCGGGTCTCGCTTTCCGTAACCTTGCGTTCCAGATCGCGCAGGCGTCCGGCGGTCTCGATCAGTTGCTTATTGAGCTTGCGGCGGTCGGCGCCGATCTGCTCGATCTCGTGCTTGAGTTCAGCCTCGGTTTCGGCCGATTTGCGCTGTTGTTCTTTGTTGGCCTCGAGCTCGCGATTGTGCTGCTGGATAGCCTGGAGCTTGTCGCTCTTGCTCTCCGGCGCCGGCTTCTCGGCCGCGAGCGCAAAGGCCAGCGGCAAAGCTAGGCCTAATCCGGCGACCAGCGCCAAGCGCGCATCGAAACGGCGGAAGGCCGTAGGGCAAATCATCGTGGCCAAGTTAAGCCCACAGGGGTGAACGGCAAGTAGATTGTGGCGGCATCTTCTTGGGGGGCGATTAAGACCAAAACGCGACCGCCCGGGCCGCTTCAGGCGCGATGATAGGGATGGCCGGACAGGATCGTGACTGCGCGGTAAAGCTGCTCCAGCAGCATGACCCGCACCAGTTGGTGCGGCCAGGTCGCGGCGCCGAATGACAGCATCAATTTGGCCTTTTCGTGCAGGCTGGGCACAGACCGTCAGGGCCGCCGATAATGAACACTACGGCCGGGTTTCTCGCTACGCCATTGGGCCAGTTGCGCGGCGAGAGCTACGCTGTCGAATTATCGCCGCGCGAATCGAGCACCACGATCGCGGCGCCTATGGAACGATATTGGCGAGGGCGATCGATTCCTCGAGCATACGCTTGCCGGCTTCGGCGGCGCGACTTTCCCTGATTTCCACGATTTCGACGCCGCGCACGCCAATGCTGCGGCCGGTCTGCGAGCGCGCTTGACATAGCGCTCGCAAAGCTCGGTTTCCGGGCCCCGTTTCAGGCGTCCGATGGCAGCAATAATGATGCGCATCGGCCGCCGAGCTATCAGCTTCGGCGCCGCTCGTCTGTGCGCCCGCCCGACCACATCTTTTCGAGATTGTAGAAGGCGCGCACTTCGGGCCGGAATACGTGGACGATCACGTCCCCCGCGTCGATCAGCACCCAGTCGCATTGCGGCATGCCTTCGACGGCACGCCGCCGATGCCGGCCTTCTTGAGGTCCTTGACCATATGGTCGGCAACGGCACCGACATGGCGCTTCGACCGGCCGCAGGTTACGACCATGTAATCGCCTATCGAGGTTTTGCCGGTGAGATCTATGGTGACGCTGTCCTCGGCTTTGATTCTTCCAGACTGGCGAGGACAAGACGAAGCATCTCTCGGCGGCAGGACGCCGGGAGACAGGTCCGGGCATACGACACGACGCCCGGAGATTGCAGGGGTGATCAGCGGGATTTTTCCTTTCCGTTCGTTGCACCCGCCCCGGTTCGCACCGGAGCACCACTCAAGATAGCGACTTGCTTCGTTGCTTTCCACCATTGGGTTTGACGGTTTTGCCGGCGCCGGTCTTGCCGTTTGCGCACGCCCGCAGCGCGGTCGAGGACAACGGCGACTTGAGGCCGTGCACGAAGGCCCATGCCGGCGGCTTGCGGTAGGGCAGCCAAGCGGCGGCGTATTCCGGGATGCGGGCGTGGGAGAGCGCTTGGCCTGCTGCGCTGGCGGCGGCGTAAAGGCGGGCCCGGGCGGTCGATCACCACGAACGGCACCAGCTTCGCTATGCCACGCCATCTCCGCCAGCGGTGGAAGCTCCGCAGATTGTCGGCGCCCATGATCCAGACGAATCGGTCTCGTGGGCATCGGGCCTTGAGCCATCTTATCGTGTCATAGGTATAGCGCGTCTTAATGACAGCTTCGAGACCGGTCACATCGATGCGCGTATGCTCCGCCAGCTTGCGGGCGGCGCGATGCGCTCAGCAACCGGGCCGATCACGCTCTGTCCTTGAGCGGATTGCCGGGCGTGACCAGCCACCAGACGCGGTCGAGCTTGAGCCGCTTGAGCGCGAGCAGCCTGGCACCCAGATGCGCCAGATGCGGCGGATCGAACGTGCCGCCGAACAGGCCGATCCTCATGCCGGGCGCATGAGGAGGCAGCGCGCGCTCTCGGCGCCCGGCTAATCGCGGTTTAAGGCGGCGTCTCATGGCGCGCGCTCACCGTCTCACGGGCGGATCTGACCGCTTCCGCGAATGCGGTATTTGAACGTGGAGAGCTGCTCGACGCCCACCGGGCCGCGCGCGTGCAGCTTGCCGGTGGCGATGCCAATTTCCGCGCCGAAGCCAAATTCGCCGCCATCAGCGAATTGCGTCGAGGCGTTGTGCAGCACAATCGCGGAGTCGACCTGCGAGAGGAATTTCTCCGCAGTTGCCATATCCTCGGTGACGATCGCATCGGTATGATGCGATCCATAGCGCTTGATGTGATCGATCGCGGCATCGACCCCATCGACCAATTTCACGGCGATGATGGCGTCGAGATATTCGGTTCCCCAGTCGTCTTCGCTTGCCGGCTTGACGCGCGCATCAAGCGGCACAACGGCTTTATCGCCGCGCACCTCGCATCGGGCGTCGATCAGCATTTCAACCAGCGGCTTGAAGCAGCGTCGCCGCCGCGGCGCGATCGACCAACAGCGTCTCGGCAGCGCCGCAAACGCCGGTACGGCGCATCTTGGCATTGAGCGCGATCTTCTTCGCCATGTCCAGATTGGCGGCCTTGTCGACGTAGACGTGACAAACGCCTTCAAGATGCGCGAACACCGGCAGACGCGCCTCGGTTTGAACGCGCGCGACCAGACTTTTGCCGCCGCGCGGCACGATCACATCGATATCGCCATCGAGACCTGCAGCATCAGTCCAACGGCAGCGCGATCACGGGTCGGCACCAGTTGAATCGCATCCTCCGGCAATCCTGCGTCGCGCAAGCCTGCGGCGAGCGCGGCAACAATGGCGCGACTGGAGCGCAGACTGTCGGATCCGCCACGCAGAATCGCGGCATTTCCGGACTTCAGGCAGAATGCGCCGGCATCGGCCGTCACGTTAGGCCGGCTCTCGTAGATGATGCCGACGACGCCGAGCGGCACCCGCACCCGCTCGATCGTCATGCCATTGGGACGCGTCCAGGATTCGGTGACCGCGCCGACCGGATCGGCAAGACCGCGCACGACCTCGATCCCGCCGGCAATCGCCTCGATTCTGGCAGCGTCGAGCGTCAAACGGTCGAGAAAGGCCCCGCTCAGGCCGTTGGTGCGGGCCTCGGCGAGGTCTTCAGCATTGGCGGCGAAGATGCGGGCTGATTGCCCTCGAATGGCCTTGGCCATGGCGTCGAGCGCGCGGTCCTTTTGCGCGCCAGGGGCGAGCGCCAGAACCCGGGCGGCGGCGCGCGCACTGCGCCCCATCTCGCCCATCAATTCGGCGATTTCGCCTGTCCCTTCAATGCTTTTTAGCGGCGCGCTCATGCCGGAGAGGGTCCGTCACTCAATCGAAACGTCAATCCTGCTTGGTTCCTATCATGTCAGGCAGCCGGCCGCGAGATGGCTTGGCGGCGGCCGGTTGCCGATTTCGGCAAGATTTTACCTGGGGATAGCGTGGATAACTGGCGGTACCGGGGAACGGGTCGTTTGACCTACACATTGAATTGGCAGGCTAGGGTGTCGCTAGGAGGTTGTCATGGCGTCCGTTTCGAAGCGTTTGCCCAGCCGGTTTCCGGTCGGCACCAAATTCGTGATCGAGGGCCGGCGCGGCGGCGAAGGCCAGGTGCAAGTCTATAGCCGCTATCTGGAATTTCCTGACGGCACGACGCTGGCTTTGCCGTCGCGACCGGCGCCGCTGCCAAACCGGCGCAGCCGCAGCCGCCGCAGGCGGCGCGCTTAGATCTCGGTCAGCGGCTGAAAGCGGCGCGCTCGGCCATTGGCCGACCGCCAAATACGCAAGGTATTGCTGTAGCTTGGCGCAAAAAAAGAGGGGCCCGAAGGCCCCTTGGGGGAGAGTTCACCGTCGCCGGCACATGACGTGCCTTTGACTACCGCCGCCGGCAACAGGGCTTGGGTGTTCAAGGGGCAACCCCCCGGCCACAGGCGACGTTATGCGCGTGAGTGGACTCCGTCCGGCGCCCCGGCGCAATTTGCCAAATCGTCGCGTGAGCCAAAACGTCGCGCTCGGCGGCCGAACATCTTCGTCTTCTCGATTTTCTTGCGGGAGATGTTGGCCGAACACACCGCACCTCGCCGGCGCACAACTTGTTCTTCCGAACGGTCCTCGCCGCCCAGAACAAGATCGTCGCGGTGGGACTCGATTCCCGCGCGCCCGGCGAAGCCCAAGATGGCGGGGATGTCGGCGGAGGAGCGGCCCTTAATGCGCTCGGCGTCGGCGGCGTCATAGGCGACCAGCCCGCGGCCGACCTCGTGGCCGTCCGGTCCGC
>CAVSGT010000016.1:0-247889 GCA_963727555.1 uncultured Alphaproteobacteria bacterium | reverse complement strand
GGCATTTCCTTCCTCATTTGGTTGCGGCTAGACTTTCAAAACGGAAACTGCAGTGAAAGCTGGACCGACAACCTCTACCTCGCTCCTCCGCCCTTGAGCGAGAGGATTTCGCGCGCCTCGTCGGGGCGAGGCGATATCAAGGCCCAGCGCCTTCGAGAGCATCCGGTGCACCTCGCCCGCACCCGCCGCGCGTTCGACTCGGCCAGCTCGCCGGCGCCGATCTACAGCGAGGTCCTCGAATGCCACGTGCACATTGCCGCCCATTGAGGCCGCCATGGCGGAACAATCTGCATCCGATTGCTCGCCCGCGCCGAGCACCGACCAACGATCGTTGTTCCTGAATAGCCGGTCGGCGGTGCGCTTCATCATGGATAACATCTTCGGGTATGCGTGCCGATGCCGCCGAGAATGCCGAACACCGATGGCACGCAAACAGCGGCGGCTTGACTACGCCGCGGTCGAGGAAGTGGCGCAGCGTGTAGAGATGGCCGATGCTCCGTAGCACTCGATCCTCGAAACGGGTGTCGTTCCGGCGCAGGTGGTGAGGATGTATTGATGTCTGGAAGGGTTGAAGGACACGTGCCTTGCTGTTAGCCTTCCACATACGGCTCCTCCCAGTCGTATTTGAATTTGCCCTTGTAGCGCGGGATCATCGGGTAGCCCCCAAATCGATCAGCGGTCCACATCGAGTGAGGCGACCTCCGGCTTGAAGGTCGCCGCCGGCCCCACGCGCTTCTCTATGGCCATGGTAGGCGCACCGCCGGTGGTGATGTTCCACCACCACGTTCGAGCGCTCAAGCTCCCATTTTCGGAGGGAGTTGCGGCGAAGGCCTGCGTTCTTTCGGCGGTCGGCTGGCCGTCTTGCGGATTGCGGCGCATGCAAAGTGGACGACCGCGCTCCTCGCTTCTCGGCGGCGCCGATTGCGGCGTCGGCGATTCCTCCCTGCGGCGTCACCGGGAGAATGCGCGCGCGGCGCATCGAGGGCGTGTTGATTGGAGCTGGTTACGGCACAGGTGATGAATACTTTGTCACTTCGCCATATTCATGTTTCCCGTTGCAACTCTGAATACACTGGTTCGAAATTCCCTGCTGCTGCGAGTTAACTGAATATGCAAAAAGCCGCAAACGCGACGGTTGAAAATCAAGGTGCAAATCATTCTATGACCCGGTCACCGCCCAGCAACTGCAATAATTAGCAAGGCTCTACTGCGCTCTTCGCCTTGATTTAAGTCAATCGCAATATCTGATTTGCGATTTTTCGCACCGATCCACGAGGTGTAATTCCAATATATTTTTTCAGCAGAGAATATCGCGCAGGCTGTGATTATTGAAATCTTGCCATTCTGAAGAATTCACCAAGCTATTTATAGCTCCAGAATTCTTTAATTCTGAACGGCGATCGTTAGGTAGCTTCTGTCGAAATTCGATTTTCGCGTTTGCGTCTATTCATGCCTCGACAGCGGCGTGAAAGCGGACATTGTGCCAGTTCGCGTTCGGGCCAAGAATTGCCGCGCCTCGAAGCAGCAACCCGGCTCCTCAGACGCATCTGATCATCGGCTTGATTTTTCGCAAGCCGGCCCGGCTACGCGCCAAATAGCATTCCTGGCACCGGATGCTACCAACCAAGATATTCGGTCTTCACGCGGCATCCTGGAACGCGAACGAAGGGGATGGAAATGTCAAAGAAATCGCAATGGCTCAGCGTAAGCCGAATAGCGGTCTCAGTGTTTGCCGCCACGCTGTTGTTCGGCACGGTTCCGGCGAAGGCCGCCGACCTCATCAAGATCGGTTTTGGCATAGCACTCACCGGGCCACTCGCCGCCAACGGCAAAATGTCGCTCGTGGCGATGCAGATTTGGCAAGACGACATCAATGCCAAAGGCGGGCTGCTCAGCCGGCCGGTCAAGCTCATTTACTATGATGATCAAAGCAGTCCGGCACATGTTCCCACCATCTACGCAAAGCTGCTTGATGTCGACAAGGTCGATCTGATCGTCAGCGGCTATGCCTCGACCCAAATCGCCGCGGCCATGCCGACCGCAATCGAAAGAAATAAGCTTTTCGTCAGTTTGTTCGGGACCGGCATCAATGAGAAGTTCAATTACAAAAGATACTTCTCGATGATCCCAAACGGCCCGACGCCGAAGCCGGCCTTCACGCGGGGATTCTTCAAGGTGGCCGAAGTTCAGAAGCCCAAGCCACAAACCATCGCCTTGGCGTCCGCGGACGCAGAGTTCGGCCACAACGCCTGCGAAGGCGCACGAGAGAACGCGAAGACGTCAGGATTTAAGGTCGTCTACGACAAGAGCTACCCGCCATCCACCGTCGACTTCACGTCGGTCGTGCGCGCGATCCAGGCGACAAATCCCGATCTGTTGGTGATCTGCTCCTACCCACTCGATACCGTCGGCATGGTCAAGGCGATGCACGAGGTCGGTTTCAAGCCGAAGATGTGGGGCGGCGCGATGGTCGGCCTACAGGCGACGGTGTTCAAGACCCAGCTTGGCCCGCTGCTCAATGGCGTGGTCAACTACGAGACTTGGCTGCCGGTCAAGTCGATGGAATTCCCCGGCTCGCTGGAACTGCTGAAGAAATATCAGGCGCGCGCCAAGGCTGCCGGGACCGATCCGCTCGGTTACTATATGCCGGTGTGGGCCTATGCCGATCTGCAAGTGCTCGGCGAGGCTATCGCCGCCACCAAGAGCCTGAATGACGATGTGCTTGCCGACTACATGCACAAGGCCACGTTCAAGACGGTGGTCGGCGAGGTCCAGTTCAACGAACAGGGCGAGTGGACCAAAGAGCGCACGCTGGCGGCGCAATTCCAAAACATCAAAGGCAAGAACATCGAAGACTTCCGCGATCCGACGACCGAGGTGATCATTTATCCGCCGCAATACAAGAGCGGCGAGGTGATCTACCCATACGAAAAGGCCATCGCAAAATAGGCGTGGCTGCCACCCCACGGCGACAAATTCGGACGGCCGACGCTTGAACGGCGCCGGCCGCGCGATATTTGGTGACGTGCTTGAGGCCCGGTTCAGGTTAGAGGCAACATTGGACCGCGTCCAGGTGACGATCGCTTATCCCTCAGTGGTGAGCGTTCGCCAGCGCAATTCACAGGTCGGTTGAGGCCAATATCAAATTCACAGCGTCAATGGCGCGTCAAAATGAATCTATAGAGGCGGCCTATGTGTGATAAAGTGGCGCGCCCGAAGAGATTCGAACTCCTGACCCCCAGATTCGTAGTCTGGTGCTCTATCGGCTCAGGTGTTGGCGCTGATATGGCCAACGCTTTTGGCCCCGTCTCGTATGAGATCCTAGCTTGCCGACCCGCCGCGGTACTCGCGTTGCGCTTTCGGCCGCCCAATGCACATTTGGAAACCTCGGCACGGTGAATTGTTACCCCACTGATTACCCCATTGGCTTGGGCCGGCGCCTACCATTCCGTTTTTCCAGCTAAGTCTTTGATATGAATGGTGGGCGCGCAAGGACTCGAACCTTGGACCCGCTGATTAAGAGTCAGCGGGTCCAAGATGCTCAGGACCGGCCCAAACCAGCAATAAGATTATCCAGAAAGGACTGGCAATCCTCGGCAAACAGAGCGGTACTTTGTCCAGTTCCGGGCTTTTGACGTGCTCTGGGATCCTGCCCCGCCGGCTTCATCGCCGAGGTGGGGCTTCGGTGGTGCGGCGCGAGACCGCGCCGAACCGAATGGAGGATCTCAATGTCACGATCTCCGAATAGGCGACCTTCTGCGTCGTCAATAATTGCTGCTCCTGCTGCTAAGCCGCCAGTACTTAAGGCCAAGGAGCCCAAACCTGGCTCCAAGCAAGCTCGCGTCATCGCGATGCTGCAATCATCCACCGGAACCACAATTGCCGCGATGATGAAGGCTACTGACTGGCAGCAACACTCGGTGCGCGGCTTCCTCGCTGGTGTGGTTCGCAAGCGGTTCAAGCTGAAGCTCAGCTCGCAGAAGGTGGACGGCCGTTGTGTCTATCGGATCGCCGGTGGAAAGGCCGGACAGGCTCGGCGTGACCAAGCCAAGCGCCGGTCGCGCTGAGCAAACCAATGCCGCGCGTGAAGATCAGTCCTGCGGCGCGGGATCAGAAGACGCTCGGCGTCGAGATTGCGCAATTGCATGATCTCGACGTCGCCGGTCTTCGCAGGCGCTGGCACACCATATTGAAGCGACGACCGCCCCCTCACCTGCCCCGACACTTGTTGTTCCGTGTTCTCGCCTATCGCCTTCAGGCCGATCAGTTGGGCGACCTGGATGGTGAGTGCAAACGCATCCTTGATCGTTCAGGATCACCTGAGGATGCAGGACAACGTGCAGTCGATTTGGGCACGCGTATCGTCAGCTTAAAGCCCGGCACCGTGCTGGGTCGTGAATGGAACGGTCAGATGCACCGCGTTACGGTGCTGGCTGGTGGCTTTGCCTGGAACGGCGGGTCCTACCCCAGCCTTACCAAGGTCGCCTTCGCCATCACGGGCACCCGCTGGAACGGACCGAAGTTCTTTGGCCTACGCGACAAGCCCACGAAAGGGATGTCACGATGAAGGCCATGAAGACCGAATCGGCCAAAGCGGTTCGCTGCGCAATCTACACCCGCGTCTCCACCGATCAGGGGCTCGAGCAGAACTTCAACTCGCTCGACGCCCAGTACGAAGCCTCACAGGCCTATGTCCGCAGTCAAGCCCGTGCCGGGTGGAAGCTGCTTCGAGCCAAATATGATGATGGCGGCTTCTCCGGTGGCAACACCGACCGGCCGGCCCTGCAGCGTCTTCTGGAGGATATCCGGGCCGGCAAAATCGACGTGATCGTGGTCTACAAGGTCGACCGGCTGACCCGCTCTCTGGCCGACTTTGCCAAGCTCGTCGAGCTATTCGATAGACACAACGTATCCTTTGTCTCGGTGACCCAGCAATTCAATACGACTACCTCCATGGGCCGGCTTACATTGAACGTGCTGCTATCGTTTGCCCAGTTCGAACGCGAGGTCACCTCCGAGCGCATCCGCGACAAAATTGCCGCGTCCAAACGCAAGGGCCTCTGGGTCGGCGGCATGACGCCATTGGGATATGACACCAAGGACCGCAAAATAACTGTCAATAAGGCTGAGGCTGAGTGGGTCCGAGCGATCTTCCGCAGTTATTTCAAGCTCGGCAGCCTCAACCTGCTCATGGCCGACCTGCGCAAGCGCGGCATTGTCTCCAAGATCCGCACGCTGAAGAACGGGAAGACGGTCGGCGGCATTCCGTTCACCCGCGGCCCACTCGCTCACTTGCTTCGCAATAGGTTTTACATTGGAGAGGTGGCATTTAAGGGCGAGGTCCTGGCCGGGGAGCAACCTGCCATAGTCGATCGGGATCTCTTCGATGCCGTCCAGGCCAAGCTCAACAACCAGCTGAATAGCCACATAACATCAAAGCTGAAGTCCGAGGCCCTGTTGATCGGTCGCATCTTCGATGACCGTGGTAGCCGGATGAGGCCGAGCCATGCCCGCAAGCGTGGCGTCAAGTACCGCTACTACTTATCGTCCGCCCTCCTCGATGGCTTGCCCGAGCAAGCCGGATCAATACCTCGGGTTCCGGCGGCCGCGATCGAGACGCTAATCGTCCGGTCCGTTCGAGCCCATCTCAAACTATCGGCGCCGATAGATGACCGGGCCCTGATCAACACTCATCTTGCCCGCGTCGACGTTCAATCTAAGCGGTTGATTATCCGGCTCGCCAAAGATCTCAAGGCGGGTGGTCGGTCGTCGGCGACAGGAGATGTCGTCATTCGCGTGCCGTGGCAAAAGGCATTTTCAACGCGCCGCCGCGAGATTCTTCTGCCCGCCGGTTCACTGCCTCAAAGCATTCGTCCGATACGCTCCGAGACGCGAGCGACCCTGATCGCAGCGATCGTACGCGGGCGGCGTTGGCTTGACGAACTCCTCGCGGACCCAGCGGCAACGACAGAAGCTATCGCTACGCGAGAGGCGTGCAGCGTTCGGAAAGTCAATATGACAATCTCACTTGCCTTCTTGGCACCCGATCTCGTCAAAGCAGCTATCGATGGCCGACTGCCCCATGGAATGGGCGTAGCGCGCCTCTGCGATCTCCCAGGTGAGTGGTCTCGCCAGCGCCAGATGCTCGGCCTCTCGCCTTAAGTAAGCGCGGCTATCGAACCAGTCTCTGCCGACGGCGGTCCCAATTTCCGGGAAACGGGATTTCGCGACGCAGAGACAAAGGTGCCGAAATGGCCTTCCCAATCCAGAGACGGGCTTTCAGAGACTAATCGCTCGCGACGGACGCCGCCAATTCGGGGCTATTCGACGAACCTCAGGAAATCTCGGTTCGCGCGGGAGTGCGTGGTGGGCCCGGGAGGACTCGAACCTCCAACCAGACCGTTATGAGCGGTCGGCTCTAACCAGTTGAGCTACGGGCCCGACGCAACGCGACGTCACCTTCTATCAATGCGCGCGGGCGGTGCGCAATCGCCCCGCGCCTGCTAGGCTCTCCCCTCGTCGCCACCGGAGAAACACAGGCTATGCACGTCTTTGACCTCGCACGCGAGCAAGAGTGGAATCCCAAGCACCACGTCGAGAAAATCCTCGGCAAAGTCGCCGACGGCGACGTCACCGTCGCTTGCTGGGAGCCCGGCCAGATCAGCCCCAATCACTGCCACCCGGGCGCTACCGAAATCTATTTCTGCTTTTCCGGCGGCGGCACCATGCGCACGCCGACGGAAACCGTGCCGGTCAAGCCCGGCGCCTTCGTGGTGCATCCGGCCGGCGAAGTGCACGAATACGAGAACGGGCCGGAGCGCACGCTCCTGTTCCGCGTGCGCTACGGCACCGACATGGCCTCGCGCCATGTCGAATGGCGCGGCAATCCGGGCTGGAAGCAGTCGGCCGAGGACGCCGAATACTATCGGCAGCATCGGGCCGGCTGACGACCTCTCTGTCGTCATGCCCGGCCTTGCGCCGGGCATCCACGTCTTGCTTGCCTCGCAGAATTTGAAGACCTGGATGGCCGGGACAAGCCCGGCCATGACAACTTCTTCACTCACATCTTCAGCAGCCGCTTGGCGTTGCCGCTCAGTATCTTTGCCTTGTCCCCGTCGCTGAGAGGCACATCCTTCATCCATTCCACCCCCGGCGGGTTCATCACGAACGGCCAGTCGACCGCGAACAAAATGTGGTCGACGCCCATCTCCATCACGCAGCAGAGCAGCGCCGGGTTGGAGAAGAAGCCGCTGGTGGTGACATAGAAGTTGCCGCAGAAGATGTCGCGGAAGCTCATCGGCTTCTGACCCGGCCGACTGAGTGCCGAGTCGATGCGCCAGACCAAAAACGGCAGCGTCTCGCCAAAATGCCCGAGCATGACCTTCAGTTTGGGGTGCTTCTCGAAAACGCCGGAAAGCACCAGCCGGATCGCCTGCGTCGCCGTCTCCACCGTGAAGCCCCAGGCGGGGCGAACCACCAGCGGGAAGTCCTTGGCATAGTCCTGATAGTAGATTTCGGTCACCTGCGCATTCGGCAGTGCGGGGTGAAAATAGACCGGCACATCGAGCTTCTCGGCGCGCTCGTAGATCGGCCAGTATTTCTTGCCGTCGAGGAATTCGCCGTTTGAGGTACCGTGGATCATCGCGCCCTTGAAACCGAGCTTGCTGACGGCGCGTTCGAGTTCGTCGGCGGCGGCGGCCGGATCGACCGTCGGCAGCGCGGCGAACGCGGCGAAGCGCTTGGGATTGGCGGCGCAGACCTTGGCCAGGCGGTCGTTGACCTCGCGCGTCAGCGTCGCGGCGATGTCGGGCCCGAGCTTCTGGGTCGAGGGCGCGCCGTGCGAAATCACCTGGATATCGATGCCGGCCTCGTCCATTTCCTTCAGGCGGCGAGCGCCGAGATCGTAAAGTCGCTCTTCGGTCTCGCCGCCACGGGCGGCCTCGGAGCCGGTGTAGTGCTTGACCAATTCCGCATCCCAATAATGCTCCTCAATGGCGATGACCGGACAATTCGGCTTTTTGAACATGACGCTTCCCCCGCGACGTTTTTTGATAGTCGCTTCCTAGCAACCGCCCAGTCGCCTGTCACGGCCTCTCCGTGCCGGGCGCGTCGCGAACTCGTCCTGCGTGCATTGCGGCGGTCGATTGCGCCGAAAGGGGCTTGCGCCTCCGCTTTTGCATTTTCTCCGACTCAGTTATCCACAAACCATGCTGCCGATACTTCGGGTGCTTCCTGCCTGCTGCGTTCTCCTTGCTATCGCGATCCTGGGACTGGCGCTTAGTCCGCCGGATGGATCGCGCTCACATTTTGCACCGCGCGCTACATCGGCACGCGGCGCGCTGATCGCGCGCGCCGATCATCCGGAATGGCGGCAATTCCTCATGCTCGCCGCGATCCGGCGCGCGCACGAAATCGGCCGGCTGCGCGATTTGCCCGATCGGCCGACGCGAACCGAGACAGCGCCCTCACCCGGCACGATCGCCGAGTTGCCGGACAAGTCGCGCGATTCCGACGCACAGGACAACACAGCCTCCATCCCTGCCGAACTGGGCTCGGTGCTCCCGCTCGACATCGGCGAAACCTCGTCCTTCGAATTGCCGATCTCGCAAACGCCGGAGCAGCCGCCCATTATCAGGCTGCAGCGCCAGCCGCCGCGCGAGAGTGAAATGACGAAGCCGGAAATCCAGCGCTTGCGCGCGCGCTATGCGCGCCACGTCAAGCCGCCACTCAAACAGCCGGATCGAGTCGATCCCAGCACTGGGTTCAAGCCAAGCGCCAACCCGCCCGAGAGCGTTCGCAAGCAGTTCTAACCAATCGGACCGTTCGAGGCGCCGCGGCAAAGCCGAACGCGGCTGATCGCGCGTTGATTCAGATCAAGGTTGCGACGGAACTCGCCCCTAGCATTCGCGCGTGGCAAACGGGGGGAGAGAATCATGCCAGCCGAGACCGCCTGGGTTGTTGTCGGAGTGACCGCGGCTTTCCTGATTTTTGCCGCAAGCCTGGCCTGGGCCGACTACTACACGCACAAGGCCAACTAGCGGTCGCCGTCCGCGCGGAAGGCATGTAGGCTTCCCGGCCGTTCGATCCGGGAGGCTTCCATGCCACAAGACTCCATCGAAGACAGGCTGCGCGCGATTGAGGACAAACTCGCGATCTACCATTTGATCGCCAGCCACCCGCCCGCCGCCGACAGCGGCAGCGACGGTTATTACCGCGACGCATTCACGCCCGACGGCGTGATGGATCTCGGTTACGGCAACAGCATCGACGGCAGCGAGGCGATCGCCGCCGTCGTGCGCACACCCGAGCATCGGGCCGCGATCGCCGGCGGCCTGTGCCATTTCTCAGGTCTCCCGCGCATCGAACTCGACGGCGACACGGCGGTCGCGATTTCCTATCTGCAAATCGTCACGCCGCATCATGGCGCGCCGCCAATGGCAATTTCCGGCCACGGCACATCGAGCGGGTTCCGCATCCACCGCTGCGGCGTCAACCGCTGGGAACTCGTGCGCACCCCCAGTGGCTGGAAGGTGAAGCGGCGCCTGCTGCGCCTGCTCGACGGTTCCGCCGGCGCACGCGACCTGTTGACCCAGGCCGTTTGATCCATCTTGGTACGGTCGGCGTTTCCCGTTATGGGCGGGCGCGTCGACCCGGAGCATGCATGCCGACCAATCTGCGCCCGATCGCTTCGCTGCTGCTTGGCGTCGCCCTGCTGCTCGCCGGCAATGGGCTGCAATTTACGCTGCTGCCGCTGCGCGGCACGGCCGACGGCTTCAGCACGCCGGCGCTCGGCCTGATCGGCTCGGCCTATTATCTCGGCTTCGTCGGCGGCTGCCTGCTGGGGCCCTACCTGATCATGCGCGCCGGCCATATCCGCGCCTTCGCCGCTTTGGTCGCGCTCGCCGTCGTGGTCGGGCTTGCCTATCCGCTGCACAGCGAGCCGTTGGCCTGGACCGCGTTCCGGCTGGTGAACGGCTTCTGTCTCGCCGGTTTCTATTTGGTGATCGAGAGCTGGCTCAACGACCGCGCCACCAACGAAACCCGCGGGCTGGTGATGTCGTCTTATGTCATTGTGAATTTCGCGGCCTTCACGGTCGGGCAATTGCTGGTGACGCTCTACCCGGTGCGGGAAGCGGGCGATTTCATCGTAGCCGCGATGCTCGCTTCGCTCGCCATCGTGCCAGTGGCGCTGACCCGCTCGGCACAACCGGCGCCGATCACCATCGTGAGCTTTCGGCCGGTGCAATTGTATCGTGCGGCGCCGGTCGGGCTGGTGGCAAGCTTCATGGTCGGCGTCAGCAACGGCGCGTTCTGGGGCCTCGGACCGCTGTCGGCAGTCGGCAGTGGGCTTTCCACCGCACAAGTGGCGCTGTTCATGAGCGCGGCGACGCTCGCCGGCGCGATCGCGCAATGGCCGGTCGGGCGTCTGTCCGATCGCGTCGATCGTCGTCTGGTGCTGCTCGCGCTGCTCGCCGGCGCCACGATCGTCGGCTTCCTGCTGTGGCTGTTGGCGGCCTCCGGCCTGCTGCTGCTGATATTCGGGCTGATGTTCGGCGCGCTCGCCCTGCCCTGCTACTCGCTCGCCGCCGCGCATGCTTATGACAAGACGCCGGTGAGCGACATGGTGCCGACGGCCGCCACCATATTGCTCGCCAACGCACTGGGCGCGGTGATCGGACCGCTACTTGCCTCGGCGCTGATGGGTGCGCTCGGGCCACGTTCGCTGTTTCTGTTCACCGCGTGCGCGCAAGCGCAGCTCGCCGTCTATGTGCTGTATCGCGTGAGGGTGCAGCCCTCGTTGAGTGCGCCGGAAAAGATGGAATTCGATCTCGCCGCCACCGCGCCGGTCGGCGCCATGGTCACCGGCGAAACGCCCGACCCCAGCGATCCGTCGGTTGCGGTGCCGGAATCCTATCAGCCTGACTCCGGCGATAGCGCGAACGCGCGGTAGGGCGTGGACTCATAATCGTTGTTTGGTGCTGCATCAGGCCACTTGCAGACGCGCAAGCTGGACCACATTTTTCCGAGCGGCTCTCGGCTTGGAGAATTGACCCCAATGACGACCTACCGGCTACATTATTTTCCTGAATCGGGCAACAGCTACAAGCTTGCCCTCATGCTCACGATGTGTGGCCAAGCCTTCACGCCAGTTTGGACTGATTTTGGTGGCGGCGTGACGCGCACTAAGGAGTGGAGAGCGACGGTCAACGAGATGGGCGAAATCCCCGTATTAGAAGAAGACGGCACACGTTTGACGCAGACCGCACCAATACTGTTACGGCTTTCCGAGCGCTATGGCCGTTTTGGCGGCGACAATGCCGAAGATAAATATCAGATTTTACGGTGGCTATTTTGGGACAATCACAAGCTTACGGGCTACATGGCGACCTATCGCTATCAACGGACCTTCACTCAAAATCCTGATCCGAATGTGCTCGCCTTTTATCGTAGGCGCATCGACGACTACCTTACTATTCTCGACCGGCATCTCGCAGACCGTGATTATGTCGTCGGCCCACAGCCCACGATCGTTGATTTTTCGATGGTGGCGTACCTTTCATATCCGAATGACGAAACAGGATATGACCTCGCCGTCAGTCATACATCTGTTCACGCATGGCTCGGCCGTTTGGCCAAACTACCGGGATGGCGATCCCCTTACGATCTGCTTCCGGGAAAGCGCCTGAAGCACTTCGCCTGACATCAGAAAAGGGCAAACGCAACGTAGCCTAGGTCCCCAGCAATACCCGCAGTGGCGAAATAAATTGGGCGCGCTAAAGTCCCGGCCACGGGAGTGAGCAAAACAAGCAAGGAGCGCCGCGATGCCGAAGGCCTATTGGGTGGTGACTTATCGTTCGGTGAAAAATCCTGAAAAATGGCAAGCCTACGCCAAGCAAGCCTTTCCGGCGCTTACCGCCGCCGGCGGACGCTTTCTGATCCGCAGCAAGCCGGCCAAGACCTATGAGGCCGGCATGAACGAGCGCGTGGTGTTGATTGAATTCGACAGCCTGGACCAGGCGCTCGCCGCCCACGATACGCCCGCCTACACGGAAGCGCTTAATACGCTCGGCGCCGACAGCGTCGTGCGCGACATGCGCATCGTGGAAGGCGGCTGAAGCAATCGCCTCACCAGTCCATGCAGCCATAGCGCCGTTGCGCTTCGGCGGCCTGCTGCTGCGCCTCGGCGAAAACTTCGAACACCGTCGCCACCAGGGCGACGAAGCGCGCGAAGCTGGGAAACGACCAGCTCGGCGTGAGGTGCGAAGCGCGAATCGGTAACGTGGACATCAGTCTCAATCTCCTGTTGTTCTTGCTTGTTCGGCTGTTCGGTTGCTTTCACCAGCGCGTGCCGGAGCCGAGGATGCGCTCTTCGATCTCGCGCTCGGCCTGATCGGTGAATTTGCCGCCGCAGCTGCGGAGATAGCGGGCGATCTCGCGGTCGACCTGGCGCTGGCGCGCTTCGATCATGGCGTAGAACAGGCGGCGCCAAAAACCGGGGGTGACGCGTTCGGTTTGCGTCTTGGGAAACGCGAAGTCGCGCAGCAAATGCGCGGAGCGGGCGATAGCCATGGTGTCGATCTCCATTGCAGAGCCACCAAGGCGTTTCCCGTGCATTTTCTTATTGTTGTTGCAGTGCAATATACGCGGATTCGGTGCGATCAGTAGGCCACTTCCGGCATGTGCTCCATGCGTATGAACTCATGCGCAATGTCGTGCCGCTGTCGCAAATTGGCGCAACTGATTCCAAATGCGGCGGCAATCGCACAAGGCACGGGCAATGACGCGGCCTCAACGCAGCACTGACGCATTTCCGACACATCCGTTGCAAGCAAAAATTAGCGCTGATGGCAGCGCCAACGGGTACATCTGCCGCTCTTGGCCGGCCCAGCGCCGCTCGCCATAATCGCCGCCGGGGATTCGGACGCTAAGAAAGGTTTGCGCCATGCGATCATCGACTGCCGCGCTTGCTGTCGTCTTTGCCATCGTCACGTCGCTGTCCGCGCAGGCACAGACGCGCGACGTCAAGGGATCGCGCGATTATCCCGGCATCGGCCGCTTCGGCGGCAGCGTGATCACCGGCTATCAGGTGAAGGATTTCGACGCCGCGCGCCTGCAGGCAGCGCCGTTCAAGGCCGGCAAGCCGACCGATGCGCGCCGCATCGAGGGCAAGATCACCCGCATCGCCTACCGCACCGGCGCCGGTCCCTCGATTCTCGAAGTCTCGCACAATTTCGAGATGCAGCTTGCCAAGGCCGGCTTCCAGACCCTGCTCGCCTGCGAGACCGAGCAATGCGGCGGCATTCCATTCTCGGAAGCCGTCGACGTGCTGCCGATCCCGCAGATGTGGGTCGACGGCTTCAACTACCGCTATTACGCCGGCCACAAAAGCGACAACGGGCGCGAGATCTACGCCTCCGTCATCACCAGCAAGAACAACGACCGGATCACCACGCAATTGGTGGTGGCCGTGGTCGGCGCGATCAAGAACAAGATGGTCGACGCCGCCGCCATGGCCAAGGGCTTGGGCGAGAAAGGTCACATCGCGCTTTACGGCATTTATTTCGACACCGACAAGGCGACCATCAAGCCGAAGAGCGCGCCGACGCTCGCCGAAATGGCCAAGCTGTTGCGCGGCGAGCCGGCGCTCAAAGTGTTCATTGTCGGCCACACCGACAGCCAGGGCACCTACCAGCACAACATGACGCTGTCGCGCCAACGCGCCGAAGCGGTGGCGGCAGCGCTCATCCGCTCGTATCAGATTTCGCGCGGCCGGCTGTTCACTGCCGGCATCGGCTATCTGGCGCCGGTCGGCTCCAACGCCACCGAGGACGGCCGCGCGCTCAACCGGCGGGTGGAATTGGTGGTGCCGTAAGCTCCGGCCTAGCAAAAATGGGCAATAGCCGCCGCGCCTTGCCCGACTTCGGCGGCGGCGGGGCTTGCCCGTTGCCCTGCTCGCTCAGCTTGGTCTTGATCTCGCCGATGCGATTGCAATTCGCGCACTGGAAATAATGCACGATATCGTCCGACTCAGCGGATGTGCGGATCGAGCGATACCAAACCATTTGCACATCGCAATGCGTGCAAATCGGCGGCTCCAATCCGGAAACGGAACGCTTGAGCGATTCGACCATGGACCCGACTCCCCGATGACGAAATATTGCGATGCCTTCGCGCGCCTGTCGACAAAAAAACATAGCATCGAGTTGCCAGCGCGACGCCGGTGCACAAATTTGCCGTTCTTCCTGCAGCAATTCCGAAAACGGCGTAACGGCGCGCCGGATTGCCGTAAACCGCGAGCGGCATGTGGATTGCAGCCGCGTGCGCAGCCGCCGGCGCGGAGCGGTCAATGCACGTGCGGTTCGGCCGGCGCGTGCGCGCCTGATTCATTGGCATCGTGCGCGCTTGGCGCGGCTTTGCTGTCGTGCGCCGCGCCCTCACCGCGCCAGGCTTTGTAGTCGGCCGGCGAGACCTCGCTCATGTGCATGATGAAAGCGACCGCGCGCCAGATCTCGTCGTCGCCGGCATGGCGGAAGGCCGGCATGCCGGTCATGCGAATGCCGTTCTTGACGATGTAGAATAGCTCGCCGGCTTCGTCGTGATGATGCCTGGTGAAATCCGGCGGCCGCGGGTTCATGCCTTGCGCGAACGTGTGCGGCCCGACGCCGGGGGCGCCGTGGCAACTCACGCAGCCCTCCTCGGTGAATTCACGCGCGCCGGCTCGAATGGTTTCAGGCTTGTCGAGCCAGGCCGGCGGCGACGGCGCCTCCGCGTGCTTTTCGATCGAGGCCTCGCGCACCCGGGCCAGCGCCCATTCGACTACCGGATTACCGGCATTGGCGGCGGTGACGTCGTAGAAGCCGCCGAAAAAATAGACCGCGCCGGCGATCGCCGCGGCGATGATCAGCACGGCAACACCGGTGACGAATCGCATGATACCCCCTTGTTGCGGAGAAACGCTTGCAACCCAATGCCGGGCTGCGCCCTCGGGTTCCGCGCCCGGCGCTCGCATTGCCCGGCCGGCGCGGGCGCGATAGATAGCGCAGCATGACCCTATTGCGCCAGCCGCTGATCCGCCTGCTCGCCATCAATCTGTTGGCCGGGGCGAGCGTCGCCGTGCTGATGCTGGGCGGGCTCATGGCGCTCAACCCGGCGAATTTGCGCGGCCTCATCCTCGCCGACCGCACGCCGGGCGCGGCGCTGGCGCTGTTGCTGTTCGGCTTTCTCATTACGTTTGGCAGCGCGGCCATGGGCACGGCGATCATGATGCTGGGCGCGCGCGATCGCGACGGTGCGCACGGCCGCAAGGCGCAGGTTGCCGCGGCGCCCGTGCGGGCGCGCTGACGGCCGTCAATCGAACAGCGCCACCGCGCGCGTCCAGCCGCCGGACGCCGCTTTGATCTTGGCCGGGAAGCAGGCGACGGTGAAACCGAACGGCGGCAGTTGCTCGAGATTGCAGAGCTTCTCCATATGGCAATAGGGGATCTCGCGCCCGGCCTTGTGGCCTTCCCAGATGATGGAGGGGTCGTGCGTTTTCTCCCAGCGCTTGAGCGTATGCGAGAAGGGCGCATCCCAGCCCCAGGCGTCGATGCCGCAGACGCGCACGCCGCGTGAGGTGAGATAAAGCGTCGCCTCGCGCCCCATGCCGCAACCGGCCGTGAGGTACTCGTCGGTGCCGATGCATTCGCTGGCGCGCGTATTGACCAGCACGATGTCGAGCGGCTTGAGCTCATGGCCGATGCGTTTGAGCTCGGCTTCGACTTCGGCCGCGCGCACCACATGGCCGTCGGGCTTGTTGCGGAAATCGAGCTTGACGCCGGGCCGGAAGAACCAGTCGAGCGGCACCTCGTCGATGGTGATCATGCGGTTGCCGTGGATGTCCTTCGACTGGAAGTGATAGGGCGCGTCCATGTGGGTGCCGTTGTGGGTGGCAAGCGACACGAACTCGACCGCCCAGGCCTCGCCGTCCGGCAATTGCTCGGCCTTCAGCCCGGGGAACGCTTCCAGCAGCGTCCAGGCGTTTTCCTTGCCGGTCTTGTAGTCGATCTTCGGCCGCATGAAGGGCGGATCGAGCACCGTCTCGTTGTCGAGCGCGACCGAGATGTCGAGCATGCGGCTGGGCAGTTTCATGGGCGTCCTCCGTTTCGTTTGCGTCGATGGTAGAGGAGAACGCGCGCGCGGCAAACTCGGCTGTCATCGTCCGCGAAAGCGGACGATCCAGTAAACACCGCCGTCTCGGAGATTACTGGATGCCCGCCTTCGCGGGCATGACCAGCGAAATTTGACCGCCCTGCTTTGCGCGCTACCATGGATATCCCGACCGCCCTTCCCCACCACCATGGAGACCTTGCGATGCCCAAAGGCTATTGGATCACCGTCTATCGCTCGATCAGCGATCCCGACAAGCTCGCGGCCTATGCCAAGCTGGCGGGGCCGGCGACCGCGCCGTTCGGCTGCCGCTATCTGGCGCGCGGCAGCGCCGCGGTCGCCTACGAGGCCGGGCAGAAGGAGCGCCTGGTGGTGGCGGAATTTCCCAGCCTGGCGCAGGCGATCGCCGCGCACGATTCGCCCGGCTATCAGGCCGCGGTGAAAGTGCTGGGCGACGGCGCCGTGCGCGACGTGCGCCTGATCGAGGGCATGGAATAAGCCGCTCGCGCTGCGTCCGCGTCCGCTCATTCCCGTGCAAACGGGAATCCAGGTTTTTTCGCAAGCGCTGGGTCCCCGCTGGAGCCAGTGCTCGGGCCGGCCGAAGGCTGGACCCCGCGTACCGGGGCGAATGGGGCAATTGCGTCACGGCCTTCCGCCCAGCCGCTCGGCAAACAGCACCAGCGCGCGGCGATAGATTTCCGAACGGTTCCACTCGCGCATCACCTGGAAATTCTCGCTGCCCATGGCGTAAGGCGCGCCGGCCTTCCAGCCGTTGACCTTCAACAGATTGGCGGTCGAGGCCAGCACGTCCGGCACCGAGTGGCGCAGGTCGACGCGGCCGTTGCGGTCGTAGTCGACGCCATACTTGATGTAAGACGACGGCAGGAACTGCGTCTGCCCGATCTCGCCGGCGTAAGCGCCGATCAGGTCGCTCTGCGGCAGGTCGCCGCGCTGGAGGATCTTCAGCGCGGCGATGAGCTCGCGCTGGAACAGTTCGGTGCGGCGGCAGTCCCAGGCGAGCGTCGCCTGCGTGTGGATGACCGGACGCTTGCCCATGTCGCCGGAGCCGTTGTCGCTTTCCATGGTCCAGATCGCCATCAGCAATTCCTTCGGCACGCCGTATTGCCGCTCGATGCGGGCCAGCAGCGCGGCGTGACGCTGCATCAGCTTGGCGGCGCGCTTGACGCGCGAGGCGGCGACGCGAGTCTTGATGAATTTCTCGAAGTTGCCTTCGCGGCGGAAGGCGTGCGCCTGGCGGCGATCGAAGCGCAACACGGCCTGGTCGGGCGTCAGGCCGGCGAAGGCCTGGTCGATGACGGCGCGCGAGATGCCGGCCTTCTGCGCCTCGCGCGCCATCGCGGACAGGAAGCGGTTGAAGTCGCCGCCGCATTTGGCGGCGTGCGCGGGAACGGCGAACAGAAGTGTGAGCGAGAGAACGGTCAGCAGGCGCGCGATCATTCGGAACCTCGTTTTTGATTCGTGCGATCATGGCATGCGGGTTTGGGCGGGAGAAAGGCGCGGAGAGTCGCACTCTCCGCTGTCATCGTCCGTGAAGGCGGACGAGCTAGTAAACACCGCCGTTTCCGTGCGTACTGGATGCCCGCCTGCGCGGGCATGACAAGTGGGAAGCGCGGACATGACCGCCTTTATCGGCCTCATGGTGAGGAGCGTCGCGCAAGCGACGCGTCTCGACCCATGCCGGCCGCCCCATCCTTCGAGACGGCCGCTGCGCGGCCTCCGTCAGGATGCCAGGCGGCACGAGCACTGTTGCGCGCTCACTCATCCTCCAGCCCGAGCTCGGCCAGCTTCTCGTCGAGCGCCTCGCGGATCTCGTAGCGCGCCTTGTCCCATTCCTCGTCGGTCATCGGCTCGCTCTTGATGTTGATGCAATCGCCGCTCGGCGCCATGCAGCCGCGGTTGCGCTTGCACAAAGGCTCCGGGCAACCTTCCCATTGGTTGAGGAACATGACGATGCGCCGCGCCATGCGGTAGCGGAAGGCATCCATGTCTTCCGGCGCCTCCTCTTCGTCGTCGCTGAGGCCGGCCGCTTTGATGCGGCGATGATAGGATTCCGAGCGCTCCTGTTCCTCCGGCGTCATCGGTTTCTTGACGGGCGCCGGCTTAGGTGAATCGTCGTGTTGTTGCATGGGGACGTCTCCAAATTTTGGTTGATTGGGCATGGGGCATCGTTTCCGCGCGCCGGTTGGCGCCGGACTTTGCGAGCCCGCACTTCTCGTTTGAGAAGTGCGAGGGGGTGGAGCGCCGCACGGCGCAACCACTGGCCTCCGCCTTGCGGCGGGCGCGCCCTTTGCTAGCGGGCGCGTCGCCGTGCGGCGCTCCACCTGTGCGGCGATTTCGGTCCCCGGCGCCGTGCTTCCCGGCGGCGACCCGGCGGGCCTTTCGGCCCACCGATCCGGGCAGCTTCCGCCGCCCTTCGTCGCCACCACGTCCAGCCATTGAAGGCAGGCCCTCATAGTGGGGCCGGACGGCTGGCCGGGGCCTCCCGGGAGTGGGGTTACAAGCCCCGCCCGCGGGCGCCGCCGCCACCCCACGTTCGACAGTGTCCTGCAGAACGCCCCTCGCGCGGGGTGGTTATTCCTAGGTATAATAGCCTATAGGAAGGAAGTCAATACAACTGAGGCGGGTTTTCGTGGCGCCAGCACTTATGTAAGCTCTACCGAAAGTTGAGTGCATGCAAATGAATTCAAAGACCTATACAAAGCAGATAGTTTGCTTAGCGAATTCGCGGAAACTGACAGGCCGTTGCCTGGCTGGCAAAGTATTTGATGGAAAGTCGTTCGGCGAATGGGTCCGTCCTGTCAGCCTGAGAGACGGAGGAGAACTCGCTGAGGACGAACGGCGCTACCAAGATGGTAAAGATCCGAAAGTTCTAGACATCATTCGAATTCCGTTATCTTTGGCGAAACCACACGATTATCAGACTGAAAACCACGTTATTGATGACGAATATTATTGGGTCAAAGAAGGCGCCCTATCGGTCAAAAATATTCGGAAAGCTCTGGACGTTGTTAAGGGTCCTCTGTGGGATAATTCATCATCCACGCGGAATGGATTACTGGATCAAATCCCAGAGAAAACTGCTGCGAAACTTACCACCTCGCTGAAGCTAGTCGAAGTTCCCAACCTCAGGATTGACGTGGCAGTTGAGGGTGCGGGATATCCGAACGCGAAGCGAAAGGTCCGAGGGAGTTTTTCGCTCAATGGGATTGAATACAAATTGGCAGTCACGGACCCAATAATAGAACGCAAATATTTGGAAAAGGGCGACGGCGCTTATACCGTTGGAAAAGCGCTCTTGTGCATAAGTCTTGGCGAGCCATATTGGCTCCTACCGACGAGATTTTGAAGGCGTACAAAAAAGAGAAAGGCTCTTGGGACAACTATGAAAAAAGATTTCTCGACTTGATGTCCGCGCGACACATCGAAAGCAAATTATCTCCTAACCAGTTCGAAGGTGCGTGCCTACTTTGCTCAGAAGACAAACCGCATCATTGTCACCGGCGTTTAGTTTGTGAATATCTGAACGACAAATGGGACAGCACGCTAAACGTCCACCACCTTTAAAATCCCATAGGGGTAGAGCCGGTCGGCCTTTTTCGCACTTCGTCCGCGCGCTCCTGAAGAACTTCTATCCAAATCCTATATGTTTCATCGATCATTTCGTTGAGTTGATCTACACTATATAAGTCAGTTTCGGCCGCATCAAACAACTTTATGAACCGCGCACCATCGGTTAGCCTTTCTAAAGGCGACCTCTTGCGAGCTATCGGGTCGAACGCTTCGGCACGAAAATCAATCTCGTTTGGTCCAGCCGCCTTAAACGCTTGATAGACAGTCGGATGAACAGGTCCGTATTGCCATGCCTCGAAGTGACCCGACACTAACTTTGCTTTTCGTTCAGTAAGAGAAATGGCGTGGGCAAAAAATAGAAGTTTTTGGAGCTTTAGATTTGTGATCGCGATGCCTTTTTCGGCAGCGACGTCCAACATGTAATTCGCAATTACCCTCGGATCATCCATCGGCTCTTCCCGTTAGAACAAAATAGGAACAGTTAACTCCGCGGTCAACCGGCAGTCGCGAGATTCGAATTGTCTACATTTAAACTATTGTAAACAAACGCGTATTTACCTGTCGAAAGATACCGCGGTTGCCGCGACCGACTCACGCCCTCAGTTCGAACAGCGTCATCGCGTCAATATGCGTTCTTTGCGCGCGATTCGGCGAGTTTTAGCCGATTTGCCTGGGCCGCGCGAGTTGCCTATAGAGCGCCTCAAATCGATACCACCCCGCCCCGCCCGCGGGATTATCAGTCTCAAGGACGACGCGCCATGGCCAAAAAACCGGGAACCAACCCCAAAGGCGAATTCGCCTTCTTCGACGTGGTCTATGAGGACGGCTCGCAGCGCTCCAACCGGCGCGTGCCGGCCGAGCTGCTCGGCGGCCTCGACAAGGACGCGCCCGCCCGCGGCTTCATCGTCGAACAGGACCGCGACATCGCCGAGAAATCCGGCCGCGCGCCGCTGGCGATCAAGAGCATCGCCCGCGTCGGCGCCAAGCCGGAAAAGATGATGAAGGTGAGGTAGGCGGGCGGCAACGACCGAACGACAAAACGGCGGGCTTTGGCCCGCCGTTTCGATTCCGTGCGTACTGGATCCCCGCTTTTTACGTAAGACGCGCTTCGCGCTTTTGCGCGGGGATGAACGGAATTCTTCGGCTGTCATCACCCGCGAAAGCGGGTGATCCAGTAATCACTGACGGTCCGGTGGATACTGGATGCCCCGCCTTCGCGGGGCATGACGGCTGCAATTAGTTGTCGAGGAAGCTGCGCAATTTGCGCGACCGGCTCGGATGCTTCAACTTCCGCAGCGCCTTGGCCTCGATCTGCCGGATGCGCTCGCGCGTGACCGAGAACTGCTGGCCGACCTCTTCGAGCGTGTGGTCGGTGTTCATGCCGATGCCGAAGCGCATGCGCAGCACGCGTTCCTCGCGCGGCGTCAGCGAAGCGAGCACCCGCGTCGTGGTCTCGCGCAAGTTGGACTGGATCGCCGCGTCGATCGGCAGGATGGCGTTCTTGTCCTCGATGAAATCGCCGAGGTGCGAATCCTCCTCGTCGCCGATCGGCGTCTCCAGCGACAGCGGCTCCTTGGCGATCTTGAGAACTTTGCGCACCTTCTCCAGCGGCATGCCGAGCTTCTCGGCCAGTTCCTCCGGCGTCGGCTCGCGGCCGATCTCGTTGAGCATCTGGCGCGAGGTGCGCACGATCTTGTTGATGGTCTCGATCATGTGCACCGGGATGCGGATGGTGCGCGCCTGGTCGGCGATCGAGCGCGTGATGGCCTGGCGGATCCACCAGGTGGCGTAAGTCGAGAACTTGTAACCTCTACGGTACTCGAACTTGTCGACCGCCTTCATCAGGCCGATGTTGCCTTCCTGGATCAGGTCGAGGAACTGCAGGCCGCGGTTGGTGTATTTCTTGGCGATGGAGATGACCAGCCGCAGGTTGGCCTCGACCATCTCCTTCTTGGCCTGGCGCGCCTCGCGCTCGCCCTTCTGCACCATGTGCACGATCTTGCGGAACTCGTCGATCGACACGCCGGTCTGCGCGGCGAGGTCGTGCACCATGCCGCGGATTTCCTTGATGCGGTCCTTGTCGCGGGCGACGAAATTCTTCCAGCCCTTGGCGGACAGTTTCGAGATGCGGTTGAGCCAGCGCGGGTCGAGCTCGTTGCCGATATATTGCTTGATGAAGTCCTCGCGCGCGACGCCGTAGGACTCACCAAGCCGCATCAGGCGGCCCTCGCTCGACACCAGCCGCTTGTTGATGTCGTAGAGCTGCTCGACCAGCGAGTCGATGCGCGCCTGGTTCAGCCGCAGCGACTTCACCTCGGAGATGATCTCTTCCTTCAGCTTCTTGTATTTGCGCTCCTGCGCCGGCGACAGCGAGGTGTTCTTCAGCCGGAACTCGATGTCCTGCTCCTGCAGGCGGCGCAGGCGCTTGAACGAGTTCGCAATGGTGTCGAAGGTCTCGACCACTTTGGGCTTCAGCTCCGCCTCGATGGCGGCGAGCGACAGCGAGGACTCCATGTCGTCTTCGTCGTAATCGCTCTCGGCGGCGGTCTCGGCCGGATCCTTCTCCTCGCCGTCCGTAGCGGTGCGCTCGCCGTCGGCCTTGAACGGCGTGGCGGCCGGTGGCGCCGACGGCGGCGCCGCCACCGGCGGCTGCACCACGGTCAGATGCGGGGCACCCGGCACCGGCGTGCCGACCGCGGCGGGGATCGGCTTGCCGTCCGGCCCGATGGTCGGCGGCTGGATGTTCTTGGCGTCCGGCCCGGCGTAGGTCGCTTCCAGGTCGATGATGTCGCGCAGGAACACTTTGCCGTCGTTCAACTCGTCGCGCCAGATGATGACGGCCTGGAAGGTGAGCGGCGACTTGCACAAGCCGGCGATCATGGCCTCGCGGCCGGCCTCGATGCGCTTGGCGATGGCGATCTCGCCCTCGCGCGAGAGCAGCTCGACCGAGCCCATCTCGCGTAAGTACATGCGCACCGGATCGTCGGTGCGCTCGGTCGGTTCTTTCTTCTCGGTGGTGGCGAGCGACTTGGCCTTGCTCTCGACCAGCTCCGCGCCGGTGTCGTCGTCGTCGTCGTCGTGCTCGTCGGTGGCCTTCTCCTCGCCCTCCTCGCTGTCGGCATCGTCGTTCTCGACGACGTTGATGCCCATCTCGCTGATCATGGCGAAGACATCTTCGATCTGGTCGGAGGTGACCTCCTCCGACGGCAGCACCGCGTTGATCTGGTCGTGGGTGACATAGCCGCGCTTCTTGGCGGCCTTGATCATCTTTTTGACGCCGGCGTCCGACAAATCGAGCAGCGGCAGCGGGGATTCAGGCGCGCCTTCGGCTTCCTTTTCCGGCGCTTCGTCTTTGGTCTGGACCGCTTTCGCCTTGCTCGCCATCATGTCTCTCCTGGACCTTCCTGGCCGGCTTTGCCGCCGCACGGCCAAAAAGGGCCGGCACCGCAAGGCGCCGCGCCCCGAATCAGGTCGGTAAGTCTTCCCGGAACCCGCTTAAGCTCCGATTAACCCTCAAAATACCGCAGGAATTGACCCTTTATTCCTTGCCGGTCCGCCAGCCCGCCCCCGCGGACATGCTCATAAGCTACGGGCGCCGCGACCGGAAGAGGCCCCGAACCCCTCAATCAAAGCCTCGGTTCCATCCATGCTGGACAGGCGGGCCTTGACGTCGCGGAGCCGCAAATAATTGCCCTCACTATTGTCCTGGCCCAACGCCTGCTCGGCGTCCCTCAGCTCCTTAGTTAGTGAATGCCACTGCCGATGCAAGGCGACCAGCTGTTGCCAGGTCACCAGAACGTCGTCGGGGGCGGCCTCCGGCCCGGCCCCCCAGACCGAGACGGTGGTGATCGAGGCCGCGATGCGCGCCATGGCCTCGGCCAGGTTGCGGGTGGCAAGCGCCGCCCGGATGGCCTCGGCATCGATCACCGCGGCATGGGCGGCGATGTCGATCAGCGCACCTTTGAGCCGCTCGGCGTCGGGATGGCGGAACTCGAGCGAGGCGAACTCCTCCAGGTGGTCGTGCAGCAGCCAGGGATGATTGAGCGCGGCCTGCAGGATCAGCGCCTCGCGCAACGACACCGCCGAGCGGTGGCCGCGATGCACGGAGCTTGTTGCGAGTTGCTGGCTGACCACCACATAAGGTCCCGCTTTGCCGCCGGGCGTTGGCCGCTGCGCGTTGCGCTGGCGCCAGTCGCCTTGGCCGCGATTGCGCCAGTCTTGGGCGCGCTTGCCGCCAATTCTGTCCACGGCCGCGCTCGCTTTGCGCCGGCGCAAACAGCGCGGCGACGCGGGCGTTGAAATCCTGCCGGTAATATTTGCGCACGGAATTGTCGCCGATCTGCCCAGTGACCGCGTTGATGCGCGCTTCGAGCGCTGCGCGCCGCTCCGGCGTGTCGAACGAATGACCTTCGGTCTCGCGCGCCCATAACATGGCGGCGAGCGGACGCGCTGCGCCGATCACGTCGGCGATGGCGTCGCGCCCGCCCGAGCGCGCCAGATCGTCGGGGTCCTGCCCCGGCGGCAACATCGCAAACTTGAGGCTCTTGCCGGGCGCCAGCCGCGGCAGCGCCAGATCGACCGCGCGGAACGCGGCGCGCTGGCCGGCGGCGTCGCCGTCGAAGCAGAGCATCGGCTCGTCCGCCATTTTCCAGAGCAGTGCGAGCTGGTCTTCGGTAAGCGCCGTGCCGAGCGGCGCGACCGTGGCCGGGAAACCGGCAGTGACCATGGCGATGACGTCGACATAGCCTTCGACCGCGATCACATGCGCGCCCGCATTTTCTTGCGCAGCCTGCGTAGACTTGGCTGCGAGCGCCGCCTGGCGCGCGGCGGCTAGATGATAGAGCGTGGCGCCTTTATGGAAGAGCGGCGTCTCCGGCGAGTTCAAATATTTCGCCGGCGCATCCTTTTCCAGCGCGCGTCCGCCGAAGGCGATCACGCGCCCGCGCAAGTCGGTGATCGGGAACATCACGCGGTCGCGGAAGCGGTCGAACGGCACCGGAATGTCGTCGCCGGTCACCAGAAGCCCCGCTTCCACCATGTCCTCGACCGGCACGCCGTGCGAGCCGAGATGCTCCTTGAGCGCGAAGCGCTCGCCCGCCGCATAGCCGAGGCGGAACTTGAGCTGGGTCGCGGCGTCGATGCCGCGGTCGGCGAGATAGCCGCGCGCCTTGGCGCCCGCGCGCGCGGCCAGCGTGTCGGCGAAGAACTTCGCCGCCAGCTCCATGACGTCGTGCAGCGTCTTGCGCTTTTGCTCGCGCGCCTCGTCTTGCGCCGAGACCTTGGGCAGCGGCACGCCGGCCATCTGCGCCAAGCGCTCGACCGCCTCCGGGAAGGCGACGCCGTCGGTCAGCATCACGAAATCGAAGATGCTGCCGTTCTTGCCGGAGGAGAAATCGAACCAGGCCTGCTTCTGGTCGTTGACGAAGAAGGACGGCGTCTTTTCCTTGTTGAACGGCGACAGGCCCTTGAACTCGCGGCCCGAGCGCACGAGCTTGACGCGCTTGCCGACGACTTCCGAGACCGGAAGCCGGGCGCGTAGCTCGTCGAGGAACTGGGGCGTGAAGCGCATGGGGTTTGGGCTGCGAATCAGCGGTGAACCGCGGACTCTCGCCCATATCCCCCGATTGAGGCGCGGCCAAGGGTGGGCTTTTCCCCGCTAGACACAGGGGGCGGTCTTCGGAAAGTAAATATCGAGGTCGCAGAGCCCTACAGCAAACTCGACTGCCACGCATACGTGAGGCTAACGGCAATGCCCTTGGCAATAGCTGTGGATATACTCAATCAGAACTGGTCTTTCTTCAAAGCAAAATACAGCACTTGGAGGCCCTTCTTCGTGACATAGCGATTCGTAAAACTTCCTATGGTGTAATTCTGTGCAAACTTTTTCGCCGAAGAACTGTTCGAATAAACGAGCGTATCATTGACGCCGCCGGTCGTGCGGCCGACCACACCGACGTGACCGTGGTTGCTCCCGCGCGTCGGAGCGATAATGATCGTGCCAGACTTGGCGTCGCTCGCGGACGCCAGTTTCGTGTGATGGGCTTGCAATACATCAAACAACCCATCGGTACTGAGACCATTCCCGCCGCCATCGGTCGAAATCGGTCTGCCTAACGCGAGGCGCGCCACCTGATTAACCGACCATGCGCAAGCCAGGTTTCCGCCGTCTGTGCCCGGAGCATGGCTCGTATCCTGGCCTACGAATGCCTGGGCCTCCGCAAACATCTTGGCGCTTGCGTCGTCGTCCGAGACGGGCGGACTGCCGGCTGGTCCGGCGGCCGCAGGTGCAAGGTTTGGGGCGGCTTTGTTCAACTCCGCCGCGACAGCCTCCGGAATTTGGGCGCTTGCCTTGATAGGGAAAATCGTCGAGTTGCTGAAGAGAACCTCATTGGTGCCGCCACTGCGCCGGAGCAGTGACTGCCCGGCCTCCTGCGGACCGATCTGATTGATCACCCAGTAGGTCGCATTGTCGAACGTGGTCATGACCACGAGTTGGCGCGCCATGTCCGCCGGAAAGATCGACGAATTGATCACAGCCAGATTGACCCCCGTCGCGACCCCGGCTCCGGGTGACGGCGTTTGAGCGCCCGCCGGAAGCGGAATCTCAACATGGCAGGTGTTGTTCGTGTTGAGGCCCAAGGCCGCCGCCAAGCCAGGTGAAAGATCCGCGACGCGGCCGGTACCGATATTTGGTCCCCAATCCACCGGCCTAGCCTCAATCGCCGGCGCGCCGTCGGCTTTGCTCACTTTGACTTTTATTGTCTTTAAAAAGCTCTTGGGCGTGACCGCGTAGTCCCATCGGCAGGCGAGATATTTGGCGTCCGGCTTGAGGCGCCTTGCGAGCCCGCTCGTGTTCGGCGGTTGGCTGGGCAGAAATAGATCCGGGTTGCCGGCAACGTCGGAGTCATCGAGGATAGCAAGACCTTCGTCCGGCTTGACGCCAGTGTCGTCGGGACCGCCAAAGGTCGACATCTTGCCGTCCAAGACGATGCTCGAGCCGCCCGCAGGCGGAGCGGTATCGAACTTCGTCGCCTCGACGGTGAACGTGTGATTGCCGTCGTTAACGGCCGTAACAATGTCGACTTGGTCGAAATCCTTGTAGTCAATTATGAGTTGTCGCAAACCGCTTTCCGGGACACCGGACTGCGTATCAATTCTTGTCGGCATGTCATCCCTCGCCTCGCCCTAACGAGACTCAATGAAGGCCAAGCTCGCGTGCGAGTTCGGCGCGCTCGGCGGCGTACTGCGATCCTGTGAGGAAGGTCGCAATGAACGGCCTTGGGTTGAGCTGCTTCCTCACCAAGAAATCGTTGACGGTCTTGACGCGCTCGGAACTGGTAACTCCGTTCGGCCGCAGCCAATTTCTCAAGAGAGTGGTGGCATCGTCTGCGCGATAGGTCGTCCGGATTCTCACCGCCGGGGCAGGCGTGAACGTCCTGACCACTGTACCCTGCACGGCGGCCATCGGAGCGCCACGCTGCACGAGCGTCGTGGTCGTGTTGATGTTCGCCTCGATCGTGATCGGCATACAAAGACGCAGGTAATTGCGCAGCAGATAGATAGCCGCCGGCCGATCAGGGACTCGATAGGTTCTGATCTTTTCGCGGAATTGCCCCTGGCTGTTGTAGACCACGTCCTGCACGGTCGATTGGTTGACCGCCAGCATCAGCCGCGAATTCCAGTTGTTGTAGGTCGCGCTCGCGAGACCGAATGCGGCGGTGACAATGTCGAGCGATTTGGGACTGGATCCCGTCACCGTCATCATCGCGTGAACCGCGGTATTCAAGGCCGACAATTCCGCCAAAACCGGCTCTTTGTCGCGCCGCCGCGCATCGAGCCACGTCAGGTAGCCATCACAACGCTGATCTATGTCGTTCATTCCGGCTTGCACAAATGTTGTCCAATTGCCATCCGGGCACATTTGACCGACTTGTGCGCAAACGAAGTCTATGTACTGATTTTGAAGCGCGGTCTGGCTTGCTCGATCAGCAGTGTAAAGATCGACGCCGGCGCCTTCGGTGATATAGCGCCGCTCGGTGACGGGATCGCACCCCCCCACCGTCAGCGCGATGGCGACACACGAAAGCAACGCTGCAATGAACCGCATAACCTCCGCCCCGAATCACCATGGCCACTACTTAAAAGACGACCAAAGGACCAAGGCGGTTTCAATGACGGTTACGTTTTCAGATGTTGACAACTCTTGGTTCTCCACTGGCGTGATTTGCTGCCACTAAATGCGCGCAAACAATTGCGCGGAGCGAATCGCCTTGCGCGTGACGACGACGAACGCCGTCGCGGCGCGGCAAGTGTCTCTGTCACTTCATTGAATCGGCTGTGCGACCGCTCACGCGGCCGGCGGCGACGCGCGCACCAAGTCGGCGATGCTGCCCGCAAAGGCATCGACCGCCGGCCACGAGGTGTATTCGACCACGGCATTGCGATCGGTCGGGCCGCCGGTCAGCAACATGATGAAGCGGATAATCTGGCGGTCGAAAAAACCGTAGCGCGGATAATCGAGCCGGCCGGCGAAGGCGGTGGCGAGCGCCGGCCGCAAGCCATTGCGCGCGATCAGCTTGCGCAAATAGGCGCTGCCTTGCGCCGTGTCCTTGCCGGCTTTGCGCGCCGTCAGATTGACCGAGACGAGCACCAGCGGCGGCGGCGCAGCAAGCGCGCGGTAGGCGGCAATCAGACGCTCGGCCGGCGGCAGATGCCGGCCGTAGCGCACCGCCATCACCACAACGACCAGCGGTTCGCGCGCAAGCGTCGCCGCGTCCGGCTGCGCGACGCCGAGATCGACGGGCTCGGCCGTGAACCCTGCCTCCGCCAGCCGCTCGGCGATGCGGGCGGCGATGCGGCGGCTGTGGCCGTCATGGGTGGCGTAATAAAGATGCATCAAGCAAGCCGCCTCGTGTCGTCCCGCTCACCGGCTCCAGAGCCGCTCGTTATACGGCGCAAATCCCTGCCGCCGGAAGAAAGCGCGCGCCGCCTCATTGAAGGTCCAGACATCGAGCGCCACCGTCGTGACGCCGAGGCGTTCGGCTTCGGCGCGGACCGCGGCCAACAAGGCCGCGCCGATGCCTTGCCGGCGCTGCTCCGCCCGCACGCCGATCTGGTGGACATAGACAATCGCCTGCGCATGACGCCATGCCGTTTCGGGCTGCGACACGACTTCGGCATAGGCGTAGCCGACCGGCATCGCCTCGCGCTTGGCGAGAAAGACGATGCTGCTCGGCATGGCAATAAGCACCGCGGCCTGCTCGGGCGGAAAGGTCTGCGGGCCGGCCGGCTTGAACCACCACGGCAGCGCGGTCGCATGCAGGTCCTGCACCTCGGCGTTCAGCGCCGCGATCACGTCGGCGTCGGCATTGACGGCGCGGCGAACGACAACATCCATGACAACTCACAAGGCGGTGTTTGTCTTCATTGCAGCCTAGCCTTCACCATTGCGCTCGTCTTGGCCATGGCCCCTCCCGCGCCCTGCGCCGATAACCTTGCCGCGGGCGGCTTCCGTCCACCGCCCGGCACGACCGGGCGGGGCCGGAAGCCGCAAGCTCGAGGTCATCATGCGGCAAGCCGGTCAGGCTGTGCCGCGGCTTGCGGGTTTGCGCCCATGGTCGTGCTGCGAAAGTTACGGACCTGGCGGACATGCAGGAAATCAGCCGGGTCGCCCCAGGGCGAGGACATGCAATCCGCCACGTCGGCCCGGGTCAGGCCGATATCGCGCAAGATGTGGTCGTCAAGCCAAAGCATATTGCGGGTGGCGCCGCGTGTGCCGATACGCGCCAGCGCGGCGGTCAGCCGTGCGAACCATTGCATTTTCATGATCGTCTCCACTGCGTCCGAGAGGGAAATAAGGCGAGCCGGGATCGGCGTCTCACGCAGATCCCGGTGCGCTCAGGCGGCTTGGGCTTTCGCCATGCCGTCGTCGAGCATGCAGGCCACCGGCAAGCCGTTCGACACGACGTCGAACACCGGCGAATAGGTCTGCGCTATTTTGATCAGCTCGCGCTTGCCGGCATCGTCGCAATCGGCGTCGATATCGAACATGACGCGAATGGCGGAAAAGCCGCGGCGAACCTCGTTGGACAGGCCGAGAAAGCCACGCAGGTCGAGGTCCCCCTCGAAGCGCGTGGTCACGCCCTTGATGTCGATGCCACGCGCGGCGGCGTGATAGACCAGCGAGGTGGTCAGGCAGCCGGCGAGCGCGTGCAGCACGTATTCGACCGGGTTCGGGCCGCGGTCCTCCGACAGCAGCACCTCCGGCTCGTCGTTGACCAGGAAGAACGGCTGCTTGTGGCGCATTTCCTGGTTGGTGCCGTAGAAGTCGTCGATACGCGAGCGGTTCTCGCCACCGCCGGTCCACTGATTGAAGAGACGAAACTGGAATTTCGCCAGCGTGGGATCGGCTTTGACGGCTTCGATGGTGCCGAACAGCTTCTCCGTGTCGACGCCGTTCACGATGGTGGTCTTGGTCATGGTTTAAGCTCCTTCTAGCGTTTCCGGTTGCCGCACTGCGTTGGCAGCGCTGAAAACATACCGGTTGGTATGTAATACAAACTGAATGGTATGTTTTCAAGCGAAAAATTTGGCCTGCGACAATCAATTCAAAAAGCAATATTTTCAGTGATTTATAGGCCGCCCCCTTGTAGGTCACGGGCCGATCGGCTATTTTACAGACTGGATGGTATGGATGAGACGTGGCTATGGCTGACAAAGGGGCACAGACGCGCGAGCGCATCCTGGCGACGGCCGAGCCGTTGATCCTGCGGCAAGGCTTCGCCGGCACCTCGCTCGACGACATCCTCGGCGCCACCAAGCTGACCAAGGGCGCCTTCTTCCATCACTTCCAGGGCAAGGGAGATTTTGCGCGCGCCTTGGTCGAGCGCTATGCGCGCAATGACTACGAACTGTTCGAGCGCTTCGCGGCCGAGGCGGACGGCGCCAGCGACGATCCGCTGGAGCAGACGCTGCACTTTCTCAAAATGTTCGAGGACTTTCTCGAACAACTACCGGAACCGCTCGCCGGCTGCATATTTGCCGCCTACACCTACGAAAGCCTGCAATTCGACCCTTCGATCCACGCCTTCATCGCGCAAAGCCTGCGGCGCTGGTCGGCGCTGTATGAGAAAAAGTTCGAGGTGGTGTTGGCACGCTATCGCCCGGCGCAGCCCGCCACCGCGCGCGAGCTTGCCGAGACCATCATGGCGATCGTCGAGGGCGGATTTATCCTGTCGCGCAGCTTCAACGATCCCCTCATCGTGGCGCGCCTGTCGCGCCAGTTCCGGCAGTATCTCGAATTGCTGTTTGGTGCACGCGCGCCCCGCGTAGCCTGAAAGAGGCCGCCTCGGCCAGCCGCAACGCTCGTACACGCACCGGAAAAAGTGTAAGGAAAGCGGCATCGCATTTCGCCATCACGGGTCCGGTGCCGGCGCATGATATACTTGACACTCCAGCCTTTATGGCTTGGCGCCCTCATCCTTATCGTGCCGACGACGCTGATCGCGGTCGCGGGACCTTTCGTGGTGCGGCGTTTCGTCAAGCTCGATCGGCTGCGCACCAACAACGAGGTCGCCGGCTTCAAGTTCGCGACCGTCGGCGTGCTGTACGCGGTGCTGCTCGCCTTCGCGGTCGTCGTCGTATGGGAAAAATTCAACCAGGCCGACAGCGAGGTGGCCAAGGAAGCCGGCGCTGCCGCGACCGTCTATCTGCTGGCGGGAGGAATCGACGACGGGCACGGCGCCGCCATCCGCAAAGCGACGACCGACTACCTGACGGCCGCGATCACCAAGGACTGGCCGGCGATGGAGAGAGAGAGCGACAGCCCCGCGGTCACCGATGCGCTGAGCGGAATATACTGGGCGACTCTCAAATACCACACGTTCGACGCCAGCGAAGGCATCGTCTTGGCCGAAATCCTTCGGCAAATCGATGCCATCAGCGACGCGCGGCGCGAACGGCTGGTCATGGCCGACGGCATCGTGCCCGACATCATCTGGATGGTGCTGTTCGGCGGCGCCGCGCTCACCATCGGCTTCACGTTTTTCTTCGGCGCGGAGAATCTGCGGGCCCAGGCGTTGATGACGGGGGTCCTGTCGATCCTGATCTTTGCCGGGCTGCTGACCATCATCGCCATCGACCATCCCTTCGCCGGAACGGTGAAGGTCGGGCCGGATGCGCTGTCCGAGGTGCTCGTCGATTATACCGGATCGACCGGGCACCACTGAGCGGCGGCGGCCCGCGATCGCCTCCGTTACTGCAGCTTCGCCTTCACCATGCCGCTGGCTTTGGCCATGTCCATCTGCCCGGCATATTTGCCGCGCAAGACGCCGATGACCTTGCCCATGTCCTTCATGCCGGCGGCGCCCGTTTCGGCGATTGCCGCCTCGATGGCGGCGGCCATCTCGGCCTCCGACATTTGCTTGGGCAGGTAGCCCTGGATGATGGCGATCTCTTCCTGCTCCTGCCTGACCAGATCGGCGCGCCCGCCCTTGTCGTAGAGCAGGACCGATTCCTGGCGCTGCTTGATCATCTTCTGCAGCAGGCTCATCACCTCGGCGTCGCCGAGCGCCGGCTTGCCGGTCCCGCGCGCCTCGATGTCGGCGTTCTTGAGGGTGGAATTGACCATGCGCAGGGTGGATACCGCGCGCTCGTTCTTGGCCTTCATTGCCTCTTTCAAGGCGCTATTGATGTCGTCGCGCAGCACGGCCTAAATCTCCTTGCCTTGGTTCATAACTCATGAAAATTTACGTATTCTGAGATTGCGGTTTGCAATTCGTTGAGCGCGTTCGGAAACTCTTTTGTCTGAATATTGCTAACCTCCATAAACTCCCTTGCGAATAGCGCCGGATCCTGCGTCTGGATTGAGTCCCCAATTTCCTTAAATCCGATAACCTTTGTGCCCATATCATTTAGCTTTTGCAGCAAATCCTCAATGCCGGACTCTTTCTTAAACAAGAACTTTGATTCTTGATATGCCCTGAAAAATTTTCTGCGCGCAGCGATCTGTTCCGGAGCACCTCTCCAAGAAATAATGGCCTCGTAGAAATCAAAAATGCTGCCGTAGATCGCAATGCGCCTGTCAAAGAGGTCATATCGCAACCTCTCTCTAGCAATATGTGCTTGCGCTCGTGCGATCTCTTTTTGATGCCATGCAAAATAGGCAGTGACTGAAACGGCCGCAAATGCGGCTATGATCGTTGCAATTGGGCCAGCGTATTCTTCGAACATATGATGCCGGCCATTTAGGGTTAAACCTGCCTGGGGGCGGCGCCCGCCCGCCCCTTGCCTCGCCTCCTATAATACGCAACTAAGAGGCCATGACCCAGACGAAAGCCGATCCCGCCGCCGGGCCTTCCGGCGAGGCTTGGGCTGAGCCCAAGCCCACGGCGCTTTTGGTGCTGGCGGACGGAACCGTGCTGGAAGGCTTCGGGCTCGGCGCCACTGGTACCGCGGTCGGCGAAGTCTGCTTCAATACCGCCATGACCGGCTACGAGGAGATCCTCACCGACCCCTCCTACGCCGGGCAGATCATCACCTTCACCTTCCCGCACATCGGCAATGTCGGCACCAACGAAGAGGACATCGAGACCGTCAACATGGCGGCGGCGACCGGCGCGCGCGGCGTCATTTTGCATTCCGCCATCACGGCGCCGTCGAATTACCGCGCCACCAAGAGCCTCAACGATTGGCTCAAGAGCCGCGGCATCGTCGGCCTTGCCGGCATCGACACGCGCGCGCTGACCGCGCTGATCCGTGTCAAGGGCATGCCCAACGCCGTGATCGCGCACGCGCCCGACGGGAAGTTCGATCTCGCCACGCTGAAACAGGAAGCGCGCGAATGGCCGGGCCTGGTCGGCATGGACCTGGTGCCGATGGTGACCAGCGGCCAGCGTTTCACCTGGGACGAGACGCAATGGGCCTGGGGCGAGGGCTTCGGGCGCCAGAGCAATGCCGAATTTCACGTGGTCGCCATCGACTACGGCATCAAGCGCAACATTTTGCGGCTGCTTGCCGGCACCGATTGCAAGGTGACAGTGGTGCCGGCCAAGACCGCGGCCGAGGACATCCTCGCGCTCAAGCCCGACGGCGTGTTCCTGTCGAACGGTCCGGGCGATCCGGCGGCGACCGGCGAATACGCGGTGCCGGTGATCAAGAAGCTGATCGACACCGGCATTCCGACCTTCGGCATCTGTCTCGGCCACCAGATGCTCGGCATCGCGGTCGGCGGCAAGACGGTGAAGATGCATCAGGGCCACCATGGCGCCAATCATCCGGTGAAGGACTTGACCACCGGCAAGGTCGAGATCACCTCGATGAACCACGGCTTTGCGGTCGACAAGGACACGCTGCCGAAGTCGGTCGAGCAGACGCATGTCTCGCTGTTCGACGGCTCCAATTGCGGCATCGCGCTCAAGGACAAGCCGGTGTTCTCGGTGCAGTACCATCCGGAGGCCTCGCCCGGTCCGCGCGATTCCCATTATCTCTTCGCGCGCTTCGTCGAGATGATGCGGCAGGCGAAACGCAAGATTGCCTGAGCGGCGGCCGCCACGGCCGCGGGAGAGCACGTCATGTTGGTCAGGACAACGATCGGCGTCCTGCTGGGCGCGGCGTTTGCTGTGTCCGCGCAGGCGCAGAGCTTCGATGGCACATATGCCGGGACACGGACGATTACCTTGTCGCAGTCCGTTCAGGGCGGCCCGCAGCTAGGCTGCCCCGGGGTCGGCGGTAAACGGACTTCGGTCGAATTCAAGGTGGCCGGCAGCGCCATCACGCTCCGATATAAGTTGCGCAGCGACACGGTGTTCACGGGAACGATCGGAGGCGATGGCGCTTTCATCATCAGGTCCGAGTGGCCTCCCGGCAGCCGAAGTATGGTGACGTGGTCGGGCCGAATCGAAGGCCGGCGCCTTCGGGGTGCGCTCGCTGGCTCGGGCCCTGGGGGCGGAACGTGCCGCGGCACGGTGACGGCGCGAAAGCATTCCTGACGGCGCGCGCAGGCACCGCGGCCATGCGGGTTGGCATTCGCCGAAAGCCGTCATTGTCGCCGTGGCGTGTGCCGCAAACCAAGCGCAAGATCGCCTGAGCCACACATGCCGCACCTGAGCGAACCGCTCGCTTTCCATTTCGCCGACGACGGCGCCGTGCCGAACAATCGGCTGCCGGCGCTGGTCTACAAGGGCGCAGTCGCGCTTGGCGGCGATCCGGAAGCCGAACTGGAGCGGCTGTTTGCGCAGAACGGCTGGGGCCACGGCCAGTGGCGCGACGGCATCTATCCGTTCACGCATTATCACTCGATGATCCATGAGGCGCTCGGCATCGCGCGCGGCCGCGCCACCGTGCGGTTGGGCGGCGATGGCGGCGAGACGCTCGCGCTCGCCGCCGGCGACGTGGCGGTACTGCCGGCCGGCACCGGGCATCAGCGCCTGTCGGGCGGCGACGGCCTCCTCGTCATCGGCGCCTATCCGCCCGAAGGCACCTATAATCTTTGCCGCGCCGACCACCCGGCCGACCGCGACCAGGCGCTGGCGACAATTCCGCAGGTGCCGGTGCCGCGGAGCGATCCGGTGCATGGCGCGCGCGGACCGCTGGTCGATATCTGGCGCTGAGGGACGTGCGCAAGGAAAACGAAATGACGGACGCGCGCGACTGGATTGCCTTCTGGGACAACCCGCACTCGATCTACGTCAACGCGCGGCACTTCGATGTGCACTATCGCGACGTCGCCGACGGCATCTGCCGGCTGTTGCCGCGCGAGGGCCTGCGCGTGCTCGATTATGGCTGCGGCGAGGCGCTGCACGCCGACCGCGTCGCCGCCAAGGCGGCCAAGCTTTATCTGTGCGAGTTGGCGGGAAACGTGCGCCAGCATCTGGCGCAACGCTTTGCCGGCAATGCGAACATCGCGATCGTGGCGCCGGCCGACGTCGAGCGGATGGCCGACGGTTCGCTCGACATGGTGGTGGCCAATTCGGTGGTGCAATATTTGTCGTCCGCCGAGCTCGACCGCTGGCTCGCCATGATGCGCCGGCTAGTCGCGCCAGGCGGCAGCCTGATTGTCGCCGATGTGATTCCGCCCGACGCCAGTCCGGCGCGCGACGCCTGGGCGTTGTTGGGCTACGCCGCGCGGCATGGATTTTTGCTGGCCGCCATCGCCGGCCTCACGCGCACCGTGTTCTCCGACTATCGCGCGCTCCGCGCCCGGCTGGGCGTTGCCTGCTACACGGAGGCGCAATTCATGGCGCGCCTGGCGGCCGCCGGGTTTAGCCCGCAGCGGCTCGCAGACAATCTCGAGCACAACCCGACGCGCATGAGCTTTCGCGGCCAGTGAGCCGGTGCCGGCCGCGATTCGCGTTCGTTACGCCGCCGTGCGCGTCTGCTTGTATTTCATGTCGCGATAGGCGCCGGAGGTGACCGGCGGATATTTCGCTTCGCCCGGCGGGCACTGGCACTCGATGACCGCATCGTAATTGGGCTGCTGGAAGAACGCGATCGACAGACGGCTGTTGCCGGCGCTCTCTGTGATCGGCGGATTGACCACCCGGTGCACGTTCGACACCCAGCGGTCGTTGGTCCAGCGCATCAAGAGATCGCCGATATTGACGACAAAGGTGTCGGGATCGGTCTCGACGTCGATCCATTCGCCGCTGCGCGATTTCGCCTGCAACCCGCCCGGCACGTTCTCGCCGTTGAGGATGGTGAGCAGGCCGTAATCGGTGTGGTCGCCGGCGCGCAGTTGTCCGGGGATCGGCGGCGTGGCCTGCTCCGGATAGAAGTTCAGCCGCATCGCGGTGATGTGGCGGTCGATCTTGTCGTCGAAGAATTTTTCATCCAACCCGAGTCCGAGCGCCGCGAGCCGCATCATGTCGCCGGTCAGCCGTTCCATCTCACCGTAATAGTGCTCCGCCGCCGCGGCGAAGCCCTGCGGACGCTCCGGCCAGACGTTGGGGATGAAATAGCGCGGGCCGTCGCCTTGCGTGAAATAAGGCTCGTCCGGCCAGCGCTCGCGGCCGAAGTGATAATACTCCTTGATGTCGGGCGGGATGGCGTTGGGATCGTTGCCGCGGGCGAGCGATTCAAAGCCGAGCCCGCGATAGCCGCGCGGCGTGGCCGGATCGGCCGCCACCGCGCGCCGCTTTTCCTCGAGCGGCAGCGCGAAGAATTCCCGCGCCGTGCTGCGCAGATCCTGTCGGACCGCCGCCGGCACGCCATGCCCCTTGACGGTCAAGAACCCGATCTCGGTGCAGGTCCGGTCGATCTCGCGCGCCGTGGCGAGCCGCGCGGCGGGATCGCCGGCAAGCGCGGCCGACAGGTCGATAACGGGGATCGTGGGCATTGCGGGGGACTCCTTGCTGCTAGTGATAATAGGCGCCGCCGTCGACGACGAGCGTTTGCCCGGTGATGAAGGCGGCGTCGGGACCGCAAAAGAACGCGACGGCGCCGACGATGTCGGACGGCATCATGTCGCGGGCGAGCACCCGGGTGCGCATCGACGGTCCTTTCACGCCGGCGATCAGATGGGGATTGCGCTCGACGCCGTCGCTGAGCGTGAAGCCGGGCGCCACGCTGTTGACCGTGATGCCGTCGCGGCCGAGCTCGGTCGCCAGCGCGCGGGTGAGCGAGACCACCGCTCCTTTGCTGGCGACATAATGCGCCATCAGCGGATTGCCCTTGAAGGCGACGCCCGAGGAGATGTTGACGATGCGGCCGCTGCCGGCGCGCCGCAACGCGGGCACCGCGGCTTGGCAGCACAGCATGACGCCCAGCACGTTGACATCCATCACGCGGCGGAATTCGGCCGGCTCAATCTGCTCGAACGGCGTGGGCGTCAGGGTCGAATAGATGCCGGCATTGTTGACCAGCGCGTCCACGCGTCCGAACGCGGCTTCGGCCTGGGCGACCATGGCTTTGGTTTCGCTCTCGGAGGAAACGTCGGCGTCGACACCGAGCGTCTGCATTCCCTGTTCGGCGAGCCGCGACGCCGCCGCTGCGGCATTGGCGCGATCGGCAATCACGATACGCGCGCCGCGCCGGCCCAGTTCCTGTGCGATGGCATAGCCGATGCCCATCGCTCCACCGGTCACAATGGCAACGGCGGCTTGCGCATTTTGCTCGCCCGCAAACTCTCGCGTCATATCGATCAGTATAAAGACGAATGCCGGCGAGCAAAATCCATCGCAGGACATAGTTGCCCTGCTCGTAAAGGCGCGATCCTGAAACCGGGAGTTTCAGCGTCCGCCGATCTGCTCTTTCTGCGTGCGCGGCCCGCTAGAGTCTGATCCGTTCAGATTGAATCAGAATGCCGCCTAACATTTTGCCGGCGCATGATCTTTTCCGAAAACCGGTTCCCACTTTTCGGGATCATGCGCTAGTCCCAGCCGCCGGGCACGCGCCCGGCCGGATTGGCCACGCGGCCGTCCGCGCGCTTGAGCGCGGAAATGCGCCTCATCTCCTCGTCGCTGAGCGTGAAATCGAACACATTGAAATTGTCGACGATGCGCTGCGGCTTGGAGGAGAACGGAATGGCGGCAACGTTTTGCTGCAGCAGCCAGCGCAGCGCGATCTGCGCAATGCTGCGCCCGCGCGCCTGCGCGATGTCGGCCAGCACCGGATCGCTGAACAGCCGCCCGCGTCCGAGCGGGCAATAGGAAATGTAGACCAAGTTGTGCTTGCGCACCGCGGCCAACAGTTTCGACTGGTCGAGAAACGGATGATACTCGGCTTGAAGCGCGACCAGCGGCTCGGAGCAGAGCTTGATCGCCTCATCGAGCAGCGTGGTGGTGAAATTGGCAACGCCGATATGACGCGCGAGACCTTGCCGCTTGGCTTTGGCTAGCGCCGGCATGGCCTCGCTCAGCGGAATCTGCGGATTGGGCCAGTGAATCATCAAGAGGTCGACGTAGTCGACGCCGAGCGCGGCGAGGCTTTCCTCTACCGACCTGGCGAAGTCGGCGGGGCGCAGATTTTCGTGGCTGACCTTGGTGGTGAGGAAAATCTCCTGGCGCGGAATACCGGCCACCTTCACCGCTTCGCCGACCGCGGCTTCGGTGCCGTATTTGCGGGCGGTGTCGATGTGACGGTAGCCGGCCTTCAGCGCGGCGAGCACGGTGTCGGCCGAAAGCCCGCCGGTGAGCGGCGAGGTGCCGAAGCCGAGCGTGGGAATGGCTCCGGTTTCTTGAGAAAACGGCAGGGTGGGGGGAGCGATCATGGAGGGGTCTATGGTTGGGTGGCTGGCAAAGTTGGAGAATGGGGCACGGGTTAGAGAGCCAATGCCAATCCGCACACTAGTACAGTTTCGAATATGAATTCGACTATGCCAGCGCGCTGGCTCCCCAAGACACCGGATGCAGAGAGCCCCTGATTGTACAATTAACTCTAATCAAGCAAAGGTTGTGATCGGGGCCCGCGGAAGCCACCGGCGATAGTAGTATCGCGACAATGCGAGCCATGCAGCGACGCGACAAAAGGAGCTTGACCTCGCAGAAGTGCCCGTGACGTAATGAGCACTGCAGATGAGGGGCGACTACCCTTTCGCGAACTGGAAACGCGATGGCAGTCACCGACGGGCGGCTTCGGCAGGTCGTAGGCCTGTGGTACGGGGCTGGCTTCGGCGAGCGCTCGTGGGCTGAGGCTTTGCACGCGACTGCCGATTTGATCGGCGGCGGCGCTGCTGCCGTGCTCGACCTCAACCGCACGAGCGGGCGGATCGGCCACATCCACGTTTACGACCTCGACCAGACCGTCAACGAATATGTGACGCGGATGAACCGGATCAATCCGCGCACGCAGTATTCGCTCAAACGGCCGGCCCCGCATGTCATCACCGACTACCGCGTGCTCCCGGAATTCCGCCCTTGGCCGTAATGAATTCTATGACTGGATCGAGCGCCACCATGGCGTTCGCTATTTCGTCGGCGCCCGCATCTATGATGACGGACCACGGTCGCTTCTGGCCTCGGTCGAGTTCACCCGCCGGCACGGGCACCCCGAAGACGACACCGTTGATGCCTTCCGGCGCGTCATTCCGCATGTCGCCAATGCGTGGCGCATCTCCGAAGTGGTTCAAGAACTGGCCAACACCCGCAGCATCGCCGAGCTGCTGGTTGGCCAGCGGCTCTGCGGCGTCGTCGGCCTCCGCGCCAACGGGACCATCCAGTTCATGAACGCCGCGGCCGAAAGCGCCTTCGCCTCCGGCGACGGGCTTTCGGTCGTTGACGGATACCTGCTCGCGACACACGCGGCGGACGACCGAACCCTACAGTACATGATTGCCCGTGTCCTGCGGTCCAGGCCGGATGAACCGCCCGACGGCGGCGGCGCGGTTGCGATGCCGCGGCCGAGCGGACGGACGCCATTTGCGCTGCGGGTGATGCCCTGCGCCACGAGCGCTGCCTATCGGGCCGGCGAACTGCCGTGCGCACTTGTCCTGATCGCGGACCCCGATCACCGCGTTGTGCCGAGCGACGGGACATTGCGAGCCTTGGGATTTTCACCGACCGAAGCGCGCATCGCGCAACAGATCGTGCGCGGCCGCACGTTGGCCGAGGCGGCGCGCGATCTCAGCCTGGCGCACAACACCGCCCGTGCCCATCTGCGCAACATCTTTGCCAAGATGCAGGTGCGCTCGCAGGTCGAACTGGTCCGCATCCTGTGCGAATTCGCCCGTCTCGACGGGGCTGGGCCCCGGTGAGCGCCGCTGTCGGGGGCTCCATCTTACCGCTTGCCGCTCATCGTTTGCCGACAGTCGAAGGCGGACGGCCGTGAGCGGGAAACTCGAAGGCAAGGTCGCCGTGGTCACGGGCGGCGCGTCGGGCATCGGCTTCGCAATCGCCAAGCGATTTGCCTTAGAAGGAGCAACCGTATTTATCACCGGCCGCCGCCAGGCCAAACTCGATGCCGCCGTGCATGCGATCGGCGCGAGGGCAACCGGCGTGCCCGGCGACGTCGCCCAATTGGCCGATCTCGACCGGCTCTACGACACGGTCCGGCAGCAGGTCTCGCACGTCGATATCGTGGTCGCCAATGTCGGCTTCGGCGAACGCGCAGCGCTTGCGGCGGTCAGCGAAGAACACGTCGACGAAACATTCGCCGTCAATGTGAAAGGGACGTTGTTCACGGTGCAGAAGGCGCTGCCTTTGTTGCGCGACGGCGGTTCCATTATTCTGATCGGCTCGATCATCACCACGCGCGCGATTGCGGGCTTCAGCGTCTATGGCGCGAGCAAGGCGGCGATCCGCAATTTCGCCCGGCAGTGGATGCTTGACCTGAAAGACCGCCGCATCCGCGTGAACGCCATCAGCCCCGGCCCCGTCGACACGCCGGGCCTGGACGAACTGGTCGCGGCCGAGGTGCGCCAGCAGTTCAAGCAAGAGCTCGCCAGTCGCGTGCCACTCGGCCGCTTGGGCGACCCGGATGAGATCGGCAAGGTGGCGGTGTTCCTGGCTTCCGACGACGCCAGTTTCGTCAACGGTGTCGAGTTGTTCGTCGACGGCGGCCTGGCGCAGATTTGATCGCGGCCTGGTCGCTAGAAGCCGATGCCGATGGCGATGCCGCCGCCGCCGATATGGACGACCGTCCTGCCGCCTCCGCCTTGGTGGCGTTCCGGTTGCCGGTGATGCACCGTGGCATGTCGCCTGTGGTGACTGTGCGCGGTCTTCTTCCTCGAAGCGGACCCTTCGGCTGCCGGCTGCTTGGCCACCGATTTCGGCTTCTCGGTTGCGTAGGGCGCACAACCGTCGGCCTTGGCCAGCTGCACGAGCTTGTCTTCGTCGCCGTTGGAATCGGCCGCCATCTTGTTCAGCGTTGCAATCCGCTGCTTGAGCGAATCGCGAAGCTTGCTGGCACTCAGGATGACCTGGAGAAGCGCCTTGCAGCTTGCCCGCTTGTCGCCATCGGCGTCACCGGCGGCGCCTTCGGGCCGGCAATCGCCGGATTGCAGCTTCTTCTGATAGGCTTGCGAGCTTTTCTCGATCCGGCCGATTCGTTCCGGCAGCGCCTTTTGCTGGGTTTCGGAGTCGGTCCGTGTGGTTTTCAGGGAATCAAGTGCGCCGATGATTTTCGCGCAGCTATCCGCAAGAGCCGGAAGCGGGGCGACGGCGAGGCCGAGCGCGAGCGCGCCGGCGAAGGCCCCGGCTTTCGCAACTGTTTGCACGATTGCGACCCGTGCCGCGTATTTCGCGGTGCTTTTGGGCAAAATGTTTATCATGGCGTCACCTCACGGTCGTTTGCCAGTGATGGCAGCCACCGCCGTCAATGACCGCTGCAATCCATGCCGGGGCGGCCGTCGCGGTAGGGATGGCAGCTGACTCCACCAATGACTCCACCACCGCCGCCACCGCCACCGCGGCGACCATTTAAAACGCCGGAGGCGTTCAGAATTCCGCTGACGAAGCCGATTGCGGCTGCGGTAGCCGCGGTATCCGGGATATTTTTGCCTGCGGGGCGCCCATTGTTGTCGCCCCGGCTCCGCGCCGTCTGCCTCTTCCGAGGTTCGCGACTCTTGCTAGCCTTGTGCCGCGGCGCCTTGCGCTCCGCCTCACGGGCGCGCGCTTTCTTGCGGGCCGCCTCTTTGGCGATGCATTTGTCCAGCGCGCCGGGGAGGTAGTCGATCTCCTGCAGCGTGCCGTTGAGCCTTTCTTTCTCTGCGTTGAGTGTGGATTGATGCCATTTCGCGCTTTCGTCCAATTGCTTTTTCTTTTCGTCATAGTTCTTCTCGACATAGTAGTCGCTAGTACCCGTGTCCCGGTCGAAGATAGTACCCTCGTGCATGACTGGGTACGGGGCCTCTAATTCGGCCCAACGACATTCTTCAGAATTACTTCCGTGGGCTCTGCAATCGAGCACTTTGTCGAACCGCCTCTTGTCAGCCATGACGTTGTCGAGCTGGCCTTGCGCCCAGCCTACGTTCCTTCGCAAAATCGGCGCCAATTTCTGAGCGTCGCTAAGGCGCGACTCAAGCAGCCGGCAGTTCGGTGGCAGCGCAGAGGCGGCCGCCGGCCAAGTCACATACACGGTCGCAGCGGTGAATACGGCTGCCGATAGGATCGAGATCGGTTTCATGGCGACACCTCACTTGCACGGTGCGACAACTGATTTGCGGACAGTTTAATGAGCCAGTGACGGACGGTATTGGGTCCCGAATAGTCCAATTGGACGAGGGAGCCGGACTCGATCGGGAGCGACGGGGCTGTCCGGAAAACCCGTGTGCCGACTCGCTTCAGCGCCGCCCACCGGTCGTCCTGGGCGCAGGCCGATCCTTGTAAAACGCCTGCTGACAACTCGGTTTTGGGCACTATCTGGGGTTGGCGGGGGTCCGATTCTGGTCTAAAGACCGCTCGCGCGCGAGGGCCACAACCTCGGCGCCGTCCGGGGGACGCGCGACAAGCGCGTTCTTTTTTTGTGCCTATTTACCGGTAGTCAATGCCCAAGCGAACCGACATCAAATCGATCCTGATCATCGGCGCCGGGCCGATCGTCATCGGCCAGGCCTGCGAATTCGACTATTCCGGCACGCAGGCTTGCAAGGCGCTGAAGGCCGAGGGCTACCGGGTCGTGCTGGTGAACTCCAATCCGGCGACGATCATGACCGATCCCGATCTCGCCGACGCCACCTACGTCGAGCCGATCACGCCGGAGATCGTCGCCAAGATCATCGAAACCGAACGCCCGGACGCGCTGCTGCCCACCATGGGCGGGCAGACCGCGCTCAACTGCGCGCTCTCGCTGCGCAAAATGGGTGTGCTGGAGAAGTTCAACGTCAAGATGATCGGTGCCACCGCCGACGCCATCGACAAGGCGGAGGACCGCGAGCTGTTCCGCGAAGCGATGAAAAGAATCGGGCTGGAGACGCCGCGCTCGCACCAGATCAAGACGCTGCCGCAGGCGCTGGAAGCGCTCGACGACATCGGCCTACCGGCGATCATCCGCCCCTCCTTCACGCTCGGCGGCACCGGCGGCGGCATCGCCTACAACAAGGCCGAGTTCATCGAGATCGTCGAGCGCGGCATCGACGCTTCCCCCACCAGCGAAGTGCTGATCGAAGAATTGGTGCTGGGCTGGAAGGAATTCGAGATGGAGGTGGTGCGCGACAAGAACGATAACTGCATCATCATCTGCTCGATCGAGAACGTCGATCCGATGGGCGTGCACACCGGCGATTCCATCACCATCGCGCCGGCGCTCACGCTCACCGACAAGGAATACCAGATCATGCGCGACGCCTCGATCCGCGTGCTGCGCGAGATCGGGGTGGAGACCGGCGGCTCCAATGTGCAGTTCGCGGTTAATCCGGCGGACGGGCGGCTGGTCATCATCGAGATGAATCCGCGCGTGTCGCGCTCATCTGCTCTCGCGTCGAAGGCAACCGGCTTCCCGATCGCCAAGGTCGCCGCCAAGCTCGCGGTCGGCTACACGCTCGACGAGATCGCCAACGACATCACCGGCGGCGCAACGCCCGCCTCGTTCGAGCCGACCATCGATTACGTGGTCACCAAGGTGCCGCGCTTTGCCTTCGAGAAATTCCCCGGCGCCTCGCCGGTGCTCACCACCTCGATGAAATCGGTGGGCGAAGCGATGGCGATCGGCCGCACCTTCCAGGAGAGCTTGCAGAAAGCGCTGCGCTCGCTGGAGACCGGGCTCACCGGACTCGACGAGTTGACGATCGAGGGCTTCGATCTCGCCAAAAGCATCGACGACGCCGACAACAAGGCCGCCATCCGCGCCGCGCTCGGCACGCCGACGCCCGACCGGCTGCTCAAGCTGGCGCAGGCCATGCGGCTCGGCGCCAGCGATGAGTTGATCTTCAACGCCTGCCGCGTCGATCCCTGGTTCCTCGCCGAGATCCGCGCACTGGTCGAGACCGAAGCCGAGATTAAAGCCAAGGGCTTGCCCACGACGGCAGGCACCTTCCGCAGGCTGAAGGCGCTGGGCTTTTCCGATACCCGCTTGGGCAAGCTCACCGGCACGCCGGCCGAGACGGTGACGCAGAAACGACGCGCGCTCGGCGTGCGGCCGGTGTTCAAGCGCATCGACACCTGCGCCGCCGAATTCGCCTCGCCCACCGCCTACATGTACTCGACCTATGAGACGCCGTTCGCCGGCACCGTCGCCGACGAGGCGACGCCCTCCGACAAGAAGAAGGTCATCATCCTCGGCGGCGGGCCGAACCGCATCGGCCAGGGCATCGAATTCGACTACTGCTGCTGCCACGCCGCCTTCGCGCTGAAGGAGGTCGGCTACGAAACCATCATGATCAACTGCAATCCGGAGACGGTGTCGACCGACTACGACACCTCCGACCGGCTCTATTTCGAGCCGCTGACGCCGGAAGACGTGCTGGAGATCATCGACACCGAGCGCAGTAACGGCACGCTGCACGGCGTGATCGTGCAGTTCGGCGGCCAGACCCCGCTCAAGCTCGCCGAGCCCTTGGAGAAGGCCAAGGTGCCGATCCTCGGCACCTCGCCCGACATGATCGACCTCGCCGAGGACCGCGATCGCTTCAAGAAGCTGCTCGACAAGCTGCACGTGCGGCAGCCGAAGAACGGCATCGCCACCTCGCTCAACGCGGCGCGCGCCATCGCCGACGAGATCGGCTATCCCGTGGTGATCCGGCCGTCCAATGTGCTGGGCGGGCGTGCCATGGAAATCGTGCGCGATGCCGCGCAGTTCGACCGCTACGTGGCGCGGCTTGCCTCCGACCTCGACCGCCCGGGCGAATTGGTGGTCTCCAAGCGGAGCCCGCTGCTGATCGACCGCTATCTGTCCGACGCCACCGAAGTCGACGTCGACTGCCTCGCCGACGGCAAGGACACCTTCATCGCCGGCATCATGGAGCACATCGAGGAGGCCGGCATCCACTCCGGCGACTCCGCCTGCGCGCTACCGCCACATTCATTGAGCGAAAAGACCATCGCCGAGCTCGAACGGCAGACCCGCGCGCTGGCGCTGGCGCTCAATGTCGGCGGGCTGATGAACGTGCAATACGCCATCAAGGACGGCGACATCTACGTGCTGGAGGTCAATCCGCGCGCCTCGCGCACGGTGCCGTTCGTGGCCAAGGTGACCGGGGTGCCGATCGCCAAGATCGCCGCCCGCATCATGGCCGGCGAGACGCTGGCGAGCTTCGGCCTCAAGACGGCGCATCCGCGCCACCGGGCGGTCAAGGAGGCGGTGTTCCCGTTCGCCCGCTTCCCCGGCGTCGACACCGTGCTGGGACCGGAGATGAAGTCGACGGGCGAGGTGATGGGGATCGATTCGTCGTTCGAGATCGCCTTCGCCAAGAGCCAGATGGGCGGCGGCACCAGCCTCCCGCGCAGCGGCACCGTGTTCGTCTCGGTCAAGGACGACGACAAGGCGCGCATCCTGCCGGCGATTCGGCTGCTCGTCTCGCTCGGCTTCAAGTGCGTCGCCACCTCGGGAACCCAGCGCTATCTGGCCGAGCATGGCGTGGAAGCCAGCAAGGTCTTCAAGGTGCTGGAAGGCCGCCCGCATGTGGTGGATGTCATTAAAAACGGGGGTGTTCAGCTGGTTTTCAACACCACCGAGGGAACGGCGGCGCTGGCCGATAGCCGCTCCCTGCGCCATGCCGCCCTCTTGCATAAAGTGCCGTACTACACCACTCTTTCAGGTGCCGTCGCGGCGGCGCAGGGCATAAAAGCCTATCTGGGGGGTGACCTCGAGGTGCGCGCGCTGCAGAGCTATTTCAGCGGCCGGACCTGAAGGGCGGTTCCCGACGGTCGGCCCGGGGCTCTCGACGGCGGAGCGCGTGAGGCCGGGAATGTTGCCGCGGCGCAGGTCAAGCTGGCCGCGGATACAGCATTTTGGACTGGCCCTCGGTTCAGGTGGCTCCGGCCTCGCGGGAAACCGCGTCCGGAGTCGTATTACGAGTCGAAGGACGGGATTATTTAAGGGTGGAAGGGGCTTGGCGGCGTGCTTCGCGTGTTCAAGTTGTTTCGGGCGCCCGCCAGGAGGAGATGAGACGATGGAAAAGATTCCGATGACGGCAGCGGGCTATGCCACGCTCGAAGCCGAACTCAAGCAATGCCAGCAGGTGGAGCGGCCCCGTATCATCCAGCAGATCACCGACGCGCGCACGCACGGCGATCTGTCGGAGAACGCCGAATATCACGCCGCCAAGGAAGCGCAGTCGCATAACGAGGGCCGCATCGCGGAGCTCGAAGACAAGCTCGCGCGCGCCGACGTTATCGACGTCTCCAAGCTGTCGGGGGACACCATCACGTTCGGCGCCACCGTAACGCTGGTGGATGAGGACACCGACGAGAAGAAGGTCTGGCAGATCGTCGGCGAGCCGGAAGCCAACGCCAAGGCCGGCAGGATCTCCATCACCTCCCCGCTCGCGCGCGCGCTGATCGGCAAGACCAAAGGCAACTCGATCGAGGTCAATACGCCGGGCGGCGCCAAGGCCTACGAGATCAAGAAGGTGGAGTGGCGGTAGCGCCGCCGCGTCAAGTAAATGAATCAGCCGTTCGCAATCGCCGGGCCCCGCCCGGCGATTTCGTTTCAGGCGGCCGATAACCTATGCTGCGGCCAGGCTGACGCCAGCGAGGAGCGACCCATGAGCATGCAATCAATCCCGGCCGCGGACATCATCAAGGCCTGCGAAGGCATGTTGCGCAAGCAGCTCTATGTGGTCTTCACCAAACCGACCAAGGGCATGGAGCCGGTCATGGCGGCGATCAAGGAGCATCTCGATTTCCAGATCGACCTGGAGCGCCGCGGCATCATGTTCGGCGCCGGTCCGTTCTGGAACGACGCGGAAGACGCCTGGGAAGGCGAAGGCATGGTCATCATTCGCGCCGGCTCGCTGGCCGAGGCCAAGGCGATCGCGGCTTCGGATCCGATGCACAAGAGCGGCGCGCGCAGCTACACCGTCAGACCCTGGCTGCTGAACGAAGGCACCGTGACCGTCAAGATGACCTATTCGGACGGCAAGCGCGAAATCATCTGACGCCGCCCGCGACTGTTCCTGCGGAGCTATTGCGCCAGATGCAATTTGACGATCTTGAAGCTGATATCGTCGAACGTCGAGATGATCTGGCTCGCCGACGTCAGCAGATAGAACTTGGTCGGATCGCTGGCGCAACCCTTGAGCAGCGTCGACGTCGGATCGCTGCCAGTATTCACCTGGATGGTCCAGAGCGTTATTCCGGCGGCCTTGATGTTGTCGCAGAGCATTTGCTCGCGCGCATCGATCGAAGCCTGGTCGGAGTACCAGCGATCTTCGGTATTGAGGCCGTCGGTCAGAAGAACGATGTGTTCTGCATAGCTGACGCCAGAGTCTTTCGCAGGCGCGTTGAAAACGCCACCCGGCATTAACGTCATCCAGCCCACCTGCATTCCAATGGCCTGATTGGTGCTGCCGGCGGGCGACATGTTTTGGACGAGCGTGGTCATTGCCGACCAATTGTAACTCAGCCCCATGGCCGCCTGCGGACAGGACGAATAATTCTCAGGGACATAGAGCGTTGCCTCGACGGTTGGGTCCGGCAAGACAACGTTGGTGTCGTAGTCGCCGGAACTTGGACCGCCAGCATCGCCGCGGTCGACGACGCAACCGTTCCACGTGCTGTGGGCGGCGGCTGTCCAGGTCGCCGACGTCCAGGTGGCGCCGGAGCCGTTGGTCCACACACCCCTCGTCCAAGTCCCGCGATTGCGAGTGCAACTGCGCCACGACGTATACCAAAATTTTGAACAGACCCCGGCCGATGTGCAGGAGCTTTGGGTCGTGTAGCCGAAAATCGAGCAGGTCCCGGTCGAAGCCGCCGTGCAGCTTGACTGTGTGGTGTAACCGGAGACCGAGCAGGTGCCTTGCGCCACGCACTGGCTACGCGTGTTGTAGCCGGACTTGCTGCAAGTACCTTTCGAACCGTCCCATGACGCGTCGGTACCGTCATCCCACAGCAACCAAGACTGGCCGCTATTGGTCGGTCCGAGATTGACGTCCTTCACGAACGGAACGATCGACACATAGACGTCGCCCGGACTCGTGGAGGCCCCTTGCAACTTCGCAAGCATGTTGTTTGTGGCCGTCTTGAGCGCGGTCATCTTGCCGGCTTGCGACATCGAACCGGTATTATCGAGCACCAGCGCGACGCGCAGCGAAGACTGCACCGCGTAGGCCGTGGTCGACGTTGCATTGACTTGAATGCTCCTCACTCCCACCACATTCAAAAAGGTGGTGTCGAGCGAGGCGCTGCCATCGGCCTTGATGGTCGAGCCGGACGGGTTGGCGACGACGGTAATTGTCGGATTTATGGCCTCGGGGCGCGTGAACAGCGCGGCAAAAATAACGGCCCCCTCGTCTTGCAGCTGGGTGCCTGTCAGGGTCGAATATTGCCGCCCCAATTTCAGCGTGGTGGCATCGAGCGCCGTCTGCATCGCGGCTTTGAGCGAATTGGCGCGGCTGTAGTCGACCGCGGCACCGACGAAGCCGATGAGCGCAATGCTGCCGAACGCGAAGACGATGGCGACATTGCCGCCGCGCGCAGAACGGAAGCTGCGCAGCAGCGGGCTCAAGCGCGACCACAGATTTGCTATCCGCATGAAGCGACCACAATTGAAATTAATTCGTGCGAAAACGTAAGTGATAAGGGTGAAGGGGCGGTAATTCCCCATAGTAAACTTGGGAATAATACGGAACAAAACGGGCGGAACGCTTAACGCTTCGCCAACAACATCGCGCGCTTTTTATCGAACGGATCGCGCAAACGACGGCTATTTCGCCGGAATGACCGGCAACAGCAGATAGGATTCGCGCTCGCCGCCGGCGTAGATGCTATTGGTGCCGGTATTGTAGTCGGCGTGATAGTGCAAATAGCCCTGGCTGCCGACGCCGTCACGCGGCTGCAGGTCGAGCCTGATCCGGTGGCCCTTCTTGAACACCATCGAAGTCGGCCAAATCTCCACATCGACTTTGACGATTTCCCCCGGTTTCAGGAAAAGCCGGCGCTGATGCTTGTGATACGGCCGATAGGGCAACGTCAGCTCGGGATCGAGCTCGCGGTGCGACACGCGCAACCAGCCCTTCGCCACCGGCACCGGCGTGCCCTGCTGGCCGGTCTCCAGCACCTCGTTGCCGTCGGCGTCGAAATTGCGCAGCGTCAGAAACAGGTCCATGTCCTCGCTCGAGCTCGACACCCAGAACGTCGCGGCGAGCGGGCCGGTGACTTCGAGGTCTTGCGCGAGCGGCGACGTCTCCAGCGCGATCCCCATGCCCGGCTTGATGCCGCCGCCCATCACCTGCGATGAGGCGGCCGACGTCGAGCCCATGGAGCCGAGGCTCGAGGCGGCGTAGGTGCGCGAGTTCATCTCTTTCGGATTTTCCTCAACCAGCCGAGCGGAATTGTCTGGTGCGCCGTTCGCCGGCGGCGCGAGATCGAAATAGAGTTTGGTCCATTGCGTGCGCGCCAGCGGCCATTCGTGCTCGGTGCGCCACTCGACCTTGTCGGCGCCATGACGGATCGCGAGCTTGATCGGCGGCTCATCCATCACGCCGTTGTCGATGCCCTTCAGCCAATAATCGAAGAAGCGCATTTGATCCTGGCGCGCCTCTTCGCGGTAGAACGGATGCACGTGGCTGCCGGTGTGGATGCGCAGCTTCTTGTGTTTGGAAGCCGCGCGCATGAAGCCTTCCGTGTTGCCGCGCAGGTGCAATCCGAAGCCGGTCCAGTTGCCGACCGAATACATCGGTACGGCGATCTTGTCCCATTGCGCCTGCGCGCCGTGCAGGGCGGCGGAATTGAGGTTGTTGCTCAACCAGAAATGCAACGTGTTGGAAGCCCAGGCATTCGGAATCTGCTGGGAGGCGCGCCCGACGGTGTGATGCATCAGATGCGCGGTGAACCAATTGGTCATGAACACGCTCAGCAGTCCGCCGTGGAACAGCGCGTCGCGGTAGATGTCGGCAAAGCCTTCCCACGGAACGATCGCCTTCAGCGACGGCGGCTGGCGATTGGCCACAAACCACTGGTTGATGGCGTAGTATGAAATGCCGAGCAGGCCGACATTGCCGTTGCACCAGGGCTGCGCCGCCGCCCATTCGATCGCGTCGTAGAAGTCGATCAACTCGGCGAGCGACCACGGCTCGCACTGGCCCTGGCTCTTGCCGCTGCCGCGCCCGTCGACGCGCACGGCGGCGTAGCCGCGCGGCACCCACCAGGCCGGATTGATGGTTTCCCAGTTCATCCATTCGTTCGGCTTTTCCTCCAGCGTATCTGGCACCACCCACAGCTTGTCCTTCTGGTAGGGCCCGAGATTGAGGATCGCCGGCACGCGGACGTCGCCGCTCGGGCGAAATACATCGGCCATTAGCCGCGCGCCGTCGCGCATCGGCACGTCGACGTCCTTCTCGATCACCATGGCATCGCTGGTCTGGCCGGTACGCACGTTCATCGACCTATTCCTCTTCCTTTTCCATCGGCACCATGGCCGCGTCCTTGGAATTGCGAAGTGTCAGCGAAGTCTTCACGTTGCGCACATGCGGCGCTGAGGTGAGCTTCTCGACGAAAGCTTGGAAAGTCTTGAGATCGGGCGCCACGCATTTGAGCACGAAGTCGATCTCGCCGGACAGCATCCAACATTCGCGCACCAAGGGCTGCGCGCGCACGAAGTCCTCGAAGGCAACGAGATCGGCTTCCGCCTGGCTTGCCAGATGCACCATGGCGAAGACGGTCACCTCGTAGCCGAGCTTCTTCTCGTCGAGCAGCGCGCGATAACCCTTGACGTAGCCGGCCTCTTCCAGCGCACGCACCCGGCGCAGGCAGGGCGGCGCCGAGATGCCGACCCGGCGCGCGAGCTCCACGTTGGTAATGCGGCCGTCGTCCTGCAGCTCCTTGAGGATCTTGCGGTCGATGGCGTCCAGACGGGCTGGCAAGGTCGTCCCTTTTCGAAGGCGGTAAACGCGGCTGGAATATCCATATCGCGAAATAATGTTTCGCGAAAGAATATTGCGCGGAGCGGCGCGACACGGCGCCTCAGGGACTTAAGATTGTGATTGCAGGGGGTTGCGTATCTTGCATAGCTCCGTCGAAAGCCATACATCGACCCAGGCAAAAGAGTCGGCAACCCGACCGCCGCGCGGGCCGAAGGCCCGTCGACGCCCGCCAGGGGGGCGCATTTCATGGCAATGACGATCCACGCCAAGGTGATCATTATTGGCTCGGGCCCGGCCGGCTACACGGCCGCGATCTATGCTGCGCGCGCCATGCTGGAGCCGATCATGATCCAGGGCATCCAGCCCGGCGGCCAGCTCACCATCACCACCGACGTGGAGAACTATCCGGGCTTCGCCGACGTCATCCAGGGCCCCTGGCTGATGGAGCAGATGCAGAAACAGGCCGAGCACGTCGGCACCAAGATCGTCACCGACCATGTCAACGCCGTCGACCTCAAGCAGCGGCCGTTCCGCCTGACCTGCAACTCCGGCGACGTCTATCTCGCGGATGCGCTGATCATCGCCACCGGCGCACAGGCGCGCTGGCTCGATTTGCCGTCCGAGCAGAAGTTCAAGGGCTATGGCGTATCGGCCTGCGCCACCTGCGATGGATTCTTCTATCGCAACAAGGAAGTGATCGTGATTGGCGGCGGCAATACCGCAGTCGAGGAAGCGCTGTTCCTGACCAATTTTGCCTCCAAGGTCACGGTCGTGCACCGGCGCGACGCCTTCCGCTCGGAGAAGATCCTGCAGGACCGGCTATTCAAGAACCCGAAGATCGACGTGATCTGGGACACCGTGCTTGACGACGTGATGGGCTCGGACAACCCGCTCAAGGTCAATCGGGTACGCCTGAAAAATGTGAAGACCGGCGCGGTGAGCGAACGCACGGTCGACGGCGTATTCATCGCCATCGGCCATACGCCGGCATCGGAACTGTTCGCCGGTCAAGTGCAGATGAAGCCGGCCGGCTACATCGTGACCGCCGGCCATTCCACCGCCACCTCGGTGCCCGGCGTGTTCGCCGCCGGCGACGTCACAGACGACATCTACCGGCAGGCGGTGACCGCGGCCGGACAAGGATGTATGGCGGCGCTGGAAGCGGAGAAATTCCTGGCGGCCAACGAACACCAGCGCGCGGCGGCGGAATAGAATCATGGCCAATACCAGCATGGACTGGGACAAGCTGAAGGTGTTCCACGCCGCCGCGGAAGCCGGCTCGTTCACGCATGCCGGCGAGCGGCTCGGGCTGTCGCAGTCGGCGGTGTCGCGCCAGGTGTCGGCGCTCGAATCGGAATTGTCGGTCTCGCTGTTCCATCGCCATGCGCGCGGCCTGATCCTCACCGAACAGGGCGAATTGCTTTATCGCACGGCACATGAAGTGTTCATGAAGCTGGAGGCCGCGCGCACCAAGCTCACCGACAGCCGTGAGCGGCCGAACGGCGAACTCAAAGTGTCCACCACGCCCGGTATCGGCGTGCATTGGTTGACGCCGCGGCTCGGCGAATTCCTCGATCTTTATCCCGACATCCACGTCACGCTTATCACCACCGACGAGGAACTCGACCTCGCCATGCGCGAGGCCGACGTCGCCATCCGTCTGCGGCAGCCGACGCAGCCGGACCTGATCCAGCGCAAGCTGTTCTCCGTGCATTTCCACGCCTATGCCTCGCCGGATTATCTCAAGCGCTTCGGCACGCCGCGCACGCATGAGGACCTCGACAAGCACCGCATCGTGGTGCTCAGCGGCACGGTGCCGGCGCATTTCGCCAATCGCGGCTGGCTACTCGAAGTCGCCCGCGACGGCAAAGGCCCGCGCACCCCGATCCTCACCATCAACAACGTGCTCGGGCTGTTGCGCGCCTGTCAGCGCGGCTTAGGCATTGCCATGCTGCCCGACTATCTGGTGGAGGAGAACGGCGGTCTGGTGCAGCTGTTCGGCGATGCCGACATGCTCGCGCTCGATGCCTTCTTTGTCTACCCGGAAGAACTCAAGTCGGTGGCGCGCATTCAAGTGTTCCGCGACTTTCTGGTCGCCAACGCGCAGCGCTGGAATTTCTAACTAGCTGCCCACTATATGGACTCACGCGCAGGCCGCGCGAATGCGCATGGCTGACATGTGAATGTCCGTAAGCATGGCTGACATGCGGCCCACCGTGTTGCTGCACGGCGAGGCGCCTCGCATAGTGCGGCAGCTGTCGCGCCGGATGTATATCCTCCCAGAGTCGCCGGCGTGCAGCATGTTCCCCTCTGGAAGAAGTTGCCGGCCCCCACGCCGGCGCACTTGAAGCCGGGCCCCTCACGGGGCCCGGTTTTTTATCTGCGGTTTGTTCAAGCAACGACAGCGCGGGCGACGTGCATGGAATCGCACACGCGCGTGAACCCGATCTTGGCGTAGCAGCGGTTGGAATACGGATTTCTGAGATCGACATAGAGGCAAGCCATCGACCTGCCCTCGGCGAAGATTTGCTCGGCAACCGCAGCAGTCACAGATCCCGCGTAACCGCGGGCGCGCAATTCGGGTGGCGTGTAGACCCCGTTGATGGCGGCAGCGTTGCGTGTCCGGCGCGCGATTACCGCCATTGAAACCGGTCGCCCATCGACGATCCACAAGAGATGCCGGCCTTCGCTCGCCAAATTCAAAAGACATTCGCGCGAAGGGATGGGATCGTGCGGCGTCGCCTCACGCATGAAGGCCGCGATCCAATCGGCCAGCAATTCGGCATCGTCGGCGGTCACGCGCCGGGAATGTCCCGGGCAACCCGGATAGGTCGGTTTGCCGATGAGACCGAGAATGCCTTGCGGGATCGGGGCAAGAAATTTCGCGCCCAGCTCGCTCGCCCGATCGGCAAACCATGCCGCGGTCCGGTCGGGACCGACGACGCCCGTGTAGGCAAGCTGCGTCGTCAGCTCCGCGAGCGCATGGCACTGCGGCTCGTCGAGGTCGGCCAGCAGGATGGGCTTGCCCGCACTCATGGTCGCGCATTGGCCCGGCGCCCCCAGGGACCAGGCCATGACGTCGGATATCCGCCCTGCGGCCACCGCGCCGAGCACCGCCAGCATGACATTATGTCGCGCTTCGTTTCGCTCCAGGGCAGGAACGTGAAGGCGGCAGAATTCCACGAGCGACAGGTGTGAGTCCGTTGGCGGCATGGACCAAAATAGCGCCTTTGACAGAGCCGTATTTTGAACCGTCTCGGCGAATTTGCCGACTAAGACAGAGGTGGAGGGTCGACGCCGGTCCTGCCGGTCGACGATCGCCCAATCGGGGGCAAGCTAATGTGGACCAAAACGACACAGCCGCGTGCCGCCTTTTTATGCGCCGGTCATTCCGACCCGGCGGCCGGCGACGGGATCACGAAGAAGTCATCGGTGAGCGGGGACGCCCCGCATATATTTCCGATGGTGACTGCGTTGTTAATCCTATGATGCACCGCCGCAAATCGAGCGAAGGAGCCGGAGTCCGACCGCGAACCGGACGCTCTGTGCAAAATAGCCACAGTGTGGATTTGTTCAGGGTGGGACGTTGTTAAAAGCGTAACTAACGCTGGACTATAGGTTAAACTGCGTTGACTAAACGAGACCCCCGAGTTGGGCAGAAATTTGGGAGACCCCCGGTGAAACGTGTCCGTTTTGACCGTCTAATGGCTTCAAGCGCGCTTGGTTTGGCCCTGCTGGTGGTAGGCGTTCCGAGCCACGCCCAAGTCAGCGATCAGAAGATTCAGGCGGCCATCCCGATGCCTGACACCACCACTCTGCCGCCGCTGACCGCGAAAGATATCGGCATTGCGCCCGGCAAGGCCGCGCCGGTGACGACAGGCTCGGTTGACGAGCGCAAGATTGAAGCCGCCGTTCCCATGCCGGAGATCCCCGATCTGCCGCCGCTGACGGCGCAGGATGTCGGCGCGACCGCTGGCAAAGCCGTCGCCACGCGCTCGATCAGCGAAAAGAAGATCGAGGCGGCGGTTCCGATGCCCGATACGGCTACTCTACCGCCGCCGACCGCGAAGGATGTGGCCGTGAGCCAGCCCGCGGGCGCGGATACGGCGAAGGACGCGATGACCAAACGGGAAGTCCAGGCTTCGATCCCGATGCCCGACACCACCCCTCTGCCGCCGCTGACCGCGCGGGATTTGGGCTCGGCCTACCAGACCGCGATCGCCGACCAATTGCGTGCGCTGATCTCCAAGAAGCTCGACCGCTTCGTCGACCGCAAGACCGATCGCGCCGGCGTCGAGGCCTACTACAAGACACACGACTATGTGCCGGTGTGGACCACCGACGGCGTCGCCAACGAGCGCGCCAAGGCCGCCATCGCCTATCTCGCGCAGGTGGAGACCGATGGCCTCAACCCGAGCGACTATCCGACGCCCAATTTCGCGTCGGCGAAGGACGCCACCGCCTTGGCCAACGCCGAGCTGGAATTGACCAACTCGGTGCTCACTTATGCGCGCCATGCACAGATCGGGCAGATCAATTACACGCGGGTCGGCGCCGACATAAAGTTCAATCTCGATGCGCCCGATCCGGCCGATGTGCTGGCCAAGCTCGCCAAGACGAAGGACGTCACCGCGGCGCTCGACAGCTACAACCCGCCGCAAGAGGGCTTCAAGGCGCTCAAAGCCAAACTCGCCGAACTGCGCGGTGGCGGCAAAGTCGACAACAAACCCGCGGCCGAAAAGAAGTTGCCGCACGTGCGCATCCCCAGCGGCAAGATTCTGAGCCTTGGCATGCAGGACCCGCGCGTGCCCTTGCTGCGCAAGCGGCTCGATATTGCGGGCGACAAGTCCAGCACGCTCTATGATCAGGCGGTGGTCGACGCGGTGAAGACCTTCCAGACCGAAGCCGACATCGGCGTCGACGGCGACGTCGGTCCCAACACCACCCGCGCGCTGAACGGCGAAAAACAACAAGCGCGCGGTCCTTCCGCCAACGCGATCGACACCGTCATCGTCAACATGGATCGCTGGCGCTGGCTGCCGCGCAAGCTCGGCAATTCCGAGGGCGAGTATGTCGTGGTGAACGTGCCGGACTACACGCTCTCCTTGATGCACAACAACAAGCTGTACTGGAAGACCAAGATCGTGGTCGGCAAGCCGAACAAGGCGACGCCGATGACCACGGCGGCCATGAAGTTCATCACCGTCAATCCGACCTGGAACGTGCCGCCATCGATCATCCAGAACGAATACCTGCCCGCGCTTGAGGCGGACCCGAACGCGCTCGACCGCATCGGGCTGAAGATCAAGCAGGATCCCGACGGCACCGTGCACGTCTTCCAGCCGCCCGGCGCCGGCAATGCGCTGGGCCGCATCCGCTTCAACTTCCCCAACAAGTTCCTGGTGTATCAGCACGATACGCCGGACAAATACCTGTTCAAGCGCACCAAGCGCGCCTACAGCCACGGCTGCATGCGGGTGCAGAACCCGGTCGAATACGCCACCAAGCTATTGTCGCTCGAATTGCCGCAGCAGCACTACACGCCGCAGCGGATCGAGAGCATGTACGGCGACAGTGAGATCAACATCGACTTCCCCAGGCCGATCCCGGTGCATCTGACCTATCAAACGGCTTTCATCGACCAAGACGGCAAGCTGCAACTGCGCGAAGACGTCTATGGCCGCGATGCCAAGATGATCTCCATCCTGAAGAGCAAGAGCGAGCGCAGGGTGGCGGATATCGCGATCGAACACCGCCCCGATCCGTCATCGCGGCCGGTGCGCATGCCGGTCGGCATGTATGGCGGTGAATCGAGCTATGGCAGCTACAGCAACAGCGGGCCGGGCTTCTTCGACTGGCTGTTCAACGGCCAGCAAACGGCGCCGTCGCAGCAGCCGAGCTACCGGCCGCGCAACTTCATCGGCCCGCACGCCACTGGTACGGGGCGTAGTTACGATGGACGGTATTCGCGGCGCTGATTGCGTATCGCCTCAAATCACAAAACGCCGGCGAGATTTTCGCCGGCGTTTTTGTTTGATCGAATACGGCGCCGACCGGGTCAAAGCGACTGGCGCGAAAGAGGAAGATGGTACAGGCGGGTGGACTTGAACCACCGACCTCTGGTTCCACAGACCAGCGCTCTAACCAACTGAGCTACGCCTGCACGGACCGCGGCGGGTTTTGCGGCGGGCGGAAAGTAGGAGCAGGCTCGCGCTTTGGCAAGCGGCTTGGCCGGATGCCGCAGGGCTCGAAAAAGACAAAAGAAAATGCCCGGGCCGCTTTGCCCGGGCAACGATGGCCGCGACGCAGGGTCGCGGCCGTTGGCAAGCTGAAGCGTCGAATTACGCCGCCTTGTTGAAGGCGCTGGTGACGCTTTCCTTGATCGGATCCGAGGTTTCCTTGGCCACCTTCTGCGCCAGCTCCGACAGCTCCTTGCTCTGCGCCGTCAACGTATCGAACTGCGCGCGCATATAGCGCGTGGAGAGCTCGACCACCTCGGAGTACGACTTGGCGGTGAGCAGCTCGCCGAACAGATCGAAGGCCGCATTGCTGTTGGCGCGGGCGGTCTCGATCACCTTGAGCCCGTAGCCGCTGGCGCCCTTGGACGCGGTAGCATAGGTCTCCTCGAGCAGGTCGGTCGCCTCTTCGGCGGCGCCTTTGACCTTCTCATAGTTATCCTTGCACTGAGCGATGCCCTTCTCGGCCAACTCGCGGAAGGCGGCCGGTACTTCCATGTTGGGCATATCGAATTTCGGCATTTCAAACTTGGGCATTTCGAATTTGGGCATCTCGAAGATGGAAGCAGGCATGCCCCACTTCGGCGTGGTCACATTGCTTTCGGTCATGGCGGACATCCTTCGGTTCTGGCGAGGGCGGCTTCCTTGTCACATACGAGCCGCCGCCCCCGGCAAATCGACCCGTGCCTCTCTCGAACCCGCCGCTGGTGAGAAGGCCCTGCCACGCAACGACAAGGGGCATTCGGCCGCGGCAGCTAATCGTGGTTGGCATATAGCATAGCTTTTGGTGCATTGCAATATAAATATTGCATCGCACAAAAATATTAATGATCTCGTGCCGGCCACGGCGTCGGCCAGGCTGGTAATATAATAGGGGCGGCGTTCCGAACGCGATCTTGGCTAGGCTGGGCTCCTGCCAACCTGAGGGCACGATCGCCTAGGCAGCGTCAATTCGATCCCGGCTGTCCCGCCATCTTGCTGGCCTGCTTGCCCAATTCCTTCGCCTGCTCGGTCAGCACATTCATCTGGCTGGACACGTAGTCGCGGTGCAGCGCCATCACTTCCTGGGCGTCCTTGGCCTGCACCAGCTTCTGGGCGAATTCGAATGAGCTCGCTACGTTCTGTTCGGCGTAGCGCACGGCGAGCTCGCCCACCTCCTTGGCGCCGCTGCGCGCGCTCGTTGCTTGGTTTTCCATGGTGTTCACCGCGTGCTGGGCGGCGGCGATGAAACTGTCGAAGGCCTGCTTGGCCTGTTCAACGCTTTTCTCGGCGAAAGTGCGCATTTCTTCCGGGATTTGGAAATTTGGTCCGCTCTTACTGTCCATGGGATCCTCTCATGCCTTGACACCCGCCAGCGTCGGCTCGTTTACCCTAGCTAGGATCGCATCCCGCGCCCGCCAGAGGCGTGCCGCCGGCAAATTAACGTTAGCTTTGGTTTGCGCGGCCGACCAGACCCGGCGTCGTGGACGGGGCCAGCGGCCAGCCCTATTAAGAGTTCATTAGCCGTAAGAGCGGCGCGCGACACGGCCACGACACCACCATGACTGCGACCGGCTCCCAGTTCGCCTGCCTCAGCGATCCCCGGCTCGCGACGCACGCCCTGAGCCCGACACCGGCGTGGCTGTGGAGCGCGGACGCCTCGCGCATTCTCTGGGCCAACCCGACCGCGGCTGCGATCTTCGATGCCGCATCGCCCGGCGCCCTGGCGGCGATCGAATTCGATGCAAAGCATCCGGCGGCCGCACAGATTGCGCGGCTTGCCCCCACGCTGCCGCGCGTCGGCACCCCGCGGCTCGAGCGGCTGCGCGGTTTCGGCGCCAGTCTCGGCGGCATGACGATCTGCCTGTGCTCGCGTTTCCCGCTCTCGGACAACACCACAGCCGTGCTGGTGCTGGCGAGCGAGCGCGCCGGCCCCGATCTGTCTTTGCCCGAGCGCGCGCGGCGCCTGCTCGCCGATGTCGACCGTCCGGCGGCAGTATTCAGCGCCGACGGCGAATTGATCGATTGCGCGCCGGCAGCTCGCGAGCGCATCGGCGCGGCGCACGACCTGATTGCGCTCGGCGCCGAGAAGCTGGCGAAAGAGGCAAGCATCAACGGCGAGGCCGAAGGCAAGATCGCCGCGGGCCATATCGCCGTGCAACGGCTGGGCGCCGGCGCGACGGTCGCGTTGCTCGTTACCTTTGACGTACCGGCCGCCCGGCCGGCCCCTGTTGCGGTCGAAGCGCTGCCGGTCGAGCACGTCACCGAACAACCTTTGCCGCCGCCGGTGGCAGCTCCAATTGATCAACCGTTGCCGTCACCGGTTGAGGCCCCATTTGAACAGCCGTTGCCGCTGCCGGCTGCTGTCATCCCGCCAACGCCGGCTGCGACGATTCCGCCGACACCATCGCCGCAACCGAGCGCAACGAATGGGAGCGCGCGCCGCTTCCCGTTACGCTTCGTCTGGCAGATCGATGCCGCCAATTGCTTCACCATCGACTCCGATGATTTCATTCGCTTGATCGGGCGGACGGCAGCCGGCTTGCTCAACCGCCCTTGGGCCGACGTCGCGGGCGCCCTCACGCTCGATCTGCAAGGCGAGGTCGCGCGCGCGCTCGCGGCGCGTGAGACTTTCAGCGGCATTATCGTGCCTTGGCCGGTGGGCGAGACCGGCGAACGGCTGCCGGTCGAGATGTCCGGCCTGCCGATATTCGATGACCAACGACGCTTCGAAGGCTTCCGCGGTTTTGGAGTTTGTCGCGACGTCGATCGCATTGCCGCCATTGAGTTGACGCCAAAGACGACGCCCTCGACACCCGTTGAGCCGGTTGACGAACCTGTCGCTGAACAAGACAAACCTATTGCCGAACCAGCGCCGGAACCGCCAGTCGCGCCCGTCAATGTCTTGCCATTCCGTTCAACGCCCGCTCCGGCCGAGCCCGCTTCGGCCGAGCCGGCACCGACGCTGAGCCCGGGCGAGCAAAATGCCTTCGCGGAATTGGCGCGCGAACTGACCGACCGCCTGAAGAAGACCCGCGACGCGCTGCCGCAGCGACCGCTTAGCATACCGCCCGAGCCGGCCGCCGATGTACCACCGCCAGCGCCGCCAAAGCCGCAGCGCAATGACAACAAGGCACGCGACAGCCAGGAAAGCCGGCCGATACTCGACCGCCTGCCGAGCGGTGTCCTGATCTATCGGCTCGACAAATTGGTCTACGCCAACCACGCGTTCCTCGATTGGACCGGATATCAAAGCCTCGACGAGCTGTCGGACGCCGGCGGTCTCGATGCCCTGTTCATCGAAACCGCGGCAACGCCAGCGGACGGCGGCAAAAATGGCGGCACGGCGCTCACCATCGCGACGCCCCATGGCGACCGGCCGGTTGAGGGCCGACTGCTCAGTATCGTCTGGAACGGCGATCCGGCTTTGGCACTGGTGGTCAACACCGCACCGCCGATCGAGGTCAAGATCGAAGCCGAACCGGCGTCGCAACATCTCGAGGTTGAGAACCGCGAGCTCAAGGCGATCCTCGACACCGCGACCGATGGCGTCCTGGTGCTCGACCGCGCCGGCCGCGTGCTCTCGGCCAATCGCAGCGCCGAGGCGCTATTCGGCTACAATGCCGACGAATTGGAAGTGCTGGCGTTCAGCGACCTGTTCGCGCCGGAAAGCCGCCAGCCGGCTTACGAATATCTCGACCGCCTGGTGCGCGAGCGCACGCCCGTGCTGATCAACGAGGGCCAAGAGGTGATCGGCATGGTGCGCGAAGGCGGGCTGGTTCCGCTCTACATGACCATGGGCCGTATTGAAGGCAGCGAGAAGCTGTGCGCGGTGTTCCGCGACGTCACTGCCTGGCAACGCACCGAGGAAGAACTGATCAACGCCCGGCAACAGGCGGAAAAGGCTTCCTCGGCCAAATCCGAGTTCCTCGCCAGGATCAGCCACGAGATCCGCACGCCGCTCAATTCCATCATCGGCTTTTCCGAGGTGATGATGAACGAGCGCTTCGGACCGATCGGCAACGACCGCTACCGGCAATATTTGCGGGACATCCACGCCTCCGGCGGTCATCTGACTTCGTTGGTCAACGATCTGCTCGATCTGTCCAAGATCGAGGCCGGCAAGCTCGAATTGACCTTCGTCAACGTCGACCTGAACGATCTCGTGCAGCAATGCGTCGCCATCATGCAGCAGCAGGCCAATGAGGAGCGCGTGATCATCCGCACCTCGCTTGGCGCCAGCCTGCCGCCGATCGTCGCCGACGCCCGCTCGGTTCGCCAGATTGCCCTCAATCTGCTGTCGAACTCGATCAAGTTCACCGGCGCCGGCGGGCAAGTGATCGTCTCCACTGCGATTACCGGCGGTGACGTCATCCTGCGCGTGCGCGACACCGGCTCCGGCATGAGCGAGAAGGATTTGGAGACCGCGCTCGAGCCGTTCCGGCAGGTCGCTACCTCGAGCCGCGCCGGCGGCTCCGGCCTTGGCCTGCCGATCAGCAAGGCGCTGGCCGAGGCCAATCACGCGCGTTTCCGCATCACCAGCCAGGTGTCGAGCGGAACCCTGGTCGAGATCATATTCCCGGCCACCAAGGCGGCAGCCGCCTCCTAGGCGGCGACGCTTCCGATACGCAATTCCGTCGCAATCGGCTAACATCGTTCCACTTGGGGGAGCGAGGCCGTCATGATGCGTCTTACGCGGGTGGCAACGGCGCTTTGGCTGTTGCTTGGCCTCGGGCTCATCGCGGCGCGGGCGGCCGAGCCGGTCGACCTGCTGCTGGTGCTGGCGGCGGATGTCTCGCGCAGTGTCGATGAGGAAAAATTCGAGCTGCAGCGCCAAGGCTATGCCGCGGCGATTTCCAATCCGCGAGTGCTGGATGCCATCCGCTCCGGACTTAACGGCCGCATCGCCGTCATGTTCGTGGAATGGTCGGGCTTCGGCAACCAGAACGTCGTCATCGACTGGACGCTGATCGACGGGGCGAAAACGGCCGCGCAGTTCGGCGACCGGCTGCTGGAATTGCCGCGCTCGTTCGCAGACCGCACCTCGATCAGCGCCGGCATCGACTTCGCGGCGAGCCAATTCGCACGCGCGCCGTTTACGTCCAAGCGCCACACCATCGACGTCTCCGGCGACGGCACCAACAATGCCGGACGCCGCGTAACGCAAGCGCGCGACGAGGCGCTGGCGCAAGGGATTACCATCAACGGCCTGGTGATCCTGAGCGAGCGCCCGTTGCCCTGGAATCCTCAGCACACCAACCCGCCTGGGGGCCTGGCCAATTACTACCGCGACAACGTGATGGGAGGGCCCGGCGCTTTCGTGATGCAGGCCAAGGACTTCAATTCGTTCGGGCAAGCGATCATCAACAAGATGATCGCCGAGATTGCCGAACTGGAACCGACCACAATCGCGATTCCGGCGCTTCGGTAGCAGCATTTGGACCGGCGGCCCGGCCATGAAAGGGTCACAGACCACGCGCACGGTTGGCGGATATACAGCCGGTGGTATAGTCCTTCGGCGTCCGACGCACACCGACATAGTTGGAAGCTTCCTTTGACAGCCACCGCTGGCTTCAAACGCCTGGGATTCGCCCTTGTTGCCGTACTGCTGGTCGGCGCCGGCCTAATCGCGGCCGAAAACGCCATGGTTTCGCGCGACGCGGTGCGGCAGGAGGCGATCAACGAAATCCGCTCGGTGACCGGTCTCAACCCGATGCTGCGCGGCAAGGCCACGGTATCGCTCTTTCCCAGTGGCACTGTCAGCTTCGCCGATGTCGCGCTCGGCGACGCCAAGCATCCCGCGCTCACCGCCGAGCGGCTGACCGCGCGGCTGCGCTTCTTCCCGCTGCTGATTGGCCGCGTCGAAATTGCCGACGTCGCGCTGGAGAAGCCGACGATCGCGGTCGACATGGAGCCAAACGGCCAATCCAACTGGTCCGGGCTGGTGCAGGCGCTGGCGCGCAGCCAGAAGGCGAGCCCGCAGCGTATCGCCGCGTTTTCCGAAATCAGGATCAACCAGGGCACCGTGGTGGTGCGCGAGCGCTCGCGCAAGATCTCCGAAACCTTGAACGACGTGGAATTGTCGCTGGCCTGGCCGTCAATTTCCAAGAGCTTCGGCGCCACCGGGCGCTTCGTCTGGCATGCCGAGCCGGTGGACGCCAGCATCACGCTGGGCGATTTTCCGGCGGCGCTCACCGGCAACCGCTCCGGGCTCAAGCTGCGCCTTGCCTCCGCGCCGATGAAAGTCGCCTTCGACGGCGCCATCAGCGTCAAGCCGACGCTCAAGCTTGAAGGCACGCTTGCCGCCGATTCCTCATCGCTGCGCGACGCGCTGGTCTGGACCGGGCAGAAGCCGTTGCCGGGGGGCGGCTTCGGCCGCTTCTCGCTCAAGGCACTGACCGACGTGATCGCCGGCACCGTGTCGTTGTCGAACGTTAATGTGGAACTCGACGGCAATACCGCCGAAGGTGTGCTCACCTTCGCCACCGACGGGCGGCAAGCCTTGCAAGGCACGCTGGCCGCCAACAAGCTCGATCTCACGCCTTATATCTCCACCGTGCGCCTGCTCGCCGCTAATGAGCGCGAATGGAACAACGGGCAGATCAATCTCAACGGTCTGTCCGACCTCGATCTCGACGTGCGGCTGTCGGCGGGAACGGTGGTGGTGTCCAACGCCAAGCTCGGCCGCACCGCCATCGGCGCCAATCTGCGCGGCGGCCATCTCACGGTCACGATCGGCGAGGCGCAGGCCTATGGCGGGGTGATCAAAGGCTCGCTGGCGCTCGCCAAGTTCGACGCCGGCGTGGATGCCAAAGGACAACTGCATTTCACCGACGTGGACCTCGAGAGCTGTCTCGGTCAGCTGTTCGGGCTGCATCGGCTGGAAGGCAAAGGCGACTTGTCCTTCTCGGTCGAAGGCTCCGGCGAAAGCGTGTTGGGCGTCACCCGCACAATGAGCGGCACCGCCATGTTGACCGGCCGTAACGGCGCACTCGCCGGCCTTAATGTCGAGCAATTGCTGCGCCGGCTGGAACGGCGGCCTTTGTCCGGCGGCGGCGAATTCCGCACTGGGCGCACGCCTTATGACAAGCTCTCGGTCGCGTTGAAGATTTCTCAAGGCACCGTCACGGTCGAAGACATGAAGATCGTCGGTCCGGCGGTGCGGTTGGCGCTGGCCGGCTCCGCCTCGGTGCCGGCGCGCGCGCTCGACCTCAAAGGCACCGCCGCGCTGATCGAGGCCAAGAAGACCAGCACGGCACCATTCGAATTGCCGTTCATCGTGCAGGGCACCTGGGACGACCCGATCATGCTGCCCGATGCGGAGGCCCTGATTCGCCGCTCGGGGGCGGCGGCCCCGCTGCTCGACGCGGTACGCGAGCATAATGCGGGCAATTCCGTGCGCTCAGTGATCGAGCGGTTGACCGGCCACACCCCCGCCATTCCGACGGCCGAGCAATCCGCCGCCCCGGAAAAGGTGCAGGACCCGAAATAGACCCCGCCTCCGCCCTGTGCCGGCGTGCCGCCAAGCGGTCCTTCGACTATCATTGCGTTGAAAACGAATCACTCGCCGGCTCGAGCGCCGGCGCGATAGGTTCTGGATGCTCTTCGCAACCCTCCGGACGCTGGTCAAAATCGCCGTCGCCTCCCTGGTGGTGGGAACGATCCTTGCCCATTTCGGCATCACCGCCGACCATTTGATGAAGGGGTTCGGGCTCTCGACCGACCGGATCGAGGACTATGCCAAGCAGGGCTTCGCCTGGGCCTGGCCCAACGTGCTGCTCGGCTCGCTGGTGATCGTGCCGATCTGGTTCCTGGTCTACCTGTTCCGCCCGCCCGGCCAGAGCAGCAGCGACAACTAGCGCATGATCCCGAAAAGTGGGAACCGGTTTTCGGAAAAGATCATGCGCCAGCAAAAAATGTTAGGCGGCATTCTGATTCAATCTGAACGGATCAGACTCTAGACCTGCGCCCCCAGCGCGGCGCGCTCGCGGCGCAGAGCGCCGCGCTTGGCCATCAGCGAGGCGGCGACGGTGCCGAGCGCGACGATCGCGATCATGATGGTGCAGACGGCATTGATCTCCGGCTTCACGCCCAGACGCACCTCCGAATAGATACGGATCGGCAGTGTGGTCGCGCCCGGACCGGTGGTGAAGCTGGCGATCACCAGGTCGTCGAGCGACAGCGAGAAGGCGAGCATCCAGCCGGCCGCGATCGCCGGCAGGATCAGCGGCAAAGTCACCACCAAGAAGGTCTTGAGCGGCGGACAGCCGAGGTCCATCGCCGCCTCCTCCAGGCTGCGGTCGAAGCTCGCCAGCCGTGACTGCACGATCACCGTGACGAAGCACAAAGTCAGCGTGGTGTGGGCGATCGCGATGGTCCAAAAGCCGCGGTCGACATTAAAGGCAACGAACAGCAGCAGCAGCGACAGCCCGGTGATCACTTCCGGCATCACCAGCGGCGCATAGACCATGGCGGAAAATGAAAGCCGCCCGCGGAACGATCCGAAGCGCGTCAATGCCACCGCAGCGAGCGTGCCGAGCACGGTCGCGGCGCTGGCCGACAGCGCCGCCAGCCGCAGGCTGATCCAGGCCGCCTGTTGCATGGCCTCGTCGTGCAGCAGCGTTCGGTACCAGTCGAGCGACCAGCCGCCCCACACCGTCACCAGGCGCGAGGCGTTGAACGAATAGATCACCAGGACGGCGATCGGCAGATAGAGGAAGGCAAGGCCGAGCGCCACCGACACGACATTGAAAGCCGACGCCCCGCGCCGCATCACCGTGCCTCCTCCAACTGACGTCGCTGCAGCCGCTCATAGAGCAGGATCGGCAAGATCAGCAGAACGAGCAGCAGCACCGCTATCCCTGAGGCCACCGGCCAGTCGCGGTTGGAAAAGAACTCCAGCCACAGCGCCTGTCCGATCATCAGCGTGTTGGAGCCGCCGAGCAGGTCGGGAATGACGAATTCGCCGACGATCGGGATGAAGCAAAGCAACACGCCGGCGGCGACCCCACGCAGCGACAGCGGCGCCGTCACCCGCCAGAACGCAGCGCTGCGTGTGCAGCCGAGATCGGCGGCGGCTTCCAGCAGCGTCTCGTCCATCTTGTCCAGCGTGGCGTAGATCGGCAGCACCATGAACGGCAGATAGGAATAGACCATGCCGATATAGATCGCGGTGTCGGAGGCAAGCCACTCGGGCCGCGTCTGCACGATGCCGAGCGCCATCAGCACGTCGTTCAACAGGCCGTCGCGTTGCAGGATATTGATCCAGGCATAGACGCGGATCAGAAACGAGGTCCAGAACGGCAGGATCACCAGCATCACCAAAATCGGCTGCAGTCCGCGCCGCGAGCGCGCGATGCCGTAAGCGATCGGATAGCCGATGACGAGCAGGATCGCGGTGGAAACGCCCGCGACTTCAAGGCTCTTGAGATAGGAAAACAGATAGAGCGGATCCGAGCCGATGAGCTGATAGGTGTCGAGCGTAAGGCCGGCGATGAATTGGGTGACGCCCTGCCAGCCGGCGGCCAAATCCAGCACCGGCTTGTATGGCGGTAGCGCCAGTACGGTTTGCGACAGGCTGATCTTGAGCACGATCAGGAACGGCGCGAGGAAGAACAACAATAGCCAAACATAGGGAAGAAACAGCACCGCCCGCGCGCGCCAGGATGCCCTTTGTTTTCCCGGAGCGGCGTCCATCGGCTATTCCTTCAGCACCACGCCGGCGTCGGCCGGCCACGACAGCCAGGCGAGATCGTTGACGGCGAATGCCGGCTGGCCGGCGCCAACATTGGCACGCGCCACCTTCATCTCGGTGCGGTCGGCAAGACGCACTTTGTAGATCGACATGTCGCCGCGATAGCCGATTTCGAGCACGATGCCGGACACCACGTTGAGCCCCTCGCCGGTCGGACGCTCCGGGTCGATCCGCAGCTTTTCCGGCCGCAAGCCGAGCGCGACCTTGTCGCCCGCTTTGGCGCCGCCATCGTCGACGATCTGCAACATGCCGAGCGCGGATGCGACGTTGCGGCCACCTTCGGCGATCCAGCCCTCGATCAAGGTGATCTCGCCGATGAAATCGGCCACCCAGCGCGAGTTCGGCCGTTCGTAGATGTCGCGCGGCGGCCGCCGCCTGCACGAGCCGGCCATGGTCCATCACCGCCATACGGTCGGCGACGATCATCGCCTCCTCCTGGTCGTGGGTGACGATGACGAAGGTGGTGCCGAGCTTGCGCTGCAGCTCCATCAATTCAAACTGGGTTTCGGCGCGCAGCTTCTTGTCGAGCGCGGCGAGCGGCTCGTCGAGCAGCAACACGCGCGGGCCCTTGATCAGCGAGCGCGCCAGCGCCACGCGCTGTCGTTGGCCGCCGGAGAGCTGATCGACACGACGCCGCTCGAAGCCTTGCAGCTTCACCAGCGCCAGCATGTCCGCGATCCGGTCGGCGATGTCACGGCGGCTTGCCCGTTCCTGACGCAGACCGAAGCCGACATTGCCGGCCACCGTCAAATGCGGAAACAGGGCGTAACTCTGGAACATCATGTTGACCGGCCGCTGGTGCGGCGGCACCGCGGCGATATCCTCGCCGGCGAGCAGGATGCGGCCCTCGCTCGGCGCCTCGAAGCCGGCGAGCATGCGCAGCAGCGTGGTCTTGCCGCAGCCGGACGGCCCTAGCAGCGCGAAAAACTCGCCTTGCCGGATGTCGAGCGTGAGCGCGTCGACTGCCACCACCGCGCCGAAGCGCTTGCTGACCGCCTCGAATTGCACCAGCGCGGGCGCCGTGCCGTCTTCCGCCATCCCCGTCCTCACCACCGACGAGAATCAACGCTAGCGGGGCGCGAAGACCCGCTCAATATGCAATTCGAAGACGTGGTTTACGCGGCGGGAGGCGGCTCGTCGGCCTCAAGAGCGGACACCGGCAGACGGGGCTCGGGGCCATAATATTTGCCAAGCTGCACGCTCGCCCGCGGCTTGAGCAGAATCGAGACCAGGCGCTCGAACAGCGCCTTGGCCGACACCGGTTTGCAGAGGAATTCGTTCACGCCGAGCTTGGCCGATTTAAGGATGCGCCAGTGCTCGACATGGGCGGTCAGCATGATGATAGGGAGATCCGGCGTCGGGAATACGCCGGGCGAGCGTACGATGCGCACCAACTCGGGCCCATTGAGATGCGGCATCTCCCAGTCGAGGATGACGACGTCGGGCGGATCGGTGCGGATCAGCTCGAGCGCCGCCACGCCGTCATTGGCTTCGACGATCCGCTTGACGCCGATCGTGCCGAGCAGGCTGCGCACGATGGTGCGCGCAAATTGATTGTCGTCGACCACCAGCACGCGCAGCTGCTGGATCAGGACTTCCGCTTGCTTGACGCTAATCGGCATGGCTTGTGCTTTTGCGTCAATATGCGGCGCGAAGTCTCAATTGCCCGTTAACGTGCGCCGCACGGCGTCCTTCCAGCCGGCATATTTTCGCGCACGCAAATTTGCGTCCATGCATGGCTGAAACCTGCGGTCGAGCCGCCATTCGCCCGCAAAGCCGTCGAGATCGGGGCAAACGCCGGCGGCGCGACCGGCGAGATAAGCCGCGCCCAATGCTGTGGTTTCCATCACCACCGGCCGGTCCACCGGGCACGCCAGAATATCGGCGAGGAATTGCATGGTTAATTCACTGGCGACCATGCCGCCGTCGACCCGCAGCACGCCGGCGGCGCCGGCCGCCTGCGGCCAGTCGGCGCGCATGGCTTCGAGCAAGTCGCGGGTCTGGTAGCCGACCGCTTCCAGCGCGGCGCGGGCAAGCTCGGCATCGCCGCAATTGCGCGTCAGCCCGAAGATCGCAGCGCGCGCCTGCGCGTCCCAATAAGGCGCCCCCAGGCCGACAAAGGCCGGCACCAGATAGACCTGCTCGGCCGGATCGGCGAGCGCGGCAAGCGCGTCGACCTGCGGCGCCGCGCTGATGATCTTGAGGCCGTCGCGTAGCCATTGCACCGCGGCACCGGCGATGAAAATCGCGCCTTCCAGCGCATAGGTGCGCTTGCCGTCGAGTTGATAGGCGATGGTGGTCAGCAGGCGGTTGCGCGAGGCGACGCGCTCGGCGCCGGTGTTGAGCACCATGAAGCAGCCGGTGCCATAGGTCGATTTCATCATGCCGGGCGTGAAACAGCCCTGCCCGACGGTCGCGGCCTGCTGATCGCCGGCCATGCCGAGAATCCGGATGGGCACGCCGAAAAGCTCGGGCAGAGTTGTCCCGAATTCGCCGGCGCAATCCATAACCTGCGGCAGCAGCGCGGGTGGTGCGCCGAACAGGTCGCAAAGACCGGCATCCCATTCGCCGCGGCCGATATCGAGCAGCAAAGTGCGCGCGGCATTGCTGGCATCGGTCGCGTGCACTTTGCCGCCGGTGAGCCGCCACAGCAGGAAGCTGTCGACGGTGCCGAAGGCGAGCTTGCCCGCCTCGGCCGCCGCACGCGCGCCAGGCACATTGTCCAGCAGCCAGGCGATCTTGCTGGCGGAAAAATAGGGATCGAGCACAAGCCCGGTTTTGGCGGCGACCTCCGGCTCGCGGCCGGACTTCCGCAAACGGTCGCAAAAAGTCGGCGGTGCGCCGGTCCTGCCACACGATGGCATTGTGGATGGGCTTGCCGCTGGCGCGGTCCCAGATAACCGTGGTTTCGCGCTGATTGGTGATGCCGATGCCGGCGATGTCCTTCGCCGCCAGCCCGGCCTTGGCGATGGCATTGCGCACGCAGGCGACCGCCGCCGTCCAGATTTCCTCCGGGTCGTGCTCGACCTCGCCCGGCGCCGGATAGATCTGGTGCAGTTCGAGCTGGTCGCTGGCCAGCGGCTTGAGCGTGGCATCGAAGACGATGGCGCGCGTCGAGGTCGTGCCCTGGTCGATGGCGATGAGTGCAGTCGGCAATTAAAGTCCCCGGGCTGGCGCGCTCGACGGCGCCGCGCCGGCGGAGATTAGTTCATCAATGTGAGATTCGCGACCGCGGCATCGCCGTCGGCATTGATGGCGGCCATCTTGCGCGGCGTCGGCCCGTAATAGCTGCCGTGCTGCATCACCGGCCGCGGATTGGTCAGTACCGCCAGCAGGCGGTCCTGCAAGGCCTTGGTCGACACCGGCTTGAGCAGGAATTCGTTGACGCCGATCTGCACCGCCTCGACCACGCGCGAGCGCTCGGCATGGCCGGTAAGCATGATGATCGGCACGTTCGGATAAGGGAAGGTCCCGGGCGAACGCACCATGCGCACGAAGCTCGGTCCGTCCATGCCGGGCATCTTCCAATCGAGCAGCACCACGTCCGGCGCCTTGCAGCGGATCAATTCGAGCCCGTCCTCACCGTTCGACGCCTCGTAGATTTCGATGACGCCAATGCTCGTGAGCAAGGCGCGCAGCACTTTGCGCATGAAATGCTCGTCGTCGACCACCAAGATCTTGGCGGCGGCGAAGCGCTGGGCAGGTGTCGGCATGTCGATCGGCATCGCCGGTCCGCTATCGGAATAGCAGGCATAGAACGCCGCGATTAAAACAAAAATCCGTGGCAGCCCGTTAAAATAGCTAAACTCAATTGCGCCGATCGCGGCAAGGTTTTGTAAACCACAACGAGCTCGCCTAAGGCAGAGCCGGCTGCACTGCCTGCAAAGACACTATGAAGCGATCGAGCGCGCTGCGCTCCAACTCTGTGGCGATAAGGCCAAGCTTGCTGCGCCGCCACAACACGTCCTCGGCATTTTGCGCCCATTCGTGCTCGACCAGATAGCGCACCTCGGCGGCGGTGAGATCGTCGGTGAAGCATTGCCCGAGCTCATCAATTTCACACGCAGTCCCGAGAATGCGCTCGGTGCGTTTGCCGTAGGCGCACACCAGTCGGCGCGCATGCGACTCGGTCAGGAACGGCCAACGCTTCATCGTCTCCGTCACCAGTAGCGTCGACGCCGTCGACGGGAAAGTCGCCACCCGGCAGCGTGCGAATGTTCAGTCCAGGCCGGACGGGCACCGAAAAAATGGCCGATGCGCGCCATCGCCGCCTCTGCCAGCCGTCGATGGGTGGTGATCTTGCCGCCGTAAACGGTCAACAGCGGAGCCTCGCGGAACGAATAGTCGAGCGCCAGCACATAATCCCGGGTGATGTCTTTGGCCTTCTTGGCGCCGTCGTCATAGAGCGAGCGGATGCCGGCGAACGACCAGACCACTTCGTCCGGTGTGATCTGTTCGCGGAAATACCGATTGACCGCCGCGCACAGGTACATGACTTCCTCGGCCTGCGGGGTCGGCGCGTTGACGTCGCCGATAAAGTCCTCGTCGGTCGTGCCGATCAAGGTGAAATCCTGCGCGAAGGGCAACACGAAAACCACACGCCGGTCGTCGGTCTGCAGCAGATAGCCCTGATCGTGCCCGAAACGGCGGCGCACCACGATATGGCTGCCCTTGATCAGGCGGACGGGGATCTGCAACGGCAGCCGCAACGCCAGCGAAGCCACTTGCGCGATCCACGGTCCGCTGGCGTTGACCAGCACGCGCGCCGTCGCAACATCGCGCCGGCCGTGCATGTTGAGCACCAGCTCCCACTCCTGGCGGCGCTCGGCACGCATCAGGCGCGTGCGGGTGCGGATGTCGGCACCGCGCTCGGCCGCATCAAGCGCGTTGAGCACCACCAAGCGCGAGTCGTCGACCTGGCAATCGGAATATTCGAAGCCGTAGGTGAATTCACGCTTGAGCGGCTGTCCGACCGGATGGTGGGTGAGATCGACGGTGCGGCTCGCGGGCAACAGCTTGCGACCCGCCAGCCGGTCGTAGATGAAAAGCCCGATCCGCGGCAGGAGCGCCGATCGCAACCCCGGCAGCGGCGGCAGCACGAAGCGCATCGGCCGGATCACATGCGGCGCCATGCGCAGCAGAACTTCGCGCTCGATCAGCGCCTCGCGCACCAAGCGGAAAGCGCCGCGCTCGAGGTAGCGCAAACCGCCATGGATCAGCTTGGAGGAGGCCGAGGAGGTGCCGGAGGCGAGATCGTTCTGCTCGACCAGCAGCACGCGCAGCCCGCGTCCGGCGGCATCGCGGGCGATGCCCGTTCCGTTGATGCCGCCGCCGATAATGGCGAGATCGAAATCGGCCATGAGCGCGCTGATTCGTCGTGTTTGGCGCACAATGGGCGGCTTGAGCGGCGACCACAAGCAGCACGCGCGCTAATCCCATGTCAGACCGGCATTTATCCGCCGCCGTTGCCAAACTGCCTTGGCTTGGCCATACCAGTCGCATCTGATGATCGCGAAGTTCCGTGCAACAGGCACGGGATCAGCCATTCGACACCCGATGCCCTCCCCGCGCCTGCTCGTCATCGAAGGCAACTCACCGCAAACCACGGCGGAACATGTGGCCGCCGGCGGCGTGCCGTCGAGCAAGGGCTATTCCGACCTGCTGCGCGAACTGCTGCCAGGCGCGGAGGTCGACATCTGCTATCCCGGCGACCCCACCGCAGTGCTGCCGGAAGGCGTATCGCTCGCCGGCTATGACGGCATCGCCATCACCGGCTCGAGCCTGCACATCTACAATGGCGGCCCCGAGGTGATGCGGCAGGTCGATCTGGTGCGGACGGCGCTCGCGACCGGAACGCCGTTGTTCGGCTCCTGCTGGGGCCTGCAGGTGATCGTCGCGGCGGCCGGCGGCAGCGTGCGTAAAAATCCGAAGGGCCGCGAGATCGGCTTCGGCCGCGGCATCCGTCTGACCGAGGCCGGGCGCAAGCATCCGATGTATGTCGGCAAGCTCGACGTGTTCAACGCACCGACCGTGCATCTCGACGAAGTCGAGATGCTACCGCCTGGCGCCACGGTGCTCGCCGCCAATGCCGTGTCCGACGTGCAAAGCACGGAAATCCACACCAACGGCTCGACCGCCTGGGCGGTGCAGTATCACCCCGAATATCCGCTGCGCGAGCTCGCGGCCATCGTGCGCCGCATCGGCACGCGGCTGATCGGCGAAGGCTTCTTCGCCGACGAAACCGGCATGAAGTCGTTCGCGCAGGATCTCGATGCGCTCGACGGCGACCCCGGCTGCAAGCGGCTGTCATGGCTTCACGGCGTGAGCAAGAACGTGCTCGACAAGAAGCTGCGCGTCAGCGAGGTGGCGAACTGGATCGAATTCCAGGTACTGCCGATGCGGGTGAAACGCGGCCGGGGATAGCGCAAGAACTAACCGGCGATCGGCACCAACTCGAGCGGCGGCCGCAGCAGGCGCTGCACCGAGCTGGAGGCGACCACGGTGCGGTTCTCGGCATAGGCCTCGTGGTTCTTCTCGATGTCGTCGAGATCGTATTGATAGTTGACCATCAGCCCGTGCGATTGGCTGAGCGCCTTGTCGGAGGTGTCGGCCAGCCAATTGATGCGCTCAAGCCGCGCGCCATTGCCGAGATGGAAGCGCGCGACGGCGTCGAGCGGCAGTCCGCGCTGCGTGCGGGCGCGCAGGAAATACCAAGCCGCCGCCCGCATCAGAGGAACCTGCACGACTTCCGCCTTCTCCGCGTCTTGCCACCAGCCCGGCTCGTCGAGCGCGGCCATCACCGATTTGTCCGCTTCGCTCAGCGCCGCTGAACTTTCCGCGTCGCGCTCGCGCTTGAGCCAGGCCGCGAAACTCGTCACCGGCGAGAGCGTGACGAAGGTCGACAGCTTCGGCATCTCGCGGCTGATTTCCTCGACCACCTGCTTGATCAGAAAATTGCCGAACGATACGCCGGACAATCCGCGCTGACAGTTGGAGATCGAATAGAACACCGCGGTGCGCATCTTGTCGGGTTCGACCACCTCGCGCTCGGTCGCCAGGATCGGCGCGATTGCCGCCGGGATGTCGCGCGACAACGCGACCTCGACGAAGATCAACGGCTCATCCACCAGCGCCGGATGGAAGAAGGCGTAGCAGCGCCGGTCGGGCGGATCGATGCGCCGCCGTAAGTCGTCCCAATCGTGGATCGTGTGCACCGCCTCGTAGCGGATGATCTTTTCCAGCACGATTGCCGGTGTCGACCAGTCGATATGACGCAGCACCAGGAAACCGCGGTTGAACCAGGACGAGAACAGATGCACGAAATCGGCGTCCACCGCGGCGAGATCGTCGCGGTGATCGAGCGCGTCCATCAACTGCTCGCGCATATCGACCAGCGCGGCGGTCCCGCCGGGCGCAAGGTTGAGCCGGCGGAACATCTCCTGCCGGCGCGGCTCGGAGGCGGCGTGCAGGTCGGCGGCAGTCGCATCGGTCGGGTTCTCGCGCCAGGCCGTGATGGCCGTTTCCATGCGCGCCGGATCGGGCCCGAAGCGTTGCGCCAGTGCCTCGAAAAAGGCGATGCGCGGCCCCGTCGTGAGCTCGCTGTAGCGCGCGAGGATCTCGCGCGCCAGCGCCACGCCGGAGGCTTCGCCGCGGCCGGAGAGAAGCTCCTCGCACAGCTCGATCAGGGTTTCGGAGCGCGTCGAATCGACGCCGCGCCGATCGCGCGCGCGGTCGAGCAGCGCGCGGCCGCGCTCGGAAATGGATTGCAACAGCTCCCCGAAAAACGAGGCGTTCATTGAGGCCCTAACCCGCACCCATCAAATAGTCCGGCAGCCATGTGGCGATAGCGGGGAATATAGACAAGATGATGATTCCGACAATCATCATAATAACATAAGGCACCGACCCCCATAGCACCTTCCTGGTCGGAATGTCCGGCACGATGGCGTTAACGACAAACAAATTGAGGCCGACCGGCGGGGTTATCAAGCCGACCTCCATGTTGATGGTCACAATGACGCCGAACCAGACCGGGTCGAAACCGGCTGCCGTAATAATGGGCAGCAGGATCGGCGCGGTCATCAGGATGATGCCGGCCGGGGGGATGAAACAGCCGCAGACCAATAGGAAAACATTGATCATCCCCATCAGCACCCAACGATTGAAATTGGCGTCGGCGATCGCCTGCGCCAATGTCTGGGTGATGTAGAGCGAGGTCAGCATGTAGCCGAACAGCGCGGCCGCCGCGATGATCATGAGGATCATCACCGACTCGCGCGTGGTGGAGCGCAGAATCTCCCACCATGCGGATGGTCTCCACATTCGGTAGATGAAAACCGCGAGCAGCACGCAGAATGCCGCGCCGACACCGGCCGCCTCCGACGGCGTGGCGACGCCGCCATAGAGCACATACATCACCCCGATCACGACCGCGAGGAACGGCGCGACCTTCGGGACGGATTCGAATTTCTGCCGCCAGCTGAAGCGGAACTCCGGTGCATAGGCGCGAAAGCCCTTGATCCAGATATAGACCAGCGTCCACGCCATGAAGAGCACGGTCAGCAGCAATCCGGGAAGCACGCCGGCCAGGAACAGGCGTCCGATCGAGGTCTCGGTGGCGATGCCGTAGAGGATGAAGGTGATCGAAGGCGGAATGAGAATGCCGAGCGTGCCACCGGCGCAAATCGAACCGGTCGCGACCTCGTCCGGATAGCCGCGCTGACGCATCTCGGGGATGCCCATCTTGCCGATGGCGGCGCAAGTGGCCGGCGAAGAACCGGTCAGCGCCGCGAAGATCGCGCAGGCGCCGAGATTCGACATCACCAGCCCGCCGGGAACGCGGTAGAGCCAGCGGTCGAGCGCTTCGTAGAGGTCCTTGCCCGCCGGCGAGGAACCGATCGCCGCACCCATCATGATGAACATGGGGATGGCGACCAAAGTGAACTCGTCGAGGCTGGAATAGAAAGTCTCGGCCACCACCTGGATGCTGTCGAAGCCCTGAAACAGCACGAGGAAGATGACCGCGATGGCGCCGAGGCCAAAAGCCACGGGAATGCCCGTGAGCAAGACGACTATAGTGGCGGCGAGAACGATCGAGCCTTGCAGGGTCGGATTCATGCAACGTGCTCTTCGTGGGTGATCTGGAACGGCGGCATCCGTCCCGTCGCAACGGCGATCAAATCCGCGACGTATTGCAGCACCAGCAGGCCGAGGCCGACCGGCATTGAAAAATAGGGCACCCACAAAGGCGCGCGCCAGACCGTGTCCGAGTGCCAATCGCTCGACCAAGCCTGATACCAAAACTTCGTGCACAGAACGAACAGGACGAAGCAAAAGCTCAGTGCCAGCAAATTCGCAAAGATGGCCAGCCAATAGCGCGCGCGCGGGCCGAGATAGATCGGAACAACGTCAACGTTGACGTGGCCGCGCGTCATCAGCACATAGGCGCTGCCGATGAATGTGGTCGCGATTATGCTGTAGGTGACGACGTCGAGCTGCCAGATCGTCGTCAGATTAAAGATGTAGCGCTCGATCACCATGTCGCAGATCACGAACACGGCGAGCGCAACGAAAAAGGCCGCCACCATGCCTGCGATGCGCGACAGCATGTTCACGGCCCAGATAAAGGTATCCATGGGACGGATTTTCCAGTTTTTCTGGAGATCGAGCGTCGCGCGCCGTCTTGCCGCCGGTCGGCGAGAAATTCGCCGGCCGGCTGCAAGCGCGTTGCATGCTATTTGACCGCGAGCGCCTCGTCGATCAGCTTTTGGCCGTTCGGCACTTTCTTGGCGAAATCGGCATATGAGCTCTTTTTCGCAACCTCAAGCCAGGCCGTATATTCGGCGTCGTTCAGGCTCACGACCTTCACTTTGTGATCCTTGAAGGCCTTGATCGCCGCGTCGTTCACCGCGTCGGCCTTGCCCTCATAGAACGCTTGCGCCTTCTTGCCGGCGGCGAGGATGGCGGCCTGCTGTTGCTTGTTGAGCTTGCCGAAGCTCTTCTTCGACATCAGCACCGGCTCGTACATGAACCACAGCGCGTTGTCGCCGGGCGCGGTGAGACAATCGGTCACCTCGTAGAGGCGCATCGACTGGAACGAGCCGAGGCTGGTGTCGGTGCCGTTGATCACGCCGCTCTGGAAGGCGTTGTAGATTTCGTTCGACGGCGGGCTGACTATTGAGGCACCAGCGGTTTTCCACATGTCGGCAAAGGTGATGCCGGCGGAGCGGAACTTGCGGCCTTTCATGTCTTCCGGCTTGGTGATGCAGCCGTTCTTGGAAGCCATCGCTCCGGCGAACCAAGCATCGGACAGCACCATCACGCCGTGCTTTTCGATCTCGGCGCGCATCTGCTTCATGAACGCCGAGTTGTTGATGCGCTTGGCGCGATCCTGGCTTCGGATCAAGCCGGGCATCAGCGTGGCGCCGAAGGCCGGCACCTTGCCGCTGGCGTAGTCAAGCGGGAACAGCGCGATATCGAGCTGTCCGTTGACCATCGCATTCCACTGCTCTTTCGGCTTGATCAACGAGGCGCCGGGATAGACCTGCACGTTGAGGCCGACATTGGCGTCCTTGGCTTCCTTGGCGATCATCAGCACCATGTCGTCGCGCACGTCGTGCTTGCCGCCCGGGAACTGGTGCGAGGCCTTGAGCGTCATTTGCGCCTGCGCCGACGCCATCAACAAAACCGTGGCTGCGGCGGTGGCAATTATCGATTTCAGTGTCCTCATCGGTTTCCTCTAAAGTTGTATGTTCTGTTGGGAGGAGCCGCCGACGGCGCTTGCGCACCGGCCGTGCGTCTGCGCCCCGCCATCCATCGCGCAGACATTAGCTCGGGAATGGCGGTGGCCGCCATAAACGCCGCGTAAATTTCTGCGCCAAACCCATGCGGGCAATGGGATTTCCTAGTCTGGCCAGGGTTAGGCGATCGCTCTATAAACCCCCGCAATAGCCGTCACTTGCGCCCAGTCCAAGGAGTTTTCATCCATGCCCAAGCCGTTGGCGGGCCTCCGCGTCCTCGAACTCGCCCGCATCCTGGCCGGGCCCTGGGCCGGCCAAATCCTCGCCGACCTCGGCGCCGACGTGGTCAAGGTCGAGCGCAAAGGCGCCGGTGACGATACCCGCGGCTGGGGGCCGCCATTCGTGCAAGGCGCCGACGGCAAGCACATCGGCTCGGCCTATTTCCATGGCGCCAACCGCGGCAAGCGCTCGATCGAGGTCGACTTTGATAGCGACGATGGGCGCCGCATCGTGCGCAAGCTGGCGGCGCGCTCCGACGTGCTGATCGAGAATTTCAAGGTCGGCGGTCTCGCCAAGTTCGGGCTCGACTACAAGAGCCTGACGCCCGGCAATCCGCGGCTGATCTATTGCTCGGTGACCGGCTTCGGCCAGGACGGCCCCTACGCCACGCGCGCCGGCTACGACCTGATGGCGCAGGGCATGGCCGGCATCATGGACCTGACCGGCACCGCCGACGGTGAGCCGACGCGCATCGGCATCCCGGTCTCCGATATTTTCACCGGCGTCTATTCGGTGGTCGGCATTCTCGCGGCGCTGGCCGAGCGCGAGAAGACCGGCAAAGGCGCCTATATCGATACGGCGCTGGTCGATTCCACCGTCGGCGTGCTGTCCAACCAGGCGCTCAATTATCTCGTCTCCGGCAAGGTGCCGAAACGCATCGGCAACGCTCACGCCAATATCGTGCCCTATCAGGTGTTTCCGGTGGCCGACGGCTACGCCATCGTCGCGACCGGCAACGACATGCAATACGTCAAGTTCTGCAATGTGCTGGGCGCGCCGGAGCTCGCGCAGAATCCGGCCTATAAGGACAATGTGGGACGGCTAAAGCATCGCGAGGAACTGATCGGCAAATTGTCGGCACTCACCGCGACGATGAAGCGCGACGAACTGCTCGAGAAGCTTGAAGCGCAGGGCGTGCCCGCCGGCCCGATCAACGATCTCGAGCAGGTGTTCAACGATCCGCAGGTCGTACACCGTGGCATGCGACTGTCGCTGCCGAGCAAGGCCGCCAAAGACGGCGTCATCCCCGGCGTGCGCACCCCGATCATGCTGGACGGCTGGAGGGCCGCCTCCGAGCGCCCGGCGCCGCTCTTGGGCGAGCACAGCGCGGAGATTCTGAAGGAAATCGGGGAAGCTTAAGCGATCGCTTGCGCGACGCTCAGATCAGTCGATCGGGATCACGGCCGCCAAGAATTCGTCGGTGCCCGTCACCTGGGTGCGGTGACCCTTGCCCTCGACGTCCTCCATCAGCACGCTGTCGCCAGGACCGAACTTTCGCTTTTCGCCGTCGCCGGCGGTCACCTCAATCTGGCCCTTCAGGCCGATCAGGAACTGCTTCTTAGGCGGATGGACGGAATCGGCGCTCCAGCCGGCGGGTAATCGAATGAATTGCACGCCGTCGGTCATAAAGGCGTGCGACACGTACATCATCGGCGCCGGCGGCCGGTAATCGGCTTCGTCGAGCTTGAGCGTGGCTTCCGCAAAATGACTCTGGCCGTTCGGGTCGGGGTGCAAACGAACATATTTCATGGCTGCGCTCCATTTGACTGACGCAGTTCGTTGACTCCCTTATGCTCGTTCGAATTGGTCTTGTCCTTGAGGTGTGTCAAAGGACAGCCGATCACGTAACCGCGGTCGGCGCCAACGCCTCGATGTCGCTGACGACGTCGATCACCACCGGCCGGTCGGCGGCAAGCGCGCGCGCGAGCGCCGGCGCGATGCCGTCGGGCGTTTCCACGCGAATGCCGAGCGCACCCATGTCTTCGGCGATCTTGGCAAAATTCGTCGGACGATAGGTCCACAAACTGCGTCCCCCTTCGGTCTGCGTGCCGCCATAGGCGCGGTCGAAGCCGCGCTTGCTCTGGTTGCCGCCGCCGTTGTTGTTGACCAGCGTCACCGCATTAAGTTTCCAGCGCACCGCGGTTTCAACCTCGCCGATGTGGTACCAGAAGCCGGCATCGCCGGTGAACGTCACCACCGGACGGTCGGGACAGGCTGCCTTGACGCCGAGCCCGGCGGGAAACGCCCAGCCGAGATGGCCGGCGCTGCGTATGTAGCTCTGGGTCGGGGTGCGCAAATCGTACATGCCGCCCATCCACATGCCGGCGTGACCGGTATCCACCACCACGATGCCGTCGTCGGGCACGTGCAGAGAAAGCTCATGGCAGATGCGCGCCGGATGGATCGGCGTTGCGTTCGATTCCAGCAATGATTTGTACTTCGTGTACCATTCATCGCGCAGGCTGCCGATTTCCTTGATCCAAGCCGCACGCTTCTTCGCGCTTGCCTTGTCGGCTTGCGCCAGCATGGCCGCCAGCACCGTCTTGGCGTCGCCCAGCACACTCGCGGCCAGCGGATAATTGCGGCCGAGCGTTTCCGGCTCGATGTCGATCTGGATCGCGGGCGTGCCGATCTTGGGCACCGCCCAGAAATGCGTGGTCATGCCGCCGGTTTCGGTGCCGATAAAGCAGACGAGATCGGCCCGATTGACCGCCTTGTTGGCGCTTTCGCGCGAATAGCTGCCGACGACGCCGACCGAGAGCGGATGCGTGCCGGGAATCGAGTCCTTGCCGTTGAGCGAGGTGGCGACCGGGATCTGCAATGCTTCCGCCAGCGCCACCAGCTCACGGCCGGCGCCGGACGCGCGCACGCCGCCGCCAACGACGAAAATCGGCCGCTCCGCCTTCTGCAAAATATCGAGTGCGGCTTTCACGTGCTCGGGCTGCGGCAGCGGCCGGAACGGCGGCACGTGCGCAAACTGCGGCTCGACCAACGGCTCGAGTTCGGCCTCCTCCAGGTCGACTTGGCCTTCGTTGCCGCGAAACTGCAGGTGCACCGGGCCGGGCGCGCCCGAGGTGGCGACGCGGAAGGCCTGCCGCACCATATCGGGAAAGCGTGTCACGTCGTCGACGGTGGCATTGAACTTGGTCACCGGCTCGAAGGCCGGCACGTCGTCGACTTCCTGATAGACTTTACGGAACTTGGTCTTGGGATCGCGTCCGCCGGTCATGGCGATGACCGGCGAATGCGCGAGACACGCATCACGCAAGCCGGCGGCGAGATTGAGCGCGCCGATCACCTGCGCCATGCAGATACCGGGCTTGCCGGAAGCGCGCGCGTAGCCGTCGGCCATATAGGCGGCGGATTTCTCGCCGTGGCAATGGACGCGCGCGATGCCGGTGTTGCGCTTCTCCATCTCGACGAAAGAGCGCCGCAACACCGCCGGCACCATGAACACATGGGTGACGCCGTAGCCGGCGAGCATGTCGGCAATGCATTCCGCGCCGATCATTTTGCGGTTGTGGCCGATGGTGGTCATTGACGCCTCCCTCAACTGTCATCGCCCGCAACGGCGGGCGACCCAGTCACCTGTAAATTCTCGTTGCAGTTATTGCCGTTTGTGTTTGGTGGATGCCCCGCTTGCGCGGAGCACGACAGCTCCTCGATTACTTGATCGCCAGCGGATTGACCGGCGAGCCGACCGCGCCGGTGATCGGGATGGCCGGCGCCACGAACAGGAATTCGTAAGTCTTGTCGGCGGCGCAGTCGTCGGCGAGCTCCTTCAACTCGAAAATCTCGCCCATGGTCATGCCCATGATGGGAATCGTGATCCAGTGCCAGGGCTGATTGATGTTCTCGCCCTCGGCCACCGGGTTCGGCCGCACCTCGCAGCCCCAGGTGTCGCTCGCCAGCGCGGCAAGCTCGGTGTCCTTGACGAAGTCGAGCGTCTCGAATGAGAAGCCCGGTGCATCGCCGCCCGGATAGCCGTCCCAGCTGCCGGCCTTTTGGCAACGCTCCATCATGCCGGTGCGCACGATCACGTAATCGCCACGCTTGAGCGCGACCTTCTGCTTCTTGGCGGTGCCGTAGAGGTCGTCGTTGGTGATGCCGTAACCGTCGTCGAGCAACTCCACGCCTTTGTAGCGCGCCACGTCCAGCAACACGCCGCGACCCACCATCTTGCTCTTGGTCTTTTCGATGCCGCATTTCTGCGCGCCCGCACTGGTTACTTCCCGGCAGTCGTAGCCGTTCCACATATTGTTTTCATAGAAGACGTGGCCGAGCCCGTCCCATTGCGTGCCGCACTGCAGCGGCATGGTCACGATGTCGTCGGCGGCGCGGATGCCGCGCTTGTCGAGCACGCCGGAATAGGCGTCGGTACCGGTACGAATCATGGTGTGGATCGGATTGGTGCGGCCCATCGCCGGATATTTGCTTTTGGCGCCCTGCGGGCCGGTGTGATCGAAGTTGAGCGCGAGCGAGATCACCTTGCCCTTTTTCACCAGTTGCGCCGCAGCAATGATGTCCTCGGAACTTGTGTAATTGAGCGTACCTATTTCGTCGGCCGGTCCCCATTTGCCCCAATTCTTGTACTTCTCGGCAGCCTCCCGCATGTCCTGGCGGGTGATTTTACGATCCGGCATCGGATTTCCTTTACTGAGATGGGGTCGCAGGGTGGGCGGGAGGAATACAGCCCCCGCAAACCGCGAAAGCAAGGCCCGGCGGAACAGCGCACGCGTGCAGTGCACGCATAGCAGTTCGGCCTATTGAGAACTCGCGCCGGTTGAATGTTCCACGCCGGCAAATCCTGCCGTTCAGGGAGCATTCACATCGGCCGTCCGATACTTTGAACCAATGAGCGACTTTGCGCGACTAACAAGGTCAGCAATCTGAATGTACGTTTCGGAATTCGCAACGCTCTATCACCCCCAAAGGAGGGCGAACTCAATGATGAAGAAGCTTTCAATCGCACTTTCCGTCATTGCCGCGCTTGGGTTTGCCGTCGCCTCGGCGCCGGCAGACGCGAAGCCGAAAGGCAACCATAAGAGCGTCCATATCCAAAAGAACGTCCACGTCAGAGTGAAAGTGAAGAAGAATGTCGTGGTCGTGCCGGTTGTAAGAACCAAGAGAGTCTATGTCGTCGGCAAGAGGTACAATGGTCGCCTCTGGGTCGGCGAGAACCGCTATTTCTGGCGTGGCAATTGGTATGCCTATGGGGTCGGCCGCTGTTGGATTAGGGTCAACGGCGTGTGGTTCTGGAACCCCGTGCTCTGCCCGATCTGATACGCGCGGTTTACGCCGCAAGACTTGCAGCGCCCGAGCCGGTAATCGCCGGCTTGGGCGTTCGCGCGCATGGATGCCGCGTGTTGCGCGCATTCCGCGGCGATTGTCGTGCTGCTACCATGCAAGCGGCATATCTTGACCATCCCGTCAAGAACGCCGTCCTTGCCGGGCTTGACCCGGCAATCCATGATGGCGCGCCACGCTGGGATTGTCTGAAAGATTTCCCGAACGGAATCTCACCATGGATGCGTGGGTCAAGCCCGCGCATGACGACCGAAAATCCTTTGGAAGACATCCATGCGCATTGTCGATATCCGCGAAACCGCCATTCCGCTCAAATCGACGCTCTCCAATTCGAGCTTCGACTTCACCGAGATGACGACCTCGGTGGTCGCGGTGATCACCGACGTCGTGCGCGCCGGCAAGCCGGTCTGCGGCTTCGCCTTCAACTCCACCGGCCGCTACGCTTGCGGCGCGCAGATGCGCGCGCGCTTCATCCCGCGCATCCTCGGCGCCGACCCGGCATTGCTGCTCGACGAGACAGGCAACAATCTCGACCCGGCAAAAATCCTTGCCGCCATGATGAAGCGCGAGAAGGCCGGCGGTCACTCCGAACGCTCGATCGCCATCGGCACCATCGAAGTCGCGGTGTGGGACGCGGTCGCCAAGATCGCCGGCAAGCCGCTCTATCGCCTGCTTGCCGAGCGCTTCAGCGGCGGCAAGGTGCCGGAGAAAGTGTTCTGCTATGTCGGCGGCGGCTGGTACTGGCCGGGCCAAACCATCAAGGATCTGCAGGACGAGATGCGCCGCCATCTCGATGCCGGCTACACCATGGTCAAGATGAAGGTCGGCGGCTTGCCGCTCGACCAGGACCTGCGCCGGCTGGAAGCGGTGCTTGAGATCGTCGGCTCCGGCGACCATCTCGCCGTCGACGCCAATTGCAAGTTCGAGCGCGAGGAGGCGCTGGCTTACGCCAAGGGGCTCGCCCCTTTCAAGCTGCACTGGTTCGAGGAGCCCTGCGATCCGCTCGACTTCGCGCTGTTCGCCGAGCTGGCGAGCGTCTATGCGCCGCCGCTGGCGACCGGTGAAAATTTGTTCTCGACGCCGGACGTCGAAAACCTGGTGCGCTTCGGCGGCTTGCGCGCCGGCCACGATTTCATCCAGATCGACCCGCCGCAGGCCTACGGCATCACGCAATATGCGCGCACGGTGGCGATGCTGGAGAAGCACGGCTGGCCGCGCCGCTCGCTCTACCCGCACGGCGGCAACCAGATGTCGCTCGCCATCGCCGCCGGTTTCGGCCTCGGCGGCGCGGAGTCCTATCCCGGCGTGTTCGGCGATTTCGGCGGCTTTGCCGACGACGCGCGGATCGAGAATGGCACGATCTCGCTGCCCGACCGCCCCGGCATCGGCTTCGAGGGCCAGGCGGCGCTTTATCGCATCATGAAAGAATTGGCGGGGCTGTAGGCACCACCCTTTCCAGGGTCATGCGCGGGCTTGACCCGCGCATCGCGCTTAGGGAGGCTCTTTGCCCTTCTGAGCGAGATGGCCGGGCGATAGGCATATAGACGGCGCTTCGCGCCTTTCGCCCGGCCATGACAGACTTTGTGCCGGGAAGCCAGCCATGATCGACGAAATCAAAACCATCGCCGCCCGCGACGGAACGACCATCGCGGTGCGCGTCTACCGCCCCGACGGCTCGGGCCCCCACCCTGCTCTGTTCGGCGCCTCGCCCTACCGCTTCGACAACAACCGGCTGCCGGCCAGCGCGCAATTCCTCTGGCGCGAGACCGGGCCGATCGAATGGTATGTCGAGCAGGGCTACGCCTATGTGCACATGGACGTGCGCGGCAGCGGGCGCTCCGGTGGCGACTTCGAGTTCATGGGGAAAAATGAGCAGACCGACCTCTACGACGCGATCGAATGGATCGGTGCGCAGCCCTGGTGCAACGGCAAGGTCGGCGGCATCGGCCAGTCCTATTACTGCATGCTGCAATGGTTCATGGGCGCGCTGGCGCCGCCCGCGCTCGCCTGCCTAGCCGCCCATGACGGGCTTGCCGACGTCTACCGCGCCAGCACGCATCACGGCGGCATCCCGTGCGACTTCTTCCCCGGCTACTGGTGGTACCAGAACCGCTTCATCAACCGATTTCCCGCCGACGGGCCGCCATGCGACCAGAAGACCGATCTGACCGCGCTGGTGGCCGCGCATCCGACCTTCGACGACTTCTGGCGCGAGCGTAGCGCCTGGGAGGGACTCGCACGCATCAAGGTGCCGCTTTATTCCAGCGGCGTCTGGGGCAAGATCCAGCTGCACACGCGCGGCAATATCGACGGCTATCTGCGCGCGCAGGGCCCCAAGAAACTGCGCATGTCGGGCGTGCCGAACGCGTGGGCGGCGGCGGCGGAATTCTCCAGCGTCGATTTCCACAAGCGTGTCATGCTGCCGTTCTACGACCACCACCTCAAAGGCAAGAGCACCGACTACACGGCGCGGCCGAATGTCGAATATGCCGTGCGCGGTGCCAACGTCACCCGCAGCGCCGAAAGCTGGCCGCCGCCGGGCATCAAATTCACGCGGTGGTTTTTGAACGCTGCACAAACCGGCAGCGTCACCTCGCTCAATGACGGCGGGCTGGCGCCCCAGGCGCCGAGCGGCGCGCCTTCGACCAGCTATCAATATCCCAATCCCGGTTGGGTGGCCGGCGTCGTCGGCTTTGGACCTGGCGGGCCGGCCGGCGGCTTCGATCCGGTGCGGCGCGTGCTCACCTTCACCAGCGCCGCGCTCGACAAGGACATGGAGATCACCGGGCCAATCAAGCTGGTGCTCTATGCGTCATCGAGCGCGCGCGATACCGACTTCTTCATCAAGCTCTCCGACCAGTCCCCGCAGTCGCCAGACGACCGCGCTAAGGGCTTGAACCCGTTCGCCGACCTGATCACCCGCGGCTGGCTGCGCGCCTCGCATCGCGCGCTCGATCCCGAACGCTCGACCGAGATGGTGCCCTATCACACGCACGGCGACCCGCAGCCGCTCAACCCCGGCGACATCTACAAACTCGAGATCAGCCTCGAGCCCATGGCCTATCTGATCAAGGCCGGGCACCGGCTGCGGCTGGAAATCGTCAACGGCGATTCACCGGCAAGCGAGCAGCTTTGGGGGCATTCCTATCGGCCCGACAAGATCGGCAGCGACACGATCTATCACGACGCCGCGCATCCGTCGGAGCTGATCCTGCCGGTGATGCCAGCTTAAAACGGCTCGTAATCGCGCAATGCCGGCACCACCTTTTCACCGAACAGTTTGATCGAGCGCATGAGATCGGCTTCCGGCAAGTCGGAGAAATTGAACTCGCCCATGAAGACGTTGAACAGGCCGGCCTCGGCGCAGTTGCGGATTTTCGCCGCCACCGTTTCGGCCGAACCGATGAACACCAGATCGTGCTTCATCAGATAGTCGGCGTCGAACAGATGCGCCATGATTTCGGAGGCGCCCGGCTCGCCGCGCCCGATGAATTTCTTGGCGTGCTCGGTGACGCGCTGCTCGAAGGTCTCGCCCGGCTTGGGCGGCGCCAGGAAGCCTTCATAGGCCCGCGCCGCGCGCGCAAGCGCCACGTCGAGCGCCTTGTCGTCGCTCTCGTCGACATAGACGATGGTGCAATAGGCGATATTCGGCTTTTTCGGCCAGCCGGCCTTCTGCCAGTTTTCCAGAAAGACCCGATAGCGCGGCGCCGCATCGGCGCGCGGATACACCAGGAAATAACCGGGATTGATGCCCTTCTCGGCGCAGAATTCGAGCGTGCGCGGGTCGCGGCTCATCATCCACAGCGGCGGATGCGGGCGCTGCAGCGGCTGCACCGAAATTTCGGCTGAGTCGGTGTTGTGGACGTCCCCGTGGAAGGAGAACGGCTGCGTCTCGCCATAGGCGGCGTGCAGATAGTCGACAAATTCCAGCGTCGGCGACTTGCGGAAATTGTAGTCGATGCCGAAAGGTTTGAAGTAGTCCGGGCTGATGCCGGGCACCAGGCCGCATTCCATGCGCCCACCCAGCATCTGATCGACCAGCGCGATTTCCTCGGCGAGCCGCAGCGGGTGATAAAGCGGCACCACATAGCCCATCGGCCCGATGCGCATGCGTTTGGTGCGCGCGCCCGCGCCGACCGCATAGAGGCTGGGCGACGACATCCAGCTTTCATCCGGGCGGAAGTGATGCTCGACGCAGAACGAATAATCGAAGCCGAGCGCGTCGCACAAAATGAGCTCGCGCCACAATTCCTCATAGCGCTGGTGCGGGCTCATGCCCGGCTTGCCCCAGACGTGCGAGAAATGGGCGAATTTCACGGCGATCCCTCCCGGCCCCGGCCTAACGAAAGAGCGCCTCCTGTCTGGAGATTGGCCGGGGGCCTGTCAATCGCGGCAGGCAACGGTCAATCGATATCGATGAAGGTCAGCGGCCGCGCCACCATCTCCAAAGGCTTGCGCTCCGCCGGCACCGCCCAACGCCAGGCGACCAGGCCGCCGAGGATCATCAGCACGGCGCCGATGAGATAGCCGCCGAACACGCTCACCCGCGAGCCGGTATCGATCAGCGCGCCGAACAGCCAAGGCCCGATGATGCCGCCGACGCCGGTGCCGACGGCGTAGAAGAAGGCGATCGCCAGCGCGCGGATTTCCAGCGGAAACGTTTCGCTCACCGTGAGATAGGCCGAACTCGCCGCCGCCGAGGCGAAAAAGAAGATGACCATCCAACATAGGGTCTGCGTCTCCGCCGTGATCAGGTCGCGCGCGAACAGCCAGCCGGTGCCGGCGAGCAAGACGCCGGAGACGATATAGGTGAAGGCGATCATCGGCCGCCGCCCTTGCGTGTCGAACAGCCGGCCGATCAGCACCGGGCCTAAGAAATTCCCCACCGCGAAGGGCAACAAATACCAGCCGACATGGTCGGACGGCACGCCGTAGAAATCGGTCAGGATCAGCGCGTAGGTGAAGAAGATCGCGTTGTAGAAGAACGCCTGCGACACCATCAGGCTCAATCCCACCAGCGTGCGCTGAGTGTGGCGCTTGAACAGCGTCTGCGCGACTTCCCAGAGTGGCGTCGAGCGGCGCGCGCGCAGGCGCACGCGCGGCAAATCGTGCACCGGCGGCACGTTCTCGAAATGTCGCTCGATCTCGTCGACCACGCGGTGCGCCTCATCGGCGCGGCCATGCGTCATCAGCCAGCGCGGACTTTCGGGCAACCACAGCCGCATGAAGAAAATGACGCAGGCCAGGCTCGCGCCGATCAGGAAGGCGAGCCGCCAACCGACTTCCGGATTGATCACCGCCGGGTCGAGCAGCACCAGCGAGCCGAGCGCGCCCATGGCGGCGCCGACCCAGAAGCTGCCGTTGATCACCAGATCGCTCCAGCCGCGCACCCGCGCCGGGATCAGTTCCTGGATGGTGGAATTGATCGCGGCGTATTCGCCACCGATGCCGGCGCCGGTGACAAAGCGGAACAGCGCGAAGCTGAACAAATCCCAGGAGGCGGCGGTGGCCGCGGTCGCCACCAGATAGACCGACAGCGTGATGAAGAACAATTTCTTGCGGCCGAGCCGGTCGGTCAGCCAGCCGAAGAAGATGGCGCCGAGCACCGCGCCGGCAAGATAGGCGCTTGAGGCAAGCCCGATGTCGGTGTTGCTGAAGCGCAGCACCGGGCTTTCCTTCAGCGCGCCCGCCAGCGAGCCGGCAAGCGTCACCTCCAGCCCGTCCAGAATCCAGGTGACGCCGAGGGCGGCCACCACCAGATTGTGGAAGCGCCCCCAGGGCAGCCGGTCGAGCCGCGCCGGAATATCGGTTTCGACAATGGCGCGGTCCATCGCTCGGCCTGTTTTGTGCGTCCCCAACGCCACATTAACCCCTTAGCGCTAACGATGTTCGGCATATTGCCGCAGTCCGCGGCTGGGCTTTGTTTCGCGCGCGCCGCTGCTTCGGCTATCTTGCCGCGGCCGCTGCCGGGAATTCCAGATATGGATGCCGAGGTACGCCGCCGCCTGCACTACGCCGCCGCCGTTGCCTGTGGCGTGTTCGCGGCCCTGGTCATGCATATCGTGCTCACGGTATCCGGCGTCGGGCTCGATCTCGCGTTCCGCGATCTCGGCAGCGGCGTCAAGACTGAATTCGTCGCAGCGCTCGCGTGGTGGACTGTCGCCATTATCGGCTTCCTCGGCGGCTGGGGGACGGCGGCTTATTTGATCGTGGCAACGCGCGAGCGTGATTTTGTTTACAAGCTGGCGCAGGGCCTGCTGGTCGCGGTGGTGTTCGCGGTCGCCACCGCCGGCGGCATCATGAGCAATTCCAGTACCGTCGGCGGCACCGCCGACGTGGTCGCCAGTCTCGCGGCCGTCGTCATCGGGCTGATCTGCGCGTTCTGCGGCGCGCGCTTCGCCTATCTCAACGCCGAGCAAGTGTAACGAGCGCCGTTAGCGACGGTATTGGCGCAGCAATGCGCGGCCGTAGTCGTTGCCATTCGGCGTGCGCATCAGCGCATGCGCATGACGGCGGTTATAGCCGGTGTTCGGCAAGGCCACGCCCGGCTGATGATAGAACTCGATGAAAATGACCGGGTTGTAGATGCGGTAATAGAACGGGCTTACCGGGTCGAATTTGCCGATCCAGGCAAAGATTGTTGCGTTGAGATGCTGTTTGACCTCGGCCAGGCGCAGCGCGGCGTGAGCGGGCGGCAGCCGGTCGGTGTAGAGCGCAACGAGGGCGACCAACATGTTGCGCTGCTCCGCCGACATGTCGGCGGCGGGCAGCCCAATGTCGGGAATTATCACGTTGTCCTTGAAGCCCGAGGCATAGCCGTCGAACGGCAGGTCGTAGCCAATAACCGCCTTGGCGCGCAGCTCGGGCGTCAGCGCGTCCATGAAGGCCCAGCCTTGCGCCTCCTCCTCGCGCAGCACCGTGGTGCCCTTGTAGATGCCCGACTCCGCCGTCACCGGCTCGGAGCCGAGCAGCATCGGCGACAGCACCATCTGATCGCCGAGCACAAAGCAGTTGACGTTGCAGTGGTGGCCGTCCATCTGCCAGCCCCACGGCGCATCGGCCGAGGGCTCGCCGAAGATGGTGAGCCAGTAGAACAACTCGCCAAACTCCTCGGGCAGGCCGGTCAACTCGGCGAGATGCTCGTTGAGCCGCATGGCATTGCGCGCGGTCTCGTAAGCGCGCGCGCCGACGCCGACGCGCAACAAGCCGTAGGCGAGTTCGCGCTGCACATCGCTCAGCTCGGCCATGCAGAGGCCATGCCGCATCAAGTTGCGATGGATGTTGCTCCACTGCCGCCATAGCTCGCTGTCGACCGGAAAGCTCACCGCGGCGCGCTGATCGTTGTCGAGCGAGGCAAGAAAGGCACTGGCCGCATCAATCAAAAGTTGAACCGATACGCCCGTAACGCGCAGCGGGAACAGGCCCGGCACGACCGTGCCGTTTGTGGTGATGCCCTTGAAACTTTCCTTTAATGAAACCCGCCAGCTCGCAAACAGATCCTGCAACGGCTGCGAGACCTTGGATTCGTCGATCCGCGGTGGCGCGTCTCGCCTCGGCCGGTTGAGCACGGGGACATCGGTCATCGCATGGCTTTTATCACGCTTCAAAAATCGCCTGAAGGACTTTCAGTCCCGCAGAGCTGTCAGCCGATTTGCGCGGCTGGTTAGCGCGCGAGGGATGTGCTGTATTCCGAGAAAATCAGATGGGGAGGAATTCCGTGAAGCTCGTGCTTTTCCAGACGGCGCCCAACGCCGAGATGGCGCCCGGCCTGATCACCGAACGCGGCGTGGTCGATATCTCTGCTGCGGTGCAGAAAGGCTATACGCCGCAACTCACCATGCAGGGCATCATCGACGGCTTCGATACCTTGCGGCCGGCGCTGGAGAATCTCGCCAAGAACGGAAAAGCCGTTCCGCTCGACCAAGTCCGGCTGCGTCCGCCGCTGCCGCGGCCGGGCAAGATTCTCGCCTGCATCGCCAATTACTGGGAGCACGCGCAGCGCGAGGCGCGCCCGCTCAATATGTTCATGAAGAACCCGGATGCGGTGATCGGCCCCGGCGATACCATCATGCTGCCCGAATACACCGTGCCGTGGATCTTCATGCACGAAGCAGAGCTTGCGCTGGTGATCAAGGGCCCGGCCAAGACGGTGAAGGCCAAGGACTGGCAGAGCGCCGTGTTCGGCTATACCTGCATGATCGACGTCTCGGCGCGTGAGCAAGGCCGCCGCACCTGGCCGGCGTCGCCGAACACGAGCTGGCTCGGTAAATCCTTCGATACGTTCGCGCCGATCGGCCCCTGCATCGCCACCGCCGACGAAGTGAAGGACCCCAACGATCTGATCGTACGGTTCTGGAACGACGGGCAACTGCGCCACAACTACAATACCGACGACATGGAGCATCGCGTGCCCGAACTCGTGGAATGGGCCACCACGGTGATGACGCTAAATTCGGGCGACCTCATCTCCTGCGGCACCAACCACGAAGGGCTTGGTGCGCTGCAAGACGGCGAAACCGTGGAGATCGAAATCCAAAACATCGGCAAGATGACGCTGAAGGTCTCCGACCCGCTCAAGCGCACATGGGAGCGCGGCGTCTATATGGGCGTCGATTCCACCAATCCGGACGCGGTGAAGCGCCACCGCCCACAATAGCTGCCCACTGACGTAGCGTTGTGGTTGTAGACGGGCGGCCTAGCACTTGCCGGCCGCCGGCCTGCCGTGGACAAGCCGGTTCCACCCCGACATAATTTGCACAAACAGCAACGCCGAAAACGGCGGGGGATCAGGGAGAGACGCCGTGCAAGCTTCCACAAGCACTGCCCGCGCGCTGAAACCGACCGTGGACCCGGAGGAATGGAAGGTCCGCGTCGATCTTGCGGCCGCTTTCCGACTTTGCGCGCTACAAGGCTGGGATGAAATGCTGTTCGCGCATCTGTCCGCGCGCGTGCCGGGCCATCCCAACCAATTTCTGATGCATCCGGCGGCCATTCTGTTCGAAGAGGTCACCGCTTCGCGGCTGCATAAGCTTGACGAGAACTGCAATCACGTCGAACCGAACGACGAGTTGCCGCACAAGTTCGCCTTTCCATTCCACAAAGGCATCTACGACGCCTACAGCCAAGCGCAATGCGTGGTCCATCTGCACACCAGAGCCGCCACCGCGGTCGCCATGCAGGAGCAAGGGCTGATCCCCGGCAATCAATACGCCATGTGGCTCGGGCCGCTCGGCTATCACGACTACGAGGGCCTGATCTCGGCGCCGGAGGAAGGTGTCCGACTCGCCAAGAATTTCGGTAACCACCAGATCGTGCTGCAACGCGGCCACGGCTTCGTGCTGTGGGGCCACACGGTTCACGAGGCCTATATGCTGGCGTTTCTGGTGATCCGCGCCTGCGAGACGCAAATCCGCTCGATGGCCGGCAGCATCAAGCCCTATGTGCCACCACAAAGCGTGCTCGACGCCACCATCGGGCAAGCCAAGATCATCACCGACGGCAACGAGGGGTTCAATCAAATGACCTGGCGCGCTTTGCTGCGCAAACTCGACCGCGACGCGCCGGACTACAAGACCTGAACCTCTCGCATCGATCCGGTCATGGCGCGGTGGCGCGCCCGCGCCACTGCACGGAATTCCTACGGAGTAAGATCGAATGACGACTATGGAGCGCGCGGCGACGCAGACTTCGCTGCCGATCTACCATCGCTCCATCGATTGGGATGCGCTCTACCAGCGCTATCCGGTGCCGGACGTATTCGCCAACACGCGCTGGAAATGGTCGCCCGACGAAATCCGTACCTTCCAGAACGAGCAATTCCTCGATCTGATGAAGACTGGATGGCAGAACGAATTCTACAAGCGACGCTGGAAGGCCGCCGGCCTCGAACCGAGTGACATTAGAAGCATCGACGACATCGTCAAGCTGCCGACCTTCGATTCAAGCGACATCAAAATGGACCAGGAGGAGAACCCGCCTTTCGGTCTAATCAACGGCGACGTCGCCGCCAAGATGCAGACGACGCCGATGAAGCTGCAGACCTCGGGCGGCACCACCGGCAAGCCGCGGCCGACGCTCTATGCTCCGCAGGAATGGGAGCTCAACGGCCTCACCCACGCCCGCGTGCTGTATCTTTGCGGCGTTCGGCCCGGCGACCGCGTGCAAATCCCGCACACCTGCTCGCTCGGCAACGCCGGCTGGTGCTGCTACAAAGCCTGCCACGACTATCTCGGCGCCTTGCCGCTGACCACCGGCACCGGGGCGGTGACCTCTTCGCGCCGGCAGATCGAAATCGCGATAGAATGGGGCACCAATGTCTGGTACGTGCGCCCGGAATACGCCACCCAGCTCGCCAAGGTGGCGCGCGACGAATTGAAATTCGACGTGCGCGACCTCAAGACCAAGTTCCTCGGCTGCGGGCTCGGACCCGACGTCGACAACGCCTTCCGCAACCAGCTCGAAAGCTTATGGGGCTGCGACGTGTTCGACATGTACGGCACCCACGAGATGGGCATGGGCGCCTTCGAATGCCGCTACAAGAACGGCATGCACTTCCACGAGGACTCGACCTTCTTCGAGATCGTCGGGGTGGAGGACAACAAGCCGGTAGCGAACGGCGAGATCGGCAACATGGTGTGCACCATCCTGCATCGCCGCCAGCAGCCGATGATCCGCTTCAATCTGCGCGACTTGACGCGCATCGTCGCCACCGACCGCTGCGAATGCGGCAGTTGCTTCCGCCGCATGCAGAAGATGCTCGGGCGCAGCGACACCATGGTGCGCATCCGCGGCGTTTCCATCTGGCCGCAGGCCTGCCTGCCGGCAATCAAGAGCGACGCGCGCACCACCGGCGAATGGCTGTGCGTCGCCGAGCGCAATGTGCGCGACGGCGTGGTACGCGACGAGATGACGGTGAAGGTTGAGGTGCGCGACGACGCCGGCGGGTGGGACGGACTGAAAGAGCATATCGAAAAGCGCCTACATTCCGATCTCGGGTTGAAGCTCGCGATCGAGCTGGTGCCGGAAGACGCGCTGATGGAATGGTCGAACCGCGGGCGCGAGGGCAAGCCGAAGCGCATTCTCGACCAGCGCTATGAGAAGAAGTGAGAGATCTAGAATGATTCGATCGCTTATCGACCTCGCCTCTCCCCTCCCCCCACGAGCGCAAGCGAGTGGTGGGGAGGGGTCGGGGGTGGGGGGCTGTTTCAGTGACACTCGATCGTTTCAAATTCCCCCCACCCCGGTTTGCATTTGCACCTGCAAATGCAAACCGACCCTCCCCACCGCTTCGCGGGGGGAGGGTAAATGTTGGCCGTGAGCGCCATGCGTTATTTCGATTGCCATTCGCATTTCTCGACCAAAGCCGGCCTGCACCACGCCACGCAGGAGGAATACGAGCAGGCCCAGCGCGTGTTCAAACGCAAGCGCACGTTCGAGACCGAGGAGGAGATGGCCGACGGCTTCCGCCAGCGCAACGTGCGCACCATCCTCGACATCTACCGCACCTGGCGGATGACCGACGAAGACGCGATCAGGCAGTCGCATGACTACGTCATCGATTTCGCGCGCAAGAACCCGGACATCGTCTACGGCAACTGGGTGGCCATCAATCCGACCATGAAGGATTTCTGGCTGAAGGAATTCCGGCGGCTGAAGGACTCCAACACCGGCTTCTACGGCTTTTGCCAGAGCCAGAACCCGCTTGGCTTTCCGCCGAGCGATCCCGTTTGGGACCCGTTCTACAAGCTGTCGATCGAGATCGGTGCACCGGTGCTGCTGATGACCGGCTTGACCGGCATCGGCCAAGGGCTTCCGGGCGGCAGAGGCGTCGTCCTCGATGACGGCCATCCGCGCCATGTCGATCGGGTGGCGGCGCGCTATCCGGAACTGAAAATCCTCGCCGGCCGGCCGGCTTGGCCGTGGCAGGACGACATGATCGCCATCCTGCTGCACAAAGCCAATGTGCAATACGAATTGCACGGCTGGTCGCCGAAGTATTTCACGCCGACGCTGAAGAAGGAGATCGGCAGCCGCCTGCAGGACCGCATTTTGTTTGGCTGGGATTGGCCGACGCTGACGTTGGAGCGGCTGGTCGAGGATTGGCGCGGGCTCGGTTATTCCGACGAGGTCTACGAGAAAATCTTCCATCGCAACGCCGAGGCGTTCTTCCCCGGCGCGGCGCCACAGTGACGGAGTGCCATGCCCGATAAGACAGCGCTTGCGGCCAAGCTGCGGAACGCCGCGGCGGCCGAGCGGGTGACGCCGGCCGAACTTTCAGGCCTGGCATCCGAGGTATTCATGCTGTGCGGCATGCCGCGCGCGGACGCCGACACCGCCGCCAAAGTCGCGCTGTGGGCGCAGCTGCACGGCTCGGATTCGCACGGGCTGGTGCATCTGCCGCTCTACACCCGCGGCCTGCTCGACCGCACCATCAAGGCGCGGCCTGATTTCGCGATCACGCAAGCCCTGCCCTGCTGCGCGGTGCTCGATGCCGATCATGGGCTGGGCCTGGTGGCGAGCGAGCGCGCCAACGACATGGCGATCGACATCGCCAAACGTCAAGGCCTTGGCGCGGTGGCGGTGCGCCGGAGCAGCCATTTCGGCGCAGCCGGCTATTACGCCGAGCGCGCCGCCGACGCATGGCCTGATCGGGCTTGCCTTCACCAATGCCATGCCGGCGATCGCTCCTACCGGCGGTACCGAAGGCTTGCTCGGCACCAATCCCATCGGCGCCGCCTTCCCCATTCCAGGCGCCGATCCGATCATCGCCGACATGGCGACCGCCATGGTGGCGCGCTCGCGCATCCGCCATGCGCTGGCCGCCGGCCAGAAGGCGATCCCCGAAGGTTGGGCGCTCGACCCGGAGGGTAAGCCGACCACCGACCCGGCCGTGGCGGTGAAAGGCTCGCTGCTGCCGATCGGCGGGCCGAAGGGTTACGCATTGTCGCTGTTGGTCGAGATTTTCTGCAGCGCGCTCGTCCGACGGAGAGCCCGGCTTTCAGGTAACTTATGAGAACATGGTCAAGCGGCCGAGCAACATCGGCCACTTTTTCCTGGTGATCAACCCGGACGGCTTTGCCGGCAGCGAACGCTACGGCGCGCGCATGAGCCATATCGCCGAGGTGATCGGCAAGGCCAAGCCGATGCAAGGCGCCGAAGTGCCGCGCTTGCCGGGCGGACGCGGCCACGCGGTCAAGCGCAAGGTCGAAACGCAAGGCATCGCGATGTTCGACAACTTGCGCGCCGCGCTCAAGAACGTCGCCGGCATGCTCGAGAGCCATACGGAGACGCCTTGAAAGCCTGCAAAGTATTTCGGCAAGATCGTCATTGCCGTATGAAGCGCGCGATCATATCAGCGCGTGCATGATGGCAAGCGAGATGGCCGGGATATAGGTCACCAGCAGCAGCGCGATCACCGCCAGCGCGACGAACGGGATCAAGCCGGCATAGAGCGTGCCCGACGGCGTCTTGAACAGCGCCTGGCAGACGAAGATGTTCAAGCCGAACGGCGGATGGAAAGTGCCGATCGTCAGGTTCATCACCACGATGACGCCGAAATGGATCGGGTCGACGCCGAGCGAGGCCGCGACCGGCGCCAACAGCGGCGTCAACATGATCAGCGCCGAAGCCGGATCGAGGAAGCAGCCGACGAATAGCAGAAACGCGTTGATGAACAGCAACACGACCCAGCGGTCGTGATGCAAATGCGTGATCAAGTCTACCGCCGACTGCGCAATGCCGCTGATGGTCAAAAGCCAGGCATAGAGGCCGGCGACCGAAACGATGATGAAGATCAAACCGGTCAAATACATCGCGCGCGCGCCGCTATCGAAGATCTGGCGCAGGCTAGCTTCGCGATAGACCACCGCAGTCACCAAGATGGCATAGACGCTAGCGACGCCGGCCGCCTCGGTCGGCGAGAACACGCCGGAATAGATGCCGCCGAAGATGATGGCGATCGCGCCCAATGCCCACAGGCCGTCGGCGGTCGCATGCAGGAACTCCCTGAACGAGAAGCGGCCCGATTCCGTGATGCCGGCCCGCACCGAGTGATAATAAATGTAAGTGCCGAACAACCCGGCCAGCAGCAGGCCGGGCCCGATGCCTGCGGCGAACAGCTGGATCACCGAGGTGTCGGAAGCGATGCCATAGATGATCATGGCGATCGACGGCGGAATGAGATTGTCGAGCGCCCCTTCCGCGGTGATCAGCGCGGCGGCAAATCGCTCGCCGTAGCCGGCTTCGCGCATCTGCGGATAGGTCAAGGTGCCGACCGCCGCCGTGCCGGCCGTTGTCACGCCGGAGATGGCGCCGAACAAGGCCGCAAAGCCCAAGGAGGTCAACGGAATGTGCGCGCGAAACCCACCGACCATCGACGCCACCCAGCGCAACAGGCGCTTGGTGATGCCGCCGCGCGACATCAGATCGCCGGCGAAGATGAAGAACGGCACCGCCAGCAGCGGATATTTGTTGAGGCTGTTGAAGATGTTTTGATGCACCACCGTCATCGGCACATCGAAAAAAAACGTCAGAATGACCAACGAGCTCACCAGCAACAGCAGAAAAATCGGAAACCCCAGCAGCAGCAGCACGAACGGCAATATGCCCATCACCCAATACATCGCCGCGGCTCCTAGTCGAAATTACCGGTGATGTAGGCGCGCAGCCGCACGATCACCGCCAGCGCCATGAAGCCGAACCCGAACAGCAGGGCGGAATGCGGAATGATCAAGCGGAATCTCGGTCGCCGCGGTCACGGAATGATGGTGATAGTGCAGCGTCAGCACCTTCCATGACTGCACAACGGTGAAAATGGCGCAGCCCAGCAAAGTGACGGTGATCAGGCAATTGATCGCGATCTTCAGCCCCGGCCTCAACGTGTTGTAGATCAGGTCCATGCACAGATGCGCGCCGCGATAGGTGATGGAGCCGGCCATGATGAACACGGTCCAAATCACGATGAAGATCAGGACTTCCTCGGCCCAGAAAATCGGTTTGAAGAACACGTAGCGCGCCACCACGTTGACGATATTGATGGTGGCGGCGATCAGAAACAGCACGCCGGAAATGACATAAGGCAGCCTGATGAAAATGAATTCTTCAAGTCGCTTGCGCGGCGATGGAGTCGAATCGTCGCTCATGCCCGTCTCCGGTTCTCAAGACTTGATATCTTAGCGCGTGGGGCCAGAACCGCATCGCCCGAACCGGAGGCCCACTTTTCACAAGCGACGCGCCCCACGCTCAGGTGAGGCGCGCCGTATCGTGCCATCGCAAGCGGCTCAGTTGTACTTCGCCGAGGTCTTCTGGATCAGATTGTAGAAATCGGTGAGAACCTTGTTGCCGCTGGTCACTTGCTTGCCGATCGGCTTCAGGCGCTTCTCGAGCTCGGCCTGCTCGGCCGGCGGCAATGTGACGATTTCAGCGCCGCGCGAGAGCCACACTTTGTTCAGCGAAGCCATCTCGTCGACCGCCGTCTGCCGCGCCCACGGCTGCAATTTGCGCGCCTCATCCACCACGATCTTGCGCAGATCGGGCGGCAGCTTGTCGAGCCAGGCCTTGCTCAGACAGGCAAAAGAAATCAGCAGCGTGTCGTGGGTCATGCAGCAGCGTCTTGCCGACGTTCTGCAGATTGAAGTTGGTGTAGATGGAGATGCCGCTCATGGTGCCGTCGATCACGCCGTTCTGCAGCGAGGTGATCATTTCCTGTAGACCCATCGGCACCGCCGTCGCGCCGAGGGCGGCCATGCGGGCGCGCTCGGCCGGCGTTGCGTTGACGCGCAGTTTCAGGCCCTTGAAATCGGCGATGTGTTTCAGCGGCTTCTTGGCGCCGAAATAAAACGATTCCGCCGCCACGCCCAGCATGATGCCGACCAGGCCTTTGTTCTCGGCCATATGCAGCACGTAGTTGTTGAACTCGGGATCGCCGAGCACTTTGTTGGCCTGCTCGACGCTATTGAACAAGAACGGAATGCTGAACTCGCCGAAGCGCGGATCGGCGCCGGCATAGAAGTCGGCCGGGATGGCGTAGCCTTCGATGGTGCCGAGTTGCACGCCTTCGAGAATCGCCGCCGGCGTGCCGAGCTGGCCGCCGGGAAACACTTTGACTTCAACGCGGCCGTTGGTCGCTTTCGGCAGGACCTCCGCCAGCTTATGGCCGAGTTTTTCCTGCATGTCGCCGCGCGTCACCAGACCCCATTTCAGGGTGTATTCGGCGGCGGATGCAGGCGCGGCCTGGAATGCGGCAGGAAACGCCACCGCTAGCGCAAACGCAGTTATCGCAAGACGAGCTTGAAGCTTCATGGCGTCCTCCCCAGGACCGCGGCGAATTGTTTTTTTGCGGCGCCGCGCGAATTTGATGTGAGCTTGACGGTACCAGAGTATCCCAGCACAAATCGCTGTCAATTATAGTGCCGACGGCAAATGCGTTTGCACGCGTCACGACCATACGTTGCATAAACATGGAGCGGGTCATGAAAGTCGGGATAGTGGGACTTGGTCGAATGGGCGCGGCGATGTCCCACCGATTGAGGCAAAACGGATTTGACGTGGTGGGCTGGGACCAGAACGCCACTGCCAGCCGAGCGCTCGCCGCCAGTGGCCTGCCCATCGCCGCCAATGCGCGTGAGGTCGCCGCCAATTCCGAGGTCGTGATTTCCATCATTACCGAGGATCACGGCGTGCGGCGCGTTTTCACTGGATCGCAAGGATTCCTGAGCGGCGAGGTGACCGGCAAGCTGTTCATCGAGATGAGCACCTTGCAGCCGATGACCGGGCGCGAGCTGGCGCCGATCGTCGAGAGCAAAGGAGCGCGACTGATCGACTCGCCGGTGCTCGGCACCATCCCGCAAGTGCGCGACGGCAAACTGGTCGCGCTGGTCGGCGGACGCGCCGAAGATCTCGAGCGCGCGCGCGCGGTGCTTGAGAAGATGACGCGCCGCATCGTCCATATGGGCCCGAACGGCGCGGGCTACGCCATGAAGCTTGCCGTCAATCTCGGGCTTGGCGCCTATATCCAGGCGCTGTCGGAATTGCTTGCGCTCGGCGCCAAGCAGGGCCTTACGCTCGACCAGATGCTCGACGTGCTGCAAGAGGCGCCCTACGCCAGCGGCTGGATGAAGAGCAAGATCGGCGTGATCAAGGGCGAGACGCCCGAGATGACGCTCGACATCCGCACGCTACGCAAAGATATCATGTCAGCGGTGGCGACCGGCGCGCTCAGCGGCGTGCCGATGCCGCTGTCGGCCGGCACGCTTGCCTCGCTGTCGGCGGCGGTCGCTCACGGCGCCGGTGCCGGCGACCTTGGCGAGTTGCCGAAATTCCTGCGTGAATCGATGGTGCAGAACTTCGAGTAGCGATTTCCCCGTCGACTTAGAGTCTGATCCGTTCAGATTGAATCAAAATGCCGCCTAACATTTTGCTGGCGCATGATCTGTTCCGAAAACCGGTTCCCACTTTTCGGGATCATGCGCTAGCGCCTCTTGAGTAGTCCGAGCTGTTCCAACACGGCAATGAACTCCGCGCGCTCGTGCGCGAGATAGGCATCAAGCGCGGCACCGTCCCGATACATCGGCGACCAACTCAAGCGCGACAATTCCTGCTGCCAGAGCGGCTGGGCGGCGGCTTGCCGCAGCACGCCTTGCCAGAACGCGACCTGTGCCGGCGTAAGCCCGGCCGGGCCGGTCACCCCGCGCCAGGCGCCGATCACGCAATCGGCCCCCTGCTCGCTCCAGGTCGGCGCATCGGCGAACGGGCCCTTCAGCCGCTCGGGCGCCGAGATCGCCAACAGCCGCACGCGGCCCGCATTCAGTTCAGCCAACACGCTTGCAGCCGTCACGGCACAAAGTTCGACCTCACCGGCGACGACCGCCGCAACGGCGTGGAGTGCGCTGTCGAAGACTTTGATTGACAGCGCGTTCGCGTCGCCGCCCGCCTGCGCCGTCAGCTTGGCCAGCGCGATGTGGTTCGGGTTGCCGAGCGCAGTCGCCAGCGCCACCGTCACCGGCGCCCGGCCAAGCCGGCTCATGAGATCGGCCCCCGTCCGCAACGGCGAATCCGATCGCACGGCAAAAGCGATGTATTCGGTGACCAAGGTCGCGATCGGCGTGTAGCGGCCATGCTCGAAGTTCGCGATCCCCACCAGAAAATCGCTGGTCAGATTGGGCGAGCTGATGGAGAGGACGTGTGCGTCGCCGGGATGCTTGTCGACAAAGTGCGTCCAGGCGCGCCGGGCGCCGTCGCCGGGCACGTTGACGACCTCGATTGCGACGTCGAGCAGGCGCGCGTCACTTATGACCGTGGCCAGACTGCGCGCCACACGGTCGAGCCCGCCGCCGGGCGGCGTGCCGGCGACCAGCGCGACCGCGCGGCGCGGGCGCCATTCGCCGTCATCGCCGCTTTGCATGCGCCAAACCGCAAGACATCGTTGTCAGCTGACCGCCGGCTCATCCGCAGGCTTGACGTTCACGGCTTTGATCCGCCGCGCCACCTGCAGGACGATGACCACGACCAGCAACACCGTGCCGACCGCGTAGGTTTCGTAAAACAGCTTTTCGTCGATACCGAGGAAATAGTCGATCATCCGGTCAATCGGCAGCAGCAGAATAACGGCCGCCAGCCCGGCCAAAGTTCGCTCGATCGTCGTCGTGGCGGCGAACGCGTAGGCTTCGAGGAATATCCCCCAGGCAAACACGCCGATGACCGCGCCGACCACCGACACGACGATCTCGGTCGTCGTTCCGTCAAGCAATATCGCGGTATAGACGAACATGATCGGCATCACGAAGATCATCGAAGCGATCTTGGTGGCCTGGAAGCCGGTCTTGATCGGATCGGATTTGGCGATGGCGCTTGCCGCATAGGCGGCGAGCGCGACCGGCGGCGTCACCGCGCTGACCACCGCCAGCCAATAGCTGATCATGTGCGCCGTCATCGCCGGCACGCCGAGCTGGTTCAAGGCGCCGACGGCGAAAATGGCGAGGATGACGTAGCTGGCGGTGATCGGCAGGCCCATGCCGATGACGTAGCCGGCCACGATCACCCAGAAGATCGTCAGCGGCAGCAGGCCGAAGCTCAATTGCACGAGCAGCAAGGAGACGCGCCCGGGCAGATCGCTTTGCGTCGCCGCCGACAGCAGGATGCCGAGCACGCCGGCGATGCAACTGACGACCAGCGTATTCTTGGCGCCGGTTGTCAGCGCATCCCAGACGTTTCTGATCAGCTTGACGCCGCAAATCGCCAGACAGTGAAGCGCGCCGCCGCGCGCGGAAGCGCCGGTGTCGGCGTCGCCGGTGACGGTCGCCGGCGGCGGTTCGGCCACCGCGCCCGCCATGACGATTTCACCCACCTTGAGCGCGATGAAGGCCAGCGCGACCCAATACACGCAGTCGCTCGGCGAAATTCCCCGATAGGTGTCGATCAACAAGACGAAAGGTCCACCGACCTTGACCCCGAAGAAATAGACAAAGGCACCGAACGCGAGCGACACAATAATGAAATACTTCCACGACGTGGCGGACCGCGCGGTGCGTACCGAGGCGAGTAAATCGACCCCGCGCAGCATGACGACCAAAACGATCGTCTTGGCGGCGGCGAGGAACGCTGAATCGCCGCGCACGAGGAGATAGACCATGAACGGAATCGGCAGCAGCAGATGCAGCCGCGGCAGGATGTTCATGAGCGGCGGCAGTTCGGAACGCGGGACGCCGCGCAAACCCCGCCGCGCGGCGCGCAAATAGACGATCAGCCCGACCGAAAGGTAATAAAGCAGCGCCGGAATGGTCGCGATTTTGACGACGTCGAGATAGCTCGTCTCGGTAAGCTGCGCGAGCAGAAAGGCGCCGGCGCCCATGATCGGCGGCATGTAGGCGCCGCCGGTCGAGGCCGCCGCCTCCACCGCCGCGGCGAATTCCGGCTTGTAGCCGATGCGCTTCATCAACGGGATGGTGAAGGTGCCGGTGGTCATCACGTTGGCGACGCCGCTGCCCGAGATCATGCCGAACAGCGCGCTGGAGAACACCGCCGCCAGCCCCGGACCGCCGGTGCGCTGACCGGTGATGCAGTAGGTGGCGTCGATGATCAGCGAGCCAAGCCCGGTCTTCTCGAGAAAGGCGCCGAGGATGACGAAGATCACGATGTAGGTCGCAAACACTTCGATGATCAGCCCGGTCATGCCTGAGGTCGACAGCAGCAGGAACTCCATCACGCGCTCGACCGAATCGCCGGCGTGCCACAGCAGTCCGGGCATCGACTGCGCCACCGGCTCGAACGAATAGACAAAGAACAAGAAGCCGAGCAGCGGGATGATCGGGCCGACGATGCGGCGGGCGATCTCGAAGCACGACGCGGCCAGCAGCCCGGCATAGAAGACGACCGGCGTCGGCACCGGGCCGCCGATGCGCGCCGTCAAATCGGCGCGGTTGAGAATCCACCAGGCGATGGCGGCGATCCCGCCGATCAGAAACAGAATGTCCGACAAAGTCGGACTGTTAGAGATCTTCCGGCTGCGCGCCTCGTAGACATAGATGAGTGCGCCGATGACGCCGCCCGCGCCGGCAATCAGCCATACCCGCTCGTTCGAGAATTCACGCCACAGCTCGATGTGGCTGAAGAATTGCCAGTCGATCCAGATCGCGATCGCGCCGCACAGCACGACCAGGTCGACGAGCGCAAAAAACTCGTCGAGCCAGACGAAGCCCTCGCGGAACGGCCGCTGGCGGCCCTTGTAGAGCACGATGCACAGGAACGTCGTGCCGAGCAGGAATGTGCCCTTGAACACTTCGGTGGGCGGCGAGCCGAAGAACGCGACATAGATGAAGAACAGCGAATAGGCGACGGCGGCAACCGAGACGATCACGCGGAACGGCAGCGACAGCGCGCGCTGCGGCACGATCTCGTCGCTGACGAGACCGATTTTCATCAAAACCGAAAGCACGCCGTTTGCCATGTTGAGGCTGCCCAGACGACCGGGTCGATTCCGCCAAAGGGGGAGTAATGCAAATGCGGAAGGGGATTTTCCCCTTCCGCATTCCGTTAGCGCGTGACGTAGGCCGCTGACGCTTTCGTCAGCTGCCGGTTCCGAAGCCCTTGACGATTTCGCTCGGCACCTTGGCGCCGTGCGCGTTCCAATATTTGGCCGCGGCCGGATCGACGTAGATCTTGTACGGCACCAGCGAGTTGAACTTGCCGCTCAGCGATTTCCAGTAGCTCGCGGTGCTGGCCAGGGTCTTGAGGTTCTTCGGATCGTCGATGGTCGAGAGCATGTCGGCGATCGCCTGCTCGGACATCTTCTTGCTGACGATCCACCACACGTTATAGCCGATGGTCAGCGCCGGCTTGTCCATGCCCTTGACGTCCTTCTGCACCGGAATGGTGACCGGCGAGTAGAACTTGAAGGCACTGGTCAGCTTCTTCATCTCGTCCTGCGTCAGGCTGATGTAGCGCACCGGCTTGCTGACCGAGAGCTGCGTCAGCGCCGGAATCTGGTACGGCACGCCGGCCGAGCAGAACACGTCGATCTGGCGGTCGCCGAGCGCGCGCGCCGAGGCCGAGAAGTCCATGTAGCGCTGCTCGATCTGATCCATCAGGCCGAGGCCTGTGAAGATGTTGACGCAATTGGCGCTCGATCCCGAACCCTTGCTCAACAGGCTGACCACCTTGCCCTTCATGTCACTGAAGGAATGGATCGGGCTGTCGGCCAGCACGGCGACGATCTGGGTCTGTTCGCGCACGTTGCCGATGACGCGGAAGTCCCGGTTCGGGCCGTCTTTCTTGAAGCCGCCCTCGCCGTACCAGGACTGGAAGACCTGCGGCATATGGGCCCAGCCGGAGGCGAGCTCCTGCGTACGTATGCGGCGGGCGTTGTCGACCGAGCCGCCGGTCGGCGTGTATTGGAAGCGGTACTTGGAGCCCAGTTGCTGATTGAGCAGTTGGCTCGCCGCGCTCCAAGCCGGGTGCCAGGCGCCGCCCGACGGTCCGCCGCCCATGCGATAAACCTCGGCGGCGTTCGCCGCGCTCACCATCGCCAGCGCGCCGACACCGATCATCAAATTGCGAAATAACATCAAGTCCTCCCTTTCGGTTACTGCCTCCGCATTTGCCGGTTTGACCGGTTCTTGCCTGAGCCAAGGATGGCAGGCTTGGGCGGGCGGCACAACGGGTTAGTCTCGTCGCATGATAAGAGGCGGGTGGTGCGGCGAGCGCGGGTTTTGGCGAGGAATAAAGAGAATTAAGCCGCGAAGGACGGATGTCGTGGAACGGATTCTTTGGCCGACCTCACTTGACACACGCGGTGACATAAATTCTTCAGCGCAGAGAAACGAGCGTCGTCAGCCAAGTTTGAAGTTCGTTTGAGAGGGCGAGTGGTGCCCAGGGGCGGGGTCCGACAATTTAGGAAAACCAATCGCTTGGAGAAAAGTGGGACACTCAAAATGTTCCGTATTGTGTTGATGTTTTCTTTTTCAGCGTCCCACCGCGCATGCTGCGTTAAGATAGCGAGCAATGCAGGTCCGGTTACCCGTCCAGCAGCGGACATTGGCGCGCTTCAATGCGACGACTGCGTTGTGCCAGGAAGCGGCATGCCGCCTTTTAGGCAGACGCCGGACCGTTGGCGTCAGGCCGCGAGTTTCGTCTCTTTGACCTCGATTACCTCGAAGTTCAGCGCCTTCAGCAGCCTGTACAAGGCGTCGATTTCCGCCTGCTTCGGCTTCGGCATCGGCGAGCGCATAAATGGGTTAGGAATGAGCCCGCGTAGCCAGGTCGCTGTCTTGTAGCGGATGTGTAGACGGCCCATGTCGGCAACGTAATCGTGCAGTTGCACGAGCCCACCTTCCCAAATGCGTCGGGCCTTGTCGATATCCTTCGCGTCCCATGCCTCCAGGTGATCGAGCATTGGCTCCAGCGCGAAGTTCCAGAATCCCGACAGAGTCCCGTCGAACATTCCCGTCGCCTTGTACTCATGGAAGCGCGAGGCGAGCGCACCCATGACGGCGACATGATGGTTTAAGCCGCGTAACCCATTCGCGATGATGCGAAAGCCGTCGTACATGTAAGTCATCTTCCAGCCGACCACGTTCGGCACCTCACGACAGATGCGCAGTGTCGCTTCGAGCGGCAGACCGGGATAGAATGGTGGCTTGGCCCCGCCGACTGGATGCGTGACGATCGGCAGGTCGACCGCGCGGTCCTGCGCGATGATCTGATCGAGCCATATTTCCGGATAGTTGTCGGCGTCCCAGCAGGAGGTGACATCCTGCGCTCCGCCGGGCGGCGTTACGAAAATGCCGTCGACGCCGAGCGCCTTGCAGTCGCGCGCCGTCTCGACCGTTTCGTCGGTCGTCATGGCCCAAGTGCCGGCGAGGATCGGGACCTTGCCCTGCACTTCCTCCATCGCGATTTCCAGCACGCGCCGCTTTTCCTGCCGGGTCAGATAAAAGATTTCGCCGGCTTCCGGATTGATGCACAATCCGCCGCCCATTCGGACGAATTTCTCGTTCTTCAAAAAGTATTGCAGGTAGCGGCGGTAAGCCGGCTCATCGATCTTCATTTGCCGATCGAAGGGCAGCAGCACTGCCACATAAAGATGATCGCCAATGCTCTTGGGGTGGGGTTTCATGCTGGCATCTCCGTGAGTTCGATTTCGTTATGTCGCTGAAATTTCAATCAAGCGGTTTGGCGTCGATCAGCACGAAAGCGACCACGCAAGGTGCGCTCGACCGGTTCGCCCAGGCGTGATTGGTGCCGCGCTGGATCAGCACATCGCCAACCGTCATCTTGGTTTCGCCTTCGTCCATGACAGCCCAGATTTCTCCCGACAGCACGATGGCGTAGTCGATCGAGCGTGTGCGATGCATGTGAGCGTGGCGCACCGGGCCGCCGGTATTGGCTGCCTTCGCCGTTTCGTCGATGGCGATCGAGCCGCCCATCGCGGCCGCCTTGGCTGCCCAATCCTTGTCGGGTGGGAACTGAACGACCCGGAAGACGCTGCCGTTTTCCGGCGGCGCCACCTGGATCGGCAACCCGCACGGATCGTCGCTGGTTCCGGCACCGTTGTCGGCCGGCGTTGAGGCGGCCTTCCAAAAATCGGTCACCGCGAAATTCGGCTGGTTCATGATCGGCATCACATGCGGCGACATGTCGTCTGACAGGATCAACGAGCGGCCGCGGGCGTCATGACCCGTGACAATGCGCCGGAATCGCTTGATCTCCGGACCGGGTTTCACCGCCGTGACTTGGTTAGCTTCGCTCATGGGTGACTCCAAATGAGAGCCTTATTGCGGGATGATGGGCAGCAGCAGATGCGAGGGCCGCCGCCCGTCGTGGTAGATTTTGTGCAGTGTTGTGCGACTGCTGCTGATGTGGTTCGGCACATATTCGGCATTCGTTGCACCGCCGACGCCGGTCGGCATGTCCGCGCTGGCGATCTCAATGCAAATGCGATGATCGCGGCGGAACAGGTTGGCGGTCGCCATGATCTCGATGGCGTATTCGATGATTTCGCCCGGCACGACCTTCTTTTGCGTTTCGCGCGTCAAGGGATGCCATGGCTTCCACGGCTTCGACCGTTTTGGATCGAGCGCACGATGCGACGCCTTCAGCCAGCCCCGGCTCACCTCGCGCTCGGGCAGGTCGGTTCGAATCTCGCGCTCGCCATCCCGGACGGTGCGCACCGACACATCGGGGCCGACATCCTTGAGCGTAGCGATCCAGTTGGTGTCGTCCTGGTCGATCTCGGCGAAGAGGTTCAACACCCCCGGCCCAGCCACCAGCGTGTCCTGCGACAGCGGTTCGGAAAGGTACCGCAGCTTCTGGATCGAATTGGTCTGGGTTGGCGGCATTTGTGCGAACGCATCGGGCGGCAGTTCTTCGCTGGCGCTCGCCGGGGAAAATGGCTCCGTCTGCAACCGCTCCCAGCTATTGAGATAGAATTTTGTCCATTGCGTCTCCGGCAGCGGCCAGTCGGCACCACCGCGCCATTCATTCGCGCCCATCACCCAGTAGCGCACCGGGGGTTCGTTCATGATGCCGGTATCGATATCTTTAAGCCAATGGTCGTGCCAACGCAGGATTTCGCCGTGCAGCGAATGAAACGGCCGCTCCAGATGCGCGGGCCCAACGAACATGAGTTTCTTTGGCGCGTCGATGCGTTCGAAGTAGTTCTGCGCACCGTTCAGGTGGGTCTTGTATGTATAGCCGTACCAGCCGGACCCGGTATAGGTCGGCACTTTGATGTTGGCGATGTCCCGCTCCGCCGCCGCCACCATCTTCGCATTGTCATAAGGATCGATCAGCAGCCCGAAATACGGCGGCATGTGCTGACCCTTCTGGGTCAACACGTTGTAGACATGCGGATACATTTTGTAGTCGGCGTTGGCCATGGCTTGCTGCCACTGCGCTTCCTTGTCCGGCGGCAAGGTCCCAGGCTTGCCCTTGTTCTGATGCATGGCGGCAAAGTGCATGATTAGATAGCGGAAGAAGTGCAGCACGCCGCCCGGATATTCCTCGCGGAAGCTTCCCAGCGTGCCGAACGCGCCGCGCGGATCGAGCGGAAAGATGGCCTTGAGGTGCGGAGGGTTCTGCTTGGCGACATGCAACTGTTCGGCGCCGAAGCCCGAAATCCCGACCATGCCGACATTGCCGTCGCACCAGGGCTGCGCCGCGATCCACTCGATCAGATCGTAGCTGTCCCACTGGCGGCTGCCGCCGCCGTCCGACTTTAAGATTCCGCGCGGAGAGCCGATGACATGTACATAGCCGCGCGAGACGAAAAACTTGGTATCGCCCGCCTCCAGCAGACCGGCCCACAACGACGACCAGGCTGGTTGTGGCGGCAGCGATGCCGCCACATCCGGGCCCTGCAGATCCTTGTTGTAGATCGAGAACGCCAGCAGCACCGGAAACCTCTCCGTCGAATCCGGCCGATAGATGTCGACGGAAAGGTTGACGCCGTCGCGCATCGGCACGGCGACGTCCTTATCCGCGATCATCCGGTCGTAACTTGGTGCTCTATCGTACGCGACCGGCGCGCGATCTCCCGCTTGCAAGATGTCGTCGCTTATATCTCGCGCCATTGTGGCGATACCTCCGATATTCCGAGCCGGCGCATCAAGGAACGACGATCTTCTTCGGATCGAGTTTGTGACGGTACAGGTGAAGTTCGTCGCCCAGCTTGAGGAAGAACGTCAGGTCTTCCGGACGGGCTTTGTTGTTGAAGGTGGGGAAGCTCGGCGAATTGTAATGGATGTATTTTTTCTCGATTTCGCGCGCTTTGGCAGGATTATTGCGAATGAACGCCAGACCTTCGTCGATCGCGGCGCGAAAGTTCTTCACGACCTGCGGATGCTTATCCGCCCATTCGCCGCCGGCGATCCAGCAGCTCACCAGGACGTCCGGATTGACCTCAGCGAAATATTCGGCTGCGATAGTCCCGCTTTTTGTGGCTACGATCTTGGTGCGGAACGGCTCGACGATCGCTACGTAGTCGATACTGCCGCTATTCAACACGTTAGGGAGCTGCGGCAGCGGCGCCTCGATGATCTTCACCTTGTCAATCGGCACCTTGTTATTGATCAGCCATTTCCGCAGCATGACATCGATCACGCTGTTAATGCCTGGCACGCCCACTTTTTTACCTATGAGGTCGGAGGGCTTGGAGTAATTGACGCCCTTTCTCGCGAGCAGGCTGATGAACGGATGCGCCTTGGTGTGACGGGCCGCGCCCGCGATCAGCTTCAGATCGAGACCGCCGTCGACCGCCTGCAGAAAAGTCGGGATGGTGGACATGCCGATCTGGACGCTGCCTGACACGATCGCCGAGGGAATATTATTCACGACGGGAATAAGGGTCATCTTCGCGTCGATGTCGTGTTTGGCGAAGAAGCCCTCATCCTTCGCCACATAGGCGGCGAGGAAGTCGGTAGCGGGCGGGAAGCCGATGGTAACCTTAGCCGGCGCGGCAAGCGCCGGTGAAGCCAACCCGACCAGCAACAGCATTCCGGACGCGACTATTCGACTGATACTGAACATGACGTTTCCTCCAGTTTTGTTTTAGGTACGCAAGTTGCGCCAGCGCAGTGTGCGCCGCTCGATCAGCAGGATGAGGTAGTTGGCCGTAAATCCCAGGACGCCGAGTAGGATGAGACCGGCGTAAAGGTCGGCGCTGCGATAGGAACGCTGCGCGAAGAAGATGTCCCAACCCAGCCCCGGCAATGAGGACTGCATCTCGGTCACCACGGTCAAGATGAGTGCGATCGCCAGACTGACGCGCAAACCGCTCATGATGTCCGGCAACGCCGACGGCAACGCGACCTTCCGCAGAAATTCGAGCCGGCTGAAGCCCAGCACGTGCGCCACATCCTGCAATTCACGGCTAACGGTCGAAAAGCCGTAAACGCTTGCCAGCAATACGGGCCAGATCGCGCCGAAGGCGATGACCGTCAGCGACATTGCGTTGCTGAGACCGAGGAAAAGGATCGCGACCGGAATCACCGCCGATGCGGGCAACGGCCTGATGAATTCGAGCAGCGGATCGAGAAGGTCACGGGCCAAACGCGACGAACCGATGGCAGCACCGATCAATATCCCGGCGGCAGAAGCTAGCATCCAGCCGAACACCATGCGCAGACTGGTGGCTTCAAGTGAACTCCACATCGATCCGTCCGCCATGCGCGCGAGCAACACGTCGAAGGTTCGCGACGGCGGAGGAAAGAAGATCGGCGAGATCAGTTTCAGATCGGCCAGCCCTTGCCAGCCAAGGACAAATGCAGCCGCGAATGCTAGCGCCGACAGCCTGACGGGGTCGAAGAGCTTCCTCATGCCCTTCTCCACGATCCGACGGGACCGCCACCCAGATTGTGCAGCACCGCGTTCAGCAGATAGCCGATGACGCACAGCCAGAAGAGCTGCGCATACATGAGGCCGATCCTGAAAGACTGTTGCGCGAGGATGAGCTGATAGCCGAGGCCACGCGGATTGAGCACGATTTCGACGGTCACCGCGACGACGAGCGCAATCGCTGCGGCAATCCTGATCCCGACATTGATGCGCGCGAGGGCCGCTGGCAGGATGATCTTCCACAGGCGGGTCGCAAACGGCATTTCCAACGCGACCGCAACCTCCAGCAACCGCGGCTCGATGGCGCGGACTGCGCCGATGGTGACGATCAGGATCGGCCACACGCAGGCATAAGCGACGATGCTTGCTTCCATGGCGATGCCGAAGCCGAACATCATCAAGGCTAGCGGCATGAAGGCGATCGCCGGGATCGGTCTCAGGGCCTCGATGGTCGGGCCCATGACGCCCTCGGCGAGCGGCAACAACCCGAGGATGGCGCCGGCCAGAACACCGACCACCGTCGCGATTGCCAATCCGACTAACGCGGTCTCGAAGGTCTGCCAGGTCGCCAGTAGCAGCGAGCCGTCTGTCAGGCTGTTGAACCAGGCTGCAGCGATATCCGACGGCCGAGACACCGCGTCGAGCGGCAGATCGCCCGTGCGGCTGAAGAGCTCCCACCCGAAAAGTACCAGCAGGGGAATGATCAATCCGATGGCGCCGCGCCGCACTGGACTACGTCTCCGATGCCGGATTGCGCGACGCAAGTCCGACCGGCCCGACCTGATTGTGCGCCAGCAGTTGGAACAGCCGGTGGCGATGCGCGAGGAAACGTGCATCTTCCCGCGTCGTGAGCTGATTGCGCGGGCGCGGCAGCCCCACCTCGACCATCTCGATCACCGTGGCCGGGGCTCCGCCAAGCACCACCACACGATCGCCGAGATAGATGGCCTCCTCGAGATCGTGGGTAATGAAAACCACGGTCATCTTCTTATCGCCGGCGAGTTGCAGGATTTCGTCCTGAAGCGCCTGCCGCGTCATGGCATCGAGCGCGCCGAACGGTTCGTCCATTAGCAGGATCTTCGGCTCCTGCGCGAGGCAGCGCGCGATCTGCACACGCTGCTGCATGCCGCCCGACAGCTGGCCGGGATATTGGTTCTGCGCGCGCAACAGCCCCATCTTAGCGACCAGTTCATCGATCGCCACCTCGCGCTCTTGCGCGGGCACAGAGCGCGCTTCCAAGCTCAAGGCGATATTGCCGCGCACCGAGCGCCAGGGCAGCAGCGCCTTGGAATAGTCCTGGAAGATGATGGCGCGATCGCGCGACGGTCCCGAAATCTCGGCTCCAGAGAATAGGACCTTGCCCTCGGCGGGACGCGCGAGCCCGGCAAGAACGCGCAGCAGCGTTGTCTTGCCCGATCCCGAGGTGCCGACGACGCAGAGAAACTCCCCTTCGCTCACATCGAAGTTGATTGCGTCCAGAATCGTCCGCGCGCCGAAACGAACGCTGAGATTGGAAATCGCCAGCGCGGACGCCTCGGCCTTAACTGGCCATGCGGCACGAACGGTCTTGAGCACTGGCTGCACTTGGGCCCTCCCGGCCAAGCCACTCCCTTGACATCAGTTTGGGAGCTTTGCTTTTTATTATGAACATGTTCATAGTTGAACATGTTCATCTTGTTGTCAAGCCGTTTCACCGCTAGGAATGGGCGCAGCCGGTGGAGAAGAGTCGAATGACCGATGTGATGCTCGCTGCCGCTAGCGGCCTGCGCACGCGCAATAAGATAGAGAAACTGCGGCGCATTAAGGAAACGGCACAAAATCTATTTGTGGCCAAAGGCTTCGACGATACGACGATGCGTGAGATTGCAGTACGCGCCGGGGTCGGCCTTGGCACGATTTTCCTTTACGCCAAAAACAAACGCGATCTGCTCTTTCTGACCATTAACGAACCTTTGGAGAACGTCACCCAGCAAGCGGAGGACGCCGTCGATCCGATGGCGGCGCTCATCGACAATCTCCTGTCGGTCGCGAAGCCACACTACCGGTTTTTTGGCCGGCAGCCTGCCCTATCGCGGCTCGCGCTGCGCGAGATGATTTTTTACGAGTTGGGTGCACAAGCCGCGCCGTTTCAGAAGACCCGGGATCGCCTGATCCGGCTGTTCGGCCATGTCATCGAACTGGCAATCGCGAATAGAGAAATTACACCGGGAGAATTGTCGCTGTTCGCCGGCTGGACGGTGTTCTGCATCTTTCAGGTTGAACTACGCCGTTGGCTGGCAAACGACACCACGAACGTCCGCTCCGGTCTAGGCGAACTTGAACGCGCGCTAGGCTTGCTGATCGCAGGTTTCGGAATTTGTGCGGATCGGCCCTCGCGGAAGCACGTCAGAAATGGTCGAGGACGAAAGGCAGGCGCCTAATTCAAGGCAGCTAACATTTTCAAAAATGTGTCGGCTCCTATTTGCGCTAAGGGTTATTCAGCGACATCGACATCCCAGTGGTGGACTTCCGGAATGGAGCCTGAAGCGGACCTCCAACGTCGTACTTAGATTGATTTGCTCGGACGAAGATGATGAAGCGACCGCGCGCTATTGCGCCCTCTGAGCATCCTTGCTCACGCAGGTTATGTGGAGGAGATATGATTCCAGAACGGGATTCCACCTTCCAACGTTTTCATTGGCTTAGGGAGTCAAAAAGCGCCCCACTTTCGTGCGGTGCGGCAATTCGCGAAAGAAAATCAAATAAATTCAGCAAGCTAGGTTTTTTGGTGCCCAGGGGCGGAATCGAACCACCGACACCGTGATTTTCAGTCACGTGCTCTACCAACTGAGCTACCTGGGCGCCGGGCCCGATAGAAGGCGGGCCAGCAAAACGCGGGGCGTTATAAAGGCCCTCCGCTACACTGTCCAGAACGGCGGATTTAGGCCTTATCGCTCAGCCCTGAACCCCAATAGCGGCGCGAAAACGCTGCTTCAGCGCCACCCCGTCACGCTCCGGCAGCACGCGCGGCGGTTCCTCGGCGGCGATCGTCACGCGGGCAAACAGCGGCGCGCCGAGGCTCTTGAGCCGCTGAGCGAGATCGCGCAAAGCCGCCTCGTCGCGCACGTCGAGACAATCCCTAAAGCCGCAGCCGCCGGCGACACCAAGCAGGTCGACGCCGCTCTGGGTGTGGCTCGGCTGCATGCCGGTCTCGCCATAGACGCCGTTGTCGAACACGATGACGGCGAGATTGCTCGGGCGCTGGATGCCGATGGTGGCGAGCGAACCCATGCCCATCAGCATCTCGCCGTCGCCGGTGATGACCGCGACGCGCCGTTCGGGCTGCGCCAGCGCCAGCCCAAGTCCGATCATGGCCGCGCCGCCCATGGCGCCCCAGAGATAGAAATTGCGCGGATCGTCGCCCGCGGCGGCAAGATCATAGGTCGTCGAGCCGAGGCCGGGCACGACCAGCAGATCCTTGCGGCCGATCCGCCAGCAGCGTGGCCATGGCGGCGCGCCGTCCAAGTCCCGCTTGGCTCATTTGGTCCATACCTTCTTGCCGATCACTTGCTGCGACAGCAGCACGGCGGCGATACGCTCGGCGCCGAAGGCCTGCTGCACGGCGCGCTCGGCCGCGCCTTCGACCTCGTCCGGCGTGGTCGCGCGATAAACTTCCGCCTCGCACAGCTTGAGCACGGGATCGACGATCGAGCCCATCGGCACCTGCCAGGGATTGAACTCCTCCCACTCGCCGCGCATGGTGATCAGCATCAGCAACGGAAAGCGGCAGCTGCGCGCCAGCGAAAACATGTTGACGCAGTTGCCGACGCCGCTCGACTGCATCAGCAGCGCGCAACGCTCGCCGCCGAGCCAGGCACCGGCGGCCAACGCCACGCCTTCCTCCTCGGTGGTAAGCACCACGTCGCGGATGTCGGCGTCGGCGCGGCAGCGATCGATCAGCCGCGAATGGCCGGCATCGGGCACGTAGCCGACCTGGCGCACATCGGCGCGCTTGAGCGTGGCGTAGAGCCGGTCGGGCCAATCGGCGATCGGCACGTTCATGAGCGTTCGCCTTCGTCCATCGGCCGCTCGCCGTCCTCGTCTTCCTCCTCCTTCACCGGCACCGCATAGACGCCGGAGAGCCAGCGATTGAGGTCGATGTCGGCACAGCGCTTGGAGCAGAACGGGCGGAACGCCTGCTCCATCGGCTTGCCGCAGATGGGGCAGGTCGCTGACGTTTTGCGGGCGAGTTCGTTCATGAGGTGAGATGTAGCGCGCTATTTCCAGACCGCAAAGCCCATGCCGCAGCCGGTGCCGGCGGCCGAGCGATAGCATGGGATATAGTCCTGCCAGGCGCTTTTTAAATGCGCGGCGGCACCGGCGACCGCGATCCAATTGCGAATTTCGGAGGAACCGGAATTGAGCTTGGCCGCAGGGATCGACGCCAGCGCGTCGCCGTCATTGCGCCTGCAGGCATCGAGCACGCCGCGGTCGAGTTCCTCGTCGACCGTGAAATGGCTCAAGCCGCCGGACGCCAGAATGCCGACGCGCGCGCCGCCTGGCGCGCTGCTAACCGCGGCGCGGATCGCGCGGCCGAGCTCGTAGCAACGGCGCGGCTGCGGCTGGTTGGGCGGAAAGTAGGTGTTGAGCGCCACCGGCACGATCGGGATGACATGATCGTTCATCATGCGGCGGTGCACGAAGCCGAAGGCGTGGCCCTCGCCGTGCTCCTTGGCGAGGCGCTTGGATTGACTGACGTCGAAGCCCTGCCCGATCAGCTCTTCGATCAGATGCAGGCCGAGCTTTGAATCGACCGGATAGTCGCGCGTCTGCGCGATCTCGTGAAATTGCGAGCGTGCCTTGCGCCAGAATTCCGGCGCGTCGTCGTCCATGTGCAGCGGATTGTTTTCGATTCTGTCGCCCCAGTAGATCAAAATCGCCGGCATGTTGTCGTCGAAAAATTGCTCATGCTGGTCGTCGCCGATGATGATCAGTGCGTCGAGCTTGGCGTCGGCCAGCTCACGTGACAATTTTTCGATATTGGCTGTACATTGCGCCGAGCGCTCTTCCAGCACCTGCGGCGCGATCTGGTCCTTGATGGAAGGATCGGCCTGCGCCAACAGCTCGCCGTACGTGCAAGGGCGGCCGTTCTTGTCGAGCAGCTTGCGCCCCGAGGCATCGATGGCGGCGTGCTTGGGATAGTCCTCCGCCGGTGAGTTGAGCAGCGGACTGTGCGAGGTCCCGATGGCGAGGACGATGTCGGCCATGATTCGCTTCCCTCTACTTGCGGGCGGCGTCGAGGCCGCGCAGCTCGGTCTTCAGTATCTTGCCGTAATTGTTCTTCGGCAGGGCGTCGACAAAAACATAATCCTTCGGCCGTTTGAAGCGGGCAATGCGCGCAAGGCAGAGCGCGTCGAGTTCCGCCGCGCTCGCTTCGCCGACCACATAGGCCACCACCACCTCGCCCCATTCGCGGTCCGGCCGCCCGATGACCGAGACTTCGCGCACCGCGCCATGGGTGAGCAGCACCTCCTCGACCTCGCGCGGATAGATGTTGGAGCCGCCCGAAATGATCAGGTCCTTGGAGCGGTCCTTGAGATGCAGATATCCCTCCTCGTCGATGACGCCGACGTCGCCGGTATGCAGAAAGCCGCCGCGCATGCTGGCCGCGCTCGCCTCCGAGTTCTGCCAATAGCCCGACATGATGACGCCGCGGCAGAGGATTTCGCCTGCCTCGCCTTGCACCACCGGCCGATCCTCGCTGTCGGCGACCCTGACTTCGACGCAGGAATAGGGTTTGCCGGCGGAGGCCAGCCGCTCGCGCCAGCGCGGATGATCGCGATCGGCGATGTCTTCCTTCGACAGCGTGGTGATGGTCATCGGCGCCTCGCCCTGCCCGTAAATTTGGGCGAGCCGCGGCCCGAAACGGTCGAGCGCGGCAAGCGCGTCCTCGACATACATCGGGGCGCCGCCCCAGATCAGCGTGCGCATGTTCTCCGCATTGCAGTCGGCCGGGCAAGCGACCAGACGCTTGATCATGGTCGGCGCCGCGAACATCGACATACGCGGCCAATGATTGAACAGCGCGACGATTTCTTCCGGCTCGAAGCCGCCGCTTTCCGGCACCACCTGCACGCCGAGGCGGGCGATATGCGGCATGATGTAGACGCCGGAGCCGTGGCTCATGGGCGCGGCGTGCAAGATCGCATCGCCCGGCGACGATCGGATCCACCTCGGCGGCGTAAGCAAGACTGGCCTGCGCCAGCACCTGATGGCTGAGCATGGCGCCCTTCGGCCGTCCGGTGGTGCCCGAGGTGTAGAACAGCCAGGCGAGATCGTCGGGCGCGCGCGGCACCACGTCGATCGGATCGGCCGCAAACAGTGCGGCGTATTCGGCGCTGCCGACCGCGATCAATCGTTCGAGCGTCTTGGGCGCGTGCGCCGCGATCTCGCCGTCGATGCCGGCCGAGGCAAAGCAGACGCGCGCGCCCGATTGTTCGAGGATGTAGCCAAGCTCGGCGCCATGCAGTTTGGCATTGGCCGGCACCGCGGCGAGCCCCGCGTGCCAGATGCCGTACAGCAGCGCGATATAGTCGGGCGCATTCTTGGCGGCGATGACGACGCGGTCGCCCGACGTCAAGTCCGAGTCGTTCGCGCAGCGCGCCGGCAAGCCGCGCAGCGCGCGCGGCAAGTTCGCCGTAGGTCGCCACCACACGCGTGCCCGATGCCGCCGCGGGCAAATCCGGGTGACTGAGACCGGCGCGATAAAGCCAAAGCGCGAGGTTCATGCGGGCCTCGCAAGCATTAACTCACACCGCATTGAGCCAGCCGAAGCGAATCGGAAAGCCCTCGCCGGCCAGCAAGTTCACGGTTTCGTAGAGCGGCAGCCCGACCACATTGCTGTAGGAGCCGACGATCTTCACGATGAAGGTGCCGGCGATGCCTTGCGCCGCGTAGCCGCCGGCTTTGCCGCGCCACTCGCCGGACGCGAGATAAGCCTCGATATCCTCATCCGACAGCCGCTTGAAGCGTACGCGCGTTTCCACCAGCCGCTGGCGGAACGCCTCCTTCGGCGTCACCAGGCAGATCGAGGTGTGGACGCGGTGATTGCGGCCGGAGAGCAGCCGCAGACACTGCGCCGCCTCGTCCAGCAGATCGGCCTTGGGCAAAATGCGCCGGCCGACCGCCACCACCGTGTCGGCGGCGAGGACATAAGCGCCGCGCAATTCGTCATCGAGCTTGACGTTCTCCAGCGCCACCTCCGCCTTGGTACGGGCGAGCCGGTTGGCGTAGGCGCGCGGAATCTCGCCCCGGCGCGGGGTTTCGTCGATATCGGAAGGCTTGAGCGCGTCGGGCTCGATGCCGGCTTGATTGATCAAAGCGAGCCGCCGCGGCGAGCCGGAAGCAAGCACCAATTTTGGCCGGCCGATCATGTCTTTAACGCTGCCGAAAAGCGGGTGAATCCGTTGCGAATGGGCGCGGAACCTAGCGGAACGGGACTATTTTCACAACCCGAGCCAGGCAACCGCGCCATGCCGAAGCATAGCTTATTCGTTGCCGCCGCGCGGCCGCCCGAACCGTTCCTGAATATGCGCCATGAGCTGATCGCGCACCTCGCGATAGGCGTTGAGCTTCTGCTCGCGGCTGCCTTCGGCCGCCGTCGGATCGGCGGTCGGCCAATATTCCACGTCGGCGGCATTGGTGCGGGTCAATTCCAGCGCCTTGTGATGCGCCGGCGGCGACAGCGTCACGATCAGATCGAAATTGAGCCCCTCCAGGTCTTCCAGTTCCTCGAAGGTGATCGGCTTGTGGCGCGCGATGTCGATGCCGATCTCCGCCATGGCGGCGACGGCAAAGGGATCGACCTCCCCTTTCTGCACGCCGGCCGAGCCGACATAGACCGACTTGCCGAACAGCTGCCGGAACAGCCCGGCCGCCATCGGCGAACGGACCGCGTTCATGCCACAGGCAAACAGCACCGCCTGCGGGCGCGATGAGCGCTCTGGCGCGGCCAAGCTCTATTCCCCGCTCGCCCCCGCGAAAGCGGGGACCCAGTTCTGAACCGCGCCGGCTACACTCGCATTTCTGGATTCCCGCTTGCGCGGGAATGAGCGGAGAATGGGGCGTAGCATCGCCTAACCCTTCCAATGCAGCACGCAGAGCAAGGTGAACAGGCGCCGCGCGGTGTCGACGTCGATGGAGACTTTGCCCTTCAGCCGCTCCTGCAGGATGCGTGAGCCGTCGTTGTGGATGGCGCGCCGGCCCATATCGATCGCTTCGATCTTGTCAGGCGTGGCGGTGCGGATCGCCTGGTAGTAGCTGTCGCAGATCGTGAAGTAGTCCTTGACGATGCGGCGCAGCGGCGAGAGCGAGAGCAGATGCGCGACCACCGGCTTGCCGTCCTCGGTGCGGATGTCGAAGGCCAGACGGTTGCCGGTGATGCTCAGATGCAGCGCGTATGGTCCGTCGTCGTGGCCAACCGGCGAAAACGTGTTCTGCTCGAGCAGATCGTAGATCGCGACTTGCCGCTCGTGCTCGACGTCCGGGTTCGAGCGTCCGATCGATTCCTCGTCCAGCATGACTGCGACCAGGCGCTGCTTGCTGCCGGCGGGCGTTGCTTTTGGCGGGCTCATGGCCGGTTGAGCCGGATCGCCACCGAGCGCGCGTGCGCGGTCAAGCCTTCCGCCTCGCCCAGTGCAATGGCGGCTTGCCCAAGGGCGCGCAACTGCTCCGGCCCGCACTTGAGCAGCGAGGTGCGCTTCATGAAGTCGAGCACGCTTAAGCCCGACGAAAATCGCGCTGAGCGCGCGGTCGGCAGCACGTGATTGGAGCCGGCGACGTAGTCGCCAATTGCCTCGGGGGTGTGCGCGCCGATGAAGATCGCACCGGCATTATGGATGCGCGCGGCCAGCGCCTCGGCGTTCTCGGCTTCGATCTCCAGATGTTCGGGCGCCAGTTGGTCGACCAGCGCAACGGCATCGTCGAGCTTGGCCACCGTGATGATGGCGCCGAAATCGCGCCAGGAAGCGCCGGCGACCTCGGCGCGCGACAAGGTCTTAAGCTGCGCAGCGACCGCCTTCTCGACGTCGTCGGCCAGCCGCGCATCGTCGGTAATCAGGATCGACTGCGCGCTGGCATCGTGCTCGGCCTGCGCCAACAGGTCGGCGGCGATCCAATCGGGATTGCCGGTCTTGTCGGCGAGGATGAGCACTTCGGAGGGACCGGCGATCATATCGATGCCGACCTTGCCGAAAACCTGGCGCTTGGCCGCCGCCACATAGGCATTGCCCGGTCCGACGATTTTGGCGACGGGCACGATGGTCTCGGTGCCATAGGCAAGCGCGGCGACGGCCTGCGCGCCGCCGATGCGGTAGATCTCGTCGACGCCGGCAAGCTGCGCCGCCGCCAACACCAATGGCGCCGGCGTCGGCACCACCATGACCAGGCGTTTGCAGCCGGCGACCTTGGCCGGCACCGCGTTCATCAGCACCGAAGATGGATAGGCCGCGGTGCCGCCGGGCACATAAAGCCCGACCGCTTCGATGGCGGTCCATTTCGATCCGAGTTCGACACCGAGCGGATCGGTGAAACGCTCGTCGCTCGGCCGCTGCCGGCGGTGATAGGCCTCGATGCGGTCGCGCGCGAGCTTAAGCGCCTCGAGCGCTTCGCCCTTGCAGGCGGCCGCAGCGTTCTCAATCTCCGCCGCGCTCACGCGCAGGCCGACTTTGCTCAGATCGACGCGGTCGAATTTGGCGGTCAGTTCGAACAGCGCGCTATCGCCGCGCTCGATCACGTCGGCGATGATGGCACGCACGGTCGCATCGACATCCTGCGCCGCCTCCCGCTTCATGCCGAGAAGGTTGCGAAATCGCCCGGAAAAATCGGTGCTTTGGCTATCCAGTCGAAGCGGCATGGCCTGGAGTTTTTGCTGGCGCGCGATCTTATCCGAAAACCGGTTCCCAATCCCGATCTCGTCGAGGACAAGCTTTTCGGGATCGCGCGCTGCCGGGCCGGTCCCGGATGACAGGTCAATGGGTGATGCGCGCGGTCGCGTCAACCCTCCCGCCGGAACCCGGTTGCGGCCGCCGCGGGCGCCGAAAATGCAAAGGCTCCGTCCTGCGACGGAGCCTTTGTCGCCCGACGATGAAGGCGGATTACATCTTCTTCTTAGCCGAATGCCGCTTGTGGTGCATGCGCGGCGGCACATAGTTGCATGGCGCCAGACAAACGCCGCCGCGCTTGAGGACGCAGGATTCGACCGTGGCGGTGCAGACCGGCGGCGCGCCGATCTTGAAGCATTGGCAGCTGACATAGGCCTCGGCCGGCGTGCCGGTAAACAGCGCGGCGCCCATCAGCAGGCCCGCGAGAATGACGATTTTGCGCATGGCTACCCCTCCCCGTTTTTTTGAACGGGGTCAGTACGCCATCGCGATCGGCAAATAGCAAGGCGCCGGCACGTCAGACGTTGTCCGGTTTCGCTGTTGCGCCCGCGTCGACAATCTCATGCGCCGGGCAAGTCGCGGCCATCCACGACGGCCCTAGGTCGGCCAACTCGGCCTCCAGGCATTCGACCTCAAGCCGCAAGGCCGGGCCGCCCGAAAATATCAGTGTGACGACGCCGGCCGGGGCATCGGTTTCGGAAAACTCGACCGCCAGCAGATTGAGCACCGCATCCTCGCCGGCCGGGTTCAGCGAGCGGCATTTGCACGAGAGCACCCGCTCGAAGCGCAGTACCGCCCGCCGCCGGTGATATTCCGGATTCCGGCATTGCGCGCCTTCCCAATCGAAGCGATTGAGCGCGATCACCAGGCGTTTTTCGGCAGGGCGCCAGAGCACGTCGGAGACCTTGACCACCGCGTCCTGCAGGTGGGTCGAAACGACCTCAAGGTCTTCTTCGTCGAGGACAACGAATTTCAACAGGTCCATGGTCGCCCGGGCTCCCCTACCGGGCTAGTTAGGTAAGGCGCCGCACGCGCGCAAGAGTGGCTAACCGGTGGCTAACCGCCGAAGGCCGGTTCCAGCCCGGCCGCGACCCAGCGCTCGCGGGTGGCGGGATCGGTGAGCGCGCGCAGGAAAGCCGCCGCCCCTTCGCGCGCCGCGCTGCCGGCCGGGATGGCCGCCGTATAAGTATTGGCGGTGTGCAGCTCGCCCGGCAGCGGTCCCACCACCTTGGCGCCCTTAACGGGCAGGATTTCGCTGATGAAAGTGGTGCCGATCTCGGCCCGGCCATCGGCCACCGCCTGCGCCGTCTCGGCGCCGCGGTTGGTCAACAGCGCTTTCTTGTTCACGGCGTCGGCAAGGCCGAGCCTTTCCAGCATGGCGACGAACATAATGCCGCCGGAGCCGCCCGCCTTGGGGTCGGTATAGGCGACGGACTTGGCCTGCAGCAGCGCCTGCTTGAACGCCTCCGGCGTGGAAATGTCCGGAGCGGCTGCGCCTTCGCGCACCACCACGCCGGTGACGGTGCGCCCGACATCGGTGCGGCTGCCGGCAACGAACAGCCCGGTCTTTTCAAGCGCGTCGATGGCGGATTCGGAGAGGATGACGAGATCGGCCTGCTCGCCGGCCTTGAGCCGGTCGCGCAGCGCGCCGGCGGTGCCGAAATTCAGATCGAGCTTGTGGCCGGTCGAGCGCTCGAATTCGGCGCCCAGCACCTCGACCATCGACGCCACCGCGCCGGCGCTCATGACTTTTATGTCCACGAAAACGTCCCTCCCTCATTGCGGTCGGGATGGTGGCCGAGGGCGGAGAATTCGTCCAGAGCGCCCACCATTGCTCCGCTCGCCGATCTCATGAATTCATTTGTCAAACAGCCCGCGAAGCCAACGCTCCGCCGCCCGTATTGTTTGTCAGGCGCCGGGTTCGCCTGCATTTCCATTTCAATCCGCCGCTCCCGAAACTGTACCGAGGGCGCGCGGGACGCCGATGGGCCCAGAGGACCCGCGGGCCTCGACGCCTCGCGACATCGAGGCTTGTCGAAGTCCGGCCCGCCTTTGCTCTGATCGAGCTACGGCGGGTAAACCGCAAGTCCGCCGTTCCCAAGGCGTCCCGCGCGCGGTGTTTGTTAGGTTTGCTCCGCGAAGCGTCCCCGGTGGTCGGCCGTTCTCAGGCCGTCCCTTCTGCGGCTGCCCAACCCTCCACCGTATGAGACCCAGGCACTCGGGCGACGCTCCTCTGACGAAGCCGACGACCTACCGGCCGTCAGGGCCCTCGGCGCGCGACGCTGGCGCGCCGGGACTCTTCGCGGCTTGGACCGCCGGGCGATGTCAGCGCATCTCCGCTGCCACCTCATTCCCCGGCCACCGCTCCCCGCCCCATGTCCGAGATGCTGATCAGACACCCCTCGGTAACGAGGGCGGGATACCATGGAATATAGTCCTCATATAGGAATTCGGTCAAGGGGGGTGGACAAAAAAATTTGGCCGGTCGTTGCCCGGCTTGTCCCGCAATCCAAGAAGGCGCGCTACGACCGCACCGGCTCACGCAGCGTTCTAGAGCGTGTGCTCATAAACCCGGATGACGAAGCGCGACCGATTGAATATCCGACTCTGTCTTAATAGCGACCATCGCCTGCATGGCAGCGAAGGGCCATAAGCGGAAATAAATGTCTTTCACATGGATGTCCGCTTGACCTCCGAAGGTGAAGATTCTTGGGCGCGATTGTGGGCCTCGTCTTAGTGGCGATCGCCCAACTCATTTACGCATTCACTCGATTGCATATGCGGCAACCGAGCAGCGCCAACCGGTAATTCAACTATTTTTTGTCGCTCTTACGGAGAATCACAACGTATTGAGGCTGGGAGACTGACAACATTCGCGCACGAACACCGTGCAAATCGATTGCCAAGTCTACCGATTCGGGATCGGTTTTGAACAAATCTCGGACGTCACTCACCTGATCATCAACTGATTTACTCCCTGCGCTCGCAAGTCCGGTAATAAACGCTGCGGCAATTAAATCCGCCATCGAATGACCGTTGATACGGCTCGGTTGAATTTCAAACTGAGCCAATTCGACATCGTCGCGGCCAATGTTCTTTCTCAAACGCTCGATGCGAAGGTGGCACCCGCCATCTTGCCCTCGCGTTATGCCGAAAAACCCGTGACGATCACGAATGCGACTCATGTATGCGGAGGCTTGGCTGGCGTCATGCTTTCGTAAATGCCGAAGCACCGCCTTGCCCGTAAATCCGTTCAATTCGTCGGCAAAAACAAGAAAGATCCTGCCCGATGGCGCCACGTCGTCAACCAGCCGAAAAAGCAGTGACTTCAAGTCGTCCAAAAAATAAAGTGAGTGTATCAGCAGGATCAAACGGAAGCCGTCGCCCTGTCCGTGCCCCACGATGCTCGGAGGCCGACTAACCCAATCGCCGAGCGTGCTGCACATAGCTCTCGCAGACTGAATGTGCCGGTACTGCGCCGCCAGGTTCCCATAGTCCTCAAGGTAGTGCTCGCTCGGATCGAGATACTCAAGGGTAATGTCTGACTTGAGTTTGTCCCACAGCAATCTACTGGTCTGCCCATCTCCACAGCCAAGGTCGGCGACTAAGCTGCCCGCACTAAGGTAGCGAGCCTGTCGCCGCAGCAATGGAACAAACAAGTCTCTCTGATCGGTCCCCATCATCAAGACTTTGCCGGCCGGGCTCTTGCCACGAGCGGCGACAAACTGCGCGGGATCAGGTGTCAAAAGCCTGGAAAAACACAGTTCATAGATTTCTTCGCTCGTTCTGCCGGAAAGCTCTAGAGACACGAGCTTCGCCATTCGGTCCAAAATTCCTGAAGCATTGCGAACGTCGCTCGTCTTCAATGAGATGCGGCGCCGGTGGACCTCCGATCCAATTTGATCTTTGCCCCTGGCAGTCATATTGAGCTCCGACATTCTCGTTCTAACGCTTGCAGCGTCGCGCCAATCGAGTCTCCGGTGATGTAGTCTTGGACAAATGTATCTCGCACCATCTGCGCATCAAACATGCGTTCGAACACGGCAGTCAGCGGAGTCCAAAAATATTTAGGCATGATGACGACTGGCTTTGTCCGACCTTCGCCAGATGGACGACTGCCATGTCGCACGAAGCGCCTGTTTCGGATCGTTGGCAATAACTTCGCTCGCATTATGTTCAATCGGGGGGCGACATTCCTGCGACGGGTGCCTATTTCAACCGAATTCGCCAACAGCGACATTGGCGGTCGATTTACGCGTTCACGCCTTAACGTGTGGGGCTTCATCATGCATGCCGGCGTCGATCCCGGGCACGACCGTGTCCGTGGATCGCCACTTTGCGCGGGTGATGACAGCCAAAAATACGGCTTGCGACGTTAATCGCTAATGCGCTCGATCGCCGCGCCGCAGGCGCTGAGCTTGTCCTCCAGCCGCTCGAAGCCGCGGTCGAGATGGTAGACGCGGTTGACCATCGTCTCGCCGTCGGCGGCGAGCGCGGCGATCACCAGCGACACCGAGGCGCGCAGGTCGGTCGCCATCACCGGCGCGCCGCGCAGCCGATCGACGCCCTCGACGGTGGCGGTCTGGCCGTCGAGATGGATGTGCGCGCCGAGCCGCGCCAGTTCCTGCACGTGCATGAAGCGGTTCTCGAAGATGGTCTCGGTGATGTGCGAGGTGCCTTCGGCGCGCGTCATCAGCGCCATCAATTGCGCCTGCAGATCGGTGGGGAAGCCGGGGAACGGCGCGGTCGTCACCTCGACCGGCGCAAGGCCGGCGCCGTTGCGGGCGATGCGGATGCCTTCGTTGGTCGGTGTCACGCTGGCGCCGGTCTGCGCCAGCACGTCGAGCGCGGCCTGCAGCAATTCCGGCCGCGCGTTCTGCAACAGCACGTCGCCGCCGGTCATCGCCACGGCAAAAGCATAGGTGCCGGTCTCGATGCGGTCGGGCAGAACGCTATGGCGCGCGCCGTGCAAACGCGGCACGCCTTCCACCACGATGCGCTCGCTGCCGGCGCCCGAAATCCTGGCGCCCATTTTGTTGAGGCAATCGGCGACGTCGGCGATCTCCGGCTCGCGCGCGGCGTTCTCGATCACCGTAGTGCCGTGGGCGAGCGAAGCCGCCATCAGCGCGGTATGGGTGCCGCCGACGGTGACCTTGGGGAATTTGATCTCGCCGCCGCGCAAGCCTTTGCGCGCGCGCGCGATGACGTAGCCGCCCTCGATCTCGATCTCGGCGCCGAGCGCCTCCAGCGCCATGATCAACAGGTCGACCGGGCGCGTGCCGATGGCGCAGCCGCCCGGCATCGACACCTTGGCCTCGCCCATGCGCGCCAAAAGCGGCGCCACCACCCAGAAGCTCGCCCGCATCTTGGACACGAGATCGTAGGGCGCGGTGGTGTCGACGATTGAGCGGGCCGAGATGTGCAGCGTGCGGCCGCTGTTGGGATCGTCGCCCGGCCTCTTTCCCGCGATCATCACGTCGACGCCGTGATTGCCGAGGATGCGCTGAAGCTGGCCGACGTCGGCGAGATGCGGCACGTTGTCGAGGATCAGCGTGTCCTCGGTCAGCAGGCTGGCGATCATCAGCGGCAGCGTGGCGTTCTTGGCGCCGGAAATCGGGATGGCGCCGGTAAGCCGCTGGCCGCCGATAATGCGTATCCGATCCATGGTCGCCCCGCCTGCCCCATTGCCCGCGCGCTAGCCGCTGCCCGATCTATGAACCCGCGGCCGCCCGCGCGCAAATCCCAATATATTGCAAAGGTTACCAGCTCGCCGGCCGAACAGGACGAAAGCCGGAGGCGTTAGTCACCGCTCTTTCGGTTTCCGGCCGGTTTCCGCGCGCGGCGGCTGCGGACGGGCGCGTTCGCGCGCTTGCGCCTTGCGCCGGCGCAGGTTTTCACGCAGCGCCTGGGCGAGCCGGTTCTCCCGGCTGCCGCCCGATTTGCCGGATTTGCCGCTTTCCGTCATGGTTCAAAGGGATAGATAGGCCGGCGCGCGGGCCGCAAGCTGCGCTCGACAGCGCCGGTATGATCAGATATTCGCTCGCACCAAGCGCTGCCGTAGCTCAGTGGTAGAGCACCCCCTTGGTAAGGGGGAGGTCGAAAGTTCAATCCTTTCCGGCAGCACCACACCGTCTTACGTCTGCTCTTCACCCACTTTCGGACATCAGTGGCGACTCACAGCACGTCCGAGTGGGGCCAATCGGCGACATTCAGCGCGGTGTGCCGACAAGAATCGACGGGTCCAGAGAGGTAGGTATCACCTCTGTCAGTTGAAGATTTGCCCTTGAAAAGAGTTCACTGTATTCGCGCTGGTTCCTTTCCTGACCGCCAAGCGAAACCATCATGTTGAGATCGATGTAGTTCGTGTTGGTGAGCGAATTTTTGTCTCCCATGATGCCTTCGATCACCCATAGCTTCGATGTCGGGCTCATTGCTGCGCGGCAGTTTTGTAAAATCTTGACAGCATCCTCATCACTCCAATCATGCAATACGAATTTCATGATGTACACGTCCGCTCCTTTAGGGACCGACTAAAAAAAATTCCCCACGGTCAGTTCGCACCTTGGTAGCGGCCCGCCTTTTCCGGCCTTTGCGGCTTCGATCGCCGGCTCGACATCAAAAAGCGTTCCATTCAGGTGCGGATGGCTCGACAGAATGGCAGACAGCAGATTGCCGTTCCCCCCACCCACATCGGTGACGTGTTTGGCATTTGAAAAATCGAAGGCCTTCAGCAACGCCGGCATCTCGGCGCTAGCTCTGCTCCTCAGCCCTGCATGAAACAGAGACGCTATGTCGGGGTCGGCTTGAATCGACTCAAAAATTGGTTTTCCAAAAGCGTGAGCCCACGATGGCGCGCCGGTTTCAATGGTGTGAGGGATGTGTTCGAATGCTTTGTAGACAAGTTCATGAAAGAGCATGATGTAATCGCGTAATGAGGTTCCTTCACTTGAGGAAAGAGGTTGCGCGATTTCCGTGGCTCTGAATAAGTTATTGCCTGTTTCCTCAAGCACGCCAATGGATGCCAGCAATCGGCAGATGCGGCCGAGGGCCTCCATGTTCAGGCCGGTTTCCGCAGCAAGATCTCCCACGCTCTTTTGGCCGTCACCAATGACGTCAATCAGCCGATACTTGGCAGCGACATAAATTGCTCGGGCAGGAACAAAGCTGAACGCCTGACGGATGAGCTGCTGTGACGGCGATAGTTGTTCCATATCTTTTTCCTCAGACATTCGTGAGATTTCTCCAGCGAGATAGATGTAGCGGTAACAGCACGCCAGCATAATTGTGGCAAGCGCCGCAACGGCGGTCCCAATGAGGTCGGATCGCGGCATAGGTGGCATGCCGCTTTGGGTCATTCAGCGACATCGCAAGCCGCTCGCCTAACTTCCGCCTTCCCCCCAAAAACCGACCTATCGTCAACGAAAGCGGACATGGGAAAAATCCGTGCAATCGTTTTCTGACCAACGATTCTTATGAGAAATTCAAATTGTTAGGTCTCGAGGTCTTCGCCGTTGGTAAGGGGGAGGTCGAAAGTTCAATCCTTTCCGGCAGCACCATTCCGCATTGACAGGGCTAGCGGATCGGCGGCGCGTACATGATGCCGCCGGCGGTCCAGCGCTCGTTGATCCCGCGCGGAATGCCGAGCCGCGATTTCACCCCGACATTGCGCTCGTAGACTTCGCCGTAATTGCCGACCAGCTTGATGATGCGCGCGGCCCAATCCCGGGTGAGGCCGATGCGCTCGCCGTAATCGCCCTCGGTGCCGACCAGCCGCTTGATTTTCGGCTTGATCGATTTCAGCGCCGCATCGAGCGTCTTGGAGCTCACGCCCAGCTCCTCGGCATTGACCATGGCGAAGTGCGTCCACTTCACGATATTGAGCCATTGCTGGTCGCCCTGGCGGACGGCCGGCCCGAGCGGCTCCTTGGAGATGAGATCCGGCAAGATCATGTGGTCGCCCGGCTTGCTCAACTTGAGCCGCTCGGCGTGCAGTTGCGAGGCGTCGCTGGTGAGCACGTCGCACTTGCCGGCGTCGTAGGCTTTGATGACCTCGTCGGGCGAACCGCCGACCACCGACTCATATTTCATGCCGTTGGCGCTGAAATAGTCGGCGAGATTGAGCTCGGTGGTGGTGCCCTGCTGGACGCAGACCTTGACGCCGTTGAGATCGAGCGCGGACGCAGCATGCCGCGCCTTGCGCACCATGAAGCCCTGGCCGTCGTAATAGGTCACCGCCGCGAACACCAAACCCAGGTCGACCTCGCGCGACATGGTCCAGGTCGAATTGCGCGAGAGCACGTCGATGTCGCCGGACTGCAGCGCTCTAAAACGGTCGACGGTGGAAAGCGGAACGTATTTGACCTTGCTCACATCGTTGAAGATGGCGGCCGCCAGCGCCCGGCAGAAATCGACGTCGAAGCCGGCCCATTCGGACTTCGCCGATTGCGCGGAGAACCCGATGATGCCCTGGCTGACGCCGCAGATGAGGTTGCCGCGGTCCTTGATGGCCTTCAGCGTCTGCGACGCGGCGGGCGCGCTTGCGAGCACGACGAGCCCAAGCGGGATCGTCAGCGCCAGCGCCTTCAGCAGCGGAAACCTCAAGCGGGTGGACATCGAAACCTCCAAACAGAATAGCTGACGCGGTTTGCGCGCGACCTCACAGCTTCGGCGCTTGCAAGACAACCACGCGCGTTCCAACCGGAACGCGCTCGTAAAGATCGATGACGTCCGGGTTGGTGAGCCGGAAGCAGCCCGAGGACACGGCGGAACCGATCGTCTCCGGCTGGTTGGTGCCGTGGATGCGATAGACCGTTCCGGCGATGTAGAGCGCGCGGGCGCCGAGCGGATTGCCCGGTCCGCCGGCCATGAAGCGCGGCAGATAAGGCTGGCGCGCGATCATCTCCGGTGGCGGCACCCAATCCGGCCATTCCGCCTTTCGGTTGATGGATTTGAGACCGTGCCACTGAAAGCCTTCGCGCCCGACGCCGATGCCGTAACGGATCGCCCGGTTGTTGCCGAGCACCAGAAACAGAAAACGCTCGGGCGTGTTGACGATAATCGTGCCGGGCTTCTCGGTGGTGCGGAAGAACACAAGCTGTTTCTGGTATTGCTCCGGTAATTGCTCGTCTTCCGATGTCGGAACATGGCCCGGCTGATCCTCGACCATATTCACGTCGGGCCGGGCTTGATGGGCGCTCAAATCGAACCAGTTCGCTGCCGACGCCGGAAGCAGCAAAAGGGCGCCAAAGAGCACGTTGAACGCCAATGCTTTCGCCAAAGTCTTCGGTCTACGACTGTCTCGTCGGCTCACGGGCAATCACCTGTTGCTGGAACGCACTGTTCTGCGCCGGGCGTCATCGCGCGGCCGTAATGGCAAGGTCCGCGTCGCCCAAAGCGAACAACAATTGATTGTCCAACGTGCCGCTCGGTTTCATGCCATAGCGCGTTTGAAACGCCCGCACCGCATCCCGGGTGCGCGGCCCGACGATCCCGTCGATCGGCCCCGGGTCCATGCCCTTGCCGCGCAAGCCGCTCTGCACCACGCGGACATCCTCGCGGTCGAGATCCGGCACCGCGGCCATGTCCAAGCTCGCGGCCGCGGCCGTCGAGCCTTGCGCCGCGGCCGGCAGAGTTGCCGTCGCTGACAAAGCCGCTGCGGCAAGAGTGGCGATGACAAGCTTTTTCACGAGAGCCTCCTTGCGGCAGGAATGGCAGCTTGCGTCTGCCTGTTGCCAATTCCGAGCGTTAAGCCTTCGCAGTCCGCGCGACCGATTTACTGACTGCTCTTGGTGACCGTGACCGTAATGCGTTTCGACATCACGGGCGGATTATGCGGCACGTGATGGGCATCGCCGAGCAGAAGCTGAAGCGTGTGCTTGCCCGGAGGAAGCGTTGACGGTGGCTTCGGTCTGGCCCGCCCCGAAATGCAGGTGATGGAAGTCGTTCGGGATGGGACGGTCGAGCGGCGGCACATCGGTGTCGATCAGCAGATGGTGGTGACCGGAATTCGGCCTTTCGATGCCGGCAGGCGCCACTCCCATCTTGGTGAGGCCGAAGTGCAGGGTGACGTGCTCGGGGATCACCGAACCGTCATGCAGGCCGACGAAATAGACCTTGGCGCCGGGCGGCGACGGGGTGCGCTTCGAGGGATCGACGACGCGTACGTGGATGCGCTTGGAATAAAGCGGCGGGGTGTGCGGAATGTGGTCTTTGTCCGCGAACAAGAGCTGCAGCGTATGTTCCCCCGGCTTGAGCGAAACTTCCGCCTCGGTCTGGCCGGCGCCGAAGTGAAGATGGTTGAAGTCGTTCGGGATCGGCTGGTCGAGCGGCGGCAGATCGGTGTCGACCAGCAGATGATGATGCCCGGAATTCGGCCGATCCGAACCCGCCGGCGCGACGCCCATGTTCTTGACGCCGAAGTGAACGGTGAACTTGGGCGCCACGACCGCGCCATCCTTCAACTCGACAAAATAGACCGCGGCGCCGGGAGCCGACGCCGTCGGCCCGCCCGATTGCACCACATTGATGTGAATGACCGGCGACATCACCGGCGGCTGATGCGGTACGTGGCTCTTGTCGCCGAGCAAAAGCTGCAAAGTGTGCTTGCCGGGCTTGAGCGTGATATCCGCCTCGGTCTGGCCGGCGCCGAAATGAAGGTGGTTGAAGTCGTTCGGGATCGGCTTGTTGAGCGGCGGCAGGTAGGTGTCGATCAGCAAATGGTGATGTCCGGAATTCGGACGGTTCGAGCCGGCCGGGGCAACGCCCATGTTCTTCAAGCCGAAATGGACCTTGAATTTCTGCGCAACGGTGGCGCCGTCTTTGATGTCGACGAAATAGACCTCCGCGCCGGCGGCCGAAGGCGTCAGACCGCTTTGCGCCCGCGCAACGGAAATAGTTCCGGCAAGGGCCGCGACAAGCAGCGACGACCCGAGAAAAAGCGCGGTCGCGCCGTGTTTATTTGCGACTTTGCTGAAAATTTTCATCGCCTTCGCCCTCGTCGCTTTGGAAAAACCGCGCCCCAATCGGCTCCCGAGCAGGAATAACTTAGGCGAACTCGATCTTGCTGGAAAGTCGCTTGTTGCAACGCCCATTATGCGGCAGCGCAAAACCGCTCGGCGTCGGCCCTGTATGCTTCAGTCGTGACAAAGATGTGTCTCGCTCGGCCGGCGGCCCGATCGCGCTGGCAATGACGCCGGCGGCTTGTCCGGTCGGGCCGATGCCGCCGAGACTGCCGCGATAATTCCCTGCCTGTTGTCCAAGTCGGCCAAGCCGTCTACAATCTTCGTTCGTCCGCGAAAAATCGAGGCGCCGCGGGAAAGGTCGAGCTGTTTTTCGAGGAGCAGCGTGTACGGACACTCCGCGAAAATTTCTCCAGCGAACTGGCGACACAGGAAAATGGCGGCAATTCGTCACATGACGTTGCACCACCGCATCCGAAAACTAGTGGGGCGATGACCATGCGGTTCCTGTTTTGGCTGACCTTGTTTGTGCTGTGCCCGATGCTGGCGTCGGCCGCCGAGCCGGCGCCGAAGGCGGTGGCGCTCGTTATCGGCAACGCAAACTATCCCGGCCCCAAAGGGGCGATGGCCAGCACAGTCAACGACGCCCGCGCGCTGGCCGAGGAGTTTCGGCGGCTTCATTTCGACGTCGATCTGGAGGAGAACCTCGGCAAAGAAAAAATGCAGCTTGCGATCGCCTCCTTCGTCTCCAAACTCACCAAAGATACGATCGCGCTCTTCTATTTCAGCGGCATCGGCCTGCAATCCGTGCGGCAGACCTATCTGATCCCGATCGACGCGCAAATTCGAACCGAAGAGGATGTGTGGCGCGAAGGCATCAGCGTCGACGCGATGTTGAGCGAAATGAATCGCATCGGCGCCAAAACCAAAATCATCATCATCGACGCCGCGCGAAAAAACGTATTCGAAAGCCGCTTTCGCGCATCGCCCGCGGGGCTCGCGCCGATCGTTGCGCCTGTTGGGACGCTAGCCATGTATTCCGCCGCGCCCGGCAAGCAGATCGACAACAGCACGACTGAAAAAAGCGCATTCGCCACCGAGCTGATCAAGCAGCTGCAGACGAAAGGCGTTACCGCCGAGACGGTCTTCAACCGGACCCGCATCGGCGTCTCGCGCGCGACCAAGAATGAGCAAGTCCCCTTTGTGGCGTCTTCGATGTCCGAAGAATTCTATTTCGGCACCTCGCGCTCGCTGGTGACCAGCCCGCAAGCGCTGGCGCCGAAGCCGGCGGTGAAAGAAACCGCGCCGGCGCGCGCCCGTCCGCCGCGACAACCCGCGCAAGAAGCCGTGCGCGAGCCCGCGCGGCCGCAACGCGATTCCCCACGCGTCGGCCCCGGCAAGGTCCTCAGCGACTGCGCGGACTGCCCGGATCTGGTGGTGTTGCCGGCCGGCGAATTCGAAATGGGATCGTCGACGTCCGACTACAACAAGCCGCTCCACCGCGTGAGCATTTCCAAGCCGTTCGCCATCGGCCTGTTCGAAGTGTCGTTCAAGGAATGGGATAAATGCGTGGCGGATGGGGAATGCAAAACCCGGCCCGACGACAGGGGCTGGGGACGCGGCAATCATCCGGTGATCAATGTCAGTTGGCTCGATGCGAAGCAGTATGTGGCGTGGCTGACCAAGAAGACCGGTCATGTGTACCGGCTGCCGTCGGAAGCCGAGTGGGAATACGCCGCCCGCGCCGGGTCGACCACATCTTTTTGGTGGGGGCGCAGCGTCGGCGTGCGCGAGGCCAACTGCCGCGAATGCAAGACCGGCAAGGCCGAGCAAGCCTTACCGGTCGGCTCGTACAAGCCGAACGCTTTCGGGCTGTTCGACACCGCGGGCAATGTCGCCGAATGGGTGGAGGACTGCTGGCACGATGACTACAAGGGCGCGCCGACCGACGGTTCGGCCTGGGGCGCGAGCGGCACCTGCCAGCTGCGCGTCTTGCGCGGCGGCTCATTCGACAGCCAGGCGCTCTATGTGCAGTCGGGCGTGCGCTTCCGCTACGATTACGACGTGCCCTATTCGGCCAACGGGTTCCGGGTGGTGCGCGAGCTGAACTGACGGCGTCGCGCGCCGGCGACAATCCTTTTCGCTCAGTCTGACGTTATTTCGCCGCCACGCGCTCGCTCTGCGCACCGGCAACGTCCGGTTCCTTCACCGGATCGGTATAGAATTCGAGCGCGCCGTTGCCGCCCAATTGCAGGCGCGTGACTTTGCGCCAGTTCGCTTCGTCGGTCTCCGGGTAATCGAGACGGAAATGAGCGCCGCGGCTTTCCGTGCGCTTGAGCGCGGCGGTCGCCAGGATGCGGCCGAGCAGCGCCAGATTGCGCACCGACAACGCGCTCTCCAGCTCCAACCCGCGCACGTTGTCGGAACTCTTCGCCTTATCGTCGAGCCGCATGGCCGGGATGTCGTCGCGCTCGATGCGCTCATATTCGGTAAGCGCTTCTTGCAGCGTGCGCGCTTCGCGGATCGGGCCGAGCTTGTTGTGCGCCAGCATGCGGCAGGCATTGCGCACGTCGGATTGCAGCGGCCCGCCGGTGCGGCTCATCAGACTCGACAGCCACGCTCGTTCGGCTTCGGGGATGGCGTCGTCGTCCGCGGCAATGGCGACGCGCTTGCCCTTCGCCAGCGCCGCCGCCTTGCGCCCGGCGCGCCGGCCGTAGACCAGCGAGGCCGACAGCGCCGAGCCGCCGATGCGGTTGCCGCCGTGGATGCCGCCCGCCGTCTCGCCGGCGGCGAACAGGCCGTCGACCGCCGTCTTGCCGTCGATATCGACCTTGAGCCCGCCGAGCCAGGTATGGCTGCCCGGCGCCACTTCGAGCGGCGTCTTGGCGATGTCGATGCCGCGGTGCAGGCAGGTCTTGTAGACGTGCGGGATCTGCTTCTGGATCGTCTCCATCGGCACCTTGGTGGCGTCCATGAAGATGCCGCCGGTCGCCGTCGCGCGTCCGGCGTGGATCTCCTTGGCCATGGCGAGGATCACTTCCGAGCGGGTCGAGGCTTCCGCGGTGTCGGGGAAATAGCGCTTGAGGAATTCCTCGCCGTCCTGATTGCGGAACACCGCGCCGGCATTGATGAAGCCGGTGGGGTGCGGCGCAAAGCCGAACAATTCCTTGGGCGAACAGCACATCGCCTGGAAGTCGATCATCTCGATGCCGAGCAACGGCACGCCGGCGCGGAAGCCGAGCACATAGCCGTCGCCGGTCACCTGCGGCGGGTTGTCGTTGACGTAGAACAGCCCGCTGCCGCCGCCGGTGGCGAGGATGATCTGCTGGGCGTGATAGATCACCAGCGTGCCGTTCTGATAATCGACGCCCCAGGCGCCGACCACGCGGCCGTCGCGCTTGATCAGATCGACCACCGCGGTCAGCGAATGCTTGGCGATGCGGGCGTCGGCGCGCAGCTTCTTCGACAGCACCTTGGTGACCATGTTGCCGGTGGTGTCGTAGTGATGGCAGGCGCGCGCGCGCGAATGGCTGGGGAACATCTTGAGGTCGAGCGCGCCGTCGGCGCCGCGGATGAATTCCGCGCCCCAAGCCTCGAGATCGTGCACCACGTCGATGATGTCGTAGACCCATACGCGCGCGAGCTCGGGATCGATCAGCTCGCCGCCGTATTTGAGGATGTCCTGCAGGTGCAGCTCGGGGCTGTCGTCCTTGCCCATGGCGGCCGCAAAGCCGCCGCGCGCCACCGTGGTGGTGCCGCTGGTGGCGCGGCCCTTGGTCGCCTGGATGACGGCAACGCCGGCCTCCGCGCATTCGAACGCGGCCATGGTGCCGGCGGCGCCGCCGCCGACGACCAGCACGTCGGTTTCGTGACGGACGACCGGAATATCGAGAGCCGATGTGTTCATTGCGTCATTTCGCGCTTGGTTGTGGCAGCACCGATGTCGATGAAAGCGTCCACGCAGGCGTCGGCGAAGGCTTCATCGTTGACGTGCAGGGCAAGCTCATCGACGCGCGCGGCTTTCACGTGTTCTTTAAGCGAATCCGCGAAGGCGCGGTAGTCCTCCGGGTGCTTCCAAGGGCCGCGGTCTTTGCCCGCGATGTCATGAGCACGGCGTTTGGTGTGTTCGCTGAAGCCTTCAAGCGGAACGAGCACGCGCACCGGCCCCTCTGGCGGCATTGATCCGTTCGGCAAATTCACGGCCGAGCGTGACGAATTCCTCGTTGCTGGTGCGCATCAACAGGTTCTGCGCGTTGTATTGGAAGAAGTCGCGGTCGCGGTAGCGTTCGGGCACCTGGCCTACCCAGAAATTGGCGTGGTCGATCGCGCCCGGCACGATCACCTGCGGCAGACCGGCGGCGCCGGCGCCGCGCAGCCGGCCGTCGCCCGCCGAATAGACCCCGTCGACGATCAAGTCGGTCATCTCGTGCGTGGTGACGTCGACGACGCCGGCGAGTTCGCCCGATGCCGCCAGCCGTTCGAGCGATTTACCGCCCACGCCCGAAGCATGGAACAAGATGACCTCGTAGCCGAGCGCCTCGAGCCGCTCGCTGACGCGGTCGACGCAGGCCGCCGTGCCGCCGAACGACGACACCGCGACCAGCGGAGCCTGTTCGGGCTTGCCGCCTTGCTTGGCCGCCCAATTCTTGGCGGCCGCGGCCGCCGCCAGCGCGGCGCTCTCCATCACCGCTTTGGTGATGCGGTTGAGCGCGACGTCGCCGATCGAGGGGTACATGGCGATGTCGCTTTCCGCCACGTACCACTGCACGGCCGCGGTGGCGGCGACCGTGCTCACCATGATTTTCGGCACCAGATACGGCAAGCCGCGCATGATCGAGCAGGCCATGTTGGTGCCGTTGGCGCCGCCGAGCGCGATCGCGCCGACGAGCCCGCCTTGCGTGAATTTCTCCAGCAGAATTTTTGCACCGCCTGCCGCCATCGCCGCGGCGGCGTCTTGCCGCGACAGCGCGCTCAGCTCCTGCCAGGATTTGCCGCCGGCATGAGCGACCGCGGCGCCGGTCACGTCGGCGCCGGCAACCTCGTGCGGCTTCAACGACAGATCGACGATCCACGGCGTGGCGCCGGCGCGCGCCAGCACGTCTGCGATGAACCGGGATTCCCTGCCCTTGGTATTCAGCGTCGCCAAAACGGCGACGGTCGGACTTGCTGCACTCAAGTGAGGCCTCACGAAGCGTTGGCTGGGCACCGCGCGACGGAGTTAGACATATTTTCTGCCGCAAATCGACAATGGAAATCGATCGCTCAAACAGCCAACGAAATAAGGAAGGCCGATGCGCGGCCAGGCGGCGCTAGCTGGCGATGGGAATCGGCCGCTTCTTCTTTTTACCGAACGGCGCGCGGCCGACCATCTCGGCATATTCCGACGATCGGTTGCGGGCGACCGATATAGATAGCCCTGGATGCCGTCGCAGGATTCGCCGGCCAGCAAAGTGAGCTGCTCCTCGGTCTCGACGCCTTCCGCCACCACCGGCAGATCGAGCCCGTGGCCGAGCGCGATCACCGCGCGGATGATGGTCGCCGACTGTTCGTTGTGGTTGACGTTGGCGATGAAGGAGCGGTCGATCTTGATCTTGTCGAACGGGAACGATTGCAGATAGGAGAGCGAGGAATAGCCGGTGCCGAAATCGTCCATGGCGATGAGCACGCCGAGATTCTTGAGGCGCCGCAGGATCGATACCGTGCGGGCAAAGTCGCCGATCAACACGCTCTCGGTGATTTCGAGCTCCAGCCGCGACGGCGCCAGCCCGGTTTCCAACAGGATTTCGTGCACCAGGCCCGCCAGATCGCCGTGCTGGAACTGCACCGGCGACAAATTGATGGCGATGTTGAGCGGACGCGGCCACGACGCCGCCTCGCGGCAGGCGGCGCGCAGGATCCATTGACCGAGCGCGATGATGAGGCCGCTTTCCTCGGCGACCGGAATGAACGTCGACGGCGGCACCATGCCGTGGCGCGGATGGTGCCAGCGCGCCAGCGCCTCGAAGCCGGTGATCTTGCCGCCGATGAGCGCTTGCGGCTGGTAGTGCAGCGTCAGCTCGTTGCGGGCGATGGCCGAGCGCAGGTCCTGTTGCAGCGCGCGCTTCTCACGCAACTGCTTGTCCATCGACACTTCGAAGAAACGGATCGAGCCGCGCGCATCCGATTTAGCGCGATAGAGCGCCGCATCGGCGTTGGCCAGCAAGGTCGTGGCATCGGCGCCGTCGTTCGGATAAATGCCGATGCCGATGGTGAGCCCGAGCCGCAAAGCATGGCCGTCGATATCGATATCGGTGTCGAGCGCGGTGGTGAGTTTCTCCGCCAGCGCCTCGGCGGTCGCCGGCTGCGGTCCGGTCGGGCCGATGACGGTGAATTCATCGCCGCCGACGCGGGCGAGGAAGGCGCCTTGGCTCGCCTCCTCCAGCCGGTGCGCGACTTCGCCCAGCAGCCGGTCGCCGACCGAATGGCCGAACACATCGTTGACCTCTTTGAAACGGTCGAGGTCGATGCAGAGCACGGCGAACCTCTCTTTCGAGAGCGCCGCCAGATCGATGGTCGCCGCGATGCATTCGTTGAACGCGATCCGGTTCGGCAGGTCGGTCAATGAATTGTGATGCGCCATGTGCGCGATGCGCTGCTCGCTGCGCTTGCGCTCGGTGAGGTCGCGGATGACGGTGATCATGTACTGTATCTTGCCGTCCGGACTCTTCACCGGCAGCCGGTTGGTGCTGACGATGCGGGTGCCATTGCCGGGCGTGACGATGGCATGCTCGTCGAGGAACAGCGGCTGACCGGAGGCGACCAATTTCCGATCCGCGGCGTCGATCGCCTCGGCGCTCGATTTCGACATGAACTCGCTTGCGGTCTTGCCGAGCACGTCGTGGCGATCGACCCCGAGGCAAATCTCGGCCGCCCGGTTGAGCAGCAGATAACGCAGGCTCGACGCCTCTTTCACAATGATCGGCGACGGCACGTTTTCGATGATCGAGTCGAGGAATTGCCGCGTGTGCTCGAGCTCGCTCTCCGCCCGCTTGCGCTCGGTGACGTCTTCGTGCGTCGCCACCCAGCCGCCGCCTTCGATCGGCTGATTGACCACGGCGATGGTGCGGCCGTCCTCCAGCTCGATGTTGAGCGTGAAAGTTTCTCCCTGCTTGAGCGAGGCGCGCAGCTGGGCGTCGTAACGAGCCGGATCGAGCGGGAACGTGCCGGCCGCCATGCGCGCATCGAGCAGGTCGCGGATCGTGCAGCCGATCCAAACCCGGCCTGGATCGATACTGTACATGTCGATGTAGCGCTGGTTCCAGACCAACAGGTTGTTGTCGGCATCGAACATGCACAGACCCTGGTTCATATTGTTGAGCGCGCCGTCGAGCCGAAGATTTTGCTCCCTGATTTTTTGCCGGCTGTTGCGGTCGGAGATGGCGGCGATCATGCACATCGCCAACACCGAACCGGCGACCGCGGCCACGGCGACCGCCAGCGTTCCAGGCGACAGCGTATCGGGGCCGAAGCCTCGGAACGTGTCCGGGATGATGGCGACCGCGCCCATGGCGGTAAAGTGCATCGAAAGGATCGCAAGGGTGAGCAGACTTGCGCCGCCGACGAGACCGCCAATCCGGTCGTTGCGCACCGCTACCGCCAGCGCGCCGGCGCCGAACACAACGCCGAGCAGAATAGACGCGGGCACCTGGTCGGCGGACCAGATCAAAGTGCCGGGAATGCGCAAGCCCGCAATGCCGACGAAATGCATGCAAGCGATGCCGGCGCCGGCCACGGCGCCGCCCATCGCGGCGCTCCAGCGCCGCTTGCCGTAGAGCGCCCAGGCAAGCCCGGCCGAAATCACCACGATCGCGACGGCGAGCGACAGCCCGGTAAGCACGATGTCATAGGCGACCGGAAAGCCGGGATCGAAAGCCAGCATGGCAATGAAGTTCGTCGCCCACACACCGGCCCCGGCGGCCGCGCCGGCGATCAGGGTCCAGGCCGCGCGGTCGCGGCCTTGCAAGACGCGGGCGCGATGAAACAGGCTGATAGCGACGAGGCTTGCCGAGAAACAGACGATGCCGGCGAAGACCACCAGCTGCCAGTCATGCTCCGAGTGCAGGCGGTTGAGGATTTGAAACATGCGTTCGAGCCTCGATTGATCGAGACACGCCTTGCCGCTTGTACCCCCCGATATTGCGGCAATTTATGGGTGCCGTTTTGTGAGGGCGTTAATGGCCGCGACTTGCAGAGGTTTATTACGGATTAAGCCTACGCGGGTGTGAACGCCGTGCGGTAATTTGGTAATAAATTCTACGAAATTTTTGATCAGCGCGGGCGCAGGAACGCGAAATCGCAGCCCTCGTCGGCGCCGAGGATTGCCTCGGCATAAAGCCGGGCATAGCCGCGCGCGGGCTTGTCCGGCGCCGCCGGCGCGGCGGCGGCGCGGCGTTTCAACTCGGCATCGTCGACCATAAGATCGATGCGGCGCTCTTTGACCGACAGCTTGATGCGGTCGCCGCTCCTCACCAGGCCGAGCGGGCCGCCGGAGGCGGCGTCCGGCGTCACATGCAGCACGATGGTGCCGAAGGCGGTGCCGCTCATACGCGCGTCCGACACCCGCACCATGTCCTTGACGCCTTTGGCAGCGAGCTTCTTCGGGATCGGCAGATAGCCCGCCTCCGGCATCGCGGCGGGCGAATGCGGGCCGGCATTCTGCAGCACCAGGATGTCGTTTTCCGTAACGTCGAGCGCGGGATCGTCGACACGCGCGGCGAGATCCTCAAGCGATGAGAACACCACCGCCCTGCCCTCGTGCTCGAACAATTTGGTGTCGGCCGCCGAGCGCTTGAGGATCGCGCCCTTGGGCGCGAGATTGCCGAACAGCGCGACCAGCCCGCCCTGCGGCTCCAGCGGAGACGCGCGCTCGGCGATGATCGTGCGGTCGATCCAGGCGTCGCCGCCAGCGCTGAGCCGCTCGCCCAAGGTTTCGCCGGTCACCGTCATCACGTCGAGATGCAACAAGTCCTTGAGCTCGCGCATCAGCGCCCCGATGCCGCCGCCGGCGAAGAAATCCTCCATGTAGCCGTTGCCGACCGGCTTCAGGTTCACCAGCACCGGCGTCGTATCGGAGAGCTCGTTGAGCCGCTGCAGCGAAACCGGAAATCCGGCGCGGCCGGCAATCGCCGTTAGATGAATGATGCCATTGGTGGAGCCGCCGATGGCGAGCAGCACGCGTAGCGCGTTCTCCATCGACTTCTCGTTGACGATAGTGTCGGGCGTGAGCTTGGAGCCGATCAGCTTGACCGCCTCCGCGCCGGTTGCTTCCGCCGCGCGCAGCCGGTCGGCATGCACGGCCGGGATCGCCGCGGTGCCGGGCAGGATCATGCCGAGCGCTTCGACCAAGCAGGCCATGGTCGAGGCGGTGCCCATCACCGCGCAGGTGCCGGCGGTGGTGGCGAGGTTGCCTTCGATCTCCGAGATTTCTTGCTCGCTCACTTTGCCGGCGCGGTACTGCGCCCAGAAACGGCGGCAGTCGGTGCAGGCGCCCAGCCGCTCGCCGCGATAGCGGCCGGTCATCATCGGGCCGGCCACCAGCATGATCGCCGGCCGGCCGGCCGACACCGCGCCCATGAGCTGCGCCGGCACGGTCTTGTCGCAGCCGCCCATCAGCACCACCGCGTCCATCGGCTGCGCGCGCACCATCTCCTCGGTGTCCATCGACATCAGGTTGCGGAATTTCATGCTGGTCGGGTTGAGGAACACCTCGCCGAGCGAGACGGTGGGGAATTCGATCGGCAGCGCGCCGGCCGCCAGCACGCCGCGTTTGACCGCCTCCAGCAGCTCGGGGAAATGCCGGTGGCAATTGTTGAAGCCGGACGGCGTATAGGCGATGCCGACCACCGGCCTTTCCAGCATGGCGCGGGAATAGCCCTGCGACTGGACGAACGAGCGCCGCAGATACAACGAAAAATCGCGGTCGCCGTAATTGGTGAGACCGTGCGCGATGCCGACGGGGTCTTTCATGAGGGTCACTTTGTGCAGGCGCGCCGGGCCGAATGCAAGCCGGGTCAGGCGGACGGCCGGCCGGTCACATGCCGGTCGGAATGCGCACCTTGACGGGCGGGCGCGCCGCGCGCGGCAGCTTGGTCATCGCGGTGGCGAAATAACCGAAGTAGCTCATCACCCAGGGCACCAACCGGAAGGTGGACTCGCCGCCGAACAAGCGATCGATGGAGATGATCGGCACCTCGCCAAGCGAGAGCCCCGACAGTTGGGCATTAACGGCCATCTCAAAGGCGATCGCCCAGCCGACCGACTTGGCGTCACGGCTAAGGCGCGGGAAATCGGCGCACCGGAACATCTTGACGCCGGTGGTGGAGTCGGAAAGTCCGGTGCCGGATACCGTATTGAGCAGCCAGTTGGCCGTGCGCGACAGGAAATGCCCGATGAGCGAGCCGCCGAGACGGCGGCCGCCATGCGCGTAGCGGGTCGCGCTGACGAATTCGACGCCTTCGTCCATCAGAGCCATCATGTCGTCGATCGCCAGCACCGGCCCGACCTCGTCGGCCGCAAAGATCAGGATGCGCTCGCCGCGCGCCGTCTCCACGCCCGCACGGACTGCATGCGCCACGCCGCGGCCGGCGCGGTTGAGCAGCGGCCGCACCTGCGGGTATGAAGCTTGCATTTCCTCGACTACTGCGCGGCTGGCGTCGGCCTCGTCGTCGAAGATCACGAGAATCTCATGCGGCATCACGAGCACCGCGCGCAGGATGCGCAGCATCACGCGCAGGTTCATGGTCTCGTTGCGCACCGGAAGCAGGACGGTGAGGGCGACGGGCTGATCGGTCATGTCACTTGCGCGGGCCGATACCCGATAGACCGCTCGAGCACGCGTTTGGCGCCGATCCAGCCGTGTTTATCCATCCAGGCGGGCAGACGGCGCTCGATGAACACGGCGACGATGACGGCGCTCAGCAGCCACATTTCGAAGTAATAGCGTGGCGTCGCCGCAAAGATGAAGTCGACCACGAATTCGGCAAGCACGGCGGCACCGATCAGGCGCAGCCAGGGATCGAAATCGCGCCCGCGCAGGGTGACGTAGAACACGATGACGGCGGCGACGGCATTGAAGGGGATCGACACCGCCGTTTCGCTCGGTTGGCTCAGCCAGGAGACGATCTGGGAGAACGCCTGCTGCGCATTGGGGCCGCCAAAATCGAGCCGCGCCAGCTCGGCAAGGGCGGACGAAATGGCCGTCGGCGTCATGACGACAGGTCCCCGGCAAGCAGGCATTGCTGCTCAGCAACACGAAAGCATGACCGAAATACCAATTGTGCAGCGGCATGACCAGCACCGGCAGGAAGCCGATGCACATGCCGGCGAGCCGCCGCCACTGCCGCTGATGCAAGGCGGCAAGCCCCGCGCCGGCCAGCACGATGCCGGGGATCGGCGCCACGATGGGCTTGGTGAAGACGGCGAGCGCCAGGAGCAGCGCGCCGCCGGCTGCGATGCCCGCTCGGTTCACCGCGCCGCCGCGCGGCGCCACGATCACGAGCACGCCCCACAGCAGCAGGATTTGCGCGGCCGGATCGGCGAAGCCGCGCGCCGCCCATTTGGCGTAGTCGAGAAAACTGGTGCCGAAGATCTCGCCGAACGGAATGGCGACGAAGACCAGCGCCAGCCGCCAGGCGAATTCGTCTGACAGGAAGCGCTTGTAGAGGCCGAGCACGATCATCGGCAACACCAGCACCAGCGACAGATAGCCGAGATTGGTGTCGCCGAAGACGATCATCTCGAGCGCGCGCCAATAGCGCAGGCCCGGCCCGCCGTAATAATAGACGCTCTCGCCGCCGCGTAGCGCGGCCATGACGTCGCCGTGCATGAGATGCTGAAGGATCTGGCGGCCGAAGCCAGTGTAGAACAGGCCGTCGTCGCCGCCGTCCATCGGGCGCCAGCCGCCGATGAAGCTGGCGTCGATGATGGCGATCACCATCAACCCCAGGCCGATCAGCACAAAGGGCCGGACGGTTTCGGCCGGGCGCACGCGCACCAGCAGGACCAGCAAGGCGATCACCGCCAGCAGCGCGGCGACATCGCCGGCAATCAGCCGCGCTTCGACGCCCGCGGGCGGATGCAACGCCATCGCCAGCGAGCCCGGCTTGATTGCGACTGCGAAAATCTGCCGGCCGATGTCGGTGGCCGCAAGCGTGCGGCAGGCCATGCTTGCGTGGCGGATCGGTTGGTAGTGGCCGTCGGCGCTCGGCCACAGCACGTCGCCCCGCCAGCACAAAGAGGAGCCGGCGTAGTCCGCCGGGAACCGGTACATCACGAACCAGGGCATGGTGGTGCGCCAGCGCCAAAGCCCCATCCAGAATTGCCGATTGCGGTCGGCGCGGTGCACGTCGGGCGCGGCCGTGTACCAGTTGTAGCGGACGTCGTTGACGAAGCCGAGGCGCAGCCAAAGCGGATCGGAAAAATCGATGCCGGTCACCGAACGCGAATAGGCTGGGTTGCCGAACACGCCGTCGGCGGAAAAGGCGTAGAGCCGGTCCGGCTGCCCTTGGTCTTGCCAGCAGCCGGTCGAACCCGGCTTGCAGCGCACCGACGGCGGATAGAGCGCGTCGAATTCCGCCTTCATGAAGCGGTAGACGTCGGGCGGCATCTGCCGCTCGAAGACATTGCCGGGCTTCGCTCGGCAGAAACACGTTCTCGCCTTGCGCGATCGGCGCGGGCGCGATGACGAACGGCAGCAGCGCCGCGACGGCGACCGCCGCGGCCGCCGCCAGCCAGCGGCCGGGGCGCAGACTCAGGCGGCCGCTGAAGATGAGGACTGCCGCGATCAGCAACAAGGCGTAACGGAACAGGTCGTTGACCGGCACGCCAACGGCGACGACGGCCAGCGCCAGCGCAGCCAGGCGTAGCCAGGCGCTGTGGGCCTGTGGCTGCCGAGGGGTTGGCTGTCCCGCTGACTTCGCTCATGCTCTGTTATGCTGCTAACTGATTGGGTACCGGGTCTGATGACGTCGCCATACCTCACCAGCGCCTTCGCCAATATTGGGACCGACGTCCGCATCGGACCCAATGTGGACATCCGACGTCCGCATCTGGTCAGCATCGGAAACCACGTCGCGATCGACAACGGCGCCTATATCACGACCGCGGCCGAGATCGGAGACTACGTCCATATCGGCCCTTACATCACGGTCATCGGCGGCGAGAACGCACGGCTGGTCATGGGGCATTTCACGAATTTGGCCGCGGGCTGCCGGGTCATTTGCGGTAGCGACCGCTTCCAGGGCGATGGATTGATTGGGCCTGCGAGCTTGCCGGCACAGTACAAAGACACGATGAAGCTGGCGCCGGTTATCTTGGAGAATTTCGCCAATGTGGGGACGAATGCCGTCATTATGCCCGGCGTGACGCTGGCCGAGGGTTCGGTGGTGGGGGCCTGCTCCCTGGTGACAAGAAGTACCGAACCTTGGACCATCTATACCGGCAGTCCCGCGAAGCCGATAAAGACGCGTCCGCGCGAAAAGATGATCGAATACGCAGCCCAGCTTGGATACGTCACGGCCGGAGCCCCTGGACGATAACGGAGCTTACGCGATCGATATCCGACATGGTGAGATCGAGACGCGAGGCAAGCCACAGCCCGCGCCGGGAGATGTCGACGCTGTTGGCGAAGGCTTCCGCCGCGGCCGCGTAGGGCGCCTGGCTGTGCAGCGGATGCCAGAAGTTGCGGTTGCCGAACTGGGCAGCGTCGAGCGCGGCAGTAATGCTGGCGCGGTCCTCGATCAGCACGTCGGTCCACTGGCGCACTTCGCCCGGCTCGTCGAACGGCGGCAGGCTCAGGCCCGGCTGATTGGCGAGCCGCTCGGCATAGGCCCGGTCGCGGCGCACGGCGGCCTTCAGCCGCTCTTCGATCTCGTCGAACTGGGCCAGCGCAACCGCGGCCTGCAGGTCGGTGAACTTGAAATTGAAACCGAGCACGGGATGCTCGTCGTCGCCGCCGGTGCCGCCCTGGCGGCGGCCCTGGTTCTTGAGCTCGCGCAGGCGGTCGTGCAGGGCGTCGCTGTCGGTGACGATCATGCCGCCCTGGCCGGCGGTGACGGTCTTGTTGGCGGAAAAGGAAAAGCAACCGGCCAGGCCAAATGAGCCGAGCATGCGGCCGGCAAAGCGCGAGCCCAGACCTTCGGCAGCGTCGCAGATCAGCACCAAGCCGGATTTTTTACAGAGCGGCTCGAGGCGGGTGTAGTCGGCGCCGCGGCCGTTGACGTCGACCGTGACGAGAGCCCGGGTGCGCGGGCCGATCGCCGCCTCGACGGCGTCCGCATCGACACCGAAGCGCACCGGTTCGACGTCGACCAGCTTGACGTCGGCGCCAGCCAGGCGGACGGCGTTGGCGGTGGCGATGAAGGTCAGGTCCGGCACCAGGACTTCGTCGCCCGGGCCGATGCCGGCCGCCATCAGCGACAGGGCGATGGCGACGGTGCCGCTGGTCACGACCACCGCGTGGCGCGTGCCGACAAAAGCGGCGATCCGCCGCTCGAATTCGCGGGCGAGCGGCCCGTCATTGACATATTGGCGCTCGAGCACGTCGCGCAGCCGCTCGAGTTCGCGGCCGGTCAAATGAGGGCCGAACCAGGCGATCGGCCGACTGGGATGGTCACGCGTTAAGGGCATCGGCTTGGGATGGCGCCCGGACCGCGACGGCAATTAGGTTGATCGACGGTGGCAAGTTGCGGTCTGCATTTATCTACATCACGGATATTCGATAAATGCAAAATCCAGTGGTTTTCCGGACGGTCGGCAGCGCGCCGGCCGCCAGCACGCCGCGTTTGACCGCCTCCGGCAGCTCGGGGAAATGCCGGTGGCAATTGTTGAAGCCGGACGGGGTATAGGCGATGCCGACCACCGGCCTTTCCAGCATGGCGCGGGAATAGCCCTGCGACTGGACGTACGAGCGCCGCAGATACAACGAAAAATCGCGGTCGCCGTAATTAGTGGGACCGCGCGCGATGACGACGTGTTCTTTGCTCATGCGGTACTCTTTTGCAGGTGCGCGATGGCAGACGCGAGCCGCAAGCGCCAAGGATGGGATTCAATCCGCTTGGCCATAGCCGGACAATGTGTCCTGAACGAGGGGACGCCGACATCGTGCAGCCAGACCATGTCCACCACCGAGGTGAAGAACCAAGTGAGGAAATGATAGCGCGACACGTCGGCCACATAGAACGGGGCGACCGCATGCTGCGCCAGCGCCGCACCACCGTTGAGGCGCCGCGTATGATCGCTCGTCTTGGTCATGGGCGAAGACAGCCGCATTGCTTCCGCCAGTTCGCTCTTGCGTACCATGACGATTTGGCTCAAATCCACGGTCAGCGTGCTTAGTTTTTCCGACTGCGGGGCGGTTTCCTTGATTTGCCTGGGTATTGTCGGCTGCAACTACGGACGGTCCGTCCTGCTGCCCGCGTTCCGCGCCGACCCGCGCTGCAATGTGGTGGCGCTCGCCGGCAGCAACGAGGGGCGTGCCCGCGCGCTTGCCAGCGCGGCCGACATTCCAAAAAGCTATGGAGACTGGCGCGCGCTGGTTGAAGACAAAGATGTGGATGCCGTCGCGATCGCGACACTTCCGGCTTTGCAGCCGCGGATTGCGCGCGCCGCACTGGCGCTTGGCAAGCCGGTCTTTGCCGAAAAGCCGATGGCGAGCACGCTCGACGACGCGCGCGCCATGCTGCGGGATGCCGATGCAAGCCGCCGGCCGACCATAGTGGATTTCAATTTCCACCAGATCATGAGTTGGCAGCGCGCCAAGGCCATGCTGGAGGAAGGCGCTATCGGTACGCTCCGGCAGGTGGCGGTGCACTGGCATACCGAGAACCGCGCCGTGCAAATGCGCATGCGCAATTGGAAGACGACCGGCGACGACGGCGGCGGCGTGCTCGGCAATTTCGTCAGCCACTGCTTCCACTATCTCGAATGGTTCTGCGGGCCGATCGAGCGGCTATCGGCGCGGATTAGCGGTCTGCCGGACGACGGCGATCTGAACACCACCGTAGCGATGACAATCGAATTCGCCGCGGGACCGTTGGCAAGCCTGTCGATGAGCTGCGCCTCTTTCCTCGGCACCGGCCACCGCATTGAATTCTACGGCGAGGTTGGCGCACTGATGCTGGTGAATACTGGCACCGATTATATGCGCGGATTTGAGTTGCTTCATGCGAGGCGCCCTGCGGACGCACTCATGCAAATCCCCGTAGAGGATCCCGTCGATGCGCAATACTCCGATGGCCGTATCGCGCCGGTTTCACGGCTCGCCAAGAAATTTTTTGACGCCATCGAAAGCAAGGCCACGGCTCAGCCGGACTTCGCCGCAGGCTATCGCGTCCAACAATTGATCGATACCGCACGACGCTCGCATTATCAGGGCAAGATCATCGATGTCGCCCCGATTAAAGCCATTGAGGAGACGGGCGCCTGAGCAAGCACCTCGCCACCGGCGGCATCGTCGAATGAATTCCCCCGTTCCGCCGCGCCTCGACATCGTCATCCCGGTGTACAATGAGGGCGCCCTCATTCTGAAGACGCTGCAATCGATCGCCAGCCAGGTGACGACACCGAGTCGGCTGCTGATGTGCTACGACCGCGACGACGACGACACGCTGCCGGTCATCCGCGACAATCGTGCCGCGCTCGGCACGCTCGCGATCGAGTTCGTGCGCAATCGCGGTCGCGGCGCCCACGGTGCCGTGCATTCCGGCCTGATGGCAAGTCAAGCGCCGTTCGTAATCATGCTGCCAGCCGACGACGACTACAACGCCGGGATTATCGATGCCATGGTTCGGCTGGCGGAGGACGGCTGCGATATCGTTTGCGCCAGCCGCTTTGCGAAAGGCGGCAGCATGGTCGGCTGCCCGTGGCTCAAAGCCATGCTGGTGCGGGTCGGCAACTTCACGCTTTATCATCTCGCCGGCCTGCCGACGCGCGACGCCAGCAACGGCTTCCGCCTGTTCTCGCGCCGCGTGATCGACGACATCGTCATCGAATCCGACCGCGGCTTCTGCTACAGCATCGAGCTCCTGGTGAAATGCCATCGGCTCGGCTGGCGCGTCGACGAGGTGTCGGCAAATTGGATTGAGCGCAGGCAGGGCGCGAGCCGGTTCCAGGTTCTGGAATGGCTGCCGCTGTACCTGCGCTGGTACGGCTACGCGTTTGCCACGACTTTTCTCAGACGGCCGCCGCGCACGGTGCGCACGACGCGGGCGGCGCGCCAGGCCTAAGGCGAAGGAACGATCCCATGGCCGAGCAATGGCCGAAGATCACGGCGCGGCGCAGCATAACAATTTCGCCATGGATGACGGTGATCGAGCGCGAAGTGGAATTCGCGCAAGGTGCGCCACCCGAGCTTTATCACGCGGTCGGTCAGCAGGACTACATCGCCATCGTGGCCATGACACCGGATGGCAAAATTCCCATCGTGCGCCAGTATCGTCCGGCGGTGGAAGGCTTCACCTGGGAATTGCCGGCCGGCATGGTCGAGCCGGGCGAGGACGCGGCCGACTGTTGCCGGCGGGAATTGCTGGAGGAGACCGGGCTCAACGGCGCGCGACATCGACGCGCTCGGAACTTACGCGCCCTGTACCGCGCGGCTATCGAACCACACACATTCTTTCTTTGTGGCGACCGAGCCGGCGGCAAACGCCAAAGCCGTCGAATCGGGCATCGAGGTCAAGCTGGTGAGCCCGGCGGAGCTCGGAAACCTCATCCGTTCCGGCGCATTCGTATTGCAACTTCATATCGGCGCCTTGTTCCTCGCCGGCCTCGCCGGACATTTGGACTTGGCCGACTTCAAGTAGACTTGGCCGCCTTTAAGCAAACCGAGCAAGGCTGAGGACCGCCGTAATCCGGAGGGGGCGAGCGCCACGCGCCTGTCGTCGCGGTGAAGCCACCGAGTAATGTCGATGTGGAATTGACCTCGATCAAGGCGAAGTTTCTGCATTGCGGCGAATCTCGCCTCGACAAGGACCCTGGAATTCTTCTAATAAAAGGGAGCCGCGGGGCGTCCACGCGCGGGAAGAAAGTCACATGGATTATAAGGTATTTTTCGCGTCCGCCCTGGCCAAGCTGCGGGAAGAGCGTCGTTATCGCGTCTTTGCCGACCTCGAACGCATTGCCGGCCGCTTTCCGCATGCACTCTGGCATTCGCCGGAGGGGCCGCGCGAGGTGGTGATCTGGTGCTCCAACGACTACCTCGGCATGGCCCAGCATCCCAAGGTGATCGGCGCCATGGTCGATGTGGCCGCCCGCATGGGCACCGGCGCCGGCGGCACCCGCAATATTGCCGGCACCAATCATCCGCTGGTCGAGCTTGAGCGTGAGCTCGCCGACCTGCATAAGAAGCCGGCCGCGCTTGGTATTCACCTCCGGTTACGTTTCGAACCAGACCGGCATCCCGACGATTGCCAAGCTGCTGCCGAATTGCCTGCTGCTGTCGGATGCGCTCAACCATAACTCCATGATCGAGGGCGTGCGCCAGTCGTCCTGTGAGAAACAGATCTGGCGCCACAACGACGTCGGCCACCTCGAGGAACTGCTGAAAGCCGCCGACCCGCAGCGGCCGAAATTGATCGTGTTCGAGAGCCTCTATTCCATGGACGGCGACGTGGCGCCGGTGCATGCGATTTGCGATCTCGCCGAGCGCTATGGCGCCATGACCTATGTCGACGAAGTGCACGCGGTCGGCATGTATGGTTCGCGCGGCGGCGGCGTCTGCGACCGCGACAACGCCATGCAGCGCATCGACGTGATCGAGGGCACGCTGGCGAAAGCGTTCGGCTGCCTCGGCGGCTATATCGCCGGCTCAGCCGAAATGGTGGACGCGGTGCGCTCCTATGCGCCCGGTTTCATTTTCACCACCGCGTTGCCGCCGGCGATTTGCGCTGCGGCGACCGCCGCCATCCGGCATTTGAAGACGTCGACCTGGGAGCGCGAGCGCCATCAGGACCGTGCCGCGCGCGTCAAAGCGGTGCTCAATGCCGCCGGCCTGCCGGTGATGCCGTCGACCACCCATATCGTGCCGGTGCTGGTCGGCGATCCGGAAAAGTGCAAGACGGCGAGCGATATGCTGCTTGCCGAGCACGGCATCTACATCCAGCCGATCAACTATCCGACCGTCCCGCGCGGCATGGAACGCTTACGCATCACGCCGTCGCCTTACCACGACGACGCGCTGATCGACCGGCTGGCCGAGGCGCTGGTCGACGTGTGGGACCGGCTGCGACTGCCGACCCGCGAGCAGCGACAAGCGGCGGAATAGGCGTTTTCCGTCAATCCTGGAATGGCGGCCGCTTTGGCGCGGGCGGCGATCCGCTGCTCGGTTGCGTGGTCTTACGCACGACCAATGGGATGACCATGAATACCAGGATCACGCGCGTGAGGTGATGCGCGCCGACATAAACCGGGTCGAGATGCAGCGCCAAGGCGAGCAGCATCATGGCGTCGACCGAGCCGGGGGCGAACGCGATCATCACGTCCGCGATATGCAGCGACAGAACGTTGATCAGCCCGATCGCAAAGACCGCGACGATCGCCACCGCGACCGCGAATGAGCCGAATGCGGCGGCGAAAAAGTCCGCCAGCAAACGCAGCGGCGTGTTGGCAAAGCGCGATCCGGTAATCGCGCCCATCGCAACCATCGCAGCGTTCGCCACCCACCAGGGCATCACGGCGTGGATCAGCCCGCTGCCGTGCAAAACGCCGGAGGCGAGCATGGCGCCGAACAACAAGCCGCCGGGAAAGCGGATGCGATAGGCGATAATCGCCGCCACGACCGAGGCGGCGACCAAGATCGCGAGTTCGCTTGCCAGCGCCGGATTGGCCGCTGCGCCGCCGGCGCGGGCGGCTTTGCCGACCAGCCCGAACAATCCCAGCCCGGCCGGCAACCCGACCGCGATGATCACCACGCGTATCGTCTGCACGATGGCGATGGCGCGCAGGTCGGCGCCGATCTCGGCGGCGACGGCCAAGACCTGGGAGAGCCCGCCCGGCGAGGCGGCGAGATAGGCGGACGCTTTGTCCCAGCCGTGCATGGTGCGCAAATAGGTGGCGCCGACCAGCCACACCGTCGTCATGGCGACGAGCAGGCCGGCGATGCTCAAGGGATAAGTCGCCATGCCGTGCAGGGTCTCGGGCGTGACCACCGCGCCGAGCGAAATCCCGATCAGGACGTAGATCAACCGCGTCAGCAAAGTGGGCACGAGCAGCGGCCGCCCAGCCAGCGATGCGGCGGCGACCGACAGGACCGAACCCGACAGCCATCCGGCCGGCATCCCCAGCAGACCGAACGTAGTGCCGCCCACGGCGGCAAAAGCCAGCGTTTCGACGACGCGGCTCAGGATTGCGGGGCGGTCGGTGATTTCCGGAGCGGACAAGGTTTGCGACTTTCGCGGAGCCGCAAAGCATGATCGACGCCGCGCCCCTCTAGCTGCGTTGAATGCCGCCAGCCGGCGCCGGCGTCAATGCGTGCCGGCCCCTTTTGGGTGCTTCGGCATTCAAGACAGCCATGCGAAAGGGTTATGGTCCCATACGGCGGTCAATTCGGCTGACGTGAGAGGCGATGCGTCATGCTTCGCGCCAAACCGGCGGCAAGACCTAGCAAGACGTTTTCAAGTGCTAGGCAACCATTTCCGGCGTTTGGGCCCCGTCGCGGCCGCCGCCGAGCACGATGCGCACCAGATCGGCGGCGTTGCGGGCGCCGATCTTTTCCATGATGCGGGCGCGATGCACCTCGATGGTACGCGGGCTGATGCCGAGGCAACGGCCGGCCTCCTTGTTGGAGGCGCCGGCCGCGATCTGCGCCAACACCTCGCGCTCACGCGGCGTCAGCTGAGCGCGGCCGTTGAACACGAAAGGCAAAGCGTGCGCGCTGCCATTGGTGTGGCGCTTGGCATAGGCGGCGATCGCACAGCCGACGCGCGCGACGATGGCGCGGGCATCGAACGGTTTGACGATGTAGTCGAAGGCGCCGTTCTTGACCGCCTCCACCGCCATCGCGATGTCGCCGTCGCCGGATACGATGAAGACCGGCGCCGGAAAATGCCGCGCGTTGATCTCCTTGAGCACGGCGAGCCCGGATTTGTCCGGCATGTGCAGATCCAAGAGCGCCGCCGCCGGCGGATTGGCGCGCGAAGCCGAAATAAAAGCGCCGCCGTCGGCAAAGACCGCGACGCGATAGCCGGCAAGCGTAAAGACGACCGACAATGCATCGCGCACCGTGGCGTCGTCATCGACAATGAACAGATCGCTTGTTGACGCACGCTGCAACGACATCTCCGCAATCTCCGCTCCGTTGACGGCCAAATCCGCGCACGATTGTGCCTGCAAAATGCTCGCAATGCGTTAAAAAGCAGTGGTATTTCAATAGGTTAAGGTATTATTGGGTGGCAAATCGCTACCCAGGTGCGGCAGCTGGCCTGCAATTTAAGACAAAAGATCGCGCGTCAGCGCATCGAGATGGCGCACCGCCGAGAGCGAGGCGCGCAAGGCCGCTCGCTGCTCGCGGCTCAATCGCTTGACCGCAACCTTATTGGTCGGCGGTAGTCCGGCATGGACGTCGGCAAGTTGCTGATCGAGGATGAGATCGAGAAATAGCGCCTGCGCGCGCGCCAGCGCGTCGAGGTCGTTGGCACCGCGACCGAGCGTTGCGGCGGCGGCAAGCCGAGCCGGCGTCGAGCGCTCGAGCAAATGATAGCGTACCGCCAGGACGCGCGCGGTGCTGACGACGCCGAACAAGCCCACCTTTTTGAGATCGATGCGGCCGTTCTCGGTGCGCAGACGCCCCAGCATATTGAGCCCGTGCGGCATTTCGCCGGGGGCTTCCGCCAACAGCTTGGCGAATGCAGGATTTCCGCGCGCGGCGTCGAAGCCGCCGCGCCACAGCGCCTGCGCCAGTGCGGTGTCGCCACAGACACCGACCAGATCGAAAAAGATATCGACTGAAAGCAGGTCTTCCGGCTTCGAGCGGGCGATCCAGTCGGCGACGCGCGTCTGCCAGGTCGCAAGCGAACCGCGCCATTGTTCGTTCCTGGCCATCACGCCGCCGTCGCAATAGGGCACGCCCACCTCGTGCAGAATGTCGGCGATCATGCCGCCAAGCCGCCCAAACCACCGGTCGGCGGCGCCGCCCGGCTCGCCTTCGGAGAACACGATGGCATTGTCCTGATCCATCGCGAGCAGGCTCTCGCCGCGGCCACCGGAGCCGAGCACGCACAAGGCAAAAGAGCACGGCGCGTCGCCCTGCCCCTGCGCTCTCATGCGCCGCTCGGCCAGCACGCCGGCGCGCCGGGTGAGCGCGCAGAGCTCGCGCGAGATCACCGCAGCGATGTTGCGTCCGCTCACCTCTTCCGCCAGCAAGGCAACGGCGGCCTGCGGCAACCGCGCCCAGGCCGCGGCCAACGCCGGCACGTCGTCGGCCTGATCAAGACCGTCACCGAGGATTGCCGCTTCCTGGGCGCGCAGGCGCAACAAATCGCGCTGGGTGACGATGCCGCAAACCTCGCCGTTCTCGTTCTCAACGCCGAGATGGCGCAGCTTGAGCCGGCTCATGCGGCCGAGCGCACGATAGACGAACGCGCCCGACGGCAAGGTGATGAGCGGCAGGCTGGCGAATCGCGAAACCGGCAATATGAGCGCCTCCGGGCCGCGGTCCGCCAGCACGCGCAGGACGTCGCGCTCGGTGATGATGCCGGTCTCGCGCGCGCGCATCGCGGCGCTCGTTCCGGCCGGCGCGACCAGCAGCGATGATATCTTGTCGCGCGCCATTTGTTGCAACGTATCGCCGAGCGCGGTATCGGCGGCGACGAATTTCGCCGGCGCGCTCATCACGTCGGAAACGCGGTGGCGGTAGGGATAGGGATCGATACGCGCAAGCGCGCGTTGCTCGCGCGCGCGCCGCGGCGCCACCGCTTCCACCCAGCCGGCGCGATGCTGATCCTCAAGCACATGGGCGAGCGCCAGGCAGGCCTGCTCGGCTTCGGCCAAGGTGCGAATTTTGCCCTCGCGCAGCTTGGGCAGCAACGCAAGGAAAATGCGGCCGGTCACGGCGGCGTCGCCGAGCGCGGAATGGCGGCCATCGACGGCAACGCCGAGCCAGCTCGCCAGATGTTCGATCGTGTAGCCGCCGAGATTGGGCTCTGCCACCTCCGCCAGCAGCGCGGTGTCGAGCGTGCGCGGGACCGCCCATGGCAAGCCGGCGCGCGCGCATTCACCCTTGAGCACCGCGAGATCGAAGCCGATCCTGTGCCCGATCACGATGGCGCCGGAGATTGCGGCGGCAAGGTCCGGCCATACCGCGGCAAATCCCGGCGCCGAGGCCACCATCGCGTCGTCGATCTTGTGGATGCCCGTTGCCACCTTAGGAATAGGCTGGCCCGGATGAACGAGCTGGCGCAGCGCGGCTTTTTCGTCGAGCTTGCCGCCTTTAATCGGCACCGCGGCGATCTCGACGATGCGCGCCTTCGCCGGATCGAGCCCGGTGGTCTCGGTGTCGATGACGACGGCATCGAGCGCGATCAGCGGCGTTGCATTGCTGACTGTTGCCATGTTGCCCCTCGGCGCGCCATCGGCGAGGCGCGCCCTTCGATCGGCTCGCCGCGCCGGAACATGTCAAAAAAGCCCATCGGCCCCCCGACCCCGACCTGTGCCCCGTTCTTCGAGCGCCGATACTATCCTAACGCGGCCGGTTTTGACCGCAGAGAGCGGCATTTACGCTGCTCGCAGACAGCGCGATGTGCGCTCTACTTTTGTCCCGGAAAGGGCTAAAATCCTTGCCTTGCCGGGGCTTAAGCCCGGGCGCCGACGGTTATGGACACGCGCATGCTGCAAGGCTGGGTCGTCATCACGGTGGCGCTTGGTTATATCGGCCTGCTGTTCCTGGTGGCGAGCTACGGGGACCGCATCCGCAGCGTCGGCCGCGAGGGCCGCACCGGGCTGCTGATCTACCCGCTGTCGCTTGCGATCTATTGCACGTCCTGGACCTTTTTCGGCTCGGTCGGCTCGGCTTCGCGCACCGGTTACGAGTTCCTCACCATCTATATCGGGCCGATGGTGATGATCGGACTGTTCTGGCCGCTGATCGCCCGCATCGTGCGATTGGCGAAAGAGCAGAACATCACCTCGATCGCCGATTTCATCGCCGCCCGCTACGGCAAGGGCCAGACGGTTGCCGCCACCGTCGCACTGATCGCCATTATCGGCACCATTCCCTACATCGCGCTACAGCTCAAAGCGGTGTCATCCTCGCTGGAGACGATCCTCGCCCATTCCACGCCGGTTGGCGGAATCGCCCATCCGCTGCTCGGCGACATCGCGCTGCTGGTCGCGCTGTCGATGGCGACCTTTGCCGTTCTGTTCGGAACCCGCCACGTCGATGCCACCGAGCATCAGGACGGGCTGATGCTGGCGATCGCCACCGAGTCGATCGTCAAGCTGGTCGCCTTCTTGGCGGTCGGCATCTTCATCACCTTCTGGATCTTCGGCGGTCCCGGCGCGCTGTTTGCCGAGGCCGCGCGGCACGCCAAGACCGCCGGCATCCTCGCCGGCGAGCCGAATTTCACCACGCTGTTGGCGACGACCCTGCTGTCGTTCGTGGCGATTATCCTGCTGCCGCGCCAGTTCCACGTCACCGTGGTGGAAAACAACAATGAGAACGAGATCAAGCGCGCGGCATGGATGTTCCCGCTCTATCTGGTGCTGATCAACCTGTTCGTGGTGCCGATCGCGGTTGCCGGCCTGCTCACCTTCCGGGCCGGCACGGTCGACAGCGACATGTTCGTGCTGGCGCTGCCGTTGCACGCCGGCTCGAACATCCTCGCCATCACCACATTCGTCGGTGGGCTGTCGGCGGCGACCGCCATGGTGATCGTGGAATTGGTGGCGCTGTCGATCATGATTTCCAACGACCTGGTCATGCCGTTCGTGTTGCAGCGACGCGAAGCGCTGCTCAGCGGCCGCGAAAACATCGGCTCGCTGCTGCTCATGATCCGGCGTATCGCCATCTTTCTTATTCTGGTTCTGGCCTATTTCTATTACCGCTCGGCGGGCGACGCTCAGCTCGCCTCGATCGGCTTGCTCTCGTTTGCGGCCGTTGCCCAGCTGGCGCCGCCGTTCTTCGGCGGATTGATTTGGCGGCGCGCGACCGCAATCGGTGCCATCGTCGGCATGAGCGCCGGAATTCTGGTCTGGGGCTATACGCTGCTGCTGCCGAGCTTTGCCGATGTCGGATTCATCGGCCAGCACATCCTCGTGCACGGCCCATGGAATATCGCGGCGTTGCGGCCGCAAAGCCTGTTCGGCCTCGATCTGCCGCCGCTGGTGCACGGCGTGATCTGGAGCCTGGGGCTCAACGTCGCCGCCTATATCGGCGTCTCGCTGTTGCGCGCGCCGTCGTCGATCGAGCGCCTGCAGGCCAATCTGTTCGTGCCCACGAATCTTGCGCCGATCGCGCCCAGCTTCCGGCTGTGGCGCTCGTCGGTGACGGTGGAGGAATTGACCACGACCGTTGCCCGCTATTTCGGCGAGGAGCGCACCCGCACCGCCTTCGACAATTTTGCCGCCACCCATCGGATCAGCCTCGACGCTGCGGACGAGGCCGATTTCCGCCTGGTGCGTTACGCCGAACACGTACTCGCTTCGGCGATCGGCGCCGCCTCATCGCGGCTGGTGCTGTCGCTGCTGCTGCGCAAGCGCACGGTGTCGACCAAGGCGGCCTTGAAGCTGCTCGACGACGCCAACGCCGCCATCCAATACAACCGCGAAATTCTGCAGACCGCGCTCGACCATGTGCGCCAGGGCATCGCGGTGTTCGACAAGGATCTGTCGCTGATCTGCTGGAACCGCCAGTTCGGCGAAATCCTCGATCTGCCGCCGAGCTTCACCCGTATCGGCGTCAGCCTGTCGGAAATCCTTCGCTTTAACGGCCGGCGCGGCAACATCGGCCCCGACCGCATCGACGGCTTCGTGCGCGATCAGATCGCGCTCTACGTTTCCGGCACCGAGCCCTTCCTGGAACGTTTCGCCGAGCCCGGGCCGGTGATCGAGGTGCGCGCCAACCGCATGCCGGACGGCGGCATCGTCACCACGTTCACCGACATTACGCCGAGCGTCGAAGCGGCGGAGGCGCTCGAACGCGCCAACGAGACGCTGGAGCGGCGCGTGCAGCAGCGCACCGAGGAACTCACCCGCCTCAATGCGGCGCTGGCGCGCGCCAAGGGCGAGGCCGATGCCGCCAATATCTCAAAGACCAGGTTCGTCGCGGCGGCCAGCCACGACATTCTGCAACCGCTCAATGCCGCCCGGCTTTACGTCACCAGCCTGATCGAGCGACAGGGCGGACGCGAGGACCGCAGGCTGGTCGACAATATCGACGCCTCGCTCGAAGCGGTTGAGGAAATCTTCAGCGCGCTGCTCGACATGTCGCGTCTCGATACCGGCGTGATGCGGCCGGAATTTGCCAGCTTCCGCATCGACGAGCTCATTCGCCAGATCGGGCTCGAATTCGCGCCGCTGGCGGCCGCGCGCGGGCTCGAATTAAAGATCGTGCCCTGCTCGCTGGTGGTGCGCTCGGATCGCCGCCTGCTGCGACGGCTGCTGCAGAACCTCATCTCCAACGCCGTCAAATATACCCCGAGCGGCAAAGTCCTGGTCGGCTGCCGGCGCCGCGGCGACGGCTTGCGCATCGACGTCTACGATACCGGCGTCGGCATTCCGCAGTCCAAGCAGCGCGACATTTTCGTCGAGTTTCACCGGCTCGATCAGGGCGCCAAGATCGCGCGCGGGCTGGGGCTTGGCTTGTCAATCGTCGAGCGCGTGGCGCGGGTGCTGGGCTGCGCGGTGCACGTCGATTCGAGCCTTGGGCGCGGCTCGCATTTTGCCGTCACCGTTGCGCGCTCGAGCGCCGCGCCGATCGAGCTGCCGCAGCGCGCGGGACCGGGCATCGATCCCAGCCAGCTCGCCGGCACCACCGCGCTGTGCATCGACAACGAGCCGGCCGTGCTCGACGGCATGGAAACGTTGCTGCACGGCTGGGGCTGCCAAGTGATCAAGGCGCCGGATCTTGCGAGCGCTCTGCAGGCGATCGCGGAAAGTCCGGTCCTGCCGAATGGCCTGTTGGTCGACTTCCATCTCGACCACGGCAACGGCATCGAGGCGATCATCGAGCTGCGCCGCCTGTACGGCGCCGAGCTGCCGGCGATTCTGATCACCGCCGACCGCTCGCCGTCGGTGCGCGAAGCGGCGCGCGCGCAAGGCATCCAGGTGCTCAACAAGCCGCTCAAGCCGGCGGCATTGCGCGCGCTGCTGGCGCAATGGCGCGTGCTGCGGGTAGCTGCGGCGGAGTGACAGCGCAAGCTGTCATCCCGGGCGAGCGCCAGCGGGACTCGGGATCCAGTATTTCGTGCCCTATCGATAGATTGCGGTGTACTGGGTCCCCGCTTTCGCGGGGACGACAGCGGAAGATTACCCCTCCGCCGCCGCGCCTTGCGGCGACTCGCCGGTTTCGATCTTGGCCGCGGCAATCACCGCCTGCGTGCGGCTTTCGACGCCGAGCTTCTGCAGGATGGCGGAAACGTGCGCCTTCACCGTCGCCTCCGAGACGCCGAGCTGGAAGGCGATCTGTTTGTTGAGCAGGCCCTCCGACAGCATCATCAGCACCCGCACTTGCTGCGGGGTCAGCGTCGCCATGCGTGCCATCAGCTCGGCGGTCTCCGTGTCCGAGCCGGCGCGCAGGTCCACATCCGGCGGCGTCCATACGCCGCCGCCCAGGATGCGCGAGATCGCCCGACGCATCGCGTCGACACCGAGCGTCTTGGGGATGAAACCGGAGGCGCCGAACTCCATGCAACGGCGGATCGCGGCCGGATCGTCGTTCGCCGACACCACGGCCACCGGCACGCTCGGATATTGCGCGCGCAAGTACATCAGGCCGGAGAAGCCGCGCACGCCCGGCATGCGCAGATCGAGAAGTATGAGATCGACGTCGCTGTCTCGCTCCAGCAATTCGACGGTTTCGTCGAATGAGCCGGCTTCGGCGATATCGACTTGTTCCAGCAATCCCGACACGGCTTCGCGTAGCGCGCCGCGGAACAGCGGATGATCGTCGGCAATCAATAACCGATAGCGCGAGCCGTCACTCAACCGAAATAACCTCTCGAAGCGCCGGCATGACCGCATGCCGGCTCCAGCCCCGGCAATCTACATCATTTTGGTCCTGCAACGGGCACGCGTTGCGGCGCCCGGCAAAGCGCCTAACCCAAAGACAGTGCGACGCAGCATCGACAACTAGTTCGAAGTAGCATTCAGGATCAAGGAGTTGCGTGGGGCAAGCGAAATAAGTGCTGCAATGCAAGATAGATAGAACGCGCACTTGGCCGAAAGTCGAATAAGGATGCAGGTTGTCTAGTGTTAATATATTTTAACCTTGGTCTGTCCGGTGACGCGACCGGGTGCAATGCGGCCAGTCGGGGGGCGCCGCATCGGGACTGTCAAGGCTCCCTCAAAAACAACAATGTCCGATCCGCAGCACGCGGGATCGGCATACTTAGGGAGGCGACTGAATTCGAATCGTCCGCCGCCGCGCTCGGTCGACAACGACCGAAGCGGGGGAACGGTGCGAAGCGATGCCGGGCAATAAAATCAACAAACGCGCCGGTGCCGTACGACCCGATACCGATCACTTTCGTGTCCGGTCGCCATAACGTGCGGAACAGCAGCGGTGCCTTCGTGCACGAGGCACTCACAAGGAGGTAACGACCATGGCTGCAAACGACGAAAAAAGAGAACAACATTGGGTGAAAACGCGGAACCTCACGTACGTCATCTTGATCCTCTGGGCTATCTTCGCGTTCGTGTTGCCGTGGTACGCGTATGACTTGAACTCGATCAAGTTCATCGGCTTCCCGCTCGGCTTCTACTTCACCGCTCAGGGCTCGCTGATCGCATTCGTCTTGCTGATTTTTATCCAGAACATGATGCAGGATAGAATCGACGACGAATTCGGCATGGGCGAAGAGTAAAGGGGGCGCGTCATGGTATTCCGTATACAAGGCAGACTGGTCGACAACCTACCGAAGATCTATGGGATCTACACGGGCGGGTTCATCGTCTTCATCCTGTTGATGTCCATCCTCAGCAAACTGGGGGTGAGCGCCGCAACGATCGGCATTCTCTTCGTCGGCTTCACGATCTGCATTTATGCGATCATCGGCTGGCTTTCGCGCACCATGCAACTCGACGCCTACTACGTGGCGGGACGCGAGGTGCCGGCGGTCTATAACGGCATGGCGACGGCGGCCGACTGGATGTCGGGCGCATCGTTCGTCGCGCTGGCCGGCGGCGTCTATTTCGGCGGCTACATCTACATGGCCTTCGTGGTCGGCTGGACCGGCGGCTATGTGCTGGTGAACGCTCTGATGGCGCCCTACCTGCGCAAGTTCGGCTGCTACACGGTGCCGGACTTCATCGGCACGCGCTACGGCGGCAACTTGGCGCGCATGTGCGCTGTGATCGTCCTGGTGGTGGCTTCGTTCACCTACGTGACGGCGCAGATCAACGCCTCCGGCACCATTGCCGCGCGCGCGTTGCAGATCCCGTTCGGCGTCGGCATCTGGGTCGGCCTCGTCGCCATCCTGATGTGCTCGATGCTGGGTGGCATGCGGGCGGTGACCTGGACGCAGGTGGCGCAGTACATCGTGCTGATCATCGCCTACCTGACCCCGGTGATCTGGATGTCCAACGTACAGGGCTTCGGCATCATCCCGCACTTCTCCTACGGCGGTGCCGTGCACCGCATTCAAGAACTGCAGCCGCTGGTGAAGCTCGGCGCGGCCGCGACCGAGTTGTTCAAGGGCCTCAGCTACCTGAAAACGCCGATCAACGCGACCGGCTCGACTCTGGAAAGCTGGAAGTTCTTCACGCTTTGCGTCTGCATGATGTGCGGCACCGCGTCCTTACCGCACATCCTGATGCGCTACTTCACGACCCCGTCGGTGCGGGCGGCCCGGAAGTCGGTGGCCTTTTCGCTGCTGTTCATCTTCCTGCTGTACTTCACCGCGCCGTGCCTGGCGACCCTGACCAAGCTGCAACTGCTCGATCCGAACCTTCCGACCGCCATCATCGGCAAGTCGTTTGCCGCGGTGTCCGATCTGGCTTGGATCAAGAACTGGTCGGCCGTTGGCATGCTGCATATTTCCGACAGCAATCATGACGGAATCCTGCAGCTCAACGAGTTCTTCATGCGTCCGGATATCGTCGTGCTGGCAACGCCGGAAATGGCCGGCCTGCCCTACGTGATCTCCGGTCTGGTCGCCGCCGGCGGCCTGGCGGCGGCCATGTCGACCGCCGACGGGTTGCTGCTGGCGATCGCCAACGCGCTCAGCCATGACTTGTTCTACAAGATGATCGACCCGAACGCGGATGTCCGGCTGCGTCTCATCGTGGCCCGCATCCTTCTGGTCATCATCGGCGTGGCGGCGTGCGCGATCGCATCGCTCCAGCTCACCGGCATTCTCGGTGCGGTGGCTTGGGCGTTCGACTTCGCGTGCTCCGGTCTGTTCTTCCCGCTCATCCTTGGTGTGTGGTGGAAACGGGCCAACCGCGAAGGCGCGATCGCAGGCATGGTCTGCGGCTTCCTCGCCGGCGCCTTCTACCTCTGGTACGTCGAACACGGCGGCGCGCTGTGGTTCGCTATCGACCATCTGCGGTTCGGGATGATCGGCATGCCGGTCAGCTTGATCGCCATGGTGGCGGTCACCCTGATGACTCCGGAGCCCGATGCGGAGACGCAGAGGATGGTCGACGAGGTCCGCATACCCACTGGCGGCACGATCCTCGCCCAGACGCACTGATCGTCCGGCTAAGCAATCGTGGGGGGCGGGAAAATTTCCCGCCCCTCATTTATTTCAGAGCATGCTAAGAACGCGCCATGACCAATGCGCCGCTTTCCATCTTCCCGATCTGGGTCGTCGTCATCGACTACATCCTCGGCATCATCATGTGGACGCTGATCGGGCGCACCGCGATGGGCTTCTTCCTGCCGCAGGATTCGAGCTTCTTCTTCATGCGATTTTTCGTGCGGGTGACCAATCCATTGCTCAAGCTGTTCGGGCCGATTACCCCAAGCTTCCTGATGGAGCTGGTGATCCCGCTCTACGTCGCCTGGTTCTTCTTCATGATCCGGTTTTATCTGATGCCGTGGCTGCTCGGTTATTCGGTGATGGGCATGCTCTCGTTCCCGCTGGAGGGCGAAGCCGCCAATTTGATCTATTCTTACTTCCACAAATAGCACACGCCCGCGTCGTTTCCGGTCACGCTGCGCGCCGCGCCCAGTCGGCGCCGACCGCAGCGGCGTCGAGCCGCTTCGCGAACTGCTCGCGAATATCGCGCCAGGAATACTTGACCGAGTTCTCGACGATCTCGCCGTCGAACGCTTTCAGGTTCTCGGCAATGGGGGCCCACTGCATCAGCGCGCGCGGGCTATGCGTGAAATTGTCCGGCCGGCCGGCGCGGCTCCAGTCGGTCTCGGCCAGACGGCGGTCGAATTCGGCGATGCAGTCCGGCGCGGAAAATTGCTCCGGCGCTTCGCCGGTGTTGTCGCGCAAGCCGGCCGCGTAGCAACCGCGCGCCATGGCCTCGCGCTCGTCGTTGCCGACGGCAAGCCCGTGCAACGCGGTGGCGACAGCATAAAGGGTCAGGTCGGACAGGCAGGCGGCGAAGACGTGCAGCTTGGCGACGTTGAGCGAGGCGATGATGTTCTTGTCGTTGAACATGGCCACGTAGCGCATGCCCATGCGCGTCTTGACGTAGCCGTAGAGCGTCTTCTGCGCCACATAGGCCGAGCGGGTCGCGACGAAATTCTCGAGCGCCACCACGCTGTCGACGGGGCCGGTGTCGCCCCCGACGCCGAACAAGGCCGCGACCTGCCGCAGGAAACCGCCGGCATTTTCAAGAAGCGAGGTCATGGTGCCCATCGCGGCGCCGGGCCGAAGCTGCCCGGTGGCTCGTTGCCTAACAAGCGGGCGCTCGGCGAACAAGGCGCCGCGCCGCCGCGGTTCGATTTTTAGGCGAATTGTCCGTTTGCCGCACCGGCGGCCGCAACGGTCGGTCGTTTCCTCAATGCCGCGGGCAGGTACGGAACCTATCGATGGCACTGGGGTTTTGCCTCTCGGTGCGGCGACGCCGGCGGCGGCTTGGCACGGCGCTTGCTTTTTGGTCGCGGGACTCTGGGGGGACGGTGGTCAAAACGGAGAGACCATGAAGCCCTTTATGCGGTTTGCTTTTTTCACGGTCGCGCGCGACGCCGGCTTCGTTACGCTGGCCGCCATGGTCCTGATGCTGGCCTTCAGCTTCCGGCTGGCGCTGGCCTTTGAGATCGGCGCCAGCATCGCCTTGATCTTTGCCGTCGGCCTGCTGGTGCGGGCGTATTTCCTGACCGAAGAGCGGCTCGAGCGCAGCGAGGTCTGGCGCGCCCTGCCCGAGGAGGCGCGGCCGCCGGGCGAGGACGGCCGGCGCTGGGCCCGCGGCTATTTCGAATTGCTGCTGCTGCACTTCGCCAAGGGCGCCTCCGGCTTTGCCGGCCTGCTCTATTGCTGGGCTTTGCTGATGGCGCTGGCATCGGGCCTGGCGCAAGCCGGGCCGTCGCCCGCTCCCGCGCACCAGTTCGTGAACGCCGGCACGCTGCAAACCACGCTAGAATAGCGCTCGCCCGGAGTGGGGGTCACGAGGCAGCGAAGCGTCCCATGGAGCGGATGCGGCGGATCGCATTCCAGACCGTGCAGCGCGCGTGCATGTTCGGCGCGCTGGCGATCTTTTGCCTGATGGTCGGCCTGTCCTACGACCTGCGGCTGGCGTTCAAGGCCGGCGGCACCGCGACCATCCTGATAGTCGCCATCCTGCTCTACAAGGCGCACGAGGCGCGCACCAAGCCCTACCGCAGGACCGAGATGTGGCTGTATCTGCCGAAGGAATTGCGGCCGCCCGACGCCTTTGCCCAGCGCGTCAGCGCGACGGTGCTGCGCGAGACCTATCTCAATTTCGCGCTGTGGACGTCGGCGATCGCGATCGCCATGTGGACGGTCGCGCTGCTGATCGCGCTCACCGGGTTGGATATAGGGGCGCGCTAGTATTCGCACCCGGCGCTAGCGCCGGCTGCCGATGAATTGCAGCACGACCTCGCGGCGGTGCGGCGCGCGCCGGTGCTCGATCAAATAGATGCCCTGCCAGGTGCCGAGCGCGAGCTTGCCGGCGCGCACCGGCACATGCAGCGACACGCCGCTGAGCATGGCTTTGACATGCGCCGGCATGTCGTCCGGTCCCTCGACGACGTGCACCCAGGGCGCGTCCTCCGGCGCCAGGCGATCGAGCGCCGTCAACAAATCGCGCCGGACGTCCGGATCGGCGTTTTCCTGGATCGTGAGCGAGGCCGACGTGTGACGCAAGTAAGCCAGCAACGTCCCCTCGCCGGCTGCGATCTCGTCGACGAAGGCGGCAACATCGCGCGTGATCTCGATAAGTCCGATGCCGCCGCTCTCGATCTGCAGCGTGGCGCTGGCGATCAGTTGCGGCGTGGCGCGAACGATTTCTGACAGACGGCCGGGCACGGCTCATGCAAACACGCGCGGGGCTAGCCCTTGCGTGTCACGTCCTTTTGCAAGTTGGCCAGCATGTCCATGAGCTGACGCCAGGTATGGACGATGAAGGCGCGGGCGCGCGCGATATTGCCGTGCGCCGGCGGATTGTCTTGCGTTGCAACCTTCGGCCCGGCGTGACTGTCCTCCGGCATCGGCTTGGACGACGGCGTGGCGACCGGGCGCGCGCGCAGGCGTGCAATTTCCTTCTGCAGGTTAGCGATCTTGTCCCGTAGACGAACGATTTCTTCTTCCAGCGCCGCGCGGCGTTCCGGAACCACCTGGCAGATCCAAGCGCCTTCGCGCTGGTTGCAATGGGCGACCTGTCCGGTCCGATTGTCGAGACGCATGAAGCCGTCCGCCACCCGGTTGAAGATGTAGCGGTTGGGCGGCAGCTTCGACGAGGTATCGGTCGCCGACGCCGGCATCACGGCCAGCAAAGCAACCACAATCGCGACGCTGGAAATCCGCATGGCACTTGTCCGTTCCGGCCGCTATCCCTCGGCGTGCAAGCCTAGCACCGCCGATAGCGGCGCTGAATTGGGCAGACCAGCCCATTGATGATTTGCCGCAGTGCACGCAAGGGCGCCGAAACACGGCGATTAAGGACACATTTTTCCTCTATTATCATATACTTAGCTTGCCCCTGCCGTTTCTTGACTCAAAGAAACGTCATCAGTATGGTCCGCGCGGCTTTTAGGGCGGCGGGCAAGAGCGGAGCCCTTTTCATCGCGAGTCGAAGGCATGCCTGACGACGCGCGCGGCAAAGGCGACCGCAAAAACCCACCGAACGAGGAAGCCGTTCTCTCCGCGAGGCTCCAGCGTCTCGGCGAACGGCTCGCAACGGCGAGCCGACCATCCGAAAACGACTCCGGTCCTCGTCCGTCCGCCGATGCATCGGCGTTTGCCCGCGGTTTCCGGCTGTCAACCGAGCTGGTGGGAGGGGTGGTTGCGGGCGCGGTGATCGGCTGGCTGCTGGACCGGTGGCTGGGCACGACGCCGTGGGGGCTCATAGTGTTTCTGCTGCTCGGCTTTGCCGCCGGGATTCTTAACGTGATGCGCGCGGCCGGAGTCACGCGCGAGAGAAAATTGAACGATTAAGACGCCGTCATGGATCCCATCCATCAGTTCCAGATCACCAATCTGTTTCCGATCGGCAAGATCGGCAATGCCGAGATCGCTTTCACCAATTCGGCCGCCTTCATGCTGGTGGCGGTCCTCGGTCTCACGCTGTTCCTTGTCGTCGGCACCGCCGGCAGCAAAGAGGTTCCGACGCGCCTGCAGTCGGCCGCCGAGCTGACTTACGAATTCGTCGCCAACATGCTGCGCTCGACCGCCGGCTCGGAGGGCATGCGGTTCTTCCCCTTCGTGTTCACGATCTTCACGTTCGTGCTGACGCTCAACATGTTCGGCCTGATCCCGTACGGGTTCACCGTCACCAGCCACGTCATCATCACCGCCACGCTGGCGCTTCTGGTGTTCTTTACCGTTCTGATCTACGGGCTGATCCGGCACGGCTTCCACTTCTTCAACCTGTTCGTGCCGAAGGGCGTGCCGATCTACATCCTGCCGATGATCGTCGCCATCGAGATCCTGTCGTTCATCTCGCGCCCGATCTCGCACAGCGTGCGTCTTTTCGCCAACATGCTGGCCGGCCACATCGCGCTCAAGGTATTCGCCGGCTTCATCATCCTGTTGGGCGGCGCGCTTGGCGCCATCGGCTGGGTCGGCGGCGTGCTGCCGTTCGCCATGATCGTCGCGCTCACCGCGCTCGAGATGCTGGTGGCCTTTCTGCAGGCCTACGTGTTCGCGATCCTCACCTGCATCTATCTCAACGATGCGATTCATCCGGGCCACTGACGGCCCGAGCCGCAAAACCAGAAGGAGCTTCATCATGGATCCAGTGGCAGCGAAATACATCGGCGCCGGTATCGCCGCGATCGGCATGGGCGGCGCCGGCGTCGGCGTCGGCATCATCTTCGGCAACTATCTGGCCGCGGCGATCCGCAATCCGTCGGCCGCGCAGGGCCAGTTCGGCAACCTGATCTTCGGCTTCGCCATCACCGAAGCGCTCGGCATCTTCTCGCTGCTGATCGCGCTGCTGCTGTTGTTCGCGCTCTAAGGCTGCACGGCGCCGACGATGGCCGAGCCGACCCACACCACGAGCACCGAAGCCGTCCCGAAGGGCGAGCACGGCGGCGGCTTTCCGCCGTTCAACGCGCATACCTTCCCGTCGCAGCTCGTCTGGCTCGTCTTCACCTTCGTGCTGCTCTATGTGCTGATGGCGAAGTGGGCGCTGCCGCGCGTGGCCAAAGTCATCGAAAGCCGGCAGAAGCACATCGACAACGACATCGCCGAGGCCGGTTCGCTCAAGCAGCAATCGGAGGAGGCGCTGGCGGCCTACGAAAAGGCGCTGGCCGACGCCCGCGGCCGCGCCCAGGCGATCGCCAACGAGACGCATGCCAAGCAGGCCGCCGCGGCTGAAGCCAGCCGCAAAGCGCTGGAAGATCAGCTCAACGTCAAGCTGGCGGAGGCCGAGAAGACGATCGCCGCCACCAAGCAGGCGGCGATGAGCAATGTGCGCGGTATCGCCGAGGATGCCGCCCGCGCCATTGTCGAGCGGCTGATCGGCTCGGCGCCAAGCGACACGGCCGTTTCCGACGCCGTCACCGAAGCGCTCAAACGGTAGCGCATGATCCCGAAAAGTGGGCACCGGTTTTCGGAGAAGATCATGCGCAAAACGATAATGGAATTGGCCAATGTTGCTCGAAGCTGAATTTTGGGTCGCGCTGGGCTTCTTCGTATTCCTCGGCTTGCTCGGCTATATCGGCGCGCACCGCATGGTTGCCAAAGCGCTTGACGATCGCAGCGCACGCATCAAGGCCGAACTCGACGAGGCGCGCCGGCTCAAGGACGAAGCCGCGCAGCTGCTTGCCGAGTACGAGCGCAAGCACCAGGAGGCCGAGGGCGAAGCGCAGGAGATCGTGGCCGGCGCCAAGGCCGAGGCCGAGCGCCTCGCCGTCGAGGCCAAGGCCAAGGTCGAAGACTTCGTCACCCGCCGCACCAAGATGGCCGAGACCAAGATCGCCCAGGCCGAGGCGCAGGCGGTCGCCGACGTGCGCAGCGCCGCCGCGGAAGCCGCGGTCGCCGCCGCCGAGAAGATCCTCGCGCAAGAGGCCAAGGGCCAACTCGCCAACGAGCTGATCGCCAAAGGCATCGACGACGTCAGCAAGAAGTTGAACTGACGCCAAACGGTTTGCGCGATTATCGGCACGGCTCGTCCCGCCGCCAGCGGGCGCTTAAATCTTCCGACGTAGGATGCTGTCTCAAGCGAGCGGATGGACGCGCGCGAATAAGCTACCAATGTCCCCCATTGCAGGTAAAGCAGACATGGCGCGGGCGTCTCATCAGGTTCGCATATGACCCATCGCGTCATTTGCCCGGCATCGGTCATGAATTGAGAAAGGCTTCGGTTTCGCGCAGCAACTCGGATACGTCATCATCCTGAATGCCAAGCGCAGCGAACTGTCGATGAATATTCTTCAGATAGTCCAGGCTTGACCCCATAAAGCCCTTGCCGGTTGCGCAATATTCTATCTGCTGCGCTCTGGTAAGGCTTGCATCAATCAGATCAGCCTCGTGATCTGCCACGAATGTGAGCGCCCTTATTCGGGTATCTGCGCCAACGACCTCGGCAAAGACCGGCTTATACGCGGGTCCAATCCTTTCGCGTCGCCAAAGAACCTCTGTTTCTTCATCAAGATTTTTGCCAGAAATCCTGTAGGCCAGCCCGTCGCAACCAGGTCCCGAATCCAAGGCAACCATTAAGCCAGGCGCATCAACTGTGCCTCTGCCACCATAAATGTCTTTGAGGATGAAGCTACGGGCATAGCCGGGAAGGTGCATCCTCCGCACCTCTTCAAATCGTAGCGCCGGATCCCACATCAAAGAGCCATATCCGAAAACCCAGAGGTCGGTGTCTCGGTTGGCTGACAGAAATTCAATACGCTCAGCTTCGCGCTTGCTGTCTGGATACCACCAATCCATGGGTAGCCCGCGTTCTTTGGACACGGCGGCCAGTTTTGTCGTGGTGAGAGTGCGCAAGGGTGAACCCATAGGATCCGAAATCTTGTCGCGCAGTTCCGGGTGGAACGAGAAGGGATCAGGTGCAGCGTACATCGCCGGTCTCCAAGCGCAGGTATCTCCCGGTATCGTCATTTGGGCACTGCTTCGATGATACTCACCGCCGAGGACGTGGGGACGACCTGCGTCATGCGGAATCCAGCTTTGTCGAGCAGGTCCCTATATTCCGGTTCAGTGCGTTCTTCCCCGCCGGCAAAGGTCAGCATGATCACGTCGAGCATTTTGCCGGGGTGCGGCGTGTTCCCGCTCGGAAGCGCCATTTCGATGATATGCAATCGGCTGTTCGACGTCATCGTGCGGCGGCAGTTGCCGAGGATCGTCAAACACTGGGCCTCGGTCCAGTCGTGGATGATATGCGACAGCAGATAGACGCCATGGGCGGAGGGAACGCTGTCGAAGAAGTCACCTGATGCGATGGTGACGCGATCCGCCAGTCCGTGCGTTTGAAGCAGCGCCGGCGCATCTCGAACGACATGCGGACGATCAAAGAGGATGCCGCGCGGCTTGGCATGGTGGCCGAGGACCGCGGCTAGCAGGTTGCCGGTGGCGCCACCAACATCCACAACCGTGTCGAACTGGGAATAGTCATAGGCCGCGGCAACCGCTGCCGGCTCGGCGCCGTGAAACCCGACCATGGTTTCGCTGACCATCGACGCCTCGGCCGGGTGCTTTGCCAGCCAGTCGAAGCACGGCAGACCGAAAACTTTTTCAAATCCGGGTTTTCCGGTCGCGACTGAATAAGGCAGTTCGTCCAAGGCCTTCGCGCACAGCCCCGCCAGGATCAGCACCGAGGAACGAACCGAGCCGGGTGTGCCGGTCCTGAGCGCCTCGCCCATCGGCGTCAACGCAAACCGGTGGCTGGAATCCTCCGTGAAGATGCCCATGCCGGCGAGCGTCCGCATTACGCGGTACATGGATCGCGGATCGCTTGCGGTTTCCTGGGCGAGTTCGTCCGCCGTTTTTGGTGCATCTGCCAGTCGGTCGGGCAGGCCCGTCTGCGCTGCGAAATACAGCGTACTTGACGCCCAATAGGCCGTAGCGATCTGAAGTAGTTTCTGCTGTGGCGACGGCATTTCAGCTTGAGGCGGCACGGCGTCCGGCTGGGTGGCGAGGATCTCGGCCATGACTTCAACCTCCGTAAAGTCGATGTGATTGATCGGATTCGCTTGCCAGTGCCGTGTGTAATTGCGGCAATCGCGACCATTCTCCAAAACGCAAAGCAAGAAAATATGCTTCAAATCGAATTCAATGTTCGATAATATTGAACAATGGAAGATCAGCTGAGAGCGATGGCGGTGTTCCGCAAGGTCGTCGAGGCCGGGACGTTTCGTGCTGCAGCCAAAGCGCTCAATCTCTCTCCGTCAGTGATCAGCCACCATGTCGCGCAGCTCGAAACCAACCTTGGCACCGCGCTTCTTTACCGCTCAACCCGCAAGATTTCGCTGACGAGTGACGGCCGCCGCTTATTCGATGCCAGCACGAAAATGGTCGAGGCAGCCCAAGCCGGTTTGGACGCGATCCGCAGCCACACCGATCTGCCGGCCGGCCGGCTGAAAGTCGCGGTGACCGGCGCAGTGTTTGAAAACACTCCTTATTTCGACCATCTCGTTGCTTTCGCTAAATCGCACCCGAAGGTCGAGCTATCGATCAGCTTTTCCGACCAGAAGATCGAACTGATCGGCAGCACCTACGATGCGGCAGTGCGTATCGGTTGGCTTGACAACTCGCGTTACAAGACCCGCAAGCTCTGCGACATTCCCCGCGCGCTCGTCGCTTCACCTGACTATCTGGCAGACAAGAAACTGCCGAAGCGCGTGGATGACTTGGAAACGCTCGACTGGATCAAGCTTGTCCAGTTTCCGGTCGCCAGGCAATTGATCAGCAAATCCGGCGAGGTGCCTTCGATACGTGCCAAAGTGGCAATTGAGGTTGACAGCGCCGCATCGCTGCGCCGCATGGCTCTTTCAGGGATGGGCGTTGCTATAATTCCGCGCTGCCTAGTCGCTCCAGACATTATGGAAGGGTGGCTCGTCGAGCTCAAGCCGCGATGGGACCTAATGGCAGCCGGCGCCCATGTCGTTTGGCCGAGCAACGTCTCCGAGGGCAGTCTCACCATGCGCTTTGTGAATTTTCTCGCAAAGCAGATGAAGGCCCGATGAAGCGGACAAAGCCAATGGCCGGTATTGGCCCTTGAAGGACATCACGCGACGGCGGTTAAGAGTCCGCTTCTGGGGCAAAAGCAGGCGTTTCCACACGCCGCTGCCAGTCTCAATTTGCGAGCAGACGTCCTGGCCAATTCCGTCGGATTCTTGCTCGCGCCTGCCGCCCCTAAAGGCGCGTGCGAGAATGACCGCCGTGCGCGCAGCGCCTAGCTCTGGCCCGGCCTCACCGCCGGTCTCAGCTGCGGCGCCGGCTTGGTGCGGCGGCGGGCGCGCGGCTTCTTGGTCGGCTTTTCCGCCTGCGCGCCGAGCGGATCGAAGCCGACATAGACCACATACGAATCGATGGCCGCGAGCGGGACCGGAATCGGAAACGCGATGTCCGGATCGACCAGCGTGAAGGTCGGCCGATCGAATGTGCCGGTCACCGTCACCTGCACATGCGAGAGCTTGGACATAATGGTTTTTGGCTGCACGCCTTCCTGCACCACGGCAATGCGCAACGGAACGTCGACCGTACCGGGCCCGCCGGCCGGGCCGGTGATGACGCGGCCCTCGATGCCGACCTTTATGGTCACGAGACCGGAGTTCACGTGACATTCGCGCGCGGTCTTGGTGATGGTTCCCTGATAGCGCAGGTCGAGCGCCGAGGGCTCGCCCCCCGGCTTGCTGCCGATTATCAAAGTCGACGCGCCGTTGCGGATCGAGACTTCGGGGCAATCGAAGTCGCCGGTGCCGGGTGTGTTGGGAAGGCTCGCCTTCGCGTTCGCGTCGGCGACCGGATTCTGCGGGAAATTGAAGATATCGGCCGACTTGCTGATGAAACCGGTGCTGCCGCAACCGCCGAGCGCCAGCGCCGCCAGCAAAGCCGCGCCCGCCCGGCCGATTAGCCCGTATCCCTCAACGTCCATCTCTTCGCTCACGTTTCTTGCCCGGTCCCGGCCTTATAACAAGCCAAGCGTGGCAACCCCAAGGCGGCGCTTGCCAATCACGCCGGGTCGTCCTTGAGGCGGGCATAGAGCAGGTGATCCTGCCAGACGCCGTTGATGCAGAGATATTCGCGGGCATAGCCCTCGCGCTGAAAGCCGGTCTTTTCCAGCAGGCGCACCGAGGCGGCGTTGCTGGGAATACAGGCCGCTTCCAGCCGGTGCAGCCGCAATGTGCCAAAACTGAACGGCGCCAGTGCGCGCACCGCCGCGGTCATATGACCGCTGCGGGCAAACGGCGCGCCGATCCAGTAGCCGATGGAGCCTGCCTGCGCCACGCCGCGGCGAATATTGGCAAGCGTCAAGCCGCCGACCATGGCGTGATCGTCGGCGCGGAAGATGAGGAAGGCGTAAGCCAGATCGCTGCGCTGATCCTCGGCATAGCGCCGTAGCCGCCGGCGAAAGGCGCCGCGGGTGAGATCGTCGGACGGCCAGGTCGGCTCCCAGGGCGTCAAGAAGGCGCGGCTTACTTCGCGCAACGCCGCCCACTCGGCATAGTCGCCGCTCTGCGGCGCGCGCAGGAAAACGCCGGCGCCGTTGATGGCCGGCATCGGTTCGGAAAAGCTTACGGAGCGAAATATTGCCATGACGGTAAGAACGCTCGCACGGCATCAGGCGGCGCGGCGGACAAGACTTTCAGCGATTGCCGCCGTGCTTTCAAGACCGTTGCCGGGCCCGAGCGCGGCGATGGCCGGCCGGCTGCGGCCAATGAGGTCGCGGCCGGCGGCGCGGGCGCTGGCGACCGTCACCGCGTCGACTTTGGCGACGATCTCGTCGAGCGGCATCGGGCGCCCATAGGCCAGCATCTGCCGCGCCAATTGCCCGATGCGGGCTTCCGAGCTTTCCAGCGCCATCAGCAGCCCGGCTTTCATCTGCGCCTTGGCGCGGTTGATCTCGGTTTCGTTGAGCGTCTCGGTGGCGTTGGCGATCTGGTCGATCACCACCTGCATCAATTCCGGCGCGTCCGCTTCGTCGGTGCCGGCGTAGAGCCCGAAAATCCCGGTGTCCGAATACGGCATGTGGAAGGCGTGAATGGCGTAACACAGGCCGCGCTGCTCGCGCACTTCCTGGAACAGCCGCGAGGACATGCCGCCGCCCAAGACGCTGGTGAACACTTGCAGACTGTAGAGACCGCTGTCGCGCACCGGCACGCCTTGCAAGGCGAGCGCAATATGCACCTGCTCGAGATCGCGCGACTCGATCCGGCTGCCGCCGTGGAAGTGCGCCTGCTCCGGCACCGGCGCCGGCGGTCCGGCGAAAGTTGAAAAGCGCCGCTCGGCTTCCTCGACGACGCGCTCGTGCTCGACGGCGCCGGCGGCCGCCACCAGCATGTCGGGGCCGCGGTAATTGCGGGCGAGGTAGTCGCGCAGCCGCGTCGAATTGAATGAACGCACGGTTTCCGGCGTGCCGATGATCGAGCGGCCGACCGCTTGTTGGGGGAACGCGGTCTCCTGCAGGCGGTCGAACACCAGGTCGTCGGGCGCATCTTCGATGGCGCCGATTTCCTGCACGATGACGTTCTGCTCGCGCCGCAATTCTTCGGGATCGAAAGCCGGCTCCGACAGGATGTCCGACAGCACGTCGAGCGCCAGCGGCACGTCGGCTTTGAGCACGCGGGCGAAATAGCCGGTGCTCTCCACGCTGGTCGCGGCATTGATATCGCCGCCGACGGCTTCGATGGTCTCGGCGATCTGCAGCGACGTGCGCCGCTTGGTGCCCTTGAACGCCATATGCTCCAAGAGATGCGAAATGCCGTGCTCGTCGGTCGCCTCGTCGCGGCTGCCGGAGCCGATCCAGACGCCGAGCGAAGCCGATTCCAGATGCGGCATGCGGTCGGTCACCACCGACAGGCCGGACGCAAGACGGGTCACCTCAACGCTCATGCCGCTGCTCCTTCACGCGCCGCCCGCGACGCCGCCAAGACAAAACCTTCGACCGCCGCCTGGTCCGCCGGCAGCACGGTCATGCGCTCCGGCCGCTGCGGCAGATCGGCAAGCCAATCCGGCAGCGCCGGCCGCGTGCCGCAGGCTGCTTCGACGGCGTCGGGAAACTTGGCCGGATGGGCCGTCGACAGCACTATCATGGGCACGCCTGCATCGCGCGCCTCTTTTTCCGCCACCGCCAGCGCCACCGCGGTATGCGGGTCGACGCCGTAGCCGGCCTCGCGCATGGTGGCGCGCATGGTGGCGGCGCTTTCCTCTTCGCTGGCGCGATCCGCGGTGAACAGCGCGCGCATGGATTTGAGCGCATGCGAGGACACGGTAAAGCGGCGCGACTGCGCGAGCGAGCCCATCAGCGCACGCACCGCACCGGCGTCGCGGTCGTAGGCCTCGAACAACAGCCGCTCGAAATTGGACGAGACCTGGATATCCATCGACGGCGATGTGGTCGCAATGACGTCGCGGGTCTCGTAGGCGCCGGTCGCGAAGGCGCGGGCGAGGATGTCGTTGACATTGGTCGCCACCACCAGCCGGTCGATCGGCAATCCTAAGCGCTGCGCGACATAGCCGGCATAGACGTCGCCGAAATTGCCGGTCGGCACGGTGAAGGCGATGCGGCGGTGCGGCGCGCCGAGCGCGACCGCGGCGGTGAAGTAATAGACCGCCTGCGCGACCACGCGCGCCCAGTTGATGGAATTGACGCCCGACAGCCGCACGCGGTCGCGGAAGGCATGGTGATTGAACATCGCCTTCAGCAAGGCCTGGCAGTCGTCGAAGGTGCCCTCGATGGCGAGCGCATGCACGTTGGCGTCGGTCGCGGTGGTCATCATGCGCCGCTGCACCTCGGAGATGCGCCCTTGCGGGAACAAGCACAACCAGGTCGACTTGGGCTGCGGCCGCGGAACGCTTCGACCGCCGCGCCGCCGGTGTCGCCGGAGGTCGCGACCACGATGGTGGTGCGCTCGCCGCGGGCGTGCAGCACGTGGTCCATCAGCCGCGCCACCAATTGCATCGCCAGATCCTTGAAGGCGAGCGTCGGCCCGTGGAACAGCTCCAGCACGAACAGGCTGGGACCGAGCTGCACAAGCGGCGCGGTCGCCGGATGGCGGAAGGTGCCGTAGGCCTCTTGCGCCATGCGCGCGAGGTCGGCCTCCGCAATGCTGTCGCCGACGAAGGGGCGGATCACCTCGACCGCGACTTCGGCATAGGGCCGTCCGGCAAAGCCGGCGATCGCCTCGTTCATGACCGACGGCCATGTTTCCGGCACATAGAGTCCACCGTCGCGCGCAAGGCCCGCGAGCATCACTTCGACGAAATTCAGCTCGGGGGCCTCGCCCCGCGTTGAGACATAACGCATTGAGTTGGCTATATTTTATGCCTTATCCGCCGCTGCTGGCGGCCACACTAGCCGCCGCCGGTCGCTTTCACAAGAAAGCCCGCCACCCACGGCACGCCCACGCGGCGCTTCGCCAAACGTCAGGTGATCAACGCGCCACCGTCGATGTAGGCGATCGAACCGGTTGCAAAACCATTCGTCATGAAAGCCAAGATTTGCCGGGCGACATCCTCGCCCAGGCCGACGCGGCCAACCGGCAACGCCGCGGCGACCTTGCTCAGCATCTCACGCCGGGCCGCCTCCGGCATAGCGGCGCGAATCGGCGTGTCGATGACCCCGGGCGAAACGGCGTTCACGCGCACTGGCGCGAGTTCGAGCGCCAGTGCGCGGGCGAGCGATTCGAGCGCGCCGTTGGCCGCACTGACGATTGCGGAGTTCGGCCGCGCGCGGATGCTGAGGAATCCAGACACCAATGTGAGCGAACCGCCAGCGCGGATTTCCGCCGCGCGCGCCACGCGCCAGGCACCCCAGAACTTGCCTTCCATGGTGGCGCGCACGTCATCCATGGATACGGTCTTGAACGGGCCCGTGCGCAGCTGCGCGGCGGTGACGATCACGTGATCGACCGGCCCGCAATTGCGGAAAAGCGTCGTCACGCTGTCGTCGCTGGTGACGTCGGCCACAAAGGTGGCCGCTCGCAATTTATCCGCCGCCGCCTTCAGGCGCTCGGCATTGCGCGCGGCGATGACGACGTCTGCGCCTTCGGACTTTGCGAGCGCGGCGGTTGCGAGACCGATGCCGGAAGAACCCCCGACGACGACAACTTTCTTACCAGCCAGCGACATGCGGTTTCTCCCGATTCACGATTCAGAAAATTTAAAGGCGGGACGCGTCTCACGCGGCATTCCTGCGGAAATCTACCAGCCGCGCGGATGGGGACTACCGCTCACTAAACCATGCCGCGCCATCGGCGACAATCGTGCCGAGCATTCTATCGAGAGAAATGCGTCACCTTCGCGCAGCGATGAGGCGCGTGAGCCACAGCGTGTAAACGCCGGTCAGGCCGAGCGCCAAGCCGAACCAGGTGATGGCGTATTGCAGGTGATTGTCGGGTAGGTTGACGACCACTTTGCCCGGCAGCGGCAAGCCGTCGGCTGGCACGGGAGATTCCTGGTCGATGTAAAATGGCGCGACCGTTGCCCAATTCCTTGACTGCGCCATCGCCTGCAGGTCGCGCGCATACCAAACGTCGTTTTGCGGCTCGGCGGCCGGCGTGAATAGCCCGGGCTTTTCCGGCCAGCGCATGACGCCGACAATATCGATAGCGCCCTGCGGCACGCCGCCGCTCGCCGCCGCCTTCTTGTCGAACGGCACAAAGCCGCGGTCGACGACGATAATGCTGCCGTCGGCAAGCCGGGCCGGCGCAAATACCCAATAGCCGGCGCCGCTCACGTCGGGGCGCAAGGCGGAACCGGCGCTATAGACCAGCGCCTGCTCGCCCTTGCGGAATTCGGCGTGAAAACTCACGCGGCGAAATTCGTCTTGCTGCTGCGTGAGCCGGGGCCAGTCGTCGCGCAGCGGCAAAGCCCGTGGCGCCTGCGTTGTGCGCGCGGTGATCGAAGCGATCAGATTCTCTTTCCAGACTTTGCGCTCGAGCTGCCAGATGCCGAGGCCGATCAGCAAGGCGACGCCGCAGACGGTGAATACCGTTGCGCCGAATATGCCGCTGCGGCCTTGGTCGAGCGGCGCTCTCACACATCACCGCGATGCTCGAGCCTGCCCTCTTCCGCCTTGTGATGGTACTGCAGCGCGATCAGCAGACCTTTCATCGGCCGCAACGGTCCCAGCGTCACCAGCAGGATCAGCGGAATCCATAAGACTGCATGCACCCAATAAGGCGGCTGATAAACGAACTCGGTGATCAGCGCGGCAAACACGACAATGAAGCCGCCAAACAAAATCACGAACACCGCCGGGCCGTCGCCGGCATCGGCGAAGTCGTAGTTGAGACCGCAATGCTCGCAAGCCGGGCGCAACGTCAGGAAGCCCTGGAAGAGATGGCCTTCGCCGCAGCGCGGGCAGCGCCCAAGCAAGCCTCGGCTAATCGGCAGCGGCTGGTCAGCCATCTTTGCGTTCCTCAAAACAAAAGGGCGGCGTGTTTGCGCCGCCCTTTTCCATCAGCCACCATGCGATGGCTATTCGGGATGCACGACGCCGGCGCCCCACACATATATGCAGGCGAATAGGAACAGCCATACCACGTCGACGAAATGCCAGTACCAGGCGGCGAACTCGAAGCCGAGATGCTGGGTCGGCGTGAATTGGCCCTTCAAAGCGCGCACCAGACAGACGATCAGGAAGATCGAGCCGATGATGACATGGAAACCGTGGAAACCGGTCGCCATGAAGAAGGTCGCGCCGTAGATATTGCCGCTGTAGTGGAAGGCCGCGTGCGAATATTCGAATGCCTGCACGCAAGTGAAGGTGAGGCCGAGCAAGATGGTGAGCGCCAGACCCCATTTCAGCCCCTGCCGGTCGTCCTCCAACAGCGCGTGATGCGCCCAGGTCACCGTGGTGCCCGAGGTGAGCAGGATCAGCGTGTTGAGCAGCGGCAGGTGCCAGGGATTGAAGGTCTCGATGCCCTTCGGCGGCCACACGCCGCCGGTGAAGGCCAGACGCCCGATATCCTGCGCATCGCCGGGAAACAGCGCGGTGTTGAAATAGGCCCAGAACCAGGCAACGAAGAACATCACCTCGGAGGCGATGAACAGGATCATGCCGTAGCGGTGCGAGATCTGCACCACGCGGCTGTGGAAGCCGCCGTGCTCGGCCTCCTTGATCACATCGGCCCACCAGGCGACGAAAGTGTAGAGCGTGCCGACGACGCCGAGCCCGAACACCAAAGGCGCCGCCGCGAACATATGATGCATCCAGGTGATGGCGCCGACCGCCATCAGGAAGGCCGAGATGGAACCGACGGCCGGCCACGGGCTCGGTTCGACCAAGTGGTAGTCGTGATGCTGGGTATGCGCCTCGGCCATCGTCATCGTCTCCGTTCAAGTCCCCTGCGAGCGGACGTGCCCCGCCCCCGCTCGATGCATTAAAGGCTGCTCGATTTCGGCGCCGCCGCCAACGGCCGCGCCGGCTCCGGCAGCTTATAGAAAGTGTAGGACAGCGTAATGGTATTGAGATCGTCCTGGTCGCGATCCTCGGCGATCTTGGGATCGACATAGAACACGACCGTCATCTCGCGCGTCTCGCCCGGCTTCATGGTCTGCTGGGTGAAACAGAAGCAGTTGATCTTGTCGAAGTAAGCGCCGACCGTCGGCGGCGACACATTGTAAGAGGCCTGCGCGGAGATGGTGCGCGCGGCCTGGTTGATCACCTTGTAGCGGACGGTCGCAACCTCTCCGATGCGGACCTTGATCTGGTTCTGCTCCGGCTCGAATTTCCACGGCAGGCCGGGCGTGACGTTGGAGTCGAAGCGGATGGCCAGCGTGCGGCCCAGCACGCGGTCGGGCGCGGCGCTTGCGACCTGCGTGGTGCCGGCAAAGCCGGTGGTGCGGCAGAACCAATTGTACAGCGGCACCGAGGCATAGGCCGCGCCCACCATGCCGGCGCTGACGGCGCCGCAGCAGAAAGCGATCATGAGATCGCGCCGCAGCGGTCTTCGGTGTCGGCGGGGTGCGACGGCGGTCATGGGTTCAATTCCCGCTCATCAGATCGGCCGCATCAGGACGAGCGGACCCTTCATCAGGGTGTATACGTAGAACAGGATGACCAGCGCGCCGAGCGCCAACGCGATGGCGATCGAGCGCGAGCGCCGCGCGCGCTTCTGCGCCTCGGTCAACACGATGCCATCATCCTGCTTCTTGTCGTCCATCGCGATGTCCATGGTCGAACGACGATCCCTCAGATCATGCCGCCAAAACCGCGCTCGACCAGCAGCACGGCGAACAGCAGGAACAGATAAAGGATCGAAAACGCGAATAGCTGCCGGCTGGCGCGTTCCTCGGGGCGACGCTCAAAGTAAACTTGCACGGCCAGCACCAGCATGATCGCGCCGGTAACGGCCGCGACCACGCCGTAGAGCAAGCCGGCATAGCCGGCCAGCCACGGCGCCAGGCCGAGCGGCACCAGGATCAGCGTATGCAACAGAATCTGCAGCCGGGTATTAGCGTCGCCCTTCACCACCGGCAGCATCGGGATGCCGGCGCGGGCGTAATCCTCGGTGCGGTAGAGCGCCAGCGCCCAGAAATGCGGCGGCGTCCAGAAGAAGATGATCAGGAACAACAGCACCGGCTCGAGCGAGAGTGAGCCGGCCACCGCCGCCCAGCCGATCATCGGCGGAAAGGCGCCGGCGGCGCCGCCGATGACGATGTTCTGCGAGGTCGATCGCTTCAGCCACATCGAGTAGATGACGATGTAGAAGAAGATGGTGAAGGCGAGCAGCGCGGCGGCGAGCACGTTCACCAGCAGCCCGAGCACCACCACCGAAAATCCGGCAAGCGTCAGCCCGAAGGCGAGCGCCTCGCCCGGCTGCACGCGACCCATCGGCACCGGGCGGCGCGCGGTGCGGGTCATGCGGGCGTCGATGTCGGCGTCGTACCACATGTTGAGCGCGCCGGCCGCGCCGGCGCCGACCGCGATGCAGAGCAGCGCCGTGAAGGCGGTCATCGGATCGATCGGACCCGGCGCCACCGCCAGACCAACCAGCGCGGTGAACACCACCAGCGACATCACCCGCGGCTTCATCAGCGCGAGATAGTCGCGCGCATCGGCCAAGCTCGGCTCGGCCAGACCGAGCCCCGACCCGGCGGCAAGCGGGCCGCGAATGTCTGCGCCTTCGCTGATGAGCGACATGTCCTGAGCCGGTTGCGCCTATTTGATCCGCGGCAACGTTTCGAACTGATGGAACGGTGGCGGCGACGACAGCGTCCATTCCAGCGTGGTCGCGCCGGCGCCCCACGGATTGTTGCCGGCCTCACGCTTTTTCATGAAGGCCTCGACCATGCCGTAGAAGAACACCAACACGCCGATGCCGGCGATGTAGGAGCCATAGGACGAGACCTCGTTCCAGCCGTGGAACGCCATCGGATAGTCGATCGTGCGGCGCGGCATGCCGGCAAGCCCGAGGAAGTGCTGCGGGAAGAAGATGATGTTCACGCCGATGAACGTGACCCAGAAGTGCACCTTGCCGATGGTCTCGTTGTACATGTAGCCGGTCATCTTCGGGAACCAGTAATACCAGCCGGCGAAGATGGCGAACACGGCGCCGAGCGAGAGCACGTAGTGGAAGTGCGCGATCACATAATAGGTGTCGTGCAGCACGCGGTCGACGCCGGCATTGGCCAACACCACGCCGGTGACGCCGCCGACGGTGAACAGGAAGATGAAGCCGATCGCCCACAGCATCGGGGTGCGGAACTCGATCGAGCCGCCCCACATGGTGGCGATCCAGGAGAAGATCTTCACGCCGGTCGGCACCGCGATCACCATGGTGGCCGCGATGAAATAGGCCTGCGCGCCGGTCGACAGACCGACCGTGTACATGTGATGCGCCCACACCACGAAGCCGATGCCGCCGATCGCGACCATGGCATAGGCCATGCCGAGATAGCCGAACACCGGCTTCTTGGAGAACGTCGCCACGATCTGGCTGATCATGCCGAAGCCCGGCAGAATCAGAATGTAGACTTCCGGATGGCCGAAGAACCAGAACAGGTGCTGGAACAGCAGCGGATCGCCGCCGCCCGAGGGCTCGAAGAAGGTGGTGCCGAAATTGCGGTCGGTCAGCAGCATGGTGATGCCGCCCGCCAGCACCGGCAGCGACAACAGCAGCAGGAACACCGTGACCAACTGCGACCACACGAACAGCGGCATCTTGTGCAGCGTCATGCCGGGCGCGCGCATGTTGAAGATAGTGGTGATGAAGTTGATGGCGCCGAGGATCGACGACGCGCCCGCCAGATGGATCGACAAGATGACGAAATCCATCGCCGGTCCAGGATGACCGCTGGTCGATAGCGGCGCGTAGATCGTCCACCCGGTGCCGGCGCCCAGCGAGCCCGGCTCGCCTTCGACGAACATCGACGTCAACAGCAGCGCGAACGAGGCCGGCAGCAGCCAGAACGAGATGTTGTTCATGCGCGGGAACGCCATGTCCGGCGCCCCGATCATGATCGGCACGAACCAATTGCCGAAGCCGCCGATCATCGCCGGCATCACCATGAAGAAGATCATGATCAGGCCGTGCGCGGTAGCGAACACGTTGTATTCGTGCGGGCTGTGGAAGAACTGGATGCCGGGGTTCTGCAGCTCGGCCCGAATGGCGATCGACAGGAAGGCGCCGATCACGCCGGCGACCAGCGCGAAGGTGATGTACATCGTCCCGATATCTTTGTGGTTCGTCGAGTAGACGAACCGGCGCCATCCCGTCGGATGTCCATGCGCCTCATGGGCTTCGTGTCCGCCGTGGGTCGCCGCCGTGCTATCCATTGCTATTGTTCCTCGATCCTCGTCGTCGCCGATCGCCTATTATATTCACAATTGTATATGTGTCACTTGGCAACGCCAGCCGCAGCCAGCGTCGTGGCGGAAGCGCCGGCATCGGCCGCCTTCGCAGGCTGCGGAGCATTGTCGTCTTCCGCATACTTCTTCTTCGCCTGACCGAGCCAGGCGGTATAAGCCTTCTCGCTCACCACGCGAACCTCGATCGGCATGAAAGCGTGATCGCGGCCGCACAGTTGCGAGCATTGCCCGTAATAGATGCCTTCACGCTCGGCCTTGAACCAGGTCTCGTTCATGCGGCCGGGGATCGCGTCGATCTTGATGCCGAATGACGGCACCGCGAACGAGTGGATGACGTCGGCGCCGGTAACGAGCACCTTCACCACCTTGTTGACCGGCACCACCATCGCGTTGTCGACCGCGAGCAGCCGCGGCTGGTCGGGTTTCAGGTCCTTGTCCTGCACCATCAGCGAGTCGAACTCGAACTTGGAGTTGGGGTAGCTGTAGCTCCAGAACCATTGCTTGCCGGTCGCTTTCACCGTTACGTCGGCCGGCGGGATTTTCAGTTCAAGGAACAGCAGCCGGAACGAGGGCACCGCGATCGCCACCAGGATGATCACCGGCACCACGGTCCAGATGATCTCGATGGCGGTGTTGTGGGTGGTGCGCGAGGGCACCGGATTGGCGCGGGCGTTGAACTTGACCATCACGATCACCAACAACGCCAACACGAACAGCGCGATGGCGCCGATGATCCAGAGCAGGAAGTCATGGAACCAGACGATGTCGCCCATGACCGGGCTGCCGGCTTGCTGCAGCCCGACTTCCCATGGAGAGGGATGGCCTAGGCCGGCAAAGGCGACGCCGCCGCTGCCGAGAACAGCCACGCTTGTGACCACAAAAGCGACCAACCGCTTGAGCATCCGCATCGTCCTATGCGCTCCCTCAGCGAGAAAAACGGCCCCCGACGGACCCCATCCGCCGCCCACCGCAAGCTTCATATCCGGCTCAGCCCCGCTGGGCACGGCGTTTTGCCACTGGCGTGGCAGTTGGGGCGTTCGTGCGGCGGGCCGGGGGAAATCCCGGTTTCTCAAACCACAATTCCGAGCCTGCCGCAATGCACCTTGTTATTGGCTGCCTGCGACAATCAGCTTAGCCCACAGCGCCAATCGCGCCGTATTTAAGCCACCGCGCCAACGGCATACCATCGCCGCCACTATGGCCTGCATCGTGGCCATTGCTTGACAGGACAGGCCGAGCATGTGCCAACGGAAGCGACTAAAATGCGGCGCCGGGCGGCGATTCGCATAAAGCGCGCCAGCGAGGGGGAGCGTTCCGGCCGCGATCCAAGGGTTTGAAGAATGGGCATTTTTGAGCTTGGAAAGCATCCGTGGGGTTGGCGCGCTTGGCTCGCCGTCGGCGTGTTCGTGCTCGCCGCGGGCTTCGGTCAGGCCGAGCGTGCTTATGCGCAGGGCGCGGTCAAGTCGGTGCACAAGGATTGGCAGATCCGTTGCGACACCCCGCCCGGCGCCAAATCCGAGCAATGCGCGCTCATCCAGAGCGTGACCTCCGAGGATCGGGCCAATGTCGGCCTGACCGTGATCGTGCTCAAGACCGCCGACCAGAAGAGCCGGCTGATGCGCGTGGTGGCGCCGCTCGGCGTGCTGCTACCGTCGGGGCTCGGTCTCAAGATCGATCAAGCCGATATCGGGCGCGCCGGCTTCGTGCGCTGCCTGCCCAACGGTTGCATCGCCGAAGTGGTCATGGACGACGAACTGGTCAAGAAATTGCGCACCGGCAAGACCGCAACTTTCATCATCTTCCAGACGCCCGAGGAAGGCATCGGCTTTCCGATGAGTCTGGCCGGTTTTTCGGAAGGCTACGATAAGCTGCCTTAAAGCCCACGCTCTGCCCACTCCTCTTGCATGACACCGCATTTTACGGTCATGGCCGGGCTTGTCCCGGCCATCCACGTCTTTAGTGTTGCGCGCGTGGCAAGACGTGGATGCCCGGCACAGAGCCGGGCATGACGAAAGAGAGGCGTTCCGTGCAGTTGGGTTTTGTCGGGCTTGGCGCCATGGGTGAACTTATCGTCCCGCGCCTGATGGCGGCTGGGCACGAGGTGACCGGCTGGAACAGGACACGCGCCAAGGCCGAAGCGCTCCTCGCCCAAGGCATGCGCTGGGCCGACACGCCGCGCGCGGTCGCCGCGCAATCCGACATCGTGTTTTCGATCGTGACCGACTCCAAGGCCGTGCGCGCGGTCGCGCTGGGCGACGACGGCATTATCTCCGGCCTCAAGCGCGGCGGCATTTACATCGACATGAGCACCATCGAACCGGAGGCGAGCCGTAGCGTTGCCGCCGAATTCGCCAAGGCCGGATCGATCATGCTGGACGGCCCGCTCTCCGGCTCTCCGGTCACCGTCGTGCAAGGCAATGCCTCGATCATGGTCGGCGGCGACGAGGAAGCCTTCGAGCGCGCCAAGCCCGTGTTGCTGGCGATCGGGCCGAAGGTCACCCGCATCGGCGGCAACGGGCTTGCCTGCCAGATGAAGATCGCGGTCAATCTCTTGCTGATGGTCGAGGTGATCTGCTTCGGCGAAGCCGTGGCGCTCGCCGAGAAAGGCGGCGTCGATCGCGCGGTGGCGCTTGACGCCATGCTCAAGAGCGTTGCGGCCTCGCCGGTGCTCGGCTATCGCGGGCCGTTCATTCTCGACGGCAAGATGCCGGAGGTGCCGCTCGCCGACGTCACGTTGCAGCAGAAGGACATGTTGCTGGCGCTCAATCTCGGCCGCACGCTTGGTTCGCCGGTGCCGCTCGCCGCCGCCGCCAACGAGATGATGAATGCCTGCCGCGGCCTCGGCATCGACGGCAACGATTTCGTGGTCGCGCATCAAGTCTATCGGCGTTTGGGAGGACAATCATGACGTCATCGGCTGAAAAAATCGGACGCGCTTTGGGCAAAGCGGTGAAAGGCGCCGCCGCCGTGATGAACGAGGGCAAAGAGGCGCCGGTCATGTATGTCACCAATCTGCACGACGTGCCGAAGATGGAAGGCCTCAAGCGCGACGACGGCTGGGTCGACATGCAGGTGCAGTTCCTGATCGACAAGAAATCGGCCGGCGCCGACAACGTCGTCGGCTGGACCGTGCTCAAGCCGGGCGCGCGCCACGAGAACCATCGCCATCACAACTGCGACGAGTTCTTCATCGTGCTCAAGGGCAAGGGTCACATCTACACCGATCACGGCGACAAGCCGTCGAAGGAAGGCGACGTGGTCTATTCGCCGCGCGGCTGCTGGCACGGCTTCAACAACACCTCGGACGAAGACGTCGTGCTGGTCTGGGGCTGGATGGGCGCCGGCTCGATCGAGGATTCCGGCTACGAAGTTTATCCCGAGAGCCACAAATAGGATTTCGCCATGCCCGGCCTTGGGCCGGGCATCCACGTCTTTCTTTCTCTTGCAGCCAAGTCGTGGATGGTCGGGGCAAGCCCGGCCATGACGCAAACGGAGCCGAGCCACTATGAATTCATGGGAAGCCCCACTCATCAGCAAAGGCATGACCGCGCAGCTTAAGAGCCGGCGCGCACGCATCGCCGCCGGCGAAAAGCCGCTCGGCTGGAAAGTCGGCATGGGCGCGCCCGCCTCGATGCAGATGCTCGGATTGCAAGCGCCGCTGGTCGGCTTCCTGATGCAGAGCGCGCTGCTTGTCTCCGGCAGCACCACCTCGCTCAAAGGCTACGTCAAACCGGTGGCCGAGGCGGAAATCTGCGTGCGCATGGCGCGCGATCTTGGGCCCGGCGCGTCAAGCGACGCCGTCATGGCGGCGATCAAGGAGATCACGCCGGCGATCGAGCTTGCCGACCTCGATCTCATGCCGGCGCCGGACAATCTCGACGCCGTGCTGGCGAACGATATCTACCAGCGCCATGTCGTTTTAAGCGGAGCGACGCGCGCGGGCGGCAGCGTCGCAGGGCTCACGTCGCGCGTCATCCGGCGCGGCGCCGAAGTCGCGCGCACCGGCGACCCGGAAGCGCTGACCGGCAAGCTCGTCGACATCGTCGCGCATGTCGCGAGCACCTTGGCCGCCTTCGGCGAGAAGCTGTCGGCCGGCGACATCGTCATCACCGGCTCGATCACGCCACCGTTGATGCTCGAGCCCGACGAGACCGCCCTCACCCACGCGCTCGACCCGATCGGCGAGGTGTCGGTGAAGCTTTCGCGCGAATAAGCGGATCGTAGCGCTGAGCGGCGAACTTACGATTGGTCGCGGTCCAATGTATTGAGGAGCTGCCGTATAAAGATCGATGACGTCCGCTACGATTTTCCGCTAGAAGTCCTGTTTCTCGTTTGGAAGCTTGAGGTGGTGCGCTTCGCTAACGCGATGTGGCGGCGAGCAGCGGATTTACTTTGTGCTAAGAGAGCCCAATCGCTCAATCTGCCTCCAACCGACTGACGAAACGCGTGATCCCCTGGTCCCTGCTCGATACGGCACAAATTCCCGGCGGCGGCGAGCTGCGCCTGCGGCGGCGCGGCGCCGAATTCGCGATCATGCTGGACGGCAATCAACTCATGAGCAACCGCCTCAGCGCAACGGAGCAGGCGCTTGCGACAATCGCCTGCGAGAAGTTTCGGACCGCTAAGCGGCCGCACATCCTGATCGGCGGATTGGGCATGGGCTTCACCCTGCGTGCGGCACTCACTGTGCTAGGGCCGCAGGCGCGCATCGCGGTCGCCGAACTGGTGCCGGCCGTGGTCGCCTGGGCGCGCGACCCGATGGCGGAGATGTTCGGCGGTTGCCTTGACGACGCGCGCGTCACGATTCACAAAACGGACGTCGGCGACCTGATCCGCACCGGCCGTTCGGCTTACGACGCGATCCTGCTTGACGTCGACAATGGGCCGGAAGGGCTCAGCCGCAAGGCCAACGACAGGCTCTATGACCAAAATGGATTGCGCGCCGCGTATGCGGCGCTGCGTCCTGGCGGCGTGTTGGCCATATGGTCATCGAAGCCGAACCCGGATTTTACGGTGTTGCTCCGCAAGACCGGTTTTGACGTGAAGGAGATTCCGCTGCGCGCCCAGGGGCCGCGCGGCGGGGCGCGCCATTTCATCTGGACCGCGACGCGCGCCGGCTGAGCGACATCAGCGGATTTCCAGCACCAGCTTGCCTTGCAGATGGCGGCCTTCGCTGACCTCGTGCGCTTTCACCGCGTCGGTCAGCTTGTAGCGATGAATCGCCGGCGGCTTGACGGCGCCGGCCGCGAGTAGCTCCAGCATACGCTCGAGATGCGCGCGGTCGCGGATGACGTCGGGCTTGAGCGTGGCGACATCGCTACGCACCGGCGCATCCGGCGCCGGCGCGATCCACACCAGTTTGCCGCCAGGCTTGAGCACTTTATAGGAGCGCGTGCGCACGTCAGTGCCGCCGACGGTGTCGTAGACCACGTCGCAAATCGGCCCGATCGTGGTGAAATCCTCTTTGTTGTAGTCGATCACCTGATCGGCGCCGAGGCTCTTCACATAGGCAAGATTGTTGGCGCTGGCGGTTGAGATCACCTTGGCGCCGAGATGCTTGGCAAGCTGCACGGCAAATCCGGCGACGCCGCCGGCGCCGCCCTGCACCAGAACGGTTTGTCCGGGTTTGACCTGCGCCACGTCTTCGATGCCGGTGAGCGCGGTGATGCTGATGAGGCCGAGCGCCGCCGCTTCGGCATGGCTGAGCGAATCCGGCTTCTTGGCGAGCAGGTCGGCTTTGATCGCGACCTTCTCGGCATAGGTGCCTTCGATGCCCTGGTCGAGCACGCCGAACACGGCATCGCCCACTTTGAGATCGGTGACGCCGGCGCCGACCTCGCTCACCACGCCGGAAAAATCGCGCCCCAGGATGTAGGGGAATTGCGTGAGCTTGTAGCGGCCGCTGCCCCGCCGCACCTTGGGATCGGCGCCGTTGATGCTGGCGGCATGAATATCGACCACCACCTCGCCGGGTCCCGCCTTCGGGTCCGGCGCCTCGCCGTATTTCAGCATCTCGGGGCCGCCGTGGCCCATTAATACCATCGCCTTCATGGGTGTCCTCCGCGAAAGCTGCATACTAAGCCTGCCGGCGACAGCAAGGTCCAGCACCTGCGTGTGTGGTTTTCCGGACCGTCTTGATGGAGATCAAACACCGGCGCTGACGACGCCGCTATCATATGCGGCACGAGGAATGTGAGATTTGCGTTCCGGCCTGGGGCGGATCGTAAGCGCATGGAGATAGAGAGATGAAGAACTGGTCGGACCACATCGGCGAACTCAAAGGCCTCATGAAATCGCTGCGCGGCGATACGCCCGATGTCATGAAGGCGTTCTCCGGTCTCGCGCAGGCCGCGCTCGCGCCCAAGGCGCTCGACTGCAAGACCAAGGAACTGATCGCGCTCGGCATTTGCGTCGCCATCCGCTGCGACGACTGCATCGGCTTCCACGTCAAGGCGGCGCTCGAGCAAGGCGCCACGCGCGCGGAAATAATGGAAGCGCTCGGCATGGCGATCTATTTGGGCGCCGGCCCGTCGGTCATGTATGCGAGCCACGCGGTCGAGGCGTTCGAGCAGTTCAAGCCGCCTGTCGCGGCACCCGCCAGCACGGCGGCGTAACCGCGACCGGTTGAATTCAGTCATTCCAGGCCCACGCGAGGCCCGCGTGCGCCTGGAATTGCGACTCCAAGAACCCTCGTCAAATCGCCGCAAAGTCCCTATCTGATGCTCCGAGGGCGCCACCCCCGGAGAAATTATCTCATGGATCCAGCCATTTCTTCCCTGATCGACCGCGCCGGGCTCGACAAAGACAAGGTCGCTCAGATCATCGGCCGCGGGCTGGAGGGCGCCGACGACGGCGAACTGTTCCTGGAATACAAGCAGTCCGAGGCGCTGGTATTCGACAATGGCCGGCTCAAGCAGGCGACCTACGACACCGCGCAAGGGTTCGGCCTGCGCGCGGTCAAGGACGAAGCGGTCGGCTATGCGCACGCCTCCGATCTGTCGGAAGCAGCACTTGCCCGCGCCGCCGACGCCGTGCGCGCGGTTAAAGGCGGCCACAGCGGCCATTACGCCGACGCGCCCGGCCGCACCAACCGCAAGCTCTATGGCGATGACAATCCGCTCGGAACACCGGCCTTCGAGGCCAAGGTGAAACTGCTGGAATCGATCGACGCCTATGCGCGCGCCAAGGATGCGCGCGTGCGGCAGGTCTCAGCCAGCATCGGCGCCACCTGGCAGGTGGTGGAAATCCTGCGCGCCGATGGCTCGAGCTATCGCGACATCCGGCCGTTGGTGCGCCTGCATGTGTCGACTGTGGTCGGCGACGGCGACCGCCAGGAGTCGGGCTCCTACGGTTTCGGCGGCCGCGAGGGCTATGAGCGTTTCATCACGCCGGACTCATGGCGGCTCGCGGTCGACGAAGCCGTGCGCCAGGCGCTGGTCAATCTCGACGCCGTCCCGGCGCCGGCCGGCGAGATGGATGTCGTGCTCGGCTCCGGCTGGCCGGGCGTGATGCTGCACGAAGCGGTCGGCCACGGGCTGGAAGGCGATTTCAATCGCAAGAAAACGAGCGCCTTCGCCGGCCTGATGGGAAAGCAAGTCGCCGCCAAGGGCGTCACCGTGGTCGACGACGGCACCATGCAAGATCGCCGCGGCTCGCTCTCCATCGACGACGAGGGCACGCCGACCAACCGCACCGTGCTGATCGAGGACGGCATCCTGGTCGGCTACATGCAGGACCGCCAGAACGCGCGGCTGATGAACATGAAGCCGACCGGCAACGGACGGCGCGAGAGCCACGCCCATGTGCCGATGCCGCGCATGACCAACACCACCATGCTGGCCGGCAAGCACGATCCGAAAGAGATCATCGCCTCGGTGAAGAACGGTCTCTATGCGGTGAGCTTCGGCGGCGGCCAGGTCGACATCACCTCGGGCAAATACGTGTTCCAGTGCACCGAGGCCTACAAGATCGAGAACGGCAAGGTCACCGCGCCGGTGAAAGGCGCCATGCTGATCGGCAACGGGCCGACCGACCTGCATCGCATTTCGATGATCGGCAACGACTTCGCGCTCGATCCCGGCATCGGTACCTGCGGCAAGAACGGCCAGGGCGTGCCGGTCGGCGTCGGCCAACCGAGCTTGCGCATGGACCGCATCACCGTCGGTGGGACCGCCTGATGACGACACCAAACAAAAACGGCACGCCGCAAACCAAGGCTCGCATCGTCGGCTGGGCGAGAAGCTTGGTCGATATCGTCGTCATCGTGCTGGTGGTGATGGCGGCGAAGACCGCGATCGCCGAACCCTTCTACGTGCCGTCCGGCTCGATGGAGCCGACGCTGCTGATCGGCGATGAATTGCTGGCGACCAAATATCCCTACGGCTATGGCTCCGCCTCGTTGCCGTCCTTCATCGTCTTGCCGAACACCCACCGCCTGTTCGGCGCGCTGCCCAAGCGCGGCGACGTGGTGGTGTTTCGCTGGCCGGGCGACCGCTCGCAAATCTGGGTCAAGCGCGTGATCGGTCTGCCGGGCGATCACATCGCGCTGCGCCGCGGCCAGGTTTGGATCAACGGTGAGCCCGTCCCGCTTGAAGCGGACGGCAGCGGCCAATCCGAGAACGAAGACGGCTCGCGCACCACCGCCGCGCGCTACATCGAGACTTTGCCGGGCGGGCGCAAGCACACGATCTTCAAGCTCACCAATATCGATCCGCTCGACAACGTCCCCGATACGGTCGTGCCGCCCGGCCACGTGTTCGTCATGGGCGACAACCGCGACAATTCCGCCGACAGCCGCGTGCCGGTGCGCGCCGGCGGCGTCGGCATGTTGCCGGTGCAGGATTTGGTCGGGCGCGTCGACGGCATCGTCGGCTCCTGGGACCTCGCCATGCATCGCAAGCCGGTCTGGACCTGGCCGTCAGGCTTGCGGCTGTCGCGCTTTTTCAGCGCGGTGCATTGAGCACGAGCTACCGCACCACGCCCGAGATGCAGCACGGCTTGTGCCGCGGCCGCGTGATTTTGTATTTGAGAAAGCAGCGCGCGGATTCAGCGCCATAGCCCGGCCGCACATAGGTCCAGGCGCGGCAGCGGTGCTCGGCGGTGCAGGCGTCCCTGCACGGCTCGCCTTGCGAAGCGGGGGCGGTCTCGAAACTGCGGTAATCGCCGCCGGTGCGGTCGATGGCATATTCGATCGGCCCGCGCCGCGGCGCGATCACGCCGGAGCCGCGCACGCCGGAGATGCAGCAGTCGTCCTCCAGCGGCGACGTCACCTTGTTCTTCAGCCAGCAGGTCGCCAGCGGGCGCGCGGTGCGCGGATACGAAAAAGTCCAGGCGCGGCAATGCGGGTCGCGCTCGCAGCGCGCGGCGCAAACGGCCGGGTCGCCGTTGCGAATCGAGAACGTCAGATAGTCGCCACTGACACGGTCATAGCCGCTCTGCGCCCGCGCTGGGCCGGCCGCCGCCAGACCGAGCAACGCGCCGATCAGAATGAAAAACCACCGCATGCGCGCCGCCAGGCCCCGACATCTGCCGTCCATCGCCCCCACGGCATGATATCGCACCTGGCAGAGATAAAGAATGCGCCCGCCGGAGGGGCCGACGGGCGCTGGATCCGGCCGCAGAGGGGATGCATGCGGGTTCGGATCGCGCGGCCGATGAGAGGGTTCGGCCGTTTGGCTCGATCTTTCTTAGATCATGTACCTCGGTGCGCGATTGGTCGGTGGCTGGCGGAACGCGTTTTCCGCCACGGCCTTCACATGCGGCGCGCTGCGCGGCCGGTTGTGGCGCCGCTCGCCGGCGCGCTCGATCAGAAGCTCGGTCGGATCTTCCCAGAGCGGCCGCGAGAAGGCGTCGCGCAGATCGGCGCGGGTAATGCCGATATCGGCCAGCATGTGGTGGTCGAGACCGGCGAGGGCGCGCGCCTCGTGGCGATGCCGCAACGCGCGGGCAAAGCGCAAGCTCCAATGGGTGACGACGGCGGTGAGGCCGGCAAAGCCGCGCGCCAAGGCCGCCGCGGCAATAGGCAGAACGGGAATCTTCGTCGACATGACAGTCTCCATCAGCGGTTTGTGGCGCTACCATCGCCCCGGCCCGCGTGCCGGAACCACCCGAAATCCCCACCCGAAAGCTGTTGCTCGGCGCCTGGCCTTTCCCGAAACCGGGTTCCCGTGTTCGGAGCCATGCGCGGGGAGCAGCTTTATATGCACCGCGGGGATTGATTAGTTAAACGAATGTTTTTAATCTGACCAATCAGTATTGGTGATATAACCCCTGCCGGCCACCCGTGCCGGGAAGCGAGGATGCCATGCCCGCCTTGATCGACATCGACCAGTTGCGCACCTTCATCGCCATCGCCGAGACCGGCAGCTTCACCAAGGCGGCCGAGGTGGTGAACAAAACCCAGTCGGCGGTGTCGATGCAGATGAAGCGGCTGGAGGAGCGCCTCGATCGTCCGATCTTTGCGCGCGACGGCCGCGCCTCCAAACTCACCGAAGACGGCTCGCGCCTGCTCGATTACGCGCGCCGCATCGTCAAGCTCAACATGGAAACGATCGCCGCCTTCTCCGATGCGGAGCTATCGGGCCGCGTGCGGCTCGGCGTGCCGGACGATTACGCCGACCGCTATCTGCCGGAGATCATGGCGCGCTTTTCGCGCGCCTATCCGGGCGTCGAGCTGACCGTGATCTGCGAGCCGTCGGTCGATCTGCTCGACCGCATCGACGCCAACGAGATCGATCTGGCGATCGTCACCAATTGCGAGAGCAAGCGCGCCTCGGAAACCTTCCGGCGCGAGCGGTTGCTGTGGGTGACCTCGAGCCGGCATGCCACGCATCTGGAGGAGCGGCTGCCGCTGGCGCTCGGGCGTCCGACCTGCTCGTGGCGGCGCATTTCCGTCGAGCGGCTGGAATCGATCGGCCGCGCCTACCGCATTTTGTATTCGAGCTCGAACGCCGGCGCGGTGGCCGCCGCCGTGCTCGCCGGCTTGGCGGTCTCGGTGCTGCCGGAATCCGGCTTGCGGCCCGGCATGCGCGTGCTCACGGCGGCGGAAGGCTTCCCCGAATTGCCGAGCTGCCGCGTCGGGCTGGTGCGCAACGCGCACGACGGCTCCACGCTCGCCAACGCGCTAGCCGAGCACATCATCTCCTCGCTCGACAACTTGTCGGAAGCCGCGCAGGCGGCGGAGTAGCGGCGCGCCCGGCCTCTGCCTTGTCATTGCCGGGCCTGACCCGGCAAGCCATGATGAAGCGCCACAACTGCGGACGCACACGCAAGGCTTCAGTCGTCGACATTCATCATGGATGCGCGGGTCAAGCCCGCGCATGACGCCGAAATTTTTGCTCCCGCCTGTGTTTACCGATTCAATTGTCAAACAGCCGACGCTCCGGCGAGGTGTTGCGCTGACCGGTTGAACCCACAACCCAGAGCGGACATGCGCGGCCAAGATTGTCGCGATGCGAAAACACCGTTCTCGATCCGCTATGTGTTAGGGTCCGATACGCGGCGATGCTGCCGTTCGGGAGACGATAGACGATGAGGCTCATCCAGTTCCGCGAGCCGGGTCCGCCCAGCGTCCTGCAATGCCTCGATGTCCCCGTCCCGGAGCCGAAGCCGGGCGAAGTCCTGATCCGGGCGCACGCGATCGGTGTGGGCATTCCCGATGTGCTGATCCGCTCCGGCACTTACGGCTTTATGCCGCCGCTCCCGGCGACGCCCGGTACGGAAATCTCCGGCGTGATCGACAAGGTCGGGCCGGGCGTCACGTCGCGCCGGCCCGGCGAGCGCGTATACGCCACGGCGCGCGAACGTCCCCAGCGCGGCGGCCATTATGCCGAATACATTGCAACGCCCGCCGACGCGACATTTCTTCTTCCCGAGAATATCGATCTCGATGCCGCGGCAGCGCTCGCCAACTATCAGGTCGCCTATCACATCCTCAACGATGCCGTGCGGCCGCGGAAGGGTCAGAGCGTGCTCATCTACGGCGCCGCCGGAGGCATGGGCAATGCCCTGATCGACTTGGCAAGACTAATGGACCTCGTCGTGATCGGCGTCGTCAGTAGCGAGGAGAAGGCGCGCTTCGCCCGCGAATTGGGGGTCGACCACGTCATCAACCGCAAGAACGAGAAGGTCGGCAAGCGCATCGACGAGATCACAAACGGTCGCGGCGTTGACATCGTCATCGATCCAGTCGGCGGACCAACCGTTCCGGATAACATCGCGTTGCTCGCGCCCTGCGGCATGCTCACAATCTACGGCTATCTCGGCGGAAAGGCGCAGCTCGATCTGCTGCCGATAATGCGCGCGAGCAAGAACTCGCCGGCGGTGCGTCAATTCACCATCCACACGTGGGACCACCTCGTCGAAGAGCGCCGCGCGGGCGTGCGCGCCATCATCGACATGCTTGCCGCCGGCAAACTTCATCCGCGCATTCATGCGCGCCTGCCGCTCGCGGAGGCGAGTCGCGCCCATGAGATGCTCGAGAGCGGCGCGGTGCTAGGCAAACTGCTGCTGCATCCGTAAGACTACCCTGTCAGCCTCTGGGGTAATCAATTCATACGACGGAGTTAGCAATGTTCGACATCCGGCTTAACGATGAGCAGCGGGCGTTTCGACAACTGGCACGCGAATTCGCCGAGAAGGAGATCAAGCCGATCGCGCTGGAGCTCGACAGCCGGCCGAACTGGGAAGACCGTATCCCGTGGGACGCCCTCAAGAAGGGCTCGCAACTCGGCTTTCGGACCTTCGTGCTAAGCGAGGAAAACGGCGGCGCCGGCGCCTCCGATCACCTGACCGCCTGCCTGATCGCCGAAGAACTGGCCGCCGCCGACATCGGCACCGCCTATTACTTCATGCTGACGGCCCGGCGCGCGCGCGACTGGTTCGAGCTGCGCATGACGCAAGAGCAGCGCGACTATTTCATCCCGAGATTCGTCAAAGACGATACCTATTTCACGACGGTCGCCATTCACGAGCCCGACACCGATCTGGGCTTCGATTACTACACCGAGACACCCGCAAACGCGGCGTACCGCACCCGCGCGGTCGAGCAGCCCGACGGCTCCTGGATCATCAACGGTGCCAAGAATTTTCAGACCGTCGGCTATTTGGCCAAGCTGCTCGTGGTCATGGCGCAGACTGACAATGGTCCAAGGGCCTTTCTGGTCGAGGGCGATTCACCCGGCCTCGTTCGCCATCCCATGTCGAAGATCGGCCGGCGCGTCGGCGACAATGCGGAGATCTTCTTCGACGACGTGAAGGTGCCGAAGGGTCGCATCCTGGGGCCGCCGCCGCCGGGACGTACTGACATGGGCACCCTCGTCACCATCGCTGCGCTGACGCTCGGGCTTGGCCGCGCGGCGCTCGAGGAGACGCTGAAGTACACACAGGAACGGGTCTCCGGCGGCAAGCCGATTGCCCAGCATCAAGCCACCGGCTTGGCGCTGGCCGAGATGGCAACCAACCTTCAGGCGGCGCGACGCCTAATCTGGACGGCAGCGTGGGCCAAGGATCACCCCGAAGCGTTCGAGGACGGCAGCGTCGAGCCCCAGCCCTACGAATTCATGGCGACGGTGTTCACCGGCAATGCCGTGCAGCGCCTGACCGAGCAGGCGATAGAGCTGTTCGGCGGCATGGGCGTCATCGTGGGCATGCCGATTGAGAAATACGTACGCGATGCGCTTATCCAGAAGCACATCTCGTTCCAGGTTCCGTTCAAGTTCAGGATCGCCGAGACGCTGACGGGCTATAAACGCAAGGTCGGTCCCTTGCTCGTTGGCGGCAACTAGGCTCGGTCGAATGTCACCGGATGCGAGGGCGATGAAGGCTGGATCGATTTCTCGGCGCTAGGAATTTTTCAAGGCTGGACTGTCGCCTTAGGGCCCGAAGGCGGCATTTGATACGGGTGACACCGTGTCCAGGGCCATGTAGTATCCGCGTATTATTAAGCGCTTTGCTTGCCTTAGAGCTTCCCAAAAAACGGCGGCGTACCGAATTCGCCGCTTCTAAAGATTGGCAGCCTGATGCCGTCGGTAGGCAGGTTTTCAATCTGAAAATCGATCTTGGTTCGGTTGGTGGAACGCGCTGGTACCCGACCTCTGCCATCGCACATACGCGGCGTTTAAAGCGTTCACGGTCAAAAAGTCAGGGAGCTGAAGTCATGGCGTTCAAATGCAACGCGCCTGCAATTCCGACCGTTCAACAGGAAGATAGGACGGTGCGGATCACGCGCTGGGACTTCGCGCCGGGCGCCGCGACCGGATGGCACTCGCACGGCTGGCCGTATTTCGTAGTGATGCTCACCGACGCGGTCATGAAGATCGAGCGGGACGGTGCGGTGTCTGAGGTGACGTGGAAGGCCGGGGATTCCTACCAGCGCCCCGCCGGCATCGAGCACGACGTGTTGAACGCTTCGGACCGTCCATTGGCGTTCGTCGAGATCGAGATCAAGCGGCCGGAAGAGCTGGTACAGTTGAAGTAATTTACACCAGCGCATGTGCGGCGGCCTTGGCCGCGTTAGACTACCAGTAATCCTAATCTTAGACGTGGGCTTGCGGTGGCGCTATGTGATCAAGTTAGTCGGCGGCGCAACTGCAGCATTGGTTTCAAACGGGAGGCGACAATGGCAACAGCGTGGAATTTATCGGGAGATTATTTCGAGAATTGCAACTGCGACGTCGTGTGTCCCTGCTTGGTGTCGACCAATGCGCCGCTCACGTCGAACCCGACGCAAGGCGTTTGCGACGTGGCGCTGGCTTTCCATATCGACAAAGGCAAATACGGCGACGTTCGTCTCGACGGCCTCAACGTCGCGATGATTGCCCACACGCCCGGGCCGTTTGGCAACGGCAATTGGACCGCCGCCGCCTATATCGACGAACGCGCCGACGACAAACAAACTGAAGCGCTGGGCGCCATCTTTACCGGCGCCGCCGGCGGCCCGATGGCGGCCTTCGCCCCGTTGATCGGCAAAAATCTCGGGGCCAAGAAGGCACCGATCAAATACCAGATCGACGGTAAAAGACGGTCGGCGGAAATCCCCAATATTTTGAAAATGGCGGTAGAGCCATTGCCGACCATGCACGAGAGCGGGGAGATGTGGGTGTCGACCGGTCATCCAGTCAATCCGGAGAAGCTCGCGCTCGCCATGGGTGCTAAAGGCAACACGTACACTGACCACGGCATGCGCTGGGACAATTCCGGCCGCAACGGCCACTACGCCCCGATCAACTGGTCCGGTCAGTAATCTCTTCGATCCTCGGCGTCCGAGAAGATGGCGTAACAGGCAAAGGCTCTCGCATGGCTGATGCTGGGACACGGTCGTTGCTGCTGCAGCGAAACATTATCCTTGCCCTGCTGATCGCCATCGCCGCGGCGGCCTGGGCCATGCTCATCTGGCAACAGATGAGCATGGGCATGGCGATGAACACGCCCACCATGGGCATGCGGGCGCCGCTGTTTCTGATTGTCTGGGTGGTCATGATGGTCGCCATGATGTTCCCGACCGCGGCGCCCATGATCCTCGTGTTCCATAAGGTGCAGGCTGGCAAGCGGGCACGCGGCGAGACCTTCGTTTCGACCTGGGTATTCGTGGCCGCCTATATGCTGGTCTGGGCCTTGTCGGGTGTGCTCGCCTATGCCGGCGCGGTCGCCGCTGAGGCGATTGCCGCACAGGCAAAATTGTCGGGGGCGACAGCCGCCCGCATCGGAGGGTTGGTGCTCATTTTTGCAGGCGCCTACCAGCTTTCCCCACTCAAGAAAGTGTGCCTCTCCAAATGCCGCACGCCGACCACCTTCATCCTGACATCGTGGCGTGATGGAGCACTGGGCGCGGTGCGCATGGGCCTCGAGCACGGGTTCTTTTGCCTGGGCTGCTGCTGGCTACTGTTTCTCATCCTTTTCCCGCTCGGCATCATGAATATTGCGGCGATGGCTGTGGTCACCTTGCTGGTCTTTGCCGAAAAGGCGCTGACGGCGGGAGAGCAGATTGCAAAAGCGGCCGGCATTGCGCTCATGCTCTACGGCATGATCGTTCTCGGTTTCCCGCAGGCACTGCCGACCTTCATGGCCGCGGGCGGCATGAGCATGAATTGACGCCGTATGCGGCACATTGGCCCTTAGCGGACATCCCCCTAAGCACCGGCGAAGACCGTTCTTGGGGGAGATGCTAACATTGGCCAACCGTCGCTCACCACTTTCGATTTATGAGCGCATGCCTTTGCCAGTCGAACTCTGTAGCCCGGTTCATGAGCAACAAGCTTGGCCTGTCTGCATAGGCGGGCACTTGGCGGTGCCGTAAGAGCAAAACACGCAACAATCGCCGGGCAGAGGCTTAAGGCGTTCGCCGCAGCCTTTGCATTCATAGAAAAACTGGCAAGCGTCGGTCGGCATCCGTTCGGTCGCCCGGTGGCCGCATTTGGGGCAGGTGATCGTCGATTGCAAAATCATGTTGTTTAGATCGGTCGCCACATCGTCACCTGTCCGGTGGTGTTACGCGCCACCCCACAACGGTCGCCTCAATCGCCGCGCCGGTGCCCGAATTGCGCCAAGCACCGTCGCTCCACCGGCATGCGTACGGCAAAACATAAGTCCCGCTTTTGTCTTCACAAAGCAGTTCGAGCGGCCGGTCATGCGGTGGCGCGCCCTGGTCGAACTCGCTTAAGCGGTATTGTCTGGTGGCCATTGAGCGCGCCTAGCCGTCGATGCGGTGGGAATACCACGCTGCCTTAGAATTCGCCATCGCGGCCGCCCGCGTTGCCGCATAACCGCGCGAAAAATGTCCGCTCATGGCCCGCAGCGCACATCCCCATAGCGCCGGCGAATGACCGTTTCTGGCGGGAGATGCGGACATTGACCGGCCGCTACCGAACCAGCTCGATTTATGAGTGCACGCCCTAATAGGCATATTCCTCGTAGATCGGATCGACGGTGCCGCCCCATTCGGCGTGGAATTTCTCCAGCAGTTCCTCCGCCGGCGTGATGCCGCGCGCGATCGATTCCTCGAGCGGGCGCAGATAGCGCGTCTCGTCGCGGCCGTTGCGGTCGAAGCGGGCGCGGCGCTTGAGGCCGCGCGTCGCCAGCCGCAGCGTCTCCTGCGCCAGCGTCAGCACGTTGCGATGGCCGATCTCCGCCTTGAAGCCGAGCTTGGGTACGTCGTCGCGCAGCTTCTGGCGCTCTTGCGCCGTCCAGCCCTTGACCATCTGCCAGCAGGCATCGAGCGTGTCCTCGTCATAGAGCAAGCCGACCCAGTAAGCGGTGAGCGACGGCAGCCGCCGCCACGGGCCGCCGTCGGCGCCGCGCATTTCCAGATAACGCTTGAGCCGCACCTCCGGGAAGATCGTCGACAGGTGATTGGCCCAGTCGGAAATGGTCGGCCGCTCGCCCGGCAATTCGGCGAGCTTGCCGGCGAAGAAATCGCGGAACGACTTGCCGGCGACGTCGATATAGCGCTCGCCGCGCTTGATGAAATACATCGGCACGTCGAGCGCGTAGTCGACCCAACGCTCGAAGCCCATGCCGTCTTCGAAGGCCCAGGGCAGCATGCCGGAGCGGTCGGCATCGGTGTCGGTCCAGATCTGCGAGCGCATCGACAGGAAGCCGTTCGGCTTGCCTTCGGTGAACGGCGAATTGGCGAACAGCGCGGTCGCCACCGGCTGCAGCGCCAGCGACACGCGCAGCTTCTTGACCATGTCGGCTTCGCTAGCGAAGTCGAGGTTCGCCTGCACCGTGCAGGTGCGGTACATCATGTCGAGGCCGAGCGAGCCGACCTTCGGCATGTAGGCGGTCATGATCTTGTAGCGGCCCTTGGGCATCACCGGCATGTCGGCGCGCGTCCAGTTCGGCGTCATGCCGATGCCGAGGAAGCCGATGCCGAGCGGTTTCGCCACTTCGCGCACTTGCGCCAGATGCGCCATCAGCTCGGAGGCGGTCTGGTGCACGTTGTCGACCGGTGCGCCGGAGAGTTCGAACTGCCCGCCCGGCTCCAGCGAAATGGCGCCGCCATGGGTGACGTCGAACATGCCGATGATGTTCGAGCCTTCCATGATCGGCTCCCAGCCGAGGATGTTGTGCAAGCCTTCGAGCAGCGCGCGGATCGAGTGCGGGCCGGCATAGGGCACCGGCCGGTGGTCCTGCACCATGAAGGCAAATTTCTCGTGCTCGGTGCCGACCCGGAATTGCGCTTTCGGCTTGCAGCCCGCTTCGAGCCAGGCGACGAGCTCGTCGCGGGTCTCGATCGGGGTCATGTCGATCTGGTCACGGGCCATGCAGGAGTCCGGCGGGATTCTTTAGTGGCGCATGATCCCGAAAACCGGCGTCCGGTCTTCGGGATCACGCGCGAAGGGCGCGGACCTTACACATGGGAACCCGCAAAGGGCAATGCGAGGCGGCTCGGGCCGGCCGCGGCGGTTTTCGGCGGGCGAAAGCCCACGCGCCGCCGGGCCGATGCGGAAAAGCCTCAAGGCTGCGTGGTCGCGGCCGCGCCCGATTTGGCGCCCTGCTCGTACCAATGGCGGGACCGGTTGACGATCGCCACCACGCTCAGCATCACCGGCACTTCGATCAGCACGCCGACCACGGTGGCCAAGGCGGCGCCGGAATTAAAGCCGAACAGGCTGATGGCGGCGGCCACCGCCAGCTCGAAGAAATTGCTGGCGCCGATCAGCGCCGACGGCCCGGCGACGCAATGCTGCTCGCCGGCCAGACGATTGAGCAGATAGGCAAAGCCGGCGTTGAAATAGACCTGGATCAGGATCGGCACCGCCAACAGCACGATCACCAAAGGTTGAGCGAGAATCTGCTCGCCCTGGAAGCCGAACAGCAGCACCAGCGTCGCCAACAGCGCGAGCAGCGATACCGGCTGCAGCCGGCCGAGCAGACGGGCGAGCGCGGCCTCGCCGCCCGCGGTCAAGCGTCTGCCAGCGCACGGCTTGCGCCACCAGCACCGGCACCACGATGTACAACACGACCGAAAGCACCAGCGTGTCCCAGGGCACCGTGATCGCCGACAGGCCCAGCAGCAGCCCGACGATCGGCGCGAAGGCGAACACCATGATGGTGTCGTTGAGCGCGACCTGCGACAGCGTGAAATGCGGCTCGCCCTTGGTCAGGTTGCTCCACACGAACACCATCGCGGTGCACGGCGCCGCCGCCAGCAGAATGAGGCCGGCGATATAGGAATTGATCTGCTCGGCCGGCAAATACGGCCGGAACACATGGCCGATGAACAGCCAGCCGAGCGCCGCCATCGAGAACGGCTTCACCGCCCAGTTGATGAACAAAGTGACGCCGATGCCGCGCCAATGCTCACGCACCTTGCCGAGCGCGGCGAAATCGATCTTCACCAGCATCGGCACGATCATCAGCCAGATCAGCACCGCCACCGGCAGATTGACCTTAGCGAGTTCGGCGGCGCCGATCAGATGGAAGACCGGCGGCATCAGGTGGCCGAGCGCGATGCCGGCCACGATGCAGAGCGCGACCCACAGGGTCAAATAGCGTTCAAAGGTCGACATGGTCAGTCTCGGCAGTCACCCGTTCATTCCCGCGCAAGCGGGAATCCAGAGCTACAATTTCAGACTCGCGTGATTCCCGCCCTGGATCCCCGCTTTCGCGGGGACGAACGGGGAATGATAGGCTCGTCATGCTAGTCCGCCTTCGCCACCGCCGTTGCGCCTTCGCTGCGGCCGATCTCTTTGAGCCGCGAGGTCAGCACAAAGCGATCGAGCTTCTCGAGCGGCAACGCCACGAACAATTCGATGCGCCGGCTGAGCATGCGATAGGCATCGCGGAACGCCAGCGCGATTTCGGCCTCGCTGCCGGTCGCAGCGGCCGGATCGGGAATGCCCCAATGCGCGGTGATCGGCTGGCCCGGCCACAGCGGGCAGGCTTCGCCGGCGGCGTTGTCGCAGACGGTGAAGACGAAATCGAGATCGGGGGCACCCGCGCGCGCGAACTCGGCCCACGACTTCGAGCGTAGCGTCGAAACGTCGTAATTGAATTTGCGCAGGATTTCGAGCGTGCGCGGGTTGATCTTGCCTTTCGGTTGACTGCCGGCGCTGAACGCCTTGAAACGGCCGTGGCCCTCGCGATTGAGGATCGCCTCCGCCATGATCGAGCGCGCGGAATTGCCGGTGCAGAGGAACAGCACGTTATAGACGCGTTGCGACATTGACCTTCTCCTTGCGCACCGGCGCGCAGCTTGCAGTGAAATTGTCGAGCACCGGCGCGCAAATTTCCGGCCGGCCGCCGCAGCAGTCGTGCAGCATGAAATCGATCAGCGCGCGGAAGCCGTCGAGATTGGCGCGGTAGCTCATGACGCGGCCTTGGCGCGCGACCGCGATCAGGCCGCCACGCATCAGCGCCGCCAGATGCGTCGACATGGTGTTATGCGGCACCTTGCAAGCGGCGGCGATTTCGCCGGCCGGCAGACCGGCCGGATGCGCGGCGACCAGTCTGCGGAAGGCCTTCAGCCGGGTCGGCTGTGACAAGGCGGCGAAGGCGCTTTGCGCTTTCTTTGCGTCCATATGTCGAGACATATCGACATAATATGACGGACCGATGACGCAAGGCAATACCTCATTCGTCATGGCCGGGCTTGTCTCGGCCATCCCGATAGAGGGCGCGCTCCATCCTAAGCGGGATCACCGGGTCTCGGCGCTTGGCGCCGGCCCGGTGATGACATCGGAAATTGTTCTATTTTTGTTCTTTGCCTCGCCCGCCGCATGCTTTATTGCTCTTCCCCGCATGCCGCAGTTCTCACCGCACCAGGACGACGCGCTCAAGGCCGTCGCGCAATGGCTCAAAGACAAGCCGGGCGCCAACGGCACCAGCCAAGTGTTCCGCCTGTTCGGCTATGCCGGCACCGGCAAGACCACGCTTGCCCGCCATCTGGCCGAGCATGTCGACGGCGAGGTGAAATTCGCCGCCTTCACCGGCAAGGCGGCTAGCGTGATGCGCGGCAAAGGCTGCCGCGGCGCCTCCACCATCCACAGCTTGATTTACCGGGCGCGCGAGAGCGGCGAGGAAATCCCGAGCTTCGATCTGTGGGACGAGGCGCCGGCCTCCAAGGCGGAACTGATCATCATCGACGAATGCTCGATGGTCGATGCCGAGCTCGGCCGCGACCTGTTGTCGTTCGGCGTGCCGCTGCTGGTGCTGGGCGATCCGGCGCAGTTACCGCCGATCCAGGGTGGCGGCTTTTTCACCGAGGCCGAGCCCGACGCCATGCTCACCGAAGTGCACCGGCAGGCGATCGACGATCCGATCGTACGGCTGTCGATGGACATTCGCGCCGGCGAATATCTCGAGCCGGGCCGCTACGGCGAGACCGAAGTCGTCGCCAAGAACGATCTCGATCCCGAGCGCGTGCTCGACGCCGATCAGGTGCTGGTCGGGCGCAACGTGACGCGGCGCGCCTATAACGCGCGCCTGCGCGAGCGGCGCGGCTTTTCTGACACGATGCCGTCGGCCGGCGACAAGCTGGTGTGTCTGCGCAACAACCGCAAGAAGGGCCTGTTCAACGGCGGCTTGTGGACGGTGAAGGAGCGCGGCGCGCGCAGAACTGGCATCATGACCATGCGGCTGATGCCGGACGACGAGACCGCAATGCGCGGCGTGAAAGTCTCGGTGCGGCCGGAGTGCTTCAGCGGCGGCATCGAGCAGATCGATTGGGCGCGCCGCAAGCCGTATGACGAGTTCGATTACGGCTATGTGCTCACCGTGCACAAGGCGCAAGGCTCGCAATGGGACGACGTGGTGCTGTTCGACGAGTTGTTCGCGTTTCCCGACAGCCGCGAGCGCTGGCTCTACACCGGCGTCACGCGCGCGGCCAAGCGGCTGACGGTGGTGGTCTGACGATTAAAGAGAAAGCGAGACACCCATAGTTATGCCCTTGCATGCTCCTTGGCACTATTTAGTGCGGCTAAGCGGCTACCAAAAAGGGGAAAATACCATGCAGCAAAATGAAATGATTGCTGCCTTGGAAGGCTACAAGGCCGAACTCGACAACATGCTCTTAAGATTTAAAAAAAACTCGTGACGGAATTCATATCAGCCCAAAGGACGACGCACGTTTCAGGGAATTGGCACTGGAATTGAGAGACCTCTTCGACGATGCATTTGTTGATGGCCGTAGGCACTCGCAGCCGCTTCTTTCGTATTTCAATGACAGCACCTGCAATTACTTCAACTCGCCGTCCTATCGCGGCGTCGAAAATGTCAAGGGTGTTGTCAATTCAGCTCTTGTACGCGTTCAGCGCAATCCTTTAGCTCTTAAGACGGCCAAGCTAGCGGCGAAGGCCCGCGGCACAAAAGACCCCGACGCATTAAGTGCGATCGCGGAGCAACTTCACGCCGTCGTGCGCCAATTACGGGAAAGGCGTGAAGAACGGCCGACGCTCGATGTAAAGGACGAATATGATGTCCAAGACCTTTTTCACGCGTTACTGAAAATATATTTCGAAGATATACGCAAAGAGGAATGGACTCCAAGCTACGCAGGCGGATCGTCTCGCATGGATTTTCTTTTGCTGAAATCGAGGCCGTGGTCGAAATTAAGATGACGCGACCAACGCTATCGACAAAGCAACTAGGTGAGCAACTTATCGTCGATATCGCAAAGTACAAAAAACACCCAGCTTGTCGGACACTTTTTTGTATCGTTTACGATCCAGACGGTCGAATTTCAAATCCCCGAGGGGTCGAAAACAACCTCAACGAGGACAACGACCAGATGGCCGCGCGGATTATGATTGTTCCGAAATAGCGCGCGGCCAAGCGGCTGACGGTGGTGGTGTAGCTTTCAGGTGTCGTCCCCGCAGAAGCGGGCACCCAGTCGTAGCGGGTTGCCATGCGGCGGATTAAGTCGGTCGTCCTTCTCAGCGTGGGGCGAGTTCCCCGATCAGATTGTTGACAACGCCCGCCATGGCCATGGCAACGCCGAAGTCGAACTTGTTGATGGCGACGAAGGCGCCGATCCCCCGCGTCGGCGCAAAAGCGGTGTAGGTGAAGACGCCCTGCAGGCCGCCGGCCTTTTGCAAGATCAGCGGCTGGTCGCCGCGCGGCATCATGACGATCCAGCCCAGACTGATGGCATCCATGCGGCCGGATTCGTCGAGGCCAGAAACAGGCTTGAGACCGTCGCGCTGAAGATAGGCGGCGTGATCGAGCAGCCGCACCTCCGCATCCTTGGACGCAGAGCGTTCGAGGTGCCAGGACAGCCAGCGCAAGATGTCGTCAGGCGTCGAATAGAGTCCACTTGCGCCCGCTGCGATCAGCGGCGTTTTCACGTCGGGCAGCGGCTTGCCGTCGAAATTGTGCCCCTGGAGAAGGCGAGCGCGATCGTCTGCACGCAGCAAGAGCACAGTGTCCTTCAGACCGGCCGCATCGAGCACGCGCTCCTTGAGCAGGACGTCGTACGGTTTGTTGGCAGCATGCGACAGAGCAGCCGACAGGACGTCAAATCCGAAATTGGAATAGAGCGCGCCGGCGCCGGGCGCGAAGAGCAATGGATCGGCCGCCAACGCTTCGCGATAGGCGTCCGGCGTGAGCGTCGAGAAGGGATCGTTGGGCGGACCATGCTCACGCTCGACTTCTCTCGGAAGTCCCGATGAATGCGTGACCAGATCGATCAATCTGATCTGGTGTCCGTCCCGGACGGGGATCGTCACCTTCCAGCCGAGGCGATCCTGCAAGCGGTCGGTGAACTTCACAGTGCCGTCGGCCACGAGGCTGGCAAGAACCTGTCCGGTAAATGCCTTGGTCAGCGAGCCGACGCGCAGCATTGTGTGCCGGTCAGGCGGCTTGTTCGATCCATCGGAGGTTTCGCCAAAGCCGAAGACGGCGGTCTCGCCGTTGCGCACGACACCGATGACGAGTGCCGGCACATGGCTCTGCAGAAAGAGAACCTGTCCGGTGAATTCCACCGCCTCTTCGAGAAGTTTGTCTTTCGCCTGGGCGCTTGCCCCGAACAGGACGACTCCGATTGCCAGGACGGCGAGAGGCAACATTTTTAAACGAATAGCTCGGTTCATCGATCCAACTCTTTGCCGGGAGCAACAGCATCGTTGCCGCGAATGCGCCACGGAATACACAGCGCCGTGTTACCGATCCCACCCAATTAAGCGTGCAATTAGCGATAAATTTATGAATGGCGGAGCGTGGCACGAAGCCAGCCTGAAACGATGTCCGCTTTTCTGCCGCCGTTGGGTGGATAGCGGACGTTGATCAGTAGCTCGGCGGATTCATAAGTAAACGCCCTAATGTTTTCGCGCCGCCCTCACCCGCGCCCGATGCGCCAGCGGCAGCGCGGCGAGCGCAATGGCGGTGAACACGGCGCCGGCAAGGAAGGTGCCGTCCGGCCCGATCGTCTGCCACAGGCCGCCGGCGATAACGCTGGCCGCCAGCATGGCGAGCCCGCTCACCAGATTGAACACGCCGAAGGCGGTGCCGCGCAGATGCGCCGGCGCGGTGTCGGCGACCAGCGCCGACAACAGGCCTTGCGTCAGGCCCATGTGCAGGCCCCAGAGCGCGACGCCGATCATGACGGTCAAGACCGAGCCGCCAAGCCCGAGGATCAAGTCCGCCACGATCAGCAACGCGAAGCCGGCGATCAGCAGCCGATAGCGGCCGATCATGTCGGACAGCGCGCCGGCCGGCCAGGCCGACAGCGCGTAGACGATGCTCATCACCACCATCACCGCCGGCACCACGGCGATGGGCATGCCGACCGATTGCGCGCGCAACAACAGGAACGCTTCGCTGAACCGCGCCAGCGTGAAGATCGCCGATACGCCCACCACCAGCCAATAGCCGGCGCTGAGGCTGCCGAGCTCGGCGCGCGAGAGCGGCGCGCGCGGCGCCGCCGCCGGTTTCTCGTGCTGCGGCTCGCGCACGAAAAAGATGATGATGCCGGCGGCGACGAAGGCAGGCGCTACCGCGATCCAGAACACCGTGGTGTAGCTGTTGGCGAAGGCCGCCATGAACACGATCGCCAGCAGCGGCCCCAGCACCGCGCCGACGGTGTCGAGCGACTGCCGCAGGCCATAGGCGCCGCCGCGCAGATCGGACGGCGTCAGGTCGGCGATCAGCGCGTCGCGCGGCGCGCCGCGGATGCCCTTGCCGACGCGGTCGACGAAACGCGCCGCCACCACCCAGCCGAGATTGGGCGCCAGCGGAAACACCGGCTTGGTGATGGCGGCGAGCGAATAGCCGAGCGCGGCGAGCCACTTGCGTTTTCCCAGCCAGTCGCTGAGCGCGCCGGAGAAGACCTTGGTGATGGAAGCGGTCGCTTCCGCGATGCCTTCGATGACGCCGACCGCGAGCGTGGAGGCGCCGAGCACGCCGACCAGATAGAGCGGCAGCAGCGCATGGATCATCTCCGAGGACAGATCCATGAACAGCGACACCAGCCCGAGCGTCCACACCCCGCGCGGGATCTCGCGCCAGCGGAAGAAGGAGGTGGGTTGGGCGGACATGGCGGTAACACTACGGGTCCAGCCAATGCGAGCGCAACACGCTTGGCGTCATGCGCGGGCTCGACCCGCGCATCCATGATGCGCCTCAGCACGCGCTCGCCTTACGTAATTCTGCATTTGCACAAGGGCCGCATGGATTACCGGGTCAAGCCCGGCAATGACAGCCTGAATATGACTTACGCCGCCTCTTTCTTCTTTTCCGGCGCGAAGCGGTGATAGAAGGTCTCGCCGTGCTCGGCGAGATCGACCAGCAGCTTGCCGGGCTTGAAGCGGGCGCCGTATTTCTTTGCAAACGTGCGGCACAGCGCGACGAAGGCCTTCGTGCCCATCATGTCGATGTAAGACAGCGTGCCGCCGGTGAACGGCGCGAAACCGAAGCCGAGCACGGAGCCGACGTCGGCTTCGCGCACATCGGTGACGACCTTTTCCTCGAAGGTGCGCGCGGCCTCGACCGCCTGCACCACTAAAAAGCGTTGCTTCAAAACCTCGACGTCGATGGCGTCCACTTCTTCGCGGCTGAGCTTCTTGGGCAACAATTCGCTCAAGCCGGGCCACAGCCGCTTGGGCTGGCCCTGCGGATAATCGTAAAAGCCCTTGCCGTTCTTGCGGCCGAGGCGGCCGCGGCCTTCGACCATCTCCTCCAGCAGCTTCTTCTGCGCCGGATTGATGGCGCTCGCGCCGAGATCGCTTTCGGCGGCGCGCACGATCTTCAAGCCCAAATCGAGCGCGGTCTCGTCGTTGAGCGAGAGCGGGCCGACCGGCATGCCGGCCATGCGCGCGGCGTTCTCGATCATCGCCGGCGGAATGCCCTCCAGCAGCATCAGATGGCCTTCCTGGATGTAATTGAGCACGCAACGGTTGGCGTAGAAGCCTCGGCTGTCATTGACCACGATCGGCGTCTTGCGGATGGCGCGCACGAAGTCGAGCGCGACGGCGAGCGCCTTGTCGCCGGTCTGCTTGCCGAGAATGATTTCGGTCAGCAGCATGCGGTCGACCGGCGAGAAGAAATGGAGGCCGATGAAGCGCGCCGGCTCCTTGAACTCGGATGCCAGCGACGAGATCGGCAGCGTCGAGGTGTTGGAGGCAAGGATCGCGGTGTCGCCGATGACGGCTTGAATCTTGGCGATGACGTCGGACTTCACCTTGCGGTCCTCGAACACCGCTTCGATCACCAGATCGCAATCCTTCAGCGCATTGTAGTCGGCGGTGGGGGTGATGCGCGCCAACAGCTCGTCGCGCTCGGCGCCTTTCATGCGGCCTTTCATGACGCGATCGGAGAGCGCCTTGTGCAAGGCCGCCTTGCCCTGCTCGGCGGTTCCCTGATCGCGGTCGATCAGCACCACGTCCAAGCCAACCGCCGCGCTCGCGCGCGCGATGCCGGCGCCCATGAAGCCGGCGCCGACCACGCCGATTTTCTTCAAGCTCGTGGGCGGCTCCGCGGCCGGACGGCGCGCGCCTTTGTTGAGCTCCTGCATGGAGACGAACAGCGTGCGGATCATGGCGGCTGCTTCCGGCGAGCGCAGGATCTTGGCGAACCAGCGCGACTCGATGCGCAGCGCGGTGTCCATGTCGACCAGCAGACCGTCGTAGACCACCTGTAATATCGCGCGCGCGGCCGGATAGTTGTCGTAAGTTTCGCGCCGGTAGATGGCGTTGGCCGCCGCGAAGGTCATCAGGCCGGCCTTGGAATAGACCTGCCCGCCCGGCAGCCGGAAACCCTTCTCGTCCCACGGCTTGACCGCTTTGCCGCCGGCCTTGATCCAGTCTTTCGCGGTCTTGATCAGGTCGGCGGCCGGCACCGTGGCGTCGACGAGCTTCATCGCCTTGGCGCGGTCGAGCGTGAGCTGGTCGCCCTTGAGCAAATATTGCAGCGCGTCGGAGGGCGGCAGCATGCGCGCGATGCGCTGCGTACCGCCGGCGCCGGGGAACAGGCCGATCTTGATCTCGGGCAGGCCGACGCGGGTCTTGGCGTCGTCGGAGGCGACACGATGATGGCAGGCGAGCGCCAGCTCGAAACCGCCGCCCATGGAAGTGCCGTTGATGGCGGCCACGAACGGCTTGCCGCAGGTCTCGATGCGCCGATAGAGCTGCGACAGCTTGCGGCTCTCGGTGAACAGCATGGCGTTGGCCGCCTGCTCGCCTTGCGTCTTGGCCATGGTGGCGAAGGCGCCGGCCAGCCGCTCCAGCAGCGTGAGATCGGCGCCGGCGCAGAAGCTGTCTTTGCCCGAGGTGATGACCGCGCCCTTGATCGCCGCGTCGGCGGCGATCTTCTCGACCAGGCCGGCGAGTTCCTCGATCACGTCGGCATTGATGACGTTCATCGTGCGCCCGGCCATGTCCCATGTGACGAGCGCGATGCCGTCGTCGTCGATGTCGAGCGTGAAGTCGGTCATGGTCGTTTCCTCGTTCTTTTCTTTCACCTCTCCCTTGGGGAGAGGCCGACGCGGTTCACAGACATCAATACGGCTTGCCGTCCCTGTGCAGATAGCGGCGGCCCTTGTCGTCACGCTCCATCACCAGATCGACTTCCGGATAGTGCACGCGCTCGGATTTCGCGCGCGTACCGACCTCGAAATAGACGGCATCGCGGTCCGAGCGGTTGATCAGCTTGTGCGCGATGCCGTTGCCGGACTTGAAGCCGGCGGCATCGCCCGCCTTGAGCACGGTCTCGCCGTCGTTCTCGATCAGCACCAATTCGCCTTCCAGCATGTAGATGAATTCGTCTTCCTGCTCGTGCCAGTGCCGCAGCGCCGTGGAAGCGCCCGGCTCGATGCGCGAGATGTTGACGCCGAACTGCGTCAAGCCGACGACGTCGCCGAGCGCCTGCTTGTGACGGCCCATGTGCTCGGCCTGGAACGGCGCCGGATAGAAGCTGCCGCTTTTCACCGGCACCTTGGCGATATCGACCTTGGGCATTTCGATCTCTTCCTCGGCATCTCATTTCCCCTCCCCCCGCGAGCGAAGCGAGTGGTGGGGAGGGGAAAACTTCTGCCGTGCCCCGAACGAATCTTTGCGGTGATCAACTCAGACTCGCTCGATAATCGTCGCGGTGCCCATGCCCATGCCGATGCAGAGCGTGATCAGCGCGGTCGACTTGCCGCGCCGCTCCAACTCGTCGAGCACGGTGCCGAGGATCATGGCGCCGGTGGCGCCGAGCGGATGGCCCATGGCGATGGCGCCGCCGTTGACGTTGATCTTGTCGTGCGCAATGTCGAGCGCCTGCATGTAGCGCAAGATCACCGAGGCGAAGGCCTCGTTGAGCTCGTACAGGTCGATGTCGCTCGTTTTCATGCCGGCTTTCTTGAGCACCTTTTCGGTCACCGGGACCGGCCCGGTCAGCATGATCGAGGGCTCGGAGCCGATATTGGCAAAGGCCTTCACGCGCGCGCGCGGCTTCAGGCCGGCGCGCCTGCCGGCTTCCTTGCTGCCGATCAGCACGGCGGCGGCGCCGTCGACGATGCCGGAGGAATTGCCCGGCGTGTGCACGTGATTGATCGCCTCGACTTCCGGATGCTTCTGCACCGCGACCGCGTCGAAGCCACCCATCTCGCCCATCTGCACGAAGGACGGCTGCAGCGCGGCGAGCGTCTGCATGGTGGTCGACGGCCGCATGTGCTCGTCTCTGTCGAGGATCGGCAGGCCGTTGCAGTCCTTCACCGTCATCACCGAATTCTTGAAGCGCCCCTCCTCCCAGGATTTGGCGGCGCGCTTCTGGCTTTCGACCGCGTAAGCATCGACGTCGTCGCGCGAGAAGCCGTATTTGGTGGCGATCAGATCGGCGGAAATGCCTTGCGGCAGAAAGTAAGTCGAGATCGCGATCGAGGGATCGACCGCCCAGGCGCCGCCGGCGGCGCCGATGCCGACGCGGCTCATCGACTCAACGCCGCCGCCGATCGCCATCTGATGCTGGCCCGACATCACCTCGGCGGAGGCGAAATTCACCGCATCGAGCCCGGAGGCGCAGAAGCGGTTGATCTGCACGCCGGCGACACCGTCGCCGTAGCCGGCCATCAATGCGGCGGCGCGCGCGATGTCGCCGCCGGCCTCGCCGACCGGATCGACGCAACCCATGACCACGTCGTCGACCCGCGACGGCGCCAGCTGGTTGCGCTCCTTGATGGCCGCCAGCGCTTGGCTCGCGAGATTGAGCGCGGTCACCTCGTGCAGGGCGCCGTCGGCTTTGCCGCGCCCGCGCGGCGTGCGCACGTGGTCATAGATGAATGCGTCCGGCATGAGACTCTCCGTCGCGCCGCGTGCCCCGGCCCGGAGCGGGCGCCCAAAGGCGATTCGAACTGCCTCCAACATAGGGCGGGAACCCGGGCGGCGCGAGGGCTGCCGCCGGGCTTTGTCGGCGAGGAAAGGCTGGCGCCCCGGGCCCGCCGCTAGGGACGGCCCCAGCGCACAAAGGACCAGATCCGCTCGTGGAAATAATAGGCCACGATCTTGGTGACGATCTCGGTGCCGGCGATGGAGCCGGCCCAGGCGCTCGAGCCGGTGATGAGCAGCGTCAGCAGGAAAGTGTCGATGCTGCCGGTGGCCCGCCAGCTCACCGCCTTGGCGATCGAGCGGGCGTGCGACTCCCAGCCCTTCGGGAGCGGCACAGCGGCGCGATCGGCATGACGCGCCAGCAGAAAATCCCGCAGGCGCCCGGTAAGCCCCGCCGAGCGCTCGCGCTCGACGGTGCCCATGGCGACCGTGTCATATGAATCGCGATCGATCAGGATGAAAGCGCCGGTCGCCCGGTTGTCGGCGTAAGCATCGAGCGCGATGCGGCGGTCGAGCGCGAATTCGGCGTGGCCGATGTCGTTGGCCGCAAGCTCAGCCGCCGCCCGCTCGCGGCCGCTGTCGAGATCGAGCGCGCGCAAGCCGCTATGCGCGGTCGCGACGGTGGACGAGGCGCCGAGCTTGAGCAGATAGGAGCGGCCCGCGATGAGCGGCGTCTCGCTCATCCAGACGATACGCGCCTTGAGCCGGTCGGTGACCGTCGGCGGCCGGTCGGCCGCCGCAATGACGTCGCCGCGCGACACGTCGATCTCATCGCGCAAGGTCAGCGTCACCGACTGCCCGGGACCGGCGACGGCGAGGTCGCCGTCATAGGTGACGATGCGCGCGACCTGCGAAGTACGGCCGGACGGCAGCACCGTCACCGCCATGCCGGGACGCACCTCACCGCCCGCCACCATGCCGCAGGCGCCACGGAAGTCGGCATCGGGCCGGTTGATCCATTGCACCGGCAGGCGAAACGACTGCGTCGCGGGCGCCCGCGCAACCTCCACCGTTTCCAGATAATCGAGCACGGTGGGGCCGCGATACCAATCCATGTTGTGCGAGCGCGTCACCACATTGTCGCCGGCGCGCGCGGCAGCCGGAATGCAAACGACCTCATCGACCGCAAGCGAAGCGGCAACGGCGCGAAACTCGCGCTCGATGGCGCGGAAGGCCGCCTCCGACCAGGCGACCTTGTCCATTTTGTTCACCACCAGCGCGATGCGGCGCACGCCGACGGTCGACACGATCAGCGCGTGGCGGCGCGTCTGCGGACGCAAGCCCGAGGCGGCGTCGACCAGGATCAGCGCGACATCGGCGGTGGAGGCGCCGGTCGCCATGTTGCGGGTGTATTGCTCATGCCCCGGCGTATCGGCGACGATGAACTTGCGGCTCGCCGTCGCGAAGAAGCGATAGGCGACATCGATGGTGATCTTTTGCTCGCGCTCGGCGGCGAGCCCGTCGAGCAGCAGCGAAAAGTCGAGCTCCTCGCCTTGCGTGCCGTGCTTGCGCGAATCGCTGCGCAGCGCACCCAACTGATCGTCGAACACGCCATTGGCGCCGTAGAGCAGCCGCCCGATCAGCGTCGACTTGCCGTGATCGACCGAGCCGCAGGCAACGAAGCGCAGCAGGCTCTTGTTCTCCTGCTGCAGCAGATAAGCATCGAGCGCGAAGGATTCAGGGCGCGCGGGCGCGTTCATCAAAAATAGCCTTCCTGCTTCTTGCGCTCCATCGAGGCCGCGCCGTCCTGGTCGATGAGGCGGCCGCGCCGCTCGGAATAGCGCGAGCCAATCGTCTCGCGCACGACGTCGGCGACCGTGGCGGCGTCACTCTCGACGGCGCCGGTGAGCGGATAGCAGCCGAGCGTGCGGAAGCGCACGGTGCGCAGCTGCGGCGTCTCGTCCGGCTTGAGCGGCAAGCGCTCGTCGTCGACCATGATCAACAGGCCGTCGCGTTCGACCACCGGCCGCTGGCTTGCGAAATAGAGCGGCACCACCGGGATGTTCTCCTGGTGGATGTAGAGCCAGACATCGAGTTCGGTCCAGTTCGACAGCGGGAAGACGCGGATGCTTTCGCCGCGCCGCTTGCGGCCGTTGTAGAGCTGCCACGGCTCGGGCCGCTGACGCTTGGGATCCCAGCGGTGATGCGCGTTGCGGAAGGAGAAGACGCGTTCCTTGGCGCGCGACTTTTCCTCGTCGCGGCGCGCACCGCCGAAGGCAAGATCGAAGCCGTATTTGTCGAGCGCCTGACGCAGACCTTGCGTCTTCATCACGTCGGTGTGCAGGTCGGAGCCGTGGTCGATCGGGTTGATGCCGCGCGCCACGCCCTCGGCATTGGTGTGCACGAGGAGATCGAGCCCGAGCTCGCGCGCGCGGGCGTCGCGGAAGGCGATCATCTCGCGGAACTTCCAGCCGGTGTCGATGTGCAGGACCGGAAAGCGCGGCTTGGCGGGATAGAAGGCCTTGAGCGCGAGATGCAGTAGGACCGAGGAATCCTTGCCGATGGAATAGAGCATCACCGGATTGTCGCTCTCGGCGACCGCTTCGCGGATGATGTGGATGGCTTCGGCTTCGAGTTGCTGCAGATGGGTCAGCGCCGCCGGCGCGGGCGCCGGCACGATGCGGTGCCGTTGTGCGGTGGGCGCGTGCATGACATTCACGCCGGCATCTTGGCGAGCGCGGCGGCGCGGCGCGGATTGTCGTGCAGGCCGCATTCCTTGTTGTCGTCCTGCTCCCACCACCAGCGGCCGGCGCGCTCCGGCTCGCCGGGGCGAACCGCGCGCGTGCAAGGCGCGCAGCCGATCGACAGGAAGCCCTGCGCGTGCAGGACGTTGTGCGGAATGTCGTGCGCGGCGACGTAGGCGACGACTTGATCGCGCGACCAGTCGGCGAGCGGCGAGACCTTGAGCAGGCGATGAACCGGATCGCGCGTGACAAAGGGCGCTTGCGCGCGCGTGTCGGACTGGTCGGCGCGCAGCCCGACGATCCAGGCGGCGGCGCCGGTGAGCGCGCGCCGCAACGGCGCTACCTTGCGCACGCCGCAGCAATCCTTGCGCGCGGGGACCGAACGGCGGAAGCCGTCGATGCCCTGCTGCGCGACCAATGCCTCAATCGCGCCGCGATCGGGATAAAGCGCGCGGATGGCGACGCCATAGCGGCGCTCGGTTTCCGCCCAGACGTCATAGGTCTGCGGGAACAGTCGCCCGGTATCGAGCGTCACCACGTCGACCGGCAAATCCTGCGTGAAGATGGCGTGCGCGATCGCCTGATCCTCGATGCCGAAGCTGGTGGTGAACACGATGCGGCCATCGACCGCGCTCGCGCAGCAACGCCAGACGGGCGGCGAGATCGCGGCGCGCGAACGCGGACGCGAGCCGCGCCAATGCGCCGCCATCGCTTTCGCCAACGGGCAAGAGAGTCCTCGTTCATCGCTGCGCCGGCACGGCCATGCCGCGCCCCTTTCAATCATCGCGAATTCAATTAGGGGCTTTCGCAGACGGCGCGCAATCCATTGGAAAAAATAAGATAATTCTTGTTTCGCAAGTGCGGCGCGGCAACAGCAATATTTCAAGAATGCGCGCCCGCGCAAAACGGACGTCATAGCGCAACGTGCGCTAACGCCGCCGCTTGCTGACAAAGCGATCATGCAAAGCTGCGCAAGATTTAGGCGCGCCGGCGGCGGAACTTTATAGACTGCGCGCGATCAGCAGCTTCATGATCTCGTTGGTGCCGGCATAGATGCGCATCACGCGCGCGTCGCGGTACAGCCGCGAGATCGGATATTCGTCCATGTAGCCGTAGCCGCCGAACAATTGCAGGCAGCGGTCGATCACATCGGCGAGCGTGTCGGTCAGCCGGTATTTCGCCATCGAGGCGGTCACCGTGTCGAGCTTGCCCTCGACATGCTGGCCGATGCAGTGGTCGAGGAACACCTTGGCGATTGTTGCATCGGTCTTGCATTCGGCCAGCTCGAACTGGGTGTTCTGGAACTCGATGATGGTCTTGCCGAAGGCCTTGCGCTGCTTGACGTAGTCGACGGTGAGCGCGAGCGCGCGCTCCATCATGGCGACGGCGTGCACGGCGACGATCAGGCGCTCCTGCGGCAGCTCCTGCATCAACTGGTAGAAGCCTTGGCCCTCCTCGGTGCCGAGCAGACTTTCCGCCGGCAGCTTGACGTCGTCGAAGAACAATTCCGAGGTGTCGGCGGAATCCATGCCGAGCTTCTTGAGCTTGCGGCCGCGGCGGAAGCCTTGCGCGTCGTCGGTCTCCACCACCAGCAACGAGACGCCCTTGGCGCCCATCTTCGGGTCGGTCTTGGCGACCACGACGATCAAGTTGGCGTGCTGGCCGTTGGTGATGAAGGTCTTGGAGCCGTTGAGCACATAGCCGTTGCCCGACTTCTCCGCCTTGGTGCGCACGCCTTGCAGGTCGGAGCCGGTGCCGGGCTCGGTCATGGCGATGGCGCCGACCATTTCGCCGGTGGCGAGCTTGGGCAGCCAGCGCTGCTTCTGCTCTTCGGTGCCGTAATGCAGGATGTAGGGCGCCACGATGCCGGAATGCAGCGGCGCGCCGAAGGTGTCGAAGCCGGCAAGCGAGAATTCGCGGTTGATCACCGCCTCATGCGCAAAGCTGCCGCCTGAGCCGCCGTATTCCTCCGGCATCGAGGCGCAGAGCAGGCCGGCGCGCCGGCCTTGGTCCAGACCTCGCGATCATACATGCCTTTTTCGTGCCAGCGGTCGATATGCGGGGCGAATTCATCGCCGATGAAGCGCCGCGCCTGCTCTTCGAGCAGGACGAGGTCTTCGCTCATCCAGGCCGGGCGCGGGAGAGTAAGGGCGTCCATGGGGCGACTCACCTAGCGCGCCCACCATAGGGCGGACAAGGCGGCCTTGGGAGGGGCGGAATTGAGGAAACTGATCGTCGCTGTCGAAGCCTGGTCCAGGCAAATGTGGCTCTAGCCTGGATTTCCACTTGCAAAAATGAACGGGGCCAAGATGGCCCCGTTCACACGATAAATGACGCTAGCGCGTCACTTCTTCATCATCATCTTTTCCTTCACCGGATCCTTCACGTTCGGGATCTTGGCGATTTCGACATTGACCAGCTTGCCGCCGACCTTCTCGACCTTGCGCACATAGACGGTCTGGATGATGTCGCGCGTCTTGGGATCGATGGAGATCGGGCCGCGCGGGCTTTCCCACGCCATCCCCTTGGCGGCGTCGATCAGCGTCTGGCCGTCGGTCTTGCCGCCGGTCTTCTTGAGCGCGGCATAGATCAGATGCATGCCGTCCCAGGCGCCGGCCGAGAAGAAGTCCGGGTTGCGGTGGAATTCGGCGTTGTAGGCCTTCACGAAGTCCTCGTTCATCTTGGACTTGTGATTGAAGTCGTAATGGCCGGAGGTCATGAAGCCCAAAGCGATGTCACCCATGCTCTTGAGCGCGTGCTCGTCGGTGATCTCGAGCTGACCCATGATCTGGATGTGTTTGGCGCCGACGCCCTTTTCGCTGAACGCCTTGCCGAGCGCGCCGGGCTGCGCGCCGCCCGGGATGAAGATGAAGATGCCCTGCGGCTTGAGATCGACCGCGCGCTGCACGTAGGCCGAGAAGTCCGGATTGGCGACCGCCATGCGCACCGCGCCGACGATCTCGCCGCCGCCCGCCTTGAAGCCGGCTTGGAACGACTGCTCGGCGTCGTGCCCGGGACCGTAGTCGGACACCATGGTGTAGACCTTCTTCACCTTGGTGTTGGTGGCGACCCATTTGCCGAAGGCGTTGTTCAATTGCGGAATGGTGAGCGAGGTGCGCGCCATATAGGGCGACTTGGTGGTGATGATGGCGGTGGCCGCGTTCATCACGACCATGAACTTTTTGCCTTCCTTGGAGACGTCGCCGGCGGCCATCGCGTTGGGCGTCAGCACGAAGCCGGCGATGATGTCGACGTGGTCGCGGGTAACGAGCTCTTGCGCCAGGCGCTTGGCGACCGGCGGATTGATGCCGCCGACGTCCTTGCGGATGATCTCGATCTTCTTGCCGGCGACCATGTCGCCGTTCTGCTTCATGAACAGCTTGATCGCATTGTCCTGCTGCGTCGCGGCATCGGCGAACTGGCCGGAATAGGGCTCGATCAAGCCGATCTTGACGGTGTCGGCGGCGTTCGCCGAGGATGCCGCCAACAACGCGGCCGCGGTCATAAGAAGCAATTTACGCATTGGCTTTTCCCTCCCTTTGCCGTTCCATCAATCGACGGCTTGCCGGCTAAAATAGCGGTATTCCGCACCGCCGTCACGGGAGAAACTGGGCGTGCTTAATTTCGCGATTTTCGACCATCTCGACAGCACCGGCGCCCCGTTGGGCGAGTTGCTTGACCAGCGGCTGCGGCTGATCGACCTGATCGAGCGATGCGGCTTTTCCGCCTATCACCTGGCCGAGCACCATTCGACGCCGCTCGGCCTGGCGTCGAGCCCGAGCGTGTTTCTGTCCGCGGCAATCCAGCGCACCAGCAAAATCAGGCTCGGACCGCTGGTTTACGTGCTGCCGCTCTACCATCCGCTGCGGCTCTATGAAGAAATCTGCATGCTCGATCACCTGAGCCAGGGCCGCCTTAACGTCGGAGTGGGCAGAGGCGGCGCGCTGCTCGAGCACCAGCGCTATGGGATTGATCCCACTCTGGCGCCGGCGATGTATCACGAGGCCTTCGCCGTGCTGATGCGCGCCTTCGAGAGCGAGGTGCTCGACTTCGAGGGCCAATTCTACCGCTACAAAGACTACGTCGTGCAGGCCAAGCCCTTGCAGCGCCCGCACCCGCCGTTCTGGTACGGCGCACCCAATGCCGAGGCGATCGCCTGGGCGGCGCCGAACGGCATCAACGTCGTGTCGCTCGGGCCGGCGGCGCGCGCCCGCGCGATCAGCGAGCGCTACCGCCAAGAATGGAAGGCACTCGGGCGCGACGACGCACTGCCCGGCATCGGCATCACCCGGCATATCGTGGTCGCCGACAGCGATGCCGAAGCGCAGCGCATTGCGCAGTCCGCCTATCCGCGCTGGCGCCAAGCCATGGACTTCATCTGGCGGCGCTCCGGCGTCGAATTCACGCTGAAGGAAATCTATCCAACGGACTTCGCGGGCTTGCAGCAGATCGGCCACGGCATTGCCGGCGCGCCGTCAACGGTGCGCGACTATATCGCGCGCCTGCAAGACGACACCGGCGTCAACACCGTGCTCTGCCAGATGGTGTTCGGCGACATGAATTATTCTGATGCCAGCCATTCAATTGAGTTGTTTGGCAATGAGGTGATCCCGGCGTTTGCTTAGATTCCGCGCGTCCCCGCGAAAGCGGGGACCCAGCACGACAACTCCTGGATTCCCGCTTGCGCGGGAATGAGCGGAAGACCGGGCAATGCCCTAGATGCCTGATGCATCGATGCTACGACCGCACGCGCGAAGCCGGGGCACAGTCATGGTTGCACGATCGAGCGATGCCGACGACGGCGTCGAATCCGCCCATGCCTGGCTGCGGCTGGGCACGGCCCTGTTGCTCGCCACCATCGGCGGCGTCGGCATGTGGTCGGTGGTGGTGGCGCTGCCGGCCATGCAGACCGCATTCAATGTCGATCGCGCGGACGCTTCGCTGCCCTACACGCTTGCCATGCTCGGCTTTGCCGGCGGCGGCGTGGCCATGGGCCGACTCGCCGACCGTTTCGGCGTGGCGGTGCCGCTGGCGGCCGGAGCCGCTGCGCTCGGCGCCGGTTATGTCGGCGTCGGTTCTTCCACCAGCCTGTGGCAGGTCGCGCTCGCGCAAGGCCTGATCGGGTTTGGCTGCGCGGCCACCTTCGGGCCGGTGATGGCCGACGTCTCGCATTGGTTCATGCGCCGGCGCGGCATCGCCGTCGCCATTGCGGCGTCCGGCAATTATCTCGCCGGCACAATCTGGCCGCCGGTGGTGCAGCATTTCATCGCCAGTTCGGGATGGCGCGCGACCCACATCGGCATCGGTTTGTTCTGCCTCGTCACCATGCTGCCGCTGAGCTTGGCGCTGCGACGCCGGCTCGAGATTCATCACGCCGACGCCGCCAGCAGCTCGGCGGCGCGCCGGCAGGCCGAGTTGCCGCTGTCGCCGGGCGCGCTGCAGGTGTTGCTCTGCATCGCCGGCGTCTGCTGCTGCGTGGCGATGTCGATGCCGCAGGTGCACATCGTCGCCTATTGCGGCGATCTCGGTTACGGCGTGGCGCGCGGGGCGCAGATGCTGTCGCTGATGCTCGGCCTCGGCATCGTCAGCCGCCTGGTCTCCGGTCTGATCGCCGACCGCATCGGCGGGGTGCGCACGCTGCTGCTCGGTTCGTTCTTGCAGGGCGTGGCGCTGTTTCTTTATCTCTGGTTCGACGGTCTGTCCTCGCTCTATGTGATCTCCGGGCTGTTCGGCCTGTTCCAGGGCGGCATCGTGCCGAGCTACGCCATCATCGTGCGCGAATATTTCCCGTCCCGGCAAGCCGGCACGCGCCTCGGCTTGGTGCTGATGGCGACTCTCGTCGGCATGGCGTTGGGCGGTTGGATGTCGGGCTTTATCTTCGACCTGACCGGCTCCTATCAGGCCGCCTTCCTCAATGGCCTGGCCTGGAATTTGATGAACCTCTCGATCGCAAGCTTTTTACTGATCAACTCGCGCCGCCGCCTCGCCGTCACCAGCGCGTAGTCTTCGCCTGCTAACGAGCTGGCGGAATAAAAGCGCATAGCCGAGCGTTCTTCCAGGTTATTGACAACGGCGCCGCAACGGAAATATCTGCGGCGCCGGCAGATGGGGGCTTTGGGAATGCAATATAATGTCGCACGGCCGGATGTCGTGCGTGCGGTCAACCAGCGCTGGCTGCTGAAATTCTGGGAGCGGAGCCTGCGGGCGCAAACGGTGCCGCGCTGGCAGGCGCTGGAAGCCGAGGACCTTTCACGAATCACCGCGAATCTCAGCTTTCTCGAGGTGTCCGGCAGTGACGGCCAGGCGCGCTTCATCATCCGTTCGCATGGCGCGACCATAGCCAATGTCTATGGCTCGCCCGATTGCCGCGGACGCTATCTGGACGAGGTGATCCCCGGCGCGAAAGAGGGACATGCGCTCAGCGCCTATCGCCTGGCGGTCGTCAGCGGCAAGCCGGTCTACACCATCCACGACCTGAAGGACCGCAATGGGCGGCTGGTGCATTACGAGCGGCTGCTGTTGCCGTTTACCAATGACGGCAAGGCCGTCGACCGCATTCTGGCCTCGTTCGAATTCGTCTGCGACGACGGCGCCTTCGACAGCCGCGAGTTGATGTCCATGCAGGCCGCACCGCCGGCGTTGCGGCTGTCCGCCACCATCGACGCGCGGGCGCCGGTTTGAGCGACGCCTTTCCCGCTACTCGATCGGCTGCGGCCCGACTTCCTCTGGGGTGTATCGACCTCGAGCTTCCAGATCGAAGGCGCCACCAAGCAAGACGGCCGCGGCCAAAGCGTCTGGGACACCTATTGCGACAAGGGCACGGTGCGCAACAACGACACCGGCGATCCCGCCTGCGATCACTATCATCGTTACGCCGAAGACGTCGCGCTGATGCGTTCGCTCGGTGTTGCGGCCTATCGCTTCTCGGTGGCCTGGCCGCGCGTGCTGCCGCAAGGACGCGGGCAAGCAAACGAGGCAGGGCTCGCCTTCTACGACCGGCTGATCGATGCGCTGCTCGCCGCCGGCATCGAGCCGTGGCTCTGCCTGTTCCACTGGGATCTGCCGCAGGCGCTCGACGATCGCGGCGGCTGGACCGCGCGCGATATCGTGCAATGGTTCGCCGACTATGCCGAGTTGGTGGCGCGCCGCTACGGCGACCGCGTCAAGCGCTTCGCCACGTTCAACGAGCCGTCGGTGTTCACGCTGTTCGGCTACGGGCTCGGCGGCGGCGTGCGCGACACTACCGGCGTCGACACGCTGCACAAGGCGATCCATCACGTGAACCTGGCGCATGGCGCGGCGGTCGACCGGCTGCGCGCGGTGGTACCGGCATGTTCGATCGGCTGCGTGCACAATTATCATCCCTGCCGGCCGGTAACGCCGGCGGACGCGGCAGCGGCCGAGCGCTTCCACGCCTATTGGAATCTGGCGTTTCCCGATCCGCAGTGCCTTGGCCACTATCCGCCCGCGCTGCAGTCAGCGATCGAGCCGTTCATGCAGGACGGCGATCTTGATCGCATTCAACGGCCGGTCGATTGGTTCGGCCTCAATCATTATGGGCCGATCTATGCCAAGGCCGACGCGAATGCGCGCCTTGGCTTTGACTACGGCGAAAAGCCGGCCGATGTGCCGCGCACGCCGATGGGCTGGGCGATCGTGCCGGAAGCCTTCGGCGAAGCCTTGCGCAGCGTCGATCGGCGCTACCGCCTGCCGATCTACGTGCTGGAGAACGGGCTCGGCGGCTACGACAAGCCGGACGAACACGGCATTGTCCACGATGCGGAAAGAGTCGCCTATCTCACTGCCTATATTGGCGCCATGAACGAAGTGGCGGCCGACGCCGACATCCGCGGCTATTTCGTCTGGTCGCTGCTCGACAATTTCGAATGGGACTACGGCTATTCGGTCCGCTTTGGGCTCACTTATGTCGATTATGCGTCGCAACGGCGGACGCCAAAAACGTCATTCCGCTGGTACGCCGACCTGATCAAGGCGGCGCGGGCGCGGCGCTAGCATCGAAGCATCGCAACATCGCGCCGCTACCTTGGCGTGCGACCGCAGTCATCGCTTTTACTGAAGCTAAACGTTGGCACAAGGCCGCGCCGCCGGGCTACATTTTCACACCGCGATAGACAGAACGAAGAAAACCGGGGCAACCGGGCTGCAAAAAAACAAGTTCAAAAATCGCCCAAAGCGGAGGAAACAAAGAATGACGCTCGCATACAAGCTCAAGGCGTTGGCCGTCGCCACGGTGGCGCTCGCGCTCGGAACGGCTTTCGCGCAAGCCGAACCGCTCAAGCATCAAGATCGGCTGGTCGCAAACGCCGGGGCACATGGCGCCCTTGCTGTTCCAGAACAAGAGCCTTCTGAAACATTACGGCAAGACCTACTACGGTCGATGCAGTGCGTTTCCGCGGCAGCACCGCGCAGCTTACCGCGCTGGCGTCCGGACGGCTCGATATCGCGGCGCTGTCCGCAACCGCGCTCGTGCTCGCCGTCACCAATGCCGGCGTCGATGCCCGCGTCGTCGGCGACGTCATTCAGGACCGCGCGCCCTACTGGTCGACCGGCTTCCGTGTGCTCAAGAGCAGCGGCATCAACAAGATCGAGGATCTGAAGGGCAAGCGCATCGCCACCAACGCCATCGGCTCGGCGATCGACACCTCGTTGCGCGGCATGTTGCACAAGCACAGCCTGAGCAACGACGACTTCAACACCATCGAAGTGTCGTTCGGCAACATGCCGGCCATGCTGATGGAGGGCAAAGTCGACATGGCGCCGATCCTGCCGCAGTTCGTCGGCCTGCTCGACAAGAGCAAGGTCAAGACGATGTTCACCAGCCGCGACGTCACCGGCGAACAGCAGACCGTCTCTTTGGTCGCGACCAAGGCGTTCATCGACAAGAACCGCGCTGCGCTGGTCGACTTCTTCGAAGACTATATCCGGGCGCTGCATTGGTTCCTCGACCCGGCCAATCGCAAAGAGGCGCTGCAGATCGTCATGGACTTCACGCATCGCCCGCTCAACCGCATCGATTACGCCTTCACCAAGGACGACTTCTATCGCGACCCCAACGATCTGCCCAACATCCCGAATCTCCAGCACGCCATCAACCTCGCGCTCAAGAACGGGGTGATCAAGAAGGGCATCGACGCGGAGAAATACTCCGATCTGTCGCTGATCCACGATGCCATGAAGCGCATGACGAATTGATGCCGGCGCGGCTCGAACAAGGCAGGCGGCGATGGACAGCAAGGTGATGGAGCACTCCTTGTCGGTCAACGCCGCCGCCATTTCGGTCGAGTCGGTGAGCCACAGTTACCGGCCGCCCACCGGCAAGCCGGTTCAGGCGCTCGATCAGATTTCGCTCGACATCGGCAAGCAGGAGTTCGTCGCGCTGCTCGGTCCGAGCGGTTGCGGCAAGAGCACCCTGCTCTATCTGATCGGCGGCTTCCTGCCGATCGAGACGGGGCGGATCGTGGTCGGCTCAAAACCGGTGACCGGACCGGGGCCGGACCGCGGCATCGTCTTCCAGCACTTCGCGTTGTTTCCGTGGAAGACGGTGCTCGGCAACGTGCTTTACGGCCTGGAGAACACCGGCGTTCCGCGCCAGGAGCGGCTCGAGCGCGCGCAACACTATATCGACCTGGTGCAGCTTTCCGGCTTCGAGAACTCCTATCCGAGCCAGCTCTCCGGCGGCATGAAGCAGCGCGCGGCCATTGCGCGCACGCTGGCGATCGCCCCCGACATCCTGTTGATGGACGAGCCGTTCGGCGCGCTCGACGCGCAGACCCGCAGCATCATGCAGGAAGAGCTGCTGTCGATCTGGCAGAAGACCAAGACCACCATCGTGTTCGTCACCCACGACGTGCGCGAGGCGGTCTACTTGGCCGAGCGCGTGGTCCTGATGTCGGCGCGGCCCGGGCGGGTGATGGAAATCGTCGACACGCGCTTCGGCGAACGCGGCGCCGAGGTGATGGACACGCCTGAGTTCAACAAAATTTCACGCCATATCTGGGAGCGCGTGCGCGACGAGGCGATGCTGGCGCAAATGGGGCGGCGGCCATGAAAACCTTCATCCGCTATTCGCCGCTCTTGGTGCTCGCCATTTTATGGGAGGCCGCCTCCCGCAGCGGTCTGATTTCCCAGTTTGCTTTGCCGCCGCTGTCGGACGTGCTGGCCTCCTGGTGGCGCCTCGCCAAGGACGGAACGCTGCTGGTAAACGGCGAGTCGTCGCTGTGGCGCGCGGCCAGCGGGCTCGGCCTCGCCATCGTGCTCGGCACCACGTCGGGCATCGCCATGGCCTGGTATCCGACGGTGCGCACCATCGTCAATCCGGTGATTCAACTGTTCTATCCGATGCCGAAGTCGGCGCTGATCCCGGTGATGATCCTGTGGTTCGGCATCGGCGACCTGTCGAAGATCGTGCTGATCTTCATCGGCTGCATGCTGCCGATTGTCGTCAGCTCCTTTAACGGCGCGCGCGGCGTCGATACCGCCTATATCTGGTCGGCGTTGAGCCTGGGAGCGAGCCGGCGCAAGGTGCTCTGGCAAATCGTCGTGCCCGCCGCCATGCCCGAGGTGCTCACCGGCATCCGCACCGCGATTGCCATCGCCTTCGTGCTGCTGATCGCCTCGGAGCTGCTCATCTCCCGCAACGGCCTCGGTTACCTGGTCAGCGGATTCGGCGATTCCGGCGTCTATCCGTCGATGTTTGCCGTCATCCTGACCGTCGTTGCGCTCGGTTTCTGCGCCGATCGTCTGTTCCAGTTGATGATGTCGAGGATTCTGATATGGCGCGAGTAAGCGACGCCGACGTGAATGTCGCTGCCCAGCAGCCGGTCGCGGCGATGCCCGGCAAGCTCGCCAAGGCATTGGGGCGACGACTGGCGCCGCTTGGCTCTATCTGCGTGCTGATGATCGCGTGGGAAGTGACGGCGCGCAGCGGCCTGTTCACGCCTTATCTGTTGCCGTCGCTTGAGACGATCTTCGCGCGCGTCGGGAACGACGTCGTGACCGGACATTTCTTCTTCAACGCGGCCTATACGATCTACCGTGCGCTCGCCGGCTTTGGGCTGGCCGCCCTGGTGGCGATTTCGATCGGCACGCTGATGTCGCGCCAGACGCTGGTGCGCTGGTTCTTCGATCCGATCATTTCGGTCGGCTTTCCGATGCCGAAGGTGGCGTTCCTGCCGATTTTCCTGCTCTGGTTCGGTGCCTACGACGCCTCCAAGATCCTGCTGATCGCCTTCGCCTCGTTCTTCGCCATCGCCGTCAACACGGTGGCCGGCACGCAAGGCGTCGAGCGCTATTTCGTGTGGTCGGCCCAGAGCCTGGGCTCGAGCGAACGCCGCATCCTGTGGAGCGTCATCTTGCCGGCCGCGCTGCCGCAGATCCTGACCGGCTTGCAGATCGGGCTGCCGCTGGCGCTGATCGTGTGCATCGTCGCCGAGATGCTGATGGGCGGCGTCGGGCTCGGCGGCGCGATGATCTATGCGCAGCGATTTCGCCGACTCGCCCGGCGTGTTCGCCGGCATCGTCGAGATCGGCTTCGTCGGCTGGTTCGCGATCTTTTCGCTGCGCAAGCTGCGCCAGCGCCTGCTCGCCTGGCACGTGGAAACGACGCGCAAATAGGCCGCGGCTCGCGACGACGACAATAGGCCGGTCAAGAAAGCTCAGCGGCGGCGCTTCGCCGGTTTCTGCAACCCGCTCTCAATCGTGTGGGGCCGCCGGCCGCCGGTCACCTGGACGACGCATCTCTCACCTTCTTTGCAGAAGACGGTGCAAGCGGTGCCCCTTGCGCCTTTGCAGTTGGTGCCGCAGCCATAGCCGACTTTGTCTTGCGAAAACCTGCCGCCGGTCTTCTCGCAAACGGCCTTGATCTGCTCGGGCGTCTGTTTGGCAAAATAGATGTCCCTGGCCACAGCCGACGTGCCAAGACCAAGGCCAAGACTGCCGATCAGGATGAGGGTGGCGGTAAAATATCGCACGACAGGCTCCAATAATGCATGTCGCCCCCGACGGATCGTTTGAAGTGTACAAGTTTTCGATCGTTTGTGCAGCCTGCTTGCGCCCTCCGCCGGGCGCGGTGGGGACAAAAGCGGCGCGACAATTCCGCTCACCCGATGTGGCTTCAGCGCGACGAGGCGCGACGTATTTTGACGGTTTTCAGCGTCTTCGCACATCCGACGGTCATGCCCGATATGCAACTGCAGGTGGTCAACACGTATCGAGTCGTGGTAAGCTTAAACGATAATTTCAAACGTTGGCGACGAGGCACCATGGCCAACGGTGTGGCAAGTTTAGACCCTTTTATCGAAATGGACCGGCGAGCTTTCTCGGTCTATCTCGCGATCGGCGTGGTCATTCTCGCTGCCGCTGGCGTCGTGCTCTACGTGACCTTCACTGCTCCGGCCGCAGGCGGCACGCCGGATTTGATTCTGAAATCGGCGGGCTTTGTCGTCGCAATTATGAGCGGCCTGCCGTTTGAACGATGCCTGGCGCGGCACGAGCGCGTCAGCACCTTACGCCTGCTCAAGCAACGCAGCGATCAATTGGCGGCCGACCCGAATTCATCGGGTCCCGACGCCGAATGGGTCAAAGGCATGATCGATAAGATCTACGAAAAGCGATCGTTGGGGTGACACAATGACATCATCCGACACAAATCCGCAGAAAACGGATCTCGGCGATCTCGAAATCAAGATCGCATCGCAAAGCCGCAGGGCGTTCCGGCGCATGATATCCGTCATAGGCATCGGCACGTGCGTTGTATTCGGATACGTATGGTACTCATACGCCGGAATCGTAAACCTGCAGTCCGAGGTCAAGGTTATGCGTGACACCAGCGCGAAGGCGCTGGAATACAAACAGCAGGTCGCTTCACTCCAAGGCAAATTGGCCGACGTCGACAAATCAGCGTCCGAATTGCGCGCCCGGCTGGCGAATGCTGAAGACACGCGCCAGCAAGTCGCCGGGCTTCAGGAAAAGTTGTCCGACGCAAGCAGAGTCGCGTCGCAATGGAAGGACCGTGCGGCCGACATTGAAAAAGCCCGACGGGATCAGGTGCAAAGCCTGCAATTCAGGTTGGCTGACGCCAACAAGGAGGCGTCGACCTGGAAAGGTCGCGTAGCAGGCATAGAAAAAGCCCGCCAGGAACAAATCGACGCTCTGCAAACTAGGTTAGCCGCCGCCAACAAGGAAGCATCGGCCTGGAAAAACCGTGTAGCGGATGCCGAAAAAGTCGGCCAGCAACGAATCAACGACCTGCAATCGAGGCTAGTCGTGGCCAACAAAGAAGCAGCAAGTTGGAAAGACCGCGCCTCGGACGCTGACAGATTCCGCCAGCAAGCCGCTGCTCTGGAAACGAGGCTCGCTTCTTGCGGCAGAGAAGCTGGGGCCTGGAAAGACCGCGCCGCAAACGCCGAACGGGACCAGCAACGGCAGGTCGCTGCGCTAAAAGCGAGGCTGGATGCCGTCAGCAGAGAGGCAGCGATCTGGAAAGATCGCGCCGCAAATGCCGAGCGGGTCTGCAAGCGCCCGCGCTGACGCGCAATCCTGCCGGATCGTAGTTGCGCTAGAACCCCTCGTCCGGCAATTCCATCGTCGAGGCCGCGCCCGCCTGGATGCGGGCGAGATGCGCCGCCGTCTCCGGCAGCATGCGCTCCATGAAGAAGCGCGCCGTTGTCAGCTTGCCGTTCATGCGCGGGGCCGAACCGTTCGCCTTCGGCAGCTTCGCCAGAGCGGCTTCGGCGATCTTGCACCACATGTAGCCGAGCGCCACCAAGCCGAACAAATGCATGTAGTCGGTGGCGCCGGCGCCGGCATTGTCCGGTTTCGCCATGGCGTTCTGCATGAACCACATCGAGGCCTGCTGCAGGTGGCCGAGCGCGACCGACAGCGGCGCGACATATGGCTTCATGCCGGCGTCGGCGCCCTTGTCCTTGATGTAGGCTGCGACCTCGTTGAAGAAGGCCATCAGCGCGCGGCCGCCGTCCTTGCCGAGCTTGCGGCCGACCAGATCGAGCGCCTGGATGCCGTTGGCGCCCTCGTAGATCATGGCGATGCGCGCGTCGCGCACGAACTGCTCGACGCCGTGCTCGGCGATGTAACCATGGCCGCCGAACACCTGCTGCGCCATCACCGCATTGGCGAAGCCGCCGTCGGTGAGCACGCCTTTGATCACCGGCGTGAGCAGGCCCATATGATCGTCGGCGCCTTGGCGTTCGTTGTCGTCGTCGGAGCGGCGGGCGACGTCGCCCTTGAGCGCGGTCCACATCACCAGCGCGCGCGCCGCCTCGTTGAAGGCGCGGATCGACATCAGCGTGCGCCGCACGTCGGGATGCACGATGATCGGGTCGGCCGGCTTGTCGGGATATTTGACGCCGCTGAGCGCGCGGCCTTGCAGGCGCTCCTTGGCGTAAGCGGCCGCGTTCTGATAGGCGACTTCCGAGAGCGCCAGGCCCTGCACGCCGACGCCGAGCCGCGCCTCGTTCATCATCACGAACATGGCGGCAAGCCCGCGGTTCTCCTCGCCGATCAGCCAGCCGGTGGCGCCGTCGTAATTCATGACGCAGGTGGCGTTGCCGTGGATGCCCATCTTCTCTTCGAGCGAGCCGCAGGAGACGCCGTTGGCCTCGCCCAGCGAGCCGTCGTCGTTGACCGTCATCTTCGGCACCACGAACAGCGAGATACCCTTGGTGCCGGCGGGCGCGCCTTCGATGCGCGCCAGCACCAAATGGATGATGTTGTCGGCCAGATCGTGCTCGCCGGCGGAAATGAAAATCTTGGTGCCGGTGATCTTGTAGCTGCCGTCGTCTTGCTTTGCCGCCTTGGTGCGCAGCAGCCCGAGATCGGTGCCGCAATGCGGCTCGGTCAGGTTCATGGTGCCGGTCCATTCGCCGGTCACCATTTTCGGCAGGTATTTGGCCTGCAGCTCGGGCGAGGCATGCGCCAAGAGCGCGGCGATCGCGCCTTGCGTGAGGCCGGGATACATGGCGAAGGCCATGTTGGCCGAGCAGAGGAATTCGTTGACCAGCTCGGTCAGAGCGCCCGGCAGGCCCTGGCCGCCGAACTCGGCCGGAATCGAAATGCCGATCCAGCCGCCCTCGACCAGTTGCTTGAACGCCTCCTTGAAACCGGTGGGCGTGGTCACGCTCCCATCGGCCTGGCGCGTGCAGCCTTCTCTGTCGCCGACGCGGTTGAGCGGGGTGAGGACTTCCTCGCTGAACTTCGCGGCTTCGCGCAGCACCGCCTCGACGAGATCGGGCGTGGCGTCGGCAAAGCCAGGCAGATTACCGTAACGCTCGAGGTGGAAGACGTCATTGAGCAGGAACAGGGCGTCGTCCACGGGGGCTTGGTAGCTCGGCATGATCCTCTCCACGGCGTCGCGCCACGAAGGTTAACGAAAGATGAATTGAACGGTTTCAGAAGCTCCAGCAGGACCGCTGCAATGCAGCATAAGCGCCGCACAGGTTCCGATTATGACGGAGCCAGTTTACGCCTCTATTAAGGGCGGAAAATGTTACCCGCTTGCGGATCGCTAGCGCATGATCCCGAAAAGCATGTCCTCGACCCCGATCGGGGATGGGAACCGGTTTTCGGAAAAGATCGTGCGCCAGCAAAATGTTAGGCGGCATTCTGATCCAATCTGAACGGATCAGACTCTAGGCGGCCGATTCGGTATCCGAGCGCGAATCACCCGGCGCGGCATACATGTCGGTGTAGATCTGCCGCAACTCGGCAAGCCCCGCCTCGATATCGCGGCGCTGACACTCCAGCAATTTGATCTGCTCGAGGCATTTTTTGCGGGTCATCGCCAACCCTTTGGCGGCGCCGCACCCACGTGCCGCCAGCATGTCGCGGATTTCGGTCAAGGTGAAACCGAGCCGTTTGCCCTGTAAAATCAGGTCCAGCCGCTTGCGGTCTTCGTCGCTGAACAGCCAGCCGTGGCCGTTGCGGCGCGGCGTCAGCAAGCCTTTGCTCTGATAGAAGCGCAGCGCCCGCAGCGATACCCCCGCCGCCAAGGCAAGATCGCCGATCGAGATCGCCGGGGTCGAAGTCGGTGCCGGCGCGTTTAAGCCGGTCTCCGAGGAGGGACTGTCGTACAGGGATTGCAGGTCTTGCTTGTCCATCCGGCGGAACGTGCCTCGTATGTCTGCAAACGAACGCTACTCTTGCGATCTTTTGGCTGCAACGCATTGTTGCACCGCTGGAAAACATAACGGTTAAGTAGGGTGATTTGCCGTGCGGCATTTGGCGCCAACGGTCCTGCGGAACTTTGACCGCCGCAGCAAAGAACCGGCGTCCGACCCAAAGAGTCTCGCCGATGCACCTTTAGCCCGGAAAGTCGGCCACTTCCGCAAAAAGTTAACGGCTTGTTTACCGCAACCAGCAAAAAGTTAGCGCGTGGACTGACAACCGCGCCCCGCGTCAACCCGCCGTTAACGGGCATCAGTTCCACGAGAGTCGAGCAGGCTCTTGGCGCTTCCGCATCAAAATATGGGTCCGAGCATGAAATTTGGTGTTCGGTGGAGTTCCAAGGGCATGCGGCCGGAGGCGCGCGAGACCGCCAAAGAGGCGGCGCGCCGGGCAGGCATGTCGGTGGAAGACTGGCTCGACGCCGTCATCTCCAAAGAAGCCGGTCATATCGGCGCCGATCCACGGCTGCCGGAGCGCAACGGCGATGCCGCCAGCAGCGAGGCTGAGCAGGGCCATTCCGTAGCGAGCAGCCACGCCAGCGAACAACCGGCAGGCCGCGGCCCGGCGGCCTATGCCCCGCGCCGCAACCGCGGCGATTCGAATCCGAAAATAAATTCCGACCTACCCCCAATGGTGCAACTGCCGCCGGCGCTTGAGCACGCCCTTGCCGAAATCGCGGCCCGCCAGCGCAAGCTCGACGGCGAATCGGCGCCGGTCATGGCAAGCGAACCGGTCGAGCCGACGCCGACTGAAGCTCCCCAGAGCGAAGAACCAGCCGAGCCGCCACCGGCCGTAGCTTCCCAGATCGAAGCACCGGCCGAGCCACCGCCCAAGGCCCACGAGTTCTCGGCGCCGCCGGCGCCGCCACCCGAAGCCCGCGAAGTCTCGGCGCCACCCGCGCCGCCGCCGGTCATCGAACCGCATATTTCAGAGCCGGCCGCGCCGCCACCGGCGATGCATCCGCAAGCGTCGGCACATACTGCGCCGGAGCGCGCTCCAGAAATGTCAGCACCCACGCCCACCCCGCCGCCGCCACCGGTGCCGGCGCAGAACCTCGCCGGATTGGAAGCGCAACTTCGCAACATCACCTATCAGATCGAGACGTTGCGCCAGCCGGGCGTGAGCGAAGCGATCAACGCCTTGCGCGTCGAGCTCACCGAGATCGGCCGGCTGCTCAACGACGCCATGCCGCGCCACGCCATCGATGCGATCGAGGCGCAAATCCAAGGTCTGGCCCAGCGCGTCGTCGAGGGGCGGCAGGCCGGCTTCGACTCCGGCGCGCTCGCGCGCATCGAGGACGGGCTTTCGGAAGTGCGCGATGCTCTGCGCGGCCTGACGCCGGCGGAAAACCTGGTCGGCTATCACGAGGCGGTGGCGGGACTGGCCGAAAAGATCGACCTGATCGTGGCGCAGCGAGATCCGGCCGCGATGCAGCAGCTGCAAAGCTCGATCACCACGCTGCGCGAAATGGCGAGCCACGTCGCCTCCAACGAGACCGTGAACCGGCTCGCCGCCGACGTGCAGCAACTGGCCGAGAACGTCGAATACATCGCCAAGACCAGCGCCGGCGGCGATGCGCTGTACAGCATCGAGCATCGTCTTGCGGCGTTGTCCGAAGCGCTGGCCGAACGCGCGCAAAAAGACGGCGGCATCTCGCCGCGGCTGGAAGCGATGATCGAATCGCTGCTTGGGAAGGTCGAGCAGCTGCAGAAGCAGCCGGCGATGGCGCATGAATTGCAGCACGCCGTCACCACGATGCTCGATATGGCGGACCGCGCCGTCTCCAACGAAACCGTCCATCAGCTCACCGCCGAAGTGCACCAGTTGGTCGCGAACGTCGAGCACATCGTGCGCAACGGCGCCACCGGCGAAGCGCTGTTCAATATCGAGCACCGGCTTGCCGCGCTCTCCGAATTGCTGGAGCACGCGCAAGGCGCCGCGCAATGGCCGCAGCTCGAAATGTTGTTGCAATCGCTGCACGAAAAAGTCGAGCAACTGCAGCAGGCGCCCGGCGACCAGGCCGCGTTCTCTCAACTCGACAGCAACATGGTTCAGCTGGCCGAGAAGCTCGACGCCATCGGCTCGCGCTTTGCCCAGTTGGATGCCATCGAGCACGGCATCGGCGACTTGCTGATGCAGGTCGAGGAGATGCGGACGGCCCGCGACAATCCGCAGGCCTCCGCCGACGCCTTCGAGCATGACATTGCCCGCACCCAGGATGCGCTGGAAGCGATGCACGAGACGCTCGGCCACGTGGTCGACCGCCTCGCCATGATCGAGCAGGATATCCACGAGGGCAAACGCGCGGTCGTGCCGGCCTATGGCGGCATGGCGGCATCGCATCAGACGATCGGCAATCTGGCCGTGAGCGTGGCCTCCGACATGGCGCCGCTGGTCCCGGTATCGGCGCCCACCGTCGCGCCGCCTGCGTCGATTGCAGCGCCTGCTGCGGACGCCGCGCCTCCGCAGACTGCCAGTGAGGAGCCGGAGGAGGAGCCCGACCTTTCGCCCGACCGGCCGCTCGAGCCCGGTTCCGGACAGCCGAACTCGCCGGCGGCGCGCGTCGCCGCATCGGAAGCAGACCTCGGCTCAGCGCGGCCGACGCCGGCGAGCGACCCAAACAGCAAATCGAATTTCATCGCCGCCGCCCGGCGTGCCGCGCAAGCCGCGTCGCAGGAGCAGAATTCGCGTTCGACGCGCGGCCAGTCCGGCGGGTCGGATGCGACGGACGAGTTGTCGTTGGGCTCGCGGCTGATGCACCGGGTGAAGACGCTGTTCATCGCCGCCAGCGTCATCGCCATCGTGATCGGCTCGGTGCAGACCGCGTCCAAGTTCCACATGTTCGGCTTCGGCAATTCCAACGCGCCGGCCGACAAAGTGGCGAAATCGACGGATAGCGGGCTTGAGCAATCCGCCGACGATCAGCACGCCGACGATCCGCTGGCGACCGGCTCGACCAAGCCGGCTGCGGACCAAACGGCGCCCGGGCACGCGGATGCGGCGCCAACGATATTACCCCCAAAGGCAACCGCCACGCCGTCCGCCGGCCTGATCCTGCCGGGCACCTCCAGCGGCCTGCCCTCCTTGCTGAGTGCACCGGGCGCGTCGTCGGTATTCGACATCACCGGATCGATTCCCCACGCCAAAAAGTCCGCCAAGACCTCGCCGGCCGTCACGAGCACACCCGCCGTCGGCGAATTGCCCACCGCCATCGGCGGCGACCACCTGCGTAGCGCGGCCATCGCCGGCGATGCCGCCGCCGCCTACGAAGTCGGGCTGCGCTATGTCGAGGGCAAAGGCGTCCCGGTCAACTTCGAGCAGGCGGCGCTCTGGTTCAAGCGTGCGGCCGACAAAGGGCTGGTACCGGCGCAATTCCGCTTGGCGAGCCTGCTGGAGAAGGGCAAAGGCGTGCCGAAGGATATCGATCGTGCCCGTGCGCTCTATCTGGCCGCCGCCAACAAGGGCAACGCCAAGGCCATGCACAATCTTGCGGTGATCTACGCCGAGGGCATCGACGGCAAGTCCGACTATGCCTCCGCCATCAAATGGTTCCGCATGGCCTCCAAACGCGGCCTTGCCGACAGCCAGTTCAACCTCGGCGTCCTGGCCGCGCGCGGGATCGGCATGAATCCCGACCTGTCCGAAGCCTACAAATGGTTCGCGCTCGCCGCCAAGCAGGGCGACAAGGAAGCGGCCAAGAAGCGTGACGAAATTGCCGAGCAGTTCGACGCCGCCCAGCTGGCCGCCGCCAAACATGCGGTCGATACCTTCGTTCCCAAGCCGCAGCCGGCCGAGGCCGTGAACGTCCCGGCGCCGGCCGGCGGCTGGGACAGCGCCGCCAGCCAGCCGGCGACGAAGGCCCGGCAGTCCAAGACCTACAAGGTCAGCAAGCATTGACCCGGCGCGACTTATTGCCCAAAGGCGTGATCGCTTAGGCAATCCCCGCTAAAGTCGCTAAGATCGATGGATCGGTGCCGGCTCGCCCGAGCCCGGCACCGGCCGCGTGGCAAACCGATCGTCGCCGACCGGTCGTGCGGAGCATCGAAAAAACCGGACGCGTCGCTTGCAAATCTATCTCCCGATCGCCGAGCTGCCGGTCAACATCTTCCTGGTGTTGGGGATGGGACTGGCGGTCGGATTCATCTCGGGGATGTTCGGCATCGGCGGCGGCTTCCTGATGACGCCGCTGTTGATTTTCATCGGCGTAACGCCGGCGGTGGCGGTGGCGAGCGTATCCAGTCATATCGCCGCCTCGTCGTTTTCCGGCGCGCTCAATTATTGGCGCCGGCGCAGCATCGACATCGCGCTGGCGCTGATGCTGCTCAGCGCCGGCATTGTCGGCACCGCGACCGGCGTCTGGCTGTTCACCGAACTGCGCTCGCTCGATCAACTCGACCTGGTGATCGGCCTCTCCTACGTCACGCTGCTCACCTCGGTCGGCGCCGCCATGATCTACGAAAGCGTGCTGGCGGTGATGCGCGCCTATCACGGCCAGCCGGCGACCATCCGCCGCCCGGGCAGCCACACCTGGGTGCATCGTCTGCCGCTCAAGGTGCGGTTCAAGCGCTCGAAGATCTACGTGTCGGCCATTCCGGTGTGGGTGATCGGATTTTTCATCGGCTTCATCGGCGCCATCATGGGCATCGGCGGCGCCTTCATCCTGGTGCCGATGCTGATCTATGTGCTGCGCGTGCCGACCGGCACCGTGATCGGCACCTCGATGGTGCTCACGCTCGTCACCATGGCGTCGGCGACGGTGATGCACGCCGCCACCAACCACCTGGTCGATGCCGTGCTGGCGCTGATCCTGATGGTCGGCGGCGTGATCGGCGCGCAATTCGGCGTGCGCACCGGCCAGCAGATGCGCAGCGAACGGCTGCGGCTGCTGCTCGGCCTCCTGGTGTTCGCGGTCGGCCTGCGTTTTGCCTATGAGCTGGTGGTCAAGCCCGACGATCTGTTCTCGATCCGCCATGTGAGGGTCGGATGATGCGGAGAACGGCGCTCACACTGCTGATCGGCGCCCTCGCCTGTGCCGGCGCGCACCCGGCGGCGGCCGAACAATTGGTGGTGTCGCTGTCCAACCACCGGGTGGCGATCACCTCGAATTTCGTCGGCGAAGATCTGGTGCTGTTCGGCACCATCGAGGCCGAACCCGGCAAGACCTTGCGGCGCAATGGCTACGACCTGGTGGTCACGGTGACCGGCCCGCGCGTCACCTTGCGCACGCGCCGCAAGGAGCGCGTGGTCGGCATCTGGGTCAACGTGGCCGCGCGCGAATTCGTGCGCGTGCCGTCTTATCTCGCGATCCTGAGCAACAAGCCGGTCACCGAAATCGCCAACCCGGACCTGCGCCGGCGGCTGCAGATCGGCTTGCACGACTTCCTGCTGCCGCAGCGCATCGGCCCGGACATCGCCGACACGGTGCGCAACGATCCGTTCCGCGTGGCCTTCGTGCGCCTTGAGAGCGAGCACAAGCTCTATCTCGAATCGCCGACCGCGGTGACCTATCTGACGCCGACCGTCTTCCGCGCCGCCATCCCGCTGCCGGCCGACGTGCCGACCGGCAGTTACAGCATCGACGTCAAGCTGTTCGCCGACGGCGCCTTTATCGGCCACACCACGACGGCGCTCGAAGTGATCAAGGCCGGCTTCGAGCAATATGTCGCCGACGCCGCGCAGGACCACGGGCTGCTCTATGGCCTGGCCACCACGGCGATGGCGCTGCTCACCGGCTGGTTCGCCAGCGCGGTGTTCCGGCGGGATTGAACTCAATCCGGCAGGCAGCGCTTGGCGGCGAAGGCGTAGAGCCGGTCCTCGCCCAGCATATGCGCGGTGAATTTGAGCGTGCCGAACACGCTCGGCAAAGGCGGCATCGCGCACGTTGAGCCCGCCGGTGAAGGCGCCGAAGGCCGGCATCACCAGGCGCGTTGCGTCCGCCGCAAAGCAGCGGCGGCTGACCGCGCGGCCGCGATGCGCGATGCGCGCAACGGGATGCAGATGGCCGGCGATCTCGCCGGCAGCGCCGGTCGGCCGATGGCGGAAGGTGAGCGCCCCGACCGCGAAAGCCGCATGGAAGGCGCCGCCAATGCCGTCGGCCGGCTCGGGATCGTGATTGCCGGTGATCCAGATCCAGTCGCGGCCGCGCTGCAAGACATGCAGCGATTCGCGATCCGCGTCGGCAAGCCGTGCCGGCCCGCCGCCGTCATGGAAACTGTCGCCCAGCGCCACCACGCAACGCGGCGCGTAGCGCGCGATCAGCCGTGCCAGCCGCGCCAACGTCGCCGCCGTGTCATAAGGCGGCAGCAATTGGCCGCGCGCGGCGAAGCTTGAGCCTTTTTCCAGATGCAGGTCGGCGACCGCGAGCACACCTTGCTCGGGCCAATAGAGCGCGCCGTCGGGATCGGCGGTGAGGGAGGCTCCGAATACAGCAATGTCGTGGCCGGGCTTGTCCCGGCCATCCCGCTTAGGGATGCGAGGCTGTGCCAATGAATTGGGATCACCGGGACTAGGCGCTTCGCGCCGGCCCGGTAATGACACCGAAAGTGTGGCGCGGAATGCACTCACTGCATCGCCTCCTTCACCAGTTCGTCCGCCGCCTCGGCCAACAGCGCATCCGCCGCCTCGCCGTAGACCGTCTCGCGCCCGATCTCCAGCATCACCGGAACCGCCAGCGGCGAGACATGGTCGAGCGCCTTATGGACGATTCGGCCCCTGATGCGCGAGAGCATTTCGCCGAGCCGCTTGATGTCCAAGAGGCCGCTGGCGGCATCGGCGCGCGCCGCGCGCAGCAGGATGTGGTCGCCCTGGTGCTTGCGCAAGACGTCGTAGACGAGATCGGTGGATATCGTGAGCTGGCGGCGCGACTTCTCCTCGCCGGGAAAGCGGCGCTCGATCAGGCCGGCGATGATCGCGCAATTGCGGAAGGTGCGCTTCATCAGCGCCGACTCGGCGAGCCAGGCTTCCAGATCGTCGCCCAGCATGTCCTCGTCGAACAGAGCGGCGAGCGAGAGTTCGCCGCGCGCGATGCGCAGCGCGACGTCGCCGATACCCCACACGGCCAGCGCATATTCATTGGCGACGAAACCGAGCGGCTTCATCCGCGCGCGCTCCAGCCGACGCGTCAGCAACATGCCGAGCGTCTGGTGCGCCAGCCGGCCTTCGAACGGATAGCAGACCAGATAATATTTGGCGGCGCGCGGGAAGGTTTCGACCAAGAGATCGCCAGGCTTGGGCAGCAGCGAGCGCCATTGCTGGATTTCCAGCCACTCGCGCACCTGTTCGGGCAGCGCGCGCCATTCCTGCGGTGAGGCCAGCAGCGCGCGCACGCGCGCGGCCAGATAAGTCGAGAGCGGGAACTTGCCGCCTTCGTAAGCCGGCACTTTCGGATCGGTGGCGGTGGTGCGCGAGACATAGACCTCGTCCTCGACCAGCGCCTCGTATTTCAGGATTTCGCCGGCAAAGACGAAGGTGTCGCCCGGTGTCAGCGTCTCGATGAAATATTCCTCGACCTCGCCGAGCAACCGGCCGCCGCGCGGGATCGTCACGCCGGACGCGCGCGAGCGTACCAGCCGCACCTTCAACATGTCGGCTTCCACGATGGTGCCGACATTCATGCGGTAGCGTTGCGCCACGCGCGGATGGGTGATGCGCCAGCGGCCGTCCTTGCCATTTCGTATCTTGCCTGATCTTGGCGAAGCGCTCGTAAGCTTTCAGCGCGTAGCCGCCGGTGGCGACGAAATCGACCGCGGCGTCGAAGTCGGCGCGCGCGAGCGAGGTGTAAGGCGCGGCGGCGCGCACTTCGGCGTAAAGCTCGTCGGCCAGGAACGGTGCGCCGCAAGCGCGGCCGAGGATGTGCTGGGCCAGCACGTCGAGCGCGCCGGTGCGCAAAGGCGGCGTGTCCTGCGCGTTTTCGGCCACGGCATCGAGCGCGGCGCGGCACTCCAGCACTTCGAAGCGGTTGGCCGGCACCAGCACCGCTTTCGACGGCTCGTCGAGCCGGTGGTTGGAGCGGCCGATCCGCTGCAGCAGCCGCGAGGCGCCTTTGGGCGCGCCGACATTGATCACCAGATCGACGTCGCCCCAGTCGACGCCGAGGTCGAGCGAAGAGGTGCACACCACCGCGCGCAAGCGCCCGGCGCTCATGGCATCCTCGACCTTGCGGCGCTGCGCGACGTCGAGCGAGCCGTGATGCAGCGCGATGGCGAGGTTGTCGTCGTTCATCTGCCACAGCGTCTGGAAAATGTACTCCGCCTGGCTGCGGGTGTTGACGAACACCAGCGTGGTCTTGTGGCGCTTGATCAGACGCGTAGATTTCGCCGAGCGCGTGGCGCGCGGAGTGGCCGGCCCAGGGCAGATGCTCGTCGGTGTCGAGCATGGCGACATGCGGCGGCGCGCCGGCCTCCGCCATCACCAGATCGGCGCGCGCCTCGCGGCCGGGCGATTGCGGCACCAAAAAGCGGCACAGATCGTCGGGCGTGGCGACGGTCGCCGAGAGCCCGACGGTCGTGAGCTGCGGCGCCAGCGCGTAGAGGCGCGCCAGACCGAGCGACAGCAAATCGCCGCGCTTGGACGTCACCAGCGAATGCAATTCGTCGAGCACCACGCGGCGCAAGGTGCCGAACAGATACGGCGCGTCGGCGGTGGCGAGCAGCAACGCCAGTTGTTCCGGCGTGGTGAGCAAAATGTCGGGCGGATAGCGGCGCTGCCGTTGGCGTTTCGACGCGGGCGTATCGCCGGTGCGCGTCTCCAGCCGTACATTGAGGCCCATCTCCTTGACCGGGATTTCCAGGTTACGCGCGATATCGACGGCCAATGCCTTCAGCGGCGAGATGTAGAGGGTGTGCAGGCCTTGGCTGCGGCGGACATCGCGGCCGGTCGAAATGAAGCGCGTGCGCTCCCCTCCCCCCGCGAGCGAAGCGAGTGGTGGGGAGGGGTCGGGGGTGGGGGGAACGGCGGAGCGATGTTTAGAATTGCCCCCCACCCCTAACCCCTCCCCACCGCTTCGCGGGGGGAGGGGAACGTGCCGTGCATTCGAAAAATCTTTTTCATACAACTCCACCAGCGTCGGCAGGAAACCGGCGAGCGTCTTGCCGCCGCCGGTGGGCGCGATCAGCAGCGTGGAGCGCCCGGCCCGCGCCTTGGCCAACAACTCAAGCTGGTGCGCGCGCGGCGCCCAACCGCGGCCGGCAAACCAGCGCGCAAATACCTCCGGCAAAAGCGGCGGCGCAGCGGGAAGGTCGAAGGCGGTTGCGGGTTCCATCAAGCGATTCTAAGCATATCTGAAAACCGCGCGCGCCAATCGTGCTAGCCTGCACGAACGCAGCCGGCCGGAGACCACCCCATGAGCAACGACACCATGACCAAGGTTTTCGGCGGCTCGCCGCTGGCGGTGCTGGTCCGGCTGATCCTGGTCTCGATCCTGGTCGGCGTGGTGTTGTCGGCGCTCGGGCTCGATCCCTTCGATATCGTGCACAGCGTCGAGCGGCTGATTCGCTCGATCTGGAACATGGGCTTCGACGCCGTGCGCTGGCTGTGGCGCTATTTCCTGCTCGGCGCGGTGATCGTGATTCCGATCTGGCTCATCATGCGCGCGGTCAACGCGCCGCGCGGCAAATAATTCAGCGCTGCGGGCCGCCGGGTGGCGGTCCGCGTCTCGGCGGGCCGCGCCGTCCGGGAGGTCCGCGGTGGCCGGGCGGAGGCCCGCCGCCGATCCGCCGCATCAGCGAGCGGTCATAGTCGCCGCGCATGCAGTCGACCGTGTAGGGAAAATCGACCGTCGCCACGTAGTGATACATGGCGACCTTGTGGCCGTCCCAGTCGATCACGCTGGTGCGGCCGTGGCACTCGTCGAGATCGGCGGTCGTCAATTGCCGGCCCTCGGCATAGCTGCCGTAGATGCCGAAACCGTCGAGCGCGTAGCCGACCAGCGGCGAGTTGCCGTCGGGTCCCGGCTTGTCGTCGATGCAATTGGTCAGGCTGTGATAGTGATAGACGCCGGTCCGCTGCGGATGGCCGTGACAACTGTCCTGCGTTTCATGCGCGACGGCGTCGCGCCCCGGATCGTCGAGCGCGTTGAACACCAGCACGCCGCTCAGCATGATGCCGACGATATTGGGCGCACAGTGCGGCTGCGCGGCCAGTTTCGGATTGGCCGGCAGCGCGATATCGAGGTGCTGCCGTTTGATGTGGTTCGGATTGCGGTCGTATTTGTAGGCCGGATCGTTGCGCGCGATCGGGAATTCCCCGGTCGGGTGATCGGGAAAATCGTTGAAGGTGAAGACGCGCTTGTCGCCCTTGAGCGCGATCTTGAACTGATGCGGCCATTTGACCGCGCCACGCACCGCGATCTTGGCGGTGATGTCGAAGGTGCCGGCTTTGCGGTCGATCCAGGGGCCGTCGCGATCGGCACCGCGGCCCGCGGGATTCGTATGGCAGGCCCAGATCCAGCCGGCCTTCGGCGCGTGCGAAATCTTGCCGTCGCCGAGCGGCAGCTTGTGCAGATCGATGTCGTGCGCGCCAGCCGGCACGACGCCGGCCACGAAGCCTGCGAGCGCTACCAGGACGAAACCAGTCATGGTCGTTGCGCGGCTCATGTCGGCCAGCTCTCCGCGGTGATGTCGGCCACGTCGCTGCCGACCATGGACGCGAGCGAATTGCGATGGCCGCGCTTGAGCGCCGCCACCAAGTCGGCCTTGATCTCCGACACCAAACCGATGCCGCGATAGATCAGCCCGGTGTAGAGCTGCAGCAGCGTGGCGCCGGCCTTGATCTTGGCGATGGCGGTCGGGCCTGAGTCGATGCCGCCGGCGCCGATCAGCGGGAAGGCGCCCTCGGCGCGCACGAAAGTCTCCGCCAGCATGCGGGTTGCGAGCTTGAACAGCGGCCGGCCGGACAGGCCGCCCGCTTCGCCTGCCCGCCCGCGCTCGCGCAGCGAGGCCGGGCGCGTGACGGTGGTATTGCCGACGATCATGCCGTCGATGCCGTGCTTGCGCGCGATGCCGACCACGTCGTCGAGCTCCTCGAGCGAAAGATCGGGCGCGATCTTGAGCAGCACCGGCACCGGCCCGGCGCGCCGCCGCGCGCGCTCGCGCGCATCGAGCACCCGCGACAACAATTCGTCGAGCGCCTTGGCCTGCTGCAGGTCGCGCAAGCCCGGTGTGTTGGGCGAGGACACATTGACGGTGAAATAGCCGGCGACCGCTGCGAAGGTCTCGATCAGATGGGCATAATCGGCGCTGCGGTCGACGCTGTCGCGGTTGGCGCCGACATTCACCCCGACGATGCCGCCGAGGCGGGCGCGCGCGGCCAGCCGCGCCAAGACCACCGCCTCGCCTTCGTTGTTGAAGCCCAGCCGGTTGATCACGCCCTGATCGGCCTCGAGCCGGAACAGGCGCGGGCGCGGATTGCCGGCCTGCGCGCGCGGGGTCACGGTGCCGATCTCGACAAATCCGAAGCCGAACCGCAGCAGCGCATCCGGCACCGAGGCGTTTTTGTCGAAGCCGGCTGCGATGCCGACCGGATTGGGGAAATTAAGCCCAAAGGCGCGCACGGCCAGTTCGCGCGCCTCGCCAACTGGCCGGGTCAGCGGCACATAGCGCAAGGCCTTGATCGCCAAGGCGTGGGCGTCCTCGGGGTCAAGCGCCCGCATCAAAGGGCGGGACAGGCGGTCGAACAGACCGATCACCTTTGGCGGCTCCGGAGTTGAATGCTTGACCCTATCGACCGCCATAGGGCTACTTCAAGGCGGGACAAACGAAAACTGTTGCTGGACAAGGGCCGTTCAAGGTTATAATTCCTAAGAATCGGACGAAAGTCCCCCGCTCTCTGACGCCCGCCCGCCGCGGCGGCAATGGTGCATGTCATGCTGACTCATAACCAGATCTGGACAGCTCTCGACCGGCTGGCCGCCCGTGCCAAGCTCACGCCGTCGGGCCTTGCCAAGAAGGCCGGCCTCGACCCCACCACCTTCAACAAGTCCAAGCGCATCACGCCGGAAGGCCGCCCGCGCTGGCCGTCGACCGAATCGGTCGCCAAGGCGCTCGCCGCCACCGGCACCAAGGTCGACACCTTCGTCCACCTGATCACCGACAGCGGCAAGGTGACGATCCACAACGTGCCGCTGATCGGCTTCGCCGAGGCCGGCGCCGGCGGCTATTTCGACGACGGCGGCTTTCCGGTCGGCAAAGGCTGGGAGGAGATCGCCTTCCCGCAGGTCAACGACGAGCACGCCTATGCGCTGGAGATTTCCGGCGACTCGATGAAGCCGGCCTACCGCAAGGGTGACGTCATCGTGGTGTCGCCGGCGGCGCCGGTGCGCAAGGGCGACCGGGTCGTGGTCAAGACCAAAAACGGCGAGGTGATGGTGAAGGAGCTTAAGCGCAAGAGCTCGAAATCGATCGAGCTCAAATCGCTCAACGCCGAACACCGCGACCGCACGCTGTCGATGTCGGACGTGCTGTGGGTCGCGCGCGTCGTGTGGGCGAGTCAGTAGCATCGCCGTACCGTTGCTAGAGTCCGATCCGTTCAAATTGAATCGGTTCCGTCGCTGACATTTTTACCAGTGCATGATCTTTTTCGAAATCCGATTTCCGCTTTCCGGAATCATGCACTAGCGTCCGCTCACCACCCGCCGTTCCGGCTAGGGTCGCGTTTCATTTCATTGGGCAGCACAGGGATCGTTCATGACCCAAGACAGCATCGTTCATCCGGCGACTTGCGCCTGTTGCGCCGACATGTTGCGCGCGCGCTTTGACCGGCGGCGCTTCCTGCACCTGACGGCCGGCGCCGGATTGCTCGCGGCCATTCCTTCGCTCGCCTTTGGCGCCTATGGAAACTACGACGCCATGCTGCTGACCTGCATCGATCCGCGCTTTCCCGAGCCGACGATCAAGTACATGGAAGGCCGCCACATGGTCGGCCAATACAGCCAGTTTAGTTTTGCCGGCGCCGCCATCGGTGTGGTGGCGCCCGCGTTCAAGACCTGGGAGCCGGCATTTTGGGACAACCTGGCGGCATCGATTCAATTGCACAGCGTCCCAAAAGTGATCGCGATGAACCATCGCGACTGCGGCGCGGCGAAAATCGCCTATGGCGAGGAGGCTGTGGCCACGCCGAAAGCCGAGACGGCGACCCACAAGGCCTCGCTGATGCAATTCCGCAAGCAGGTCGGCGAGCGGCATCCCAAGCTCAAGGTCGAGCTCGGCCTGATGGCGCTCGACGGCAAGGTGGAGATGTTCTCGTAAGCGAACGTCGCCGCATCCGCTCATTACCGCGCAAAATGGGAACCGCGTCGGCTCGATGAAGGATTCCGCTCCAACATAATATGTTGTTGCTTTGATCCCTTTCGGCATGGGGAACGAACAGCTCAGCTTCGTACCACGCCCATCCGCTGCCCAATCAGAACCGTCGCAACGACTGCGACCGCAAAAACAACCGTTTCGATATCTATCGGCTCACCGTTTATTGGCGAGGCAAGCACAATAATTGCAAAAGGCTGCAGCAACATGATCTGTCCCACGCGGGCAATGCCGCCGATTGCCAACGCCGCATTGAAAACAAAGAAAGCGGTGTATTGACTAACCAGACCGACGTAGCCGAGCCCAGCCCAGGACGAAATCGAAATGCTCGCAATGCTGGTCGGCCACAGCGCAATCGTTGCAAGCGCCGCGGCCGGCAGGAAAAGGACAACTTGCCAGGATATAACCTCCCATCCGGGCATTCGCATCGCGAGACGGCCTGAAAACGTATATCCGAGCGCGCCGGAGATGACCGTACCAAGCAGATAGAGGTCGCCGGCGGAAAAACTAACACTTTCGCTTCGGCGGAACATAAAGGTCAAAACGACGACCGCACCGATTACGCTCGCGAGCCAAAATCCAAGGCTCGGACGCTCATGAGCGAAAAGCGCGGCCGCCGCAGTTGTCGCAAGCGGCAGAATACCGAGGACGACACCGCCATGAGCGGCAGGCACAGTCATCATCGCAAGTGCCGCGAACAGCGGGAAACCGACCACCGTGCACAATCCGGCCCTGAAAAGTTCGAACCAAGGCACCGGTGGTGGGAGCCGACGACCCGTGAACACGATGACAGCGAGCCCGGCAAATCCGGCGAGCGCAGCCCGAGCGACCGTCAGGAACCATGGGTCGAAACTTGATATGGCGAGCCGAGTTGCCGGCAAGGTACCAGCGAACAGGCACATGCCGATGAACCCGAGCATTAAGCCGATTTGTTCGTGAGGCTTGGTCATGAATGGACATTGTTCGAGTGCAACGAGTTCGCCCGTGCGGCTATTGAACGGGCATGCGCGGACATCGTGAAAGTCGGGCGGGATTTCGGTAACGATCAGCCCAGTCTATTTGCGCGAGCCCTGCGCCCGCAAACGCTTTAGCTCCCGGAAGGTGGCCGTTACGTCCCTCAGAACCGCGACGATGCCAGTGAGCCTTCCATCGCTGTCCCGAATCGGCGCCACCGTAAACTGTATAGAGAGAGTATCTCCCTGCTTCGTCTGTGCCGGTACGGAGAGCAACTCGTCCGCAGCGTGCCGGGATTGGCCCGTTGCCATCATGTGCCGATAGCCGTCCCAATGAAGCTCGCGCAAGCGCTCTGGGACGATGATATCGAGCGATTGGCCTAGAGCGTCCGTCTTTGCAAATCCAAAGATTCGTTCCGCACCCGAATTCCAGAACCGGATGATGCCTTCGTTGTCGGCGTAGACGACCGCGTCTGGGATGTCGGTAATGACGGTGCTACCGAGTTGTGCAAGTTCGGCACCGCTGAGTTGGCTCATCTCACTCATGGGATTTTCCGCTGGGCAGGATGCCTATTCGATGCCGGCCCGTTGCCGAAATTCACGGACGAACGTCGGTGAACCGCACCGTCCAAAGCGACTATTAGCCGCACACGATGGCCGGGCCAGGAGAATGTGAGCCGATACAGGCCGGTATCGGCATCGATGCCGCGTTCGCAGATCGCTCTGATCTCGCCGTCCCGCACCCACATTGGAACAGAGGAGGGATGGAGCCCAAGACCTTCAGCGATCAGTGCGGCATTGACGGCAATGCCGTCAGCCTCAAACTCAACATGGAGAGCCTGGTTGCTTGGCTGCATCGTAACCTCTTCTGTCAGTAATGCCGAACGATACCTTCAAGCCTCGGTCTTATCGAGCGCACGCGTTGCAGCCCCGATTTCGGTCATGATCGAATCCATTGGGAAGTTCGTGCGGTTGCGGATAAATGGTCGGCAGAAAAAGCTCGCTATAGCCGACGCCGAACGCACGCGGCTTGGTGGTCATGGAAGCGAGCGTGCGGTCGAAAAGCCTCGGCTGCCATAAAACGTCCGAACTAGTCGATCGATCATCGCCTTGTCGACGCTTGCAGCGACGAACGCCAGCGTCATCCAGAATACTACGCGCTGCGCGCCAGCGCGCCGTCGATCATATCGACCGTATTCTGCACGCCGTAGACCGCGACGAACGAGCCGAAGCGCGGGCCTTTCTCCTGCCCGAGCAGCACCTGGCAGAGCATGTTGAACCAATCGAGCGAGACGCCGGGCTTGCCGTCTTTGGCGCATCAAGCGGCTTTGAGGCTGTCCACGAATGTTCTGGCCTGATCGCGAAGATCCACGAGGTCCTGTTTCCCGATCCGGCTGCCGTTCTTGGCGATCTCGTCAAGCGTCTTGTCGTTGAGATGCGCTATATCCTCGATGCTCTTTGCGTTAGCGTCCTTGGCGAACTGCTCGCGCGCAAGCGGGCCGATCTTCTTCGCAAGCAGATCTCTTGCGGCTTCCTTCTTGAACCCGGCCGCGAGGTGCTCGTCAAACCCGACTTTTCTCATCTCGTCCCGCAAGGTTTCCGCGGAGCGTTCTTGCAGCTGAACGATCCGGCTGAGCCCGGCCTTCCGCAGCAAAAGGTCCTCCTCGGGCGTCAACCCGAACCGCTTCGCGATCTCGGACGGGGCGTAGCGGGCCTTCTCGCGCCAGCGTCCAAGCACTTCCTGACCCTTCTCAATCATGCCTTGGAGCGCAAGCGTCACCAGCAGCCCGCTGAAAAAAGCCAACGCCGCCTGCCCGACAGGCGAGTCCAGCTTTACAAGGTTGAGGTCCTTACCGAAGAGGACGACC
>CAVSGT010000015.1:0-312476 GCA_963727555.1 uncultured Alphaproteobacteria bacterium | reverse complement strand
CCCAATATATTGCTCATGGACGAGCCCTTCAGCGCGCTCGACGCCATCACCCGCGATGAGATGGGAGTCGAGCTGCTGCGCATATGGCAGGCCAATCGCAAGACTGTCATTTTCGTCACCCACAGCATCCGTGAAGCGGTCTTCTTGTCGGACCGTGTCATCGTAATGGGCCGGCGCCCCGCGACAATCGTCGAAGAGGCCGTCATCGAGCTGTCGCGTCCACGCCAGATCGCGATGACGGAAGACGAAGACTTCAATCACTATGTCCGCCAACTGCGCAAGGCGATCGAGGCAAGCCATGTTCAATAAGTTAGGCAAATCCATCATCGAACTGGGCTGGCCCATCGGCATCAGCGTGGCATTGCTTGCTTTTTGGGAAATTTCCGTTCGTGAATTGGGAATCCGCAGTATCATCCTGCCGCCGCCGTCCGAGATCATCGAAGCGATATTCCAGCGCTACGATCTCTTGCTCGCGCAGCTGTGGCCGTCGCTGTTTATGACGGTCCTTGGATTTGCGCTTTCCGTTGTCGGCGGCATCCTGGTTGCCATCGTCATCACCTATTCTTCGGTCTTCCGCCGCGGGTTTTATCCCGTCATTGTCGTCTCGCAGGTGATTCCGAAGATTGCCGTCGCGCCTTTGTTCATCGTCTGGTTCGGAACCGGCACGACGTCAAAGCTTCTGCTTGCGTTCCTCATCGCATTCTTCCCGATGACGATTAATTCCACGTTGGGTTTTCAATCTGTCGATGAAGACATTTATCACATGGCACGCACTTTCATGGGTTCACGTTGGCAGATTTTTTGGAAGATTCGTATGCCGAACGCGCTGCCATACATCTTCAGCGGTATGAAGATATCGATCACGCTCGCGATCATTGGCGTGATCGTCTCGGAATTCGTCGCTTCGCAGGACGGCATCGGCTATCTCATAAAGCTTGCCGCCGGACTGCTTGATACGCCGCTGATGATGGCCGCGATCACCGTATTGAGCATCACCGGCCTTGCCCTTTATGGCCTTATCGTCATCGCCGAGCGCCGCGCGATCTATTGGCAAACGTCCATCGATGACTTGGCCGGCGGGGGAGGCTGACCGTGGTCGTAGCTCTGCAGGCAACAAGCACGAAAACAAAACGCCTGCTCGCGCGCTTCGACACGGTTCATTTCGGGTTTTACGATGCCGCTCTCGCTCCTGTTTTTCAAATTGAAAGCGGCGACGAAATCTTCATCAACACGGTGTCTGCCGATCCGGCACATGATGTCCCGGCGCCGTGGCTGCCAGCGGAAATTCACGACATCTTCGCCCGTGCCCAAAGAGGCGCGGGGCCGCATATCCTGACTGGACCGATCTTGGTTCGCGACGCGCAGCCCGGGCACGTTCTGGAGATCGATATACTCGACATCAGGCTCACCCAACCCTATGGCTATAACGTTGTCAGCCCACTCAAAGGCATGTTCGGCACTGAGGCGCCGACCGCCAAGATCACGATCATCCCCATCGACATCGACATCGGTCGCGCCGAAGTCGCGCCCGGCCTTTGGGTACCGACGCAACCATTTTTCGGGCAAATGGCGGTCGCTCCGCCGCGCGAATGGGGCCGCCTCGACAGTCGGCCGCCCAACAAATACGGCGGCAACCTCGACAACAAGGAATTGCGCCCCGGCACCCGCCTTTGGCTGCCGGTCTGGAACGCAGGCGCGCTGTTCAGCGTCGGTGACGGCCACGCCGCGCAGGGCGACGGCGAGATCAATCAGACTGCCATCGAGACGAGTCTGGATGGTTATTTTCGCATTACGCTGCGGGCCGATTTCACCCTGGAACTGCCGCTTGCAGCGACGCCAGATCATCTCATGACGATGGGCTTCCATGAAGACCTCGATGACGCCGCGTGCATCGCCATGCGCGCGATGATCGGGCTGCTCGAAAAATATTACGGCATGAAATTCCACGACGCCTACCGGCTGTGCAGCGTCGCCGCCGACATGCGCGTTACGCAATTCGTCAACGGAAACCGCGGCATTCACGTCTTGCTCGCTCGCGATCTTCTGCAGCAGTTGCCATGCAATCTCGACTTATTCGCGGGCATGCCGGCAATGCCCTCGGCAGGCAGCACAGGAAACGTCAAAGGCCGAGGTTCGCTAACGTAAATGAGCCAGTCAGAGGAGATTTGACTATGTCTCGCCTACATCGACGTACATTCTTGACGCTGGCCGGTGCGGCCGGCGCCAGTGGCGCTCTTGGAATTTGCGCTCCGGCCATTGTCCATGCCGCCACACCGATCAAAATGACTTTGCCATGGTTGCCGCTTGGCACGTTCAGCTACTCGTTCGTCGCCAAGAAGCTGGGCTTCTGGGAAAAGCGCGGCCTGGATGTCTCCATCGACCGCGGCTTCGGCTCCGGAAAAGTGTGCGTACCGGTCGACCAGGGCCAATATGATTTTGGTCTGATCGACATGGCGGTGATGATGAACTGCGCGGGCCGCGGTCTCGATCTCGTCGCCGTCGCCGGCCTCTGGCCGATCTCGCCGGTCGGAATTTTCTCGCTCAAGGAATTCAACATCACCAAGCCGAAGGACCTTGAAGGCCAGACCGTCGCTTTCGACGTCGGCAGCGGCGACTTCCAGCTTTGGCCGGCCTTCGTCAAGGCAGCGGGCATCGACGACAGTAAGGTCAAGATAGTAACGATGAATGCCGGTGCGCTTACCAAGGCCATGGCGGCCAAGCAGATCAAAGCCGAAGGCAATTTCTTCGGCAGCATCGCACCGAGCCTATGGGCGCAAGGGCTGCAGATTAACAGCATTCTGTACCAGGACTACGGCGTCAAAATGATGAGCCTTGTCGTGGCTTGTAAGCGCTCAACCATCGAAAAGAAGCCCGACATCTGCAAGGCCTTTGTTGAAGGACTCTTGGAGGGACTCAAATACGTCTATCTCAATCCCGAAAAGTCCGTAAAAATTCACATGGACAGCGTGAAAGAGTTCAAAGGAGCGAGCGCTATTAACGAGAAAGTCATCGAATACGGACAGGACGTCAGTACAGCGCTCGGAATGGTGCCGGCGTTCAAGGACAAGGGCCTCGGCTATATGGACCCTGCGCTTGTCGAACAGACGGCGGAATCGGTGAAGCATTACATGGGCGTGAAGTCCATGCCCAAGACCGACGCGTTATACACGAACCAATTCGTCGCAGGCGCCAAACTCACCGACGCTGAATGGAAAACCGTCGCAGAGCGCTCCAAGAAATTCTTGCCGAAGAAGCCTTCTTAAGATCAAAGCAGGCGCCGGTCGCGCAGCACGCGACCGGCGACCTGACCTTGGATCGGATGCAAAGACCTTCGAATGACGCGGCTGGCCGAAGGCGAGCCGTCGGGCTGAGAAGATTTTGCGGAACAGGCTGCGATCCGGTCAAACGCCGCGGTCAAGCGCGGCCTCGTGCCTGCGAAACCATTCGGTGATGTCCTTGCGCTGACCGCCGACGGGCCGCGCCCAACGCGCGCTCTTGATAGCCTCGCTGCGCGCACCAGCCCACCAATGCTCTTTGACGACCATCAGGCACCAGCCGCGCCTGCCGGCCCGTGTCAACGAGAATATCTCAATGACGAAGCCGTGATTTCGGCCCGTGACGCTGTATCGGTCACGGACCCATTCGACACCGTCGTAATCCCAATGGGCGCGCTTCGAGCCGGGATTGGTGGTACCCAGTAGCAGGTCGAACGTCCGAAAGAATGACGGGCTGGCCAGGTTTTTCACCGTCTAACTCTCATGGTCAGCTTGACCTTGGGCGAGGCTCACACAATAATCCTCTCAAAGGCTGGCCGAGCCAGCAAGGCGATGGGGTTCCGCCTTAAACCGCCCTCGGGCTGATGACTCCTTTCATCCGAGTTCGGACGAGAGGAGCTGTGTTTGAAGCCCCCAGTGATCCCGATTGCACCGATTAGCTGTACCTGCCGCCGGCGCCCATGCGGCCGCTCGATCGGCCCCTGGCTGCGGAGCCGGCCGTGACCTGGCGCGACATCCTCCTGCAAATCGGCCAGGTGCTTACGGTGCTGCTTGCGGCACCACTCCTGCAAGGCGTCATCCACCAGTTCGAAGAGCGCGTGCAGCTTGCGCAAGGTCCCGGCATTTTCCAGCCCTACCGTGACCTATGGAAACTATTCCATAAGCAGATCATTGTTCCGGAGACCGCTTCCTGGATTTATTGGATCGCACCCTTCGTCGCGTTTAGCGCGATGCTGACGGTGCCGATCCTGATTCCGGTCTTGACCGATTTTCCGCTGCCGCTGTCCGACATGGGTGACATTCTCGGTGGCGGTCTCATCCTCACCCTGGGCTCGTTCATGATCGTGCTTGCCGGCCTCGACAGCGGCAGCGCCTATGGCGGCATCGGGTCGAGCCGCGCGGTCATGGTGGCGATCCTGGCGGAGCCGGCACTGATCCTGGTTTTTGTGGGGATTACCTTGCTCGCGAAGGCGATGTTGCCCTTCGTGGTCAATCATCTGCTCGTCGGCAGTCCGGCAGTCTATTGGAGTCCCGCGCATCTCTTTCTGATCGCTGCGTTCTTCACATTGCTGATTGTCGAGACCGACCGGCTGCCAATTCATTCCAGCACGCATATCGAAGTCTACATGATCGAAGAGGCCCGCATCCTCGAGTATTCGGGGCCAATGCTCGCTATTATCCGATGGGCCTCGATGATGAAGCAATTCATCCTCTACACCATCTTCTGCAACGTGCTGCTACTGCCCTGGGGACTTTCGCACGCCGGCACCGCGATCGGGGTGGTCGGGTCGCTTGCGTCAATGGCGGTCAAGTTCACGATTGTCGCCTGCGCCGTGGTGGTGGTCGAGACCGCGCAGTCGCGCCTGCGCTTCTACCGCTATCAGGAACTGCTGGCGGGCTCGTTCGTCTTCGCCATCCTCGCCATCATCAGCACGCAACTGGTGTGATCATGCTGGTCGCCCATCTCGATCCCCTTGCCGCCTCGATCTTCAGCCTGATGGCGATTGTGAGCCTCATGCTCGCCTTCGTGATGCTCGGCTCGCGCTGGCTCAACAATTATCTCTACGCCTTTGCCGCCGAATCCTGGGTGATCGCGGCGCTGTCCGCTGCCGTGGGCTACTACGGTCAATATCCCGAGCTCTATTTGGTCGCCATTCTCACCGCCTTGTTCCGCGGCCTGCTGTTGCCTTACCTCATCTGGCGCATCATCGCCCGCCTCAACGTCACGCGTGAGATTCACGAAATCCTACAACCGAGCTCGGCCTTGGTCGCCGGCGCGCTGGCGGTGATGTTCGCGCTTATCGTGGCCTATCGCGTCGGCCAATCGCTCGATCTCGCCGGCACCGTCGCCGTGCTCGCGCTGACCATCATGCTGTCGATGAAGCTGATCGGCTTCCTGATGCTGGCGGTGCGGCACGAGGCCCTGAGCCAAATTCTGGGGTTGCTCGTGCTGGAGAACGGCATCTTTCTCGGCGCGCAGATCCTGGTGCCGGGCATGCCGCTGCTGATCGAAATCGTGATCTTGTTCGATCTGCTGGTTGCGGTCGCCTGCTTTGGTGTGCTGGTCCGCTATCTTGTCGCCCATGTCGGCAGCACGTCGAGCCTCGACCTCAAGCGACTGGTGGGCTGACGATGACAGGCACTCTGCTCCTTGTGATGATGATCGCGCCGCTGGCTGCGGCCGCCGGTTGCCTGCTGACGCGCGTTGCGCGCGCTGCGGAAAGCATCAATCTCGTGGCCAGCCTGATTGTCTTCGTGACCGCCATTCCGCTCACGGTGCTGAGCGCGAGCGGACCTTATCATTATTGGGGCGGCTATATCGTTCTGGACCTGACCGGCGCCTGGGTGATCCTGTGCACGGCGGTCGTCTATCTGCTCGCCTCGATCTATTCGATCGGCTACATGCGCCTGCTCGGCGAAGACGAAAGGCTTTGGGGCTTCTACGCGCTGTTTGCAGGCTTTGCGCTCACCATTCTGCTGAGCGCGGTGATGAACAATGCCGGGCTCTACTGGATCTCGATCGAGCTCACCACATTGGTCAGCACCTTCCTGGTCGGCTTCGAGCGAGCGGCCGAGAGCATCGAGGCGGCGTGGAAATACATCATCATCGTCTCGGCCGGCATCAGCCTCGCATTACTCGGAACCGTGCTGTTCTATTGGTGCGGCAGCTTCGTGCTTGGCCCGACTTACGACATGACCTGGGACGCGCTGCGCCTGGCCGCGCCCAAGATGAATCCGACGCTCGCGACATTGTCGTTCCTGCTGGTGCTGGTCGGATACGGGACCAAGGTGGGCCTCGCCCCCATGCATGCCTGGCTGCCGGACGCCCATAGCGAAAGCCCGGCGCCGATCTCGGCCATGCTGTCCGGCGCGCTGCTCAATTCCGCCATGTTGGGCATCGTGCGCTATCTCACGGTCGCCGACGCCGCGCAAACTGGGCACCTCGCCCGCACCACATTGGTCGCCTTCGGTGTGCTTTCACTGCTGGTCGGCGCACTCTTCATCGTGCGCCAGAACGGCATCAAGCGCTTGATGGCCTATTCCAGCGTCGAGCACATGGGCGTGGTGGCGCTCGGTTTCGGGTTTGGCGGGCCGTTCGGCATTGCCGGCGCCTTCTACCACATGCTCAATCACTCGCTGAACAAGTCGCTGATGTTCTTCGGCGCCGGCAACGTCATGCGCAGTTTCGGCTCCAAGGAAATCGGCAACATCCATAGCGTTTGGCGGCAATTCCCGGTGCAGGGCGCGCTCTGGCTCGCGGGCGCCGCCGCCATTACCGGTGCGCCGCCGTTCGGGTTGTTCCTCAGCGAGTTGATCATCCTGCGCGCCGGTTTCGAGCGCGGCTACGACTGGGCGGTCTACGCCATGGTCGTGCTGCTGATCGTCATCTTCATCGGCTTCCTCAACCACTTCCGCGCCATGTATTTCGACGGCGAGGATGAAGCCGGTCGGCCGTCGGCGCCGGTGAGCCGCTGGTGCGTGGCGCCGATGTGGCTCGCGTTGGCGCCACTGCTCGTGTTCGGCCTGTGGTGGCCGAACGATATGTGGAACCACTTTATGGTGGCCGCGCAGAGCTTGGCGAGGGCGGCGCCATGACCGCATCGCCGCAGACAACGCTGCGTTCGAGCGAACTGAAAGGCGCGGCGGAAGAATTGTATACCGCCGGCGGCCGCATGCAGATGGCCTATGCCTGGTATCGCGCGCCGCGTGAGCTCGAATTGCGCTATGTGGCCAGCCCGGCCGGGCGAGCGCCGTTTACCATCTGGCGTTGCGAGCCGGACGATGCCGTCACGAGCCTCGCCAACACTTGGCCGCTGCTGAGCTGGTACGAGCGCGAGATCACCGACCTGTTCGGGTTGCGCTTTGTCGATCATCCGCAGCCGCAACGGCTGGTGCTGCATGAGGGCGTCAATCCGCCCTGCCCGCCGTTCGATCCGGACTATCCCGCCGACTTGCCGCTGCGCGTCGAATCCACCACCCAGGCAATTCCCGAGCTCGGCGGCGACGAGACCGACGTGCAGTTGCTGCCCTTCGGGCCGGTGCGCGCGGACGTGTTCGAGTCCGCCGAGTTCCTGTTCTATTACGTCGGCGAGGCGATCCTGCATTACCATCCGCGCCTGTTCTTCAAGCATCGCGGCATGGAGAAGCGCTTCGAGGGACTGTCGCCCGAGCGCGGTGTCGTGCTGGCCGAGCGCGTCTCCGGCGTCGGCAGCGTGGCGCACGCGCTCGCCTACTGTGAGGCGGTGGAAGCGGCCGCCGATTGCACGGTGCCGCCGCGCGCGCGCTTCCTGCGCGTGGTGCTGGCCGAGTTGGAGCGGCTCTACAACCACCTGCATTATTTCGGCCATCTCTGCCACACCACCACGCTCAAGGTGGGCGAGGCCAAGGGCAAGCTGCTGGAGGAGCGCGCCAAGCAGCTCAACACGCGGCTGACCGGCAGCCGCTTCCTGCGCAGCCTGCTTTGTCCGGGCGGTCTGCGGCGCGATCTTGCGCCGAAGCCCTGGCTTGCTGCGGAATTGGACGCGCTCGGCGATGAGTTCGCCGCTTACGCCCGCCACATGGAAAACACCGCCAGCCATCTCGACCGGCTGATCACCACCGGCCTGCTCGACCGCCGCACCGCCTTTGACCAGGGCGCGACCGGACCGGTCGACCGGGCATCGGGGCTCGATCGCGATCTGCGCCGCGATCATCCATATGCCGCCTATGCCGAGCTGCCCCCGCTAGTGGCGGTGCGCGAGGCCGGCGACGCCCATGCCCGCGCGCAGGTACGCATGGCGGAAGTCGAGGCCAGCATCACGCTGATCAAGCGTGCGATCGATGCCTTGCCGGACGGACCCGTTCGCGCCGACTGCAACACGCCGCCGAACAGCGAAGGCCTGGGCTGGGCGGAAACGCCGCGCGGCACGCTGTTCTACGCCGTGCATGTCGGCAGCGACGGCAAGCTCGCGCGCGTCAAGATCAAGTCGCCATCGTTCTCGAACTGGCGCGTGTTTCCGTTCACCGTGCACGACAGCAACATGATGGACTACGCGATCAACGAGGCGAGCTTCGGCCTCACCGTCGCCGGGTGCGATAGGTAGCGCATGATCCCGAAAAGCTTGTCCTCGGCTTGATCGGGGATGGGAACCGGTTTTCGGAAAAGATCATGCGCAAGAAAAAGGACTAGCGGCCATGCCGCAATGGACATTGTTGGGCTTGCTGCAAGGCAAACAGACCGCACCCTGGCCCTTGGCGGAAGGTACGGACGGTCAAGCCGGTTTTCTCGGCATGCCGCGCTACTTACCGGAATTGTGCCGCGACGATTGCAAGGCCTGCGCAGACGTTTGCCCGACCAAGGCAATAACGATGCACGATTCCTCCGCGGGCGCGCGGTTGGATCTCGACTACGGCCGTTGCGTGGTCTGCCAGCTTTGCACCGAGGTCTGCCCGACCGGGGCTGTTGCAACCTCGTCCGACTGGGCCTTCGGTGTGCGGGCGCGCGACGACCTGGTCTGGAAACAGGATGCCACCGCCGCACCCGCGGCCGGCGCAGAAACACGAGCCTTCCGACGCAGCCTGCACGTCCGCCACGTCGACGCCGGCTCCTGCAACGGCTGCGAATCCGAACTGCAGGCGCTGAACAACCCGTTCTACAATCTGCATCGGCTCGGCATCTTCTTCACGGCCTCGCCGCGCTTTGCCGATCTGTTGTTGGTGACCGGACCGGTGACGCAAACGATGCTCGGTCCCCTGCGAGCGACCTACGACGCGATGGCGGAACCGCGCTGGGTCGTCGCCGTCGGGACCTGCGCGGTGTCGGGCGGCATTGCGGAAGGCGGCTATGCCTGCGGCCACGGGCTCGACGGCGTGCTGCCCGTCGATGTCTACCTGCCCGGCTGCCCGCCTAATCCGGCGGCGATCATTCAGGCGTTGCTGATGTTCCTCGAGCGCGCCCCGCAACGGGTAAAAGGAGGCCGGCTTGCCGAATGACCTCCTGATCGTGGCACTACTCGCCTGGCTCGCCGCCGCCCTCTTCGCGCTTACCGGACGTGGATTGCTCGTGGCGCGCGGGCTGCTGTTCTTCGGCTGCGCCGCCGGCATCGTCGCCGCCCTACTCGCTTTGCCAAGAGCCACAGCCGCCGTCCAATTGCCGACCACGTTTGCCGGCGAGAGCGTGCATTTCCAGATGAGCCCGGAGGCGCTGTGGCTGTTTGGGTTCGGACTGGCGCCGGCCGCGCTCGCTTGCGCGTTGGCAACGCCGTCACGGCAAGGCAAGGGCGGCTGGCTGTTCGGCGCCGCCATAAGCCTAATCGGCGCCCTGGGCGTGTTCGGAGTACGCGAGGGCGCCGGCTTTCTCATCGCCTGGGAAATCATGAGCTTCGGCGGCGCGGTGATGATTCTCAGCGAGAAATTGGCGCCGCAAGCCGGCCGGCCGGTGTTGTTCATGCTCGGCCTTTTGGAGATCGGCGCGGTCGCGCTGGTGGTCGCGGTGCTGCTGCTCGCGGTGCCTACTCACTCCTTCGGCTTCGAAGCCTTTCGCGCCGCCGCCGGCACGCTTGGCGTTCCAACGCTGGTCGCGATCGGCGTGCTGCTCGTGATTGGCTTCGGCGCCAAGCTCGGCCTGCTGCCGTTCTACGAATGGTTCCCCAACGCCTATGGCGCCGGCAGCGGTGCTTCCGGCGCGCTGATGTCGGGGGTCGTGCTCAATGCCGCCTTCTACGGTTTGAGCCGTGGCCTGCTCGAATGGGCGCCGGGACCGCATGACGCCGTTGCAGCCGGTGTAGGCATCTTCGTCATTGTCGTCGCCGTGTTCAGCGCCATTCTCACTGCGCTCTACGCATTCCAACAGGAAGATTGGCGCACGTTGTTGAGCTTCTCGTCCGCCGAAAATGCGTCAATTGCCGTCGCAATGCTGGGCGCCGCGTTGATCTTCCGCGGGCACGACAAGCCGGAGCTGGCGAGTCTCGCCTGGACCGTGTCGCTGCTGCATCTCGCCGGCCACGCGCTCGCCAAGGGAGGAATGTTTCTCGCCGCCGACGGCGTCTATCGCGCGACCGGCCGCTACGACATTCTGCAAACCGATCTGTTGCGGCGCAGCTCCTGGCTGTTCGGACTGGGCGCGCTGTTCGCGGCGATGAGTTTTGCCGCCATGCCGCCGCAGGCCGGTTTTGTCAGCGAATGGTACATGTTCGAGACGGTGTTTCAGGGCTTCCGGCTCGACACGCTGACCAGTCGGCTTGCGATGGCACTCGCCGGCGCCGGCCTGGCGCTGACCGTCGCAATCGCCTTGGCGACCTATGTAAAAGTGTTTGGCGTCGGCTTGCTCGGTCGCTCGGCGCGCAATTTCCCACGGATCGCGCCCTCATACGGATACGCGGTCGGCCTACTAGGCCTCGGTGTGCTGGCGCTCGCCGTCGGCATGCCGTTCTGGCTTGCAGGATTGCGGGTGGCGGTCATTAGCGAATTCGGAACGCAGGCCGCGCGCGCGATGCATGACGGGCTGTTGCTGGTGCCATTGACGTCCAGCTTCGCCTTCATCTCGCCGACCAAGCTGGTAATCGTCATGCCGCTGCTCGCGCTCATCCCGATCTTGCTGGTGCTTGCCAGTTGGCGCTTTACCGTGCGTCGCGTTCCAGTCTGGTATGGCGGATTAGCGCAGGATCCCGAGCGCGCCTCAACCACCGCGCTCACCTTCTCGAACGCGCTGCGCACATTCTACAGCTTCGTCTATCGGCCGACTGAGGAAACCCGCAGGGAAGCGAAGGGCGCGCATTACTTCGTGCACCGACTGGTGTTTTCGCATGATGTGGCGCCGATCTTCGGCCCCTATCTGTTCGCGCCGGTGACGCGCGCGGTGTACAGCGTCGCCAACCGGCTCAAAGCGCTGCAATCCGGACACCTCAACTTCTACCTTGCACTGATCGGCACGTTGCTGGTCATCATTCTCGCGCTGGTACTCTACTAACGACAGGCAGATCGACCCGATGTAAATATCGCACATGAAAGTGGGTGACCCATGCAGACTCCCCACGACGCTGTGTTGCTCCGCATTTTCTTCGGAAAAGACGACAAGCACGGTCACTTGCCGTTGCACGAAGCGGTCGTATTGAAAGCCCGCGAAATGCATCTTCACGGCGCCACAGTGGTAGCGGGTCACATCGGGTTCGGACACTCGACCCGAATTCACAAATCGGAAATCTTACGGCTATCGCAGGACTTGCCTATTATCGTGGAGATCATCGATTCTCAGGAAAAGATCGACGAGTTTCTGCCGATCCTTGACGGGATGATGTCAAGCGGTCTCGTTACGCTCGAAAAAGTGAAAGTCCTTCAGTATGGCCCCAATAGCGAACGCGCCGGAACCGCCGATGCAGCGAGAAAGCGGAATGGCGAGTAAGAGCCCGTCCGGCTGCGCTCGAACTTAGGCTGCAAGTGCGCTACAGCAGGGGCACATGCAGCAGGAAAAAGAACAGGTCGCGCTATCCTCGATCGCCGCCTCGGCCGCCCTGACGGTCGCCAAGGCCGTCGTCGGCTTTTTGACCGGCTCGCTGGCGATTTTGTCGGAAGCAGGCCATTCGCTGATCGACCTCGGCGCCACGGTGATGACCTTTATCGCCGTGCGCATATCCGGGCGGCCCGCCGACGCGGAGCATCAATACGGCCACGGCAAGTTCGAAAGCGTCTCGGCGCTGGCGGAAACCGCGCTTCTGTTCGTGCTCTCGGGCGTGGTGATCTGGGAAGCGGCCAAGCGGCTGACCGAACACGAAGCGCATGCGGTGAACGCGAATGTATGGGCTTTCGGCGTGATCATTGTGTCGATCGTGGTCGATTTCTTCCGCGCACGCGCGCTATCGCGAACGGCCAAGCAGACATCGAGCCACGCGCTGGAGGCCGACGCGCTGCACTTTTCCTCCGACCTGTGGGCCTCGCTGGCGGTACTGATCGGGTTGGGCGGCGTTCGGCTCGGCCTGTGGTGGGCGGATTCGATGGCTGCTTTGGCCGTCGCGGTCCTGGTCTGCATCGCCGGCTGGCGGCTCGGTCGCCGCACGGTCGACGCCCTCACCGACACGGCGCCGGCGGGCGCCGCCGCGACAATCACTGGCATCGCCGCGAAAGTGCCTGGCGTGGTGCGCGTGCAACAGGTGCGCGCGCGCGCGGTCGGTGAGAAGACTTTCATCGATCTCGCCGTCGCGGTGAGCCGCACCATGCCGCTCGACCGCGTCAGCGCAATCAAGGCGGCTGTCGCCGCCGCCATCGCCAAGCAAATTCCAGGCGCCGAGCCGGTCGTCATCACCGATCCGGTGGCGCTCGACAACGAGAGTGTGACGGACCGGGTGATGGTGATCGCGCGTAACCGCGCGCTCGCCGTTCATCATGTGACCGTGCACGAAATCCAGGGGCGGCTGGCGATCTCGCTCGATCTGGAAGTCGACGGTCGGCTGTCGCTGCGGGACGCGCATGCACTCGCTGACGGACTGGAAAGCGCCATCGCCAGCGAGCTCGGCGCCGACGTGGAAATCGACACGCACATCGAGCCGCTGCAGCCGCACCGCGCCGCCGGCCGCGAAGCGCCGCCGGAGCGCGTCAAGGCTGTGACGACCGCGCTGGCGGAGATCGCCGCCGAAGGCGGCACAATTCGCGACGTGCACGACGTTCGCGTGCGCGAAACCGACGACGGCGAGATTGTCAATTTCCATTGCCGGGTCGACCCGTCCCTGAGCGTGCAGGCGGTGCACGAGAAAGTCGACATAATGGAACGCGCCTTGCGCGCGCGCTCGCCGTCGATCAAGCGCGTCATCGGCCACGCCGAGCCGATGCGGTAGTGTTTACGTCGTTTCCATTTGATATTGCGGCTATGCAAGCTTCACTGCTTCTGCAGCGTATCAATCAAGGATTTGATGCCGACATCTGAGCGCGCCTTTATTTCGTTAAGGGATTTGTTCAGATCCAGCCGCTCGTTGGGCGGCAACTTTTTGAAGGACTGCTGGATCGCCAATAATTGGTTATGCATCGTTTTCTCGTCGTCGGTGGCAAGCGCCTTTTCGACGCCAAGCTTGGCTTGTCGCGGATCGCTGAGGTCTGACAAGAATTGGGTCGCGTATACACGGACGGTGCGATCCGGGTCGCCGGTAAGACTGAGCAAAAGACCGAGGTCTGCGTCGGTCAAGCGCGCGGATATCTGTTTCGCCTTGGCGCGGTCTTTCCGAAGCATATCCGAAAATGCCACTAGAATTCCGAGCTTGACGCGGTAGGTCGTGAGCTGCGAACGCAATGTCGCCATCAGCGACGGCACACTTTCAACAGGGAGGTTGGCCAGGGCATCGCGCGCCGCGCGGCGCGTCGTCGTATCGTCGGATTTGAGTTGTTCGACAAGCTTGTTCGTTGTTTCCGCGGACGCCGACTGCGCCAGCGCCGTGCCGACAAATCCGGTGTATTCGAGCGCGCGATTAATGTAGCGCGCAAACGGCCATGGATTGGGCCGGCGGACGGCGACACGCTCCACAGATATTAGCTTGTGCGACGCGTTGTCCCAGACTTCAAATTCAATATCGTTGTCGGCGATCTTCGGTTTAAGTTGCCAATCCAGTCGCCGTCCAGTCCCAATATACTTCTCGAATTCCGCACTCGGGACCCGAGCGACCCTGTCCTCTCCGGGCTGGACGTCGCCGCTTTGTTTGATGCTGACGAGGATTTGGACCGCATCGGTATCAAGTTCGCTCTTAAACAAAACAAAATCGTAGCGCGCTCGCCGTGGATCGGTGCCGATGGGTGAAACAGCACCAAAAATATTATTTCTCGTTTTCATGGCGACATCATATTTCAGCGCATTGATCCCGTTAATGCTGCCGCGCGCATAGGCATCCGTCGTCAACGACTCCAAATAAATGAACAGCCCCACCGAGATGGCAGCGACACCTGCCATGATGACACCGCCGATTTGTACCGTGGCCTGCCCGCCAAAGGCCGCCAGCACGATCGCGACCCCGGCACAGAGAATAAGATCGCCTCGGCTCGCGTCCACGCTATCAAAGAGAGGTAGCGCGATCATTGCGGCGCCGACCACAAGCGCGGAAAAGAAAACGGTCGTCGCTCTGTGTGGAAACGCGACTTGGATAAGGCTCGGCTTGCTGCCCGCGGAGTCCTGCAAAGACATGGTGCTGCCCTCCGTTAGCCAAATACAACCACAGATTATCACAGCCTGTGGTGCAAGCCAACCGTTCCTACCCGTCTGTTGTCCCCGGAACCTCCGCATTCGGAACCAGGACCGCCGCGCCCTGCAAGCGGCCATCGCGCAAATCCGCGAGCGCTTCGTTGGCTTGCGCCAAAGGATAGCGCGTCACCTCGCATTGCACGCCGGCTTGCGGCGCCACTGTTGAGGAACTCATGCGCGTCCGCCCGCGTGAGGTTTGCAACGGACTGGATACGCCGCTCCTCCCACAACAGCGCGTAGGGGAAGCTCGGAATGTCCGACATGTGGATGCCGCCGCAAATGACGCGCCCGCCCTTGCGCACCGCTTTCAAGGCCGCCGGCACCAACGCGCCGACCGGTGCAAAGATGATCGCCGCATCGAGCGGCTCGGGTGGGGTTTCCTCCGAGCCGCCGGCCCAGACCGCGCCGAGCGAACGCGCGAAATCCTGCGCAGCCGTATCGCCCTTGCGGGTGAAGGCGAAGATGCGCCGGCCCTGCCAATTCGCCACTTGCGCCAGGATGTGAGCGGCGGCGCCGAAGCCGTAGAGCCCGAGCGTTTTTCCCTCACCCGCCATGCGATAGCTGCGCCAGCCGATCAGGCCGGCGCAGAGCCAAGGCGCGATTTCGGCATCGTCGCCGGCTTCGCCGAGCGGAAAGCAAAAGCGCGCATCGGCAACAGCGTGCGTGGCATAACCGCCATCGCGCGTGTAGCCGGTGAACACCGGCGCGTCGCACAGGTTCTCCGCATCTTCGCGGCAATAGCGGCAGACGCCGCAGGTCGCCCCCAGCCACGGCACGCCGACGCGCTCGCCGACGGCAAAACCGCTCACCCCCTGCCCGATCGCCGCCACTCGGCCGACGATTTCGTGGCCCGGCACGATCGGCAGTTTGGGATGCTCCAATTCGCCGTCGACCACGTGTAGATCGGTGCGGCAGACGCCGCAGGCCTTCACCTCGACCAGCACGTCGCCGGGCGCCGGTGCCGGCAATGGCCGCTCCTGCATCGTGAGCGGCGTTTTCGGCCGCTCGAGCACCATGGCGCGCATTGTCGCCATCATTCGTCCTTCCAATTCTCCGGCGGACATCCTAGATCAAATATTCATGCGCACCGACACTGCCCAGCCCATCCGCCTCAAGGATTACCGCCCGCCCGACTGGCTGGTGGACACTGTTCATCTCGACGTTTCGTTGCATCCGACGCAGACGCGGGTGCGCGCGAGCCTGGCGCTCAAGCCCAACAGCCAAGTTCCCGCCGCACCGCTGGTGTTCGACGGCGACGGCCTCAATCTGGTGTCGCTCAAGCTCGACGGCGCCGAGCTCGCGTCCGACAGCTATCTGGTCACGCCCGACCAGCTCACTATTCCGCAGCCGCCGAACGGCCCGTTCACGCTGGAGATCGAGACGCTGGTCGATCCGACCGCCAATACGCAGCTCTCCGGGCTTTATCGCTCCAGCGGCACCTATTGCACCCAATGCGAGGCCGAAGGCTTCCGCCGCATCACCTATTTTCCGGACCGCCCCGACGTGATGGCGGTCTACACCACGCGCATCGAGGCCGACAAAGCCGAGACACCGGTGCTGCTCGCCAACGGCAACCTGGTCGAGAACGGCGAACTCGCCGGCGGCCGCCACTTTGCGGTCTGGCACGACCCGCACAAGAAGCCGTCCTATCTGTTCGCGCTCGTCGGCGGCAATCTCGCCCATGTCGAGGACCGTTTCCGCACCATGTCGCGGCGCGAAGTCACGCTGCGCATCTATGTCGAGCCCGGCAAGCAGGACCGCTGCGGCTATGCCATGGATTCGCTCAAGCGCGCCATGCGCTGGGACGAAGAGGCATTCGGCCGTGAATACGATCTCGATATTTTCATGATCGTCGCTGTCTCCGATTTCAACATGGGGGCGATGGAGAACAAGGGACTCAACGTCTTCAACGATAAATACGTGCTGGCGAGTGCGCAGACTGCGACCGACGCCGACTACGCCGGCATCGAGGGCGTCATCGCGCATGAGTACTTCCACAACTGGACCGGCAACCGCATCACCTGTCGCGACTGGTTTCAGCTTTGCCTGAAAGAAGGGCTGACGGTTTTTCGCGACCAGGAATTCACCTCCGACCAGCGCTCGCGCCCGGTCAAGCGCATTACCGATGTACGCAACTTGCGCGCCGCGCAATTCGTCGAGGATGCCGGTCCCTTAGCGCATCCGGTCCGGCCTGAAACATATAAAGAAATCAACAACTTCTACACCAGCACCGTGTACGAGAAAGGCTCGGAAGTGGTGCGCATGGTGCAGACGCTCATCGGCCGCGAAAAATTCCGCGCCGGCATGGATCTCTATTTCGCGCGCCACGACGGCGAGGCGGCGACGGTCGAGCAATTCATCCAATGCTTCGCCGACGCGAGCGGCCACGATATGACGCAATTCATGCGCTGGTATCGCCAGGCCGGCACACCGGAAGTCACCGTCTCCGGCCGCTACGATGCCGCGCGCAAAATCGTTCACGCTCGAATGCACGCAAAGCCTTGCGCCGACGCCGGGTCAGCCGAGCAAGGAGCCGATGGTAATCCCATTGTCGCTCGGGCTGGTCGGCAAAGACGGGCGCGATTTACCGCTCAGCCTTGCGGACGGCGGAACGATCGAGCGCGGCGTGCTGGTGCTGAGCGAACCGGCGCACACGGTCGCGTTCACCGGTATCGCCGAGCGGCCGGTGCTGTCGATCAACCGCGGCTTTTCGGCGCCGATCAAGCTCGTCAGCGATCTTGCCGCTGCCGATCTCGCCTTTCTGGCCGCCCACGACACCGATCCGTTCAACCGCTGGCAGGCGTTGCAGACCATTTCGACGCGGCTCTTGATTGACAACGTCGCGGCCCTTCGTGCCGGCAAGGCGCCGCGCATCGACAACAGCCTGATCGAAGCAGTCGCGACCCTTGTCGGCGACGAACGGCTGGAGCCGGCCTTTGTCGCGCTGGCGCTCACCCCGCCGGGCGAAGGCGATATCGCGCGCGAGATCGGCCGCGATATCGACCACGACGCCATCCATCGCGCCCGCAACGCCTTGCGTACTAGCATCGGCGAACGGCTGGGCGAGGCCCTTGCCAAGACTTACGAGCGCATGGCGATCTCCGGCCCCTATTCGCCGGACGCCGCAAGCGCCGGACGCCGGTCCTTGCGCAATGTCTGTCTCGACCTCTTGGCCGCGACCGGCAAAGCCGAGGCGACGGCGCGGGCCGCGCGGCAATATGATGCCGCCGACAATATGACCGACCGGATGGCGGCGCTGGCGACGCTATCGCTGCATGCCGCGCCGGAGCGCGCGCGGGCGCTGGCGGATTTCTATGCCCGCTATGCCGCCGACGCCCTGGTCATCGACAAATGGTTCTCGTTGCAGGCCATGATCCCGCAGCCGGAGACGCTCGATCAGGTCCGCGCGCTCACGACGCACAGCGCCTTCTCCTTCGCCAATCCCAACCGGGTGCGGGCGTTGATCGGCGCCTTCGCCGGCAATCAGACCCAGTTCAACCGGGCCGACGGTGCCGGCTACGCCTTCATTGGCGATACCATCTTGGCGCTCGATGCCAAAAACCCGCAATTGGCCGCGCGTCTTGCCACCGCCTTCCGCAGCTGGCGCATTCTGGAGCCCGCCCGTCGCGCCTTGGCGCAAGCGGCGCTTGAGCGGATCAAGGCCGCCCCCGGTCTTTCCCGCGACCTCGCCGACATTGTCGAGCGCGCGCTCGCCACGTCTTGAGAAGGTGAAATTTCGCTTTCGGCGGTACCTGGGGGTAATGTTTTTTTAATTATTGACGCGAGGACTCTCGACAAATCAGCGAGCATCGATTCCAATCGGCAGTGATTCGGAATGCGGTGCGGCACATCCTTCCGGTCGAGGCTGTTAGGGGAATTCCAAGCGGAGGTTTTCATGGCGCGCGCCGGTGTGGCGAGTGCGTCTGCGCGTTCCGATTCCATCCAGGGACTGGCGCAATCGATCGCCAAACCGGCGTATCGAAGACTGCTGACCGCCGAACCGCTGCTGCGACGCGCGGTGCCGGTGCTCATCATCGCCTTCCTTGTCACCATTTGTGTCGGCGCCATTGTGCAGGCGCTCGACCATCGGCGGCAGACGCTGAGCAACATGGTCATCGCGCTCGATGCGGTCGCCGACGTCGCCGCCGAGCGGCTCGCGCGTCCGCTGCAGCAGCCCGCCGACGCCGGCGAGCGACCGCAGGAACGGCTCGACGGCGCATTGCCGTCGTGGGCGACCGGCGCCGGTCGCCGATTTCTGCTCACCAACAGCGATGGCGTCGTCCTGGCGACGAAGCCGGTCGCCAAAAATAGTGTCGGCCGCAGCCTGCTTGACCTGTTGGGCGTGACCCAGCCGCTGACGACCTTCGGCGCCGGCGCCGGGGTCATGGAAATCACCCTGCCCGACGGCACCGACGCCCTGGCGACGGTGCGCATGCTCAAGGCTCCGTTCGGCGAGATCGCGGTGCTGCAGTCGCGCGGGGCGGCGCTCGCGGCTTGGCGCTCGCTTACGACGCTGACCATCACGCTTTCTGCCACCACCGGCTTTGTCGTGCTGATCCTCGGCTTTGCCTTCCATTGGCAGGCAACGCGTGCGCGCGAGGCCGACCAAATCTACGAAACGGTGCGCGGCCGTATCGATACCGCGCTCAACCGTGGCCGTTGCGGTCTGTGGGATTGGGACTTGGCGCGCGGGCGGATCTTCTGGTCGCAGTCGATGTTCGACATATTGGGCCTCAAGGCCAAGGACGATCTGCTCTCCTTCGGCGACGTCAGCGACCTGGTGCATCCGGACGACGTGCGGCTTTACGAGCTCGCCACCGAGCTCGCCGACGCCAAGACAGCCTCCATCGACCACGCTTTCCGCATGCGGCACGCCGACGGCCATTGGGTCTGGCTGCGGGCGCGCTGCGAACTGGTGCCGCAGCCCGGCGAGCTCGGCCTGCATTTGATCGGCATCGCGGTCGACATCACCGAGCAGAAGAGCCTGGTGGAAAAGACCATCGCCGCCGACATGCGCCTGCGCGACGCCATCGAGACCATCCCCGAAGCCTTCGTGTTGTGGGACGCCGACAATCGCCTGGTGCTGTGCAATTCCAACTTCCAGGCGCTGCACAACCTGCGGGATGAGGCGATCATGGTCGGCGCCTCCTACGAATTGGTGGTTGCCGCCGGCTCCAAGCCGGTGGTGCGCAACAAGGTCGTCAACGAGGGACCGACGCTGCCGGGCGCGCGCACCTTCGAAGCGCAGCTCGATGATGGACGCTGGCTTCATATCAGCGAGCGGCGCACCAAGGACGGCGGCTACGTGTCGGTCGGCACCGACATCACGACGATCAAGACACATGAAGAGAAGCTGGTCGACAGCGAGCAACGGCTGCTGGCGACGGTAAACGATCTGCGCTCGTCGCAGCTACGCCTGGCCGAGCTCGCCGAGAACTACGCCGCCGAGAAGACGCGCGCCGAAGAGGCCAACCAGGCCAAGTCGGAGTTCCTCGCCAATATGAGCCACGAGTTGCGCACCCCGCTCAACGCCATCATCGGTTTTTCCGAGATCATGGAATTGGAGATGTTCGGCCCGCTCGGCGCCGGCAAATACCGTGAATATTGCGGCGACATCCGCGGCAGCGGGCAGTTTTTGCTCGACGTCATCAACGACATCCTTGATATGTCGAAGATCGAAGCCGGCCGCCTCCGCCTCGACTTCGAGGACCTCGATCTCGACGCGCTGCTTGCCGATTCCATGCGCGTCGTTTCGGCGCGTGCCCAGAATAAGCAATTGCAAGTAGACGCCCGCATCTCGCCGGATCTGCACCTGCGCGCCGACCGCCGCGCGGTCAAGCAGATTTTCCTCAATCTGCTATCGAATGCCGTGAAGTTCACGCCGGAAGGCGGCAGCATCACCGTGCGCGGCCGCACCGCCAACCAATGCCTGGTGCTCGCCATCGCCGATACCGGCATCGGCATCGCCAAGGATGCGCTCACGAGACTCGGCCGCCCGTTCGAGCAGGTAGAAAGTCTGTTCACTAAAAGCCATCAGGGCTCCGGACTCGGCCTTGCCATCGCCAAATCGCTGGCCGAGCTGCACGGCGGCTCGATGCGCATTCGCTCGAACCCCGGCCACGGCACCCTCGTGGTGGTGCGGCTACCGCTTAATCCGCAATGCCCGCTGCCGAGGGATGAAGCGGCGTAGTTGGCGGCGTATGATCTTGTCCGAAAACCGGTTCCCAATTTTCGGGATCACGCGCCAGGCGCCTTGCCCAATATCCGCACGAAGCAGGCGCGCACCTTGGCCTGCATCTCGATGACGGTAGCGTCGAGCGCGGCGAAATCCGGCACGTCGGCGGCACGCGCCAAAAGATGCAAAAGCCCCGGCCCCGCCGCCTTGGCATCGAACGGTCCCGGCAGGCACAACCGCAGAATCTGCGTGAGGTCGTGATAGAGCCGCACCGCCGGGCGCAAGACCTCGGCGTCCTCCACCGCCAACACGCCGAGATGCCAGGCTTTGTCGAGTACGCGCGCGGTCGAAGTATCGAGAATGTCGGGCTGCTGCGCGGCATGTACGAGTTGCAAGTATTGCGCGATGAACTCGATATCGATCAGCCCACCGGCCACGTATTTGAGATCCCAGCGCTCGCGGTCGCCTTTTTCCTTGGCAATCGCCGCGCGCATTTCGACCACGTCGCCGGCAATTAGCGCGGGGTTGCGCGGACGCTGCAAAATCTCACGGATGACTTGCTCGACCCGCGCCTTGAAGGCCGGCGAGCCCGAGACCACGCGGGCGCGGGTAAGCGCCATATGCTCCCAGGTCCAGGCCTCGCTGCGCTGATAGTCGGCGAAGCCGGCGATCTGGGTGGCGAGCGGGCCGGCGCGGCCCGAGGGACGCAACCGCATGTCGACCTGGTAGAGCGCGCCATAATTGGTCTGCGCGGTCAACGCGTTTATCAGCCGTTGCGTAAGCCGCGCGAAATATTGCCCGCCATAGAGCGCGCGCTCACCGTCGGACTCAGGATGCTGCTGATCGAAGTCGTAGATCAGAATCATGTCGAGGTCGGAGGTGGCGGTCATCTCCCGGCCGCCGAGCTTGCCCATGGCCAGCACCGCCGTCTCCTCATCGCGCAAATGGCCGTGGGTGGCGGCAAAATTATCGGCGACCGCGCGATGCACCGCGCGGATCACCGCATCCGCCAGCCGGGCAAAGGCTTCACCCGCCTGCCGCGCCGTGACGGTACCGGACAGAATACGCACCCCGATCAGGAACATGTATTCCAGCCCGAACATGCGTATGCGTTCGAGCAGGTCTTCGTCGTAGCGCGATTGGGCCAAAGCGGCTTCGAGCCGCCGGCCGAAATCCGCCTCATCCGGCAGACCGCCGAAGAAGCTCGGATCGACCAACGCATCCATCACCTGCGGATAGCGCGCCAACGTATCGGCAAGCCGCGGCGCAATGCTGAGCACCAGCGCGATCAGGGCGATCAGGTCGGGGTTTTGCCGCAACAGTGACAGCAGCCGGACGCCGCCGTGCAAATTGGCGAGGAAATGATCGAACAGGACCAAAGCCCGGTCGGGATTATCCGAGCGCGCCAGATGTTCGAGCAGCACTGGCAGCAATTCCTGCAGCTGCGCGCGCGCCGCCTCGCCTCTCAGCGAGCGATACTCGCCGGCAAGCCAGTTGCGCACAATAGTCGAGGTTTCCAGCGGCGCGTTGAATCCGAGGTCGGCCAGGCGGTCGAGAGTCTTGTGGTCGTCCGTATCCGCCGGAAAGGCCAATGCCGGCCGGTCGGCTGCCGGCGCCTTCTCGAACAGCCGCGCGTAATAGCCCTGCACTTTGTCGAGATGGCCGACCAGGACCTTGGCGAAGGCGTCACGGTCCGCAAAGCCGAGAAAGCGCGCGAAGCATTCCAGTCCCTCGCGCTCGCCCGGCAGCATCTGGGTCTGTTCGTCATTGATCATCTGCAATCGGTGCTCGACCACACGCAGAAACAGATAAGCGGCCTTCATGTCGTCGTTCGCTTGCTCGTCGATCCAACCGTCTTTGGCGAGCTTTTCGAGCGTGGTGAGCGTATCGCGGTCACGCAGCAGCGGATTGCGCCCGCCCGCGATCAACTGCTGGGTCTGCGCGAAAAACTCGATCTCGCGAATGCCGCCGCGCCCGAGCTTGATATTGTGGCCTTCGACCGCGATTTCGCCGTGGCCGCGATAGGCGTTGATCTGCCGCTTCATGGCGCGCACGTCGGCGACCGCGGCGAAATCGAGATATTTGCGCCAGACGAAGGGCGAAAGCTCGTTGAGGATGGCTTCGCCCGCCGCGATGTCGCCGGCGCAAGCACGTCCCTTGATCATCGCCGCCCGCTCCCAATTCTGCCCGATGCTCTCGTAATAAGACAGCGCGGCGGCGGTGGAGATCGCAATTCCGGTCGAGGCCGGATCGGGCCGCAGTCGCAAGTCGGTGCGGAAGACGTAGCCGTCGGCGGTGCGTTGCTGCAGCAGCTTCACCAAGCGCTGCGTCTGCCGCACAAAGAACGTCGCCTGCGCGCCCTCCTCCGGCACCAGCGGCGAGGCTTGGTCGTAGAATACGATGAGGTCGATATCGCTGGAATAGTTGAGCTCGAAGGCCCCCATCTTGCCCATGGCCAGCACGATGTAGCCGCTGTCCTTGAGCGGCTGCTTCGGATCGCGCGGCTTTGCCCGGCCGGCCCGGGCGACGTCGGCGAATATGTATTGAACGGCGGCCGACACCGCCGTATCGGCGAGATCGGTGAGCGCGTGTGCCGTTTTCATGATCGGCCACACGCCGCCGATATCGGCGAGCGCGATCAGCAGCGCGCCTTCCGCCTTCATGCGCCGCAGCAGCCGCATCGCCTCGGCTTCGTCTTTGCTGGCAGCGACCGCAGCGGCGGCGTGTGCGAGCAGTTCGGCGAGATGTTTGTCGGGATCGGCGTGCAGCAACCGCAGCAGCCGCTCCGGCTCGTTATTCGTCAGCTCCCAGAGAAATGGCGCGCTTTCGGCCAGACATTCGATCAGCTTGGCGACCGTCGGATGCGAAGAGAACAGCGCCTTGAGTGGCCGCGCGTCACCGTCAAGCCCGGCGAGCCATTCGCCGACACGCGCCTGCGCGGCTTTCGGGTCATTGAGGCGCGGTGCCGTATGGATAAGCGCGGCGAGCCCTTGACCGCCGCGCCGCTCCTCGGCCGCGCGCGCAGCGTCCTTGGCCTTCTTCCCGGTCGCCCTCATGCCGCACTCTGTACCGGTCCTCCACGCGGCAATGCAATGATGCTTTTCAGCCCCGGCTGATTATCTTCAAGCGTCAGTTCGCCGCCGTGCAGCCGCGCCACCGCCGAAGCGAGACTTAAGCCCAGCCCGGAGCCCGGTTGCGAACGGCTCTGCTCCAGCCGCACGAAGCGCTCGACCACGTGCGCGCGGTCGCTTTCCGGGATGCCCGGTCCCTGGTCGGCCACCGTCAACAGAATACGGTCGCCTTCGCGCAACGCGCGCACGACGATTTCCGGCGCCGCGCCATTCACCGGCGTCTGCTCCGGCTCGGCGTATTTGATGGCGTTGTCGATCAAATTGGCCAGCGCCTGGCTGACCAGTTCGCGATTGCCTTTGACCGGCGCGGCCGCGTCGGCCTCCACCTTGAGCGCGATCCCCTTTTCTTCGGCCAGCGGTTCGTACAGTTCGCCGACGTCGCGGGCGATCTCGGCGGCGTCGAAATCGATCATGTCGTCGCGCGCCTGTCCGGATTCCGCGCGCGCGATCATCAGCAGCGCATTGAAGGTGCGGATGAGACCGTCGGATTCGTCGATCGTTGCTTCCAGCGCCGCACGGTATTCGGCGTCCGACTTGGCCGCGCGCAGCGCCTGTTCGGCGCGATTGCGCAAGCGCGTCAGCGGCGTCTTGAGATCGTGGGCGATGTTGTCGGAAACCTCCTTCAAGCCCGCCATCAGCGCCTCGATGCGCTCCAGCATGACATTGAGGTTCTCCGCCAGCCGGTCGAGCTCGTCGCCGGTGCCGGCCACCGGCAGCCGGCCGCTGAGGTCACCGTCCATGATGGTGCGGGTCGTTTCCGTCATCGCTTCGACGCGGCGAAGCACCCGCCGCGTGACGAACAGGCCGCCGGCAAGTCCGAGCACGATCACGATGGCGATCGACCAGCGTCCCGCCGCCTGCACAATGTGATAGATGCGCACGCGCTCCTCGAGATCGCGTCCGACCAGCAGGCGGAAGCCGCCGGGAAGCTGGAACACGCGCACCAGCGCACGATGTTCGGGATGATTGCGCCCCTCGGCTTCGTCGAGCCGGCGATAGTTGGTTTCCGTCCAGCCCGGATTGTCGAGCACGCCTGGCGTCAGCGCGGTGACGTTGCCGGCCAGCGCTTGGCCGGCGAAGGTCGTTACCAGGTAAAGGCTCGAGCCCGGGCGCCTTGCGCGCGCATCGATCACCAGCACCAGCCGGCGGATGCCGCCCTGCCGATATTGCTCGGACAGGCCGGTGATTTCGGCGTTGACGGTGTCGGTGATCTGCTCGGTGATCAGGCGGCGGGTATTGAGGGCGAAATAGCCAAGCAGAAACGCCGCGAACAGCGCGAACACGGTCAAATAGACCAGCGTCAGCTTGAACGTGGTCGTGCGAAATAGTTTACCGAGCGCCGTCACGGATCATGTATCCCGCGCCGCGGACCGTGTGTAATAGCGGCTGGGAGAAACCTTTATCGATTTTCGAGCGTAAACGCGAGATATGTACGTCAATGACGTTGGTTTGCGGGTCGAAGTGGTAATCCCACACGTTTTCCAATAGCATCGTGCGGGTGACCACCTGCCCCGCATGCTTCATTAGGTATTCGAGCAGGCGGAATTCGCGCGGCTGCAGCGAAATCTCCTCCTTGCCCCGATGCACTTGGTGCGACAGCCGGTCGAGCTCAAGATCGCCGACCCGCAGCACGGTCTCCTCGTTGCGGCCGCCGCGGCGGCGTGCCAGCACCTCGACCCGCGCCAGCAGCTCGCTGAACGAATAGGGCTTGGGCAAATAGTCGTCGCCGCCGGCGCGCAGGCCTTTGACCCGATCATCGACTTGCCCGAGCGCAGACAAGATCAGGGCTGGCGTATCGATCTTCTTGGCGCGCAGGGTGCCGATCAGGGCCAGGCCGTCGAGCTTGGGCAGCATACGGTCGACGATGAGAACGTCGTATTGGCCGTCGAGCGCGAGCGCCAGGCCCTCCTCGCCCTCGGTCGCGCTGTCGGCGATATGACCGACCTCGCGGAAGGCCTTGACCAGATAGTCGGCCGCGTCGCGGTCGTCCTCGATGACCAGAAGGCGCATGGTGGTCCGATCTGGTTGCGCATCGACCGTCCTGCCGGCCGCGCGTGCCCCTTGAATATCCGGATAAGTGGGCATCAGTCACACCATGTCTAGTCGATTTGATGGCCTGTTAGGTCGCGGCTTTTTGCCCCCCGATTTTGCTGCCCCTGCTGCCATCGGCAGCGCCCCTTAAACGTACGCGAGGGGGTGGCGGATTGCCCCGCCACCCCCTCAACGACCCCCACCCCAGCGGGGGCGACGGATGCCGGGGTTGGAGTTCGGATGGAAGCGGCCCGACGTTTAAGCCCGCCCGCTTCCTTGAATTTGCCGGGACGGGCACAAGGCCCGCCCCGTTTGGGACCGCTCCACCGGCGGGGGCGACGGATGCCGGTGACACGCCCCAAGCTTTGTTCAGCCTTTACCGACCGGCAGGGCGACGAAGCGGGCGCCATCACCCTTCTTCACCCGCACCAGCACGGTATGCTTGCCTTCCGTGCGCGCGCTGGTGATCACCTTGCGCACCTCGGAGGGCGTCGAAACTGATTTGCCGGCGATTTCGAGAATCACATCGCCGGTGGCAAAGCCGTGGTCGGCGGCGACGCCCGAAGAATTGACGCCAGTGACCACAACGCCTTCGCTGCCCGCGCCGGCAACGCTGCTGGCGGGCGCCAACGTCAAGCCCAACTTGGCGAGGTCGACGGTGGCATTCGGCTTGCTCGGCTCGGCGCTCGCTTCCTTGCTCTTCGGCATTTCGCCGAGCGTCAAGGTGACCGTCTTCTCCGAACCTTTGTGCAGAATGGAGAGCTTCACCGAGGTCTTCGGCGCCAGGGCGCCGATCTTCTTGGCGAGATCGCGGGCATCTTTCACCGGCTTGCCGTTGACGGCGGTGATGACATCGCCGGCCTCGATGCCGGCTTTGACCGCCGGACTATCCTTCTGCGGCTCGGCGACCAGCGCGCCTTGCGCTTTCTTCAGACCGAGACTGTCGGCAATGTCCGGCGTCACCGGCTGGATCTGCACGCCGATCCAGCCGCGCGTGACCGAGCCGTGATCCTTGAGCTGGCTGATCACGCTCTTGACCGTGCTGGCGGGGATCGCGAAGGCGATGCCGACCGAGCCACCCGAGGGCGAGAAGATCGCGGTGTTGACGCCGATCACGTTGCCGTCGGTGTCGAAGGTGGGACCGCCGGAATTGCCCTTGTTCACGGGCGCGTCGATCTGGATGAAATCGTCATAGGCATTGGCGCCGATGTCGCGGCCGCGCGCCGACACGATGCCGGCGGTCACCGTGCCGCCGAGCCCGAACGGATTGCCGACCGCGATCACCCAGTCGCCGATGCGCGGCGCCTTGTCGGAGAGCTTCACATAGGGGAACGGGCCGTCCTCGACTTTGATCAAGGCAAGGTCGGTGCGCGCATCGGTGCCGATCACCTTGGCTTTGTGGGTCTTGCCGTCATCGGTGGTGACGGTGACGCTTTCGGCCTTGTCGACCACGTGATTGTTGGTCACCGCGTAGCCGTCCGGCGTGATGAAGAAGCCGGAGCCTTGGCCGAGGATCAGGTTGTGCCCGCGACCGTGCGGGATGGTGTTCGGCGAGTCGGGCATTCCGAAGCGGCGGAAGAATTCACGCAGGCCGGGCGGAATGTTGTTGCTGCTAAAACCGGTCGTATTCGACCCGCCGTCGACCTTGACGCGGACGGAGATCACCGCCGGTTTGACCTTCTCGACGATGTCGGCAAAGCCGATCGGCGCGGCGAGCTTGTGCGCCTGTTCGCTGAGATTTTGCGCCTGCGCGACCGGATAGCTCTGGAGGTTGAAGTTGGGCGCGGCGATCAGCGCGGCGGCGCCGACGCCGATAATGGTGGTAGCGAAGAGGACGATTCGGCGGGCCGACAGCACGCGCCGCTTCGCGGGAGCAGAACTATCGCTCGGGCTCATCAGAGGAGGCTCCATTCGAATTCTTGGGCGCACACAAGCGCTCCGTTTCGAATCCGAAGATGGGGCGACAAGCCTTACAGCGTCCTGTCGGGGAGATTAAACTTTGTTAAGGTGGGGGATAAGGAATGCGATTGAAAATCAATAGATCAATCAGTGCTCAATCGGCACCGGGGTGAACTAAAGTCGCAAGCCGATGCTGCTCATCCGCGTTGAGTTCCGGCGCCGTCGTAATCACCGCTTTTCGCCGCCGCGCCATCACCACAAGTGCAATGATACCGATCAGCAAAGCTCCCGGCGTCACGCCCCACAGCAGCAGCGTGTCCCACTGGAACGGCGGCTTGAGCAGGATGAAATCGCCGTAGCGCGCCACCAGGTAATCGAGCACCTGCTGATTGGTGTCGCCGGCCGTCAGCCGCTGGCGCACCAAGACGCGCAGATCATGGGCGAGCGGCGCATTGGAATCGTCGATCGACTGGTTCTGGCAGACCATGCAGCGCAGCTCTTCCGATAGGTGGCGTGCGCGTTGCTCCAGCACCGGATCTTTCAGCATCTCGTCCGGGTTGACCGCGTAGGATGCGGCCGGTGCAGCCAGGGCGGCCGCAAAGACGATGAGACGCAGCCAGCGCATATCCCCTACTCCGCCGGTTGCAGCGCCGACCGTGCGGCCGGCTTGGGCGCGCCGACGCGCAAGCGCCGATCCGACAACGACAAGGCGCCGCCCAACGCCATGATGACGGCGCCGAGCCAGGTGAACAGCACCAGCGGCTTGTGATAGAGCCTGATTGCGATCGAGCCGTCGGCATTGCTATCGCCGAGCGAGAGATAGAGTTGGCTCGCCCCGCGCGACATCAGCGCGGCCTCGTTGGTGGTCGTCTCGCGCGCCTGGAAGCTGCGCTTCGACGGCCGCATCACGCCGATCACCTTGCCGTCCTCGCGCACCGTGAACTTGGCGATCAGGGCGCGATAGTTCGGGCCGGGTTGCTCGCCCATGCCGTCGAAAGTGAGCTTGTAGCTGCTGATCGACAGCGTATCGCCCGGCTTGAGCGAGACGATGCGCTCGCTGCCCCACGTGGTGGCGCCGATGATGCCGATCAGCGTGACGCCGAGCCCGAAATGCGCAATCGCGGTGCCGAAGGTCGAGCGCGGCAACCCGATCGTGCGCTTGAGCGCGGTCAATGGCGGCAGACGAAACAGCATCGTGCGCTCGGCCAGATCGACCAGCGCGCCGCTCATGACGAACAGCGCAAGTCCGATGCCGAACGGCGCTAATACCGACGTGCCGCCGGCAATGGCAAAGGTGATCGCAATCGCCACCAGCGCAACGCCGAAAGCCGCCAGCAGCCGCTGTGCGGCGGCGAGAATATCGCCGCGCTTCCAGGCCAGCAGCGGCCCGAACGGCATGGCGAACATCAGCGGGATGAACAGCGGCCCGAAGGTGAGATTGAAGAACGGGGCGCCGACAGAGATCTTCGTGCCGGTCAGCGCTTCCAGCGCCAGCGGGTAAAGCGTGCCGACCAGCACCGTCAGACAGGCCGTGGTCAGGAACAGGTTGTTCAACACCAGCGCGCCTTCGCGCGAAATCGGCGCAAACAGCCCGCCTTGTTTCAACGTTGATGCCCGCCAGGCGAACAGACTGAGAGCACCGCCGATGAACAGCACCAGAATAGCGAGAATGAAGATGCCGCGCCGCGGATCGTTGGCAAAGGCGTGCACCGACGTGAGCACGCCCGAGCGCACCAGAAATGTCCCGATCAGCGACAATGAGAAGGTGAGGATTGCAAGCAGGATGGTCCACACCTTGAGGGCATTGCGCTTTTCCATCACCAGCGCGGAATGCAACAGCGCCGTTCCGGCAAGCCACGGCATCAGCGAGGCATTCTCCACCGGATCCCAGAACCAGAAGCCGCCCCAGCCGAGCGTGTAATAGGCCCAGTACGAGCCCATGGCGATGCCGGCGGTCAGGAACACCCAGGCGGCCAACGTCCACGGCCGCACCCAGCGCGCCCAGGCGGCATCGATGCGGCCTTCGATCAACGCCGCCATCGCAAACGAAAACGAGATCGAGAATCCGACATAGCCGAGATAAAGCAGCGGCGGATGGATGGCGAGGCCGAGGTCCTGCAGGATCGGATTGAGGTCGCGGCCCTCGAACGGCGCCTGCGCCAGCCGCAGGAACGGGTTCGAGGTGAGCAGAATGAACAGATAGAAGGCGACAGCGATCCACGACTGCACGGCGAGCGCCAGCGCCTTCAAGCTCGCCGGCAGATTGGTGCCGAATGCCGCCACCAGGGCGCCGAACAGCGACAGGATGAGGACCCACAGCAGCATGGAGCCCTCATGGTTTCCCCACACGCTGGTGATCTTGTAGATCAGCGGCATCATCGAATGGGAATTCTCGAAGACCGTCGCCACCGAGAAATCCGACGTCATGTAGCAGGCCACCAGCGCCGCAAACGACAGCGCAACGAACAAGAATTGCGCCAGCGCCGTCGAGGTTGCGAGCCGCATCAGCGCAGGATCGCGCGTGTGCGCGCCGATCACCGGCACGACCGCCTGGATCAATCCCAAGCCAAGCGCCAGCACCAATGCGTAATGACCGAGCTCCGGGATCATTTGGTCGGGCCTCCCGCGAAGTCTGTGCTTCCTTCTTGCCAACGCCCGGTCTTCTTCAACGCGTCGACGACTTCCTTCGGCATATAGCGCTCATCGTGTTTGGCCAACACGGTATCGGCAACGAAGGTGCCGCTTGTGTCCATCTTGCCTTCGGCGACCACGCCCTGCCCAGCGCGGAACAGGTCCGGCACAATGCCTTGGAAGCGCACCGGGATCTCGGACTTGCCGTCGGTCACCTCGAAGCGGATGTGAAGATCGGCGCTGCGCACGATACTGCCGGGCTTGACGATGCCACCGAGCCGAAGACGCGTATCAGGCCCGGGATGTTTCTCGGCGATATCGGTCGGCGAGCTGAAGAACACGATCGAGCCGCTCAGCGCGTTGAGCACGAGCGTGATCGCGATCGCCAGCACACCGAGGCTGCCCCCGATCAAAATCAGCCGTCGCTGCTTGCGTGTCATTGAATTGCTTTCATACCTAACCTTGGAGCCCGAGGCCCTTGGTCGGTTCATCGATGCGACGAAGCTTGTCGGGCTCGCCCGCGACCATATAGGCGCGCAGCAGTCCCTGCCATCCCTCATCACAGCGCGTGCCGGTGGCACCGCCCCTCATACCGGATACATAGCCGCAATGATGGCGGTAATGAGCTAGATCAAACCGATTTGGCCGGCCAATTCGCCGCTTTTTCAGGCCACCAGCGCCTGCAGGTCAGCCGGTTCGGCCGCCGGTACCGGTCTCGCCGGCAGCGCGGCGAAATCCTGGCCAAAGACCAGCGCGCACAGGCGCGCAGCGACGTCGACCTGCGACTGGCGGAAGCGGCGATCCGCCGTCCCGGCATGGCGCAAGCCGTCGAACAACGCGCGGGTGGCGCCTTCCAGGTACTGCTGCAACTCGGCATAGGTCTGTTGCGCCAATTCGTTGAGCGCTGACTCACCGGCAAATTGCCGGCAATGGCCGACGAATTCCACCAGCATCGTGGTCCCGGCAACGTCGTCAGCCGCGAGCTCGGAGTTAGGCCGGATTTCCATCGACGGGCGCGGCCGCAGCAGCTCACGCACCCTATCCGGCATGCATTCAATTTGCGCTTTGAGCAGATCGGCAATCCGTTCGCTCAAGGCTGCGAGCGTTCGGCCCCACGTGCTGTCGACCGGCAATGCAAGCTCGCTACCCAGCCCCCGCATTGCATCGTGGATCGTCTTGAGCATCATGCCGAGCGCGACGCCGCGGCCGTCGTTGAGGCCGGCTTCGAGCTCGTCGACCAGCCGTTCCAACTCGGCGAGCACGATGGTGACGGCAACCGCATAAGGCGTCTCCGCGACGCGCGCGGCGATATCGGTGTCGGCCGCCTTGGTGGCGAGCCGGATCAACTGCCAGGGTGCGGCCAGCCGGTTCATCAAGGTGAGCAGCGCCGGCAGCAAGATCTCGCCGTCATGGACGACGGCGCTATCGATCAGCGCCCTCACATGATCGATCTGAGCATCGGCCAGTTCGACGATTTGCGCCGGCAGCTGTGACGCCAGCGCGGACAGCTGGTCACGCGCCTTGAGCACGCGCAACAGCGTATTCGCTTCCGCGGCGGCATGCGGGGTGCCGACCTGCACCAGCATACGGCGGTAGATTCGTTCGTCGGAGATGTCCTTGAAGCCCGCCTCGACGGCCGCAGCCACGCGATCCTGGAAGGCACGGACCAGTAGCTCGACCTTCGTGTTGTTGTCGGCCAGCAGCGCCTTGTTGACCGCATCGGTGAGATTCTTGGTCTCTTCCCGCAACAGATCGCGCCGGATCCAAGTCCACAACAATTCGAGGCTTGAGCGCGCGATGCGGCCCGGATGCTCGCGGTCGGTGGCATCGTCGACCAGGTATGGCTCGAAGCTGTTGAAGAACAGCCGCGCGCAATGAGCGATATGCGGCGCGGTCGCATCGTTCTCGCGAATGATGGCGCGCAAGTCCTGCAGCATGAAATAGGCGCCGGCCGATTCGTCGCCGCGCAGCAGGCTGCGCTCAAGCTCGGCGATCAGCAGCAGCCGCGCCGACGGCGTGAGCTCTCGCAAGTATTGCCGCAATCTTTCGACGGTCGTTCCGCCGCCTGGCATGGCCCTGATTCCACGTTCGATCGCGTGGAATCGATAGCGCGGCGGCCGTTAACAACTCATTAAGCATAAAATACCGGCTGGGCCGGTCAGGTCAGCGGCGTCCAGGTGCCGTCCGGGTTGCGGCAGGCGGTGCCGCGGGCGGTCTGCGGCCGGCCGTTAATATAGATGGTGTGGGTATAGGAGCGGCAGCGCCGGCCGGCTTCCGCATAATAGGGCCCGGGGACCACAGTGCCGTAGCGGCCGGAATCAGGGTTGCGCCACGACACCGGGGCGCCGGGCGCGCCGTCATTGAGGGCTTCCAACTGCGCGGCATAGGCGCGCTGGCGATCCTCGTCGTCCATCGCGGCGCCGATGCGGTTGCCGATCAAGGCGCCGAGCCCCGCGCCAACCAGCGCGCCGGCCACGTGGCCGCCCCGGTTGCCGCCGAATTGCGAGCCGATCGCCGCACCACCCAGGGCGCCGAGCAGCGTACCGGTGTTCTCCCTCGGGCCGGTGCCGGTTTCCGGATTGGCGGCGCAGGCGGCGAGCGCAAGCCCGACAGCGGCGATGGCAACGAGTTTCAGCTTGGACATGATGCCCCCCGACAAGGAAATGCGCATATCAAACGGCTGGCCAGTGCCCGCCCGCGTATAGGAACTGTAGCCTGACCGGAGGAATGGGGCAAAAGTCCGGCACCTTGTGGGCGGCAGGAACTCACACGGCCGGCAGCACCAATTCGGCGCGCAAGCCGCCAAGCGGCGCGGTCCCAAGCTTGAGTTCGCCGCCGTAAAGCGCGGCAAGATCGACGACAATCGACAGACCCAAGCCCGATCCGGGCTTGGTCTCGTCGAGCCGCTGGCCGCGTTTGGCCACCTGCTCGCGCTCGGACGGCGACAGCCCGGGGCCGTCGTCGTCGACCACGATGCGCACCATCTCATCGGCGTCCGCCGAATCGGCGCGCGCGCGCATCACCTCGATCGCCACCCGCGCGCTCGCCCATTGGCAGGCGTTATCCACCAGATTGCCGATCATCTCTTCCAGATCCTGACGCTCGCCGCGAAAGCGCGCCTGGCCGTCGGCGCGCACCTCGACGGCGATGTCGCGGTCATGGTGGATCTTCTGCATTGTGCGGGCGAGCGCTGTGACTACCGGCTCAACCTCGGTGACCGAGCCGACGACCGTCAGCCGTGCCGCCAGCCGCGCGCGCTCGAGATGGCGCGCGACCTGGTCGCGCATGATGTCGGCCTGCTCCAGCACCTTGGCGGCGAACGGCTCACGCTTGTGGGCTCCGGCCTCGTTCACGATCACCGACAGCGGCGTCTTCAAGGCGTGCGCGAGATTGCCGACATGGGTGCGCGCGCGCTCGACGATTTCCTTGTTGGCGTCGATCAACGCATTGGTCTCGCGCGCGAGCGGCGCGATCTCTTCCGGGAAGCGCCCGGCCAGATGCTCGGCGGTGCCGGAGCGGATGGCGGCCAGACTGTCGGTGATGCGCTTGAGCGGCGCCAGGCCGAAGCGGACCTGGAACATGGTGGTGAGCAACAGCACCGCCGCCAGCAAAGAGAAGGTAATGACCAGCGCCCGGTCGAAGGATCGCGTCTCGTCGTTGATTTCGGCGGCGTCGCCGGCAACGGCCACGAGATAATGTCCTTCTTCACCGAGATCGATGTTGCGCTCGACCAAGCGCAGCCGCTGGTCTTCCGGTCCGTCGACATAGCCCTCGCGCGAGCCGTCGGCGCCGGCGGCAACGCCCATGTCCTGCAGATGCGGCAGGCCGGCGTCCCACAACGAGCGCGAGGCGCGCACGTCGTGCTTGCCGGGATCGAGGCGCGTCACCTGCCAGTACCAACCCGACAACGGCAGCTCGAACAGCGGCTCGCCGAGCGATTGCGGAAACGTGCCGCCGTTTTCCTCGGGCGAAGCGATGTCGGCGACCAGCGTGCGCAGATAGACGCCGAGCCGGCGGTCGAAGGCGCGCTCCACCGCCTCGCGGTAGAGCGAGGACAGCACGATGCCGGTGATCACCAGAATGACCACCGCCCAGGCGGTAGCCGAGACGAACAGGCGCAGCGCGAGCGAGTTGGCGCGCATTGTGTCAACGCGCGTCGGGCGGATTGAGCAGATAGCCGAGACCGCGCACGGTCTGGATGATCTCGACGCCGAGTTTCTTGCGGATACGGCCGACGAACACTTCGATGGTGTTGGAGTCGCGGTCGAAGTCCTGATCGTAGAGATGTTCGACCAATTCGCTGCGCGACACCACGCGTCCGGCGTGATGCATCAGATAAGCGAGCAGCCGGTATTCATGGCTGGTGAGCTTGACCGGATTGCCGTCGACCGTGACGCGCCCGGTGCGGGAATCGAGCCGCACCGGCCCGCACTCGAATTCGCTCTTGGCATGGCCGACCGAGCGGCGCAGCAGCGCGCGCACCCGCGCCAGCACTTCTTCGAGATGGAAAGGCTTGGCCACATAATCGTCGGCGCCGGCATCGAACCCTTGCACCTTGTCGCTCCAGCGGTCGCGGGCGGTGAGCATCAGCACCGGCATGGCGCGGCCCTCGCGCCGCCAGGCCTCCAGCACCGAGATGCCGTCCATTTTCGGCAGGCCGATGTCGAGGATCACCGCGTCATAGGGCTCGGACCCGCCAAGATAATGGCCCTCCTCGCCGTCAAAGGCGCGATCGACGACATAGCCGGCGTCGGTCAGCGCGGTGGCGAGCTGGCGATTGAGGTCGGGGTCATCCTCGACGACGAGGAGGCGCAAGGCTGTCGTTCTCCGCTCGGCGATTCTCCGCTCAGCGCCCGTTGATAAGCTCGCCGTTGGCGGCGTCAACGGTGGCCCGCGTCACTTTGCCACTGCGCGACAGCAGAGTCAGCACATAGACGAGCCCCTCGCCGTGCCGGCAGAGCCGGGCGCGCACCACGTCGACCCTGTGGCGATGGCTGTGCAGCGCCTTGATGGCATGGCCAAGGGAAACCGCCCGGTGGCTGGCAACGGCGGCGCGCTGCTCGGCCTTGTTCAGGCACGCAGCCCGATGAGCCGGCGTATCGGCGGCGAAGGCCGAGACGGCCAGCAAGCCGATGAGCGGTATGGCGGTGAGCAGTCGGGAGACCGGCATGGGAGGAGCTTTTAACGCGTGCCGGTGAACGCGGGCTGAACGCAAAGCCCGAAATGGCCTGGCTCAGCTCTCAAAGCCGTCGAACGACGCAAAGGCTTCGAGCGGCTCGCGCGGGGCGCGCCAGCCGTTGATCGGCGCGGCCTCGTCGGCAAAGCCGAGGGCGAGACCGCAGAACAGAATGTATTCGGGGGGAATGTCGAGGAAGGAATAGACGGTCTTGTGCCAGTGGGTCCAGGCTTCCTGGCCGCAGCTGTGCAAGCCGCGCTCGCGCGCCAGCAGCATCACCGTCTGGATATAGCCGCCGAGATCCGACCATTGCGGTGGACCCATGCTGCGGTCGATGAACAGCAGCAAGCCGACCGGCGCACCGAAGAATTCGAAATTGCGCGCGTATTGCCGATAGCGGCCGGGCCGGTCCTCGCGCGCGACGCCGATCGCTTGATAGAGCGCGGCGCCGACCTGACGGCGGCGCGTTTCGTACGGCTCTTTCAGCCCGGGCGGGTAGATGTGGTACTCGGCGCCCTCGCCGCGCGGCAGCAGTTCGGGCCGCGCCCGGATCAACGCTTTGAGCTGTTCGAGCTTCTGGCCGGCGAGCGCATTGACGCGCCAGGGCTGCACATTGCCGCCGGACGGCGCGCGCGCAGCGGCATCGAGAATATCGCGGACGGTTTGTTCGGGGATGGGCGTCGGCAAGAACGCCCGGCAGGAGAAGCGCGAGGCGACGGCGTCGGATACGAGCATGGAAGTCTCCGCGAAGGTTGCGGAGAGTGTGCCGGGCGGCTGAACCCATGCCAAGCACGGAGAGTGAGCTCACTTCCTCCCCAAGAGCCGCGCCACCTTCTCCAGGCTGCGGCCACCAAAATAGGCTGTGAGCACGATCATCGCCCATTGCGAGACGTCGCCGGTCAAGGGATCGGTCGTACCCCAGCCGAGCACCTTGTCAAAGACGATGACTTTCCACACGTAAATGACAAAGGCGAAGGCAAACAGCGGCCGCGGCAACGCCGTGTACCACTTGCCCTGCTCGGCGATGACGACCTGCGCATCGACTTCCTTTTCGCGCTGCTCGACGGCGAGTTCGCGCGCGGCCAGATTGGCGGCGATCTTCTCGCTCGTGTTTTCGGCACTGAGCTTGGCCTTGTAGGCATCGACCGCCGCCTTGGCGAACGGCCCGCCCAACAGATTGCCGAGCCAGGACAAGAGCATCGCGAACATGAGAGCTCTCCAAGTTTCAGCGCGCGCACGCACTCACGCGCCGACCAAACAAGGTGCCAATTGCACCGACGACGCAAATGCCGAGGACACCAAGCGCAGCCGCAGCGAAATATCCCATCAGTCCAGCGGCTCCACCGGCTTGCCGGCGGTGCGCCGGCGGGCGATTTCGGTGACGAGCCCGATTGCGATCACGTAATAGGGAATGAATTTCGGCTGCAGAACGGTCTGGATGGCGCCGCTCACATTCGGATCTTGCAGCAGCGACTGTCCGGCCGCCAGCAAGAGACCCGCGAGCGCCACCACGCGCGCCCACAGGATGGTGACCGAGTGCCTGAACCAGGCCTTGATGTTGTCCCACATGGCAAAAGCTCCGTCCGAGATGAACATGCGTTTCAGCGTGTGCCGCGCGTCAGCCAGCTCGCGAAGAACATGATCGCGAGGAACAGCGCGACGAGCGCGATAATGGTTTGATCCTCGCCCAGCCATTCGGCGAGGCTGATCATGCCGGCCTGTCCTGCAGTCGCCGCTGCCGCCAGTGCCAGAACCGCCAAACGCCGAGCGCCGCGGCGACGGCAACAAGAGCGATGAGCACGACGGCGTGCATGGATGCACCGGACTGATGCGCCCGCTGCGCGGCGGCCGAGCCGGCAACGACCACGGCGCCGACCGAGCCTCGCTGCGCCGCGCTTGCCTGCGGCACGTGGCCCTTGCCGTGCGCGACACCTTGCGAGGCGGGCGATTGTTCGACGGCGCCATCGGCAAGGCGCAGCGCGAAGGCTTTCACCTCCGCCACGCGCCGGCCCCAGCCGCGGCCGAACACGCGCCAGGTCCGCAGCGACCGCAGAAACCGCAGCCGCTCGCTGCAAATGGCGACAATCAGCGCCTTGGCGTCGGTCGCGCGCGCGGCCGCGATCATCTGATCGGTGACCGCGCTGCTGTTGGCCGGCAGCTTCAGGCAGCGGCGCAGCACCTTGCCGCTGCGGCCGATGCCGGAGTTCACGCCGTAGTCGAAAACGCAATCGTCGACGCCGGCCGGCAGCTCGTCGCAGCGCTGCACGTCCCAATATTTGGCGCGATAGATGCGCTTGGCCTCGTCGAGCCGCATCGCCCTCACGTCGGCGGCGGTCGCGCCCGGCTTCACGTATTTGCGATAGTCGTAGATGGTGATGCCGAAATTGGTCGGACCGCCGGGATCGGCCGGATGATTGGTGTAGCCGCCTTCGTGCACGAGAAGCCGGCGCAGGCTCTCGTCATAGCTGGATGCTGCCATGATCGGGTTTCCGTAGAATTGTTGGGATGAAGGCGCGGGTGATGCGCTAGCTGTACTGACCGCCTGCGGCGGTCCCGCCGGCAACATCCCGGCAGCGTCGCGCCACCAGTGAAGAGCACCGCGTTATAGGAGACGCTGTACCGCGTGCCGGTCGCCGAGCCGCTGAAGGTGTTGCCGAACATGAGGACGTCGGCCAGCCGCTCGACTTGGGCGAAGGCCGTCGAAAAATTCGGCGTGCCGGTGAGCGTCACGGTGCGGTAGTAGTCGTTGATGGTGCCCTGGTCCGCCGCGTAGGCGTGGACGGCTGCCTCGCCGGAAATGGCGTAGTCGGTATTCACATTGATGATTGCGGCGAAGGCGCCCATGTGGTTGTTGGCGCAGGCTCCAAAGTCCATCTTGTTGGCGATGCTAACAACCGCGTTGCTTGCCGCGTATATCCCGTAGCCGGCGCTCGCGACCAGTTTGAAACCGCCGATGGTCAGCGAGGCCTTGTTGGTCACCGCAATGCAGTTGCCGCTGCTCGGAGAGATGACGACGTTGGAGGGCGTGGTCGTGTCACCGACCAGCGTGACATTGCCGCCGACGAAGGCCGTCGACAGGTTGACCCCCGCCGCATAGGTGCCGGCGCCGACCTGAATGGTCACCGCGTGGCCGCCGAGATCGATCGTCAGCACCGTATCGATGGCTTTCTGGATGGTCAGGAACGCGCCGCCCGCCGTATCGGCGAGACCGTCGTTGCTGTCCGAGCCATCGGTGCGGACATAATAAATGCGATTGCCGGTCAGCAACTCGCGGCCGCCGCCGGCGATCGAGGTGTTGGGGAACGTGACCGCGCCCGTCGTTCGGTCGACGACGATGCCCTCGTACCAGGTCGCGCCGTCCGGGCTGACCTTGAAGCGGAAATCGTCGTCGCCAATAGACCGATCTCGGCGCGGCCGGAAAAATCGTCCTGGAACAGGAATGACAGCGTGTTGGCCGCCGCTTCCTTGCTCAGCTTGTAGCGCAGGTCGCCGTCGCCGCCTTCCGCCGCGGTCTTGGCGGCGAACAGCGTGTTGTTGAGCTTGGCGCTGAACGGATTGGTCGCATCGGCGCTGGTGCCGATGCCGAGCAGGGCCAAGTTCTGGATCGATGTCACGGCCGAGAAGAAATCGCCCCAGGCCGAACCGTTCCAGACCACCAGCGTGCCTTCATCGACGACGTAGGCCACCCAGCCGGTCTTCGGCGCGCTGAATGCCAGCCGCCGTCCTGCCAGGCGGCGATCGCGTTGTCGTGGCCGGCCCAGACCCCGGTCGCGCCGGTCTTGACGATCCAGCTCTCGCCTTCGGCGGGCGAGCCCGGCGGGTCGGTCAGGTCGCGGTCGAGCACCGCCAGCTGCACCAGGCGTCGAGAATGCGCAAGGCGTCGTTATGGGTGACGTGCTTCTGCGCCTGGTTGCCTTCGATGCAAGGCAGCCCAAGATTGGCGGTATCGGTCATGACCTTTCAAGACTTGCGGAATTACAGAAGAAGGCGGTGGATCAGAGATCAGGCGCTTCGCGGCAAAGCCACGCCCGACGGTGGCGGACAATTGCATCACGCGCATGCTCAGGCTGGTTTGCGGCGAGCCGAAATCGGCCATTTCATCAGCCGCCGCATAAAGCGCCCTTGGCTGCGTGACGCTGAGCGTCCGCAACACGGTCGCGCCGGACAGGATGTCGACCTCGTATCGCTCGCGCGTCCTCGCCGAGCGGCACTTCGCCGGTCCAGCTGTCGCCATCGACACGGGCGCGGCGGATCCAACTGATGGTCGACCCCGCCGGCGTCGCGCGCGGCCTTGACATGCACCGGCGCCGAGCGGCTTGAGCGCGGTCGCCTGCGGCGTCACTTCGAGCGCGAACGCGGTCGGATCGCCGATGGTCGCGGTCGGCGGCCACCACGCGCAACTGCATGGTGCCGTTCCAATGCGTCGATACCGCTGGCCATCGCCACCATATGCCGATCCAGCATCACGAAAGGCGCGCCCGCCGCCAGCGGCGGCGCCATCGCCCGTTCGCTGCCGGCCTGCCCGCGCAACAGCCGCGACACCTGCATAGGTGCGTCGCCGACCAGCTCGGCTTGGGCAAATTGGATCACCTCCCAGTCGCCATCGGCGCGTTGCACCGCCGCCACATTGGCGCCGGCCAGCAGCACGCGTCGGACACTGACGGCCAGCGCGCCGCCATAAAGCTGCACGCGAATCGCGCGCTGATGCCAGCGCCCGCTCGGCCCGGCCGGCAAATCGTCGAGCGTCTCGCCGACAACGCACGGCGCCGCGCCAATCGCCGGCAGCCGGAAGCTCGCGCCGTCGCTCGAGCGCCCAAATCGCGACCGCGCCCGGCCAGGGATCGGCAAACACCGCCAGCCGCGCCAGCACCGGCGGCAGCTCCGTCATCAGGCCGGCAGGTCGAGCACCAGGCATGCACCGGACCGACCGCCGCCGGCACGTTCGGCGACCGCCGGCGCGGCGGCGACAGCGCCAGCTTGAACACCTCCGGATCGATCGCGCGCGCCCTGACGGCCCGGCTTTCGGTGTCGACGACTTCCTGCACTTCGATCAGCCGCCGCCGCCCATTGACGGTCAGACCGGCAACGTCGCCCGCGTCAAGCGCCAGTCGGCTCGGCGGCAACGCGAACTCGGCGGCTTCGCGGCCGGCCCATAAATCCTGCAACCATATTTCGGCGCGCCGCTCGGCTTGCGCGGCCGATCGCTCACCATCGCGATGTCGGCATGCGACGGCGCGCGTCGAACCGCCCGACCAGCCGCCGCGACGACACGGCCGCGCGCTGATAATCGGTGCCGATTTCGGTGTAGCCGATCGACACCTCGCGCGGCAGGTCGGTCTCCTGCGTGCGCGTCAGTCGCGCCGGCGTGGCATCGTCCGGCAGCACCAGTTCGTCTTCGCTCAGTTCGATCACCGGCATCGCCGCCGCGCTGACGAAAGCGTAGGCCGCCGTCCTGCTCGATGGCGTCGAACGCAAAGGCAAGCGCCAGCGGATCGAGCATGGCGCGCGGCGTCATCGGCCGGTCGACCACATAACCTCGCGGCCCCTCGCCGAGCGCGCTGCATCCACATCGCCACGCCGCTATCGGCGAGCATAGTCGTCACCAGGCCGTCGAGCGGCGCCGAGCCGAGCCGGCCGGTCAGCCAATGCCCGGTCTCCCAGTTGCCGCCATCGCTCCAGACATCGGTGGCGGCCGGAAACACCGGATAGGGCCGCGCGTCCCAGGTCCACAGATGGATGGCCGCCGGTCGACCATCCGGCCGCCATAGACCGACGACATCGGATTGAGCGCGGCGGCGCCGAACGCGGGATCGAGGCGCCCAGCACCGCTTCGAGAAGCCGGCGCTGAATGATATCGTCGCGCTCGCCGTTGGAGAATGCGGCAATGCCCGCTTCGGACGACTTGGATCGGGAAATATGCTCGACTGGTTGGCGCCCTTGTCGACCGCGGGCAGCCGACTCGGTCAGCCAGATCGGCTTCGCCTTCGGCACCAAGCGGTCGGGGTCCCCAGTTCGCGCCGCTGACGCGCTCGTAATGCGGATTCGCCCACCAGTTCCAGCTATCCTTCGCGCGGAAAACCCATGGCTTGCCGAGACCGTCGCTGTTCGGGCTGCGCGTCTGCGCGCTGCGCGCGGCATCGTCGGCGTAGTACCAGTCGTAGGCCTCGCCGGCGCCGATTGCCGGCGAGATAATCGCGTCGTAGATCGAGTGGTGAGCGCACGATCGAGTTGATCGCCGGTGTCGCGCCAATCGCCGAGCGGCGCATAGTAGTCGATGCCGACCGCATCGATCGACGCCGACGCCCACAGCATCGAGCGGAAACCGCACTTCGTTCGCGGCGGCATTCGACCACATGCGCGCCGTATTCGGTCCAGTCGGCGCCATAGCTGACGGTGCATGCGCCGCCGAGGATCGCCTTCACCTCGCCTGCAAGCGTCACCAGTTGGTCGACCGCCGGATAGACGCCGGATACCGAGCGTACGCGCGTGAGCGCCGCCAGTTCCGACCCGATCAGGAAGCCATCGACGCCGCCGGCCGCCGCCGCGAGTTTGGCGTAGTGCAGCACCATGCGGCGGTAAGTCCTCCGGACCGTATCGCCGAAGAACGCATCGACCTGCGTCGCCGCCGTCGCCCTGCCGTCAGGCGACCCGGCTGGCCCGGCGCCGGATCGCAGGTGATGCGCCCGCGCCAGGGATACGCCGGCTGCGATGCCGCACCGGTCCAGGGATCGGTCAACGTATTGCCCTCCGGGATGTCCATCATCAGGAACGGATAGAGCGTGACCTTGAGCCCGCGCGCCTTCAGGTCCGCGATCAGATTGCCGACGCTTTGATCCGACGGTGTGCCGCCGATATGCCGGGCGTCCGTCGATCGGTCGACACCAGTGGCGCGGTTTCACGGTCGAGGCCCGCGACCGACCAGGTCGCGCCGAGGGTCTCCTTGACTGCGCTATCGACCCCGGGCTGTAACGGTGCACTGGTCGGCGCGCAGGTCTGAGCCGAACCAGGCCGCCGCCACCGCAACGCGTTCCACAGGGGCACAGCGCCTGCAATTCGTCGAGCGACGCCGACGCATCGGAGCCGGCGTAGAACACGTGCCGGTTCTCCGGCGCCGACTGTCCGGGCCCGAGCGTGCGCACCACCGTCGCCGGCTCGTAGCCGAATTCGGTCGTGCCGGGGATCAATGTGACCGCGCGCACCATCTGCTCGAGCTGGCCGATCGGGCGCACCACCTCGAACGACAGTTGCGGGATACGGTTGCCGAAATTGGCGAGCGGCAGGCGCTCGAACACCACATAGGCGAGGCCGCGATAGGCCGGCGCGTTCGGCGCCCTCCTTGGCAACGATCAGCGCATCGGCCGCCTGCGCCTCGTCACCACGTAGATGCGCATCTCGATGCCGGTGAGATCGAGTGGCTTGCCGTCGGCCCAGATGCGCGACACGCGCCGATCGATCCCTCGCACAGCCCGACGGCGAAATTGCCGAAGTAGCTGTAGGTCGTGGTCGTCTCCGCGCGTCGGGCCGCCCTTGCCGCCCGCTGTCGACTGCTTTGGTGCGGCTGACGACCTCTTCGAGCTGTGTCGCCCAGATCAACTGCCCGGACAGGCGCACGCGCCCGTAGGCGCGCGGGATCGGCGCGCCCTCGGTCGAGGCCATGACGTCGAGATCGCCGAGCCGCGGCCCCTCGACATATTTATGCGGCTCGCCAACAGCACCTGGTCGATCGCGCCGCCCGCCAATCCACCGAGCAGCTTACCTGCGACCGCACCGAGCGGCCCGAAGATCGCGCTGCCGATCGACGCACCGGCCTGTGCCAACAATAGCGACGCCATCAGTCGATCACTCCGGGAAAGCGGAAGGCAAAGGCGAGCCGACGCCGCCACCACGGCGCGATTGCCACCTCGGCAACGGCCGCGCCGTCATGCGCGTGCACCATGCGGTCGGGCGCGCTCACAATGGCGGCATGCTTAGCGGCAAACGTTCGCGCCAGCGGAACAGCAAGACATCGCCGGGCCGGAATCCGTCGCGCTCGATCGCAACCAGATGCCGCAAGGCCGCGGCGGCCGCGGCTTCATGCCGCCCCCGCTTCCGCCCAGTCGGCAGCATAAGGCGCCACACTTCCGGCTCCGGCCCAACCACCCCGCGCCACACGCCGCGCACCAGGCCGAGACAGTCGCAGCCGACGCCCTTCAGCGAAGCCTGATGCCGGTACGGCGTACCGATCCATGCCGCGCTTCGGCGACGATCGCCGCGCGGGTGGGTGAACATTCATGTCTGAACGCCGGAACGCGAGTCAGCAGCTGTTGAGGCTGCTGCCGTCGTTCCCCGGTTCGCCGGGGATCGGGTAGCGCAGGATGAAGTCGTTGCCGGGGATGTGCGGGAAGCCGCGGAAGTTGACCGCATTGGCAAAGCGATCGCGGCAGGTCGCGAACCGCTTGTCGCAGCCGGCGGTAACGATGAACGTGTCACCGACCGCAATCGGCCTGCGGCATCATCTGCCACAGTGCGAGGCTCACATCGGTGCCGTCATTACCGTGACGCTTCACCTCGATCGCCAGGCCGGCATTGGCGCCGCTCGTCCATTGAGCCGCCCGGCGGTAAACCAATCGTCCGCGAAAGCGTCGAGGCCAGAGACCGTGAAAGCGGCCGTTGCCGTCAGCGCCGTGATCGTCCCACTGCCGAGATAGGCCGGGTCGTCGAGATCGACGCCGCAGCGCGCGTCACCAAGATCGGCCGAGCAGGTCGCGGTGTAGCGCCGCCCGGAATCCTCCGCCAGGCGATGCGCCAGGCCGCGCAGTTCCGCCGTGAATGCCGTGCCGTCGCGCCGCACTTCGCCGAGCACGCCGCTCGCGATGAGTACGCGCAAAGCCGGTTCGCTCCAATCGACCAGCCGATCTCGACGCCGCGGCGTCATCGTAGCCCGGCGGCGAGGTCGTCCTCGTTGAGCGTCTCGTCGGACAAGGCGCCAGCGAGGTCCGAGCCGGTGACCGCAAGCCCGAGCGTCTGTGTCGCCTCGCTCCCCTCGAGCCCGGTGCCGGCGCGGCAGGTCACCGCGTCGATGACGATGTCCTCGTCATGGTCGGTGAAGCCCTGCACCACGCCATCGCGCCGGGTCACGATCCAGCAGCGCGCCAGGGTCGTCGCGCCGGTATCGAGCTTGGCCTGCAGAGCGGGGGGGATGGTGCGCATGGGAAGACTTCTGTCCCGGAGCGGTGCAGCGCATTAGGGTGCCGGACTGACCCGGATCTCCGTTTAAAATGCTGGATTCCGGGTCTCGCCGCTTCGCGGCTCGCCCGGAATGACCGAGGTGAGGGCTACGGAATCTCAATCAGCGGAATCTTCGGGATCGCGCCGGCGGCGAAAGCCGACAGATCCACCTCGAGATAGTCGGTGTCGAACCGCGCCGGCACGTCGAACAGGAATCCCGCGGTCACCGCCGCCCCGCAGCGCCGGTTGTGCCCCGCCAGAAACGTCACGACGCCGGTCGCCGCATCGCAGGTAAAGTCGGTCCCCTCGGCGGCCTCGACGCCGGCCACCGCGACACGCACGCTGCCGGCGACCGGCTTGGCGATCGGCCGCGGATAAGGCGCGTGCACCGAGCCGTAGGTCTTGACCAGTTGGAACGTCGCGGTCACGCTGTCGCCGGTGCCGAGCGCCTGGTCGGTCGGCGAACCGCCCCCGTCCGGCGCCGCCGAGGAATGGTCGAGCCGGTCGCGCCAGCGGAAGCCATACAGCCGCCCGCGCCGCTCCTCGAAGAACGCAACCACCGCCGACAGCGCATCGAACGTCTTGACGCCGTAGCCGGCATCATAGCGTCGGCGCGAATGCGCCCAGCGCGCATTGCGCTCCTCGCGCCCGAGCCGAGCGGACGATTCGGTACGGCGCTCCGGCCCGCCCGCGCTGTTGAGCGCGATGTCGAGCGGAAACAAAATTTCGTGGAAGGCGGTCATTGGGATTGATCAGGAGAACTGCGCTCGCCCGCGCGCACACCGCGCGGGGATCTGGCCGGTGATGATAGGCCTCCGAGCGGCGGAAGCTGCCGGCGTCTGGCGTCACGATCTGCACCGTGACGTTGGCGGCGCCGGCGCCGCGAGCGCGACACCGAGCCGCCCGTCGGCACCGCGCGACAGCGGCACGATCGCTTCGGTCCGGCCTCGCCGGCCAAGCCGACGCCGCCGCTCGAGCAGCGGAAAATAGGTCGGCGTCCCGATGACGCCGCCGCTCGCGAACGGCTTGATGCCGCCTCCCGCGGCCCAGTCCTTGAGCAGTCCGCCGAACAACCGGTTGAGCCCGCCGGTCAGCCGATTGGAAAGACCGCTGGTGAGCGGCTTGAACGCCTGCGTCAGCGCCATGCTGCGACATGCGCAGCGCCAGACGACTTGAGCACGTCGTCGAACTGCTTGCCGCCGGGCGGTGGCTTGCGTGAAGGCCCGCGTCATGGCGCTCGCAAAACTGTCGGCGCCGATCGCGCAGCCGTTCGAGCGATCTGAGGTCCTTGAGCACGCCGGCCAGCTCGTGCCGGACGCGTCGGGGTCATCTGTTATCAGGCCATCGGGATATCTCTCATCAGTTGGTCGAGCCCCGGCGCGCGTCAGCGGCGCGCTGCGCCCGGTCGCCGCCTCGATGGCGTAGGCCAATTCGCGCGGCGTCATGCGCCAGAACTGCATCCGGCGCAAGCCGCAGCACGCCGAGCCCGAAACCGATCGCCTGTTTCCATGGAAACGGCTGCGCCAGCGCGTCACGGGCCGAACGTCACCGCGATCAGATCGGCGGCGATACGCACATAGCCTTGCGCGCCGCCCGCGACCTCCATTCGCCGCGACCTCGTCGTCGCTCACCGCCTCGCCTGCCCCGCGCAGGCCGGCGCCGATGATGCGCGTCAAGTCGCGCGCCTTCAGCCGACCGGTTCCGAAGCGCTCGGCCAGCGCCACCAGATCCTCGGCGCCGAAGGCGGCCTCGAGCTCGGCAAGCGCGCCGAGCGTGAGCACCAGCGTGCGGCGCTTGCCGCCGATCTCGGCCTCGATCTCGCCGCGGTGCTGGTTGGGCATTGCCAATGGCTCCTCGATTGTCATGGCCGGGCTTGACCCGGCCATCCCGCTTAGGAAGTTGCGGCTGTGCGACCCTGAGCGGGATCACCGGGTCACGCGCCGGAGCCTGCCATCGGGCCGCGCTTCGCGCGGGCCCGTTGGTCGCGGCCCGGTGATGACGGCGGAACTACATCGCCGCAAACGTCAGCTCGCCTGCGGATTCGAACGCCACGTCATACGTGACCTCGCCATTGTGCTCGCCGGCGAATTCCAGATTGGCGATCTGGAACGGCCCCTGCACGGTGCCAAAGTCGGGCACCACGATCTGATAGTCGATCACGGTGCCGTCAAAGAACGTTGCCGCATCGAGGCGTCGGTCGCCGCATCGGTGAACAGGCCGCGGCCGGATACCGAGGCGCGCTTGACGCCGGCGCCGTCGAGCAGTTCGCGCCAGCGGTTGGCGCTTTCGGCGTGCGTGATGTCGACGGTCTCGGCATTGAAGGCGAGCCGGCGCGTGCGCAAGCCGGCGACGGTGGTGAAGCCGCCGGCGCCGTCGCTGATCTTGACGAGCAGGTCCTTGCCTTTTTGGGCTGACATAAAAGTCTTCCTTTGCGCAGACTATTTTTCATCTGTCATGGCCGGGCTTGTCCCGGCCATCGTCGCCTAGGATGGCAACGCGCTGGCCTCTCTAAGCGGGATCACCGGGTCTCGCCGCTTCGCGGCGGCCCGGTGATGACAAGCGAGGTCATACCGGCTCCGTTACCGCGCGGAAGCGCACCAGCGCGTGATAGGTGCGCCCGTCGGCTTCGCGCCGCACATCGGCGACCGCGAAACGGAAATTGACCAGGTGGTGATCGGTGAGCGTGAGTGGCGCATTGTCGAGTGCCTGCAAGAGCGCGCCGGCGATCAGATGCGCCTCGCGCTGGCCGCCCTGGCGCGACCAGGCATGCAAGACGAGCTGATGCTCCTCGCCCGGCTCGCTGCCGGTCGAGTAATCGGCGATGCGCGTCTCGCCCAGCGTGACGTAAGGGAACGCGGCGGCGCGCGGCGGCTCGTCGTAGACTTTCGGCCCGCCGAGAAGATTGACGAGACCGGCATCGGCGGCCAAAGCGTCGTGCACGGCCGCGCGCAGCGCGGCGGAAGCGGCGGTGGGCATAAGCAAGCCTTTCAGTGGAAACACTTCACCCTCCCCTGCAGGGGGAGGGTCGCTGCGCGGCTAGTCTTCTCGTTCCTCCGCCGCGATCTCGAGAAAGCGGCGGTCGGCTGACTCGCGCACGGCGGCGATGCGGTAGATGCGCGTGCCGTCGGCGAACTGGTGACGCGTGGTGATGTCGTCGCGAGTGCGCACGACGATGGCGTAGCGCAGCACGGCGCCGAGACTGTCGGCGGCAACGTCGGCGCGTGCCGACAAAGGCGCGACGTGCGCCCACAGCGTCGTCACCGTTTGATAACTGCGGGTGACGCCGCCCTCGCCGTCGTCGGCCTCAACCGGCGCCTGCAGCGCCAGCCGGCGGTTCAAGTCTCCCGCTGCGGTCATAGCGACAGCACCCGATAGGGACCGATCAGCGCCGCGACGTTCTGCGGCAACACGGCCGTGCCGGCTTCGCGCATTAACCCGCGGTTCTCGTACCAGTGCGCGATCAAGAGGCGGATCGCCTGGCGCAGCGGCTCGGGCACGTCGCTCGCGGCGTCGCCATAGCCGACCACCACGTCGACTTCGATGCCGAGCGAAAGCCTGCCCGGCGCCGGCGGCGCCCAGGGCGCAAAGCAAAGCGCCGAGCCGCCGAGATCGAGCACGAAGGTTTGGCCGTCGACATCGTGCGTATTGTTGTCGCTGTCGTAGACGCGCGCGGCAGAAAGCGATTGCAGCGGCGCCGGCAATACCGGCAGGCGTCCGTCGGCCGGCCAGGCATCGGCGCTGATGCGCCAGCTTTGCGTGATCAGCGCGCGCCGCGTCTGCGCCTCGACATGGATGCGCGCACCGGCGACCAATGCGGCGATCACGTCGTCGTCGTCGCTGGTTTCGACGCGCAGGAAGGCTTTCGCCTCGTCGAGCGATACCGGCTCGACCGCCGGCGCGGTGAGAAGAAGAGAGGGCATGTGGCTTTCTCGCCTCTGATCGCCTCATCCTGAGGAGCGGCCGTGAGGCTGCGTCTCGAAGGATGAGGTGCCTGGGCCTCGATCCTTCGAGACGGCCGCTTCGCGGCCTCCTCAGGATGAGGAGAAAAGTTTGCGTCTCCGCTGTCGTCCCCGCGAAGGCGGGGACCCAGTAACCCAGGTGTTTCCGCATCACGACCGCCGGGATTACCGGGCTCCGGCTCGCGCTCGCTACCGCTCGCTCGGCCGGGACGACAGCCGTGCAAGCCGTTGACAAACTCTCAGCACCAAGGCTCAACGGCACCATGCGCCGCGCTGATCGCCCTCGCCTGTTTGATTTTCTCAGCACCCGCCGGTGCCATCACCGGCAACGCGCCGTCGGCGCTGCTGCAAGGCCGCCACGCCGTGATGATCGTCGGCTCGCACGGCACCTTCTGCACCGGCGCGGCGATCGCGCGCGATCTGGTGCTGACCGCCGCGCATTGCGTGCAGCCGGGCTCCGACTACAAGCTGGTCGAGTTCGACGCGCGTCATCAACCGCATTTGCTCGACGTGCGCTCCGTCGCGCACCATCCGCAGTTCAATCTGCAAACTTTTTTCGCGCACCGCGCCACCGCCGACGTCGCGCTTCTGAAATTGGCGCGGCCGCTGCCGGCCGCCATCGTGCCCGCAACGCTCGGTACCGGCGCAACGCCGCATATCGGCGATACGCTCACCGTGTTCGGCTATGGCCTCGCCGTGCGCGGCAACGGCAAGACCGGCGGCACGCTGCGGGCGGCGCGGCTGGCCGTCACCGGCCATCCCGGAAACTTGCAGATCCGCCTGGTCGATCCGGCAACCGGCGGCACACGCGCCGGCATGGGCGCCTGCACCGGCGATTCCGGCGCGCCGGCGTTCGCAGGCTCCGCGCTCATCGGCGTGGTGAGCTGGTCGACCGGCCCCAACAACGGCGCCGGCTGCGGCGGCTTGACCGGCGTCACGCCGCTTGCGCTCTACCGCAACTGGATCCTCGACACCGCGCGCAAATTGGGCTCGCCGCTGCCGCGTTAACCGCGCGCGCGGCAAAAGATCGCTGCCCGGTTCCGAACCGTGCCCTGCCCCGCTAGTCTCCTCCCGGCTCAGGGGGGACGACAGCCATGCCGCGCACGGCCGCGACAACACTCACACTTTTATCGTTGATCATCGCCGCCACGCCGGCTGCCGCCGTAGTGCAAGGCAGCGCCTCCGGGCTTAGCGCCTACACCGTGCGCCTGATCGGCAGCGGCTATTGCACCGGCGTGGCGATCGCGCGCCGCGCGGTGGTCACTGCCGCGCATTGCGCGCGCGGCATGCGCGTCGTCGCCGGCGGCCGCACCATCCGCATCGCCGGCGTCTCGCACAGCGCGGTGCTCGACGACGGCCGGCGGGTGCGCGCCGCAGGCGACGCCGCCATCCTCAAACTCGCCGAGCCGCTGCCGTTCGGCGTGAGCGCCGCGCCGATCGGCGCCGGCGGCGGCGACAGTTTCACCATCGCCGGCTACGGCACCGCCGATGAAAGCGCGGGCGGCGGTTTCGGCGCCTTACGCCAGGCGAACCTGGTGGCGGCGAGCCGCGGCGCGCTGGTCGATCCCTTCCGTCAGGGCGAGATCGGCGCCAGCGCCTGTTTCGGCGATTCCGGCGGGCCGGTGATGCGCGGCGGCATGCTGGTCGGCGTCATAACGCGCGCCGCCTACCCCAACCGGCGCATCGCCTGCGGAAACCTGACGCGCTGGGCGCCGGTGACCGTCACCGGCAGCGCGCGGGCGGCTGTGACGAACGACGATGGCGCGACGTTGCGCGAACCGCGCCGGCATAAGCGCCACCATCGCGTCCGGCATAAGCGCCACAAGCGGCACAAGACCGCGCGGCGCTAGCGCATGATCCCGAAAAGCATGTCCTCGACCCCGATCGGGGATGGGAACCGGTTTTCGGAAAAGATCATGCGCCGGCAAAATGTTAGGCGGTATTCCGATTCAATCTGAACGGATCAGACTCTAGGCGGCGCCGCGCCCGTCGTTCATTGGTCCGTCGACCTAGGTCTGCATGCGCAGCATCTTGCGCGTCTCGTCCGGCGTCGCCGGCGGGCGGCCGAGCCGCGTGGAAATATCGGCAATCAGCTCGATCAGTTCGGCATTGGTCTTGGCCGCAACGCCGGGGCTGATCTCGATGCGCTCTTCCTTACCCATGCGCACGTGGCCACCGCGCAGGATCGCGTAAGTGAGCAGGCGCGTATGCTCGATCGGCGTCGCCACCGGGACAATCGGATCCTTGTGCGGGCGCGCAAACACCACCAGGTGCCAGCGCGAGTCGTCCGGAAACACCTTCACGCGGTTGTCGATCTCGTCGAACGTGCGCGGCGCCCAGGAGCTGCCTTCCGGATAAAGCGTGAGATTGATCCAGTACGGCGGCTTGGCGTAGCCGTGCTTGATCAGATACATCAGGTTCCAGGCCGCGCCGGGGTAGAAGACCTCCCATTCCGGCACGATGCCGTTGTCGAGACAGAAGCGGGCCTGCCGGATCATGTCCTCGCGGTCGCGGAACACGGTCGGATAAATGCCGTTGTGATGATCGTTGGCCGCGGCGAGCGTGACCGACATCATGTCCACCTTTTCGGCGCGCGCGACGGCGAAACGGCTGTCGTCGGCCGCCGTGGTGATGCCGAGCTGGAAAATAGCGTCGGTCTTCTTGCGCAATTGGCGGATGACTTCGACCGACTTGTCGACGTCAATCTCGATGCGCTTGCCTTGTTGATACGGCCGATACACCAGATGATGATGCAGAATGGCGGCGCCGGCCTGCGCGGCGGCCACCCCCTCCGCCACATTCGCCTCGATCGGGTTCGGATGCTGCTCGAGCTTGGGATCGTTCGAGGTAATGATCAACGGGTCCAACGCGCGTCCTCCACGTTTCGTAACTTCGTTCGGTTTACTTGTCAGAGCATTTGCGAGATCACCTCGGCCGCGCGCATCACGGCGTCCGAAGCCGCTACCAGCGAATCGAGATCGCGTCCGGTGAGGCCGATGCCCGCCACCGGTCGATTGGCCGGCGAGAAGATCGGCGCGGCGATGCAATAGGAGCCCTCGGTGCATTCGCCGTTGTCGACGGCGTAGCCGCGCTTGCGGATCCCTGCGAGTTCTTCCATGTACGCAGGCAGCGTCGTGATCGTGGTCGCGGTCAGCCGCACCAGCGGACGCGCGTTCACCAGGTCGAGAACCTCCGCCTCCCGCAGGAACGCGGCGATGGCCTTGCCGATCGAGCAGGCATGCGCCGGCACCACGCGGCCGAAGCGGGTGCGGATCATCGGCAGCGACGGTTTCTCGACACCGGCGAGGTAGAGCATCTGGTGGCGGAACAGGCAGCCGAGATTGGAGCGCTCGCCGCTGACCTGCGCCAGCGTCTGCAGATGCGGCGCCGCCGCCAACCGCACGCGGTTGTTGTCCATCGCGCGCGCGGCGATGGTGATGGGCGCAAAGCCGATCGAAACGCGACCGTCGGCGGGACTGTGCTGCAGGTAACCGGCACTCACCAAAGTCTGGATGATGCGATGCGCGGTCGGCCGCGGCACCTGGGTGAGCATCGCCACCTCCGAGACCGTCAGCGGGCGCTCGGCCGCGGCAATCGATTCAATAATCGCCAGCGCCTTGTTGAGGCTCTTCACCAGGGACCGGTCGGGGTCCTGGGCGCTGCTGGCTCTGCTGCTTGAGAGCACGGTCAAATTTCCGGCCTTGTTGCCCGCATTGCGGACATGATATCCATAATTGTGCATCTGGCGCCTGCGCTGTCAACAGCACATCCATTGTTCAAGAGCGACGAAGGGTTCTTGAACGCTGCCCGGCCTTGCCTGTCGCGCGCGGCGCCCGGGACTCCGAAGCGGCCTACCCCGCTTCGCAGCCTAGGACGCATGTCCGCGCTCAGCTCGCCGCGAACTTCATCAGCTTGATGGCGTCGAAGTCCTGTACGCCGCCGCCCACGCGCTTGGTGGTGTAGAACAGCACGTAAGGCTTGGCGCTGTAGGGATCGCGCAACACGCTGACGCCGGCGCGGTCGACCACCAGGTAGCCGCGGTTGAAGTCGCCGAAGGCAATCGACAGCGAATTGGCCGCGACGTCCGGCATGTCCTCGGCCTCGATCACCGGGAAGGTCATCAGCGAGGCGCGCCCGCCGGCAATCGCCGGCGGCTGCCAGAGATAATTGCCGGTCGTATCCTTGAACTTGCGGATCGCACTCTGCGTCTTGCGGTTCATCACGAACACGGCGTTCTGCCGGTAGCCGGCGTTGACCGCATAGACCAGATCGACCAGCACGTCGGACGGGTTCGACGCCGGGAAGGCGCCGGCCGCGCCCGTGGCGATGTAGCCGACATTGCCCCAGCTCCACGAGCCATTGTCGACCGCGGTGTAGTCCAAGAACCCCTTCGGCTTGTTGGAGCCGTCGCCGGTAACGAAGGCGGTGCCCTCCTGCGCGGCGAACACCTGCTCGACCTCTTGCGCGATCCATTGGTCGATGTTGACCGCCGAGTCTTCCAGCAGCGTCGCGGTCGCCGCCGGCATGGCATAGAGCTCCATGGCCGGGAACGACAGCTCATCGAGCGTCGGCGACGTGGTCTGCGTGCGCGCGTCGGTCTCGCCCACCCAGCCGACTGCCGGACCCGCCGTCATGAACGGCTTCTTGTAGACATTGCCGGAGATGGCGCGCACGCCGGCGATGGAGCGGATCGGCGAGATGGCGGTGAGCCGCTCGCCGATCATGGTCTCGATCTCGGGCGGCACCAGGTAGCCGCCGTCGGCATTGGAGCCGATCGACATGGCTTTGACTTCGAGCGCGCGCAAATTCGCGCTTTCGCCCGAGCGCACGTAGGCCTCGAACGCCGCCTTGTGCTCGAGCGCGGAAGCGTCGCGCAAGACGGCGCGGTCGCCGCCGATCGCGGGTCGCGCGCCGCGCAGCGCGATGTCGTCGAGCCGGCGCGCATGCGCGTCGATCGCGTTGTTGAGGCGCGCGAGCTTTTCCTCCAGCACGACGTCGCCGCCGCGCCGTTCGATGGTGACGAGCCGCTCGTCGTTGGTCTCCTTGAACGCCTCGAAGGCGCGTATCAATTCGCCATGCGTCACCACGGCGTCGAGCGGAATGCCCGCCTTGGTCTCCAGATCGGTGTCGATATCCATTGAGGTTTCTCCTTGTAGAGTCTGATTGGCACGGCTGTTCGGTTGTCATGACCGGACTTGCTCCGGCCATCCCAATTCATGAGGCGCGGCCGTGCCCGCCTAAACGAGATCGCCGGGCGGAGCCCGGCGATGACAAATTGGTATCGATGCTTGCGCGGCGGTGATTGGACTAATCTTCCATCAGCTTCAATTCCCCGCGGTCCAGGTCTCGCAGAAACGGGCGCGCGTCCGCTGCTTGGGGATAAATGTTGCGATCACTGAGATCCTGAAGCACCTGCCTGGCGGGAACGGGCGCTACAATCATGGCCCATTGCGCCGCAACCAAACGCACTTGCGCATTTGGATGGACGAACAGTGGCACCAATGCTCGTCGCTGGTCGCCGGGCCGCGACTTGAGTTCATCTTTAACCGCGACGATCGCGTCGTAGAGCCGATTGTACTTTGCGTTTTCACCGTACAATTCCGCCTTTGATTGGCCGAGCGCAAGCTCCGCAAAGCGGTCGACTAGTTGCGTAACCGTCAACTTTTTCAAATCGACCGGTGTCATGGTTTGAGAACCCCGCGATCTCTCAGCGCTTCAAGACCTACCGCCCTGCGAACTTCCCAGTTTCTACCGCTCAAATATTGGCGCGGCGATTGACCGCCATATCGTGGATTTTTCCTCGAATACCAGCCGTTTATTTCCTCATGCTTCAATTTGGGAATCCGTACCACGTTTTCCCGACTATTTATGACCTCTCTCGGATATCCATCATCCCTGGCTTGTCCTTGCTCGACTATGTGATGGTCCTGATACCCGGGCTCCGATTTTGGCGAAACGGCGCGCTGTAGCTCTTCCAACGATTTGGGTAGGTCGTTGTAAGATCGAATTTCGGCTGCACGCGTGAGAAGCCACGGATTTAGCCTAGCAAACATTTCGACTGTTGTTCCAAACTCTGCAATATGCCTTGCGACTTGTTTTAGAAGCGCAGTCCGACCTTCTGATGTTGGCGGCTTTTCTCTCGGGATTTCAGGCGGTAAATCCCCGGTCGGAACATCGCCCGCCAGCCGCATGCGACCGGTCGAGCCGCCGCCGCTCGTCCACTGGCCGCCTTCGGGCACACCAGCCGGAACGCGCGGTTCGTCCGGATTGAAGCTGTATTTCAGCGCGCGGTCGTGCCGGCGCAGCGCAAGTTCGAAGCGCGTGGCGGCGGCGTGCCATTTCAGCCGTAGCAAACGGCTCGCAACGCCGCCCAGCACGCGGCGGCGCGCAGTCTCCAATTCGGCAATTTGCATGAGCACTCACCCGGCCCGCCAGGCCGTCATGCGGCCGGACGAACGGCGGTGCTCAGGCCGGCGCCGGCGCACGCGTGTCGGTGCAACGACCGCCACCGGCGCTCCGACCACCCGCGCCCAGTCCCGCTCGGCGCGCGTGCGGGCGTGTGACAGCGACGGCGGGGAGGACGCCTGCTTCACCGCGCGCACGCGCGCCCCCGCAAGCAGCGGGAAGGTGACGATGGAAATCTCCCACAGGTCGATCGCCGCCAGTCGGCGCACCCGTGTCCTGGGATCGATGGTGCCCCTCACCGTGCGGAAGCCAATCGACAACCCGTCGACCGCGCCGGCGCGCAACAGCGACAAGAGTTCGCGCGCGCGCGCCACCTCCGGGATCAGCCGGCCGCGCGCGTACAGGCCGCGGTGGTCTTCGCGCAGCTCGAGCCAGATGCCGATCGGCTCCGAAGGATCGTGCTGGAACAGCATCGGCACGCGGTTGACGCCGCGCATGGTGAGCGTTGCTGCAAAGGCGCCGCGCAGCACCATGTCGCGCGCCTGGTCGATCTGGCCGAACAGGCTGGCATAGCCCTCCACCGTGCCGTCGGCATCGATGGTGGTGCGCGGCGCGAACACCGAGGCGACGGTGGGTTCGGTTTGGGTTGCGAGCATGGTGATCTCGGCAGCGAGCAAAATTCTGCCGTCACCCGCGGGCTTGACCCGCGGGTCCATGATGCGCTTCAGCACGCTGCATCGCTTCATGGATTGCCGGGTCAAGCCCGGCAATGACGCGTGGAGAGGCAATGCGCGTTCAGCGTTTGCCGCCGCGCTGACCTCTGCCCTTGGCGGCTTTGTGCGTACGCGCCGGCGTGCGCCTGCGCGCGGCGCGGTCGAGGTGGTCGAGGAATTCGCGGAACACGTCGAGATGATCGCGGCGGCTCTTGGTCTCACCGCGGATCGAGCGCAACACGGAATGCAGTGTGTCCATCATTTGCCTCCAAAACGCTTATTGAAGCGCGCGAGCTCGCGCACGAAGTCGTCGAAGCGGCGGCTCGCCGCCGCCAGCTCGCGCAGCGCGAACCAGGCCAGCGCCGACGCCGACAGCGCCCACAACAGCAGCGCTACGTGCGCGAGATCGCCGCGCGCGCTGAAGATCTGCACGATGTCGGGCATGTTCTTTCTTCACCTCTCCCCGCTTTGCGGGGAGAGGGACTAAGCAAACACGTCGCCGCCCTCCACCGCGCCGTAGCCGGTGGCGATGCGCTTCTCGTTGACGGTGAGAAACGGCGCCTTGGTGACGCGCTCCCACAACGCGGCGCGGTCGGCCGACAGCGCCTCGATGCGGTCGGTGTCGACCGCGAGCGTCAGCCCTGAACCGAAGCTCGGTGCCAGCCATTGCGCCAGCGCGCAAGCGATGCGATTGGCCAGCGGCAACACGGTCTGGCGGAAGAACACGCGGTTGGCTTCCTGGTAATTGGAATAGGTGTTGTCGCCGGGGATCGCCAACAGCATCGGCGGCACGCCGAAGGCGAGCGCGATCTCGCGCGCGGCGGCGTGCTTGGCTTCCATGAAATCCATGTCCTTGGGCGACAGCGACATCGCCTTCCAGTCGAGACCGCCTTCCAGCACCATCGGGCGGCCGGCATTGCGCGCGCCCTGGTATTGCTCGTCGAGCTCGCGTCGCAGCCGCTCGAACTGCTGGTCGGACAGGATCAACCCGTCCGGCCCGGCATAGACCAGCGCGCCGGAGGGCCGCGCCGCATTGTCGAGCAGCGCCTTGTTCCACTTGGCGGCGGCGTTGTGGGTATCGACCGCGATGGCGGCGGCTTCCAAGGGGCTGAGCCCGTAATAATCGTCGAGCGGATGGAACAGCGAGAGCTGCAGGATCGGCGGCTGCACCGCGCTCTGGTCGAAGCGCACGGTCTGACCGGAGACGGAATATTCGTAGCCTTGCGGCCAGCCATCGGCGCCCGGCACCACTTTCATGCGGTCGGGGCGTAGCGCGTACAGCTCGCGCACATTGGCGTTTTCTTGTGCGCCGACTTGATCGTTTCCTTGCCCGGCGATGCCGACCGCCTCGATATAGGCGTTACCGGAAAGCTGAAGATAAGACGCCACGCTTTCCAGGAACGAGGCGCCGTCCTGGCGCGGGTTCGGCCGCGCCAACAGATCGAGCAGCGGATGCGTCGTGCGCTCGGCCGCGCCCTCGTACAGGATGAAGCTGGCCGCGCCGACGCTTTCGGCGATCAGCCGCACCGCGCGGTGCACAATGGCGTTCTTGCCGTAACCCTCGCGCGCGAGCGCGGCATAGTCGCGCGGCGTCCAGCGCGCGCGCCCGCCCGACTCGAAGGCGATCAGCCGCGCGGTGCGCGAGGCTTTGGCTTCCGGCGGCCGGAGAAAATTTCGCAGACGGTCGAACATGCTGTTGCCCCGTGTCCCGGACGCTGTACGGCACGCGAATGCCGCGCCGCAGACTCGGGACTCCGGTTTTTTCCTTGGCACAAAGCCCCCTCACCCGCGACCCCGCGCCCGCGCCGCAACTCAGTGCCGCCACCGCCGAGGCCCGCGCGTCTAAGCGATCGGCAGCCGCGCGCGCGGCACCGTTTCCCAAATCTCGCTCATGGTGGATTGGGTATGCGAAGAGAACGCCGGCAAGCCGGCGCGCCTCTTGGCTTACGCGAAAAGCGTCAGTGCACCGCGTAAGCGAAGATGGCGTAGGTAATCATCAGCAAGATCGTACCAACCAGACTGCCGACCAGCAGGTATTGCACCTCGCCGTTGGGGGCCTGTTCGACCTTGCTGTCGGCCGGTGTGTGGCCGCTGGGATGGTCCATTTCAAATCCCATCTGCCGCCGGTCGCGGCGGCCTAGATGAAGTCGTAGGCGTCGAGCACGCGGAACGCGAGCACCATGCCCAGCAGGCCGAACGCCAGCACGTAGCGCACATTGTGCCCGACGATGGCGCCACGCGCCTCGGTCGCAGTCTCCACGATGCGGTCGTTCTCGACACGCGGTATTGGCGGCCTTCGACGTGGTTTCCCGTATCGGGATAACGCCGCGTGGCGCGCGTCTGTTCCGCCTTTGCGTCGCCGGTCGGGCCGGACGCAACTGTGGAGCATGGGCCTTACATAGCGGAGCAGCGTCGCGCTGTCAAGACTCTTTTCCTAGGATTTTTATCTATTTTTACAGAATTTTTTAGCCGCCCGGTAACGGCGAGAAAATCGCAATTGCGACAATGGCTTAATGGATGGTCTCGTGGTGGCAGGCGCGGCCCCAATCCTGCCAGACCCAGCCGCATTTGCTGCAGCCGCCGAGCGTAAGGCCGAGCAAAAGGAGGCAAACAAGGGCGGTGAGGCGCTGGCGCATGGGTGTAACCCTAGCGCAGAACCGCCGCCGCCGCGAGCCCTCGCGCGCCCTGCCCCAATCGCCGATCTCGGATGCCGGCGGCGGGTGCACGTCGCTCGGCCTGCGCACCGGCGGCGACGGTGCGTCTACTTCGCGTCGATCTCGAACTGGCTCGCTTACGGCGAATGACACGCCAGATGCGCTGGGCTATCGTATCGAAAAGAAATTATCAGGGAGGAGTTCACATGGCGCCGTCTAGTGCCGCCGAAGCAATGGTGATCGAACGAGACCTACCCATCACGATGGACGATGGCCTTGTTATCCGCGCGGACGTCTACCGGCCGAAGACGAAAGATCCGGTTCCGGTCGTCATGACGCACGGCCCTTATGGAAAGGGCGTGAAGTACCAAGAGCATTACAAGCTGATGTGGGATTGGCTGGTCGATCAGCATCCCGACGTTCTTGACGGCTCGACCCACAGTTTCCTGGCCTGGGAGACGGTCGATCCGGAAATATGGGTGCCTTGGGGTTACGCCGTGGTCCGCGTCGACTCCAGAGGTGCCGGTCGATCGCCGGGCTATCTGGATATTTTCTCGCCGCGCGAAACACGCGATTACTACAATGCGATCGAATGGGCCGGCACGCGTCCGTGGTCAAACGGCAAAGTCGGCTTAAACGGCATTTCCTATTACGCGATCAATCAGTGGCACGTGGCGGCACTGCAACCGCCGCATCTAACCGCCATGGTACCCTGGGAGGGTGCCGCCGACATGTATCGTGACTGGTACCGACACGGCGGCATCCTCTCGAACAAGTTCATGGAAACCTGGTATCCGCGCCAGGTCCTCGCGGCGCAACACGGCAATCCGGACGCCCCGAAAGACCATTGGATGAACGAGGCATCCACGGGTCCTGAAAAATTGTCGAAAGGAGAATTGACGGCAAACCACGCCGACAACCTCGCCAATGCGCGCGCGCGCGAGATGGACGACGATTGGTACCAAAATCAGTCGCCCGACTGGTCGAAGGTTGTCGTTCCATTCGTAAGCCCCGCCAACTGGGCTGGCTTCGGCCTGCACCCGCGTGGCAATTTCGAGGCCTTCACCCAGGCAGCTTCCAAGCAAAAGTGGCTGGAAGCGCATCCGGGTCGCCACGAGGAGTGGTTCTATTTGCCCTTTGGGATGGCGCTGCAGAAGCGTTTCTTCGATTACTTTCTCAAGGGCGAGAAAAACGGCTGGGACAAGGAGGCGCGCGTTTGGCTCAACCTGCGCCGACCGTTCAGCAAGGAAGTTCAGTTACGCAAAGAGAACGAATGGCCGCTGGCGGGAACGCAATGGACCAAGTTGTTCCTCGATGCCAAAGCGGGCAGCCTGGATTGGCGGCCGCCGGCGAGCGACGGCGCTGCCTCGTTCGCCGCACTGGACGACGGTGTGAAATGGCTGTCACCGCCGCTCGAGCACGAGACCGAAATCACCGGTCCGATGTCGCTGAAGCTCTATGTTTCCTCGTCGGTCGCCGACGCCGATCTATTCGTGACGGTGCAGGCATTTTCACCCGACGGCCGCGAGGTTGAATTCCAGGGCACCGTCGATCCGCACACGCCGCTAGCCCAAGGATGGCTGCGTGCTTCGCACCGCAAACTGGATGCTGAAAAGTCGCTGCCGTATCGGCCCTATCACACGCACGACGACAAGCAGCCGCTGACTCCGGGTCAGGTCTACGAACTCGACGTCGAAGTTTGGCCGATGTGCATCGTGCTTCCGGCCGGATTCCAGATCGCCGTGACTATTGCGGGCAAGGACTTCGAGCGGCCGGGCGGCGACAGCAACCCGGCATTTCGGTCACGCGGCTCCGGACCGTGGCTGCACGACGATCGTTACGATCGGCCGGCCGATAACTTTGGCGGCCAAACGACGATCCACACCGGCCCAAAACGCGAAGCCTTTCTGTTGCTGCCGGTCGTGCCGGACGGCCGATCCGGTGCGAAGGTCATCGCGACCCACAACGGCAAGAACTGGGACACGGCACGATGAAAGCGCGCTCGCGGTCCTAAGGGCCGCGGCGACTTTCTTGCTTCATGCCACCACCAAGACCCCGCAACCGCAACCGACCGGGCATTATGGCAGCCCGTTGTTGAAGCGGCAGCGGCCGCCGCCCGCTTACACGTTGCGAAACAGGTGCGGCGCGCCGTAGTCGCGCAACAGCTCGGCGGGACGCCCGGCATAGCCGGCAGCATCGCGCGCCGTTAGACCTGCGGGCTTGGCTTCCAGATGCGCGCCGAGTTGCCGCGCATAGGCGACGAGCTTGCTGCCGAAGGCCCGGCGCTCGCGGTCGTAGGTTGCAAGCGCTGCATCCAGATCGCCGTCTCCTGCATTGACGGCGTCCGCCAGACCCTGAGCATCGAGCGCCGCCTTGGTCACGCCGGCGATCACGTGCGGCCGCGCAACGAAGGCGGCGTCCCCCAGCAAGGCAACGCGCCCGAACGCGAGTTGCGGCGATTCCAGATCCGAGATGGCCTGCAGCATAGGCTGCTCCGCGCGCGCGACGATGTCGGCGACCGCCGGCGCAAACAGGCGCGCGGCCGTCGCCTTCAAATCGCCGATCACCTCCGGCCGAATTGATTGCGGCGGGATTGAAACGCCGTGCCGGCGGCCGCTGGCATCGGTGCAAAGCTGTCGCAACGTGTCTTCGTCGGCCGACCGATACCAGACATAGCAACAACGGCGCTCGGCGGTCCCGGCCACGTCGTCCCCCGAGATCGGGATACAGAGCAGCATTTCCTTGTCCGCCAGGCAAAAGGTGACGTGCTCGAAAATCAGCTCGCGCTCGGCGGCCGCGATGTCTGCCTCGTCGACCACGCCGCGCCACGCGACATAGCCGGCGTAGCGCGGCGACGCGTCCGGCAACAGCTGCCGCCGCACCGTCGATTGCACGCCGTCGGCGCCGATCAGCAATTCGCCCTCGGCGCGCGCGCCGTCGGCAAAGATCGCCGTGACGGTTCGGCCGTCCTGCTCCACGCGATCGAGCACCGATGCCGGGCGATAGCACGGCGCGGGAAGCGCGTCCTTGAGCGCGCGATAGATGTGCGACCAGGCGCCGTTGATCTGATGCCGCTTGACCTCATGCGCGATGGCGCCGCTGCGGTCGAGCGCGACGAACGAGCGAACGGTCACGCCCTTGCCGGCATCGAGCGGCGCGCCGATGCGCCGCATCACCGCCAACAGTTCCTCGGTCAGTCCGATCGCGGCGCCGCGGCTGGCAAGATCGCTGGCGGCGCGCTCAAAGACCACGACCTCCCACCCGATGCTGCGCAGCAGATGCGCTGCGAACAGTCCGCTGACCGAACCGCCGACGATCAGCGCACGCGGAGCCGCAGCCATGGCAAGCACCTTTGCTGGGGACGACCCGAAGCGCCCTACCCTCGATGTAACAGCCGCGACGGTCCAGCCGGCAAATCCGGCAATAGCAGCGCGTCTTTTCACATCCGGAAATGCGACCAACGCGGCCTTAACCTTGCGGTTTGGGCATGGTGGGCAGCGCGCGACGCGTTTACCAAATTTGCCCACCCAGCGTCGCCCCGCCAGCGCCGCGTTGTCTCGTTGCAAGGCCGATGCTAGCCTTCGCCGTGGGGATCAAAGCTACAACGACAAGCGCGCAGCCGACGCCATCCCAAGAGCAGCGCCAAAGGGGAGAACGATGAAGATCAGCTCCGTTAAACCAATCGCTTCGTTACTTATCGGCGGTGTGCTTGCCGCCGGTCTTGCGTCGAACGTGCGCGCGGAAGAATTGCGCGTCGGGTTCCTGGCGCCGCGCACCGGTATCTTCACCGCCATCGGCACCGATATGCTCAACGGCTTCCAGATGTATCTGGACGAGCACAAGGGCATGCTGGGCGGCGACACGGTCAAGCTCATCGTCGAGGACACGCAAGGCAAGCCGGACACCGCCGTCGCCAAGGCCAAGAAGCTGATCCTGCAAGACAAGGTCCATATGCTGGTCGGCGGCCTGCTCGCCTCGACCGCCTATGCGCTCGGGCCGGTGTCGACCTCGGAGAAGACTCTCTATATCGGCTCCTCGGCGACCGCCGACGATCTGGCGCAGCGCCAGGTCTCCAAATACCCGTACGTCGCCTTCTCGACCTGGGTGCCCTCGCTGCCCAACCACCCGCTCGGGCAATGGACCTGCGACCAGGGCTACAAGAAGGTCGTCACCGTCGCCGCCGACTATGCCTTCGGCTACGAGCAGACCGGCGGCTTCCAGAAGGCGTTCGAGGATTGCGGCGGCAAGGTCATCCAGAAGATCTGGGTGCCGCTCGGCAACAAGGACTTCGGCCCTTACATCCCGAGCATCAAGGCCGACGCCGACGCCATCTTCACGCTGATGGTCGGCCCGATGTCGCTGCAATTTCCCAAGCAGCTGCGCGCGGCCGGCATCAAGAAGCCGATCGTGGCCGGCGGCACCAGCTATGACGAGTTCATCCTGCCGTTCATGGGCGACGAGGTGATCGGCGACGTCTCCGCGTTGATGTACTCAGCGGCGATCGAGACGCCGAAGAACGAAGCCTTCGTGAAACGCTACCGCACCAAGTACAAGAAGGTGCCGTCGTATTATTCGGAAGGCAACTACTCGACCGCGCAGTGGATCGACGAGGCGCTCGCCAAGAACAAAGGCAAGTACCCGGGCCCGGTCGAGTTCATCAAGACCATGGCATCGATCAAGCTCGACGCCGTGCGCGGGCCGGTCACCATGGATCTCGCCACCAAGAGCCCGATCGAGAACATCTACATCAAGAAGGTCGAGAAGAAGAAGATGTTCGGCTATCCGAAGGCGGAGCTGTGGAACACGGTGGTCAAGACCTACCCGGCCGTCAGCCAGTTCTGGACCTACGACAAGGCCAAATTCCTGGCGCAACCGGTCTATAGCCGCACCTTCCCGCCCTGCAAATATTGCGAATAGCGGCCAACCAAAACAAAGCGAAAACCCCGGCCTCGCGCCGGGGTTTTTTGTTTGACCGTCAGTGAATTGGCGAATTCGGATCAAGCGCAACGCGCCCGTACCACGGCAGCAGCAGCGCGCGCGGCGGCGGTCCGGCACCGCTGACATCGTTCACATCCGGAAGCCGGCGATCAAAAACGACGCGATCGTTCAAACTGACGGGTGCGACCCTTTGGCTTCGGCCGGCTTTTGCCACCAAAGGCACATCATTGCCGACCACCACGTGCGTGTTGGCCAAGCCCTGCTGCTTGACCAGCGCGAACAGCGTGGCCGCGTGTTGCGGTGACAGCCGCACGCAGCCGTGCGAGGTCGCCCTGCCCAAATGCCGCGTCTCGAAGCTGCCGTGAATTGCGTGGCCTTCGCGCGTGAAAAAGATCGAATGCGGCATCGGCGCATGATCCCATTCGTCGGAATGGTGGTCGGCGTCCATACGGAACGGCCGGAACGATCCCGACGGCGTGGCAAAACCGCGCCGCCCAGTCGACACCGGCCACGAATAAAGCAATGCGCCGTCTTCCGACACCGTCATGCGCTGCGTTGCTTTGTCCACCTGGATCAGAATATCCGCCGACGCAGGACCGGCGAGCACCGCCATTATCGCAAGCGATGACATCAACACACCGGCTTTGACGCAACGACTTGCGCGCGTAGCCATCGCGAGCATCCTTGTTTGTTTCAATGAGGCGTAAAAGTGAGCCACGTTGCTATAACGATCTCGCGACCTCTCCGGTTCCCGCGCAACGAGTCCCCGGTTCCCGCGCAATGGCATGCCATCGCGCGCTCGCGAATTATGTCGAGCCGCAACAAAAGTTAACGGGAACCTGCGCGCGGATATTTTGCGGAACGTCGCCGCGCATCGCCGCGTTAAAGCGCCATGTGCAACAACGCAGGAGATGCGGTCATGAAACGAATCGGTCAGGTCATCGTCATAGCCGGTGCGGCCATCTTCGGCACGACCGGCCTTGCGACGGCGGCGGGGCTAAATTTTCACGTCGGCCCCGGCGGCGCTTACGTCGGCGTCTCTCCGCGCCATCACCATCATCACGCGCGCGATCACTGGCGCGGCGGCCCCTATGCTTACGTGCCGGAATGCCACTGGGTCACGCAGCGCCACTGGAGCCGCCACCGCCATGCGTGGATCGTGCGGCGCGAGCGCGTGTGCGATTAGCCGAACCGATTTAAGGAGGCCGGCAGAAGGCTCGGCGCCAGCCGGGCCTTCTGTTCGTGTCTAGAAGACACCAGTGGCGCCCTTCGGGACTTCAATGAACCAACTGCTCTCGCCCTTGCCTTTTGCCGTCCTCGGTCACATGGGCGTCCTCCGCGAGCGCCGTGATGGCGCTCGCGAGCAGAGCCTTGCTGCGCGGACTCAGGCTTTGAATGTCCTCAAGCGCGTAGGACAGGTATGCAATCAGCAGATCCGGAGACGTTCGCTCTTTCGGCGCATCATGCGTTTTCTTCTCGTCGGGTTTCATCGTGATATTCCCCCCTCTTTCGCTGATTGAGTCAGGCCGCGGTCCGCTGCAAGTAACGGCTGTCGCGAATCGCCACCTCAATCGATATCGGTGGCGGGACGAGCGTGATCGACGCCGTAGGCCAGGGCGCTGGGCTGGGGCTTGCGCTCCTGAACTCATAGGCCGCCGACATTTCGAGAGCGAGCAGTTGCAGCTCGAGCATCGCCACGCCCATTCCGACGCAAGCGCGCGGACCGGCGCCGAACGGCATATAGGCTGCGCCGGTATATGATCGTTCCAAGTTGAAGCGATGCGGATCGCTGCGCCAGAAGCGAGGATCGCGGTGCATTTGCCAGGGGCTGATTATGAGCGAAGTCCCGCGCCTGAGCTTGCGGCCGTCGAGCGTGACCGTGCGCTTGGTTTCGCGCGAAAACCACCACGCCGACGGATACAAGCGGAGCACTTCGCGGACAAAGGCGAGACTAATGTCGGCGTTCTTTAGTCCGGCAGTGGATATCTCACCGCCATCATCGCTGATTTCGTGAGCCTCTTGCGCGATCGCCTCTGCGAGCCCCGGCTCGACGGCGAGATGATAGAGGATCCAGGCGCCTGCAGTGCCGGTCGTATGGTGACCTGCCAGCAGCATCGTGAGAATCTCATCACGAATCTGGTCGTCGGATAATCTCAATTCTTCAAGTGATCGCAGCACACCGCTCGCCGCGGCGTCCTTACGGACACGGTTGACGACGAACTCCATCGCGGCCAAAGCGGGTTTGCGTCGTCGAGCGCGGCTGATGTAATCCCAAGGCGCGAGCGGCCATGTCCGAAACATTTCGGCCGCGACTTCCGCCTCGATTGTTTTCGTCGCCGCCACAAGCACCTGGCGGTCGCCTTCCGAAAGCACGTTGTCGCCGAAAAGCGCGACACAGGCCAAGCTCAATGCCAACGGTCCGGTGACTTGGTGCGCGTCGAATTGGAATTCCCGCGCCAGGCCCGCGGCAGTCTTACGAATTGTCGCAGCCATGGCCGGCACGTATTTGGTGGCTACGCCACGGGCGAGTTGGTGGTGCAGAACTTCGCGACGAACCCGATGCTTTTCTCCGCTCATCATGAGGTGACTATCACCCAACAGCGGCCGCAGCTTGCGCACCAGCCGTCCCTTGTCGATGAATTCCTCGTCCGATTTGAGAATCTGTCGCGCCAATTGTGGATCGGTGACCAAGTAGTATGGCCTCGGTCCGAGGGCGATAGGTTCGAGCGCGCTCGGAAATCCGTAGGCGCGGTCAAGCAGGAATTCGAGAGGATTATGCTGAAACGGACGTACGTCCGAGAACCAGTGCATCATCTTGCAGCTCCAATAGTTTGACACATTCAGTGACCTTCCGAAGCGGCTCGCGAAGTTGATCGGACATTCGGATTTCCCCGAAGAAGACTGAAATTGCGCGCCCACGCGCATCTCTCCCCACGATTTGAGGAGCGCCGTAACGCCGCGTCTTTATCCCGGCGATTAGAAAATTGCGGTTGTGGATCGGGCTCACAACGCCGCACAGCGAAAGCGCCCCTCGCGTGCATGCGAAATGAAACATCAATCCGTAGATGTATTCGCCAGACAATGCTCGTTCAGGATGCCGGATCACACCCAAGCGGCTGATTTCCCAAATATCAGGATGCGTCGGATATGGCCGCAACGTCGCCAATTGCGGGAAGATTTTTTTACCCAAATATTCGTCGGAGGTGCGAATAGCGCGCCAACAACCTACAATTTCATTGCCGCGATAAAGCGAGCAAAACACCGCATTTGCCGCGTCAAATTCGTCGCATTCAAGCCCGTCTTTGTGGTATAAATCCCAACCAAGCTCGTCTACGAAAAGACGCTTGCGAAAGCGCTTTTGTGCAATGACTTCGCCTGGGAACTGCGAGCCTTCAAAAATTATGGCATGGTAAAGACTAGGATTGCTTCTCATCGCCGACCGCCCTCACCCGCAAGACGGCGACGATTATCGGAGGATAGAGAATTGAAGGGAAATCACCCGAAAGGGTGATTTAGGGGATGGACCTGGAGCAGGCCGTCAGCGCAATTGAATCATGCGAGACCATTGACGCCCTGAAGACGACGCTTCAGAGCGTCTGTGAGGATTACGGGTTCGAATCGTTTAATTTCCTGGACACTGGCGCAACGCATTTGGACGCCCCGTTTTATATCGGCACACTCGGGGCAAACTTTTTGCAAGGTTACATCGACAACAAACTCATTCACGTTGACCCTTGCATTTTGCGGGCGCGCCGAACCAATACGCCATTCGTTTGGAGCGAGGTCTCTTTTTCGCACTACAGTGGACCGCGCAAGTCTGGTGCATTGAAAACGATGGAATTTGCTCATGATTTCGGATTTCAAGAGGGCTTTATCGTTCCGTTCCATTTTTCGGATTCAATCGGGCGGATAAACTCGAGCCTTATCGTATTCTTTTGGTCAGACCCAGCGAGCAAATTTCGCTTTCTGATTTCTCGAAAGAAGCACGAAATGCATATCATTATGATTTATTGGGCGCAGCAGGCAGTTGATATTATCGGGCACACCATCCGCGATGGAGCGCGTTTCGCCGCCAAAGCCGTCAATCAATTTGTTGACCAGACACTAACCGATCGAGAGCGCGACGTACTTGCGTGGGCCGGTCGTGGCAAATCGGTGTTGGACACGGCTGAAATATTAAAATTGTCCGAGGACACCGTTAAGACTCACATGCGACATGCAATGCAAAAGCTTGACGCCAATAACAAGACCCACGCCGTCACCAAGGCGATCTACTTGGGTCTTATTAATCCGTAGCGGCGCGCGCTACCGCTTCCCGGAGACGCCTTCGACCAGCGCAACCAGCGCGCGGCGCACGCCGTTGTCGTCGATATCGGCAAAGGCCTGCGCCAGCCGGAACGATTGCGGCTCCGCCATCAGCCCGACCGCGGATTTTCCGTCCTGCGTGTTCTTGATGGTCTCGACGCCTTCAAACAGCGTGGCAACCGGCACACCGAGAACCTTGGCGATCTGGAACAGCCGTCCGGCTCCGACGCGGTTGGCGCCCTTTTCGTATTTCTGCACCTGCTGGAAGGTCAGCCCAATCCGCTTTCCCAATTCGGTCTGCGACATACCTTTGGTCATCCGCCAAATGCGAATGTTGCTGCCAACCAATTTGTCGACGCTTGTAGCCGTCTTCGGCATGCTCGTTCTCCTGGAACCCATCACAATTTCTCGCAACGGCGTATAATGCAGTCTTGGTTGCACGGCAACCGTATTACCGCGAATATATATGTAATTTTGGCAATGCAAGGCCGCGGTCGGCGCGATACCCGACATTCACACCGATAAATCGTAGGTATGATGAATCGCCGCCAATCGCCGATTCATGCAAGTCTACGGCGAAATACCGTCGGTGAAGTTCCGGTGGTCTTACGGAATGTTGCCGAGAACGAACTGGTCTCGGCAAAGCCCAGCATCAGCGCGATTTCTGTGATCGAGCGCACCTGCTCCGCCAGCAGCGTTTTGGCGCGTTCGATGCGGCGGCCGACGTGATAGCGGTGCGGGGGTACTCCAAAGGACTGCTTGAAGGCGCGGGCAAAATGGTAGGGGCTCAAATCCACCAGGCCGGCCAGCGCCGACAACCGCACATCCTCGGCAAGATGCTCCTCGATGAAGTCGGCGACCTTCTTGCGCTGCCAGCCGCTCAAGCCGCCGCGCGTTACCGTTAATGGCGGCGTGGGCGTTCCATTCGAGCGGGTCGGCGCGTGACCCGGCATGACGCCGAGTATTTCGCCATTGTGCGTGAGCTGCGCGGCTTGTTCGGTCGCAATCAGCAGATGATAAGGCCGCTTGAAGCGATATACGAATGGCTCGCGCTCATCCACCGCAACGCGTTCGGTGCGCAGACCTTGCCATTGCGCGCATTGGCGCTCGACCAGATCGGAGGAACGGATCCAAACGCATGCTTCTTCGCAAGGATAGGAACACGACATACGAACTCCTTCGCTGACGTCAAGATCGCACGACCTTGGCGTTCCATCCCGCCGCGTTCGTCGATGGCTCGATGGTTGGCCACCGTATTGTCGGCCCGCCGGCTGATATCGGTCGTCGCGCTACACGTGCAAGTCACGCCTGTGTGACATTTTTTCGCGAACGATAGACCTTCGTCTCAAGCCTACGGGCTTGGTTGACAGGTTGTGGCAAATGTGCGGCGGCGAATTGCGCAAGCGCGCAACAACAACAGCAATTTCAAACAAGCCGACAGCACGCTCCATTCCCATTTGCGCGTGACAGGCGGCGCTTCGCCGCCCCGCCGGCAAACGCTGACGGAACCGAAACAGGAGATGTTCAAATGAAGAAGCTCATCATTGGCGTGGCCTTCGCGACGCTGCTGGCGTCGCCGGCGCTCGCGCAGGGCTACCCGAATATTGGCAGTGGCGACGTGGTCGCGCCGCCCGCCGTATTCGCTCCGGCGGCGCAGCCCTACGCCTATGCGCCGGCGCATACGGAGCGCCTGCGCGGCATTCGCGCCCAGGCATTGGCGCCCGATGCCGTCTACGACAACGGCCGCTATGTCGGGCAGGATCCGGACCCGAGCGTCCAACTCGAACTGCGCCGTGACAACGCCTGGAACTTTGAATGATCCGCGCCGGCCATTGAGGCCGACGTTGCAAGCAAGACCCCGGCCGCAAGGCCGGGGTTTCGTTTTGGTGCAAGCGCCCTACTCCGCCGGGATCGGCGTTGCCGCAGCCTCGGCGCTGGCCGGCGGCCCCGCACCATCTTCCAGCCGCCCGTCGCGCAGCCGGTAGATATGGTCGAAGCGGTCCAAGATCATCTCGTCATGGGTGACGACGATGATCGCGGCGTCCTGCTCGAGCGCGATCCGCCGCAGCAAGTCCATGACGATACGCGCGCGCGCCGAATCGAGCGGCGCGGTCGGCTCGTCGGCGAGGATGATGCGCGGGCGGTTGGCGAGTGCGCGGGCGATGGCCACGCGCTGGGCCTCGCCGCCGGAAAGCTGCGCCGGCATGGCGTGCTTGCGATGGCCGACATCGAGATAATTGAGCAGGTCGATGGCGCGCGTGCGCGCGCCCGACCGGCCATAGCCGGCAAGATTGAGCACCACGGCGACATTGTCGGTGCCGTCGAGGAACGGCAGCAGGTTGGGGTATTGGAAGATGAAGCCGACTTTGTCGAGCCGCAGCCGGCGCAGATCGGCGCGCAGCCAGTGCCCGTCATAGACCACCTCGCCGTCGAGCGTCAGCTTCCCGGTGCTCGGCTCGAGAATGCAGGCGATGCAATTGAGCAGCGTGGTCTTGCCCGAGCCGCTCGGGCCCATCAAGCCGACCACCTGGCCGGGATAGACCTCCATGTCGATGTCGCGCAGGGCATCGACCCGCGCGTTGCCCGCGCCGAAATGCTTGGAGAGATGCTCGACACGCACGACCGGGGGCTTGTCCGTCATGGCGTCACCCCGCCGCCGACAGCGCTTCCGCCGGGTCGACTTTGAGCGCCAGCCGGATGCCGAGCGTGCTGGCGGCCAGGCAGACCACGATGGTGATGCCAAAGACGATGGCCACGCTCATGGGATCGAGCACCAGCCGCCGCGGAAAATAGGGCTGGAAGATAAGCACCAGCGCCAGACCCATGGCGTAACCGACAATTCCCATCGACAGCGCCTGCTGCACGATGAGGCCGATGATGGTGCGGTCCGGCGCGCCGACGAATTTGAGGGTGGCGATCGAGCGCACTTTGTCCATGGTCAAGGTGTAGACGATCAAAGCAATGATGACCGCCGATACGATGATCAGCAGCACCATGATGAGCCGCTGCTGGTTGCGCGCCTTTTCGATCACGAACTTGCTGAGCAGCGTCTCCTGCTGGTCCTGCGTCAGCGTGGTCAGGTGCTTCCAGCGCGAGAGCGCGGCGGCGACCTCCTCGATCGGTACATAAGGCGAGACCTTGGCGATGACGGCGTTGATCTGGTTGCTGCTTTGCTGCGCCCCGCCGCGGGCGGCTTCGCGCCGTGAGGCCGGCGGCGCCAGCTCGAACTGCAAGCCTTGCGCATCGCGCAAGGTGATGTAGCCGACCGGGTCGCCGGACGCGGTCAGCTCTTTGCTCATCAGGCCGACGACCGTGAACATGTGCCCGTGCGTGCCCAAGGCCACTTCCTGGCCAAGCTTGAGACCGGCGGAGCGGTCGAGGATCATTTCGTAATGGTCGCGCAGGATTTGCCGCCCGGCCGTGAGGTGATGCGGGCCGCCCGGCCGTCCCGGCTCGAAGCCGACCAGAAACAGCCGCAGCGGCTTGCCGTTGAGCACGGTCTGCACCGATTGATAGGTGACGGCACCGGCGCGCTCGACCCCGTAGACCCGGCTGACCAGTTCGCGCGTGTCGCCGGGGATGCGCGAGCCTTCGGCGAACGGGCCGTTGGTGCCGGCCTCGACCACCCAGAGATCGGCGTTGGCGGCGCGCGCCTGCCGCAACGCGTCGTCGATCAGCCCGCCATAGACGCCGGTGATCACGATCACGATGCCGAGCAGCAGGCTCAAGCCGAAATTGGTCAGCACGAAGCGCAACAGATTATGCTTGATGTCGCGGTAGGCGAGATTCATCGCACCGGCTCGCCGGCGAGCTTGGCCTCGCGGCCGACCCGCAACCGGGGGCGCAATTGCCGCAGCAGCAGCCCCTTGTTCAGCACGTGCGGAATCACGAGCCTGTAATCGCGAACGCCCGTGATCACCATCGCGTTGTCCGGCAGGCCGCCGGCGATCTCATAACGGCCGTCGAGCAGCCGGTGGCCGAGCGTCACCTCGCGTTGCTGCACCTTGTCGCCTTCAAGCGTCCAGACCGTGCCGCGGCCCTTGCCGAGCCCCATGATCGTCGCTTCCGGCAGCAGCAAAGCCTGCCGCAGCCGCTGCGTGGTGATGTAGACCTCGGCCTGCTCGCCGAGATTGGCGTTGTCGGGAATCGTGTCGAACGCGACTTCGACTTTGCGTTCCTCATTGACGCGGTCGCTCTCCGGCTCAATGCGAACAACCTTGCCTTTCAGCCGCTGGCTCGGATGCGAGCGCAGCACGATCTCGGCCGGCTGGCCGACCTTGATCTCGCCGGCTTTGCTCTCGTCGATAAAGGCCAGCACCCAGATCGTTTTCGGATCGATCAGCGAGAATACCGGCTGGCCGGCGGTCAGCGCGGAGCCGAGTTCCTTCAGCCGCCCGGTCACCATGGCGTCGTAGGGCGCCGTCAACGTATGAAAATCCAAGGTGACCGTCTGCAGCTGCTCTTGCGCCTTGGCGTCGTTGATGGTGGCCATCGCCACCAGCATCTCGCTGTTGGCGAGATTCAAATCCGCCAACGCGGCGTCGCGCGCGGTCTTGGCGGTTTCGGCCTGCTCGACCGAGGCCGAATTGCTCTGCACCAGCTTCTGCCGCCGCTCGTTGATACTCTTGGCATTGCTATAGTTGGCGTTGGCCTTGTCCATGCTGGCGGTGGCTTTTTGCAGATTGGCCTGCGCCTGCTGCACGGCCGCTTTGGCGCGCGCGACCACCGCCTGCTGCTCGCGGTCGTCGAGCCGCGCCAGCACCGCGCCCTTGCCGACGCGCTCGCCGACGTCGGCTTTCAGATCGACCAGCACGCCGGCAACCTTGAAGCCGACTTGCGAAGCCACGCGCGCTTCGACGGTGCCGAGCCCGAACACCTGCACCGCCACGTCGCGCGCGCTGTGCGCGACCTCCACCTGCATCGGACGAAAGAAAACCACCCAGGCGCCGAAGGCGGCACCGCCCACGACAGCCAGCACGACGATAAGCGCGATAAGCCGTTTGATCATGACCCCCGGCTACTCCTCCGCGCAGGCTAGGTCATTGATTCCGATCAATCAACGCGTGTGGCCGCGCAGCCCTACTCCGCCGGGATCGGCGTTGCCGGCGCCGACGGCGCCTCCGCTGCCGCCGTCGGCGGGCCTCTGAGCACGCGCTCTTCCATGGCGATCAGGAACGCCATGCCGAAGGTAAGCACCAGCCCGCAGGCCAGGAACACGAAGCGGAAGGCGTGCGCCAGCGCATGCGTGGAGGCCGCGCGCGCCAGCGTTTCCACCGCCACGCCGGTGGCGCCGCCCAGGCCACCGAGCACGATCGCGCCCAATACCGCCACCACCAGCGAGGAAAACAGCGCGCGGAAGAAATTGGCCGCACCCGTGGTGACGCCCATCTGCGCAGGCGTCACCGCGTTCTGCATGCAGACGGTGGAGACCGGGAACACGGTGCCGAGGCCGGAGCCGATGACGAACAGCAGCGTCAATACCAGCGCGGTCGGCAGCGACGCCGGCCAGATGGCGAGCGGGGCGAGCGCAACAAGCGCGAGCGTCAAGCCGATCAGCGGCACGCGCTTATAATGCGTCATGTGCATCAGCAGCCGCCCGGTGACGGTGGAGAACACGACGGTCGCGCCCATCAGCGGGATCAGCGCCAGGCCGGATTGGCTCGCCGAGAGATGCAACACCACCTCGAAATAAAGCGGCACGAAAATGGTCATGCCGACCAACGTCGCCATGTTGCAGGCGCCGGCGAGCGCGGCGCAGCGCACCACCGGATTGGCGAGCACGCTAAGCGGCAAAAACGGCTCCTGCGCCGCGATCAGCCGCCAGGCGAACAGCCCCCACAGCGCGGCGGAGCCCGCAAACAGCGCGCCGATTGGCAGCGAGATCCAGTCGTAGCGCCGCCCGCCCCACGACAACGCCAGCAACAACGCCACCGCCGCCGCCATCATCAGCAGCGCGCCGATGACATCGAGCGCGTGCTTGCGCGGATGAAACGGCACGCGCTTCAAGACATTCGAGGTCATGGCGAGCGCGACCAGGCCGAGCGGCAGGTTGATCCAGAAGATCAGCGACCAGTCGATGTGCTCGGTCAGGAAGCCGCCGAGCACCGGCCCGCCGATCGAGGACAGCGCGAACACCGCGCCGATATAGCCCTGGTAGCGGCCGCGCTCGCGCGGGGCGATGATGTCGGCGATGATGGTCTGCGCCAGCGCCATCAGCCCGCCGCCGCCCAGCCCCTGCAGCGCGCGCCCGAGGATCAGCGCGGTCATGCTGGGCGCCAGCGCGCAGGCAAACGAGCCGGCGATGAACAGGCCGATGGCGATCAGCATCATCACCCGCCGGCCGTGGATGTCGGACAGTTTGCCGTAGAGCGGCGTCACCGCGGTACCGGTGAGCAGATAGCTGGTGACCACCCAGGACAGATCGCCGAGGTCGCCGAAGTGGCGGCCGATGGTCGGCAGCGCGGTGGCGACGATGGTCTGGTCGAGGGCTCCTAAGAACATCGCCAGCAAGATGCCGAGCACGATGGTGCGGATCTCGGGATGCGTCAGCCGCGCCGGCTCCGCCTTGCCGGCGGGGGCGGCGGCGGCGGCGTGCGGCTTGGCGGCGTGGCGGGGGGTGCGCGCGTCCATCGCCGCTAATTGGCGCGGGCGCGCTGCGAAGGCAATGGGGCGGAAAGCGGGGGTGGTATGTGTTGCCCTCTCCCCGCTTGCCAACATGTCGTCCCCGCGCAGGCGGGGACCCAGTATACCGCAGCCTCGCTCCGCCTCATCCTGAGGAGCATCGCGTGAGCGATGCGTCTCGAAGAATGGGACGGCCTCCATGGTTCGAGACGCGCTGCTATGCAGCGCTCCTCACCATGAGGCCGGGAGGGGCTGCAGCGTACCGAATGCCCCGCCCGCGGGGAGAGGCGATGCAGGGCGACGTCAAAACGAGCCCGCCTTCTTGTCCTGCTGCGTCACGATGTCGAGCCAATCGGCCGCGGCGCTGAGCTGGCAACTATAGGCCCACTGCAGATGATCGTCGGCGGGTAGCGGCCACCTGCCCTTCTTCTTGCACTCGGCGTGATACTTGTTGATCTGGTCGAGCGTGCGGATGACGTTGCGGAACGCCTTGTCGCGCTCGCGTGCGCGCTTGCGGGCGTCGGCCTCCTTTTGCGCCTCACGCGCCAGCGCTTGCGCCGAGGCGCAAGCAGCATCCGCGCGCACGGCGGCTTGCCGATCGGTCGCGTGCAGGCCGCTGGCGACCGGCTCACCGCGCGCCTCGCGCCGGACGAAACGCCCGCCGGCGCCCTTGACCGGCGCGAATGGCACATGCCGGCGCAGCTTGCGCCGCAGCCGATGCAGCGCGGCCGGATGCCGCGCTTCGGCAAACGCCGGCGCGCGCGGATGGGCCCAGGCGTAGCGCGGCTTCCAGTTCCGCTTGGCGGCGTATTTGTAGATGGTGCGCTCGCTGACGCCGGCGAGCTGAGGCGATCTCGCGCACCGGCACGGGCGAGTCTCCTCATAGAGCGCGCGCACGCGCGCCATGAGGTTTTTCCGCCCGGCCGCAACGTCGGCCTGTTCCCTCCCGCGCTCTCCGCCTATTCCCTCCCCCGCTTGCAAATCTTCTTCCCTCCCCCGCTCGCGGGGGAGGGTCAGGGAGGGGGCGCTACTTGCCGCCTGCTTGGCCACCAAGTCGCGATAAATCTCGCGCGCGTTCGCGCGCACCGAAGAGCGGCGGGTCATGGGATGCCGATTCAATTGTGGGAGGATGCAGGGAGGCTAGGAAAGCAGCGTGACGCTGTCAAGGAATCTTTTCCAACGAGGCTCCAGCTTATTTGTCGCTCTTAATTTCCGCGAAACACATTTTCATTGTGCCAACGCAGCGCATCACGATCCGGCTGATCCAGGGCCGCAACGGGTGTCGAAAGCAGCGCGCCGTGAAGGCGGAGATACTCATTGCCATTGTTGAAATCGGTTTTCACCCGCTCACTAACTACAAATCGATATCGATCATCGATTGTTACGTAGCCCGCATCGAAGACACTGTGAATGTCACGTCGAAGAAGAACACCATTCGAAAGCTCGTGCGTTCCGCCAAGCGCATATGGGCGAATGTGAGCGGCATCTAGTGCTGGAAGAACCTTGCCTCCAGATACAGCGCAGGTTCGATGATATGCGTCCGTAACTGCAATTCGAAATGCCCCTTGACCTAACCGAGGCTTAACAAGCGTGGGCTCACCATAGCGAACCTGAGGCTCTGAAATGCCAACCGGGAAATTGCGAGTGGCACTCGATTCCATTAAGCGCTCCCAAAGGGCCAGGCCCTCGCGATCCTCGGTCGAATAAGTCTTGCCGACGACAATCGAGCGCGCCCAGGACCCCGGCTGCGGAACCCATAAGTGCTCGGGAAGGAACACGGGTTGCACAACGATTCGGCAGCCAATAACGTAATCCGTAAGGAGCGAAGATGCGTTGTCGCGGTATTTGCCCACACGCAGGCGCATTTCGGCTAGGTTACTTGCGCCATTCTTTGCGCCGAATGCTTCCCAAGCGAGAGATATTGGTAGGTTTGACGAATGCTGGAATACTCCGTATCCGCCGATCGCGTTACGAGGAGCTTTCAATCGAAATAGAAAAAGCTCTCCGGGCTGAATGGCCGCGAAGTTCATCCCGCCACTCGGTTGCCAAAAGTTGACTTCGTCTAAGTTTGGCTGCGCGGCGAGAAAATCAAACCAATCATGATCTGTGTTCGCGATCCATAAGCGAACCACTAGACTAGCTCCGCCATACTGCAGGTCGGCCAACTGCGTGTCGTTGGCAAATACGTTTCGCCCTCAATTAGACTTGCATGAGTGGGTCTTCGCAGGCAATTAGCGCTTCCTCGCCCCTCTCGGCCACTTCCCTGGCCAGCTCACGATATATTCCTCCAGCTTGTCGTCCGGCACGTCCTTCTCGCTCGCCGCCACGCGCCCGCGCACCGAGATGCCGGCGGTGTGCACCGTCTCCGCACTGCCGGAGACCAGCGGGTGCCACCAGGCCAGATCCTTACCCTCCGCCACCAGCCGGTAGCCGCAGGTCGGCGGCAGCCACGAGAGCCTTCGCACATTGCGCGCGGTCAGCCGCACGCAGTCCGGCACGCGGCGCTGGCGGTGGGCATAGTCGCGGCAGCGGCAGGTCCGATCGTCGAGCAGCCGGCAGCCGACATCGGTGAACACGGTCGCGTTGGTGTCGATGTCGGTGAGCTTGTTGAGGCAGCAGCGGCCGCAGCCGTCGCACAGGCTCTCCCATTCCGATTTGGTCATCTCGCTCAAGGACTTGGTGCGCCAGAACGGGGCTTTGTCGTCGGCCATAGGAATCCTCTGCGGCCTTGTAGCGCCCGGGCGCGGCCGCGTCATGGCTGAGCCCTGCTCCACGCACAGGTGTCGTCCCCGCGCAACCTGTCCTCGCGCAGGCGGGGAGCGGGGCCCCAGTAACCCCTGCCCGCCCGTATCGACAGACCGGGGTTACTGGGTCCCGGCCCTCCCCCGACAAAGTCGGGGTCGGCCGGGACGACAACCGGTGAATCGGCCACTTTTCACCAAAATTTGCGTTCGCCTCGCCCGCTTCGCCCCCGTGCCACGGCTGCGCGATCCGTCAGCGATAAACCTCGCGCCGATGCCCGACCGTGACCACCAGCACGACAAAGCGGTCGTCCTCGATGGCGGCGACGATGCGATAGTCCCCGACGCGATAGCGCCATAACCCCTTCCTATCGCCCATCAGCGCGTGGCCGAAGCGGCGCGGGTCTTGCGATCCGGCGATGCGCTCGCGCAGATAACGCAGAATGACGCGTTCGGCCTCAGCCCCGAGCTTGCGCAATTCGCGCACGGCGCGACGGTCGACTTCGACCCGCCAGGCCGGGCGCGCCATCAGCGCGCCGCGCGTTTCTTCGCGTTGCGCTCAAGGCTTTCGAGGCTGACCCGCGGCCCGCTTTGCGCCAAGCGGCGGCGCGCCAGATAGTAGTCCTCGATGTCCTCGATCTGCCGCAGGATGGCCTCGCGGGCGTAATAGCTCTTGCTGCGGCCGGTCTTTTTGGCGAGCGCGTCCAGGCGCTTTTCGATTGCCGGCGGCAGGCGCAGGGCGAGCATGCGATGAACTCCGATTTGCTATACATGTATAGCGGATTGCCGGTTTGAACAAGCGGGCTGGCCTTCTCCCGCGCCCGCAAGGCGCCGGAGGGAATGAGCGCTCCGCCTTCCGCTTCGGCCTCCCCGCTCTCTATCCGTCATTCCGGAACGGCCCGAAGGGCCGGGCCCGGAATCCATAACCCCAGCGCTGCGAATATAGATTCCGGCTTCGCCGGTTTGCGAAGTAAATCAAGGTATTATTTCCTATTACTTAAATCAAAAATATTTGGGGCGATTCTATTGACTCCTATAGTCGACAATTTGCATATTATTATATCGTATAATTTAGCGAATATCAGTGGAGGTAAAATGCTGCAAAAATCTGAGGGTGCTGGCGCCCGAGATAAGCGCAAGAAATTCGTGGAATTAGCTGAAAAACGCACTCGCAATGCGATGAAGGCAATTCGGATCATCGCTAAACTCGGCAATAAAAACGCTTACGAATATACTGAAACAGACGTTAGACGCATTGCCTCCGCGCTCACGAAAGAGGTCGACGCGATGAAGTCGCGCCTGTCGCAAACCGGCGGTAAGGAATCAGTAGACTTCACGCTATAGATGTACAACTAACATTCTACCCGCGTATCAGGAGGCAGCAGTGAATTCAGAAGATGCAAAAAAACTATGCCTCGAATTACTGAACATCGACACTGAAGAAGAAGTTGTCGAAATCCTCCGGAAGTGCGGATTGTGGGAAAACGCAAGTCTTTGGCGCTATTACGGAGACGACGAACTCAACTGGAACCGGACCGGCAACCAGCAGGCTCGATCCGACTTTGCGCTGAACGAAAAGCTCGTCAACACCATCGACTCACGCCTGATGCTTGAGTGCATGCTCGCCGGCATCAACCCTGAGGACGAAAACAACGCGCCTACGTCGATGCGCGAGGCCGTGAACCGCTTCATCGAGAAGACTTGGAGCGGGACGCTTAAGGTCACTGGCGGTCGAGTTGAAGAGTGGCCGCCGAAGATGCGCACCCAAGTCGCTGAAGGCATTTCCGTCTTCGTGACCGGCCCGAAGGGCATCAAGCCGTGCGTCAATGTCGCGGACCTAGGCGAAGGCCAGACACCTGAGGCTTTCCCATTGACGCTCCTTAGCCTCGGCAAGCGGAACAAATTCAAGGTCCAATTCGCGCAGGGTAAATACGGTCAAGGTTCTTCGGGGGCGCTTCGGTTCGCCGCGCGCACGAATGCTGGCGAGAAACGCGCCGGGTATTTGTAAAATCCGTGAGTCAGTCCGCGAACAGGTTCTGCGTCGCGAGCACCAGCGATCAACGCCCGCTCAGCATCAACAGACAGCGACAAGTAACGGGATTGTCTTGGAGAATTGACCATTTTAGTACACCGGTTCGAATTATTAGGAATAATATCCTGGTCGTTTCTTTTTGCAAGAAAAATTTTGTCGACAAAAAGCTACCGGCCGGTTTATCCACGGCGGTTTTTCGCCCCTCCTCCGCCCCCTCCGCAACCCTCCCCCGCAAGCGGGGGAAGGAGAACACAGGGCAAGCCAGCAGCAAGCACAAGAGGGCAAGCCGTAACGCCGTAATCCACTCAACGGCTCGTAAAACCTCAGTTATCGGCCCGGACCGGCCACTTTTCACCGCAATTTGCGTCCACCGTGCCCCGGTTGCGCGCCGACGTCCCGCTTGGCCGGCGCGCCGACAATCGGCTAGAACAGGGGGCGGCGGCAACGGATGCCCCTACAACATTAAGCCATGCGCGATCTGTTTCCCGAGACCTGGAAGCGCGACATCAAGCGCTGGATGCTGGCGTTCGACGCCTGGGTCGACACCAGCGTGTTCCGCTCGGGCGCAAACTTGCGCGAAAGCTACGAGCGCTTCTCCACCTTCATGGACCGCTTCCACGTCGCCGGCTGGCGGCGCGGGCTTAACGAACTGATCTCGGAAGGCGCCACGCTCGGCACCGCCGGCCTGGTGCTGCTGCTGGCGCTCGCCATCCCCGCCTTCCAGGAAACCTCCGACAACGAGTGGCTGAAGAAGTCGGAGCTCGCCGTCACCTTCCTCGACCGCTACGGCAACGAGATCGGCTCGCGCGGCATCCGCCACAACGATTCGGTGCCGCTCGACCAGTTCCCCGACCACCTGATCAAGGCGGTGCTGGCGACCGAGGACCGCCGCTTCTACGAGCATTTCGGCATCGACATTTCCGGCACCTTCCGCGCGCTGGTGACCAATGCGCGCGCCGGCGGCGTGGTGCAGGGCGGCTCCTCGTTGACCCAGCAGCTCGCCAAGAACCTGTTCCTCAACAACGAGCGCACGCTGCAGCGCAAGATCAAGGAAGCGTTTCTGGCCATGTGGCTGGAGACGCGGCTGACCAAGAACGAGATTTTGAAGCTTTATCTCGACCGCGCCTACATGGGCGGCGGCGCCTTCGGGGTGGACGCGGCCGCCCAGTATTATTTCAACAAGTCGGCGCGCGACGTGGATCTCGCCGAGTCGGCCATGCTGGCCGGGCTGTTCAAGGCGCCGACCAAATATTCGCCCAACGTCAATCTGCCGGCCGCGCGCGCGCGCGCCAACCAGGTGCTCGACAATCTGGTCGACGCCGGATTCATGACCGAGGGTCAGGTGTTCGGCGCCCGCCGCAATCCAGCGACTCCGGTAGATCGCCGCGACGATCGTGCGCCGAATTACTATCTCGACTGGGCCTTCGACAAGATGAAGAAACTGGTCGACACGTTCCCGAAAACCATGACCGAGCGCGTGTTCGTGGTGCGCACCACGCTCGACGTCAATTTGGAGCACGCGGCGGAAGCCGCGGTGGAGAATTCACTGCGTCAATACGGCCAGCAATACCACGCCAACCAAGCCGCCGCCGTGCTGATGGATACCGATGGCGCCGTCCGCGCCATGGTCGGCGGGCGCGACTACGGCGCCAGCCAGTTCAACCGCGCCACCGACTCCATGCGCCAGCCGGGCTCCTCGTTCAAGCCTTACGTCTATTCGGCCGCGCTCATCCATGGCCTCAAGCCAACCTCTATCGTGGTCGACGCGCCGATCTGCATCGGCAACTGGTGCCCGCACAACTACGGACACTCCTACCGCGGGTCGATGCAGCTGATCACGGCGCTCACCCACTCGATCAACACCATCGCCGTCCGCCTGTCGGTTGTGGTCGGCAACGGCAATGCCAAGGCCGGTCGCGCCAAAATCATCAAGCTCGCGCATGCGATGGGCATCACCACGCCGCTGCCCGACACGCCCTCGCTGCCGATCGGCGCCGACGGGGTCACGCTGGTCGAACACACCGGTGCCTATGCGACCTTCCCCAATCTCGGCATGAAGATCACGCCGCATGCGATCCTCGAAGTGCGCACCGGCAACGGCAAATTGATCTGGCGCTACGACCGCGATGGCCCGAAGCCGAAGCGGGTGCTGCCGGCGCATGTCGCGCAAGACATGATCAAGATGATGAACAGCGTGGTGGAGAACGGCACCGGCCGCCGCGCCCGCCTCGACGGCATCGCGGCCGGCGGCAAGACCGGCACCACTAACGCTTATCGCGACGCCTGGTTCATGGGCTACACCGGCAATTTCGTCTGCGGCACCTGGTTCGGCAACGACAACTACGATCCAACCAACCGCATGACCGGCGGCTCCCTGCCGGCGATGACCTGGCATCACATCATGGAATACGCGCACGAAGGCATCGAGATCAAACAGCTTCCCGGCGTTCCGGTGCCGCCGTCGCGCCAACAGCCCGAAATCGCCCAGTACAGGTCCTCGAAAACTGCAGCAGCGGCGCCGCCACCGCGGCCGATCATGCTGAGTTCGCGCGGCGCCGACATCCTGGCGCATGTCGAGCGGATGATGGACGACGCCAGCCGCACCATGGCGCCGATCCCGGCGGAAGTCGCCATCGACCCAAAAAAGAGCGCCAGCTTGCATAAGAACGGCAGCGTCCGGACCATCGACGGCCAAGCGCTTGAAGGCGGCGCACTGGCTTCCGCGCTTGAAGGCAAGGCGCTAGGCAGCCAAAACTAGTCAGCGACCGGCGTGAGCTCGTCGCAACAACATTCGCCAGCGGATCGATCGTGCGGCTGATTCTCGGATCGCTATTTGCTTTCATCATCGCGGCCGTGGTCGGACTTGGTGCGACTTATCTCACGGTGACGCGCGGCGTCGCATTCGGCGCGCTGTCGATCGGCAGCTGGTCGGCCTGGCCCAAGAACGGCACCAGCGATGCCGACCCTTATGTCCGCGCCACCATCGCACGCACCGGGCAATTGCCTACAGCGCTGGGGGATGGCGTGGCATTCACCGCACGCACCGACGACAACGGTCGCGAACTCGATGGGCGATGCGACGTGATGCTTTCCGGAGTCACGCCGGTAGCGCGGTTCTGGACGTTGACTCTGTACAACCGTGACGGCGAGTTGGTGGCCAATTCGGTCAATCGCTATAACTTCACCAGCCAAGAGATCGTGCGCGACACCGACGGCAGCTTCAAGATCGACGTGGCGCCGCACGCCCGGCCCGGCAACTGGTTGCCCTCCGGCGGCGTCGATCACTACGTCCTGGTATTGCGTTTCTACGATACCGCGGTGGGCGTCTCCACCCGAGCCGGCCGCGAAGTGCCGATGCCGGCGATCAAGACAGGGAACTGCGGATGATCCGCCTGTTGCTCATCGTGCTCGGCGGCCTGGTCCTTGGTGGCATTGTCCACCTTGCCACGGTGATGCTGCTGCCGTTTGCCGCCAGCCAGGATGCTTATGCACGACTGACCCCGACTGCGCCGGTCAATACCGTAGTTGCCCTGCCCGCGCCGACTCCAGAAAAGGCATCGATGCCGTTCATGGATCCGGCTTTTGCCAACGCGGTCTGCCGCTACGACCTGTCGCAAGGACCGCTGAAGCTCACAGTGCCGATCAGCCTCGCCTACACCTCGGTGTCATTCTACACGCGCCATGACGTCGCCTATTACGCGCTCAATGACCGCTCCGCCGGCAAGCGCTCGATCGAACTCGAACTCATGACGCCGGAGCAACACAACCAGTTGCCGGAGGACGCCGATATCACCGCCGCCGACCGCTTGATCGTGGAATCTCCAACCCCTACCGGGCTCATCACGATCCATGCGCTGGCGCCCGAGCCGGGATTGATGCCAAAAGCGCAAGCCGCCATTGCCGGCGCGCAATGCAAGCCGGAAGTCGTGGCAACGTCGTCGCGATAGTCAGCGCGCGAAAGCGAGGCTTGGCTCGCGCACCCAAGTGGGCGGGATTTCAATACGGTAGCGGGCGGCTTCCGCCTGCAAGCGTTTGAGCAAGCGCTCGACGTCGACCGCTTGTGGCGACGGCACCGCGATGACGAGGCGCTCCAGCGCGTAGCGATAGCCCGCAATGCGTTGCGCCATTTTCTCGTTCACCAAATATACGACGCAGGCATTTTCGTGGATGCGACGCAGCGCGCTGTCGCGCTCCTTCGGGGTCAAGCCGGAGACATAGGCCAGACTGGCGCGCCGCTTCCGATCGATATCGATGACGCGCCCGGCGGTTTCGTAAAATTGCGGAAGCCGCGTGATGTCATTGCGGATATCGTCGGTGAGCTTGGCGTAACGCGACAGCGGCGAACGGGCATATGACGCGAACAGCCGCTTGGCATAGGCGGTGCGGTCGAAGTGCTGTCCGATGTAATCGATCAAGCCGTATTCGCCGAGCACCGAATACCATTGCTGACGGTCGTACGGCGGTTCGATCAGCGGATAAGCCAAATCGCGCAGCTGGCGTTCGTCGTCGGTCAGCTCGAAGCTCGACGCTTTGGAAGCGGCGACGGCCTCGCGGCCGACCCAATCGTGGATATGATCGTTGACCAGAAATGGTTCGACCTCGCCAAAATCGCCGTTGGCGCAGCCGGCCAAAAGCAGAGTTGTGGAGAGCGCAATGATGCAGCTACGCCAATGGCGCCGGCGCATCGACGGCTGCGGCAATGCCGGCATCGATCGCTGCTGGCTGCCGGCTTGCTTCAGCGGACGCGACGGCGGCGGCGGCCGGCGCCGTTGCCGCTATGCGGCTCGAGCCCGTCGGTTCCGTCCGGATTGCGCTCGATGCGGATCACCGGAAGGATAATGACCGTGGCGGGTTCGGTGGTGGCATCGACATATTTGCCGCCACGCGCGTATCCCGCCTCGTCGGGAAAACGGATAACTTCGCCCATTGCAGTCCCCTATTCCGATCCGACGCAGGGCCGCTCGGCCCCCTGGATCGGCGCCTTACCGCAATTAAACGTGCTGCAAGGTTAACGCTCTGCTAACGGGCGCGGGCTAATGTGCACAAACGTATCCATAAAGTCGCGCGGTCATGGTGAAGTCCTCGGCGTACCCCCCTCTTCTCGACGGTCTGCTCGATCTGGCGTGCCGGGACGGTGTCGATATCCGCCCGACTTTGTTGCGGGTGTTGACCGACCTCTATGTGCAGAAGCCGGCGCACACCGCCGAAGAAGAAACCCAATATGTCGAACTGGCGTCGGGGTTGATCGACGTTGTCGATGACCCGACTCGTGCCACGGTGGCCGGCAAGCTTTGCGCCTATGCGAGCGCTCCGCTGGCAATCCGGCAGCGGCTTGCCGAGCACGGCGCAATGCCGGCTCCCAATGTTGCCGAAACGACGCCAAACATTACAGACGACGCGCCGGATCACGTAAGTCTTTCGCGCTGCCGCGACCTCGTTGAATTGTTCTTCGCCGCCAGCGCCGGCGATCGCTGCCTGATCTTGGGCAATCTCGATGTACTCAACGAACCGGAACATGCCGCGCCGATCTCGCGCGAGATGAGCCGTCAACTGGAAGCCGCGGCATTGCAGCGCAGGACGCCTGAGTTCACCCGTCTGCTCGGGCACGCACTCGGCATCAACCCCGCACTCGCCGAGCGCGTGACGCGTGACTCCTCGGGTGAGCCGATTGTGATCGCGGCCAAGGCGCTGGGCATGCCGGCAGCGGTGCTTCAGCGTATCTTGTTGTTCCTCAATCCTGCGGTCGGTCAATCGATCGAGCGCGTTCATAGCTTGTCGCAGCTCTACGAGGAGTTGGCGACTGCGACCGCCGCGCGCATGGTGGCAATCTGGCGGCAGGCCGGCGGCGTTCGCCACACGGTGCATGCGCCGGTGCTTTGGGACGACGAGCAGCGCAGCGCCCGCGCCGCAGCGACGCCGGCACGGCATTCCCAGCCCCATCGCGAGGCGTTGCCCCTGGCTTGGCAGAAAAGCCGCGATCGCGCGTAGCGTTACCCGAATTGAACAGGCGGCGGCGTTCAGCTCACGACATTGTCGAGGAAATGCCGGCCGGCGCGATCCTCCACTTCGACGAACCAAAGATCGGGGTCGAAGCGGATTTCGCGCGTGAGCCGTGCTTCCACATCCGCATCCGGCGCCGGCTGAGCTCCTCCCAGGACGGCGGAGAACATGCGGTCGGCAGGTTTTGCCTCGTCGAACGCCGTTTGTGGCGCCGGACCGTACAGCGTGGCGGTGCCATCGAGCCGGTTGATCTTGATGAAGATGGCGCCGGCTTCATCGGCGCCGCGCCGCCGCACGGCCGCGAAGACACCTTCGACGTCGCAGCGGCGCACATAGGCCGCCACCCAGATGCCGGACTTCAGGCGCATCGCCTTCAGTAACAGAGGATGAGGCGAGCCGCTATTCCAGCGGACGGCCGGTCATGGCCGCGAGCTCGCGCACCAGCGGCTCGGATATGTCGCCGGTCACCGGCATATTGTGAGCCCGTTCGAACTTCTCGATAGCCACGTGGGTCTCGGGATCGAAGACACCGGTCGGCTTGATCTGGCCATAGCCGAAATCGGCGAGCGCACGTTGGATCGCCAGCACGTGCTTGGAGGGCGCCAGCAACTCGGCGATTGGATCGTTGTGTGCCGCCGGCGCTGCGGCTGGCGCGCTGGCGGCCTTGACCTTCGAGGCGGCGATGGTGCGCAGCATCGCCTCGCTCGCCTCAGGCTTGATGGTGAGCCCGGCGGCTTGGATGAAATCACGCACCGCGGTGTCGGTCTTTGCACCCCAGACGCCATCGACCGCCGCATCATAGAAGCCGCGGCGGGCAAGCTCACCTTGAATATCGGAAATCAATCGCGCGCGCGCATGCGCGGCGGCATCGGCTGCGGCTTGCGGTTTGGACAAGCGCGGTCGGGTGTTGCGCGGCGATATAAGGCCGTGTGGCGAATAGCGGCGCCGGATGCGGCCCATGCTGCAGGAACAGGGCATTGACGAAAATCGCAACGGTGGCCGCCGCCGCCAGCACGATACCGACGAATTCGCGCGGATGAGCGGCAACAGCGCCGGCGAGCCGGCCCGCCTCGTCACGGCCGGATGCCATTGCGGATCGGCGGGGCGCACGCTTAAGCACTTTTCTTCACCTGCATGTCTTCGGCAGCGGGCTCGCCCGCCCGCTCCACCACCAGCTTGATCGGATCGGCGGCCGGGCGCGCGCCCTCGCCATTGATCGGCAAACGGACCGTCACGCGCGTGCCTTTGCCGAGCCGGCTACGGATATCCATGTCGCCGCCGTGCAGCCGCACCAGCCCTTTGACGATCGACAGCCCAAGCCCGGAGCCGTCATGGCGCCGATCGTAGGAGGCGCGCGATTGGAAGAATGCCTCGCCTAGCCGCGGCAGGTCGTCCTCGCCGATGCCCACGCCGGTATCCTCGACACTGACAGCAAGCTTTGAGCCGTCGCGCATGGCGCCGACCGTCACGCGGCCGCCGCGCGGGGTAAACTTGATGGCATTGGAAATGAGATTGATCAGGATCTGGTTGAGCGCGCGGCGATCGGCGACCACTTCCGGGAGGTCGGCGGGCACGGCGGTCTTGATCTCGATGCCGGCGTCGCGCGCCTTGAGCGCAAGCAGGTCGCAGCAGCGGACGATCGCCGGCGCAGGCGCGAACGGCTCCGGCGTGATCTCGAAATTGCCGGTCTCCATTTTCGACATGTCGAGAATGCCGTTGACCACCGACAACAAATGACGACCGGAATCGTTGATCAGCTTGGCGTATTCCCGCCGCTTCGGGCCATCGAAAGTCAGCGACAGCCTCTCATCGGTGAGCATTTCCGAAAAGCCGATGATCGCGTTAAGCGGCGTGCGCAATTCGTGACTCATGGTCGCCAGGAAGCGACTCTTGCCGGCATTGGCGCGTTCGGATTCCGCGCGGGCGCTTTCAAGCGCCTGTTCCTGCGTCTTGCGTTGGCTGACGTCGCGCAGGACCGCAACGACCTCGCCGGTATTGCTGTCGGGAACTTCCGCTATCCGCACCAGCGGCCGGCAGCGCATTTCCACCCAAACAAATTGAGCGGCCTGCGCGTCGGCGTCGTCGCGGCGGATGCGAAACTCGATCGAACGATCATGGCCGAGCGCGGCCGCATCGGCGAGCGCCGTGAGATAGGCCGGCCGGTCGGCGACATGCACGCGGTCGAACAGGCCGTGACCGGTCAATTCGCTGGCGCGGGTGCCGAACAAGGATTCCGCGGCCGGCGAGACGAACAACACCGCGCCGTTGCGCCCATGGCGCGTGATCACGTCGGTCATGTTGCGCGCGAGCAGGCGGTAACGATCTTCCTCGGCATAGCGCAGCCAGACGCTGGTGCGCGCCAGCGATTCGGCGCCGAGCGCCAAGCCCATGGCATAGAGCGCGGCCGAAATGACGCCGAGCGCGGCGAGCGCACCATGCTGGTCGGCAATCGTGATGGCCGGCGGTATGAGATCGAACGCGCTCGACACCAGCAGCAAACCGGCGGCGCCTAGTGCAAAGGTCGAGGCCAGCGCCACGACCCGACGTGAGGCCGACAGCGCGGCTTCCAGCGGCACCACCACCAGCCAGATCGCCGCAAACGAGCCGATGCCACCGGTGCACCAGGCGACCACCGTCACCAGACCGGTGAGTGAGAGCGAGGACAGCACGTGGGCGCTCTCGTAGCGGCCGGTGCGCGAGAGGAAATAGGCGATCAGGATCGGCGCGACCAGCCAGGCGAAGACGCCGACCTCGAGCGCGCTCGGAACGCCGCGAAACGCGATATAGACCGGAAAGCAGGCAAGCGCGGCGAAGCTGCCGAGCAGGCGCGGCGCAATGAAGGCGCGGTGGCGCGCTGCCGTCAGCGCATCCTGCTGCGCGGACGGATGCACCAACGCGTCGACATAATTCCACACTGGCGTGAGAAAGCTCACGGTTCCTGTCCCACGTCTTTGAGTTAGACGCGCCCCTTTATGATGGGCGTAAGCCTAGCCAGCCCCGCTTAAGCGAACGCTAAGGTGGGGTGGCCCAGGGACCGGGTTCCGGTACCGGAAACACGTGTATTCGCTGGTCATGGTGAAATTTCGGTTGCGATTGCCTGCCTTAAAGACTGCGCGGGCCGTCGGCGCGGATACGTAAAAGCCGCATCACGTCGGCTTCCCAATCATGCTTAAAAATTTAATCAAATACCGCCATTTCAAATTTGATGAAAAACTGCGGCGTATTCGCTTCGATTTTGCTCAAAAACGTCGCTTCATCGCCAACGACAGCTTCAGGCCTGTCTGCTAGATTTTGCTTCAAAGGCGGCGGAACAGCCGTCGGGGATAATGGGTAGGGTCATGTTCTTTCTGCTGCGAATGGTGTTTTGGCTCGGGCTTGTTTGCGTGCTGCTGCCGAGCGGCGCGAAGTCGCCCTCGCAGGAAACGCACATCGACGCCGTACAAGCGGTCACCGTGGCGAGTGCCACGGTTTCGGATGTGCGCGGCTTCTGCGACCGCCAGCCGACGGCCTGCGCAACCGGCGGCAAGATCGCCGTCGCGATTGGCCACCGCGCCGAAGCGGGCGCACGCACGATCTTCGACTTCATCACCACCAAGCTGAGCAAGAAATCGCCCACGGCCGCAACGACTACGGCCAAAGTGGTTTCGGTTTCCGCGCGCGAGCAGGGCACATTGACGGAGGCCGATCTGCAGCCGACCTGGCATGCACCGGTTCCGCTGCCGCCGCGCCGCGAGGCCCGCGCCGGCCGCCCTTCGGCTTAAGCGCCTCAATCTCTGACATTTCGACGCAGGCTGGCTACGCCGCCGGCTGCTTTTTGCCTTTGGCGCTTGACGCCCGCTGAGCCTATATATCTTTTGTCGGGAACTTGAAGGATCGACCCAACGCTGCGCCATGACGACGATCGACGAAATCATCGAGAATTTCACGCTGCTCGATCAGTGGGACGACCGCTATCGCTATGTCATCGAGCTCGGCCGCACTTTGCCGCCGCTTGCCGACAGCGCCCATAGCGAGGCGAACAAGGTGCGCGGTTGCGCCAGCCAAGTCTGGCTGTTGACCCATGTGAAGCGCGATGGCGCCGAAGGCCCGGTGCTCACTTTCGACGGCGACAGCGACGCGCACATCGTGCGCGGGCTGATCGCCATCCTGTTCGCGCTCTATTCGGGCAAGCACGCGCGCGAGATCCTGTCGACCGACGCTCTGGCGCTGTTCGACAGCATCGGCTTGCGCGAGAATCTCACGCCGCAGCGCTCCAACGGCTTGCGCTCGATGGTCGAGCGCATCCGCGCCGAGGCCAAATCGGCGCTGGCCACGGTGGCGTGATTTTCAGACGCCGTCGACGCTGAAGGCGGCATCATCCGCGAGCCAGGTGCGGACGGCAGCGTGGCTGCGGCCATGGATTTGCGCGGCAAGCCCGTAATGGCGCGCCAGCCGATCGAGCGCCAATTGCAGCACCACTTTGGCCGAGCGCGCCGGCCACACGCGCTCACGCTCGATATCCGCGAGACCTTTGAGAAAACAGCAGACGTCGAGCAGCAGGCCGGCGAATTCCGGTCCGACACGGTCGAGCGCAAGATGCACGCGCTGCCGCGCCGCGATCATGACATCGGTCGTCGCATTGGCACGCTCGCCACCGGCGCCGCGGCGCCCGGACGAGATTGGGTTCGACCAGTTCGAGGTGGTGCGTGGCATCAGATGCGCCCGGGTAAAATCGGCGCGCAGCCGTTCGCCGGCTTGGTACTGATATGGTGCGATCAACGCACGGCCGTCGCGACCGCGCCGGCGCGCTAACCAAGCCAACGGGCTTTCGGCCTCGTCGACGACCGCGCGCGCGCGGCCATGCTCGGTCGCAATCTGACGCTCGGCCAAAGCGAGATGCTGGCCGCGAAAGCGGTCAATAGTCGGAGCCGCCGGTGCGATTGGCGCGGCCGTCTTATGCGTCTTGGCGTTCATGAGCGCGCCTCCGACTTGGGCGGCATGCCACAAGCCAGTTCGCCGCAGAGCTTCTCAAGCCGTTCCAATAGATTGTCGATTGCGGGATCGTCGCGCCGCTCCTCGACGACGGCGCAAGCGTAAGCGGCGGTGGTGCGGTCGCGGCAAAACAGCCGTCCGACCGCGCTGTAGCTTTGCCGAAGCACGACATGAGCAAGATACATGGCGGTTTGCCGCGCAAAGGCCGCGGGGGCCGAACGCCGGGTCGCCGCGCGCATCTCACCAACCGAGACGCCAAAGGCGGCGGCAATGGCGACGTCCATCGACCAGCACAGCTGCGCGATTTCACCCTTCGGTCGACGCCGCCGGCGGCGCGCGGCTTGGCGTGGAGCGGGCTCATCCAAAACAGCAAGCAATTGCATCGGCAACCCCTTATAGGACTATGTCCCTATATAGTCGCCGACTTTTTGCAACCGGGGATAACTAATTTGCGTTTTTCACAACGCCTTGATTAAAAAGACTATTTTGCTGAATTGCCTGTTCCCTTAGGGCAACCTATCCACAGGAATTAGGAATTCGATCCGACGCTGGCGCGCGCAAACGCGGCGTTCCTCGCCGCTTGCCCGTCGCAGGAGCCGGTGCAGCCAACGAATTTGGGGTGGCGTTTACCGGGAGCGGCGCCGGCGCTGCTGCCCGAGGCCCATCTGCTTGGCCAGTTGCGAGCGCGCCGCAGCATAATTCGGCGCCACCATCGGATAGTCGGCGCCGAGGTTCCACTTGTCGCGGTATTGCTCGGGCGTCATGTTGTACTGCGTACGCAGATGGCGCTTGAGCGACTTGAACTTCTTTCCGTCTTCCAAGCAGACAATGTATTCCGGCGTGACCGATTTCTTGACCGAGACCGCCGGCTTGAGCGGCTCGGCCGGTATTTCGCCAGAATTCCCCGAGATCCGGCTCAACGCAGAATGGACCTGGCTGATCAGGCCGGGAATATCGCTCGCCGGCACGGGATTGTTGCTCACATAGGCGGACACGATTTCCGCCGTCAGCTCAATGAAATTTCCGTTTGCCGCGCTGTCGCTCATCGATCCCGCCTTATGGTGCCACGCATTGCACGCGGGCCCCGCACCCCCGGCGGACGCCCCATAACCGCAGCCCGCTTTTTTGCCAATGGCGCGAGTAGTAGACCTTGGCGGTTACTGAGCGAATTCTACTGGTAACTTCAAAACCTGCAAGAAAAAGTTGCGATGACTTTCGCTAGACTATGCCTTTTGCTGGCGCCTTGTTGAATAAAATACGCCGCACCAGCCCCGTCGGGCCGGATGCAAGCGATAATCACGGCCGGCTCTTATGAGCTTTTCTCGAGGTGCTCGCGCAACTCGCCAATCGAGGCGAAGCGCAACGTCCCTTGCGGCAATTCAGCTTCGATCGAGCCGTCGACATAGAGCGTATAGCCCATGCCGTCGACGACGCCTGACTTGAGAATGGCGACCGCCCGCGGTTCGCCGGGAGCCTTCGGGACGCCAGTCTCGCCGCGCAGCAGCGACTGCGCTAACTCGTGGACAGGCGAACGCGGCGCTTCGCGGAGGGGTGGGAACGGCGGCACTGTTTCGTTCGGAGGCGCCTCTGTGTCGCGCATGGGTGGGGGCGCCGTCTCACGCGGCGGCGGCGGCTCCATAGACGGTGGCTCGCGCGAGGGCGGCGGCTCGGGCGGTACGGCGCGTTTGAAATCGGGCATGGACTCGGCGCGCAACGGCGGCCCGGGAAGAGGAAATTCCTCTTTTTCCGGCCACAACTCATCGAAATTGGCCGGCTCCGACGATGGTGGCGGTGGCGCCGCTACAGGCGCCGGTGGTGGCGGTGGCGGCCGCCAGCGGCCAACCGGCTCTTCATGTTTCTCCGCGCTGCCCGATCCAATGAATGGAGGCGGCGGTACGGGCGGGGCCACCGGGCGCCGCCGCGGCGGAAATGGCGGCAATTCCGGACGTGCCGCCCGCGGTTCAACCGGATTGGGCAGCGGCGGCGGCTGATCGAAATATGGCTCGGGCGGCGGTTCATGTAATGGCGGCTCGGGTTCGAGCGGCGGCGGCTCCGGCGCGAACTCGTCCTGCTGCTTGGGCGGGAACGAAAATCGGCCCGCCGGCGGTGCATCGTGCGCGGGTAACGCGGCGTCAAATGGTTCGACCGGTCGTTCGGGACGCGACGGCCGCTCCGTCAACCCTTCGGCGACACGCTGCAATTGGGCAACCGCCGCGCCAAGTCCGAATATGATGAGACCGCCGACGATTGTCGTCGTCCCGGCAATAATGAGCGTATTTCCAAAGCTGAATTCGTTGATCGGAATGCCGAATCCGATCATCGCGGCCCCCGCCATGACGACGATGGCGCTCGCTACGTATAGTAAGATCGACATACGCTTTGTGGTCCCCTACTGCGCCGCCGGATCGAACGTCCAGTAGTCGAATACCCCGTGATTTCTTATGTCAATGCAGAAATACTCGCTTTCCCAAGCCAATCTCGCAACCACTAAAGCCACGTTATCCTTGTTCGTCGTCGGCGGCGGCCCGGACGAGGCGTTGCCCCGGCCGGTTCCAGGGCCTAATTAGTGAGGAACTCATCGAGGGAGTTGCCGGTTTCAGTGTAGGGATCGGCTGATTTCGCAATCATCTTTTTTGATCGAGGAGGATCTGATGTCGTTCACGCTGCCCGACCTGCCCTATTCGCACGACGCTCTGGCGCCCTACATGTCGCGCGAAACGCTCGAATATCACCACGACAAGCATCACAATGCCTATGTCACCAACGGCAATAAGCTGCTGGAAGGCAGCGGGCTGGAAGGCAAATCGCTCGAGGACGTGGTCAAAGGCTCGTTCGGCAAGAATGCCGGGCTCTTCAACAATGCCGCTCAGCACTACAATCACGTGCATTTCTGGAAATGGATGAAGCCGAACGGCGGCGGCGACAAAATCCCCAGCAAACTCAAGGCCAAAATCGATAGCGACCTTGGGGGCGTGGAAAAAATGAAGGCCGATTTCGCGGCTGCCGGCGCCACCCAATTCGGCTCAGGCTGGTGCTGGATCGCGGTGCAGGGCGGAAAACTCACCGTCACCAAGACGCCGAACGGCGAGAACCCCTTGGTGCATGGCGGGATTCCGATCCTGGGCTGCGATGTGTGGGAGCACTCCTATTACATCGACTACCGCAACCGGCGGCCGGATTACCTGAAGGCCTTCCTCGATCATCTGGTGAACTGGGACTACGCAGAAGAGTTGTTCAACGCCGCGAGCAAATAAGGCTCCCGGCCCACGAACGAACATCGGGCGAAGATAATCTTCTTCTTCTTCGTCTTCCCGGCGGAGATGTTCTCACATGCGATCGGTAGAACGTTCCGCCGATCGTATCGCCATTGTCATCCTCGCGATCATCGCCGTGATCGCGGGGATTACTTTTCGTGATTACGGGCTCGGCTGGGACGACGTCACCCAGTCGCAATATGGCGAGCTGCTGCTCAAGCTCTACGGCTCCGGTTTCGCCGACCGGCGCGCCCTCTCCTTCGTCAATCTCTATAAATACGGCGGCGGCTTCGACATGGCGGCCGCGCTGGCCGCCAAGGTATTGCCGTTCGGCCTGTTCGAAACGCGGCGGCTCGTCGGCGCGGCGGTCGGCATCGTCGGGCTCGTCGTGACCTGGCGGCTCGGCCGCCGCCTCGGCGGGCCGGTCGCCGGATTGGCCGCGCTCGTGCTGTTGGCCACCTGCCCGCTCTATTACGGGCACATGTTCATGAACCCGAAGGATGCGCCCTTCGCCGTCGCCATGACGCTGCTGCTGCTCGGTCTGGTGCGCGCCTTCGACGAATATCCCAAGCCCAGCCTACGCACGATGCTGTTGACCGGCATCGGCATTGGCGCGGCGTTCGGCTCGCGCGTCCTCGCCGGCCTTGCCGCGCTGGAGGCGGTCGTCGCCTTCACGGCTGGTCTTCGTTGCGCAAGGCCGTAACGAGGGCTGGCGGCCGGCCGCGCAAGCGGCGAGACGTTTCGTGCAACGCATGCTGCCCGCGCTGCTGATCGGCTACGCGATCATGGCGCTGCTCTGGCCATGGTCGGTCGTGCGCCCGCTCAATCCGCTCTATGCGGCGGAATATTTCGACACCTTCTTCGAAAAGCCGTGGAAGGAACTCTACGAAGGCCGCCTGATCGCCGTCCCCGACATGCCGGCGAGTTATCTGCCGCATCTGTTCGCGCTCAAGCTGCCGCTGCTGCTGCTGGTGCTGGGTCTTGCGGGCACCATCGGCGCTTTTTTTGTCGCCGCGCGCCGCGATACGCCGCCCAATCGCGGCGCCGTTTTTCTCCTGGTGGCACTGGCCGCTTTATTGCCCATCGGCATCGCCATGCTGACGCGGCCGGCGCTCTATAACGGGCTGCGCCATTTCATTTTCGTGGTGCCGCCCTTCGCCGCGCTGGGCGGGCTCGCCGTCGCTTGGCTTGCGCGCACGCGCGCCAGCGCGCGGCAAGGCGGCGCTGGCCGCGATCGTGCATCGCCGGCCTCGCCTTGCCGATCGCCGGCATGGCGCGGCTGCATCCTTACGAATACGTCTATTTCAATCCGCTCGCCGGCGGCGTGCGCGGCGCGCAAGACAAATACATGCTCGATTATTGGGGGCTGGCCTTCAAGCAGGCGGCCGATGAATTGCGCGCGCGGCTTGCCGCCACGCGCGCGCCGCAAGGGCGGCGCTGGGTGGTGGCGATCTGTGGGCCGGAGGCGGCGGCCGCGCAGGATCTCGGGCCGCAATTCGAAACCACCTTCGATCGGAAGAAAGCCGATTTCGCGATGGCGCTCGGCACGTTTTATTGCCGGCATTTGAACGCGCCGCTGCTGGTCGACATCAAGCGCGCGGGCGTGACCTTCGCCCGCGTCTACGACCTGCGTGGCCGCCCAATGCCGAATTTGCTGACGCTGCCGCCGCCGCAGTGAGCGGCGTGCCGATCGTCAGGCCGCGCCGTCGCTCTTCTGCTCGAGCACCACGACCACGTCGGTCAGTTCCGGCTTGTGGGGCACGAGGCTCGTCTTCTCGTCGTCATTCCAGCCAGCGACTTTGACCACCTGTCCGGTCTGCGCGCCGCTATCGGTCTCACCGGACGGCTCGACAATGCTCAGCCCGTTGTTGTTGAGGAAGAAGGTGTGATCGCCGAACAACGAATTGAGCTGCGGCACCACCGGATGATTCTCCGGGATGGCCTGGGCCTCAAATTGACTTAAAGTGCGTTCGACCAGTGGGGAGGTCAGCTTCATCGGCATGATCCTTTGCTGGTTTGTGGAGAGCACTCGGCACAGTGGCCGTTTGGCGCGAGCTTTCATCGCCGAGCAAAACGCGCCCGCGCCGAACCGGCAGCATGAATCAGCGCCGCCCGCTCGACCGTCGATCTCGCCTACCTAACGGACTGAAACTTGAGGTCAACGCGACGATACCGCGCACCAAGCCGATGCTGGATGCCGCAACGCAGGCGGCCTTTTCGGCATCGGCGGTCCAGTTCCATCGCGGGCCCAGCTATGGCACTATCCCGGCCCGTGCGCAGGCGTTGAGCAGACCAGGATGGCTAAAGTCCTCTCCGGGTTGACTGCCGCAGCGTTGCTGCTGATTGCGCCCCACGCGGTATCGGCGCAAGACACCGCGGCGCCGCAGAGCGCCCTTGTATTGAATGTCACCGGCGCCATCGGTCCGGCGACGACTGAATATGTCCACAACGGATTGCGCGAAGCCGAGCGGCGCAAGGCCGCGGTCGTCGTGCTGCGGCTCGACACCCCGGGCGGCCTATCGTCGTCCATGCGCGAGATCATCCACGACATTCTCGATTCGCACATTCCGGTGATCGGCTACGTCAGCCCGAGCGGCGCCCGAGCGGCGAGCGCCGGCACCTACATCCTGTATGCCAGCCATCTCGCCGCCATGGCGCCGTCAACGCACCTCGGCGCCGCGACGCCGGTGCAGATCGGTGGCGGCCTGTTCGGCGGCGGCAGCAAGAAAAAAGACGACAACAAGAAGGACGAAACCAAGAAAGAGGCTACCACGCCGTCGACCGCGGAAGAGGCCAAGGTGATCAATGACGCGATCGCCTATATCCGCAGCCTGGCGCAGTTGCGCGGCCGCAACGTCGAATGGGCGCAAAAGGCCGTGCGCGAAGCAGCGACCCTGACCGACACCGAAGCCAAGGATCAGCACGTGATCGAGTTGATCGCGAGCAGCGTCGACGATCTCTTGAAACAGGCCGACGGCCGCAGTGTGAAGATCGGCGACCGTGCGGTGACGCTGAAGACGAGCGGCCTCAGCGTGGTGCCCTACGAGCCGGATTGGCGCACGCGGCTGCTCGCCATCATCACCAATCCCAATATCGCCTATCTGCTGCTGCTGGCCGGCGTCTACGGCATCATGTTCGAATTCTTCAGCCCGGGGACCTATTTCCCCGGCGTGCTCGGCTCGATCTCGCTGCTGGTCGGGCTCTACGCGCTCAACCTGCTGCCGATCAATTATGCCGGCGTCGGGCTGTTGCTGCTCGGCATGGCGATGATGCTGGCGGAAGCATTTCTGCCGACCTTCGGCGTGATCGGGATCGGCGGCATCGCCGCCTTCGTCATCGGATCGCTGTTCCTGTTCCATGGCGAGACGCCCGGCTTCGAGCTGTCCTGGTCGGTGATAGGCACGGCTGCCGCGACCAGCGGCGCCTTTCTGATCGTCGCGATCGCCGCCATCTGGCGCTCGCACCGCCGCCACACAGTCACCGGCGACAACGCGCTGATCGGCCGCGACGGAGAAGTGCTGAGCTGGGCCGAGGCGGAAGGCGTCGTGCAAGTTCTGGGCGAGCGCTGGCGCGCCACATCGGCGTCCCCGCTCAGGCCTGGCGAACGCGTCCGCATCCTCGAGCGCCGTGATTTGACGCTGGTGATCGGGCCGGAGCCGGGTACGTCACCGAAACCATGAGGAGCCTGCCATGTCTTGGATGCTGAATGACGCCGTTTGGTACGCCGTGATCGCGGCCCTCATCATCCTGTTTCTTTATAGCGCGATCAAAGTCATGCGCGAATACGAGCGCGCGGTCGTGTTCACGCTCGGCCGCTATACCGGCGTCAAGGGGCCGGGACTGATGATCCTCATCCCCGTCGTGCAGCAGATGGTGCGCGTCGATCTGCGCACCATCGTGCATGACGTGCCAAGCCAGGACGTGATCTCGCGCGACAACGTCTCCGTCAAGGTCAATGCGGTCGTCTATTTCCGCGTGGTCGATCCCGACAAGGCGGTGATCCAGGTCGAGAACTTCTTCGCCGCCACCAGCCAATTGGCGCAGACCACGCTGCGCTCCGTGCTCGGTAAGCACGAGCTCGACGAGATGCTGGCCGAGCGCGACAAGCTCAATCACGACATTCAGGAAATCCTCGACCGGCAGACCGACGCCTGGGGCATCAAGGTCGCCAATGTCGAGATCAAGCATATCGACATTGACGAAAGCATGATCCGCGCCATCGCCCGCCAGGCGGAAGCCGAGCGCTACCGGCGCGCCCGCATCATCAGCGCGGAAGCCGAGCAGCAGGCGGCCGAGAAGCTGGTGCAGGCCGGCGAGATGCTGGCCGAGCATCCGGAATCGATGCAGTTACGCTATCTGTCGACGCTGCAGGACATCGCCGGCGAGAAGAACTCGACCATCGTGTTCCCGGTACCGATCGATCTTTTGCACGCGCTGCACACCATCAAAGCGGCGAAGAGCGAGACGTGAGGCCAGCGCCGGTCAGGCGTGTGCGAATTCCCAATAGAGCTCGCGCGCCTTGCGGTAGAGCGGGCCGGGCTGCAATGAGCGCTCCTCGATGCGGTTGACCGGCACGACCTTGGAATAATTGCCGGAGGAGAAAATCTCGTCGGCCTTGAGCAGATCGTCATAGGAGAGCGCCGTCTCCACCACGCTGACGCCGGCGCCACGCAACAGCTTGATGACGCGCTGGCGGGTGATGCCGTTGAGGAAAGTGCCGTTGGGCGCCGGCGTGAACACCACGCCATCCTTGGCCGTAAACAGATTGGACGTCGCCGTCTCCGCCACATTGCCGAGCATGTCGAGCATCACGCAATTGCCGAAGCCGCGGGCATTGGCCTCGTGCAAGGCGCGCGCATTGTTCGGGTAGAGACAGCCGGCCTTGGCGTCGGTCGGCGCGTATTCAAAACTCGGCTTGCGGTAGCGCGACAGCGTGATGGCGAAGCCGTCGGGCGAGCGCAACGGCGCCTCGTAGAGCGTGAGGCACCAGTTGGTCGATTCCGGATCGGGCGCGACAAGAAGCGAGCTGCTGCGCTCGGCCCAATAGAGCGGGCGGATGTAGAGCGGCGTGTCCTTGTCGAAACGCTTGATACCGTCGCGCGTCAGCGCCATCCATTTCTCGACCGAGACCACCGGCTTAAGCTGCATGGCGGTGGCCGAGGCGTTGACCCGCGCGCAGTGTAGGTCGAGGTCGGGCGTCACCCCTTCGAAGGCACGGGCGCCGTCGAACACCGAGGAGCCGAGCCAGGCGCCGTGGGTGCGCACGCCCATGATCGCGAAATTGCCCTCGTGCCAGTCGCCTTCATAGAACGACCAGGTCTTCGACCAGCTCGGTCCCGGCGCCATTAACCTCTCCATCACTCAATGTTGTCAGCCGCGGGCTTGACCCGCCTATCGATACTGGGCTTTCCCTTAAAGAAGGGTTCGGACCGCCGGGCCATATCCGGCAAGAATCGGAAAGCGCCATCATAGGTTAGGACCGCCGCAAAGGCTCAAGCGAATTGTCGATCGGAGGAAGCAATGGCGATTTATGTATTCGATGCCTACGGCACGTTGTTCGACGTGCATGCCGCGATGGCGCGTTTTCGCGCGCAGGTCGGGCCTGACGCCGACCGCATGTCGGAAATCTGGCGGCTGAAGCAGCTCGAATATAGCTGGACGTTGACGCTGTCCGGCCATTACGCCGACTTCTGGACGCTGACCGAGCGGGCGCTCGATCATGCGCTGGCACGGGTCCCCTCGGTCGACAAGGCGCTGAAGCCGAAATTGCTCGAGGCCTATTTCCAGCTCGACGCCTTCCCCGATGCGCGCACGGCGCTGCGCGCGCTTAAAGCGGCCGGGCACAAGACCGCCATCCTGTCGAACGGCTCGCCCAATATGCTGAAAGGTGCGGTGGAGGGCGCGCGTCTCGGCAGCGATCTCGATGCGGTGCTGTCGGTCGATGTCTTGAAAATGTTCAAGCCGCGGCCGCAGGTCTACGCGCTGGTGACCGATCACTTCAAATGCGCGCCGGGTGACGTGACGTTCGTCTCGTCCAATCGCTGGGACGTTATGGCGAGCGTCTCGGTCGGCTTCCGCGGCATCTGGGTCAACCGCAGCAAGATGCCGGACGAATATTTGGATTTCCCGCCCAAGCAGACGCTGAGCGATCTGAGCGGCCTGGCGGCGCTCGGCTGATGGGCATACGGGCGTTGTTTTTTACGTTGGCTGGTTTGGCGGCAGCGCCCGCGCTCGCCGCCGGCCACCACCTGCCGGCGCCGCTGGTCCATCTGCGCGACATCGATCCGACCATCTTGCAGGACATGCGTTATGCGACCAGGAACAATTTCACCGGCCGCGTGGTGCCGGGCTATGAGGCCGGCGAATGCATCTTGCTGCGTCCGGTGGCGGCGGCGCTGTCGAAAGTGCAGCGCGATTTGCGCCGTAAGCACTTCACACTGAAGGTCTATGATTGCCTGCGGCCCACGCGTGGCGTGCACGCCTTCGTCACCTGGGGTGAAAGCCAGCGCGGCAAGGCGTTTGCCCGCTTTCACCCGCGCACGCCCAAGGATCGCGTGGTCGCGCTCGGCTATATCGCGTCCTATTCCGCGCACTCGCGCGGCGTTGCGGTCGATCTGACCATCGTTCCGCTGCCGGCCGCGCACCAAATGCCGTTCGATCCGCAAGCGCATTACGGCGCCTGCAACGGGCCGAAGCCCGCGCGCGCGCCCGACAACAGCATCGACATGGGAACCTCGTTCGATTGCTTCGACGTCATGAGCTACACGCGCAACCGCGAGATCACGGCCAAGCAGCGTCACTGGCGCGAGGTGCTGCACTCGGCGATGTTGGCGCGCGGCTTCCACAATTATTGGCGCGAATGGTGGCATTACACGCTCTCCGTGCCGGGCGCCGACCGCGCTTATAATTTCCCGATTGTGGCGGGCCCCTAAGGACCCCCGGGCGGCGGACTGGCGTTTCCGCCGACGCGCGCCTATATGCCGGGCGCTGTGCGGACCCCCTCCATGCCCTCGATTATTTCCATCGCCAATCTGTCGAAGACCTATGCCTCCGGCTTCCAGGCGCTGAAGTCGATCAATCTCGACATCCGCGGCGGCGAAATCTTCGCGCTGCTCGGGCCGAACGGCGCCGGCAAGACCACGCTTATCGGCATCGTTTGCGGCATCTTGGTGCCGAGCGCTGGCAAGGTGACGGTCGACGGCCACGACGTTCAATCGGATTACCGTGCCGCGCGCTCGCTGATCGGGCTGGTGCCGCAGGAATTACACACCGACGCCTTCGAGAGCGTGTGGGGCGCGGTCACCTTCAGCCGCGGTTTGTTCAACAAGCCGCGCAATCCGGCCCACCTCGAAAAGGTTCTGCGCGCGCTCTCGCTGTGGGACAAGAAGGACGACAAGATCATGACGCTGTCGGGCGGCATGAAGCGGCGCGTGCTGATCGCCAAGGCGCTGGCGCACGAGCCGCAGATCCTGTTCCTTGACGAACCGACTGCCGGCGTCGACGTCGAATTGCGCAAGGACATGTGGCAGGTGGTGCGGAGTTTGCGCGCCTCCGGCGTCACCATCATTCTCACCACGCATTACATCGAGGAAGCCGAGGACATGGCCGACCGCATCGGCGTGATCAACAAAGGCGAGATCATCTTGGTCGAGGAGAAGGCCGAGCTGATGCGCAAGCTCGGCAAAAAGCAGTTGATCTTGCATCTGCAGAAGAAGCTCGATGTCATTCCACCAGCGCTTGCCGCGCATAATCTGATGCTGGCCAATGGCGGCGACGAATTGGTCTTCACCTACGACACGCAAGCCGAGCGCACCGGCGTCACCGCTTTGCTGAGCGGCCTCAGCAACGCCGGCATCCGCTTTCGCGACCTCGAGACCCGGCAAAGCTCGCTGGAGGATATTTTTGTCAGCCTGGTAAGCGAGCGATGATGAACTTACGCGCCGTGCAGGCGATCTACAGCTTCGAGATGTCGCGCACCCGGCGCACCATCTGGCAGAGCATCGTCTCGCCGGTGCTGTCGACCTCGCTCTATTTCGTGGTGTTCGGCGCGGCCATCGGCTCGCGCATCACCCAGATCGAGGGCGTCTCCTACGGCGCCTTCATCGTGCCCGGTCTGATCATGCTGATGCTGCTGACGCAGAGCACCATGAACGCCTCCTTCGGCATCTATTTTCCGCGCTTCGTCGGCACCATCTACGAACTCCTGTCGGCGCCGGTCTCGGCCTTCGAAATCGCGCTCGGCTATGTCGGGGCCGCCGCCACCAAGTCGATCATCCTCGGCCTCATCATCCTCGCCACCTCCTGGTTGTTCGTGCCGCTGCGCATCGCGCACCCGTTCTGGATGCTGGCTTTTCTGGTGCTGACCGCGGCGACCTTCAGCCTGCTCGGCTTCATCATCGGCATCTGGGCGGACAATTTCGAGAAGCTGCAGGTCGTGCCGTTGCTCATCATCACACCGCTGACCTTCCTTGGCGGCACCTTCTATTCCACCAGCGTGCTGCCGCCGCTCTGGCAGAAAGTCGCGCTGTTCAACCCGGTGGTCTATCTGATCAGCGGCTTCCGCTGGAGCTTCTTCGAGATCGCCGACGTGAACGTTGCCGTCAGCCTGGCCATGACGCTGGTCTTCCTGGTGGTTTGTCTCGCCATCGTCTGGTGGATTTTCAAGACTGGCTACCGGCTCAAGAATTAGCCCTGCTCACCTTTCCGGAGCGACGAAATCTGCGCCCGCACGTTCCGCGTGCCGCCCGGCGCGGCCGTCAGCCGCCAATCTCCTCGCGCAGGATTTCGAGAGCCAACCACTGCTCCTCCGCCGCCGCGATCCTGTGCTGCAGCTCGCCGAGCGCGGCGGTGACCTGTTCGAAGCCGGCGCGGTCGCGGGCGTAAAATTGCCGGTCTTCGAGCTTGGCCTGCAGCACGCTGGCTTCCGCCTGCAGGGCAACGATCGTCTTCGGCAGCGTCTCCAGCGCGTGCTTGTCCTTGAAGCTCAGCCGCCGTTTGGCGGGCTGCGGCGCTATCGCCGCCGCGGCGGCCGCTTTGGCGGACTTGGGCGCTTCCGGCTTGCGCTCGCGCGTCAGATCGGCGCCGCGCTGCGCCAGCATGTCGCTATAGCCGCCGGCATATTCGGTCCAGCGGCCGTTGCCCTCCGGCACGATCACGCCGCTCACCAGCCGGTCGAGAAAGTCGCGGTCGTGGCTGATGAGCAGGACGGTGCCGGGATAGTCGCCCAGCATGTCCTCGAGCACGTCCAGCGTTTCCATGTCGAGATCGTTGGTCGGCTCGTCGAGCACCAAGAGGTTCGACGGCTTGGCCAGCACCTGCGCCAGCATCAGGCGGCCGCGTTCGCCGCCCGAGAGCTTGCCGAGCGGCGTGCGTGCCTGCTCGGCCGAAAACAGGAAGTCCTTCATATAGCCGACGATGTGTTTGGCGACGCCGTTCACCATCACCGTGTCGCCGTGGCCGCCGGTCAGCGCATCGCTGACCGTGACTCCCGGATCGAGGCTGTCGCGGTGCTGGTCGAGCGCCGCCACCACCAGGTTCGATCCGAGCCGGACCGTGCCTGTTTCGGGCGGCAATACCCCGGTCAGCAGGCCGATCAGCCTGGTTTTGCCGCTGCCGTTCGGGCCCACAACGCCGATGCGATCGCCGCGCTGGATGCGGATCGCGAAGTCCCGGACGATGGCGCGGTCGCCGTAACTCTTGCCGACGCCTTTCGCATCGATAACCAGCACCCCGGATGGCGCGGCGGTCCCCGCGGTCATGGCTACGTCGCCGGCGGCAGCGCGGTGTGTGCGGCGCTGGTCCCGCAGCGCCTGCAACTGCCCGACCCGGCGCATGTTGCGCTTGCGCCGGCCGGTGACGCCGTAGCGCATCCAGCGCTCCTCGGCCACGATCTTGCGGTCGAGCTTGTGCTGCTCACGCTCCTCCTCCGCCAGCAGCGCGTCGCGCCATTCCTCGAAATGGGCAAAACCGCGCTCGATGCGCCGGGTTTGACCACGATCGAGCCAGACAGTCGCGCGCGATAGCGTCGAGAGAAAGCGCCGATCGTGGCTGATGATCACCAGCGCGGCGCGCCGGGTATCGAGCTCGCGCTCCAGCCATTCGATGGTCGTGAGGTCGAGATGATTGGTCGGCTCGTCGAGCAGCAGGATGTCGGGCGCTGCCGCCAGCACGCGCGCGAGCGAGGCGCGGCGCGTTTCGCCGCCGGAGAGATGGCCCGGGTCTTCCCGGCCGGTGAGGCCGAGGTGCTCCAGCCAAGCCCGGGCAGCATGGCTGTCGCCGCTCGGCGGCAATCCGGCCTCGACATAGGCCGAGGTGGAGGCAAAGCCGGAGAAATCAGGCTCTTGCGGCAAATAGCTCACCAAAATTCCCGGCTGTACGAAAACCGTGCCGCGGTCGGGCTCGACCAGGCCTGCGGCGATTTTCAGCAAAGTCGATTTACCCGATCCATTGCGCCCGACCAGCGACACGCGCTCGCCCGCGGAGACCGACAGCTCCGCCCCTGTGAGCAGGGGCGTGCCGCCGAAGGTCAGTGCAATGTCCTTGAGCTGAAGAAGCGGTGGAGCCATGTCGCCTATATAGCGGCTTCGTGCCCCGGATGCTGCGCAGCACAAGCGACTGCGAAGTGCTGCGCTGATATGAGGCCCAGCTTTAACCGGGGTCCCGGGTCTGCGGCGCACCACGGAGCCTGTCCTCGGGGCGCGCGTAGCGCGAACCGAGGATACCGCACCGTGTCGGGAACACGCGACACCCTCTACTGCTGCGAAAGCGCATCCAATATCCGCGCCCAGGAGCGGATACCCTTGTGGTAGCACTTGAGGTCGAACTTTTCGTTCGGCGAATGCACCCGGTCGTCGTCGAGCGCGAATCCAACCAGCAGCGAATCCATGCCGAGCACGCTCTTGAAGTCGGCGACGATCGGGATCGAGCCGCCGGCGCCGACCGCGACCGCCTTGTGCCCCCATTCCTCGGCCAGCACGTTGCGCGCCTTGTTCAGCGCCGGACTATCGAATGAAAGCTGGATCGCCGGCGCCAAGCCGAAATTGCCGAATTCGACCTTGCAGTCGGCCGGCAGACGTTCACGCACGAAGGCGCGAAAGGCGTCGCGGATCTTTTGCGGGTCCTGGTCGCCGACCAGCCGAAACGACACTTTGGCCGAAGCCTGACCTGGAATGACCGTTTTGGCGCCCTCCCCCGTATAGCCGCCGACGATGCCGTTGATTTCGGCGGTCGGCCGCGTGGTGATCTGCTCGATCAGCATGCGGTCCTTCTCGCCGGCCGGGGTTTTGAGGCCGATCGGGCCGAGAAATTTCTCCGGGCTGAGATCGAGTCCCTTGAGATCGGCCTTGATATCGGACGGCAGTTCTTTCACCCCGTCATAGAACCCCGGAATGGTGACGCGGCCATTGTCGTCCCATAGGGCGCCGAGGATTTTGGCCAGCAGCCGGATCGGGTTTTGCGCTGCACCGCCGAACAGGCCGGAATGCAGGTCGCGATCGGCGCAGGTGATTTTCACGTCCTCGTAGACCAGCCCGCGCAGCGATGTGGTGATCGCCGGGGTCTGCTGATCCCACATGGCGGTATCGCAGACCAGCGCCAGGTCAAGCTTGAATTCGTCGGCGTTGTTGCGAACGAAATCGAACAAATGCCGCGAGCCGCATTCTTCCTCGCCTTCGATCATCGTTGTGATTGGCAACGGCAGCTTGCCGGTCACCGCATGGAAGGCGCGGCAGGCTTCGATGAAAGTCATGGCCTGGCCTTTGTCGTCGCACGCACCGCGCGCGACGATGATCTTACGGCCATCGGGCAGCGTCTCGATGCGCGGCTCGAACGGCGGCGACGTCCACAAATTGAGCGGATCGACCGGCTGCACGTCGTAATGTCCGTAAAAAAGCACGCGCGGGCCGGAAACGCCGTTGGCCTTGCCCACCACGACCGGATGGCCCTCGGTCGGCCGGATATCGGTGTCGAACCCGATACTGCGCAGGTCGGCAGCCACGTACTCGGCGGCGGCACGGCATTGTTCTTTGTAGGCAGGATCGGTTGAGACCGAAGCGATGCGCAATAGTGCAAACAAACGCTCGATACTTTGGTCGATATCCTGATCGATGCGGCGCAAAACCGCGTCGAGTGTGCTCATGGGGAGGCTCCTTTTCGGCTTGGAGCCAAACTAGCAACGCCATCCGGCGCTGAAAAGCGTCGTCAGTGCAGCCTCGGCTTGCGCAAGCCGGCAAATTGATCGGCAGCATAGCCGACAAGGCCGAAACGCAGCGGCAATGGCGCGCGGGGCCGGCCGGCGCGCACGGCGCGGCGGCGCTGCAGCGCCGCGCCGAGCCGGCGATAAAGCAGGCGGGGCGCGATTTTCTCTGGAATCACGGCGAGATAGCCGCCCCGCCGCGCCAGCCGGCGCAGATAGGGCGTCACCACCTCGACCAGCAGCAACGCGGGCACGCCGCAGCCGCGTCCGGGCGCGTCGTTTTCAGCCGCCGGCGCATCGAAGACCATGTCTTTGAACGCCACCAAACAAACATTGGCGCCGCCCGCACGGCAGAGACATCGCGCATCGTCGAGATTGGCGACCGCGGTCACGCGCGCGACCTCCATGCGACGCAGCCGTGCCGTCAGCAGTGCGCATCGTTCGCTGTCGGCGACCACGACGACCTGCGCGCGCGTAATCGATTTCATGACGCATCCCTTCCGCAACTCAACGCCACTCATGAGCGCCGTGACGACGGCTTTTTCGTTTCTATTTAGAATATTTAAAGCATAGCGGCGCCGAACGACCGCCCAAGCTGAAAAAATACTAATCGTATTTCTACGGATGCCGGTGGTATTCCCGGAATGCCGTAGAGAAAATTATGAATGGTGCGCAGACACCTCGCTAACTTCTTGCATTGATCGGTGTGCTTCGCGTGCAACAAATTTTCGCGTCGTGCATTCGCGCGGCGCCACACCGTATCAATTTACTTGACACACGACCGCGACGGTGGATGTGCGTTGCGCTCAATCGTGCGCGCGACAACGCAACGCGCTTGTCATCGGCGTTAACCATGGTCAATATGACGACAACCGACCGACAGTGTCGCGGGGCGTGAGGGGATCATGGATGAGTTGATCGCGCGTCTCGTCGCCAATGTCGGCGTTGATCGAGCCGCTGCCGAGAAAGCTGTCGGCATCATTCTCGAATTCCTGCGCGCAGAAGGGCCAGCCGACAAGGTCAAGGCCCTCATCGACAAGCTTCCCGGTGCGGACGCGCTGCTGCAAGCCCAGCAAGGATTAGACGCCGGCGGCGGCATGTTCGCCATGGGCGGCCTCATGGGCGCCGGCACCAAAATGATGGCGGCGGGACTAAGCATGGGTCAGGTGCAAGGCGTGACCCGCGAGACCATCGCCTTTGCCCGAGAGAAAGCCGGCGAGGATGCAATCGGCGAGGTCGTAGGCGCCATCCCGGGCCTGAGCCAGTTTGTTTGAACGTCGACTTTTTGACTGACTTAAGAAGCGGACGAGGAGGCACGAATGTCTTATCCCATCACCGACATCGACGGGATCGATGGCGAAGCGGCCACGACCCTGAAGTTGGTGGGGATCCGGTCGAGCGAACGGCTGCTGGAGGCCGCTTGCACGGTAAAAGGCCGCAAGGCCTTGGCGATCAAGACCGGATTCGACGAAAAACGCTTGTTACATTGGGCAAATTGCGCCGACCGCATGCGCGTCAGGGGCATTCGCAAGGAATATGGCGAATTGCTGCAGGCGGCCGGCGTCGATACCGTCAAGGAACTCAAATACCGCAACCCATCCAATCTGGCCAAGGCGATGGCCGACGCCAACCGGAAGCGCAAGCTGGTGCGTCAGCTTCCCTCCGAGCGGGTGGTGGCACGCTGGATCGACTACGCCAAGAAGCTGCCGCTGAAGATTTCGTATTGATGCGGTGAGCCCGGGGCTGCTTGACAGCCCCGCGCCGACCGCGCAAAGCGACCGGCATGGCGACTACCGCCGCAGCAGAAGCAGCACAAACAGCAGCAACCAACGCCCTTTCCGCGTTGCTTTCGCGCGGACGCGCACTGGTAATGGGCATTCTCAACATCACGCCGGACTCGTTCTCGGACGGCGGCAAATTCCTCGACCCGACGGTGGCCATCGCCCATGCCCGCGACATGGTGGAACAGGGCGCCGATATCCTCGATGTCGGCGCGGAATCCACGCGACCTTACGGCGGCGCCAAGCCGGTGTCGGCGCAAGAGGAACTGGCGCGGCTCAAACCCGTGCTGCCGGCGGTGATCGGGCTCGGCCTGCCGGTATCGATCGACACCATCAAGGCGGAGGTCGCCGCCTGGGCGCTCGACCAAGGCGCCGGACTCGTCAACGACGTCTGGGGGCTGCAGCACGACCCGGCCATGGCGCTGCTGGTTGCCAAGCGCGGCGTGCCGGTCATCGTCATGCATAACCGCGATGCCGCCGATGCGGCGCTCGATATTATCGCCGAGGTGACCGCCTTCTTCTCGCGCTCGCTCGCCATCGCCGCCCAGGCCGGCATCGCGCGCGACAAGATCGTGCTCGATCCCGGCATCGGTTTCGGCAAAACGCCGGAACAAAGCCTCGCCTGCATCGCCCAATTGGGCGAATTCGCCCGTTTTGGCCTGCCGCTCCTGGTCGGGGCTTCGCGCAAGCGCTTCATCAACGCGGTCACCCCCTCCCCGCCCGATGAGCGGCTGGGCGGCTCGATCGCCAGCCATATCGAGGCGGTGCATAAGGGCGCAGCGATCGTGCGGGTGCACGACGTCGCCGAAACCGTGCAGGCGCTGCGGGTCGCGGCCGCCATCGAGGGCGCGCGATGAGCGACCGTATTTTCATCACCGGGCTGTCGCTGCACGCCTATCACGGCGTGATGGCCTACGAGGCCAAGGTCGGGCAGACCTTCTCCCTCGACCTCGCGCTTGAGATCGATCTGTCGGCTGCGGCGCGCTCCGACAAAGTGGTCGATACTGTGTCCTACGATCAGGTGGTCGATTGCGCGAGCCAGGCCTTCTGCGCCCAGCGCTTCCGCCTGATCGAGGCCGCCGCCGGCAAGGTCGCCGACGCACTGCTGGCGCGGTTTGCCCGCGTCGCCTCCGTCGCGGTCACCATCCACAAGCCGCATGCGCCGGTCGCCGCCACCTTCGACGACGTCGGCGTCACGCTGGTGCGGACGCGGCAATCATGACCGACGCGCTGCTGGCGCTCGGCGGTAATGTCGGAAACAGCCGCCTCATCCTCGACCGCGCGGTGCGGCTGTTTTGCGACGGCAAGGCGGTGCGCCTGATGGCGCGCTCGTCGGATTACCGCACGCCGCCCTGGGGTTTCAAATATCAGCCGCCGTTCATCAATCTGTGCATCGCGGTCGAGACCGTGCTCAAGCCGCGCGAGCTTCTGGAACGCGCGCAGGGCATCGAGCTGCAGCTCGGCCGCGACCGCGCCCACGAAAAGCGCTGGGGCCCGCGTACCGCCGATATCGACATCATCACCTATGACGACCTGACCTTGGATGAACTGGGTCTGACCCTGCCGCACCCGCAGCTTTTCGAGCGCGCCTTTGTGCTGCTGCCGCTGGCCGAGATCGCGCCGGACAAGATCATTGCCGGGCGCAAGGTCAGCGAGGCGGCCGCCGCCATCGATGCCGACGGCATCGAACGGCTGGCGCGCTGACGGGCATGCAATTTGCTTTATCTCAATAGCGAGACCGCATCGTTTGTGGCAATTTCCGCCGATGAATGACCTTTCCCTGGCCGGCGAATTCCCGCCAACATCCGAAGCGGAATGGCGCAAGCTGGTCGACGCCGCGCTCAAGGGCGCCTCGTTCGAGAAGCGCCTGGTCAGTCAGACCTATGACGGCTTGCAGGTCGCGCCGCTCTACCCACGCGCGGCTCATGCAAGCCCGGTCGCCGGCCGCGCGGCGCTGCCCTGGCAAGTGCTGGCGCGCGTCGATCATCCCGACCCGCAATCCGCCAATGCCGAAGCCCGGCATGGGTTGGAAAACGGCGCCACCGGGCTGGCGCTGGTCTTCGCCGACAGCGCCGGCGCCTACGGCTACGGGATCGACGGCTCGGCCGAGACGATCGCGCGCGCGCTTGACGGCGTTTACCTCGATGCCGGGATTGCGCTGGAGCTGGACCTCAGCCGCCAGCACCTGGAGGCGGCAAGCGCACTGGCGGCGCTGGTGAAGAAGCGCGGCATCGATCCCGCCGCCACGCAGATCCGTTTCGGCTTCGACCCGCTCGGCGCCATGGCGACGAGCGGCACGGCGCCGCTGCCGTGGGACAGACTGGCGCCGATCTTTGCCAAGCGTGTGACCGATCTGGCGGCGGCCGGCTTCAAGGGTCCGTTCGCGGTTGCCGATGGGCGCAGCGTGCATGCCGCCGCAGGCTCGGAGGCGCAGGAACTGGCTTTCGTGATCGGCAATGCCGTCGATTATTGGCGCGCGCTCGCCAATGCCGGCGTCGCGCCCGATGCAGCGCGGCGACTGATCTTCTTCCGGCTGGCCGCCGATGCCGACGAGTTCCTCACCATCGCCAAGTTCCGTAGCTTGCGGAAATTGTGGGCACGCATCGAGCAAGCGAGCGGGCTGACGCCGCAGCCGGCTTTCGTCTCCGCCGAGACGGCTTGGCGCATGATGACCGCGCGCGACCCTTACGTGAACATGCTGCGCACGACGATCGCGGTGACCGCCGCCGGCGTCGGCGGCGCCGATGCGGTAAGCGCGCTTCCGTTCACGCTCGCCATCGGCCTGCCCGACCGTTTCGCGCGCCGCGTCGCGCGCAACATGCAGCTCATCCTGCTGGAGGAGTCCAATCTCTTCCGCGTCGCCGACCCGGCTGCCGGCGCCGGCGGCATCGAGGCGCTGACCGAGGAGATCGCCAAAACCGCCTGGATCCTGTTCCAGGAGATCGAAGCGGCCGGTGGCGCGGGGGCGGCCATCGCGCAAGGCCTATTGCAGAAAAAAGTCGCCGCCACCCGCGCAGCGCGGCAGGCGGCGGTGGCGCGCCGCAAAGATGCGCTCACCGGCGCCAGCGACTACCCCAATCTTGCCGAAGTGCCGGTCAAGGTGCTCGACGTGCTGCGGGTGAGTGCGCCGTTGCAGCCGGCGATGTTTGAGGCCTTGCCCGCGATCCGCCTCGCCCAACCCTTCGAGGTCTTGCGCGACAAGTCGGACGCAATTCTTGCCAAGACCGGCGCGCGACCGAAAATGTTTCTGGCCAATCTCGGCAAATTGTCCGACTTCACCGCGCGCGCGACCTTCGCCCGCAATTTCTACGAGGCCGGCGGCATCGAGGCGGTGACCAATGACGGCTTTTCTCTTTCTTCACCTCTCCCCTCGGCGGAGAGGTCGGCCGCGAAGCGGTTGGGTGAGGGGGAGCAAGCCTCAATCGAACGCCCTAACCCCTCACCCGCTCCGTCGCCTTCGGCGCCGGAGCGACCTCTCCCAACGGGAGAGGTGAAGACCGACATCGCGGCGCTGGTCGCGGCGTACAAAGCCTCCGGCGCCAGGCTCGCCTGCCTGTGCTCATCCGACAAGGTCTACGAGACGGACGCCGCTGTCGCCGCCAAGGCGCTGAGCGCCGCCGGCGCCCTCGTCCACCTCGCCGGCCGGCCGGGCAACGACGAGGAAAAATGGCAGGAGGCGGGCGTGAAGGCCTTCATATTTGTGGGCTGCGACGTGCTTTCGACCTTGCAGGCCGCCCATGATAGTCTGGCTATCAAATGACTCAGGTCCCCAACTTCGCCACCGTCGCTTTCGCCGACGCGCCGGTTCCCGCCGGCAATGGCTCAGCCGCGCCCTGGCAGACGCCGGAAGGGATCGCCGTCAAACCGAACTATAGCGAAGCCGATCTTGCCGGGCTCGACTTCCTCGACACCTTCCCCGGCAAGCCGCCTTACTTGCGCGGCCCCTATCCGGCCATGTACGCCGCGCAGCCCTGGACCATCCGGCAATATGCCGGCTTCTCCACGGCGGAAGATTCCAATGCCTTCTACCGGCGCAACCTCGCCGCCGGCCAGAAGGGCCTCTCCATCGCCTTCGATCTCGCCACCCATCGTGGCTACGACTCGGATCATCCGCGCGTTGCCGGCGATGTCGGCATGGCGGGCGTCGCGATCGATTCGATCTACGACATGCGCACGCTGTTTAGCGGCATCCCACTCGACCAGATGAGCGTGTCGATGACCATGAACGGCGCGGTGCTGCCCATTCTCGCACTCTATATCGTGGCGGCGGAAGAACAGGGCGTGCCGCACGCGAAGCTGTCGGGCACCATCCAGAACGACATCCTCAAAGAATTCATGGTGCGCAACACCTATATCTACCCGCCCGGGCCGTCGTTGCGCATCATCTCCGACATCTTCGCCTACACCTCCGCCGAGATGCCGAAGTTCAATTCGATTTCGGTTTCCGGCTATCACATGCAGGAAGCCGGCGCGACGCAGGACCTGGAACTCGCCTATACGCTTGCCGACGGCGTCGAATACGTGCGCGCCGGCATCAAGGCGGGGCTGACCGTCGACCAGTTCGCGCCACGCGTGTCGTTCTTCTGGGCGATCGGCATGAACTATTTCATGGAGATCGCCAAGCTGCGCGCCGCGCGCATGATCTGGGCCAAGCTGATGAAGCCGTTCAAGCCGGAGAACGAGCGCTCGCTGTCGCTGCGCACGCACAGCCAGACCTCGGGCTGGTCGCTGGCGGCGCAAGACGTGTTCAACAATGTCGCCCGCACCATGATCGAAGCGATGGCGGCGACGCAAGGCCAGACTCAGTCGCTGCACACCAATGCGCTCGACGAGGCGCTGGCGCTGCCGACCGACTTCTCCGCCCGCATCGCCCGCAACACCCAGATCGTGCTGCAGCAGGAGGCCGGCGCGACGCGAATCGTCGATCCCTGGGGCGGCTCTAATTATGTCGAGCGGCTGACGTACGAGCTCGCGCGCAAGGCCTGGGGCCATATCGAGGAGGTCGAAGGGCTCGGCGGCATGACCAAGGCGATCGAGGCCGGCATTCCCAAGCTGCGCATCGAGGAAGCCGCCGCCAAGACGCAGGCGCGCATCGATGCCGGCGTGCAGTCGGTGATCGGCGTCAATAAATACCAGCCGACCGAGGAAGAGCATATCGAGGTGCTCAAGATCGACAATACCGCCGTGCGCAACATGCAGCTCGACAAGCTCGCGCGGCTGAAGGCCGAGCGCGACCCCGCTGCACTCAAAGAAGCGCTCGATGCGCTCACGCGCGCCGCCGACCGCGGCAACGGCAACCTTTTGGCGCTGGCGGTCGACGCCGCGCGCGCCAAGGCGACCGTCGGCGAGATTTCATCGGCGCTCGAAAAGGTGTACGGACGCCATCGCGCGGAGATCAAGGCGATCACCGGGGTCTACAAGCGGGAGGTCGGCATGACCGGCGCCGTCGAACGGGTGCGCAACGCGGTCGAAGCCTTCGAGCAGGCCGAGGGCCGCCGCCCGCGCCTGCTGGTCGCCAAGATCGGCCAGGACGGCCACGACCGCGGCCAAAAGGTGATCGCATCGGCTTTTGCCGATCTCGGCTTCGACGTCGATATCGGGCCGCTGTTTGCCACGCCCGCCGAAGCCGCGCGCCAAGCGGTGGAGAACGACGTGCACATTCTCGGCGTCTCGTCGCTGGCCGCCGCGCATTTGACGCTGGTGCCGGAGTTGAAGAAAGAGCTGGCGGCGCAAGGCCGCGACGACATTATGATTGTCGTCGGCGGCGTGGTGCCGCCGCAGGACTACGATGCGCTGATGAAGTCCGGCTGCGAGGCCATCTTCCCGCCCGGCACGGTGATCGCGGAAGCCGCCGAGAAGCTGCTCAAGTCGCTGAACAAGCGGCTGGGGCACGACAAAGAGGCGGCGGAGTGAGGCCGGGATCGCCATGACCCGCGACGATATCATTGCCAAGCTGCGCGAGACCGCTCCGGCTCTGAAAGCCGAAGGTGTCACCAGTCTGGCCATTTTTGGCTCGCGCTCGCGCGACGATGCACGGGTGAACAGCGATCTCGACGTGCTCGTCGATATCGATCCAAAAACGGAATTTTCGTTGCTCGATCTGGTCGGCGTACAGCACATCATTCAGGACGCTATCGGCATCGAGACACAGGCCACTTTGCGAAGTGACCTCGATCAACGAATGACCGAACGCATTGCAGACGATCTCATCAAGGTATTTTGACTGTGCCTCCTACACTCGGCGATCGGCTCATCCATATTCTTGAGGCTATCGACGAGATTCAAATTATTTTTCAAAGCAAAACAGTCGAAACGATCTCTCAGGATCGCATCCTGCGCCTTGCGCTGGAACGCTCCTTCGAAATTATCTGTGAGGCAGGGCGGCATGTTCCTGACCAGATCAAAGCTCGGGAACACGCTATCGACTGGCGGGGGATGGCAGATTTCGGAAACTTGCTTCGCCATGCGTATCACCGCGTCGATATTTCCCGACTAGCTAAGATTGCTGAGACGGACCTGCCGCCGCTGAAAGCGTTTATCGAACGCGTTTTGCGTGAGGAGCAAAAAAGGTGACCTTCTCGAAAATAATAACGTCGATACGTTGCGCAACTTTGGTCGCGCTTGCCGCGTTCTCCCTTGCCGGCTGCATCGATTCCGCCGGCGCCATCCTGACCGACTCGCAACCGCTTCTCGGCCAAAAGCTACGGCTGCAGCTTTATACGCTGAGCAAAGGCCTCGCCAGCGAGCCCGAGCAGGCGGTCTATAGCTGGAACGGCAAGCTCTACGTTCATGCCGGCGGCGGCTTGGAAGATGTCAGCGCGTTTTCGGTGCATGCCTTCGAGGGCGATTACATCGTTCAGGACGTGCCGACCGCGCACCCGCAGATCAGCGAATACGCCCTCGTGCGCAAGCTCGCCGACGGCGTCTACCTGGTGCGCGCGATCGATGAGGACGACGCCGACGAGAAGACCCGCGCCGCTTATTGCGGCCATGCCGACAAGGCGGCGTGCCGGATCAAAACCCGCGAGCAGCTGTTCGCCTTTGCCCGCGCCACCGCGGCCAAGCACTATCAGGACGGCGGCTTGGCGATCCGGCTGGACGAGCCTTAAGCGCCGGCGTGCAAGTCCGGCGCAAATCGTAACGGCAACGTTTCGGCTAATTCGCCGGCTTGGCGCCGACGCTCTCATGCTTGGCGAGAATAGCGCGCACATGCGGCATCACGCTGTCGGCGACCATGGCATGCGCTTCCGCGCTCGGATGCACGGCGCCGCCGTAAAGCCCGGCATAAACCGGCTGCAAGATGTCGAACAGCGAAATACCGGCCAAATGCGTATTGGCGACGAGGAAGGCATCGTTGGGCGTGCGGAACAGCCGCCAGCGGTGGGCGTAAGGTAATTCATACGCCGGCGAATAGGGCTTGAAATCGTCGCCGTTCGGCGGCTTGCGCGGCATGCCCATCATGATGCCGTCCATGATTGCGCGCTTGGGGTCGCGCGCGCAGATGCCGCGCCGGGTGAATTTGACGAAGTGCTCGGTGACCAGATTGAAACCGGTGCCCGAGCCGGTCGCCAAACCGCGCGGGCAGCCGCGATAACGGCTGGTGCTGGTGATGCACTGCAGCCGCGTCTGGAAATCGTGCAGGAAGTTGGCGGTTTCGGCGATGCGGGTGCGGCTAAGCCTGAGCTTGGGATGCACGTCCATGCCGAGCGTCGGCTGGGTGCCGCACAGTTTGCCGGTCTCGTCGAATTGGATCGGTTCGTAGGCGGTCTGCACCACGCGCGACGGCTCAACGCCGAAGCCATCGTGCAGCGCCTTTTTCACGGCTTCCATGCGGCGATCGAGCACGCCGAGATAAACGCGCGCTACCGCCGGCGAGAAGCGGATTTGCTTGCCGATCAACCGCGCGATCGGCACCAGATCGCCGGCGCTTTCGGTCATCGTGTAAGCCGCCAGCGCGCCAAAGCCGACGTCGTTGCCGCCGATCGACATCAGCACCAGATCGATCGGTCGCTTGCGCCGCTCCGGCGGACACCAGCGCTCGTCAATTCTGCGCGTGACGATGTCGGTGCTGCCGGCCCCGAAATCCGGCATGAGATAGCTGGCCTGGCGCGTGCGCCCGGCGGTGCCGCCGCGGCAAATCAGATCGCTGAGCTGATCGAACTGCGGGCGCACATAGTCGGGATGGCCCTCGCGCGCCTTCAACGGCAGGAACAGACCTTCGGTCACCTCGGCGCCCGAGCAGGCAAACGACATCAGCGTCACCGCGCGGTGGCGGTTTTCCAGCGTCAGCTCCAGCCCGACGCGGAACGGCCAGCCATATTGCGAACGGTGGCAGTCGGCGCTCAGCCAACGCGCCCGCGCCGCGTGGAAGGCTTCCTCGAATTTGGACGAGGTCAACCTGTACATCAGGTCCTTTTCCTCGTCCTCCATCAGGCGGCGCGGCAGCACGCGCGGATCGACGCCATTGGCGCTGGCGGTGCTGTAGCTCTCCTTTGGCTTCATCGTGCGCATGGCGATGTCGTCGCGAACCATATTCGGGTCGTAGAGGATTTCGCGACTGGCGCTGAACGCGACCGGCCGGTCGGGGTTGCTTTCGCCCGACGCAAAGGAATCGCCAAAGGCGGTGATCAGCAGGTCCTCGACCACCACATTGGGCTCGCTGAGCTCGCTGCCGTTGGGCAGTCGCACTTTGACCGACACGCCGGAGGCGGCGCGATTGAGCGAGAACGGCACGCGCGCGATGACCAGCTTGTTCCGACAGGGCTGCTTGCGCGCTTCATACTGCCCGATGCCGGAGCGCGCCCGCCACAGCCAGGTGCATTCGCCGGCGCCCGCCGCTTTGAGATACGCGGACGACAAGGCGACGCTGACGGTGTGCGCCTCGGGCAGAACGTAGTCTTCCCTCGCTTGGCCCCAGGTATATTGCCGCAGGCAATGCACCGGATAGCGGCGCGGGTCGCCCCCGCTCTCGTAGCAAACGTGACCGAGCGTGCGCGAGGCCCATCCCAACCGCGACAGCTCGTAATGCCTGTGCGCGGTCGCAGCGCAGGTGGTCGGCGTGGTGGGGTCCTTGCAATCCGGATTGTTCAGCCGTCGTTCGGTCCGCCAGATGATATCGGCGGGCAGCGCATGCGCCGGGTTGCCGCGCGCGGCGTCGAAGGCATGCTCGTACATGGCGTAGGAACGGCTCGATTTGAAAAAGCGGAATGGATTGTCGACTTGCCAGACCAGGCCCGCGGCGCGGGCCGGGGAAGCGCCAAGGCCGATCCCCACTGAGCAAAGCGTGAGCGCAAGGAGCAATCTGCCGCGCATGAAGGGTCTCCGCCGCCGTCCCGTAGAGACAACAATACCCTGTTTAGTGTCCGCAGACCGCCGGCAGGTTCATCGAGCGTTAACGCAATTCTACATCCTGTTGAATGGACTTGCAAAAAAATGCCGGCCCGGCCTCTATGGCGGCTCCGGCTCCAAGGCAGTCCGATGGCATCGCGCACGCAACATCCCGATCTTGCCCGCGGCATCCGCGACGGCGATCGCGCGACGCTGGCGCGCGCCATTACCCTGATCGAGAGCAAACGCGCCGATCATCGCAACCAGGCACACCACTTGGTGCAGGAACTGCTGCCGCTCACCGGCAAGGCGGTGCGGCTTGGCATCACCGGGGCGCCCGGCGCCGGCAAGTCGACCACCATCGATGCGCTCGGCACTTACCTGACCGAGCAGGGCCACAAGGTGGCGGTGCTGGCGGTCGACCCCTCCTCCACCCGCACCGGCGGCTCGATCCTCGGCGACAAGACGCGCATGGCGCGGCTGGCCAGCGACCCCAACGCCTTCGTGCGCCCCTCGCCCACCTCCGGCACGCTCGGCGGCGTCGCCGCCAAGACGCGCGAGACCATGCTGCTGTGCGAGGCCGCCGGCTACGACGTGGTGCTGGTGGAGACGGTCGGCATCGGCCAATCGGAGACAGCCGTCGCCGACATGACCGATTTCTTTCTGGTGCTGATGCTGCCGGGCGCCGGCGACGAATTGCAGGGCCTGAAGAAAGGCATTGTCGAGTTCGCCGACATGATCGCGGTCAACAAAGCCGACGGCGACAACCTGCCGCGCGCCAAGGTGGCGGCGGCCGAATACCGCGCCGCGCTTAATATTCTCGCGCCCCGCTCCGAAACCTGGTCGCCGCCGGTGATCACCTATTCGGCACTCACCGGCGACGGCATTGCGCAACTGTGGGCGCAGGTGCTGGCGCATAAGGAGAAGATGACGGCGAGCGGCGAACTGGCCGCGCGCCGGCGCGAGCAGCAGGTGAAATGGATGTGGACCATGCTGGAGGAGCGCCTCACGGCGCGGCTGCGCAGCGATCCGAGCGTGCGCGCCAAGCTGCGCCAGGCGGAGGCTGCGGTCGCCGCCGGCAAGCTCGCGCCGACGCTGGCCGTGGAGCAGATCGCGCAATTTCTGGGGGTGTGATGCCTTCGTCATTCCGGGGCGCGAACGCAGCCGGCAAAGGGGGCATTATCGGCACACTGGCATTTTCGCTCTCGGCCCAAAGCTACCGTCCACTCTTCCCCAGCGCGGACGCCCGATGAGTTAAGAACGCATCCGATTGGTTCCGCAGCATTTAAGCGGAAATATTATTTTAGCGCATGATCCCGAAAAGTGGGAACCGGTTTTCGGAAAAGATCATGCGCCAGCAAAATGTTAGGCGGCATTCTGATTCAATCTGAACGGATCAGAACTCTAGCGGGCTGTTCGCCGGTCAGCCGGTAGCACGCTCGCCCCGCATTTCAGCGGCGGCGTCGAGAACCGCACGTATGATCTTGTCGTAACCGGTGCACCGGCAAAGATTGCCAGCGAGCCAGTAGCGCGTCTCGGCTTCCGTAGGATCTGGGTTGCGGTCCAGCAAGGCCTTGGCCGAAATCAGCACGCCGGGCGTACAAAAGCCGCACTGAAGCGCCGCATGCTCGAGGAATTTTTGCTGCAGCGGGTGGAGATGATCGCCCCGCGCCATACCCTCGATCGTCTCGATCGTGTGACCTTCGGCCTCGACCGCAAGCATCAAGCACGAGCAGACCAAGCGACCGTCGACCGTCACGCTGCAGGCGCCGCAGTCACCCGAGCTGCAGCCTTCTTTGCTGCCGGTCAGTTGGAGCTCGTCGCGTAGCACGTCCAACAGAGTGAGCTGCGGCTCGCACAGAAACTCGGTAGGCTCGCCGTTGATGGTGGTCGATACGTGTTTTTTGCTCATCGACGCTTCCCCGCGCGTTCAAATGCAATAATCGCCGCCCGACGTGCCATCACGCCAGCAACTTTGGTCCGGTATTCGATCGTCCCACGCTTGTCATCGATCGGTTTGCAGGCGCGCTGTACGGCCTGTTCGAGCGCGGCGAACACCGTGTCGTCGAGCTTGTGCTGGATCAATGCGGCGGCGGCCTCGGGAACCAGAATCGCGGTCGGCGCCACGGCCCCCAGCACGACCCTCGCATCGGTACAGACGCCACCGGCATCAAGCGTCACGCTCACCCCGGCCCCAACCACGGCAATATCCATCTCGGTGCGTGGAATAAAACGGAGATAGGCGTCTGCGGAGCGAGGCGGACGTTTCGGAAGATGAAACTCGGTGATGAACTCACCTGCCCTCAGAGAGGTCCGCCCCGGACCAGTGACGATACTCTCCACCGGAACCTCGCGCCGTCCGTTTGCGCCAGCGACCACGCAGGTCGCGCGCGCAGCGATCAGCGCCGGGACGCTGTCGGCCGCCGGCGACGCATTGCAAAGATTGCCGGCGAGCGACGCCCGGCCCTGCACCTGGGTCGAGCCAATCAGATTGGTGGCCTCGACCACGCCGGGCCAAGCCTTCCGGAGGGCTTCGCATTCGCCAATCTCAGCACCGGGTGTCGCGGCGCCGATCACAAAGGCGCCAGCTTCCTCGCGAATGCCGGAAATGCCGGGGATTTTCTTGATATCGACGATCAGGCCCGGCTTGGCTCGGCCGGAACGCAGTTGAACCAGCAGATCGGTCCCGCCGGACAGGACCTTCGCGGCGCCGGACGCGCTCGCCAAAATGCTGACGGCCTCCTCGACCGTCGATGGGGCTGTATAATTGAGCATGGTAATGGGCGTCTCCAAACTAGCCGGGTGGGACGCTAGTCCAGCGTCAATTGGCGGTCCAGGGCGAGGGGCGACTATGCGACGACCGCGGACGGAGTAGCAAGCCACTCGTGCGACGACTTGCATTTGCGCCCTGCCCGCGCAAGTCTCGCGAAATGCCAACCGCAATGCGGCAATCAGGCGAGGTACCCGTGGACGATATCACTTCACGCGAGACAGCAAAGCAATTCAAATGGGTTGGGACCCGGCCAGTTCGTCCGGACGGCGTGCCGAAGGTGACGGGGCTTGCCCAGTACGGCGCAGACTTGGCAATGCCGGGTATGCTGGTCGGCCGTATCCTGCGCTCACCCCATGCACATGCGCGCATCCGATCGATCGATATCTCGAAGGCGGCGGCCCTGCCTGGGGTCAAGGGGATAGTAACCTCTGCGGACTTCCCAGAGCAGAAGTTCGAGTATGTCGGCCCGGAACGCGTCGCGCAGAATTTCTGGCATATGACGCGCAACATCATGGCGCGCGAGAAGGTGCTCTATGAGGGCCATGCGGTGGCCGCGGTGGCGGCCGCCAGCAAGGCGATCGCCGACGAGGCGCTGTCGCTGATCGCGGTCGACTACGAGGTGCTGCCGCATGTCATCGATGTCGATGAGGCGATGAAGCCGGATGCGCCGCTGCTGTTCCCCGACTTGATCACCCGCGGGGTCGAGCCAGCGCCAAAGCCCTCCAATATTTCAAAGCGCTTCGAATGCAAGATGGGCGATGTGGAGGCCGGCTTCGCGGCGGCCGATGAGATCGTCGAAATGTCTTTCAAGACCGCGCCCGTACATCAGGGCTATATCGAGCCACAAGGCTGCGTGGCCCGTTTCGACGCCGACGGTCAGAGCGAGCTTTGGAGCTCGAGCCAGGGGCATTTCGTCGTTCGCGCCTACACCGCAAAACTGGTCGGCATGAAGCTCGGTGACTTGCGCGTTTATCCAGCGGAGATCGGCGGCGCTTTCGGCGGTAAGACCGTGATCTACGTCGAGCCGGTGGCTGTCATGCTGGCGCGGAAATCCGGCCACCCCGTGAAGATTGTCTTGAGTCGAGAGGACGTATTTAGGGCCACCGGCCCGGCGTCCGGCACGTCCATGACGGTGAAGATCGGCGTCAAGCGCGATGGCACGATTGTCGCGGCCGACGGGGTCTTTAAATTGCAGGCCGGTGGATTTCCGGGCTCGCCAATGATGAGCACGTGCATGTGCGCATTTGCGCCCTACGATATCCCGAATGCACGCGCGGTCGGCTACGACGTAGTGTCCAACCGGCCGAAAGTTTCAGCCTATCGCGCGCCGGGCTCGCCGATGGGCGCCTTTGCGGTGGAGAGCGTGCTCGATGTTCTGGCGCAGAAGATCGGCATGGACCCGCTGAAACTGCGGCTGAAGAACGCCGCCAGGAAGGGCACGCAGATGCTCTCCGGCGCCAAGCTTTCGCACAACGGATATGCCGAGACCATCGAGGCGGTGCTCGACCATCCAGGCTACAAGGCGCCGCTTAAGAAGAACCAGGGGCGCGGCGCCGCCTCCGGCTATTGGTTCAATGGTGGCGGCGAATCGAGTGCCACCATGCATGTCAATCAGGACGGTACGGTCGTTGTCGCCACCGGTAGCCCCGACATTGGCGGCTCGCGCGCCTCGTTGGCGATCATGGCGGCCGAGACGCTGGGTATCGACTACGACCAAGTGCGCGCGATCGTCGCCGACACCGCGTCGGTGGGCTATGCGCACCTGACCGGCGGCTCGCGCGTCACCTTCGCGACCGGAATTGCCGTAGTCGAAGCCACGAAGACCGTGATCCAGGATATGTGCAAGCGGGCGGCAAAGACCTGGGGCGTCGATCCTGAGGCGGTCGTGTGGGAAAACGGGCACGCCAAGCCGGCGAGCAGCAATGTCGGCAATTTCGAACCGATGTCGATCAAGGAGATTGCGGCCAAGCGCGCGCTGACCGGTGGGCCGATCGTTGCTTCCGCAGGCGTAAATCCTGGTGGCGTTGCTCCCGGTTTCGCCACCCAGTTCTGCGACGTTGAGGTCGATCCGGAAACCGGCAAAGTAACAATTCTGCGCTTCGTCGCCGCTCAGGACGTCGGCCGGGCAATCCACCCGAGTTACGTCGAGGGGCAGATCCAAGGCGGAGTGACGCAAGGCATCGGATGGGCGCTCAACGAGGAGTACATCTACGACTCCAAGGGGCACATGGAGAATCCGGGTTTCCTCGACTACCGGGTTCCAGTGGCTTCCGATCTGCCGATGATCGAGCCGGTTATGGTCGAGGTGCCGAATCCGTCTCACCCGTACGGCGCCAAAGGCGTCGCCGAGGTCAATATTTGTCCACCTATGGCAGCGATCGCCAACGCGATCGAGCGCGCGATCGGGCGGCGATTGACCGAGTTGCCGATGTCGCCGCCGAAAGTGCTGGCCGCGATCGACGCGCCCAAGCAGGCTTGATCCAAGCCCCCGCTACCGACCAAGCAGGTTTTGGCGATCCGAATGGCCACCATCCTGCTCACCGGTTTCGGGCCGTTTCCGGGCGCGCCGTATAATCCGACCGCGCCGCTGGTCGCGCGGCTGGCACGGCAGCGCCGGCCGGCTTTGGCGGACGTGACGATCGTGCCGCACGTTTTTCCGACCAGCTACGTGGCGGTCGATCGCGATCTGCCCAAGCTCATCGCGCGCCACAAGCCGGTCGCGCTGCTGATGTTCGGGCTCGCCACGCGCGCGCGGCTCTTGCGCATCGAGACGCGGGCACGCAATGCGCTGGCGCGTCTTCCCGATGTTACCGGTCACGCGCGCCGTGGCGCCATCGTTGCCGGCGGCGCGCCGCACAGCGCGCTTGCCGCACCGGCACGTCGCCTGCTCGCCGCCGCGCGCGGCGCACGCGTGCCGGCCGCGCTGTCACGCGATGCCGGCCGCTATCTGTGCAATTATCTATGCTGGCGCGCGGCCGAAGCGGCCGCCCAAAAGGGCGGCCCGCAGGTGACCGCTTTCATTCATGTATCGCCGGTCCGGCGCCGGCCGGTCCCGCGAACACCCACAAAAAACCGGCATTTGACGGCTGCCGATCTCGCAAGGGCGGGCCGCGCCCTCTTGCACGTTACCGTGATGGCAGCACGGCGTTAACCTCCTCGGGCCAAGATGCGGGCGATGCCGATCAACCGTCGCGATCTGCTGCTGGGCTCGCTCTCCGCCGTTGCGCTCGCCGCGCCAGCGCGCGGCGCGCCGTTGTCGAGTTTCGGCCTCGATGCCACGCATCTCGGCGTGCGTCCCGGCAAAACGAGCGACCAGAGCCGCGCCTTGCAGCGCGCCATCGAGCAGGCCGCGCGCGCGCGCGTTCCGCTGATGCTGCCGCCCGGCGTCTATCGCGCCGGCGGTCTCACGCTGCCGGCCGGCAGCCAGCTTGCCGGCGTGCGCGGCGCCACCCGGCTGACCTTCACGCATGGCCCCTCGTTGCTGTCGGCCGAGCACGCCGAGACCATCACGCTCAGCGGCCTCACGCTCGACGGTGGCGGCCAGACGCTGCCGCCGGACCGCGGCCTCGTGCATTTGCTGGGCAGCAAGGCCCTGCGTATCGCCGATTGCGAGATCGTCGGCGCCGGCGGCAATGCCATCGCGCTCATCGAATGCGACGGCGACATTGCCCGCAATACCATCACCGGCGCCGCCGACAACGCCTTGTTCTGCAATGACAATCGCGGCCTGTCGATCACGAGCAACCTGATCGCCAACTCCGGCAATGGCGGCATCCGTATCTTTCAAAGCGTCAAGCGCCACGACGGCAGCGTCGTCGCCAACAACACCATCAACAACACGAATGCGCGTGCCGGCGGCACCGGCCAGAACGGCAACGCCATCAACGTCTTCCGCGCCGCCGACGTGATCGTGCGCGGCAACCATATCAGCAACGCGGCCTTCACGGGCGTCCGCGGCAACGCCGCCAACAACATGCAGGTCATCGGCAACACCTGCGCCGTGACGCAGGAAACCGCGATGTATGCCGAATTCGATTTCGAAGGCGCCATCTTTGCCGACAACGTGATCGATACCGCGCAGAGTGGCATCGCCGTCACCAATTTCAACAATGGTGGCCGGCTCGGCATCGTGCACGGCAATCTTATACGCAACATCAATACGCGGCGCGGCGACACGCCGCTGCAAGACATCCATGTCGGCATCAGCGTCGAGGCGGAGACCGCCGTCACCGGCAACGTGATCGAGAACGCGCCCAATGCCGGCATCCGTGCCGGCTGGGGCCCCTATCTGCGCAACGTCACCGTCAGCGGCAATGTGGTGCGCGACGCCGGCACCGGCATCCAAGTATCGGTGGCGCCCGGGGCAGGCCAAGCCGCCATCACCGGCAATGTCATCGAGCGCGCCAAGGTCGCCGCCATTCTGGGCATGGAATGGGCGAAGCCGGTGACCGGCGATCTGGTCAAAGAGGGCGCCACGCGTTATCCGCAATTGACGATTGCCAATAATCAGGCGCGCTAGCTTCCGCCACGTTTCGGTCGGAATAGAGCTATTATAATGGCGTTGCCATGCCGTCCACCCGCCGTTTCACCCGCCGCACCACCATCATGCTTATTCTGCTCGCGCTCTTCCTCGTCCCCATCCTCGCCCGCGCGGCCTTCTATACGTTCGGCGACGCACCGCGCTCCTGGCGCAATGCCGATTGGTCGAGCACCGGCATGCTGCCGCCGGCCGCGCAATATCAGCCGGCCCGCGTGATCGTCTTCACCGGCACCGCCGGCGCCTGGAAGGGCATCTTCGCGGTACACAGTTGGGTCGTGATCAAGCGCGCGGGCGCGCAGGAATGGACGCGCTACGACGTGGTCGGCTGGGGCGAGCCGGTGCGCGAGAACAATTGGCCGCCGGACGGACGCTGGTACAGCAATAGGCCGGTGGCGATCGCCGACGTCTCCGGCGCCGAAGCGGAACGGCTGATCCCTAAGATCGAAGCCGCCGTGAATCAGTATCGCTACGCGCAATACGGCGACTACCGCATCTGGCCGGGTCCGAACAGCAACAGCTTCACCGCCGCCGTGCTGCGCGCGGTGCCGGAACTCGGAGTGCAGCTTCCGGCCAACGCCATCGGGCGCGACTTCCGTCCAGGCGTCTATGCCGGCCGCACCGACAGCGGCACCGGCATCGAGCTTAACCTGCTCGGGCTTGCCGATCTCAAAGTTGGCTGGGTCGAGGGCATTGAGGTTAATTTGCTCGGCTTGGTGGCGGGGCTCGATCTGCGCCATCCCGGCATGAAACTACCGGGCTTTGGCCGTATCGGCGTCGAGGCACCGGTGGCAAGCGCCTTGGCGCGTTGACATTTTTCTCACGCCGAATTGTCCATAAGTGACCGGCCGCAGGGTGTCGCGGGCACGCGCCACGTGGCAAGTTGCCGCGACCGTTGAGGAATCGATGCGCGACACCCTGCCAAAGCTTGCAACTATCCCGTTTCCGGCAATCGAGCGCGGACAGCTTGATACGCTGCAGATCAATGTCGGCTACCGCTGCAACCAGTCGTGCTTTCATTGCCACGTGAATGCCGGCCCGAACCGCACCGAGGAAATGTCCAGCGCGGTGGCCGATGTGGTGCTCGCGTTTCTCGAGCGCCGGCGCATTGCCACCCTCGACATCACCGGCGGCGCGCCCGAGCTCAATCCGCAGTTCCGCCGTCTGGTGCGCGGAGCGCGCTCGCTCGGCGTCAAGGTAATGGACCGCTGCAATCTCACCATCCTGGAGCAGCCGAGCCAGGAAGACCTCGCCGACTTCCTCGCCGCACATGAGGTCGAGGTGGTGGCGTCCATGCCCTGCTATCTGCAGGACAATGTCGAGCGGCAACGCGGCAAGGGCGTGTTCGATGACTCGATCCGCGGGCTAAAGAAACTCAACGCGCGCGGCTACGGGCGCGATCCGGCGCTCGCGCTCAACTTGGTCTACAATCCGCAAGGCCCGTCGCTACCGCCGCCACAAGCCCCCCTCGAAGCCGACTACAAGCGCGTGCTCGGCGACAACTATGGCATCGTGTTCAACAAACTGTTCGTGCTGGCGAACATGCCAATTCAGCGCTTCGGCACGACCTTGCTCAAGCGCGGCGAGTTCGACGGCTATGTCGACCTGCTGCGCGAGGCGCACCTCGACGCCAATCTCGACGGGGTGATGTGCCGCAACCTGATCTCGGTCGATTGGCGCGGCTATGTCTATGACTGCGACTTCAACCAAATGCTCGATCTGCCGCTGACGCGCGGGCACTGCCACCGCACGCACTTGTCGGAGCTGATCGACGACGACATCGCCGGCAATCCGATCCGCGTCGCCGGCCACTGCTATGGCTGCACCGCCGGCCAAGGTTCGAGCTGCGGCGGCGCGCTGAAAGAGGCGGCGGAATGAACGCCGTGCCGCTTCCGGCGGACGAGCAAGACAGAGCGGCCGGCCGGGTTTGTCCTTACGACTACCGCTATTCGCCAACCGTGTTCGCGCGCGCGCCGGACTTCGTAGCCGACACGTTGTATGTCGTCGGCGGACTGTATGGAAATCTCGCCGCGCTCGCGGCAGTCGAAGCGCTTGCCGCGCGCGAACACGCACCGCCGCAGATCGTGTTCAACGGCGATTTCCACTGGTTCGACGCGGAGACCGAATGGTTTGCGGCCATCGAGCGCGGCGTCGCCCCGCACCGCGCGCTACGCGGCAACGTCGAAACGGAGATCGCACGCGAAATGGATATCGGCGCCGGCTGCGGCTGCGCCTACCCGGACAACGTTGCGCCGGAGATTGTTGCGCGCTCGAATCAAATCCTGTCACTGCTGCAAATAGCTGCGCCGCGGCCGGCACGTGACCGGTTGCGCGGCCTGCCGATGCATGGCGTGGCGCAAGTCGGCGGCTTACAAGTCGGCATCGCGCATGGCGACGCCACCGCGCTTGCCGGCTGGCGATTCGCCCAGGACGCGCTTGACGATTCGCGGCAGCGAACCTGGCTCGGAGATATCCACAACTTGGCGCAGGTCGACGTGTTCGCGTCAACTCACACCTGCCTCGCTGCGTTGCGCGATTTCGCGTTGCCCGGCGGACGGCTGACCGTCATCAACAATGGCGCAGCCGGCATGCCGAATTTTTCCGGTACGCGTTTCGGCTTGATAACACGCATCGCTTTGATGCCCTCGCCGCACCAACCGCTGTATGGCGTTGAGCGAAATGGCGTACACATCGACGCCGTTCCCCTACCCTACGAACATGCCGCCTTTGTCGATTGGTTTCACAAGCGTTGGCCACAAGGCTCGCCGGCGCATGCATCTTATTGCGCGCGCATCGTCGACGGCCCACACTACCGAATCACTCAGGCAGCTAGACGATGAAACTTTCCATCATCATGCCGGTGCTCGACGAGGCCGCGAGCATCGAGGCGGCGCTGAAAGCGCTGGCGCCGTTGCGGCGGCGCGGCGCCGAGTTGACCGTCGTCGACGGTGGCAGCCGCGACGGCACCGCCACGCTCGCGCGGCCGCTTGCCGATCACGTGATGAGCGCGGCGCGCGGGCGCGCCGTGCAGATGAACGCCGGGGCGGCGGTCGCGACCGGCAACGTCTTGCTGTTCCTGCACGCCGACACGCGGCTGCCCGAGGACGCCGACCGGCTGATACTCGACGGGCTCGCCCGGTCCGGCAACGCCTGGGGCCGCTTCGACGTGCGCGTGGATGGCGGCGGCGCCTTCGCATTGATCTCGGCATTCATGAACGCGCGCTCGCGCTGGAGCGGAATTGCGACCGGCGATCAGGCGATGTTCATGAGCCGCGCGGCATTTGAGGCGGCCGGCGGCTTTCCACCGATCGCGCTGATGGAAGACGTGGCGATGTCGGCGCGCCTCAAACGTACTGGGCGCCCCTTGTGCCTGCACGCGCACGTGACCACCTCGGCGCGGCGTTGGCAGCGCCATGGCGTGCTGCGCACCATCCTGCTGATGTGGAAGCTGCGGCTTGCCTATCGGTTCGGCGCCGACCCGGTACGGCTGGCGCGAACTTATGGATATGCGCCCGAAGGCTAGCCCGGTCGCCGTCGCCATCATGGCGAAGGCACCAGTCCCCGGCACCGTCAAGACACGGCTGATCCCCACCATCGGCGCGCACGCCGCAGCGGTCTTGCAAGAGCGGCTGACCGAACGCACGGTGCAAACCGCTGTCTCGGCTGCAGTCGGTCCGGTGACGCTGTGGTGCGCGCCGGATCCGAGCCACGTTGCATTTCGCGAAATGGTCTTGCGCCATTCGGTCATCCTGAAGCGGCAGCCGGAGAGCGATCTCGGCGGCCGCATGCTCGCCTGCCTTGCCGCCGCCGGCGGCCCGGCGCTGGTGATCGGCACGGACTGCCCCGCTTTCACCGCCGACCATTTGCGCGCCGCCGCCCAGGCGCTACGCGACAGCGCCGATGTGGTGGTGATCCCGGCCGAGGACGGCGGCTATGTGCTGATCGGCGCGCGCAAGCCGCATCCCGAATTGTTTGCGGGCATCACCTGGAGTACCGCGTCGGTCATACAGGAAACGCGCGCGCGCATTGCCGCGCTCGACCTCAACCGCGTTGAATTCGATGCACTGTGGGACATCGATATTGAGGCCGATCTCGCGCGCTGCGAGCGTGTCTTTCCGGAACTGACGCTCTGATTACTGCAAGCGAATCAGGATCAGGCCGCACACGATCAAGAGCGCCGCGACAATGCGAATCGCGCGCAACGGCTCCTTCAAGACCACTACTGCGATGACGGCACCGAACAGCACGCTGGTCTCGCGCAGCGTGGCAACGATGGCGATCGGCGCCACCGTCATCGCCCACAGCACCGTGCCGTAGGAGAGCACCTGCAAGGCGCCGCCGACAAAACCGCGCCGCCAGAAACGCTGCATCGCCGGTATGACGGCGCGGCCGTCGCGCCATAGTGCATAGGGCACCAGTACCAGCGCGTTACCAACGAACAGCGACAGCGAATAGGCGTTCGGCTCGATCGCAAGCCGGGCGCCGATGCCGTCCACCACCGAATAGGTGCAGATGGTAAGCGCGGTGAGCAGCGCGAAGCCGACGGCGCGGTGGTCGATCTTGGCAAGATCGCGGCCACCGCGCGCCGACAGCAGGATGATGCCGGCGACCAAAACGACAATTCCCGTCCAGCCGACGAGGCTCAACTTCTCGCCGACGATGAACGTGGTCGCCGTCGCGGTCATCAGCGGCGCCGAACCGCGCGCAATCGGATAGACCTGCCCGAGATCGCCGGTGCGATAGCTCTCGATCAGCGCGGCGAAGTAGACCAGGTGGATGAACACCGAGACGATCAGCCACGGCCAGGAGGCCGAGGCCGGCAGACCGGTGAGCGGCAGAAACACAATCGCCACCAGGCCGGAGCCGATGGCGATGAAGTCGTGGTCGAGAGCGGATCGAGCCCGACCTTGACCAACGCATTCCAGCCGGCGTGACACAGCGCGGCGAACAGAACCGCGAGGAAGACGACGTTCGTCAATCGCTAGGCCTTCGCCGCCGGGGCCCACAGCTTGGGGCCGGCGCGCGCATATTGCGGCGGCCGCGCGACCTCGGCGCCGAGCGCCTTAGCGGCGTGCCAGCCCCAATGTGGATCGTCGAGGAAGCAGCGCGCCATCGACACCATATCGGCCTTGCCTTGCGCGACGATCTGCTCGGCATGGTCCGGTTTGACGATCAGGCCGACGGTGCGGGTGGCGATGCCGGCCTCCTTCTTCACCCGCTGCGCGATCGGCACGTTGTAGCCGGGCTCGGTCGGATTGCGGATGTCGGCGGCAACACCGCCAGACGAGATGCAGATGAAATCGAGCCCTTCGCCCTTGAGCGCCTTGACAATCGCCACCGCGTCGTCGGGCGTGAGCCCGTCCTCGCGCCAGTCGCTGCCGGTGATGCGCGCGCCGAGCGGCACGTGCTTGGGCACAACCGCGCGCACCGCGCGCGCAATCGACAGCGGAAAGCGCAAACGGTTCTCGAACGGGCCGCCGTAATTATCGGTACGTTTGTTGGAAATCGGCGACATGAAGCCGTGCGCCAGATAACCGTGCGCCATGTGCAACTCGATGGCGTCGAAGCCGATGCGCAGCGCGCGCTCAGCCGCCGACACGAAGGCCTGGCGCACGCGCTCCATATCGTCTTCGGTCACTTCGCGTGGCGTGTGCCAACCTTCGCCGAATGGGATCGGCGAGGCCGCCATCGTCGGCCACGGATCGGCGCCGGCTTTCAGCGCGCCACCGCCCTCCCACGGCCGGTGGGACGAAGCCTTGCGACCGGCATGGGCGATCTGGATGCCGAACTTGGCGCTTCCCAAACGGCGTACCTGCGCCATCACGCGCGCCAGCGCCGCCTCGTTATCGTCGGAATAAAGCCCAAGGCAACCGTGGGTGATACGGGCGTGCCGCTCCACATGCGTCGCCTCCACCACCACCAGCGCGGCGCCGGAATTGGCCAGCATGCCGAGATGAACCAAGTGCCAGTCATTGGCGCAGCCGTCGTCGGCCGAGTACTGGCACATCGGCGAAACCACGATGCGATTGGCAAGCTCGAGGCCGGCCAAGCGATAAGGCGTGAACAAGGCACTGGACATGGGATGAACTGCTCGCGGATGGGCGCTGGAGGCCGGAGGACGAAGCGTTTAGAGGCGGCTCAGCGCTGCTGGATGGACTTTAGATAGTCGATGATGTCACCGACCTCATCGGCGTCATAGGCGTATTCCGGCATAGCCGGGTGACCGGTCATCATACCCTCGCCCAGCGCCTCTTCCAGAGCCTCGATCGGGTAGCGCTTGCCGAGCGTCCGGAACGCGGGCGCGTCCTGTTGCGGGCTTTCGCCGCTGCGGCCGATCGCATGGCAGGCGGCGCAGTCACGGGCGAGCAGATCTTCGCCGCGCTTTAGGTCTTGGGCTGCGGCGGCACACGTCAGTCCCACCAAAACGAGTGCCGTCGGCACCGAGAGGCGGATCGCGTTCATTCCGCGGGAGGCCGTTCAGCCTCGCCGGGATCAATCGGCGTCGGATCGCCCGCAAGCTCACGCCAGAACTTGGCCGTTTTGATCACATCGAGCATGCGCGCCGCGAACTGTTCGCGCGAGGAATAAAACTCCTCCCAGCGGCCGCTATGATAAAGCTCCATGAAATAGGCGAGCCGACGCTCCGCGAGACCGCGCCATTTGCGCGCAATTGCCTCAAAGGGAGAAGCGGCCGGTCCGGTCGGCATGCATGGCTCGCTACAAATGCCAAGCCATCGATCGCTCGATCGGAGCGGCGCCGGCCGGCACGGCTAAACCGCTGTGGATAACTCTTCGTTCTTTAGCAGATTACCGATTGTTTTCAAGGCGTTTGCGGCTGCGGTCAAGTCGGGGCGGCGGCCTCCGCCTCGCGTTTGGCGACATTCGCCAGCACTTCGGCGCCGCGATTGGCGGCCGGCAGACCGCGAAACAGGAAACAGAGGCTGACGACGGCCTGCATTTCCTCCCAACTCGCGCCGGCGCGACGCGCGGCGATGGCATGCAGCTGCGCGGCGTCGCTCATATCCATCAGCAACATGCCGAACAACATGAGCTGCGCCGTCTTGGTGTCGAAGCATTTGGGATACATGGCATGCTCGCGCATGCGCTCTTGCAGATCGAGCAGCGCCGGATCGAGTGCGCCGGTCACCGCCATGCGCGCCTCGATGCGCGGTGGGACGAAGCCGATCAAGTCACGATAAATGGCGCAGCGCTCATCCATCGACGCGGCGCGGTCGGCATAGGGTCCGATGCTCTCACGCACGGCTTTGCTGTCGATGCGAGGTGGTAACGCCATCACGCGCTTCCTTATTCGGATTCAGAAGAACACAGGGAACTCCGGCGTCTTGCCGGCCGTTTCAGCGGTGACGTTGGGCGTAGCGTATTCGATGAAGCTCGGCGGCAAAGCCGCGCCCCAATAGGTGCCGGTGCCGCGCTCTTCCTCGTCCCAGGTCACCGGCTCCCAATCCGGCGCCGTCACCAAGAAACTGCCGGAATAGACCTCCACGCGATTGCCGCCCGGCTCGTAAGTGTAGAGATAGAAGCCCTGCGAATTGTTGTGCTTGGAAGGGCCGGCCTCGATGAAGATGCCGTTCTCGGTCAGGATGTCGGCGGCGCGCAAGACGTCGTCGCGATTGTCGACCCACATCGAGAAGTGATGCAGGCGGCCATGCGCCCCCTTCACGTCAACCACATAGGCGAGTTGGTGATGAATGGCGGTCGGGCTCATCCAGGAGCCGATCTCGGTCTTGCCGTGGTCGTAGCGCACCTGCTCGCGCAGCTGGAAGCCGAGCAGATCGGTGGCGAATTTGCGGTTGGCTTCGACATCCTTGGCGAGCAGCGCCAGATGATCGACGCGGCGCACGCACACGCCGCGGCCGGTGTATTTTTGCGGCTGGTTCTTTAGGTTCGAATGCAGTTCGGGCGGGGCGACGAACTTCTGCTCCTCGTAATAGATTTCCATGCGGTGGCCGTCGGGATCGCGGAAGCGGAAGGAGCGGCCGCGGCCGAAATCGCCATTGCTCCAACCGAGACCGAGCCCGGCCTCTTCGATCGCCTTGGCGCGGCGTTCCAGCGCCTGCGGGCTGGCGGCACGCCACGAAATACAGCCGACGCCAGCTTCGCCTGCCGCGGTGAGCTTCAGCGTCGACGTGGCGTAATCGCCATAGCCGCGCATATAGACCGACGGTCCGGCCTCGTGCACGACTTCCATGCCGAGCAGATCGCGGAAGTACCAAAGGCTCTTCTCAGGCTTGGGCGTGAACAATTCGACGCTGCCAAGGTGGGCGATGTCGTGCAGTGGTTCCGCTTGCGCCGTCATGGCTGCCTCCCAGTCGCCGCGCCCCACACGCATGGTTTTCAGATGGCGGCAGTCTTGCGGCGCAACGGCTGGAAAGCCTTGATAAAAATCAAATGGCGCGGGATGAGGATGCCAGCGGCCGCTCAGGCTTGACCGGCTTGCGTTTCATTATGCCTATTTGCCCCTCTCGCGCGACGTGGCGGGTGCAAACTGACCGACCAAGGGAGAGATGCAATGCAATGGCGGGCCCGCCGCGATCAATTTCGCGCAATACTGCGCAGCAATGGGTGCATTCACCCCGCCTCAGTCTTCGACCCGCTGTCGGCGCGCATCGCCGAGCATCTCGAATATGAGCTCGGCCTGCTCGCCGGCTCGACGGCGTCGCTGACGGTTCTCGGCGCGCCCGATCTGGTGCTGATGACGGCCAGCGAATTCGCGCAACAAGCCCAGCGGATCTGCCGTGCCATGAGCCTTCCGCTCCTGGTCGACGCCGATCACGGCTATGGCAACGCCTTGAACGTCGCCCGCACCATCGAGGAACTTGCCACGGTCGGTGTCGCGGCGGCGACGATCGAAGACACGATCTTGCCGCTGCCGTTTGGCGCCAATGGAAAAGCCGGACTGATCTCGCGGGAAGAAGGCATCGGCAAGATGCGCGCCGCGCTCGCGGCCCGGCCCGATCCGACCTTCGCCGTCATCGGCCGCACCAGCGCGCCGATGATTTCCAATATCGACGACACCGTTCAGCGGCTCTGCGCTTACGAGCAAGCAGGCGTCGACGCGCTGTTCATTGTCGGGCTGAAAAGCCTGGCGGACCTTTCAGCAATTGCCGCCGCAACGACATTGCCGCTGATCCTTGGCAATATCGCGGGTGACCTGGTGGACGCCGATCTTTCCGTTCACCGCGTGCGAATTTCTCTCCAGGGTCATTCGCCCATCATGGCCGCCGTGCAGGCCGTCTACGACACGATGAAAGCGCTGCGCGAGGGCGCGAGCCCCGGCCAGATCAAGAACGTCGCCTCAAGCGCGCTGATGAACACGCTGACACGTAGGGCTCAATACGATGAGGCAATGCGCAATTTCCTGTCGGCCGATTGAGCGTAGTCGCCGCACCGCAAAACCGACGGCTAGCCGGCCTTAAACTTCTTCGCCAGCGCGTCGGCGTTCTTGGCGAGCAGCCCGATGTCGGCGCCGACCGCCACGAACAGATAGCCCCACTCGATGTAGCGGCGCGCCTCCTCTTCGTTGCCGGTGAGGATGCCGGCCGGCTTGCCGAGCGCCTTGAGACGCTTGACGGCGTCGGCGATCGCACTCTGCACTTCCGCGTGCGCTGGATTGCCGAGATGGCCGAGTGAAGCGGCCAGATCGGATGGCCCGATGAACACGCCGTCGACGCCATCGACCTTGGCGATGGCTTCGAGTTGGTCGAGCGCGCTGCGCGTCTCGACCTGCACCAGCACGCAGATCTCGGCATTGGCCTTGCCGAGATAGCCGGGCACGCGGCCGTAGCGGCTGGCGCGGGCGGCAACCGAGACGCCGCGGATGCCTTGCGGCGGATAGCGCGTCGAGGCGACCGCGCGTTTGGCCTCCTCGGCGTTCTGCACATAGGGAAACAGCAGCGTCTGCGCGCCGATATCGAGCGCGCGCTTGGCCAGCACCGCATCGTTCCACGCAGGCCGGATGATCGGCGTCGCGGTGCCGCGCTGCATCGCTTGCAATTGCCCGACCAGATCGGGAATTTCATTCGGCGAATGTTCGGTGTCGAGCAGGATCCAGTCGAAGCCGGAATCGGAGATGACCTCGGCCGCGATATTGCTGCACAGGCTCGACCACAAGCCGATCTGCAGTTTCCCGGCAGCGAGCGCGTGCTTGAAGGAGTTGGGCTGAAAATCCGGCATGATGGCTTCCCTTTTTCTTGTCATCGCCCGCGCAGGCGGGCGATCCAGTAATCACAGGCGCTGCGGATCAAATCTCGAGGCTTGAGGGTTACTGGGTCCCCGCGTTCGCGGGGACGACAGGTTACACGAATTGAATGGCGATGCCGCCGAGCTGACCGAAATCGGCGTGCAGCGTATCGCCCTTTTGCGCGAACACCACGCGGGTGAACGAGCCGGCGAGCACGATGTGTCCGGGCTCAAGCGCGTGCCCGTGCGGACCGATCTTGTTGGCGAGCCAGGCGACGCCGAGCGCCGGGTGGCCGAGCACGCCGGCGGCAAGCCCGGTCTCCTCGATCTCGGAGTTGCGGTACATGATGCCGCCGACCCACCGCAGGTCGACGTCCATCGGGCCGACCGGGCGCCCACCGATGGCGATGCCGGCGGCGGCGCCGTTGTCGGCCACGGTGTCGACGATCTTGCGCGGGTCCTGGATGCGCGCATCGACGATCTCGATCGCCGGCACCACGTATTCGGTGGCGCGCAGCACCTCGGCGAGCCCGACGCCCGGCCCCTGCAGCCGCTTGCCCATAATGAAGGCGAGCTCAACCTCGACCCGCGGCTTGCAGTAGTCGGCGTGCTTCACCTTGGCGCCGTCGGCGATCATCTGATCGTCGAGGATATAGCCGTAGTCCGGCTCATCGATCATGGACGAGCGCTGCATCGCCTTGGAGGTGAGCCCCACTTTGTGGCCGATCAGCTTGGCGCCAGACGCAACCTTGCGGTTCGCAACGTCGGTCGAGATCGCGTAGGAATCCTCGATGGTGATATGGGGAAAGGTGATGTGGAGCTGGGTCGCCTGTTTGCGCTCTTTCTGCGCGTTCATCAAAATGTCGGCGGCCTTTTTGCGTTCGGCGTCGGAAAGCATGCTGCCCCTCCCCTTTTTTGCCGACCCGATCCTGTAGCGGCTCACGCGAGAAAATCAAAGGGCGGGTGCACGCCGGGCATTATGGCAGCGGACGACGCTTGGATGTTGTCCTGGACGCGGTTTTGGACTTGGTTTTCGCCGCAGGCTTAGAGGCAGACCTAGAGGCAGGCTTGGCCGCGGGCTTGGGCTCGGCTTTGGCCACGGGTTTAGGCGCCGACTTGGCGGCCTGCGCCGCCGCACGCTTCGGCGCGGCATTCTGGCGGCGCTCGCGCCGCTGCTCGATCTTGACGTTGGTGAATCGCAAAACGCGCGCCAGCGGCCGCCGCATCACCGGCACATCATGGGCGAGCAGCGCCAGCCCGACCGGCAGCATCCACAGGCCGAGGCCCGGCAGCACGCTCAGCACGCCGCCGCCGGTGAGCGCGACGCCAGCCGGCACGCGCACCCAGACCGCGCGCGGATGGCGCAAGCGCTTGAGGTTGCGGCCGGCCCAGTCGGGCATATGGCCCTCGAACCGGTCCATCTCCTCGTGGAAATCCGGCTTGCCGCTCTTGCCGCCTGACGCGTCGGGCAAAGCCGCCTCAGTGTTTCAGCTTGGGATCGACCGTGAACTTGGCCTCGGTCTTCTTGGTGATCTCGTCCACCGTCACGTCGGGCGCAAGCTCGGTCAGCACCATGCCGCCGGCCTTGCGGTCGACGGTGAACACACCGAGATCGGTGATGATCATGTCGACCACGCCTGCGCCGGTGAGCGGCAAGTTGCACTTGTGCAAGAGCTTGGGCTGATCCTTGGCGGTGTGCTCCATGATCACCACCACCTTCTTGACGCCGGCGACCAGATCCATGGCGCCGCCCATGCCCTTCACCATCTTGCCGGGGATCATCCAATTGGCGAGATCGCCGTTCTCGGCCACCTGCATGGCGCCGAGCAGCGCAATATCGATATGACCGCCGCGGATCATGGCGAAGGAATCCGCTGAGGAGAAATAGCTGGTGGTCGGGATTTCGGTCACCGTCTGCTTGCCGGCATTGATGAGGTCGGCATCCTCCTCGCCCTCATAGGGGAACGGGCCGAAACCGAGCATACCGTTCTCGCTTTGCAGCTGTACCGTCATGCCGTCGGGAATGTAGTTTGACACCAGCGTCGGAATGCCGATGCCGAGATTGACGTAGAAGCCGTCGCGCAATTCCTTGGCGGCGCGCTCGGCCATCTGCTCGCGGGTCCAGGCCATGGTCAGACCTCCTCTCCGGTTGCGGCGGCGGCCACGCGCCTGCGCACGGTGCGCTGCTCGATGTGCTTGACCGCGTTCGGCACGTGGATGATGCGCTGCACGAATACGCCCGGCGTGACGGTGTGGTCGGGGTTGATCTGTCCCGGCTCGAACAGATGCTCGACTTCGGCAACCGTCACCTTGCCGGCGGTCGCCATCATTGGATTGAAATTGCGCGCGGTCTTCCGGTAGACGAGGTTGCCCTCGGTATCGCCCTGCCAGGCATGCACGATCGACAGGTCGGCGACGATGCCGCGCTCCATGATGTAGCGCTCGCCGTCGAACTCGCGCTCTTCCTTGCCCTTGGCGATGTCGGTGCCGACGCCGGTGCGGGTATAGAAGGCTGGGATACCGGCGCCGCCGGCGCGGATGCGCTCGGCAAGCGTGCCTTGCGGATTGAATTCGATCTCCAGTTCGCCGGCGAGGAATTGCTGGGCAAACAGCTTGTTCTCGCCCACATAGGACGCGATCATCTTTTTGACCTGACGCGTTTCCAGCAGCAGGCCGAGGCCAGCGCCGTCGACGCCTGCATTGTTGGACACCACCGTCAGGTTTTTCACACCGGAATCGCGGATGGCGAGGATCAGCGTTTCAGGAATGCCGCACAGGCCGAAACCGCCGGCACAAATCAACATGCCGTCTTTGAGCAGACCGGCGAGCGCCGCACGCGCATCGGGATAAACTTTCTTCATGCAACTCCACCACTCTCCCGGACAACCAAGGCTTTACATGGACGCCGCAGCCGGCGAAAGGTCAAGCCTGCGCCGACCGGGCGCTTGAATACTAGCGCAGACCCGCGATGTGGGTCACCTGAGCGCTGTGAAAATTCTGCGGGGGCGCCGGGGCTTTCCCTGGGTTCGGCTTTGCCATAAACCAGCGCGCCATGCCCAAACTCTTGATCCTCACCGAAGTCCAGGAGGCCATGCGGGCCCGCTACAAGGCCATGCTGCTGGAGCGGTTTCCCGGGCAATTGACCATCAACGTGGTCGGCCATCACGACCAGGTCGGCCCCTACATCGCCGACACCGACATCCTGCTGTGCTTTTCGCCGCCCATGGCCGACCATGTGGTGCGCGACGCCAAGAAGCTTAAATGGATCCAGGCGCTCGGCACCGGCGTCGACAATATCGTCGACCTGCCCTCGCTCGGGCGTGAGGTGCTGGTCACCAATATCCGCGGCATCCATGGCGCGCCGGTATCGGAAGCGACCGTCGCCTATATGTTGTCGCTTGCCCGTCGCCTGCCAGACGCGACCCATGCGCAGGACCGCAGCCAATGGGAGCGCTGGCCGGCGCAACTGCTGTCGGGCAAGACCGTCGGCATTTTCGGCGTTGGGCTGATCGCGGAATATCTGGCGCGGATCTGCAAAGCTTTCGGCATGACGGTGATCGGCATCACCAGCTCGCCGCGCGAGGCCGAAGGCTTCGACCGCATGGTCGGCCGCAACGATTTCGTCAAAGTCGCCGGCGAACTCGATTTCCTCGTTGCATTGGCGCCGCTGAGCGCGGAGACGCGCGGCATCATCGGCGAGAAGGTGTTCGCCGCCATGAAGCCATCGGCTTTTCTGATCAATGTTGCGCGCGGCGGCGTGGTCGACGAACCGGCTTTGCTGACGGCGCTCAATAGCGACAAGATTGCGGGCGCCGCGCTCGACGTGTTCTCGCAGGAGCCGCTGCCGTCCGACAATCCGTTGTGGAAGGCCAAGAACATCACCATCTTCTCGCATCTCGGTGGCTATTCGCTCGGCTATGAAGACCGCGCCATGCCGACAATCGCCGGAAACATGGAATGTTTTCTTGCCGGCGATCTAAAAAAGATGGTCAATATCGTGCGCAAGCCCGCATCCTGGGAGTGAAACATGGCCTTGTCCGAGCGGCTGAACACGCCGATCTCCACCGCCGAACTGGAGCGCCGCTGGAAGGCGGTGCGCGATGCGATGGCGCGCGCAAAAATCGACGTGCTGCTGATGCAGAACAACAACGACCACATGGGCGGCTACGTCAAATATTTCACCGACATGCCGGCGACCAACGGCTATCCCAATACGGTGGTGTTTCCGCGCGACGACGAGATGACGGTGGTATGCCAGGGCCCGTTTGGCGGCGGCGAGACCACCGCGCAAGGCGACGGCAAATGGCGCGGCGTGAAAAGCATCCTGACCACGCCGAGCTATGCCTCGTGTTACTACACCAATGACTACGATCCCGCGCTCGCCGCCAAAGCGCTTATGCCTTTCGCCAAAGGCACGATCGGCGTGCTCGGTGCCTATCAACTGTCTTACGCGATGCTCGACACCATCAAGCGCGCCTTTCCCACCGCCGCTTTGTCGATGCCTCCGACATGGTCGACCAGATCAAGGTCATCAAGAGCCCGGAGGAAATGGAGCTGGTGAAACGCGCGGCGCTGATGCAGGACGGCGCCATGGCTGCTGCCTTCGCGGCGGTGAAGCCCGGCATGCGCGACACCGAAGTGGCGGCCGTTGCGCAAGCCTACAGCGTCGCGCACGGCAGCGAGAACGGCATCTATCTCTGCGCCTCGATGCCGCTCGGGCAGCCGTCAAAGTTCGCCAACAAGCATTTGCAGAATCGCGTCATCCAGAAGGGCGACCAGATCGCGCTGCTGGTCGAGGACAACGGGCCGGGCGGCATGTACACCGAGCTTGGCCGTTCCTGCGTAGTTGGCGCCAAGGTGCCGCAGGCGATGAAGGACGAGCTCGACTTCTGCAAGGCGTCGCGCAAGCTCACGCTCGACCTGCTCAAGCCCGGCGCCTCTTGCAAGGATATCTGGGACGCCTTTAATGACTTCATGCGCAAGAACGGGCGGCCGGAAGAAGCACGGCTTTATTGCCATGGCCAGGGCTACGATCTGGTCGAGCGGCCGCTCATCCGCAACGACGAGCCGATGCCGATCGCCAAGGACATGAATATTGTCGTGCACCCGACCTACATTCATGCCGGCTACCTCAACTGGCTGTGCGACAACTATCTGATCGGCGGCAACGGACCCGGCGACCGGCTGCATCAGTTTCCGGAAGAAGTCGTCGAAGTCGGCTGAGGTCGTTCCATGCCGGACATCAAGATCGTCAATCCCGACGCGCTCGGCAAGCCGCTCGGGCAATACTTCGCATCTTACGCGCGTGAAGGCCTCGGAGTTCGTCTTCATCGCCGGCCAAGTCGGCGTCGACAAAGACGGCAAGGTCGTTAGCGACGATTTCGATGCCCAGTGCGTGCAGACCTTCGCTAACATCGAGGCCGCGCTGAAATCAGTCGGTGCCGGCTGGGGCAATATCGTGCAGTTCACCACTTATCTGGTGCACTCGCAGGACATCCCAAGATTTATGGCCTACCGCTTGCGCGAATTTCCCAAGATGTTCGCCAACGGCGCCTATCCGCCCAACACGCTCCTGATGATCGACCGGCTGGTGCAGGAGCCGCTGCTGGTCGAGGTGCAGGCGGTCGCGCGCTCTAGCTGCACCGAAACTACTTCGACTTGTCGATCAAGCTTACATGCGCGGCCACCACGCGCCACCGTCCTCGAACTTCACCCAGGTCTGCATCTGCCGGCCGATCTTGCCGGGCGCCGAGGGGCGCTCGTAGAGCGTTGCCGCCACCGCGAATTCGCGGCCGAAGGTCGTGATCACCGTGCGCGACAGCGTGCGGCCGAGCGCCACCGGCGAGCGGGCGGCGCGGAAGGCTCTTGATCTCGTCATAGCCGTAAAGGATTTTCGCCAGCGCCATAGCGGATGGTGCGCGGATCGTCGCGGAACAACGCGTTGAGCGCGGCGTACATCATTCGACACCAGCGCCTTCTCGTAGCGCTCGAAGGCCTTCCCGCACTTCGGCCACGACCTCCGGCAGGTCGATCTCCATGCGTCTTCTCCCTAAAGCGGCGGCTTAGGCGCCGCGACCGCGCCCGCCTGCTCAAGCGCATAGGCGATGCGCAAGGCGATGTCCTCGCGCCAAGGCGCCGCGATGATCTGCACGCCGATCGGCAGCGGCTTCAGCGGCACCGGCACCGCCACCACCGGCAGGCCGATGAAGGAAATCGGCTGGGTGTAGATGCCGACATTGGGCCGCACCGGCATTTCGACGCCGTCGAGCAACGAAAGTCTGCTGGCCGATCTTCGGCGCCGTGCAAGGCGTCGCCGGCGCCAGGATCGCATCGTAGCGCTCGAACAGCTTCAGCACCTGCTCGCGATACCAGCGGCGGAAAATCTGCGCCTTGTTGACTAGCGTGGCCGGCACCATGGCGCCGGCGATCAGCCGGTCGCGCACCGCCGGATCGAAATCGGCGGCCTGCTTGCGCAGTCGATCGAGATGCAGCGCGGCGCCTTCGGTCGTGGTGATGACGTAAGCCGCGGCGCGGGCGCGCGCGGCTTCCGGGATTTCGATTTCGTCTTCAACGCCGGCCGCGGCGTCGGCAACGCCTCGAGCGCTTCGAGCGCTTCCGGAAAGGCGCCCTTCTGGAAATAGCCGCCGGCGACCGCGATACGCAGACCGTCGAGCCCGCGCGCGAGCGATGGCGTCGCCGGCTCCAGCGCGCATCGGCGCAGGCCGCATCGTCGGCATCGGGCCCCTGCATCGCGTCGTAGCCCAGCGCCAGATCGCGCACCGTGCGCGCGAAGGGCCCGAGATGGTCGAGGCTCGCCGACGAAGGGAAACGAGCGCGCGCGGGTGAGCCGGCCGTAGGTCGGCTTCAGGCCGAAAATGCCGCACAGCGAGGACGGCACGCGGATCGAGCCGTTGGTGTCGGAGCCGAGCGCGAGCGGCACCAGGCCGCCGCCAACCGCGCCCCGAGCCGCCGGAGGAGCCGCCGGTCATGCGGCTATGTCATGCGGATTGCGCGAGGGTCCGTCGTGCACGTTCTCGCCGGTGAAGTCGTAGGCGTATTCGCCCATGTTGAGCGCGCCGACGAGCACCGCGCCGGCCGCTCTCCAGCCGTTCGATCAGCGCGGCGTCGCGCGCCGCCGGCGGACGCGCGCGGTTGATCTTGGAGCCGGCGACGGTCGGCGAGGCCTTCGATGTCGAACAGGTTCTTGACCGCGAAGGGCACGCCGGCGAGCGGCAGCTTCTTCTTGCTCGGGCGCCGCATCGATCGCCTGCGCCTTCGCCCGCGCGCGCTCGGCGGTCACCGCGGTGAAGGCTTTGAGCGTCGGATTGAGCCCGGCGATGCGCGCGAGCGCCGCATCGATCACGGCCAGCGCGCTGTGTCTTGCCCGCAGCAACCGCCTGCGCGATCTCGGCCGCCGTCGACCATTGTGTCTTGCGTCATCGCGTTTAGCCTTGAAAACCGGCGCCGGCTCCGCCTCGTCCGGCAGCGCGAATTCCGCCACCAGCGCGGCGTGCTTGAGCGTGACCGCGAGATTGGCCTTGACCGCCGGTTTCCAGGCCGCCTCAGCGGCAGATCGAGCGCTCGGCGGCGGCGAGATGAAGTCATCGAGGGGATCGGGGCTTGGCCTTCAGCGAGTGTCCTTGTGATCGGCATTCGTGATGCTTAAATTTTCTGCCAAGAGCGAAGCCAAATTAGTCCGGTCGCCGCGCCCTACTCCACAAACGTCGCGGCTTCGCTCGCTCGTCGGCGTATTTCACCAGCGCCAGGAAGCGATAAAGCCCGTGCACGAATTTGCCATAGGGCAGGCTCAGGAACAGCCCGAGCACCACGCCGAGATGGATGGCGAGCAGCATGCCCATGCGCCGGCTTCGCGCAAGATCATCAGCGCAAACCGGTGAGGCTGACGAGGAACAGCATCGCGATGAAAGGCGGTGTCCATGCCGTGGCGCGGCTGTCGGCCAGAATCGGATCGCGCTTCTGCGCCAGCATGAACAATCCGGCCGGGCCGATCAGCAGCCCGATGCCGCCGATGATGCCGAGCAGCACCGGCAGGCTGTGAAGCGCATAAGGCGCGTGCCAGCCGAAGCGCGTAATGATAGATGGTCGCGACCGAGGTGGCGGCGAAGCAGAACAGGAAGCCGTAGAAGGTGAAGTGGTGGAAGACGCGGCGCGCCGCCGACGGCTTTTCGTTTTCGGTGGTGCAGCCGCCACCGCCGCCGCCGAGATATTTCAGATGCGCGGCGTCGCCGGTCGCCTGCCCGACCGCGCCGATGCCGGCGCGCGGCGCGTCGCCGTTGATGTCGCGCCAGAACGCACGCAGGCTGACCGTCAGCGCCACGATCGCATAGAGCGAAGACGGCGCCGAACAGCGCGACCATGGCGTTGTGCGGCATCAATTTGTAGAAATCGCCGGCGTGGCGGCCAACAGCACCGCCGGATCCTTCAGCGCGACAAAGCCGACGATGAAAGCCGCCACGCTCAGCGCGGCCAGCAGCGTGATGAACAACCGTTGCGCGCGAAGGCGCCGGCGAACAGCGCCGCGGCCAGGCATATTGCGCATAAGCATTCGTTGCGCAGCTTGGCGAGCGCCGCCGGCACATTGACGTTGAATTCGTGCGGCGGCGAATACTGGCAGTCGGTATAGCAGGCGCCGCATTGGTGGCAGAGATTGGCGAGATAATTGAGATCGCCGTCGCCGAAAGTGCGGCGCATTTCCATCGCCGGAAACACCGCGCACAGGCCTTCGCAATAGCGGCAGGCATTGCAGATGGTCATCAGCCGGTCGGCTTCGCGTCAGCGCGGCGGATCGGAGTCCAATTAGTTGCGTGCATTTTTGGCCGCCCCCTCGCCCGCCAGACGCCCGAACACCGCGCCGATGGTCATGCCGATGCCGGCGAGATAGCCCTTGCCCAGCACGTTGCCGGCCATGATTTCGCCGGCCGCGAACATGTTGCCGGACGGCCTGCCGTCGGCGAGCAGCATGCGCGCCTCCTCGTTCACGCGCACGCCGAGATAGGTGAAGGTGATGCCGGGCCGCAGCGGATAAGCCGTAATAAGGCGGCTTGTCGATTTTGCGCGCCCAATGGCTTTTCGGAATGGCCAGGCCTTCGGTCGCGCAATCGTCGAGCACGGTGTGATCGAATGTGCCCGGCGCACCGCGGCGTTGAATTCGGCGACGGTTTTTTCGAGCGCCGCCGGATCGAGTTCCAGCTTTGTCGCCAATTCGCCGATCGATCGCGCCTCAACCGCCGGAAAGATCGACGGCATGAACATATGGATCGATTTGCGAATCGATGATCGAATAGGCGATCTGGTCCGGCTGCTGCGCGATCAGCCGGCCCCAGATCGCGTAACGCTTCGGCCAGACGTCCTCGCCTTCGTCGTAGAAGCGCTGCGCGTCGCGGTTGACCATGATGCCGAACACGACGCTGTCGAGGCGGGTGGCGATGCCGCCGTCGAATTTCGGCGCGCGCGCATCGATGCGCGACGGCATGGCACTGCGTCGGATCGCCGACCGGCATCACGCCCTGGTCGAGCAGCATGCGCAGCACGCGCCACGGTTATAGGGCGTGCCGCGAATGATGAAATTGTCGGCGGCCGTCGCCCCAATATTCCTTCAGCCATTCGATATTGGCCTCGAAGCCGCCGCAGGCCGCGACCAGCGCCTTGCCGCGCACCTGTTTGTCGTCGCCGCCGTGCTTGATCGGTCGCGGAGATGAAAAAGCCGTCTTCGATGTTCAGCCCGATCACCTGGCGTCGTAGACGCAGGTGACGCCCGAGCGCCTCGGCGCGGCGGTAGAGCGCGTTGAGCATGCCGCGGCCGCCGCCGAGGAAGAACGCATTGGTCTTGCCGAGGCTAAGCGTGCCGCCGAGCGGCGGCTGGAAGCCGACGCCCTGCTCATCCATCCAGCCGATCAGTTCGCGCGAGCGCGCGATGGTCAGTTCGGCCAGCGCCTTGTCGGTCTGCCCGCCGGTGACGCGATAGAGGTCGTCGAGGAATTCCGCCTGCGTCGTAGGGCCCGGTCATGGTCGGCGCGGTGCCGTCATGGGAGCAGCGCAGGTTGCGGGTATGGCGGGTATTGCCGCCGCGATAGAATTCCGGCGCGCCTTCCAGCACCACGACCCTTGCGGCCGGCGCGCGCGGCCGTGATCGCGGCGCACAGCGCGGCATTGCCGCCGCCGGGCACCACCACGTCGAAGGTTTCATCGAATCGATCGCGGCATCGCCCGTTTCGCAGCCGCAGTCCAGCTGTTATTCCAGCGCCACTCAATGCCTTGCTTCGAAGGGGCTGGCAATGGCCGGTTTTCCGCCGCCGAAGTCCTGCGACAGCCACGTGCATGTGATCGGTCCGAAGGACCGCTTTCCGCTGGCGCCGGGGCACCGCTACACGCCGAAGGATGCGCTCGCCGCCGAGCTTGCCGCCATGCTCGGCCGACTCGGGCTGCTACGGGTGGTGCTGGTACAGCCGAGTTTCTACGGCACCGATAACGCCTGCATGCTGGATTGCATGGCGCAAATGCCCGGCTCGCGCGGCGTGGTGGTGCTGGCGCCGGAGACGTCGGCGGCGGAACTCGACTCGCTTCATCTGCATGTCGTGAGTCGCCTCCGAGTGAATATTGCCACGGTCGGCGGAGCCCCGATTGCGGCCATCAAAACCGGGATCGCAGCGGCGGCACGCTTGTGTGAGAGGTATGGCTGGCATGTGCAGGTGTTCGTTGGAGCGGACACGATTGAGCCGCTGGCTCCGTTCCTGCAGATCGCTGCCGGTCGACACCGTGTTCGATCATTTCGGCCTGATCGTGCCCGGCACGACGGACGGACCGCTGCGTGCGTTGTGCGACTTGCTGGAGAGCGGCAAGGTTTGGGTGAAGATCTCCGGTGCCTACCGCATCGCCGCCGATCCCAACGATATCCGCATCGGCCCGCTCGCCAAGACGCTATGCCAGGCAAATCCGGAACGCATCGTGTCGGGCTCGGATTGGCCGCATACCCCGCGCCACGATCTGCACACCGGCGGCAGCGAGGTGGAATTGCCGTTCCAGGATATCGACACGCGCGGGCTCCTCGATCTCGTGCCGACATGGCTGGAAGATGACGCGCTGGTGCAGCGCGTTCTCGTCCACAACCCGGCGCGGCTCTATGATTTTTGAACCGCCTCCGCGACCTTCGCGCCGAACGCGTCCGTGCCGAGCTTGCCGCCCATGTCGGGCGTGCGCGTGGCCGGATCGGCGATCGTCGTATCAAGCGCCTGCTCGATCGCCTGCGCGGCGCGCGTGAGCTTGTCATCGTTGCGCCGCTCGCCGAGCCACGCCAGCAGCATGGCGGCCGAGCCGATCAGCGAGGATGGATTGGCGATATTCTTGCCGGCGATATCGGGCGCCGAGCCGTGCTGGGCCTGCGCCACCGCATGTTCGGCCCCGGCATTGAGCGAGGCGGCCAGCCCCAGGCTGCCGGCAATCTCGCTCGCCTCATCGGAGAGAATATCGCCATACATGTTGGTGGTGACCACGACGTCGAACTGCGATGCGTCGCGCACCAGCAGTGCCGCCATGGCATCGATGATGCGCTCCTCGTAATGCACCTGCGGATAGCGCGCCGCCACCGCGCGCGACGCTTCGAGATAGAGTCCGTCGGAGACGCGCAGCACATTGGCCTTGTGCACGGCAGTGACTTTCTTGCGCCGCTGCATGGCGAGCTTGAAGGCAGCCTCGGCAATGCGGGTCGAACCCTCGCGCGTAATCTTGCGCACGGCGAGCGCGAGATCGGGCGTCGGCATGAACTCGCCGGAACCGAGATGCATCGAGCGGTCGGCGTAAAAGCCTTCCGTGTTCTCGCGCACGATCACCAGATCGACCGGCTTGCCGCAGCGCGGCGGAAAGCCCGCGCGCGAGCGCGCCGGGCGGATATTGGCGTAGAGATCAAGCCGCTTGCGCAACTCGCCCGACGGGTTGAGCCCGCCTTGCGCCACGGACGGATATTCATTATGCGACACCGGACCGAGCAGTACGCCCTGCGCGGCGACAGCCTTTTCAAATACTGCAAGGGGAAACGTGGTGCCTGCCGCGCGGTGCGCTGCCCAGCCAATTTCGGCGGTCTCGAAGGTCAGACCCAGCGCGAATTGACGGTCGGCGGCGCGCAGCACGGCAAGCGTTGCCGCGCTGATCTCCGGCCCGATGCCGTCGCCTTCCAGCACCAGGATGTTGAGGGCACTGCTGTTCTTCATCGTCATGCTCACCTCTGCCGCTACCTCGCGTCGGCTATATAGACCGATTGTTCGCGCGCGACCATGTGAGCGCACACGTTTGCGTGCCCGCAACCATTTGCCCCGGACATAATCCGTCGTAAGCTATGCCGCTGTGGCATAGGTCGAAAGTGAGCGGTCATGGAACTGAAAGAGTTGCGCAACTTCATGCGCGTCGCGCGCGCCGGCAGCGTCAGCCGTGCGGCGGAAGAATTGCGCCTGGCGCAACCGGCGCTCAGCCGCCAGATCAGAAAACTGGAGCATGAACTCGGCGTCTCGCTGTTCGCGCGCCATGGCCGCGGCGTGCGCTTGACCACGGCCGGCTCGCTACTGCTCGAACGCGCTGAGGCGATCGCCCACTTGGTTCACCAGACCAGCGAGGAGATCAAGGAAGACCGCTCGCCGCAACGCGCCCGCATCATGCTCGGCGTGCCGCCGGCGGCCGGACGGCTGCTCATTCCGCCCTTTGCGGAGCGGTTTCAGAAACTATGGCCGCAGGCCACGCTGCACATGCGCGAGGGCGTCGCCAGTTCGCTGCAGGAATGGCTGATCGAAAAGCGGCTCGATATCGCCATGTTGCATAACCCGCCACATCTGGAAGCATTTAATATCAGCCCGCTTTTAACCGAACGCATGTGGGTCATCGGCCCCTCGGCGCATCGTATCAAGACCGACAAGCCGCGCGCGAGCTATCGCATCCGCGACCTTGCCGAACTGCCACTGATCCTGCCGAATATGGCGCACGCCAACCGGCGGCTGGTTGAGAATGCGGCGGTCGAGCACGGCGTGCGCCTGCGCATCAAGATCGAAGCCGACAGCGTCGCGTTTGCCAAGGCATTGGTGGAAAGCGGTCTCGGCTACACCATCCTGACCTACGCGGCGGTGCAGGACGAATTGGAGCAAGGCAGGCTGACGATCTATCCCATCGCGCGCCCGACCATCGCGACCAGGGTCACCATCGTCACGCTCAGGGACAAACAACTGCCCAAGCTCACGCAGGATGCCAGCGCGCTGCTGCACGACGTTTGTCGTTCGCTGGTGCGCGCTAAGCAATGGGCGGGAGCGCAGCTATCCTGAGCGAACATTTGTTCCGGTTTGAGTGTCCGAAATTCTATGCCGAGAAGGTATCGCTCGAATTGGCGTTGCCCATTGCGGCTCGCGTCGGATGGAACTACCGTTGCCGCCATAATAACGATCACATTGGGAGGAGGTCTCATGCCGCGACTTATCGCTCGTCTTTGCTTGGCCGCGTCGGCCGCCGCGTTTTGCTTCGGGCTCGGCTCGAGCGCGCAAGCGGTCACACTGAAATGGATCACGTTCAAGCCGCAGGCTGCCGGCGACGCGCAGTCGATCAGCACGCAATGGTTCGTCGACGAATTCAAGAAGCGCACCGGCGGCAAGTCCAACATCCAGATGTTCTGGGGCGGCAGCGTCGCCAAGTCGAAGGAAATCCCCGATGCGCTGTCCGGCGGCGCCGGCGACATCGGCGACATCATCACCCCCTATTTCCCGGACAAGTTCCCGCTCAACAACGCGATCGGCTATTTCATCCCGCAGCCGCACTCAACCATCGAGATCGCCGAGCTGTTGCAATACTGGCACCGGCAATATCCGCAGTTCGACCAGGAACTGTCGAAGTATAATCTCAAGGTCATCGGCTTCCGGCCTTTGGAGAAATACGGCCTGATCTGCACCAAGCCGATCAAGTCGATCGCCGATCTCAAGGGCAAACGCATCCGCACCTACGGCTTCGCTTACCCGGCGCTGGTGCACGCACTCGGCGGCACGCCGGTGTCGATGACCTCCTCCGACGGGTATCAGGCGCTGCAGCGCGGCATCCTCGACTGCTCACCGATCGGCCCGTCGCTGGCGCATGGCTGGAAATACGATGAGGTGGCGAAATACTACGTGTTCCTGCCGATCGGCGCCTCGTTCGGCCACTTGGTCACCATGAACCTGAAGAGCTACAACGCGCTCGATCCGCAGACCAAGTCGATCATCGACGGGCTCGGTCGCGAATACGCCATGCGCTACACGGTCACCCTCGACGTTCTGACCCAGAAGATTCTCGCGGGCTGGAAGAAGAAGGGCGTGAACGTCATAAGTCTGCCGGCCAACTCCCTGGACGCGGCGCTCAAGGATGCGGGCGTGCAGACGGTGCGGCAGAAGTGGGTCGCCAAGGCCAAGGCTGCCGGGCTGACGGCCGAGCAGACCCAGGACATCGTGGACGAGATCGAAAGCCGCTGATCCGCCCCAATGGGACATTGTGAGATGCCCGGCGTGCAACGCGCCGGGCATCGAGCGATGACAAGACCGGGCGCAACCAGCCGAAAGCCGCTGCGATGAACGCCTTCCAGCGCGTGTACCGGGGCTATGGCCGCCTGCTGCGCGGCTTCGGCCTGATCTCGGCGGTCGCTACCTTCGTCATGATGCTGCTGGTGGTGGCGAACGTCATCGGGCGCTATCTGTTCAACAAGCCGCTGACGGGGACGCTTGAATTCACCGAATCCCTGCTGGTGTTGATCATCTTTCTCTCGGTGGCGCTCACCCAATATGACGGCGGACACATCCGGGTGACCCTCATCACTCGGCGGCTGCCGAAGGTCTGGGCGCGCATCCTCACCGTGATTGCCATGCTGTGCGGCGCCGCCTTCTTCACTTGGTGCGCGTATGCCGCCTGGATCTTCGCCGCGCAGGCCTATTCGTTCAACGAACAGGAATGGGGCGAGGTGGTGTTTCCGCTCTGGCCGATGAAGTTCGTCGTGTTCTTCGGCATTACCCTGCTCGCCATCCAGTTCCTGCTCGACGCCGTCGCCGAAACGATGATGCCGATCGCGGCCGACGATGAGCGCTCCATGGAGCACATCTGATGGCCTCGCTGGAACTCGGGCTCGTCGGCGTCATCGCGCTGTTCGCCGCCATCCTCATGGGCATCAACGTGATGGTCGCGCTTGGCGCAGTCGGCGTGCTCGGCCTCACTGCCGTGGTCGGTTTTCATGCCGCCACGTCGATGCTCTCCACCGTGTTCTTCGAGACCACGCATTCGTTTCATTTCAGCGTCATTCCGCTGTTCCTGCTGATGGGTTATTTCGCCATGCGCGCGGGGCTGGGCGAGGACCTGTTCGACGCCGCGCACAAATGGTTCGGCCGGCTGCCCGGGGGCCTGGCGATTTCCACCACGCTGGGCGCGGCCGCCTTCGGCGCCGCCTCCGGCTCCTCCATCGGCACCGCCACCGTATTCACCAAGCTGGCGCTGCCGCAGATGCTGGAGCGCGGCTACAACAAGCGGCTGGCCTCGGCCTCCATCGCCATCGCCGGCACGCTGGCGGTGATGATCCCGCCCTCGGCTGTGATGGTGATCTTCGGCATCCTCACCGATTCCTCGATCGGCGCGTTGCTGATCGCCGGAGTCATCCCCGGCTTCGTGTTCGCCCTGGTGCTGTGCGGCGCCACTTTGCTGAGCGTGTTCCGCCGACCCGACTATGCCCCGCGCTCGACGGAGACATTCACGCTGCGCGAGAAGCTCTACTCGCTCCGCCTCGCCGGACCGCTGATCCTGGTGATCGCCAGCATTATATTCGGTCTCTATCTCGGCGTGTTCACGCCGACCGAAGCCGGCGGCGCCGGCGCGGCGGTGACGCTGGTGCTGGCGGTGCTCCGCCAAGGCAGCATTTTTAAGCTCGGGCTCTTGGAGATCCTGCGCGAGACGGTGAAGACTTCCGCCATGATCTTCGCCATCATCATCTGCGCGCTGATCTTTTCGCGCTTCCTGGCGCTGTCCGGCGTCGCCAACACGCTGGGCGACTTCCTCACCACGCTCAACGTCAATCGCTGGGCGATCGTACTGATCATCGTGGTGATCTATCTCGTGTTCGGCATGATGATGGACGCGCCGGCGCTGCTCGCCATCACGTTGCCGATCACCCATCCGGTGATGTTGAAGCTCGGCTTCGATCCGGTGTGGTTCGGCGTGTTCGTGGTGCTACTGGTCGAGATCGGCGCGGTGACGCCGCCGGTCGGCGTCAACTGCTTCGTCGTGCAGGCAGCTTCCGAGGGACGCGTCGAGCTCGAGGATGTGTTCATGGGGCTGATCCCGTATGTGCTCGCCGGCTTTTTCATGCTGTTCCTGCTCTGTGTTTTCCCGCAACTGGCGCTCTATCTGCCGCAGAGCATGCATTGAGCATGGCCGCACACAGCGAAAAATTCGTTCTACGCTCGACGGTGACCTCGCCGTTCGGCCGCAAGGTGCGCATGGCGATCGATCTGCTCGGCTTGGACGACCGTGTCACGCTGGTGCCGGCCGACACGCTCGATGAGAACGACACGCTGCGGCAGCAGAACCCGCTCGGCAAAATGCCTTGCCTGCTGCGCGGCGACGGCACGTCGATCTACGACAGCGGCGTCATCGTCGAATATTTGCAGGAGGTGACGGATAGCGACCGGCTCATCCCGGCCCGCGGTCTCCCGCGCTACAAGGCCCTGACGCTGGCGCGGCTCGCCGACGGCATCACGGATGCCTCGATCCTAGTCGTATACGATGGCCGCTTCCGCCCCGGTCAGCCGCCGGCCGAGAGCTGGCTCGCGCATCAGCGCGGCAAGATCACGCGCGGGCTTGCAGCCTTCGAGGCGAAGCCGCCCGCCGCCGACAAGACCGATATCGTGTCTATAGGCCTTTCTTGCGCGCTCGGTTATCTCGACTGGCGCAAGCCGGTCGACTGGCGGCCTTCTTATCCCGGCCTGGTCGAGTGGCTGAGCCGGTTCGCCGCCCATGAGCCGACCTTCGAGCGTACGCGCGCACCGAACTCGTGAAAGAAGCCAAATGACATCGACCCAGCAAACCGCCGACACGTCTGTCTCGCCGCCGACTTATATGGCCTCGCCCAGCAAGCCGAAACTGAAGCTGCCGCCGGGCGCCTGCGACGCCCATGTGCATGTCATGGGACCCGCCAGCCGCTTTCCCTTCGCCAACGTCAACCTCACCAAATCGGATGCGCCGAAGGAGAAGCTGTTCGCGCTGCATGAGTTCCTCGGCATCGAGCATTGCGTGATCGTGCACACGACCAGCCACGGCTACGACAATTCCGCGACGGCCGATGCGCTCGCCGCCAAGGGCGGCGCCTATCGCGGCGTGGCGCTGGTGCCGACGACAATTGCCGACGCCGAGCTCAAGCGCCTCGATGCCGCCGGCTTCTGCGGCGCGCGCTTCCATTACATGCCGCATATCGAGAAAGGTTCGTCGATCGAGGAAGTAGGGGAGTTCGCCAAGCGGTTGGCAGAGCTGGGCTGGCATCTGCAAATCCACATGGACGCAAGCTTGATCGCCGAGCTCAGCCCCACGATCCGTCGCTCACCGGTGCCGGTGGTGATCGATCACATGGGACGGATCGACGCCGCGCTGGGGATCGAGCAGCCCGGCTTCCGCGCCCTGCTGGCGCTCATGCAAGACAAAAACGTCTGGGTGAAAGTGAGCGGGTCCGACCGCGCCAGCCGGCAAGGGCCGCCCTATGCCGATGCGGTCCCGTTCGCGCGCAAGCTGGTCGCGGAATTCGGCGACCGCTGCGTCTGGGGCACGGACTGGCCGCACCCCAATCACGCGCCGCCGATCCCCGATGACGGCGTACTGGTCGATATTTTAGCCGAGATCGCGCCGAGCGAGGCGGCGCGCCAGGCGCTGCTGGTCGACAATCCGCAGCGCTTCTATCGCTTCGCGCCGGCAAAACGCGCAGGAGGCGCAGCATGAGCGGACGCTTGCAGGACCGCATCGCCATCGTCACCGGCGCCGGCTGCGTCGGGCCGGGCTGGGGCAACGGCCGCGCGACCGCGGTGCGCTTCGCCGAGGAAGGCGCCAAGATTTTCGCCGTCGACCGCAATCTCGATAGCGTTGCCGAAACCGTCGAGCGCGTGAAAGCGGTCGGCGGCGAGATCGTGCTGCAGCAATGCGACGTGACCGAAAGCGGCTCGGTCGCCGCCATGGCAAAGGCCTGCACCGATCGCTTCGGCCGCATCGATATTTTGGTGAACAATGTCGGCGGCTCCGCGCATGGCGGGCCGGTGGAAATGACCGAAGAGGTCTGGGACTCCCAGATCGATTTCAATCTCAAGAGCGTGTTCCTCACGCTGAAGAACGTGCTGCCGGTGATGGAGAAGCAGAAGTCGGGCGCCATCGTGAACGTGGCTTCGGCCTCCGGCATCCGCTTCACCGGCGCCTTCCAGATCGGCTACGCCGCGACCAAGGCCGGCGTGATCCAACTCTCGCGCGTGGTCGCCATTCAATATGCCGCCAAGGGCATCCGTGTGAACACAGTCATTCCCGGCCAATTGCACACGCCGATGGTGGAGGCTCGCCTTGCCGGCCAGCGCGCCGGCGGCGACGTCGAGGCTTTGCTGGCGCAGCGCTTGAAGCGCATTCCGATCGGCTTCATGGGCGACGGCCGCGACACCGCCAATGCCGCGCTCTATCTCGCCTCCGACGAGGCGCGCTTTGTCACCGGCACGGAGATCGTGGTCGACGGCGGGATGACGGTGCGCTGCGACTAATTATTTGTTCAGCCACCGCCGCGCCCAGCCCATCAGTCCTTGCGGCAGGAAGATGATCATCACAATAAAGACGATGCCGACCGGGATGAGATAGGGGAACTGGTCGCCGAAGATGCGTGAGAACAGTTCGCGCAACAGCTGGAAGAAGCCGGCCCCGACGATCGGCCCAACCAGCGTGCCGATGCCGCCCATGACGTTGAAGATCACGGTGTCGCCGGAGGTGAGGAAGTAGACGAAATCGGGCGCAGCGAATTCGTTCTGGATCGCATAGAGCACGCCGGCGAGCCCGGCGAACAACCCGGACAACATCACCGAGACGATCTTATAGCGCTCGACCGGATAGCCGATGGCGCGGGTGCGCGCCTCGTTCTCGCGGATCGACTGCAGCACCATGCCGAACGGCGATTGCGTCACGCGGCGCAGGATCAGGTAGGACGCCGTCACTACGGCCAATACAAACCAGTGGATCATCGACGTAGTGAAAGATTTGTCGACCAGGAAGGGAATCGTGAAATTCGGGCGGGTGAAGATCAGCCCGTTCTCGCCGCCGGTGACCGCCGTCCAGGTGAAGATGATGACATAGAAGATCTGGCTGAAGATCAGCGTGGTGATGGCGAAATAGATGTCGCGCAGGCGGGTGGAGAAATAGGCGACGAACAGCGCGGCGACGGCCGCACCCGCGAGCCCAAACAGAATGGCGAGCCAGAGATTGGGCGGGCTCACGATCAACAGCGCAGCCGCCGCGCCATACATGCCGAGGCCGAAAAAGGCCGAGTGCCCGAACGAGATCATGCCGGTGTAGCCGATCAACAGATCGGACGACATCGCCAGCAGGCCCCAGATCAGAACCTCGGTCAAAAAGCGCCGCCAGAATTCCGGCAACACCAGCGGCGCCACGATCAAGATCGCCATCACCACACAAAAGCCGATCCAGTAGACGGCGGTGTGGCTCAATTTCGTTTTGAGCGGCATCGGTTTATCGAGCGGCGCGGTTGTCATTTCGGTGTCGGTACGAACAGGCCAGTGGGACGGAACAGGAGCGTGAGGATCAGCACGACGAAGGAGACGATCACGGCCTGCGACGGGTCGACCCAGATCGCCGCATAAGCCTCAAGCAGGCTGATGAAAATGGCGGCCGCAATCGAGCCGCCTAGATTGCCCATGCCGCCGACCACCACCACAATGAAGGCCTTGAGCACCCAATCGAGCCCCATGGTGTGGTTGACGCCGACCAGCGGCGCAAACAGCACGCCGCTCGCCGCCGCCATGGCGGCGCCGATGGCGAACACGCCGGTGTAGACCCAGGGCACAGGGATACCCATGGCCTGCGCCATCACGCGGTCCTGCGTGGTGGCGCGAATCCAGACGCCGTATTTGCCGTATTTGAGGAACAGGTAGAAGCCGCCGATGATGGCGGCCGACAGGCCGGCGATCACCAGCCGGTACCAGGGATAGGTCAGATAGAACAACTGAAAGTGACTGGTGATCGGCTCGGAAATCTTGCGCGCCACCGGCCCGAACTGCCAGAGCGCATAGTTCTGCAGCACCAGCGAGATGCCGAAAGTGGCCAGAATCGTGTTCAACGGATCGCGCCCGATCAACGGCCGCAGCGTCACGATCTGCAGCGCCGCGCCAAGAATGGCGACGATCAGCGATGAGAGGATCAACGCCAGCCAGAAATTTCCGGTGGCCGCGAATACGACGACGCCGACATAGGCGCCGAGCATGAACAGTTCGCCATGCGCGAAGTTCACCACATCCATGATGCCGAAGATCAACGTCAGCCCAGACGCGACCAGCGCCAGGATCATGCCGGTGACGATGCCGTTGATGGTCTGGATCAACAGCAGATCGAACGGGAAGCTTTGAAAAAAATGAGCCACAGCACTCATCGCTTAGACCCCGAGATACTGCTTGATGACTGCGTGGTTCACGTCGATTTCGGATGCCGCACACTGGTGGCGCACGCTGCCCTTCTCCATGATATAGACGCGCTGGCTTGCTTCCAGCGTCAACGGCACGTTCTGTTCGACCAGAAGGATGGCGACGCCCTCCTTATGCAAGATGTCGATGATCTGGCGGATTTGCGAGACCATGCGCGGCATCAGGCCTTCGGTCGGCTCGTCGAGCAGAATGATCTTCGGCTCCAGCATCATGGCGCGGGCGATCGCGAGCATCTGCTGCTCGCCGCCCGACAATGTGCCGCCGGCTTGCGCCCGCCGCTCCGCCAGTACCGGAAAATAATTGAATACCTTGTCGAGCAGCGCTTGGCGCTTCTCCTCGGTGACGCCCTGGCGGTCGAGCCCGGTGCGCAGGTTCTCCATCACCGTCAGAAGACGGAAGATGCGCCGGTCTTCGGGCACGTAGCCGATGCCGAGGCGCGCCATCTTGTGCGGGGCAAGACCGGTGATCGCTTTGCCCTCGAGCAGCACGCTGCCATGGCTCGGTTGCACCAGTCCCATGATGGTCTTCAAGGTCGTGCTCTTGCCGACGCCATTGCGGCCGAGCAGCCCAACTACTTCCCCGGGCCCCACTTCGAGCGAGACGCCGTGCAAAATGTGGCTCTTGCCGTAATATGTGTGCACGTCCTCGACCAGGACGAGCGGCGCGTTGCTGGCGGCTGCGGCGCTCATGTCTTGAGATAGACCTCCAACACCTTGGGGTTCTCCTGAATTTCGTCCGGCGTTCCTTCCGCCAGGATTTCCCCATAGTGCAGCACGGTGATGCGGTGGCAAAGCTTCATGACCACCTCCATGTCGTGCTCGACGATCAGGATGGTCAGGTTCTTGGCGATGCGACGCACCAGTTCCATGGTGTCGTTGGTCTCGGCGGCGCTCATACCGGCGGTCGGTTCGTCCAGGCACAAGAGCTGCGGTTCGGTGGCGAGCGCGATACCGATCTCGAGATTGCGCTGCTCGCCGTGGGAGAGATTGGAGGCGAGTTCGTGCGCCTTGCCGAGCAGGCCGACCGCGTCGAGCGCGGCCTCCGCCTTCTCGTTGATGTCGGCGAAGGCGCTGTGATGCGAGACGATATTCCAGGCATGGTGGCGCGACTGCGCGGCGATGCGCACGTTTTCCAACGTACTGGCATTGGGCAGGATATTGGTGATCTGGTAGGAGCGCGCGATGCCCTTTTTCGAAATGACGTTGGAGGGCAGCCCGGTGATGTCTTCGCCGTTGAAAATAATGCGGCCGCTCGTCGGCCGCAGTACGCCGGTCAGGCAATTGAAAAATGTACTTTTGCCCGCCCCGTTCGGCCCGATGATGGCGCGAACTTCTTCGCGCGCGACCTCGAAATTGACTTGCGAAAGCGCCGCCAGGCCGCCGAAACGGACGGACAGCAGTTCGGTCTTGAGGATAGGCGCCGACGCCGCCCCCCGGCCACTCGCCGGGGAGCGCTCGTCGATCGAAGCTTCCGCGCGCACTTACGCAGCGGGGAACTTGCAGGCCGGCGGAACGACAGTCTTGTCCTTCGGCACCATCTCGAGCACGTGGTACTTGCCGCCTTTGACCTCATACAGGAACTCGTTCAAGAACGCCTGATGGTCGGCCTTGCGCAGCGTCTTGTCCCCTTGCGGGAAGTCGTCGCTGAGCTTCATCTCGAGACCTTCGAGCGCCTCGATCAGCTTCATGGTGTCCTTGCGGCCCTCGAACTTCGACATTTCCATGCCGTGCTTCAAGGCGTTCATCGCCTCGTAGTTCGACTGCACATAGCGGTCGGGCAGCGGGCCGGACGGATCGATCTTGGCCAACCGCGCCTTGGCGTCATCGAAGAACTTGTGGTGAGAGGGCGTATCGAGCGCGCCTTGGAACACCGGGATGTAACGATTGATGGCAACGAAGCCGTCGATCTTGTTGCCGAGGGCCGGCAGATTGGTGGATTCGCAAATGGCGCCGTCGCCGGCCCATTTATACTTCTTGGTCAGGCCGAGATCGTAGGCCTGGTTACCGATGGTCACGCCGTCCTTGCCGAAGAAGATGCCGAACAGACCGTCGAAATTGCCTTTGATCTTCGACAGGAACGGCGTCATGTCGGCGGTACCGAGCGGAATACCGGTTGTTCCAACCACTTCGCCGCCGTTCTTCTTGATTTCCGCGGCATAGGCGTCGCGCGTCGACTGGCCCCAGGAATAGTCGGCAAAGGCGATGTGCCACTTCTTGCCCATCTTGGTCAGCATGGGCCCGAAGGCGACCGCTTGCGCCGGCGCGAAGTCATGGGTGCGGAAGCTGAAACGATTGCACTTGGTGGTGGTCAACGTGGTGTCGAGGCACACGCTGATCATGTTGACGATCTTGGCATGCTCCCACACCGGCATACAGGCGAGGCAGATGTTGGAGAGGAAGCCGCCGACATGGACGTCGATATTGTTCTCGGAGACCATCTTCTGGGTCTTCTGCCGTGCAACCGCCGGCGAGCTTTGATCGTCCGCGATCACCAGTTCGACCGGCCGGCCGTTGATGCCGCCCATCTTGTTGATGCGGTCGACCGCCATCTGTATGCCGACCAGCGCAGTCTTGCCGCCGGCGGCGCCGGCGCCCGAGAGCGGCTGCTCTGAACCGATCTTGTAGGCCTTGGCGGCACCGAATGCAGCGCGCCATGGCGCCGGCACCAGCATCATGGCGCCGATCGCGCCGCCGCCCCAGCCGACGACGCGGCGACGCGTCACCTTGCCGCTGTACCAGATGTCCTGCGCCCACGCCTCGTCTTTCCATTTCTCAGTCATTGCGCATACCTCCCATTAGAGTCCGTTTGCGGTGATAGGAAAATGTGCGCCCGCGCGGCTGCGCGGACGGCAAAGCGAGTTCAGGTAGCGATGGTCTGAATAGGAAACGCGGTCCCCCGCCCTGCCCGCGCGAACGCCAAGCATGGCCGCGACCCCGGTCACCGCACGCCGAGTGGCGGCACGAGGCGACATTGCTAAGTCCTCCCCTCTCCGGCCCTTTCCGGGCTCTTGAGATGCATCTTAGCCTTTAAGCAAACGCGATCCAGGCGTAAGTTTCAACCGTTATTTTCATATTGACGCATGCCAACTCACATCGTCGTATAAGTGCCTGCGATTTGTGCGACCGCAGCGTACACGCTGTGCACTCGAACGGACCGCAGGTGAATGATAGACTGGTGGTACACTTGCTGGTTGCCGCAAGCGATGGGATAAGCCGATGTCGGTCACAGCCACGCGCCGCACTGAAGGACCGCCGCCGGACACGGGCCTTGCCGCGCGGCTGGCCATCCGCGCCGGCAATCATCATGGGCCGACCGCAGGGCTCGCGCCTGGCTATGTGCAGGGCAACCTCGCCATTTTGCCGCAGGCGCTCGCCGCCGATTTCCTGCGCTTCTGCCAGCTCAACCCGAAACCCTGCCCGCTGATCGGCACCTCGGCACCCGGCGATCCGCGCGTGCCGACGCTCGGCGAGGACCTCGACATCCGCACCGACTTGCCGCGCTACCGCGTGTGGCGCAACGGCGAGTTGCTCGCCGAGCCGCAGGACATCCGTGACGTCTGGCGCGACGATCTGGTGAGCTTCGTCATCGGCTGCTCATTTTCGTTTGAGGAAGCGCTGGTGGCCGACGGCATCGAACTGCGACACATCGCGCGCGGCTGCAATGTGCCGATGTACCGCACCTCGATTAAGACCGCCGAAGCCGGTCCCTTCCACGGACCGATGGTGGTGTCGATGCGGCCGCTCAAGCCGGCCGACGCCATCCGCGCGGTGCAGATCACCACGCGCTTTCCGTCGGTGCACGGCGCGCCGGTGCACATCGGCAAGCCGGAACTGATCGGCATCGCCGATCTTAACAAGCCCGACTACGGCGACGCGCCGGACATGCGCGCAGACGAATTGCCGGTGTTCTGGGCCTGCGGGGTGACGCCGCAATCGGTGATCGCGACCGTGAAGCCGGAATTCTGCATCACGCATTATCCCGGCAGCATGCTGGTGACGGACCGCAAGAATACCGAATTTGCGATTATGTAACTGTGATTTTTCACGTCATGTCTTGACGGGAGTCAGCCGCCCGGCCCGAACAACCAACTGGCCGTCAGATACGGGCCGTGGGCCGTGAAATTGCTTCGAAGGTGTTCCTGCGTTGCCAGGTAGATTCCCGTAGGGGGAAGCGTGAGACTTGTCGGCACTTGAGTCAGTGAATACTGACTGACTGCATTGAAATATATCGCTGCGCGATACCCCAACTCGATCTTGAACTGTCCGAAATTGCCGGGCGGGAAAACATAGGCGGTGGCCAATCTGGCGTCGATGCTAGGAACGATCCGCGTCGAGTTGGGCGATGTCAAAGACTGGTTGTTGGGTCCGGCCAATGCGGAGCAACCGTTGTAAAATCGATGTGGCTTTGCTCGGTGCCGATCAAGGCTGCTCCCGCGACTTCGCCGATGAATTGGACATCGCCTATGTTGTACTGACCTTTCATTCCCAAACGGGGCCCGACGCCGGTAAACAATGAATAGGTGGTGCTTGACATGGAAGCCGCGCCGCCCGGGCTTTCGAACGTCCCGGTCAGATCCTGGCCGATGCGCGCAAATTCCACACCGCCAAAGGCGCGTATCTGAAACGGGCAATCGGCGCAGAAGGTATAGCCTGCGTCCAAAGTGACTGAATCATACGCGAATTGCACCGTGCCATACCCGTTCTTATACAAGGCGGATTCTGGCCCAATCAAAAAAGGTGGTCCTACCATTTGTGTGGGCCCGGCAAAAACGGAGGCATCCGTGGTGGTGTCCAGATGTGTCCAGTTCAATGCGATATCGGTGCGCTCATCGGCTATATAGCGAGCGCCGACACTGAAGGAAGGACTGAATTTTGGCTCGAGCGCCTGATTTTCCCAACTGGGAGACACTAAGGGGAGCGGGGTTGTCAGCGTCCCATATTCGAGGCTGCCGGAGCCGGGCTGCAGATACGAGACCGACCCACTGATCTCGAAGCGTGGTGAGTACGAACGGCGAGGGACGATGACGCGGCCGGCCGCTACGGCCTTTTGCGGTAGTGGTATCGAGGCGAGCGATTGACGGCGCTCAATCTTGGCTGCTTTGGACGCTTCGAGACGTTTGACGCGCGCGCGCAACGCGGCATTTTCTCTTTCCAGCGCATCGAGGCGCACGGTAATCCGTTGATCATTCGTCGCGGCTAGCACCGATTGCGAAACCACAGAGGTCGTCAGCGCGAGACACAAGTGCAACGCAAGCTTTGCAAATTTGGTCATTGCATGCGCTCCCCTGAAAACGTCCGATCAACGGGCTTCTCAAATTCCCCGCAATGACACACCTCACATCACGAGGTTGCCAATTGAAGCGGCCTGAATTGTTGCGATGCCTGCCCGGCGAATCATCAAGTGGGAAGTCTTAAGCCGGTGCTGCGGAAGGTCTGTTGAAGTTTGCGCAATACTCAAACCAACATCGGAATTGATCGAGTTGCCGCCACACCATGACACCTTTTCGCTTTCTTCCAGCGAACAAGAAATTAGATCGGCCGATCATCGTACCTTCGCCGAGAGGCGGCGCTCTGCTCGCTGCAACTCTCGCGCCTTGCTCCAAGAATTTTGGAGCGCGCGACCGGCAAACATGCGCCATCAGGGATGGGGCGGACATCGAGCGGAAATTGTCGTTATGTCCGCTAGTGCCCAATGCGGACTTGGCAGTTCCGGTAGTCAATATTCGCTTTGAAAGGAAGAGCGGACGTACCCGCTCGACGCAATTTATGCAGACTCGCCCTACGCCGCGTCGCGCGCGTTCTTGTCGAGCAGGCCGGCTTCGATCAGCGCCGCCCGGATGCGCGCGATCTCCGCGCGCTCGATCTTGACCAGCGGCGGACGCACCACCGCGCGCGGCAATTTGCCGAGCAGCACCAGCGCTTCCTTCATGCGGTTGTGCATGTCGACGAAGGGATCGGCGTAGAACACGCGCATCAGCGGCTCGATGCGGTCGTTGAGCCGCTTGGCTTCGGCGAGGTCGTTGCCCTGCACGGCGCGGAACAGCCGCGCCTGCAAATCGGCGATCACGCTGCCCGAGCCGGACAGCAGGCCGTTGCAGCCGAGCACCAGCGAGGAGAACAGCCAGGCGCTGTGGGTCGTGAGCACGTTCACCGGCCGCGGCAGATTTTGCAGCGTGCGGATGTGCCATTCGTGATGCGGCACGTTGCCGATCCAGTCCTTGATGGCGCGGATCGACGGCACCTCCTCGCACAGCCTGAGCAGTGTGTCCTTCGGATAGCCCTGGCCGGTGGCCAGCGGATACTGGAACACGATCAGCGGCAGGTCGGTGGCGTCGGCGATGCGCTTGAAATGCGCGAGCGCCATCGCCGGCGACTGGCCGAGCGTGAACGGCGCCGGCGGAAACACCAGAAGCGCCGAGGCGCCGCCTTGCGCCGCCATGCCGGCGATCCGCGCGGCCTCCAGGCTGCCGTCGGCCCAGATGCCGTTGATGAGCGGCAGCTGCCGCCGATCTCGTCCTGCGCGATCTCGAGCACGCGGCGCTGCTCGTCGAAGGTGCAGGAGGCGACTTCGGTGGAATGGGCGTTGATGGTGATCGGCCGACAGGCCTTCGACCGCGGCCACGTCGCGCAGATGCTGCGGAAGCTCGCCTCGTCGATGGAGAGATCGTCGTCGAACGGCAGCAGCACCGCCGGGATCACGCCGTGGGGAACGTAGTTCGCGTGCCGTGGCATGGCTCGCCTCCAGTGAATAGTCTCACTCCGCCGCCTTCAGCGGCGCATCGCCAGTATAGCCGAATTCGGCCGACAGCCGGTCGGCAGCGGTGCGCACGAGGCGCGCGCGCTTCTGCAAGGCCTCGATCGACAGCCGCCAGACCGGGCCGGAAATGCCGATGGCGCCGATCACCTGGCCGGAAAAATCGCGCACCGGCAGCGCCACGCAGCGAACTTCGGCATCGAATTCGCCGTCGTCGAAGGCAACGCCGGCGCGGCGCACCTCGGCGATTTCGCGCCGCAGCGCCTCCGCCGTGGTGATCGATTTCGGCGTCAACGCCTTCAACTCGGCTGCGCGAGAAGCGCTCGAATTGCTCGGGCTGCAGCTAAGCCAGCATGATCTTGCCGAGCGCGGTGCAATGGGCCGGGCGGACCACGCCGACGCGGTCGGCCAACTGGAATGCGCCCTGCCCGCTGGTGCGCGCCAGCACCACCACGGCGTCGCCCATGCGCACCGAGAAATGCGCGCTCTCGCCGGTATCGCGCGAGAGCTCCTCCAGCACCGGGGTCGCCAGGCTCACCATCTCGATTTCGTCGAGCGCGCTGGCGGCGAGCGCAAACAGCGGCCGGCCGATGCGGTAGCGTTTGGTCTCCTTCAACTGGCGCACATAGCCGAGCGAGACCATGGTCTTGACCAGGTGGAAGGTCGTGGAATTGTGCAGGCCGACCCGTTTGGAGAGCTCGGCAAGGCCGATGCCGTCGCGGTTGCGGGCGATTTCTTCCAGGATCGCAAATGCGCGGCCGATCGACTGCACGCCGCCGCGCTGGCGGTCGATCACGTCTCGGCGCGCTGCGCGCGGCGCGCACCCGCGCCGGCCGCCCTGCCACCCTTGGCTTTCTCTGCGCCCTCACCTTGGCCGGTCCTCGCTTCGCCACGGCGGACGTTATCACCCGGTTTTTTCGATTGGCAAATGACAATTCACAATGTTGAATCCGGGCCGACTGGCCTGCCGGGCGTCCAACCGTGACCGACGCGCAAACATATGACGTGGTGGTGGTCGGCGGCGGCGGCACCGGCCTCGCCGCGGCGATCGAGGCGCGCGCCACCGGCCGCAGCGTGGTGCTGATCGAGAAGAACGCCAAGCTCGGCGGCTCGACCGCCTGGTCGGTGGGCTCGATCAGCGTCGAGCGGAAGTCCGCACCAGCAGGCCAAAGGCATCCCGATACGCCGGCCGAGCACTGGCGCGACATGGCGCTGTTCAACGGCGAACTGGATGCGCGCGACAATCCGGCGCTGCGCCGTGTGCTCGCCGATGCCATGCCCGACACTTTCCGCTGGCTGCTCAACCACGGCATCCGCTTCTACGGGCCGATGCCGGAGCCGCCGCACCGAAACCGCGCATGCACAATGTGCTACCGAACTCGCGCTCGTTCATCAGTCACCTGGAGAGCGCGGCGCAGCGCGCGGGTGTCGTGATCGTCACCGCGGCGCGCGCGCAAGGACTTGCTGACCGAGGGCGGCCGCGTGACCGGCATCGCCTGCGCCACGCCGCAGGGCGCCGCGCGCTTCAAGGCGCGCAGTGGCGTGGTGCTGGCCAGTGGCGATTTCACCAACGATCCGGAGCTGAAGGCCCGCTACATGGGCGCGCAGGAGGCCAAAGCCTCGACGGCGTCAACGTCACCGCGACCGGCGACGGCCAGAAGCTCGCGCTCAAGCTCGGCGCCCGCATCCTCAACGGCGATCTCGCGCTCGGACCCGAACTGCGCTTCGTGCCGCCGGCGCGCGACAACCTGTTGCAGAAGCTGCCGCCCTGGCCGTGGCTTGCTCGTTCATGGCCTGGTCGCTCGATCACATGCCGCAGGCGTTGCTGAGGCCGTTCATCATGAGCTTCGTTACCACGGCGCTGGCGCCGTCGCCGAATCTGTTCGAAGCCGGCGCGCTGCTCGTCAACAAGAACGGCGAGCGCTTCACCGACGAGCGCGAGGCGCCCGCGCTGGCGCTGCCCGACCAGCCGGACGGCAACGGCTATATTCTGCTCGATGCACGCATCGCCGCGATGTTCGCCGCCTGGCCGCATTTCATCTCGACCGCGCCCGGTGTCGCCTATGCCTATGTTGCCGACTACGCGCGCAACCGGCGCGACGTTTATGCGGAGGCGCCGACGCTGGCGGCACTAGGCGAAAGCTCGGGATGCCGGAGGGCGCGCTCGAGCGCACCGTGCGCCGCCTATGACGACAAGGCCGGCAACCGGCCCCCATTCGGCGCCAGTCCCTATGTCGCGCTCGGCCCGGCGCGCGCGGTGTTCGTGCACAACGAAGGCGGCGTCGCGGTCGACCACGAGCACCGCGTGCTGGGCGAAGGCGACACACCGATCCCCGGCCTTTATGCCGCCGGCGCCACCGGCCAGGGCGGCCTGCTGCTCAAGGGCCACGGCCATCATCTGGCCTGGGCGTTCGTATCGGGCCGGCGCGCGGGGCGCAATGCGGCGTTGGCAGCGAAGCCTTAGGTCGGCTTCTCCTCTTCGTTGACCGGCGAGGTCACCACCAGGAACACCAGATCGACCAATCCCGTGTTGGAGATCGAATGCGGCACGCCGGGCGGCAGGAAAATGTAGTCGTGCTTGCGCACGAGGTGGTCCTTGCCGTCGATGTGCATCAGCCCCTCGCCTTCGATCACGTGATAGACTTGCTCCTGCACCTTGTGGCTATGAACTTTCACGTAGGCCTTCGGCTGGTACATCGAGATGCGGTAGTCGATGTGATGCGAGCCGGCCGTGTCGGGCATCACCAGCGGCTTCGACAGCGCGCCGCCGAAGTGATCGGGAAATTCCAACCACGGCACTTCGGCGATGTTGCGGATGAAGGCTTCGCGTTTGGCCATGCCTCCCTTCAGATGCCTGCGCTACTTAGCCGGCGCGGTTTCGGGCAGATAGCGCTCGCCGAACACGGGCTCCTTGTAGGGCGTCGGCGGCAGCTGCCCAGGCGCCGGTCGCCGGCGGGCGCACCTCGGCGTCGACATGCACGTCGATCAGGAACGGCTTGTTGGCCTCGACCGCGTGCTCGAGCGCGCCCTTGAAGTCCTCCGACTTGGTAACCGTCATCGCTTCGACGCCGGAAGCGCGCGCCCAGGCGGCGAAATCCGGATTGTAGGGCTTCTTGTTCGGCCCCTCGTGGAACATGGTGCCGAGCTCGCGGCCGCCGAACATGCCGAGCTGGATGTCGCGGATCGACACCCAGCCGAAATTGTTCCAGATCACCCAGACCACCGGGATGTTGTACTCGACCGCGGTGCACAGCACGTGCGGCACCATGGTGAAGCAGCCGTCGCCGGCGATCGCGACACGCACGGCCGGTCGGGCGCGGCCAGCTTGGCGCCGAGCGACGCCGGCGGCGCCGAAGCCCATGCCGGAGAAGCCCCAGGAGTTCAGCATCGTCTGCGGCCGGCGCGCCTTCCAGAACTGCATGTACCAATTGTGGCTGACGCCGACGTCGCAGCAGAGAATGGCGTCCTCCGGCAGCACCGCCTGGCAATCGGCGACGATGCGCTCGGGCCGCATCGGCGAAGCGTGGATGTCGAAATTCGGCCGGGTGAAATCCTCCCATTCGTCCTGCCAGCCTTCGATGTCGGCGTGCCAGGCCTGCAGCGCACTCGCGCTTGGGCGCGCGGCGCTCGATCTCGCGCCAGCAGCTGGCGCAGGAAGGTGCGCGCATCGGCCAGGATGCCGATGTCGGGCGGGTAATTGCGGCCGAGCTCGTCCGTGATCGACATCGACGTGGATCAGCTTGGTGGCGGGAAATTCCACGAATAGCCCGGCATCCAGGACGAGGCCGAGCGGTCGTCGAAGCGCGCGCCGATGGCGATCACCAGATCGGCGCGGCGGCCGGCCTCGTTGGCCGGATAGGCGCCGTTGCGGCCGATGAAGCCGAGCGACAGCGGATCGGTCATGTCGAGGCAGCCCATGCCGTTGGGCGAGGAGATCACCGGGATCTGCAGGCGGTGCGCGAATTCCGGTCAGCTCGCGCGACGCCTCCGACAGCGTGACGCCGTGGCCGATGAAGATCACCGGGCGCTTGGCGCCTTCAGGATCAGATCGACGCAGCGCGGAACATCTCCTCGGGCGAGGCGCCGTTGCGCTGGCGTATTGAGCCGGCGGCGCGCCGGCGGCATCTCGCACGTCGTCGCTCTTCCTGGAACACGTTGAACGGCACGTCGAGATTCACCGGCCCGGGCCGGCCCGACAGCATGGTCGTCATCGGCCTGGCGCAGCGCCAGCGGCAGCATGTCGACGCGCGTCGGCTGGAAGCTGCGCTTGACCACCGGGCGGATGATGTTCGGGAAGTCGGCCTGGAAGTGCTTGTTGATCTCCTGGAACGGCGACTGCGGTTGAACTGCTGGGTCGGCACGTTGGCGGTGATCGCCAGCAGCGCCGAGGAATCGCGATCGGCGCCAGCGCAGCGGCATCACGATATTGCAGGAGCCCGGCCCGCAGGAGGTCAACGTCGCCACCGGCTCGTGCCGCACGCGAAAATAAGCGTCCGCCATGTGGGCGGCCACCTGCTCGTGGCGCGGCGACACCAGCTTGATGCGGTCGCGTGACGTCGTAGAGCGAGTCCAGCATGCCCACATTGCCGTGGCCGCAGATGCCGAACACGTAAGGAATCTTGTTGGCGACCAGATATTCGGTAATGAGATCGGCGCCCTTCATTTTGGCCATGTCTTTCACCCATTGCGCTTGTCTCGCAACGCACAAGGCACTGCGATAAATCGGCGTCTTTACGGTTGCGATAATGCGAGAGGGACTTTAACCATATCGGTGCCGGATCGACAATATCGCGGCGCCACTTGTGGAGCCCCTTGGCGCGGCGGTCGCGTCGGGGCACAACAAAGCGACCAACCGGGTTTTGCGCGAAGCGTCTTCATGAAAGCAGCACCGTTCGAGTACCACCGCGCCGCCGACCTCGATGAGGCCTGCGCGCTGCTCGCTTCCGATGACGGCGCCCGCGTCATTGCCGGCGGGCAGTCGCTGGTGCCGATGATGGCGATGCGGCTGGCGCGCCCGACAAAATTGATCGACATCAACCGCATCGCGGCCTTGTCCTTCATCCGCGCCGAGAACGGCGCGGTGGCAGTCGGCGCCACCACCCGGCAATGCCTGATCGAGCGCGATGCGCTGATTGCCAAGGATGTTCCGCTGCTGGCGCGCGCCATTCCCAACATCGGGCATGGCGCCACCCGCGCGCGCGGCACCATCGGCGGCTCGCTCGCGCACGCCGATCCAGCGGCGGAGTTGGCGCTGGTGGCGGTCACGCTGGGCGCGACGCTGCGCTATCGCGCCGGCGGCAAGACCGTCGACATGCCGGCGAATGGATTTTTCGTCGGCGCGATGGACACCGCGCTGCCAACCGGCGCCTGTCTCGCCGGCGTGACATTCCCGGTTTGGCAGGGCAACAAAATTGGCGTCGCCTTTCATGAAGTGAATGCCAGGCGCAGCGACTTCGCCTTTGTGTCGGCGGCGGTGCAGGTCGCGCTCGGCGACGACGGCAAGGCCCAACGCATCGCCATCGGCGTCGGCGCCGCCACCGAATGTCCGCTGCGGCTCGCAGCCGCCGAGCAACAGCTCACAGGAACCGCGCTCGATGAGGTCAAGGTGAAAGACGCGGTGCGCGCCGCGCTCGCTGACATCGAGCCGATAGACGATTTACACGCCTCGGCCGCCTACCGGCGGCGGACGGCGGCGAGCCTTGCCTGCCGCGCCGTCGCCGATGCGCTTCGCCATGCGCAAGAGAGCAAAGCCCATGCGCATTAAACTCAATGTCAACGGCGTAACGCATGAGCTCGATATCGAGCCGCGCACCACGCTGCTCGATTGCCTGCGCGACGGGCTCGGCCTCAAAGGCGCGCATGCCGGCTGCGAGCACGGCGTTTGCGGCGCTTGCACCGTGCTGTTCGACGGCGTCGCGGTGCGCTCGTGCCTGATGTTCGCGCCGCAGGCGGAAGGTTCGGCGATCACCACCATCGAAGGCGTCACCCCCGGCCCCGGCGAATTGTCGCCGATCCAGGATGCCTTCTGCGAGACGCACGGCATGCAATGCGGCTATTGCACGCCGGCGATGATCCTCGCCGCCCATGCGCTGCTCGCCGACAATCCGGAGCCGACGCGGGAAGAAATTGTCGAGGCGATCTCCGGCAATATCTGCCGCTGCACCGGCTACGCGCAGATCGTCGAAGCGATCTCGCTCGCCGCCGAGCGTCTGCGCGGCGCCAACCGGCCGACGGAGCTCACCAAATGAGCGCGCTGGAAAAATTCCGTTACGTCTCAAGCGACCGCCGCGTGCGCGAGGATCGCCGCTTTGCCGTCGGCAAAGGCAATTTCGTCGCCGATATCGACCTGCCCAACACGCGTCATGTCGCGCTCGTCGCCTGCCCGCATGCGGCCGCGCGCATCAAATCAATCGACAAGACCGCTGCGCTGAAAATGCCCGGCGTGCATTACGTTCTGGACGGCGCCGAGCTCGCGCAGGCAACCGCGCCGCTGCTCGCCGGTCTCGACACACCGAATGTGCCGCGCCGCGCGATGGCGGCCGAGATCGCGCGCTATTCCGGCGAATGGGTGGCGGCCGTGGTCGCCGACACGCGCGCGCTGGCGGAAGACGCCGCCGAAGCGGTCGAGATCGACTACGAGCCGCTGTCCTTCGTGCTCGACGCCGAGCGGGCGCTGCAGAAAGACGCGCCGTTGGTGCACGAGAAGCACGGCTCCAACGTGCTGCTCGACAAGACCTTCGTGTGGGGCGAGGTCGACAAGGACTTCGCCGCCGCGCCGCACAAACTCAAGTTGCGCGTGAAATGGGGCCGCTCGTCGACCGTGCCGATCGAGACTTTCGGCGTGTTGTCGCGCTGGGATCCCTGGCGCGAGATCCTTGACGTCTGGGCCTCGATTCAACTGCCGCGCTATGCCGACCAGATCGCCGCCGCACTCAAAGTGCCGGCCACATCGGTACGCGTGCACTACGACGTCGACGTGGGCGGCAGTTACGGCGTCAAGCGCGGTATCAAGCACACCGTGGTGACCGGCTATCTCTCGCGCCGGCTCGGTTTTCCGGTGCGTCTGATCGAGGACCGTCTCGAGAACATGCGCGCTGGCGACGCGCACGGGCCGGAGCGGCTGTTCGACATCGAATATGCCTACGACAACGATGGCGTGGTGCATTCGATGAAGCTGCGCGCGCTGGAAAACGTCGGCGCCTATGCCGGGCGCTCGCCGTTCCAGCTCGGCAAGCCGATCGGTTCCATCGTCGGACCCTATAAAATCAAGAGTGTCGAATACGGCGCCATCGCCGTGGTCACCAACAAGGCGGTGCAAGAGGCGGTGCGCGGCTTCGGCCAGGGCCCGACCAATCTCGCCCTTGAGCGTGCGATGGACGAGGTCGCCAATGCGCTCGGGCTCGACAGGCTGGAGGTGCGGCGGCGCAACCTGATCCGCCGCGAGGAATTCCCCTACACCATTCCGAGCGGCACGGCTTACGACAGCGGCGACTATCATACCGTCATCGCCAAGGTGCTGACGAAAGCCGACTACGAGGCACTGAAGACCGAGCGCGACCGCTTGCGCGCCGAAGGCATGCTTGCCGGCATCGGCATCGCGGCGTGTCTGGAGCCGAGCGGCGGCAACGCCACCTTCGAGGCGCTGCTCAATCCGAAAATCACCACCTCCACCTTCGTCGACTCCTGCCGCATCAATGTCGACGGCGTCGGCGCGATCAGCGCCACCATGCACACGACCTCCTCCGGCCAGGGCCACGAGACCCTGGTCGGCACGGTGATCGGAGAAGTGCTCGAGGTCGATCCCGACACGGTGCGCGTGACGCGGCCGGATTCGCTCAATTCGCTGCCGAGCGGCACGCCGGTTGGCAGCCGCATGGCGATCATGCTGGGCGGCGCCGCCTTCCAGGCCGCGCACAAGCTCAAAGCCAAGCTCATGGCGATCGGCGCGCACGATCTCGGCATTCCGCTCGATCGCGCCGTCTACAAGGACGGCACCGTGAGCGACCGCGATGCGCCCGACAAGCGGCGCACATGGGACGAACTCGTCAACATCGCACACCGCAACTTCCACCGCATGCCGAAGGGCTTCGAGCCGGGCCTTGCCGTTTCCGACATCTATCAGGTGCCGACCGGCGGCGTGCTGCCGACGCCCGACGGGCGCGTGCAGATGTACCCTTGTTTCTCGTTCGAATTCCATCTGTTGCTGGTCGCCATCGATCCCGATCTCGGACGGCCGGAGATCAAACGCTATGTGGTCGGACACGACTGCGGCACCCAGATCAATCCCAAGATCGTGCGCGGCATGACCATGGGCGGCATCGCGCACGGCATCGGCGCCGCGCTCTACGAGGAATTCGCCTACAACGACGAAGGTCAGATGATCGCGCAGAGCTTCATGGATTATCTGCTGCCGTCGTCGCACGAAGTACCGGCCATCGAGCTGGTCGAGCACGAAACGCCGTCGCCGCACACCGTGCTCGGACAGAAGGGCACCGGCGAGAGCGGCTATCTCGGCGCGCCGGCGGCGATCGCCAATGCCGTCAACGACGCCATCAGGCCACTGGGCATCTCCGTCAATACGCTTCCGATCAAGGTGTCGAAGCTCGCCGACCTGATCGCCGCGGCGCGGGCGAAGAAAGACGCCAAATGATTGTCGACTGTCATGCCCATCTGGTGCCGCCGGACCTGCTCGAAACGGTCTACAAAGACGCGGCGAAGTTTCCCAATCTGCGGCTGATCGAGGACGGCGGCGGCCTGGCCTTTTCATTCGCCAGCGCAAGGCCGACGCGCCAGGTATCGAGGCCCTTGTGCGATATTCCGGCGCGCCTGGCCTGGATGCAATCGCAAGGCATCGACCGCCAAGTGGTCGGCGGCTGGGTCGATATGTTCGGCTATGAGCTGCCGGGCGCCGAAGGCGAGGCTTGGGCGCGGCTCACCAATGATTGCCTGCTCGCCGCCGCCAAGGCCGAGCCGAGTTTCGTGCCGCTGGCGACGGTGCCTCTGGGCGGCGGTGGGCGCGCCGCGGCAACCCTGAAGGCCGCGATGGCCGCTGGCTTTCCGGGCGCCATGATCGGCACGCTGCCGCGCGGCGTCGGCTCAACGCTCGATGCCGCCGACCTCGATCCGTTCTGGAAGGCGGCGGACGAAACCGGCGCCGTGATCCATATCCATCCGAGCTTCGACGCCGGCGACAAGCGCGTCAACGATTTCGGCCTCGCCAACGGTCTCGGCCGCATCACCGACGCCGCCGTGGCGGTGGCGCGGTTGATCTCGGCCGGCCACATCATGCGCTACAAGAACGTGAAATTCTTCGCGCCCATGGGCGCGGCGGCGCTGCCCTTCGTGCTGGGCCGCCTCAAGCGCAACGCCGCGATCACGCCCAAAGTCGCCGACCCGGTCGAAGGCCTGGCGCATCTTTACACCGACACCGTCCTGCATGACGTGCGCGTGCTGAAATTCGTCGTCGAGATGATCGGCACCGGTCGCCTGATGATGGGCTCCGACATGCCGTTCCCGATCGGCGATTTGGAACCAATGAAGATCGTCGCCGCCACCGGGCTGCCCAAGGATCAGATCGAGTCGATCAATGGCGGGCTGGCGACGCGGCTGTTCCGCATCAAATGAGCAAACGCGATGAACGAGGGAGAAAGACAATGACAAGATTTTCCGCATTTGTACGCTCCGCAGGCTGCGCCATCGCGGTGCTCGCCTGCGCGGACTTCGTCGTCCCTACCCCGGCCGCGGCGCAGACGCCGGCCAAGATCACTATCGTCACCTTCGGCTTCCCGTCGCTGGGTGCCTTCATGCCGCCGGTGATCAAGGCCAAGAAGCTCGACGAGGCCAATGGCCTCGACCTCACCTTCGCGGCACGGCCGCCCACCGCCTACACCACCCAGTTCAATTCAGGCGAGTTCAAGGTCGGCGGCAGCGCCGCGCTGCTTACCGTCGGTCTGGCGGAACTGCGCGGCGTGAAGGTCAAATATCTGTTCAACCTGTTCGACTTCTGGGGCGGCGTCGTCACATCGCGGCCCGAAATCAAGACCGTGAAGGACCTCGAAGGCAAGGAACTGGCGGCCGCGCGCGCGACTACGAATTTCCAGATGTTCGACTTCTTCGCCAAGAAGCTCGGTACCGACGTCTCCAAGATCAAGGTGGTCAACACCGCGCCGCCCGGCTTGGTCGGCTATGCGGTTGCCGACCGCGCCGACGCGATACAGCTCTGGGAACCGGCCTATACCCTGCTGAAGTCGAAGAAGCCGGGTATCCGCCTGCTCGATCTCGGCATGGACAAGACCTGGGCGAGCTTTGCGGGCGGCGGCCGTATCCCCTATCTCGGCATCGCGGCGCACACCGACTGGATCGAGCAGAACCAGGCGCTGATCCCCAAGCTCTATGCCACCTACAAAGCGGCCGGCGAATTCATCGCCGCGCATCCGGAGGAGGCGGTCGCGCTGATAGCGCCGAAATCGACGCCGGCTGACCGCGCCGCGCTGGTGTCGCTGATCAAGGCCAACGAACGGCTCGGCATAAACGTGGTGCCGGCGGGCGAGCTCACCAAACAGATCGACGCGGTCTACAAGGCCGGTGTCGACGTCGGTTACTTCAAGAAGTTGCCGTCGAACGGCACCATTTATGAGAAGCCGATGAAATGATGAACACGCGCGGGATGCGCATCCTGCAGGCCACCGTCAGCATGCTCGCGCTGGCGGCGGTCTGGCAGATTTTCTCCTTCTTCTTCCCCCACTACATCTTTCCGCCGGTGCCGGAAATCATCTCGCGCACCGTCGACATATTGATCACTGGCTCGCTGCTCATCGACGTGCTGCTCACCGCCGCACGCATCTTCGGCGGGCTGATTGGCGCCTTCATCTTCGGCTGCCTGCTGGCGCTGCTGATCGGCCGCTCGCAACTCGCGGAGAATTTCGTCACGCCGGTGCTCACGTTCTTTCAGGGCATCCCGGCGCTGTCTTGGGTGGTGTTCGCCATCATCTGGTTTCACGGCGTCGAATTCCGCGTGCTGTTCATCATGGTGATGACGACGCTGCCCGCCTTCACATTTCAGATCCTCGACGCCTTCCGCTCGATGTCGAAGGATTTGTTCGAGATGACCATGTCGTTCCGGCCGCGGCGTTGGAAGCTGTTCCGCTATCTGATCGTGCCGACCATCGTGCCGGGCATCCTCACTGCCTTCAAAGTCAATCTCGGCAACGCCGCCCGCGTCGTGGTGGTGGCCGAACTGGTCGGCGCCACCGGCGGGGTCGGCTACCAGTTGCTGCGTCAGCAGCAATTGTTCGACATGGCCGGCGCCATGGCCTGGACCCTGCAACTGGTCCTGTTTGTGCTAATCGTGCAGCAGACGATCACCGCGATCGAGACCTGGGCCTTGCGCTATCGCGCGGTGTCCGAGCGGGCGATGTAGCCTTATGGCCACAACCGGTCCGGTCATCCGCTTCGAGGGCGTGAGCAAGGTGTTCCGCCGCCCAGACGGGCGCGGCGACTTCACCGCGGTCGACCGGCTGTCATTCGAGATTGCCAAAGGCGAGATCGTCGCCGTTCTGGGCAAGACCGGCTGCGGCAAGTCCACCATGTTCAACATCGTCGCCGGATTGATCGAAGCAACCAGCGGCAAGGTCGCGGTGCTCGACCATGACCCGTTTCATGAGTTCGCGTTTTTCCGCGGCAAGATCGGCATCGTGTTCCAGAACGACCGGCTGATGCCCTGGCGTAGCGCGCTCGATAACGTGTTGCTCGGCTTGCAGATCCTCGACACCGATTCCAAGCAGGCGCAAGACACGGCGCAGGCCTGGCTCAAGCGGCTCGGCCTGTCCGGCCACGAGAACGACTACCCGCACGCACTTTCCGGCGGCATGCGCCAGCGCGTGTCGATTGCGCGCGCCTTCGCCGTCGACCCCGAGATCTTGTTGTGCGACGAGCCGTTCTCCTCGCTCGATGAGATGACCGCGCGCGACCTGCGCGCCGAATTCGTGCGGCTGGTACGCCAGAGCAACAGGACCGCGGTCTTCATCACCCATCAGATCAACGAGGCGATGGAGATCGGTGACCGGGTAATGGTGTTCCACCGCCCGGCACGCATCGCCTACGAGACGCGGCTCTCCGCCGCCACCGGCGAGCAAGACCGGCGGCAGGTACAGGACGAAATCATGCGCGTCTTGTCGGTCGAGCAGCCGGAGAGCGCGACGAGCGGCTGAACGTCACGCCTCCTTCAGGCCGAGCGCGAGATCGTTGCCGCTCGCGCCGTAATATTTGTAGGGCAGGAATTTTCCGGTCATGCCGATGCTGACGCGGTCGCCTTTGGGATCGGCCTTGCGCGTCACGTCCATGTCGAAGTCGATCGCCGACATGATGCCGTCGCCGAACTCCTCCTCGATCAGCGCCTTCATGGCCGGGCCGTTGACCATCAGCAGCTCGTAGAAGCGGTAGATCAGCGGGTCGGTCGGCGGCATCGGCGTGCCGGTGCCGCGCATCGGCACCTCGTTGAGCATCGCCTGCTCGCTCTTCGAGAGGCCGAACAGCTTGGCGGCATTGGCGGCCTGCGGCTTGGTCAGTTTCATCTGCCCAAGGATCGCCCCGGTCACCAGGATCGGCGACATGCCGCCGATTTGCTCGCAGATATATTTCCAGGTCCAGCCCTTCTCGCGTTTGATGTCGAGCAGCTTTTCGGTCAGGCCCAGGCGGGTCATAGGGGTCTCCTCTCGGTTCCGGCCTCGCAGAGGCCAAATTTCGCGACCGCTATTTCTTGCACAAACCATGCCAGCGGGACCACGGCACGTTGGTGCGCGCCGGACGCCACGACGCACCGGGATGCCCACCAAACGCGGCAGGCCCCAGCGCGCACAAACCAGTCTTAGGAAACCGTCACCACTCGCGCCGCGACGCCCACGGCATGGCGTTCAGCAATTTGAGCGTCTCGACATTGGGACAATAGTGCTCCCACTCGGGAGCGTTCGGATCTTGCGCAAGATCGCGCGCGCACTGCCGGCGGGTTTCACACAAGGTGCAGACCCGCTCGAGATCCTGGAAGATTTTCGGCTCGGTCTGTGCAACCTCTTTGCGGTCGAGGTCTAGCGCCGCCAGCCGGCTCAACATGAGGTCGGCTGAATGCGGATCGAGACGCGCGAGCCGGCGCAACTCATACGCGGATAGGCCAACGTCCGTTGCAATCCGCTCGACCTCGTCCTCGGCGCAGCACCTCAGTTCCGAAAAATCAGGACCCCTGCCGATCCAGCTTTGCCACCATCGCGCAATGGCTGCTACCGGCGACCAGCGCCTGCGTGCGATAGACAGGGCCGACATCAGACCCTCCTCTTGCAAGCTTGCCATACTATGGCTTGCCGACAGCAATAGGATTGCGGTCGGAAAGCGCCTTGACCTAGGTCAATTGGCAGCGGACACAAATCAAACCGGCCATACGGCGGTATGCGTTCGCTTTGCCGGCTGCGCAAGGCTCTCACCCTCGCCGGCGCTGTCCTTGCGCGTGTTGTCCGGCGGCTGGGCGAGCCGTTCATTGCTTGCGGCAGTTCTCTGCGCAACATGGAAGATGTGTCGCGACGTTGCTCCGGCAACCTTGGCGACGATCTTCGGAATTTGCTCAAGCACGCGCATATCTCGTCAGCGCCCCGAAGCAATCATATCGCAGACGCCTCAGCGTCCGATCGAAGCTTCCTCTTGCAGGGCTGTCAGCGTGCCCACATTCAGACAATACCGCCACCAAACCGGATGGTCAGGATTGCACGCAAGATCGCGCTGGCATCGTTTCTTGCTGGCGCATATCGAACACAGCCGCTGCAAGTCGCGCATCACGCCCGGTATGCTTTTCGTGACAGCATCCGAATCCAAGCGCAGGGCAGCCATGCGGCGATGCAGCAGCTTCGCCGCATCGGGCCCAAATCTCATCACGTCTTGCAGATCATGCGACGACAGCCCGATGTCTCTGGCGATACGGGCGACCTCATGACTTTCGCATTGGTCGAGCCGCTGCCGGCTTTGGCGGATTTGTCGGCGTTTTTGCCGCCACTCGCCAAATGTGGCGAGTACGGAATCGAATACCGGATACTTGGCCGGGTTGGGCGCGAGCATGAAAGCCTCCTCTCGGAGCGTGCCATCAATAGAGCAGCGCCTTTGCCCGGCGTTGATCCATGTCAAGCAAAGAGCCGGAAATTTGCCGGATTAAATGACTGGGCGCGCCTATGCGGAAGATCAATTGAGGGCGGCCTTTATTGCCGGTCAATGCGAATGGCGCCGCGTCCCGGAGCGGCAATGGCAACGGGTCATGTCAGCCGATCTCGTGTCCTGGCTTCCCTTGGCGATCAAGCTGCTGTTGACGGCGACGATCGTCGTCGGTGCCTCGATCATTGCGGAACGCGCCGGTGCCCTCACCGGCGCCCTGGTCGCGACGCTGCCGGTCACGGTGTGGCCGGCTTATGTCTTTCTTTCGCTCGATCATGACGCCGGCTTCATGGCCCAGGCGGTGCTCAGCGGCCTGGTCATGAATGCCGTCACCGGCGTTTTCCTACTGATCTATTCCGCGCTCGCGCAACGGCACGGGGTTTTCGTCAGCCTGGTGCTCGCCGTCGGCTCCTGGATCGTGCTCGCGCTGTTCGCCCGTTCGATGCATTGGACGCTAACGAGCGCGGTGCTACTCAACCTCGTTGCCTATCCCGTCTGCCTTTGGCTCGGCAGCACGATGCGCACCGCCGCGATGCCGCAGCTCGGACGCGAGTGGTACGACCTGCCGATGCGCACCATTATGGTTTGCGCCCTGATGGCGACGGTGCTTGAGATCAGCAACTGGGCCGGACCGACGGTGACTGGAATCCTGGCGACCTATCCGATCTCGAGCACCAGCCTCATTCTGATTCTGCAGCCGCGCCTCGGCGGCCGCGCCTCGGCCGCGGTGAGCGCCAATAGCCTATGGAGCCTGTGTGGAATCGGTCTTGGCCTTGCCGCCATGAACCTGTCGATCGGGCCGCTCGGCGCGCCATTCGCGCTCGCAGCCGCGCTGGCTATTCCGGTGGCCTGGAACATGACGGTCTGGATCGTCCACCGGCGCCACGTTTTGGCGGCGCATTAGCCGGAACCATCTTTTCTGTAAGCGATCCCGTGGGATTAGCCATGACGAGGCGTCTCTGGCAGTCTTGCCGAGGCGCCCAAAAAAGAGCAATAAAACCGGCCATGATGGCGCACGAGAACGATCAGGGGCGCTTACACGAACCGGCAAAGGGACGACCATGGGAAGACGAAGCCTTACACTGATCAGCGTTGTCATCGGCGGACTGACGCTTGCTGGCGCAACCGCGCTGGTGCCGGTTCACAAGGCCTGCGCCCAGCCGGCCAATAACCGCGGGCAGATCAGCTACGGCGAGGACATCGTGCCGATTTTCAAGGGTTGGTGTCTCTCCTGCCATCAGCCCGGCGGCCAGGGCTATGAGGCAAGCCGCGTCGACCTGACCAGCTATGCCGGCCTAATGAAGGGCACCAAGCTCGGGCCGGTGGTGATCCCCGGACAACCCGACGCCAGCACGCTCATCGCACTCATTTATGGGCGCACGGATCCGAAGATCCGAATGCCCTTTGGCCACAAGCCCCTGCCCGACTGCCTGCGCAGCAATATCTGGACCTGGATTTTCCAAGGCGCGAAAGACAATTGATTGCGATTGGCGCCGAACGGTCGCGCTTGAGCGCGGCCCGGCGGGTGTCCGGTAACATGCAATAACGAGTTCTGAAATTCGCCCCCTGGCGAGCTGCGTCCGTTGCGGCATTGCTGCGCGGACACGCCCGCCGGGGGGAAATCAATGATTGCCGACGTTGGAGATTGCGCGGCTATTTCTTCAGCTTGTGGCCGTTCTTTTGGAACGTCTTGCCAAACGGCTTGAGCGCGCCGCCGCCCGCCGGACTCACGTGGCATCGTCCGCAAGGCAACCCAGTCTTGGAGGCATATACGGGTGTCGCGCTGACGGGACGAGAATCAACCAATGACATCGCACCGGCAATCAGCACTGCGGCCGCCACACCGCAAACAACAAGCATGGCATCACGTACGTGCACTTTCATGGGGTCCTCTCCATTGCTGAGAATGGCATTTCCATCCCTCGCGAAGGTTGACGTCAGACGTCTGTTGCCGCCCCGCGCTGTTCTTATTAGAAATGATAGTGAAATGGAAGCGCGGGTCGCTTGACTAACGTCAACCCTCGCTTTCATTCGCATGCGGTTCGTAGGCAATTTGACCAAGATCAAAGCTCATAATTTGACGTTGCGCCGACGATCAGGCGCGACGGTGGGATCGAAGCACTATTCGCGATCACAGTATGAAGGCGGCCGGCTTTAGGTCGGCAGGGACCCGATTTTGCTCTTTTGACATCGGTCAAGGCCGCCAATGGCCGGATCGACTACCGGCTTTGCAGAACGGCGCAGGCTTCGCTACTCTGATGAAGATAAGCGCTCGCTGATGGCCGTTCTGCCCCCCTCGCCGACCCGGCCGCCGGCGGTCACCCCGTTGCGCAAAGACGAAAAGTGGACGATGCGGAGTGTGCCGACGATGCTATTCGCAAAGGTGATTCGGGGGCTGATGCGGCGAGGGCCTGAAATTTCACGAATAGCAAGAGACGAATGTGAAGCCGGCCCAGTGGCCGCCACACCGTCATTGCGCGCGCGCCCGCTCCGGTCGAACGTCCGGCCGCATGGCCGTTGCAGGCCGTGGCTCCTGGCCGCGGGCCTGGCGTTCGCTCTCGGCTTTCCGCCATCGCTCTCCTTAGGCCAAACCGCCGCCCCAAGCGCGCCACCCGCCGCACCGGCTGCGCCAACTGCCGCGCCACCCACCGGCGCACCGGCTGCGTCAACTGCCGCGCCCGCTCCCACTGCGCCGGCCGAGCAAGCCAAGGTGCCGCTGACCAACGATACCTGCCTCGGCTGTCACGGCGTGGAAGGCCTGCTGCCGACCGACCGGGCCCACCGCGGCGGCGTCCCGGGCCTGATGACGGACCGCTTCCGCGGCAGTGTGCACGGCAAGCTCAAATGCGTCGACTGCCACAAGAACATTACCGAGATTCCGCATAAGAACCCGCGCATTCAAGTTGGCTGCGTGTCATGCCACGAGGACATGTGGCAAGAAGCTCAAGATGCGGGCAAAACAAATACACCGGAATTCGCTGAGCTCGACTACGTTAAGAAGCAGATCGACGAGTTCTTGCATTCAATTCATGCGCGGCCCAGCAGCGTCGATCAGTCGCGCACCAACGCCACCTGCTACAACTGCCACGACGCGCATTACGTTTATCCGCCGGGCACCCAGAATTACAGTTGGTGGCGGCTCAATCTGCCCTACACCTGCGGCAAGTGTCACACCGCCGAACTCGATATCTACCGCACGTCTGTGCACGGCCAGGAGGTCTTGCAAAAAGGCAATCCGGGAGCCGCGGTCTGCTCGGATTGCCACACCGGAATGAATATCCAAAATCCGTTCCTGGCGTCGACCCAGCTCGCCATCACCAAGAATTGCGGCAACTGTCACCAAGAGGAATGGGAATCCTATCTCGACACCTACCACGGTCAGGTGAACAAGCTCGGCTTCACGTTCACCGCCAAGTGCTTCAACTGCCATGGCGCGCACGACATCAAGCGGGTCACCGACCCGACATCGAGCGTTTATCCGACCAATCGGCTAAAGACCTGCCAGCAGTGCCACGTCAAAGCCACCGCCGGCTTCATAACGTTCGAGCCGCACGCTAACGCGCACGATTTTGCGCGTTACCCGCGCGTGTGGCTGGCCTCGAAATTCATGCTGCTGCTGCTCGCCGGCGTATTCGGCTTCTTCTGGACCCATTCGGCGCTATGGTATTACCGCGAGTTCCGGGATCACCAGCAGCGCAAGCACCGGCCGCACGTCAAGCTCGCCGACCTGCCGACGGACGACAAGCACGTCTATTACTACCGCTGGCCGCTGATCTGGCGCATCGCGCATGTGAGCTTTGCGATCTGCACGATCTTTCTCGTGTTCACCGGCATGCAGCTCTTGTATTCCAACGCATGGTGGGCGCCGATCCTCAGCCACGCGTTGGGCGGCCCGCAGGTGACCGGCATCATCCACCGCATCGCCGCGGTCGGGTTCCTTGGCATCTTCTTCTGGCACATTTCCTATCTACTGCTTCGCATCGGTCCGAAGTGGCGCACCTTCAAGGTCTTCGGGTCGGATTCGATGGTGCCGGGCCCGCAGGACGTCTACGACATCTTCGCCATGTTCAAATGGTTCTTTGGTCTCGCGCCCAAGCCGAGCTTCGACCGCTGGACCTATTGGGAGAAGTTCGACTACTGGGCGCCGTTCTGGGGCGTCGCCATCATCGGCTCGACCGGCGCCCTGATCTGGTTCAAGGACCTCGCGGCCGCCTACCTGCCGGGCTGGGTCTTCAATATCGCCTTCATCTTCCACGGCGAGGAAGCGGTGCTGGCGGCGGGCTTCCTGTTCACCGTTCACTTCTTCAACGAGCACTGGCGGCCGGACAAGTTCCCGCTCGACATCCGGATGTTCACCGGCTCAATGCCGTTGGAAGAGTTCAAGCACGAAAAGTCCATCCTCTATAAGCGACTGGTGGAGAAGGGCGAGCTCGACAAATACCTGGTCGAGGAGCCGTCGCGACCGATGACCATCGGCTCGAAGATCCTGGGCTTCACCTTGATGGGCTGCGGCCTGATCCTCTTGTACATGGTGATCTCAGGTTTCATCGGGCAGTTGGCGGCATAATGCAGGCAGCCAATGCGTCTTGCGCGGCGCGCCGAGCGCCGAGCGCCGCGCTCCTGCGTGCAAAGCACGCGGAATTATCAGCCTCCGATGATCGACAGGTCGCCACCCTCGCGGTTCTGCACGACGCCGGGTGCCAGCGAAAACCACATCTGGTAGAGCGACACCAACCACATGAAGGCAAAGCAGGCGGCCAAGACCATGCCGGCCATGATTTCCGCGTACACGAAGGGATGGAACACTTTGATCAGATACCACGAAGCCACATCCACCATGATGCCGGCGAAAGGCACCGCGACGACGGTACATTTGAACCATACCGGCCGCACATAGGCATGGCTGAACATAAAGCCGGTGAGGAAAAAGATGAATGTCATGCCGAATAGGTGAATGTGCGATACCCGCACCAACGTGGCGATCGAAGCGCCGGTGTCCTTCTGGGTCATCTTCTTAAGGTTTTCGTAGCCGTTCAGGTTGGGCAGGTGCGGATTGCTGCCGTCGTGGCAGGTCATGCAATATTTCTGCAGGATCGGCCCGATCGTCTTGTCGTAGGCGTCGTGGGCGCCGCCTTCGGCCGCCCAGGTGATGACGACATTGCGATCATCGGCCGGCAGCATGCTCGACATCGGCCCGCGCAGAGCCGATTCCAGCCGCGAGCCTTTGTTGCTGCCGGCATAGCCAACGATGAGATCGCTGGGCGTGAGCATGTCCGGATTGCCGCCGGCGCGGCCGGCGTAGGTGAAGTACACATTGAGCAAGGCGAAGAGATAACCCATGCCGAGGACGAGAAGAGCGGCTGTGTAAAGCACACGCTGGCTGTACGGCAGCTCCGAATAATGGAGAAAGTGCCGATGCAGTGGCAATTCACTCATGGTCTGGTCCTATCGGTTACGGCTCGATCCAATTCACTTGGTCGGCAGCGGCACGAACAGCACGGCGCGCGCTTTTTGATGCGCGTAATAGGCCGCAAGATTCGCGATGTCGTCTTCGTTCAGCCCTTCGGCCATGGGGGCCATGGCGCTGCTCTTGCGTTGTACGCGTCCGATATTCATGCAGCGACTTTTGCAGGTACTCGACCCGCTGGCTGGCCAGCATCGGCAGTGCGAGGATCGGTGCTGTTGCCGTTGATGCCGTGACAACGATTGCAGCGCGCCGCCCATTCCGCCGTCGACACCGGCTTGCGGACATTCGGCGCCTTCGGTTCCTGCGCCGCGTAGTAAGCCGCTAGATTTTTCATTGCTGCATCGTCGAGCGCGGCGACCATGCCTTTCATCGTCTCGTTGGCGCGCGACCCGTCCTTGTAGCTGCGCAACGCCGCCACGGTGTATTGCGCATCCTGTCCGGCCAGGCTCGGCGTCGCAGGGCTCGCACTGACACCCTGTTCGCCATGGCAGCCGCCGCAGCTCGCCGCTGCGGCCTTGCCGGCGGCTTGATCGCCACTTACCGGCGTCTTCGCGCGTGCCGGCTTCTGCAATGCAAAGAACAGCGCGATGTCGGCCATCGCTTTGTCGTTCACCGCCGCCAGCATCGCCTTCATGGTGTCGTTTTTGCGCTGGCCGGTCTTGTAGTCTTTCATGGCGTCGATCAGGTATTTGGGGTCGAGCCCGACCAGGCTCGGCATGCCAGGGATTGGCTAATGCCGGTGGCGCCGTGACAGCCGCCGCAGCCTTCCGCCGCCGCCTTGGCGGCCTGCAAGGCATCGGGTTGCGGGCGGATACAGCTCCCGTTGCGACCGGAGCTGGATCAAGCGCGGCGTAATAGGCCGCGACTTTGATCAGCGCATCGTCGCTCAGGAACTTGATCGCATCGCTGCATCTTTTTGTCGTTGCGGTCGCCGGTCTTATAGGCCTTGAGCGCCAGATAGAGATATGCCGGCCGCTGGCCGGCGATATGGGGCGTATCGGCTTTGCTGCTGATGCCGTCCGCGACCATGGCAGCTTGTGCAGCCGATGCTCGCCAGTTGTTTGCCGTCGGCGATATCCATCGGCGTCGCATAGAGCGTGCGCAGGTCGGGGGCGGTCCCGGCGGATTGCGCCATCGCCGCCGACCGAATAACCCGCCGAATGCCGCGCCGGCAACGGCCGTGACGATCAAGAGCGTCTTCATCTTGCGTTGCGTTGCCATGCGCTCACTCCGGTGACGCCCTCCCCGCCGCAGGCAATTCCTTGTCCTGTTGCTTCGATCGTCGTGTCTTCCGAGGACGGGGGCCGGCTCCTGGTTATTTCGGCGGTTGGTTGGCGTAATTCGACGCCAGGCCCTCGATGATGGCGTCGCTGTAGGGAATGCTCATGTTGTGCATCAGCGAATTGTGGCGCTTGCCGTCACGATAGGCCCGCAGCGCCAGGATCAGATAGTCCTTGTCCTGCCCGTTGATGGATGGGAATCGCCAGCGCCGGATTGTAGATGTCGTTGGCGTGGCAACGATTGCACTTGGCGGTGATGTCCTTGAGCAAGGCCTGCCCGTCTTCCGCGGGTTTCCCTTTTGCGTCGTATAATAGGCGACGATGTCGTCGATTTCCTGATCGGTGAGATTGGCGACCATGCGCGACATCGTATCGTTCTTGCGCCGCGTGGTGCGGTAGGCCTTGATCGCCGCGGCCAGGTATTGCGGATCCTGGCTGGCCAGGCTTGGCGTCGCCGCATCGGTGCTGTTGCCGCCCTCGCCGTGGCAACCGCCGCACACGGCGGTCAGCGGCTCGCCTTTTGCCGGATCGCCGGTCGCCGGCGCGCTGCGTTGCGCCGGCGTCTGCGACGCGTAGTAGAGCGCCACGCTTTCGATGTTGAGCCGGCTCAATCTGTGCAGCAGCGCATTCATCGGCGCCGCTTGTCGTAACCCGGCCATGTACTCGTGCGTGGCGTCGTAGAAATAGCGCGGCTGTTGGCCGGCGAGGTTGGGCGTGCCCGCGATTTTGCTGTTGCCGTTCTCGCCATGGCAGCTCGCGCAAGCGGCCGCCGTCCTTTTGCCGTTCTCATACGGCGAGAAAATCGGCGACTTTGCGACCGCGACCGGCGGCAGGCTGGCGAAGTAGCCCGCAACATTGCGCCTGTCTGTGTCGCTCATGTTGGTTGCGATCGCGCGCAAGGCGGCGTGAACGCGTGTGCCCTCTTTGTATTCCGTTCAAGGCGGCCAGGAGATAGCGCTCGCGCTGCCCGGCGAGGTTGGGAATTCCGGGAGCGGCGCCCTTGCCGTCGAGGCCATGGCAGCCCTTGCACTCCTTGTCCACGATCGCTTTGCCCGCGCGAATATCCGCCGTAGACGGTTTGTTGGGCTTGTTTTCATCCGAGCAGCCGATCAGCGCCACCGACAGGAACATGGCGAGGAGAAAGTATTTCATGGGAAAGCCCGGCTTTTGATTCAAGGGTACCGCTCTCATCCGCAGATTCCTTCGAGGGCTGCCGACCACGAAGAAAACGGTGGCCATATTTCCGAATTACGCAAAATCCCAGGTTGAAGGAACGACGCGCGGCCTCGCTCGCAACCGTCGCGAGTTGATCTGAGGGGGACTTATATTATTGCCGGCAAAACGTACTGCGTAATTGACTTCAGTCAATTCTCTGCCCGGAGCGTATCTCTTAGGTTAGCGAGCGGTTTTCGATCGAGGGATCGCTTTTCGCGTCGAGGGCGCGCGCTTCCTGCCGGAGGCGACAGTGAACCGTGGCGATCGGCCGGGCGCGCCAGTACGCATCCAGCCAAATTGATAAGCGCCCGACGGCTTGCACTTCTCGACCGCATTGCGGCCCCGCCAACTGTGATGGAGCCTTCCCTCGTCCATTCCGCGCAAAGCGGAGCGGAAGGATACGGAGATGCTAAGATGCAAGGTCGTTTGACAAAGACCTTCCTGCCCGTCTTGCTCTTTGGGCTCATCGGTGGCGCCGCCTTGCTGGTCAATCTGATTGCGATACCGGCGAGCGCCCAGCAACCCAGGGCCCGAGAATTTCCTCCACATCTCGGCGATCTGATGAACGAAGCGATGCAGGTGCATCACACCAAGCTTTGGCTTGCAGCCCACGCCAACAATTGGCCGTTGGCGGCCTATCAAGTGAAGAAGCTCAAAGAGACCATGGAAGAGATCAAGGAGGCCATTGTCTATATCCAGACCGCGTCGCCCAAGTGGCAAAGCGTGCCGGTCGGCGAGATGCTCCAGAGCATCGATTCCCATCTCGAAAATCTGGGCCAAGCCGTGAAGGCGAAGAGTCCGGCCAAATTCGAAACCGCCTACGGCGAACTTACCGCCGCATGTAATGCTTGCCACGCGCGCGCCGGCGAGCCGCAAATCAAGATTATCCAACCGGCCGGCGGCAACACTTTCATCGACCAGGACTTCACACCGGACGGCGCCCCGCAGTGACGGGCTGAGCGCAAGCAAGCAAAATTAGAGTTCTGATCCATTCAGATTGAATTAGAACGCCGCCAAACATTTTGCTGGCGCATGATCTTTTCCGAAAACCGGTTCCCACTTTTCGGGATCATGCGCTAGGCCGATAGCGACGAGGCGCCTGCGGGCGTGCGGGCGCTTACCTCATGACGGTCCCGGGCGGCGCGAGTTCGGCCTTTGACGTGCATCAAAAGCCAAATCGCCGCTTATGAAATGCTTCGTCATCGGCGACGACAAGGAAATTGCAGGAGACTGACGATGAAACGGCACCGTCTTTTGCTCGGAGCAACCGCCGCGGCGGCGCTGGCCGTCGCCGGCTTGGCAACCATCGCGTTCACTGCCTCTCCAGCCTTTTGCGCTCCGCAAACCAGCCAGAGCAAGATCAGCTTCAAGGAAGACGTCAAGCCGATCTTCGTCGGCCGCTGCGTAAGTTGTCACCAGCCCGGCGGCCAGGGAACACAAGCCAGCGGGCTCGACCTCACGTCTTACGCCGGCTTGATGAAGGGCACCAAGTTCGGCCCCATGGTCATCCCGGGCGATCCAGCCAGCAGCAATCTGATGTTGCTGCTCGATTGGCGTGCTTCGCCGGCGCTGCGCATGCCGCATGGCAAGAAGCAGCTATCAACGTGCGATCGCAACGCTATTCGCGCGTGGATTTTGGAAGGCGCCAAGGATAATTGACCGCCCGCGGTCGCGGTACTGACCTCAGCTTTGCAGGCCTAACTCTTTGGCCAATTCGTCAATGCGGCGAACCTTGGCGGGGTCGCCGGCAAGTGCGCGGCGCGCGTCGGCGGCGGCGGCATCGGCCTTGGCGCGCTCGCCGAGCACCACATAGGAGCGTACCAGCCGCAGCCAGCCATCGACATCGTCACCGTTCTGCTTCAACCGGTCGGCAAGCCGCGCCACCATGCCGGCGATCATCTGGTTCTGTTGCGCCGGCTTCATCTGCGCGGCGGCCGCCATATCGGCCGCGCTCGGGCTCGGCGGCGCCGGTGATGGTGTTGGTGTTGGTTCGCCGCCGCCGCCGGTTGCGGCGCTTGAGATGCGACCGGCTTTGCCATTACCGCTTTGGCGGCCTGCTCGAACCAGCCAAGCTTGTCCTGATCGCCGGCGAGCGCCTTGCGGGCATCGACGATCGCCGCTTCCGCTTTGTCCTTCTCGCCGAGCACATGGTAGGAGCGCACCAGCATCAGCCAAGCATTCGGGTCGGAGCCATCCTTTTTGAGCCGTTGGGCAAGCCGCTCCACCATGCCCGCGATCGACTGATCGTGCGTCGGCGCGGCCGCTGCAGGTGGCTTCTGGGCCGGAGCGGCTGCAACCGCGGCGGGCGCTGCCGGCGCCGCCGCTGCGCTTTTTGCGCCCGCGTTGAACCGGCCAAGCTTGTCGGGATCGCCGGCCAAGGCTTTGCGGGCATCGGCCGTGGCCGCCTCCGCTTTGTCGTTTTGACCGAGCACCCGATAGGAGCGCACCAACCGCAGCCAACCGTCGACGTTGGAGCCGTCCTTTTTGAGCTCATCGGTGAGCCGCGACACCATGCTGAGAATGAATTGATTCTGCTGTCCGGGCTTCATCTTCCCAGCGGCTGCAACATCCGCCGCGCTCGGTCCCGGAACGGCGGGCGTCGCAGGGGCAGCAGCCACCGAGCCGGCAGGCGCGGCGCGCGCCATGGCGTGGCGGACGAGTTCCGCCCAGGGAGCGCCCGGCGGCGCTTTGGCCAGAAGATCGCGCCAGATCGCTTCGGCTTCGGCGCGCCGGCCATCCTGGTCGGCGGCCATGCCTTCGTAGAAGCGGGCCATCACGTCGTTTTTGTCGAGCGCAATGGCCCGATCGAAGGCTGCCTTAGCCTCGCCGGTGACAACACCGTTGGCGGCGGCAACCATGGCCTCGCCCATGTTGGCTTCACGCGCGGCCGTGCTGCCGTTCAACCTGATCGCGTTGCCCCAAGCCCTCACCGCATCGTCGTAGCGCCCGACCCGCATATAGACCGGCGCAAGCACCTCCCAGGCCCGGCCGTCTTTGGGATTGCGCGTGACGTGGTCCTCGACCTGCACGACCATTTTTTCAATCGAGCGATTCTGATCGGGCGCGCGCAGCCGCGCCGCCAGCGGTTCGCCAGGCATTAGCGGGGAACCGAGCGTCAGATAGAGCAGGGCCGCGCCGACCGGCAGCAGGAACAAGCCAACGACAGCGGCGGCGCGTCGCCGCCAGAGCGAGGGTTCTTCCGCGGGCGGCTGTTCGCTTTGCGCGGCGTCGGCGGCGGCCAGCAAACGGCGCGAAACTTCGACGCGGGCGGCCTCGGCTTCGGCCTCCCCGATCAGTCCGGAGGCGCGGTCGCGAACGATTTCGTCCAACTGGTCGCGATAAACCACGACATCGCTGCCCGGACGCAAGGGCTTGCGCCGTGCCAGCGGCCACAAGACGGCAAACACCGCCACGGCAGTCATCAGCGCCAACACGAACCAAAGCGTCATGGATTTATCCTACCCGCAAAACAGTCAGATGGCTGCCCGGAACCGCGGTTGAAGAACCGGAATGCGGCCTGGTGGAGGCGATTGACCAAGCCATGTCAAGTCACTGAGAGATTTGACACAAATCAAGGCAGTAATTTCTTTGATGTCAATTATGGCAGCAACTCTAGGGGGAGTATGGCCTATGCAAGCCGCCGATGTGATGGTCGGCAATATTATCACGGTCCGCTCGGATACCTCCATCGAGAAGATCGCGGAAACCCTGCTGACAAACCGGATCAGCGCCGTACCGGTGGTCGACGATTCGGGCGCACCGATTGGTATCGTCAGCGAAGGCGATTTGATCCACCGCGTGGAATCCGACACCGAGCGTCACCGCTCCTGGTGGCTCGAGATCCTGATCGGCAAGGAAAGCCTGGCACGTGAATTCGTCAAGTCGCACTCCCGCAAAGCGGCGGACGTGATGACGCGCCCGGTCGTCACCATCAAGGCGGATACGCGGCTCGGCGACATCGCCGCGTTGCTGGACAAGCATCAAATCAAACGCGTGCCGGTCGTCGATGACCAAGGAAAACTTATCGGCATCGTCAGTCGGGCCAACCTCGTGCAAGCTTTGGTGACACTGAACAAGGCCGCGTCCGAAACCGCGGTCGAGGATTCGATCCTGCAAAGCAATATCCTCGCCCAATTGCGTTCGAAGCCTTGGGCGGACGCGTCCAATCTCAACGTCATCGTCAACAACGGAAAGGTCGAGCTCTGGGGCGTCGTCGATTCCGAAGCCGAAAGAAACGCGATCAGAGTCGCCGTCGAGGTGACGCCCGGCGTGCGTGAAGTATCGAACAGGCTTGTGGTCGAACACATTTTGACCGGTCACTAATAGCGACGCGCTTGGTGTTCTGGTCTGTTCTTAAATGCGATTAAGGAGCGTTGCGAGAGAAGAACAGGATCGGTACGGAAAAAGAACGACGCTCAAGAAGTCGGCACTGTTAAAAACGGTTCGCAAAAAGCAGACCGTAAATGATTTTATTTTGCGTTCTCCACCGTCGCTAGAGGCGCCACTCGTCGGCCATCTGCCAATATCGGATGTTTGATCGCGTTTACGAGTTGGTCGACAAGGCCCGTCCGACAACGATACATCTGTGGACCGCAACAAGGCTTGGTGCGAATGTCCGCGACCCCGCCGCTCGATACGCCGCTGTGGCTATTCTCGCTGGCCGTCCATGGCAGCGAAGGGGTGGCCGAGGAGTGTCTCGCCTTGCAGGAGCAATTGAACCTCGACATTAATCTTCTGCTGTTTGCGGGCTTCGTGGGCGCCGTCGACGGCGTGTCGCTGGCGCCGCAGGATATTGCGGCGGCAAATTCCGAAGTCGCCGGTTGGCACGACGAGGTTGTGCGGACCTTGCGCGGCGCCCGGCGCGCGCTCAAGCCGCCTAGCCTCGATGCCGGCAGTCCGCTGCAAGATTTCGATGGCGCGTTACGCGCGCAGGTAAATAGCGCCGAGCTGGCGGCGGAAAAGATTGAGCAGGCGATGCTGTGGCAGTGGTCGCGCCGCGAGCTTGTCAGACCGGCCGCGCATAGACCGCGCGCAAGCGCTGGCGGCGAATATTCGCGGCGTGTTGGAATTTTATGGCATGGCCGCCGATGCAGTTAACGCGGCAGCGCCGCGTCTAAGCCGTGTAGCAGCGGATTATTTGCAAGCGTAAGTAGCGCGTTCAAGATTTGCCGGAAATTCCGGATGCGCCCTGAAGCGTCTGGTATGGGCATTTTCCGAAACCATGAGAAGTCTAAAAGCGGTGGATTTTCCGTGGGATGCTTGACAGCACCGCGACGGTATCCATATTCAATGCACACAATGCCGGTTTAGTCCGACGAGGCGATGGAGTTCCGCCTTAAACCGCCTTCGGGGCTGATGACTCCTTTCATCCGATTGCGGACGAAAGGAGCTATGATTCAATGCTGAGCTATTTCTGGATTGCCGTCGGCAGCGCGCTGGGCGGCATGGCGCGCTATGGCTGCTCGGGGTTGGCCGCCCGTCTGATCGGCGAAACGTTTCCCTGGGGCACGTTGATCGTTAACGTTGCCGGCTCGTTCATCATCGGATTCTTCGCCACGCTCACCGGTCCCGACGGCCGGGTCTACATGGGTTCGATGGCGCGGCAGTTCGTCATCCTGGGCTTTTGCGGCGGCTACACCACGTTTTCCTCGTTCAGCCTGCAAACCCTCAATTTGGTGAACGACGGCGAATGGATTCGCGCCGGCGCCAACATCGGCGGCTCGGTCCTATGCTGCCTGGTCGCAGTCTGGGCCGGCCATCTGCTTGCCGCCAGCATCAGCACGATGAAGTGGATTTGACCGATGCAGATTCCCCGGGACGCAGTGTTGCTGCGCATCTTCTTCGGCGAAGACGACAAGTTCGAGCGTCTGCCGCTCTACGAAGCGATCGTGCTGAAGGCGCGCGAAATGCACCTTGCCGGCGCGACCGTGCTGCGCGGCCCGGCTGGCTTCGGGCATTCGAGCCGGATTCACACGACAAAGATCCTGCGTCTGTCGCAGGATCTGCCGATGGTGGTCGAGATCGTCGACTCGCAGGAAAACATCGATAACTTCCTGCCGGTGCTCGACAAGATGATGACCAGCGGGCTCATCACCATGGAAAAGGTGCAAGTGCTGCAATATGGCGATAAAGCCAACGCCGGCGCACAAGCAGGCTGAGCGCACTAGCTGCCGCGATAAGTCGCATAGCTCCACGGCGTCGCCACCAGCGGCACGTGATAATGGCCCTCCGGCTCGGCGACCGAGAATTGCAGCGGCACGACGTCAAGGAACGGCGGATCGGACAGCGCGACGCCACTGCGCGCGAAATAGTCGCCGATGGAAAAACGCAATTCGTAACGGCCAATCGGAACCGGCCGGCCCGCAATCAGCGGAAAGTCGGTGCGGCCGTCGGCATTGGTCGTGCCGCTCGTCAGCAGGCGGTTTTCGCTTTGACTCGACAGTTCGCGCAACTCGAAGGCAACACCGGCCGCCGGATGCCCATGGTAAGTATCGAGTACGTGCGTCGACAGGCGGCCGTGCACCTTCAGCCGGTCCCTCGCGCTGACATGTTGGTCGAGCCGTAACGCCGCGATGCGCGCGACTTCCGCAAGCGCGGCATCGCGTTCGGTCGCGGCATTGTTGCTTGAGCCGCGCCTCGTACTGCCGAAACACCGAATCTTTGCTGTGGCGGCGCACGCAGATGATGAAGGGGAAGCCGAATTTCTTGCGGTACGCCTCGTTGAGCCGCTGGAAATTGTCGAACTCGGCATCGCTCAGCCGGTCGAGGCCAATGCTGCCCTGCTCCGCGGTGGAGTCCGCGGTCATCGTCCCTGCCCGCGCCGCCTTGCCGGCCAGGTCCGGATGCGCGTTGAGCAACGCGAGCTTGCGTGCCTCGTCCGCCGCCTTGACGGCGGCCATCATATATTCGTGCAACGCGGCAAGCGACGGAAACGGCCGCCCGCTCAGCGTGGCCTCCGCCACCCAGGGCGAATGCTCATAGATGCCGCCGAGCGCCGCGACAAATTGCGTGCGATCGGCGCCATTGAGCTCGTCAAGCGATATTGAGGTTTCCACGCTCATGTCACCGCCGGGGCGTTTTTGGCGAGCGACGCGTGCTCGCGATGCCAATGCTCGGCGATCGCGCGACGTGTCGCAATCCAAACGCGGTCGTGTTTACCGATGTGATCGAGGAAACGCAGCAACCCGGCGGCGCGCCCCGGCCGTCCGGCAAGCCGGCAATGCAAGCCGACCGACATCATCTTCGGCGCGCGCTCGCCTTCCGCATACAGCACGTCGAAGGCATCGCGCAGATAGGCGAAGAATTCTTCGGCCGAGCCAAAGCCCTGCGGATTGATGAAACGCATGTCATTGGCGTCGAGCGAATAGGGAATTATGAGATGCGGCCCCTGCGGGCCGTTCACCCAATAGGGCAAGTCGTCGGCATAGGAATCGGATGAATAGAGAAAGCCGCCGTCGTCGAGCACGGCCTTGAGCGTGTTGACCGAGCTGCGCCCGGTGTACCAACCGAGCGGCCGCTCGCCGGTGACCTCTTTGTGAATACGGATCGCCTCGGCCATATGCGCGCGTTCTTCCGCTTCGGGCACATCTTTGTAGTCGATCCATTTCAGCCCGTGGCTGGCAATCTCCCACTCGGCCTCGCGCATGGCAGCAACGGCGTCTGGATTGCGCGCGAGCGCACTGGCAATGCCGAAAACCGTCACCCGCAACCCGCGCTCGGTAAACAGGCGCCACAGCCGCCAGAAACCGGCGCGCGAGCCATATTCATACATGGACTCGATATTCATGTGCCGCTGGCCCGGCCACGGCTGTGCGCCGAGCACGTCGGACAAGAAGGCTTCCGATGTCGCATCGCCGTGCAGGATCGACCGCTCGCCGCCTTCCTCATAATTGATAACGAACTGCACCGCGACGCGGGCACGCCCTGGCCAGCGGGGGTCGGGCGGATTGCGGCCGTAGCCGATCAGGTCGCGCGGGTAGTGGGAGCGCTCGGACATTCTTGTGCTCACTGTCCCGGCTTAACTAGCTGAAAATGGCGCCTCAAACCATCGGCCCCTTTCGGAATTTCGCAGCTCTTGTATATGGTGCGGCGATGCATGCCGGCGCTCAAGCCAAGGTCGTCGCCTGATGGCGCAAGTTTCCGAGCTTTTTGGACCGCAGGCCGCGGACGGCGCGTTTGGCAATCGCATCCTCGCCTTGGCGGATCACCTCGCATCATGGTCCGAAACTGCCGACGGACTGACTTGCACCTATTTGTCGACGGCGCACCTGGCTGTTGCCGAAGAGCTCGCCGGGCTGATGAAAAATGCGGGGCTGGGGGTCGAGATCGACACGGTCGAAAACGTGACCGGCCGTCATGAATCGCGCGACCCGTCCGCCAAAACCGTGATCGTCGGCTCGCATTACGACACTGTGCGCAATGCCGGCCGATACGACGGCCGGCTGGGGATTCTGGTCGCTTTGGTCGTCGCCGAGCATCTCGCGCGCAACGACATTAGGCCTGCCGTTCAATCTGGACGTGATCGCGTTCGCCGAGGAGGAAGGTGTCCGCTTTCCGGCCTCCTATATCGGCTCAGGCGCCGTTGCCGGCCGCTTCGAGGACAAGCTGCTCGAAAGCCGCGATGCCAAGGGGATCACGCTGGCGCAAGCGATACTCGAAGCCGGCGCCGATCCGAAGACCATTCCCTCGCTGGCGCGCCGCCCGGACGCACTGGCCGGCTTTCTTGAGGTTCATATCGAGCAGGGTCCCGTGCTGCTCGACGCGAACTTGCCGGTTGGCGTCGTCACGGCCATCGCCGGCGGCTCACGCTACCTGGTGACCATCGACGGCGAAGCCGGCCACGCCGGCACGGTGCCGATGACGCTGCGCCACGATGCCGTGACCGCCGCCGCCGAGATCACGCTTTTCGTGGAAAGCCGCTGCAATCGGCCCGGTCTGGTCGGCACCGTCGGCCGTTTCGCCGTGCCGGGCGGCGGCGCCACCAACATCATTCCCGGGCGCTGCGAGATTTCGCTCGATATCCGCTCCGGCGACGATGCGACGCGGCTGGCGGCGGTCGTGGACATCCTCGCCGAAATCCAGCGCATCGCGCATCGCCGCGGCGTCACGGCGAAGACGATGCAGGCGCTCGAAGCACCGGCGGTGCCCTGCTCGCCGCGGCTGCAGGAGGCATTCGCCGCCTCGATCGAGCGCGCCGGATTGCCGGTGCGGCGCCTGCCGAGCGGCGCCGGCCACGACGCAGCGATGTTCTCCGGCGTCACCGACATCGGCATGCTGTTCGTGCGCTGCGGCAATGGCGGCGTCAGCCACTCGCCGCGCGAGACGGTCAGCGCCGAGGACGCCGACATCGCCGCCCGCATTCTCTTGGACGTGCTTGTCAATCTGAAACCGCGTAAGCGTGCCCGCAACGGAAACCAGCCGATGGACAAACTTCGCATCACGTCCGGACCCTACCGCTTCGACGCGCGCTTTGAGAGCGCGGCGGCGCCCAAGACCGTCGCGGTGTTCCGCAAGCTGTTGCCTTACGTGAACAAGGTCATCCACGTGCGCTGGAGCGGCGAAGCGGTGTGGATTCCGCTCGGCGAGCTCGATCTCGGCCTCACTTACGAAAACCACACCAGCTATCCGGCGCCCGGCCAGATGCTGGTCTATCCCGGCGGCATCAGCGAAACGGAAATCCTGCTGGCCTATGGCAGCGTGCAATTCGCCAGCAAGATGGGACAATTGGCCGGCAATCACTTCCTCACCATCACCTCGGATCTCGACAAGCTCGCCGAACTCGGCCGCGCCACGCTGTGGGAAGGCGCCAAGGACATCCGCATCGAGGCCGCCTGACATCTTGAAAAAACCGCTCGTCATCTGCCATGGTGGCGGCGCCGGCCGCTGAACAAGGTTTTCCGCAGTGGAAGTTGTCCTCACGGAATCGCTGAGCGCCGTGCTCCGTTGGCTTCACGTTATCGCCGGCATCGCCTGGATCGGAAGCTCGTTCTACTTCATCCATCTCGATCTCAGCCTGAAGACGCGCGGCGGCCTGCCGGACGGCGTCAAAGGCGAGGCCTGGCAGGTGCATGGCGGCGGCTTCTATCAGATGATCAAGTTTCTGGTGGCGCCGGCGAAAATGCCGGACGAGCTGACCTGGTTCAAATGGGAAGCCTATACGACCTGGCTCTCGGGCTTTGCACTGCTGGTGCTGGTCTATTACCTCAACGCCGATCTGTTCCTGATCGACAAGTCCGTGCTCGACATGGGCGCCAAGCAAGCTGCGGCGATCGCCTTCCTCAGCCTGGCGGCGGCGTGGCTTGCGTATGAGGGCTTGTGCCGCTCGCCGCTCGGCAAGCATGAAGTGGCGCTGGCGCTGGTCGGTTACGCGTTCCTGGTCGCGCTCACTTATGGCTTCACCCACGTGTTCAGCGGGCGCGGCGCTTTTACCCAGATCGGCGCGCTGATCGGCACCATCATGGTGGCGAACGTGTTCGTCATTATCATTCCGTATCAGAGGAAAACGGTGGCGGCGCTGATCGCCGGCAAAGAGCCTGATCCCGCGTGGGGCGCGCTCGGCAAACAGCGGTCGGTGCACAACAACTACCTGACGCTGCCGGTCGTCTTCCTGATGCTGAGCAATCACTATCCGCTGTTCTTTGCCACCAAGTACAACTGGCTGATCGTCGCCATCGTGCTGTTGATCGGGCCGGTGATCCGGCACTATTTCAATGCCCGCCACGAAGGCAAAGAGGGACCGTTGTGGACCTGGGCCGTGGCTGCGGCCGGAATGCTCGTCATTGCCTGGCTGTCCGGCTACGGCGCCGGAATTCAGATGGGCGCGTTGCCGGCGACACCGAAATTCGCGGCGGTGCAGGAGATCGTCATTTCACGCTGCAGCATGTGTCATGCCGCCCAGCCGGTCTGGGCCGGCATTGCCGCCGCGCCCGGTGGGGTGCGGCTGGACGATGCCGAGCAAATCCGCCTGCATGCCAAGCTGATCGGCATCTACGCGGTGCGCTCCACCGCCATGCCGCCGGGCAATGTCACCGAGCTCGGCGCCGACGACCGGCGGACGCTCGCCGCCTGGCTCGCCGCCGGTGCGCCCGCGCAATGACCGGCGTGGCCGGAACTCGCCCATATCGCAGGCACCAAAAAGGCATCATGGCGCTCAATTGGGCAGTGCATGCCTGAAATTGCTGGCTTCAACTGCCATTGAATTTGGCACACTATTAGCTTGCCAATGAAATGGACCCGGGCCGCGGGACTAGGCCGGAGGTCTTAAAGTCCTCGCTCAAGGCCCCCGGTGATATGTTGAATCCAGCGTCTGCGCCCCGCCCCGACAAAGCAAGCCCGCTGCTGCAGGCCATCGGCATTTCCAAGCTTTACGGCGATTTCCTCGCCAACGATGCCGTCGATCTCGATCTCCACCCCAACGAAATCCACGCTTTGCTCGGCGAGAACGGCGCCGGCAAATCCACGCTGGTCAAGATCATCTATGGTGCGCTGCAGCCGAGTTCGGGCGAGATCCGCTGGAAGGGCAAGACGACTGCGATTCCTAATCCTGCCGCCGCCCGCCGCCTCGGCATCGGCATGGTGTTCCAGCATTTCTCGCTGTTCGATGCGCTGACCGTGACGGAAAACATCGCGCTCGCCTTGCCTAAGGATATGCGTAAGGGGCTTGCTGCGACCATCGATCGGGTTTCCGCCGATTACGGCCTGCCGCTGCGCCCGAACGCGCTCGTCGCCGATCTTTCGGTAGGCGAACGCCAGCGCATCGAGATCGTTCGTTGCCTGCTGCAGTCGCCGGAGCTTCTGATCATGGACGAGCCGACCTCGGTGCTCACCCCGCACGAGGCCGATCATTTGTTCGTCACCTTGCAGCGCCTGGCGCGCGAGGGCTGCGCGGTGCTTTACATCAGCCATCGGCTGGAAGAGGTGCAGCGCATCTGCCATCACGCCACCATCATGCGCCGCGGCAAGGTCGTTGCCGAGACCGATCCCGCGAAGGAGACGGCGGCGACGCTGGCGCGATTGATGGTCGGCACCGAAGTGCTCGAAGTGGCGCGCCCGCCGTCGACTTTGGGGCCGGTGCGGCTGTCGATCGGCTCGCTGGAACTGCCGGCGTCCGATCCCTTCGGGGTCTCGCTGAAAAGCATCAGCTTCGACGTTCATGGTGGCGAGGTGGTGGCCATCGCCGGCATCGCCGGTAACGGCCAGGGCGAGCTGTTTGCCGCGCTCTCCGGCGAGCAGACGGTGGAGCGGCCCGACGCCGTGGTGATCGACGGTCACGAGGCCGGCCATCTCGGCATCACCGAGCGGCGCAATCTTGGCGCCGCATTCGTTCCCGAGGAACGGCTCGGGCATGGCGCCGTTCCCGGCCTCAGACTGAGCGACAATGTCATCCTCACCCGCCACCGCACCGGCGACGAACTGGTGGTCACCGGCATCGTACGGCCACTTAAGGCGCTGAAGATCGTCCATTCCGTCACCGCCGACTATGACGTGCGCAAGGACGGAACCAATCCGGCGGCGCGCTCGCTTTCGGGCGGCAACCTGCAGAAGTTCGTCGTCGGCCGCGAAGTCGATCGCCGGCCCGTCGTGCTGATCGTCTCGCAACCGACCTGGGGGGTCGATGCCGGCGCCGCGGCGCTGATCCGCCAGGCGCTGATCGACCTTGCACGCGCGGGCTCCGCGGTGCTGGTGATCAGCCAGGACCTCGACGAGATTTTCGAGATCGCTGACCGCATCGCCGTGATCTCGCGCGGCCATCTGTCGCCGCCGGAGGTGGCGGTGACCGTCACCCGCGAGTCGATTGGGTTGCTGATGGGCGGCATCGGCGAGGGCGCAGCAGCAAAACCGAAGCAGACCGAGGAAGCGGCCCATGCAGTTCAGACTTGAGCGTCGGGCGCAGCAGAGCCGGCTGATGACGGTGTTGTCGCCGGTGCTGGCGATCGCATTGGCGCTCGTCACCTTCTTTCTTGCTTTTGCGGTGATGCGGATCGATCCGTTCCGCGCGCTCTATCTCTATTTCATCGATCCGCTCACCGCGCTCTGGTCGATCGAGGACCTACTGGTAAAGGCCGCACCGATCATCATGATCGCGATCGGGCTGTCGTTCTGCTACCAAGCCAATGTCTGGAACATCGGCGCCGAGGGGCAGCTTGCCGTAGGCGCCATCTTCGGCTCGATCATCCCGGTTTACTTTCCCCATTGGCAGGCGCCGATCGTGATCGTGCCGATGCTGCTGCTCGGCATTCTCGGCGGCATGGCTTACGCAGCGATTCCCGCCTGGCTCAAGAACCGCTTCAATGCCAACGAGACGCTGACCACCTTGATGCTGGTCTACGTCGCCAATCTGATGGTCGACTATCTCGCGCGCACGCCTTGGCGCGATCCCGCTGGCCACAATTTCCCCAACAGCCAGCCGTTTGCCGGCGGTCAGCTCCTGCCGGTGATCTTCGGCGACAGCATCCGCCTCAATGTCGTGTTCGTGCTGGTCGCCATTGCCGCGGTTTGGTTTCTGTCCGAGCGAACGCTGACCGGCTTTCAGCTTCGCGTTCTCGGCCTGTCGCCGCGCGCCGGCGCCTTCGGCGGTTTTAATCGCAAGCGTATGGTATTCCTGACCTTACTGATCTCCGGTGGGCTTGCTGGCCTTGCCGGTATTTGCGAGGTCGCCGGCCCGATCGGCCAATTCCGCACCACGGTGTCGCCGGGCTACGGATTTACCGCGATCATCGTCGCTTTCCTTGGCCGGCTGCATCCGCTCGGCATTCTGTTCGCGGGGCTGTTGCTTGCACTGTCGTATCTGGGCGGCGAAGGTGCGCAGATCGCGCTCGGCATTTCCGACCAGGCGACGCAGGTGTTTCAGGGCATGCTGCTGTTCTATGTGCTTGCCTGCGATACGTTGATCTTCTACCGCCTGCGGTTGGTCCGCCGGCGTCCCCTCGAACTAGCCGAAGCGGCGGAGTGATCCGATGGAAATGGCAGAAGGCATCCTGCTTACCATCATCACGGCGGCGACACCGTTGTTGTTTGCCGCCCTCGGCGAGTTAATCGCGGAGCGCTCCGGCGTGCTCAATCTCGGCGTCGAAGGGATGATGGCGGTCGGCGCCGTCATGGGCTTTGCCGGCGGGCACGTCAGCGGCATGCCGATCGTTGGCGTGCTGGCCGGCGTCCTCTCCGGCGCAGCGATGGGTGGCCTGTTCGGCATCGTGACCCTGGTGTTCGCCGCCAACCAGAACGCCTCCGGTCTTGCGTTGACACTGTTCGGCCTGGGGCTCTCCGGGCTCATCGGCAATTCCTATACTGGGATGCCGGGGCTGGGGATGGCGCACGTGCCATATCCCACTGCTCTCCGATCTGCCGGTCGTCGGCTCGGTGATCTTCGGCGAGGATCCGCTCGTCTATGTGGCGGTCGCGCTGACCATTGCGGTCTGGCTATTCCTTTTCCGCACTTACTCCGGCCTGATTCTGCGCTCGGTCGGAGACAATGACGTCTCCGCGCATGCGCTCGGCTATCCGGTGCTGCGGGTGCGCATGCTGGCGGTGATGTTCGGCGGTGCCTGCGCCGGACTCGGCGGCGCCTACCTGTCTTTGGTCTACACGCCGCAATGGACACAAGCGATGACCGCTGGGCGCGGCTGGATCGCCATCGCGCTGGTGGTATTCGGCACCTGGTTGCCCGGGCGCATCGCCATCGGCGCGCTGCTGTTCGGCGCCGTCAACATTCTGCAGCTTCACGCCCAGGCGATCGGCCTCGGAATTCCATCGCAGTTTTTGTCCTCGTTGCCGTATCTGATAACGATCATCGCGCTGGTGATCATCTCCCGTAACCAGGCCTTGCTGAAGGTGCATACGCCAGCCTGCCTCGGGCGCACTTTTGTGCCCGACAACTGAACCCGGTGGTTTTCGCCACATGGCATGAATCCTGTATCGGCGTCCGAGCGAAAGTCGGGCGCGTCACAAGGAGGGAAGTGGAGATATGCGTAGATTTCTCGGTGCCGCCGTAGCGGCAGGACTGCTGATCGCCGCTTCAAGCGGCGCCCAGGCAGCGAAGTTGAAGGCCTGCTGGGTCTATCCCGGCCCGCACAATGACGGCGGCTTCAGCCAGCAGCACGATATTGGCCGGCTCGACGTGCAGAAGGCGCTCGGCGACAAGGTCGAAACCAGCTTCGTCGACAGCGTTCAGGAGGGGCCGGATTCCGAACGCGTGATCCAGCGGCTCGCCCGTAGCGGCTGCGGCCTCATCTTCACCACGTCGTTCGGCTTCATGGACCCGACGCTGAAAGCGGCGGGCAAGTTCCCGAAGGCGAAGTTCGAGCACATGTCGGGCTACAAGACGGCGCCCAACATGTCGACGTATAATCTGCGCTGGTATCAGGGCCGCTATGTGCAGGGCCAGATCGCGGCAAAGGTCTCGAAGTCCGGCGTTGCCGGCTATATCGCCTCCTTCCCAATCCCCGAAGTGGTGATGGGCATCGACGCCTTCATGCTCGGCGCGCAGTCGGTCAATCCCAACTTCAAGGTCAAGATTGTCTGGGTCAACACTTGGCTCGATCCCGGCAAGGAAGCCGACGCCGCCAAAACGCTGGTCGACCAGGGCGCCGACGTGCTGGTCCAGCACACCGACTCGCCGGCGGCGATGCAGATCGCCGAGCAGCGCCATATTCACGCCTTCGGCCAGTCGGCCGACATGCTGAAGTTCGGACCGCACGCCCAGCTCGCCTCGCTGGTCGACAACTGGGGCCCCTATTACATCAAGGAGGTCAAAGCGGCTCTCGACGGAACCTGGAAGCGGCACGAGACCTGGGCCGGCATGGCCGAAGAAGACGTTGTGGTCGAACCGCTGAAGAACATGCCCGACGACGTCAAGAAGATGGCCGAAGGGTCGATCGCCGACATCAAAAGCGGCAAGCTCGTCGTGTTCTCCGGGCCGGTCTACAAGCAGGACGGCACGATGGTGGTGAAGAAGGGCGAGGTGATGCCCGACAAGGACATCAACAGCATCAACTTCTACGTCAAGGGCATCACCGAGAAGCTGCCCGGGAAGTGAGCGTGGCGCACGCCTCGTGCAGCGCTCATCCTTGCAGCTTACGCGCGGCGGTCTGATGCCGGCGCATCAGTGCGGACAGGTCGAGGCCGGGAATAGCGCCGTCCTCGACCGTCCAGCGGCCGTTCACCATCACGCGATCGGCCCGGTGGGCGCCGCACAGAACCAGCGCGGCAATCGGATCGCCATGCCCGGAGAAGCGCAATTCGTCGAGCTTGAACAGCGCCAGATCGGCGCGTTTGCCGACCGCGATCTCGCCCAGTTCGGCGCGGCCGACGCAAGCGGCCGAGCCTTGTGTCGCCCAGCGCAGCGCGTCCTTGTGGCTGACCGCGGAGACGCCGTAGCGCGCGCGCTGCACCAGGAAGGCCGCGCGCACTTCCTGCATCAAATTGGATTCGTCGTTCGAGGCCGAGCCGTCGACGCCGATGCCGATGCGCACGCCGGCTTTTTCCAGGTCGCAGACCGGGCAACCGCCGGAACCGAGCGCCTGGTTCGAGCAGGCGCAGTGGCTGATGGCGACGCCTCCTTTGGCGAGCCGCGGCATTTCCTCAGGGGCGAAATGGATGCCATGGGCAAGCCAGACCCGCTCGCTCAGCCAACCGCAATCTTCCAGATAGTCGAGCGGCCGGCAGCCGTAGAGCTCCTGACAGAAGCGGTTCTCGTCCTCGGTCTCGGCCAGATGCGTGTGCAGCCGCGCATCCAGCTTGCCCGCCAAGTCGGCGGTCGCGCGCATCAGCGAGGTGGTGACCGAAAACGGCGAGCATGGCGCCAGCGCCACCTGCACCATCGCCGCCTCGCCGCGCTGGTGATAGCGCTCGATCAGCCGCTTACTGTCGGCGAGGATCGCATCCTCGTCCTGCACCACGCTGTCCGGCGGCAGGCCGCCGTCGCGCTCCGACAGGTTCATCGAGCCGCGCGTGACCAGCACGCGCAAGCCCAGGCGCTCGGCCGCCGCGATCTCGATGTCGATGGCGTCCTCGAGCCCGGCGGGAAAGACATAGTGATGATCGGTCGTGGTGGTGCAGCCGGACAGCATCAGTTCCGCCATCGCCACCGTGACGGCGAGATCGAGCGCCTCCGGCGTCAGCCGCGCCCAGACCGGATAAAGCGCCTTCAGCCAGGCAAACAGCTCGCGGTCGAGCGCCGCCGGCACCGCCCGCGTCAGCGTCTGATAGAAATGATGGTGGGTATTGATCAGCCCCGGCAGCACCACGTGGTCGCCGGCGTCGAAGATTTTGGCGCCGGTCGTCTTCGGATCGCCACCCGCCCGAACCAATTCGACGATCCGGCCCTCCCTCACCACGACACCGCGCTCGGCGCCATCGGCCAAAATCGCCAGCGGGTCCTTGATCCAGACCGAGTCAGCTTCGTCCATTACCAAATTCCCCTTTCGCCCGGCGGATCGGCGGCATGGATTTAAACACGATCAACGAAGTCGCGCGACCGCAGCGGCGCGAGCAGTTGCCGGCCTGGCACGAGGGCGACGCCTGGCTCGGCGGCGGCACCTGGCTGTTCTCCGAGCCGCAAGTTCATCTGAGGCGGCTGATCGACCTCGCTGGGCTTGGCTGGGAGCCGCTACGGATCGGCGCCGACGGGCTGGAGATCGCGGCGACTTGCACCATTGCACAACTCAACGCCTTCGCGGGCCCGCCCGATTGGATCGCCGTTCCGCTGATCGAGCAATGCTGCCGTGCCTTCTTGGCCTCATTCAAGATCTGGAACACGGCGACGGTCGGCGGCAATCTGTGCATGTCGCTGCCGGCCGGCCCGATGATCGCGCTCACCGCCGCACTCGACGGCGTCTGCACCATCTGGTCGCCGGACGGGAACGAGCGGCGCGTCGCCGTGACCGATTTCGTCACCGGTCCGCAACGCAATGTGCTCGCACCCGGCGATTTGCTGCGCGCGATCGCCTTGCCGGCCGAGGCGCTCACCCGCCGCACTGCGTTCCGGCAGATTTCGCTGGCGCCGCTCGGCCGCTCCGGCGCGCTGGTCATTGGTACGCGCGGGCGCATCGATCGCGGCGATGGCTTCACGCTCACCATCACCGCTGCAACGCCGCGGCCGGTCAAAGTTGCGTTCGACGCAATGCCCTCCCCGGCCGAATTGCGCGCGCGCATCGAGCGCGACGTCACCGCTTATTACGACGACATTCACGGCGCGCCGGAATGGCGCCGGCACATGACCCTGCATTTCGCCGAGGAAATCCGGGGCGAATTGGCGAGCGGGCCGGTACGATGAGTTTCCGGATCAACGGACAGGAGTTTTCCGACAAGCCCGCGGCCGGTCAATGCCTGCGCACCTTCCTGCGTCAGCTCGGCTGGTTCGGCGTCAAGAAAGGCTGCGATTGCGGCGATTGCGGCGCTTGCACCGTCCTCCTCGATGGCGAGCCGGTGCACAGTTGCCTGGTCCCCGCCTTCCGCGCCGAGGCCCGCGAGGTGACGACCATAGAGGGGCTCGGCCAAGGCAATGAGTTGCACCCGATGCAACGCGCGTTCCTTAACGCGCAAGGATTTCAGTGCGGCTTCTGCACCGCCGGCATGATCGTCACCGCGGCGTCGCTTAATCAGGCGCAGCGGCAGGACCTCGGCTGGGCGCTGAAGGGCAACCTTTGCCGCTGCACCGGCTACCGTGCGATCGACGACGCGATTGCCGGCGTGCGCAGCGTTGAGGACGCGGTTGATGGTGACGCCTGCGGCCACAGTGTAGCGGCGCCGGCGGCACCGGATGTGGTCACCGGCAAGGCGCGTTTTACCCTCGACGTCGCCGTCGAAGGTCTGCTGCACATGAAGTTGTTGCGCTCGCCGCATGCGCATGCGCGCATTCGCGGGATCGACAAGACGGCAGCGCTCAAGGTGCCGGGCGTGCGCGCGGTGCTGACGTTCGAGGATTCGCCGCCGGTGGCATTCTCAACCTCCCGTCACGAAAATCGGCTGATCGACCCCGACGACACGAAGGTGCTGGACAATGTCGTGCGCTTCATCGACCAGCGCGTCGCCGCGGTGGTGGCCGACAGCGAGGCGGCCGCCGAGGAAGGCTGCCGCCGCGTGGTGGTGGACTACGTGGACTTGCCCGCGGTGTTCGATCCGGAAAAGGCGATGCGTGCGGGTGCGCCGGTCATTCACGCCAAGGACGCCGCCGCGCGCATCTCCGATGCGGCCCGAAATATCGCTGCACAAGTCCACGGCGACATCGGCGATGTCGCGGCGGGCTTTGCCGCTGCCGACGTCGTGCATGAAGGCACTTACGTCACTCCGCGCGTACAGCACGCCCATCTCGAGACCCATGCCGCCATCGCCTGGCTCGATGCCGACGGGCGGCTCAACGTGCGCTCCAGCACGCAGGTGCCGTTCCTCACGCGCAAGGAGCTGGCGCGCGTCTTCAGTCTCGATGCCGACAAGGTGCGTGTGTTTTGCGAGCGGATCGGCGGCGGCTTCGGCGCCAAGCAGGAAATGTTCGTCGAGGACATTGTCGCGCTGGCGGCGCTTCGCCTCGGACGCCCGATCAAACTGGAATTCACCCGCGCGGAACAATTCACCGCCGTCAGCACGCGCCATCCCATGCGCGTTCAGGTAAAGCTCGGCGCCAAGCGCGACGGCACGCTCACTGCGATGCAATTGCATGTGCTTTCGAATACCGGCGCCTACGGCAATCACGCCAGTGCGGTGCTCGAACACGCCTGCGGGGAATCGGTCGCCGTTTATCGCTGTGCCAACAAGAAAGTCGACGGCTATGCGGTCTATACCAACACGGTGCCGGCCGGCGCCTTTCGCGGCTATGGGCTGCCGCAGACCATTTTTGCGATTGAATCGGCAATCGACGAGTTGGCGCGCACGATCGGCATGGACCCATTCGACATCCGCCGGCGCAATATGGTGCGGCCGGGCGATCCGATGATCGCAACCGGCGAGCCGCAAGCCGACGTATTCTATGGCAGCTACGGGCTCGATCAGTGCCTCGATCTGGTCGAGGCGGCGCTCAAGCGCGACGCCAGCGAGCCGCCCTCGCCCGATTGGCTGGTCGGGCAAGGCTGCGCGCTTTCCATGATCGATACCACCCCGCCCGGCGGGCATTTTTCCGACTCGAAGATTTCGCTGCAGCCGGATGGCACCTATACGCTGACTGTCGGCACCGCCGAATTCGGCAACGGCACCACCACCGTGCATCAACAGATCGCCGCGACAGTCCTTTCGACCGCTCCGGCGAATATCCGCCTATTGCAATCCGACACCGCACATGGCGGACACGACACCGGCGCCTTCGGCAGCACCGGCACCGTGGTCGCCGGCCGCGCCAGCGAGCTGGCGGCAAAGGCGCTACGTGAAACAATTGTCGACTTTTCCGCAAAGTGCACCAGCGCCCCGCGCGAGCGCTGCACATTGGCGGGCGACGCCGTTGACTGCGCCGGCAAGCGCATCACGCTGACCGACCTGCATAAGATGGCCGCAGATGCCGGCGTCACGCTCGCCGCCGCCGGTCACACCACCGGCACGCCGCGTTCGGTCGCCTTCAACGTCCAGGGCTTCCGTGTCGCCGTGCACCGCGTCAGCGGCGCCATCCGCATCCTCAAGAGCGTGCAGGCCGCCGACGCGGGAACCGTCATCAATCCGATGCAATGCCGCGGCCAAGTCGAGGGCGGCGTGGCGCAGGCGCTCGGCGCTGCGCTGTACGAGGAGGTCGTCGTCGACGCGGACGGGCGCGTCGTCAACCCGGCGTTCCGCAACTATCACCTGCCGGCCTTCGCCGACGTGCCGCGCACCGAGGTGCTGTTCGCCGACACCCATGACACGATCGGACCGTTCGGCGCCAAGCCGATGAGCGAAAGCCCGTACAATCCGGTGGCGCCGGCGCTCGCCAACGCGGTGCGCGATGCCACCGGCGTGCGCTTCACGGCGCTGCCGCTGAAGCCCGATCGCATCTTCGCAAAGATCGCCTGACGCCAGCTATTTCAGCGGGATCACCGGCAAGACGAGATGCGAGAGATGCTTCGCATCGTGATAAATCTTGTGCACCACGGTCTTGCTGCTGCACAGATGATAGGGCGCGTATTCGACGTCGTGCGCACCGGCCAGCCCGCTCGGCAGGTCCATGCTGGTGATGTCGATGCAGATGCGGTGCCCGGCCTTGAACATGTTGGCGGTCGATAAAATCTCGATCGCGTATTCGTTGACTTCGCCCGGCTTGATCTTCTGCTGCGCCTTGCGGGTCAGCGGATGCCACGGCCGCCACGGCTTGGAGCGTTTCGGATCGAGCGCCTTGTGCGAGGCCTTCAGCCAGCCGCGCGTCAGCTCGCGCTCGGGAAGGTTCTTCGGCACGTCCACCTCCCCCGGCCGCGCCGTGCGCACCGACACAGTCCGGGCCGACGTCCTTCAGGACGACGATCCAATTGGTGTCGTCCTGGTCGATGGCCGCGTTGAGATAAAGCGCGCTCGGCCCGATGACCAGCGTGTCTTCGGGCAGCGGATCGGTCATGTAGCGCAGGCGCTGGATCTCATTGGTCTGCGTCGGCGGCATCTGCACGAAGGTGTCCGGCTCGGCGCGGCCCTCGCGTGCGCCCGGGGTGAACGGCTCGGCGCGCAAGCGGCCCCAACTCTGACAGATAGAGCTTGGTCCACTCGGTCTCCGGCAGCGGCCAGTCGTCGCCAAACCGCCACTTGTTCTCGCCCATGACCCAGACTTTGACCGGCGGCTCATCGAGGATGCCGGTGTCCTTGCCTTTGAGCCAATGGTCGTACCAGCGCAGAATCTCGTCGTGGAAAGAATGAAACGGCCGCTGCAAATGCGCCGGCCCGGTCAGCAACAGCTTCTTCGGTACGTCTTGCACGTTCTGGAAATATTGCTGCGCGCCTTGCAAGTGCTGCTTATAGCTATACGCGTACCAGCCGGCGCCCGTATAAAACGGAATCTTGATCGTCTTCAGCCGCTCGTCGGTTTTCTCCGCGAGATCGTCGGGATCGTAGGGGTCGATCAACCGCTCGAAATACATCGGCAGCGTCTGGCCCTTCTCGACCAGAATGTTGAAGATGTTCGGATACATCAGATAGTCGGGATTGTTCATCGCCTCCTGCCACTTCTTCTCTTTTTCGGCAGGCAATGGGCCCGGCTGGCCGCGCGTCATGTGATAGACGCCACCGGAATCCAACAAGTAGTGCATCGTGTGCACCAGACCGCCGGGATACATGTCGCGGTGCATGCCGGCGCCGTAGCAGCCGCGCGGATCGTAAGGGAAGATCGCCTTCAACGACGGCGGCTGCTGGAACGCCGCCTCGAATTGCGCGCCGCCAAAGGCCGAAATGCCGATCATGCCGACATTGCCGTCGCACCAAGGCTGCTTGGCGATCCACTCGATCACGTCATAGAAGTCCCACTCGGCGGAGCCGCCGCCGTCGGATTTTCCGCTGCCGCGCGTATTGGCGCAAACGTGAACGTAACCGCGCGTCACCAGAAAATCGGTGTCGCCGGCTTCCGCCCCGCCGAACCACATGCGCGACCAAGTCGGCTGCGATCCTTGCGCGGCCTTGGCGAATTCCGGCGTCTGATATTCCTTGTTATGCGCGGCGATTGCGAGCAGCGCGGGAAAGCGTCCTGCCATGTCGGGCCGATAGACGTCGACGCACAGCCGCTTGCCGTCGCGCATCGGCACCATGACGTCGCGATCTTCGGCGATCTTGTTGCAGACGATGGGTGGATCGTAATCCAACGGAGGGTTGTGGGAATCTTGCAGTTGCATGGTTGTGGACTCTGATGGCGGAGCGCCGAAGTTTGGCAAAGGATTCAATGCGGCGCCGAGCCTTATCTTAATTGCCGCGCAGTTCAAGATCGCATTCCCGTTCCGCCCACGATGCGGGACAGACTGCATTTTTGCAGCACGCAAAGCGACATGTGCCAACGCCGGAACGTTCTCCGCCGTTGACACCTCCAAAGGCGGCGGCAATCATGGGCAAAGGGAATGGCGCGGCATTGCAATAAGCGCTGAGCGGTCCGCCGCGGCTCATCGCAGCGCATCAATAACAACCGGAAGCGCTTTCAAGGAGAGAGTCGATGCTCAAAAAAATCACCGGCGTCGCGGTCGCCGCGACCCTGCTGGCAACACCGGCCTTTGCCGAAACGATAACGCTCAAGTTCAATTCGCCGGCGCCGCCGCCGTCTTTTCTGCATAGCAAGGCGTTCAGACCATGGATCGCCGACGTCGAAAAAGCCTCAAAAGGCACGCTCAAAATCCAGCTCTTTGTCGGCGGCACGCTCGGAAATTTCAAAGTCAACTATGACCGGGTCGTCAACGACGTCGCCGATATCGGTTTCATCCTAACCTCATTCGCCGGCGGCAAGTTCAAGAAGATGGACGTCGCCGAGTTGCCGTTCCAATCGAAAAGTTCGGTCGAGGCCGGTTACGCCCTCTGGAAGATGTACGATAAAGGCTTGTTCAAAGACGAATTCGACAAGGTCGTACCGCTCGGTATCTGGACGTTCCCCAACGCTGCGCTGCATACCAAAAAGAAGATCGATTCCCTCGCCGACTTGAAGGGCATGAAGCTTGTCACGAGCAACGTAGTGACCTCGAAGATCGCTGAGTTGCTCGGCGCCGTGCCGGTCACGTTCACGCCGGCGGACGCCTACCAAGCGATCAGCCGTGGCATCGCGGAAGGCGCGCTGATGCCATTCACCGGCATGAAGATCTTCAAGATTAACGAGGTGACCAGCCATCATCTCAACGAACCGCTCGGCGCCTCCTCGGCCATGATGTTCATGAACAAGCAGAAGTACGATTCGCTGCCGCCGGAAGCCAAAGCCGCACTCGACAAGTTCTCAGGGCTGGTAATGTCCGAGCGCACGGCCAAGGCGGTGGACGCGAATTGGGCGCAGTCGCTTGCCTCGGTCAAGGCCAGCACCAATGTTCTCACGTCGGCGCAGGAAGCAAAGTGGAAAGAGGTCACCGAGCCGGTTACCACGGAATGGGTGCACAAGGCCCCCGACGGTGAGAAAATCCTCAAGGCTTTCCAGGGCGGAATTCAGGAATACCGCAGCGGCAAGGCCATGGCCAAATAGCGACCAAGGAAAGACCGAAGACCAGTTCTTCCTCAATCGGAACCGGCGGCGCGAGCTCGTCGGAGAGATAATTGGCGACCCCAAGCGCAACGGCGCCCGGATCGGAATTCGCGGTAAGCGAATTCCTCGACGAGCTCAATCGTCGAATGGTCTCGATTACCCGGCGTATCGCTTTCGCCGGCGTCGTCATGATGCTGATCATCGCTTTTGCGACCGTCGTCGACGTCTTGTTGCGCTGGCTGTTCAGTTCGCCGATCAGCGGCTTCAACGAAATCATATCGATGGGCTTGGCGATCGCGATTTCGGCCACTTTCCCGGCCGGAGCCGCGCAACGGGTTAATCTCACCGTAGATTTCCTCAGCCGGCGGATCAGCCAAGCAAGTCTTGCGCGCTTGAAGGTATTCGGCGCCGTCGCGCTGCTGCTGTTTTACGTGCTGCTGTCGTGGCGTATCGGCGTTTATGCCGCCGAACTGATCGCCCGCGATGCGGTCACGCTCTACCTGAACATTCCGATGGGGCCGGTGATCGCGACGATCTCGGCCTTTCTCGCCGTCAGCGCGCTCGTCCAGTTCACGGCTGTGCTGGTCGCGATCAAGTACGCGCTTGCGGGAATTCCCGAACCGGCGGGCTGGAGCATCGGCCAAGGCGAGGCCGCGGAGCGGCCGGCGCCGGTCGTTGCCGGCAACCGCGCCATCATCGTCACCGCGCTTGCCGTGATCGCCGCGGTCGCAGCGCTGTTATTCGCCTTCGTCGCGATGCTTCCGGAACTGACGGCGTTCGCGCGCAGCGATCCGGCTTGGTTCACGGTCATCGTCCTCCTCATTCTGTGGGGACTGATGGTCCTTTACGTGCCGCTGACGTCGGCCATGGGTCTGCTCGGGCTCGTCGGCGCCATCCTGATGATCGATCCCGGCCCGGCGCTCAGCGTGCTGGGCAATGAAGCGGTTCAGTTCCTCACCAATGCCCAAGTCGCCGTCCTGCCCATGTTCCTGATGATGGGCAGCTTTGCCGTTGTCGCCGGCCTTTCCAGCGACATCTACGAATTGGCGCACACGCTGCTGTCGCATCGCCGCGGCGGATTGGCGCTGGCGACGATCGCCGGCTGCGGCGGCTTCGGCGCGCTCACCGGCTCCTCGCTGGCGACGGTCGCCACCATCGGACGCGTCGCCCTGCCGGAAATGGGGGCGCGCGGTTATTCGGTCAGCCTGGCAACCGGCTGCGTCGCCGCCGGCGGGACGCTCGGCGCCCTGGTCCCGCCATCGATCCCGCTCATCTTCTACGCAATCCTGACGGAGCAATCGATCGGTATCCTGTTCGTCGCCGCCGTGGTGCCGGCGTTGCTGGCGATTTTACTCTATCTGATCACCGTGACTCTCTATGTCCGGCTGGTGCCGGGCGCGACGCCGCCCAAAACCGGCCGCGCGACCATTCCGGAAATCCTGCAAGCCTTCAAAAAGGCCTGGGGCGCTATACTGCTTCTGGTTCTTGTGGTCGGCGGCATTTACAGCGGCATCTATACCGAAACCGAAGCCGCGGCTGTCGGCGTCGGCGCCGCCTTTCTGTTCGCGTTATTCCGCAGGAAGATAACGCCCACCACGATATTCCAGGTCATGGGAGAGACCACGGCGACAACCGCGATGATCTATCTGATTATCTCCGGCGTCTTGACCTTCTCGTTTTTTGTCGGCGTGACCGGCCTACCGCAGCAGATGGCAACCTTGATCGACGGCGTCGCGCTGCCGTCGATCGTGATCATCATCATCGTCCTTATCTGCTATCTCTTGTTGGGGTCCCTGATGGACTCCCATTCCGTGCTGTTCATCACCATCCCGATCGTCGTGCCGCTGGTTCTAAGCCTCGGCTACGATCTCGTCTGGTGGGGCGTCGTCATGTTGATGGTGCTCGAGACCGGATTGATCTCGCCGCCGTTCGGCATCCACGTCTTCGTGCTCAAAGGCATCGCCGGCGAGGATGTCCCGCTCGGCACCGTCTTCCGGGGCGTCCTGCCCTTCGTCATCGCCGACCTCGTCAAACTGGCGCTGGTCGTCGCCTTCCCGGCGCTTGCCCTCTGGCTGCCCTCGACCATGGTCCACTGACGCCAAGGTCAGGCGGCCGGGGCGGCGGCGGGAAGGCGGAAGAGCGCGGCGGCGTTTTTCCAGATGATCTTATCCTTGTCTTCGGCCGACAAGCGGCTGCATTTCTCGACGAATTCGACCGGCTCCTCCTCGCCGACGGGAAAATCGGAGCCCAAAATGACGCGATCCGCCCCCACCTTTTCAACGAGATATTCGAGGATATCGGTATTGTAGACGCAACTGTCGTAATAGAAGAAGTTGAGATACTCGCTCGGCGTCCGCGTCATGTTGATGCGTGAATAGGGTTTCTCCAGGTAATTGCGGTCGAGCCGCCCGACGTAATACGGCAGGTAGCCGCCGCCATGGCCGACGCAGATCTTGAGGCGCGGAAAGGCATCGAGCACGCCCTCATACATCAAGGACGCCATCGCCATCGCCTCCTCGTACGGCTGGCCAATCGAGTTCCAGATTTGCCACGGTCCCAGCCGCGGATCGGTGTTGCCCGACGGATGCAGATAGACCAGCGCGCCCAATTCCTCGGCCTTTTCCCAGAACGGCCATAGCCGCTTGTCGCCGATCTCCATATCGCCGGCAGAGCTCGAGATCTGCACGCCGATGAAGCCGGGCTCGTTCATGCAGCGCTGCATTTCCTTGATGGCCAGCACCGGGCTATGGAGCGGAATCTCGCCGAGCCCGCAGAAGCGGTCCGGGTGCTCGGCGATCATTTCGGCAATCCGGTCGTTGAGCCGGCGCTGCATTTTCAAGGCTTCGTCGGGCGGCGCCCAGCAGGTCGGCGACATCACATTGCTTACCGACAGCGCCTGCACGTCGACGCCGGTGCGGTCCATAATGGCCAGCCGCACGCTCATGTCGCGCATGGCGGTGGCGTTCTTGGTGTTCCAGGCAATCGTCTCTTTGCGCATCTGCTCGGTGATGCGCTCGGCCGGCGGCTCGACGTGGGTCACGCCGTGGCCTTTCGACCATTGCCACGACGTCTGGAAGGTTCATGTGGGCATGAATATCGAGCGAGCGCTTGCGGGATTGATCGGCACTTGGCGTCATGGTCGTGATGTCCATTCAGACGGGGTTGGGAATTCGCGCATGTTTTAGTGCAGCATTGTCTTCGGCAGCCAGATGGCAATCACCGGGAACAATACCAGCAGAACCAGCTTGACCAAATCGGCGACGACAAAGGGCAACACACCTTTGAACACGGTCGTCAGCGACAGGTCACGGCCGCCGATGCTCTTCATGATGAAAACGTTGAGGCCAAACGGCGGCGTGATCATGCCGGTTTCCATCACGCAGATCATGACGATGCCCCACCAGATCAGATCGTAGCCGAGGTTTTGCACGAAAGGCGCGATGATCGGCACGGTAATGAGCATGACCGGGAAGGAATCCATCACCGCGCCGAGAATGATGTAGATGAATAGCAGCACGAAGATCGAGGCGACCGCCGGCAGATGCAGATTGGCGAAGAAATTGGTCAGGATTTCCGGCGCGCCGGTGAGCCCCATGAAAAAGGAGAAATTCACCGCACCGAAAATCAGGATATAGAGCATCGCCGTGGTGGCGGTGGTCTCCCCCATCACGCGGATGAAGTTGCCGTGACGTAATTTGCCGCGGTAGAGCGCAACGATAAAGGTCCCGCCGGCTCCGAATGCCGCGCACTCGGTCGCGGTGAAGACGCCGCCATAAAGCCCGCCGATCACCATGGCGAACAGGGCGATGACCTCCCAGGAGTCGCGAAATGCTTTCGCCAATTCGCCGAGGCTGACGCGGCTCGTATCGGGCGGTACCGAAGTGGGCACCAACCACGCATAGACCATCACGGTCAGCATATAGAGCGCGACAGCCAAAAGCGCCGGCACGAACGAGGCGATGAACAGCACGCCAATCGATTGGTTGGTCAACAGCGCGTAGAAGATCAGCGGAACCGACGGCGGCACCAGCGCGCCCAGCGTGCCGCCGGCGGCGACGCAGCCGGTGGCAAGTTGCAGCGAATAGCCGCGCGCGTTCATTTCCGGCAGCGCGACGCGGCCGATGGTGGCGGCGGTCGCCATCGACGAGCCGGTCAGCGCGCCGAAGCCGCCGCAGCCACCGATGGTGGCAAGCGCCAGCCCGCCGCGCAGGTGGCCGACCAGCTTGTGCGCCAGATTATAGATGTCGTTGGAAAGGCCGGCTGCGACCGCGAAACTGCCCATCATCAGAAAGAGCGGCAGCGTCGCCACCTGCTCGTTGGTGAGAAAGCCGGCAGGTTCGGTCGCCAACACGCTGAGCGCCGGCCCGGTGCCGGTCAACATGACCGAGCCAAGCAGACCGACCAAGGCCATGGCGGCGCCCAACGGAAACACCAACATGACCAGCACCCACATCAGCAGGAACAAGCCGATGCCGACGATGGCACCGTGCGACAGCGCCTCCGAGCTAACGGAAAGGGCAAAATCCCGTGCGCCGATAACCGCCAGCACGGTGAGCGCAAGCGCGGCGAGCGCGGCGGGTATCAGCACGCGATTGGGAACCTTCGCGGACGTGTCCGCCGCCTGATCGGTATTCAGAAAGTCGGCGAAGCCGGCGGCTGCGGTGATCGCGCGGCCGGCAATCGCATTGCGCAGATCGACCAGCGCAACCACGGTCTGCACCAGGGTCGCCAATCCGATAAAGCCGGCAACCGCAAAGATAAACGGCGCCTGCGGCCAGCGTAAGATGACGGTCACTACACCGCGCCCGGTCAGTTCGTTGGCATAGAGCGTGAGACGCCACGCCAGCAGCGCATAGAAGATGAGCAGGAAAAACGCCCCCGCGGTGCGCAGCCACAACAGCGCACGCGCGCCGAAGCGGCCGGCCAGAATATCGACCGCGAGGTTGATGCGGCCCGCCGCGCCCGCCGGAAAGGTCGACGAGATCGTGGCCGCCAGCCCCATCGCCAGCACCTCGTTGAGGCCGGGCACCGAGCCGCCCCACAGCCAGCGCGACATCACGTCGGTCACTTCGAGCGCGGTAACCGCTAGCATGCCGACCACGCCGATGAACGCAATGCGCCGGGTGAGCGAGACGCATCGGGCATCGAGATAGTCCAGCAGGTCGTTCAAGAGATCACTCGCGCTTTGGCTTTTCGTCGCCACGCGGGAAACGGCCATCTTACCGGTCGGCTACGCCAACTCGGGCAGTCGTGCGCCCTTCCAGGCCGGCCGGAAGGGCGCATCATTGTCGCCAGTCGAAGCGCTATTTGTTGTGTTTGAATTTCTTGATCTGCTCTTTGTAGGCGGCGAGAATCTTGGCGCCGTCCGGCGTTGCCTTTATCCAGTTATCGGTGACCGGCTGCAGCAGCTTTTCCCACTTCGCCGTTTGCTCGGCGCTCAACTGTTTGATGACCTGACCGGGCAAACCGCCGATCCGCTTGGCCGAGGCGACGCCGTGATCGCTGGTGTTATTGCCGAGCGCGCGCGAGAAGCTGAGGCCGGAATTGTCGTCGATCGCTTTCTTGCCCTCCGGCGGCAGCTTGTCGTAGCTCGCCTTGCCCATGAAGATATAGGCGGTGGCGACGCCGAGGTTGGCTTCCAGATGATGCTTGGTGACCTCATAAATCTTGAAGTCGTCAATCCCGGTCCACGGCATCACATTGCCCTGCAGCACGCCATTGCTGATCGCCTGATACTGATTCGGCGGCGCCATGGACACCCCTGTTCCGCCCAACGCGCTCAGCGATTGGGCGAGGATCTTGGAGGTCAGCGCGAACTTGCGGCCTTTGAGATCGCTCATGCCGTTGAGCGGCACCGTCGCGTGGATCTGATTGCCCGGAAAGCAGAACAGCGCCAGCACCTTCCAGCGCTTGTATTCTTCCGCAGTCGTTCCGTTCGCGTACAGCGTCCACAGCGCCGGCGCCACCTCGGCCGGATCGCCGCTGATGAACGCCAATTGCGCGACATCGGTGCGCGGGAACGGTTGGCCGGTCGGACCGAGCAGCCCGAAGCCAATATCGACGACGCCGTTGAGGATTCGGTCGAGCATGTTGCCGAAATTCGCCAGCCGTGGCCCGACGAAGAACTGGATCTTGATCGTGCCTTTGGAGTCCTGCTCGACTTTCTTCGCCCACGGGATCAGCACTTGCTGGTAATGCAGATCGTGCGGCGAGCCCGGCATCGCGAACTTTAGCGTCGTCTCCGCGGCGCCCGCGCTGGTCGGTGCCGCCACTGCAACCGCCGCGAGCGCACCGAAAATTCCGGACAGGATGCGATTGATCATTGCGTTCCACCCTTTCCATCTTCTGAGTTAATTTTGGCGGCGACGATATCGCGCGGCTTGATGGGCGGCAAGCAAATCGCGTCCGCTGGCCCACGATGCGGACCACGATTTAGCGCGAGCAATCGAAAGCTTCGAAATTCAGTTGCGAGTTACGACCACTCTATTTCAACGGGATCATCGGCAGCAGCACATACGAGGAGCGCTTCGCGTCATGGTAGATTCTGTGCACCACGGTCTTGCTGCTGCACAGATGATAGGGCGCGTATTCGACGTCGTGCGCACCGGCCAACCCGCTCGGCAGGTCCATGCTGGTGATGTCGATGCAGATGCGGTGCCCGGCCTTGAACATGTTGGCGGTCGATAAAATCTCGATCGCGTATTCATTGACTTCGCCCGTCTTGATCTTCTGCTGCGCCTTGCGCGTCAGCGGATGCCACGGCCGCCACGGCTTGGAGCGTTTCGGATCGACGGCTTTGTGCGAAGCCTTCAGCCAGCCGCGCGTCAGCTCGCGTTCGGGTAGGTTTTTGGGAATGTCCACCTCCCCCGGCCGCGCCGTGCGCACCGACACGTCCGGTCCGACGTCCTTCAGAACGACGATCCAGTTGGTGTCGTCCTGGTCGATAGCCGCGTTGAGATAAAGCGCGCTCGGCCCAATGACCAACGTGTCTTCCGGCAGCGGATCGGTCATGTAGCGCAGGCGCTGGATCTCATTGGTCTGCGTCGGCGGCATCTGCACGAAGGTGTCCGGCTCGGCGCGGCCCTCGCGGGCGCCCGGCGTGAACGGCTCGGCGCGCAAGCGGCCCCAACTCGACAGATAAAGCTTCGTCCATTCGGTCTCCGGCAGCGGCCAGTCGTCGCCGAACCGCCACTTGTTCTCGCCCATGACCCAGATTTTGACGGGCGGCTCATCGAGAATGCCGGTGTCCTTGCCTTTGAGCCAGTGGTCGTACCAGCGCAGAATCTCGCCGTGGAAAGAATGAAACGGCCGCTGCAAATGCGCCGGGCCCGTGAACAACAGCTTCTTCGGCACGCCCTCGATATTTTGGAACCATTGCTGCGAGCCTTGCAGATGGAGCTTGTAGCTGTACGCGTACCAACCGGCACCGGTGTAAAATGGGACTTTGATCTTTTTGAACTGCTCTTCCGTCTTGGCGACGACGTCGTCGGAGTCGTAAGGATTGAGCAACGTGTCGTAGACGAGCGGCATTGTCTGCCCCTTCTCGACCAGCACGTTGAAGATGTTCGGATACATCATGTAGTCGGGATTATTGATGGCCTCCTGCCACTTCTTGTCTTCGTCGGGCGCAAGCGCGCCAGGTTGCCCGCGATTGATGTGATAGACCGCGCCGCCATCGAGCAGAAACACCATGGTGTGGACCAGGCCGCCGGGATAGAAGTCGCGGAAGCCCCACTGGCCGAAACAACCCATCGAGTTGTAAGGGAAGATCGCCTTCAGCGACGGCGGCTGCTGGGCGGCGGCGGCGAATTGCGATCCGCCGAACGCTGAGATACCGATCATGCCGACATTGCCGTCGCACCAAGGCTGCTTGGCAATCCATTCGATCAGATCGTAGAGATCCCATTCGTCGGAGCCGCCGCCGTCCGACTTGCCGGTGTTGCGCACGTTGCCGCAGATATGGGCGTAGCCGCGCGGCACCAGGTAGTCGGTGTCGCCGCCTTCGGCGCCGCCGAACCACATGCGTGACCAGGCCGGTTGCGACCATTGCGCCGCCTTGGCGAATTCCGGCGTCTGATATTCCTTGTTGTGCGGCGCGATCGCCAGCAGCGCGGGGAAGCGCCCTGCCATGTCGGGACGATAGATGTCGACGCACAGCCGCTTGCCGTCGCGCATCGGCACCATGACGTCGCGCTGCTCGGTAATCTTCTCGCAGACGACGGGGGGCGAATAACCGGTCGGCGGATTTTGCGAGTCCTGAATGTCCAGCGCGTGTGTCTGCTGTCCGCCGGGCGGCACCAACTTTGTCATAGCGTTTCCCCCAAACTTATTGCGTGACGCGTCCGCGGCAAGCAAGCATGAGATTATTACAAATTCGTCGGCCGCACACGGGGACCGGTGGAGCGCTTCCACCAAATGTCGGAAGAGATCACGGAGCTTGGATAGCGCGTCCGGCCAGCGCAAAGGCTTGCGCGATCCGCTGCAACCCTTCGTGCGTGTCGAGTTCTTCGAGCAAGACCGGCAGCTTGCGCCGCCAGTTCGGGTGTTCGTCGAAGGTGCCCGGGATATTGACCTGATCGAGCACGCCCAGCACGTCTTCGAGCGAGACCACGACCAGACGCGACGGCGTCGCGGCCAGCAACGCCGCCACCCCTGCGAAATCGTCGGCGCCGTAGCCGGGCGCGCGCGCCGCCATCATTGCGCGCAGCATCTGCCGCGCGTGCTCGCGCGCTTCGTCCGCCTCACCGGACGTCAGGTCTATCGCCCGCCGCACACCCATATCGTGACTGTGCAGCCAGCCCTTGAAGGTCGCCATGTCATGGGTGTTGAACGTCGCGAGCGCTTCGGCCGGATAGGCTTCCGGCGGCCGGAAGCCGCCGTCGCCTTCCCGCTCGAACAGCATCACGCGATAGCTCCATAAGCCCCACTGCGCCAGCGTCTCGCGAAAACCGTCCGGCACGGTGCCGAGGTCTTCACCGATCACTATGCAGCGGAAGCGATGACTTTCCTGCGCGATGACCCGCAACAGTTGCTCGAACGGATAGCGGACGTAAGCGCCGTCGTCGGCGCCGCAGCCGCGCGGGATCATGAACATGCGCTTGAGCCCGAACACGTGATCGAGCCTGATCGCGCCGGCATGGCGCATCGCCGCCTGCAGCAGGCGGCGCATCGGCGCGAAGTCGTTTCGCGGCAAGGCATGCGGATTGAACGGCGCCAATCCCCAATTCTGGCCGGTCGGATTGAAATCATCGAGCGGCGCGCCAATCGACACCGCCGTCACCACCAGGTCCTGCTGGCTCCACGCGTCGGCGCCCATCGGATCGACGCCGACCGCAAGATCGATATAAAGGCCGATCGGCATGCCGCGCTCATGCGCGAGGTCCTTGCAGGCCTGTAGTTGCCGGTCGGCAATCCACTGCACGAATTCATGGAAGTCGCAGTCCTTGCCATTTCTCTTTCGCAAGCTTTCGAGATCGGCAGGTGCGGGATTGCACCACGGCTGCGGCCACTCCGGCCACGGCTTGGGCGCGTAGCGGGCGCGCAGAACTTCGAAACAGCCAAAGCGCAACAGCGCTTCGCCCTGCTCGCGCCGGAAGGCCGCAAAATCGGCGCGGCGCTCCTTGGCCGCTGCCTTGCGGAAGCGCGCATGGGCGGCGCGCAGCCCGGCGAGTTTGACGCGCGCAACGCCGGCATAGTCGATGATCTCGGAGGTGCGCAGCGCATCGACCTCGCTCGCAAGCCCGCTCGCCGCCAGTCCGGGAAATTCAGGAATCGCCTCGACGTCGATATAGAGCGCATTGAGAAAGAGCCGGCTGTTGGGCGCGTAAGGACTGGCATCGCCCGCAAACAGCGCATGCAGTGGATTCAACCCGATGGCCGACGCGCCGCGCTGCGCCGCCAGAGCGACGAGCTGAATTAGGTCGGTGAAATCGCCGTGTCCCCAGTTGCGCCGCGAGCGCACCGCGTAGAGTTGAACGGCGAGCGCCCAGTGACGCCGATCGTCACCTTGAAACGCGCGCATCAGCTCGACCGGTGGCACGCCTTGTGCCGGCTCGTTACCGGCGGATAATGCGGCAATCAGCCGCGACATGCCGTTGGCAGTGGTCGTGTGCCACTGGCCGAAATAGTCATAGAATCCGGGCTCTATCGCCCAACGCTCTGCGGCTACCGTTAAATCGTCCATTGTGGCTATCTTATCCGAGCCGCAGGCTGGCGGATTCGGCGTTTACGACTTGTATATTGCGCTTGCATGATAAGAGTGGAACTTTAGGCTTTTCTTGTGGTTCTTCTAGGAGTTCGGGCCTGACATTGCAGAACATGAAGCAGCCCAAAATCCAACATACGGACGTACGGATGCCCCTCGATTCGCCCTCCGCAAATTGTGAATCTTCGCCAAACGATCCTACAGGCCCGCGTTTTCGTATCGAAGACATTTACCCATCGGTGGACGGCGGCCGCTATGCCGTTAAACGCATCGCCGGCGAAATCGTTGACGTTTGGGCCGACGTTTTTCGCGAAGGCCATGACGTCATTGCCGCCACTCTGTTGTGGCGCCCGGAAAACGATAGCAAGTGGCGCAGCGAGCCGATGCAACACCTCAACAACGATCGCTGGCACGGCCAATTCACGCCGCCCGAGCCCGGCCGCTATCTGTTCCAGATCGAGACCTGGACCGACCAGTTTGCCACCTGGCGCAAGGAATTCCAGCTCAAGCAGGAGGCCGGCCAAGACATCGCGCTGGAAGCGCGCGAGGGCCGTGAGTTGGTCACCGAACTGATGCCGCGCAATCGTGAGGCGCGCTTGATCGCAGAAGCTGCGGTCAAGAAATTCGCGACCACCAAGAACCCTGCTGCCCTGCTCGACGATCTGCTGGCAGCCGCATTGGCCAAGACTGAAACCCGGCCCGATCTGAGCGTCAGCCGCGCCATTCCTATTATGGTCGACCGTCCGCGAGCGCGCGCCGGCGCCTGGTACGAGATGGTGCCGCGCAGCCAAGGCCGCGTTCCCGGCCAGCACGGCACATTCGACGACTGCATTGCACGCGTGCCGGAAGTCGCGGCGCTCGGTTTCGACGTCGTCTATCTGACGCCCATCCATCCGGTCGGCCGCACCAACCGCAAGGGAAAGAACAACACGCTCAATGCCGGACCGGACGATCCCGGCAGCTTCTATGCGATCGGCAATGAGCACGGCGGCCACGATGCCGTGCATCCGGAGCTCGGCACGCTCGCCGATTTCCGCCGCCTGGTCGCCACCTGCCGCGAGCACGATATGGAGATTGCGATCGACTTCGCCGTGCAGTGCTCGCCCGATCATCCGTGGCTGAAGCAGCATCCGGAATGGTTTCGCACCCGGCCCGACGGCTCCATCAAGTACGCCGAGAACCCGCCGAAAAAATACGAAGACATCGTAAACCCGGATTTTTCTTGTCCGGACCGCATCGCGCTGTGGGAAGCGCTGCGCGATGTCATCTTGTTCTGGGTCGAACAAGGCGTGCGCATCTTCCGCATCGACAATCCGCACACCAAACCCTTCCCCTTCTGGGAATGGCTCATTCACGAGGTGCAGTCGCGTTACCCGGACGTCTCTGTTTTTGGCGGAGGCCTTCACCCGGCCGAAACTGATGAAGGGGCTGGCGAAGCTCGGCTTTTCGCAGTCCTATAGCTATTTCACCTGGCGCACCGAGAAGGAAGAGATCCAGGCCTATCTCAGCGAGATCACCGGCTTTCCGGAGCGCGAATATTTCCGGCCCAACTTCTTCGTGACCACGCCCGACATCCTGCCGGTGCAGTTGCAGACCGGCGAGCCGTGGCTGTTCAAGTCGCGCGCCGCGCTGGCGGCCACGCTCTCCTCCAATTACGGCATCTATAACGGGTTCGAACTGCTGGAGTACGAGCCGATCCCGGGGCGCGAGGAATATCTCAATTCTGAGAAATACGAGATCAAGACGCGCGATTGGGACAAGCCCGGCAACATCAAGGACTATATGCGGCGACTCAACACCATCCGCCGGGAAAACACGGCGCTTCAGCAGACCGCCAACTTGCGCTTCATGCCGGTCAACGACGACGGCGTGACGGGTTTTCTCAAGGAATCGGTTGACGGCAACAATGCCGTGGCGGTTGCAATTGCGCTCACCAGCGGGCAACACGATTTCTGGCTGCATTTCGGCGACTACGAGATCGGGCCCGCCGGCGCCAAGCGCCCGGTGCGCGCCATCGAAAACCTGTTGACCGGCGAACGCTCGTTGATCGAGTGGAATGGCGTGCGCCTGCCGATCGATGCCGCGAATGAGCCGGCGCTTATGTTCCGCTGCTACGCCTGAGGTTATGTATGAATGTTCGACCCGCTGTTGAACCGGCGACCACGACCGCAGATGACGGCCTCTGGTTCAAGGACGCCATCGTCTACCAGTTGCACGTCAAGGCCTTCGCCGACAGCAACGGCGACGGCATCGGGGATTTCGCCGGCCTGACCGAACGGCTCGATTATCTGCGCGATCTCGGCGTCACGACGGTGTGGCTGCTGCCGTTCTATCCGAGCCCCGGGCGCGACGACGGCTACGACATCTCCGACTACGGCGACGTCAATCCCACCTTCGGCACCATGCGCGATTTCCGCCGCTTCATGCATGAGGCCAAGCGACGCGATCTGCGGGTGATCACCGAACTCGTGGTCAACCACACGTCCGACCAGCATCCCTGGTTCAAACGCGCCAAGCGCAGCGCGCCGGGCTCAAGCGCGCGCAACTGGTATGTCTGGAGCGACACCGACCAGAAGTACCAGGGCACGCGTATCATCTTCACCGATACGGAAAAATCGAACTGGACCTGGGATCAGGAAGCCGGCGCCTATTACTGGCACCGGTTCTTTTCGCACCAGCCGGACCTCAACTTCGACAATCCGCGCGTGGTGCGCGCCGTGCTGCAGGTGATGAAGCGCTGGCTGGACGCCGGCGTCGATGGATTCCGGCTCGACGCCGTGCCTTACCTGTGCGAGCGCGAAGGCACCAATAACGAGAACCTGCCGCAAACCCATTCCGTTCTGAAACGTTTGCGTCAAGAGCTCGATGCTTACGCCCCCAACAAGGTCCTGCTGGCGGAAGCGAACCAGTGGCCGGAGGACGTGCAGGCCTATTTCGGCGACGGCGACGAATGCCACATGGCCTACCATTTCCCGCTGATGCCGCGCATCTACATGGCGATCGCGCAGGAGGACCGCTTCCCGATCACTGACATTATGCGGCAAACCCCCGAGATTCCGCCGAATTGCCAATGGGCGATGTTCCTGCGCAATCACGACGAGCTGACGCTGGAAATGGTGACCGATTCCGAGCGCGACTATCTGTGGTCGACTTATGCGGCCGACCCGCGCGCGCGCATCAATCTCGGCATCCGTCGTCGCCTTGCGCCGCTGATGGACAACGACCGGCGCAAGATCGAGCTGATGAACTCGATCCTGCTGTCGATGCCGGGCACGCCGATCATCTATTACGGCGACGAAATCGGCATGGGCGACAATATCTATCTCGGCGACCGCAATAGCGTGCGCACGCCGATGCATTGGACGCCCGACCGCAACGGCGGTTTCTCGCGCTGCGATCCGGCCCAGCTCTATCTGCCGTGCATCATGGATCCGGTCTACGGCTTTTCCGCCGTCAACGTCGAGGCGCAGACGCGCTCGCTGTCCTCGCTTTTGAGCTGGACCAAACGCCTGATCAGCGTGCGCAAGTCGTCGAAGGTGTTCGGCCGCGGCACGCTCACCTTCATCCGTCCCGCCAACCGCGCCGTGCTGGTCTATCTGCGCCAGCTCGGCGACGAGACCATTCTTTGTGTCGTCAATCTGTCGCGCTCGGCGCAGGCGGTCGAGCTCGATCTCAGCGCCTGGAAAGGCCGCGTGCCGCAGGAAATGCTCGGCCGCACGCGCTTTCCGCGCATCGGCGACGCGCCCTTTACGGTCACGCTCGCGCCTTACGGCTTTTTCTGGTTCTCGTTGCTGCAGGAGGCCGAGCCACTGCCGGAATCAGTGCTGCCGCGCGAGATCACCACACTCGTGCTTGGCTCGAGCGCTGACTCGCTAGTGTCCGGCTGGACCCGCCGCACGCTCGAGCTCGACGTTCTGCCGAACTTCATGCCCGACCGGCGTTGGTTTGCCGACAAGGCGTCCCGGCAGTTCAATGCAACCTTGTCCACGGCGATTCCGATCGAGCACGCCGGCAACCGATTTGTGGCCGCCATTGTCGATGTCAACGCCGGAGAAAGCAGCAGCCGCTATTTCCTACCGCTGACCATCCGCTGGGTCCGCTATACCGCGGTCGACCGGGAGCCGGCGCGCGTGCTGGCCGCCGTTCGGCGCGGCCCGCGCGAAGGAACGCTGCTCGATGCCGTCGGCGAGCAAGAATTTATCGAGGCGGCGCTCGCCAATATCCACGCCGGCGAAACGGTTGGCGCCGACACCCAAAAAATCGAGTTTCGCGCCACCGACCGCTTTGCCGGAATGCCGCCACCGACAGTCGAGACGATCGATGCCATTGCGCGCGAGCAGTCCAACAGCACCGTCATCGTCAACAGCGCCTATGTGATCAAGATCTTGCGGCGTATCACGCCCGGCATCCATCCGGAAATCGAAGTCGGTCGCTTTCTAGTCGACATTGCGCATTTCGAGAACGCGCCGGCCTTGCTCGGGACGATCGAGCTGGTGGAGGGCGAAAGCCGTACCGCGCTCGCCGTCATGCACGAATTCGTGCAGAACCAAGGCGACGCCTGGAGCGTTACCAGTGCGTCGCTCGATCGCTTGATCGACGAGCAGCGAACGCTGTCCGAGGAGGCCACGGCCGATACCTCCGAAACGTCGTCATTGCTGCAACGGATGCGTCAAATCGGCCGCCGCACCGCCGAGATGCACATGGCCTTTGCCTGCCGCGACGACATCGAGGCCTTTGCGCCGGAGCCGATCGCCGGCAGCGACACCGAACGGTGGGCGGATACGATGATGTCCCGCACGCAAGCGGTCCTGGCGCTGCTGGAACGCAATATGGGCAGTCTCCACGAACCCGCCGCCGACTTGGCGGGGCGGCTACTGCGCAGCCGCGATGCCGTCCTTACGCATATCGAGTTGCTGCGTTCGGCCGGTTTCAATGGTGCCAAGATCCGCCATCACGGCGACTTCCATCTCGGCCAGGTTCTGATCGCCAAGGACGATGCCTTTATTCTCGATTTCGAAGGCGAGCCGCGCCGCACGCTCGAAGAGCGCCGGCGCAAGGCGCCGCCGGCGCGCGACGTCGCCGGCTTCCTTCGCTCGATCGACTACGCGATGAGCGCCGCCATCGATCGGGCGCCCAATCTGAGCCCGGAGGATCGCGCGGTCGTCACCCAACGCATGCGCGACTGGGGCGAGCGCCTGGCCGCCGCCTATTGGGAGAGCTACCGCGAAACGCTCGGCGATGCGCCGCTGTGGCCGGCGGATGCCGAGGAGTTGCAGCGGCTGCTCGACGTGTTCCTGTTGGAGAAGGCGCTGTACGAGGTCGAATACGAACTGACCAACCGGCCGTCCTGGTCGCATATTCCGTTGGAAGCGACACTTCGAATCTTGCAGCAACGCGGGGTCATGCCATGACTGAACTCTCCGCCGTCGCCCGCGAGATCATTGCCGGGCATCACGCCGACCCCTTCCATTATCTCGGGCCGCACACCGAGAACGACGAAACCGTCGTGCGCGTGTTTCTGCCCGACGCCAACCGGGTGGTCGCCATCGGCGAGCGCGAGGAGCACGAGCTCGAGCGCATCGATCCCGCCGGTTTGTTCGTGGGGCCGCTGGACAATCCCTCGCATTACCGGCTGCGCGCCAAGTTTGGCGACAACGATGTCGAGTTGGACGACCCGTATCGCTTTCCGCCGGTGCTCACGGACTACGATCTTCACCTGCTGGGCGAAGGCACCCACTTGCGCCTTTATGACAAGCTTGGCGCACATCCAATGGCGCTCGATGGTGTTGCCGGCGTCGCTTTTGTGGTGTGGGCGCCGAATGCACGCCGCGTCAGCGTGGTCGGCGACTTCAATTTCTGGGACGGCCGTCGCCACGCCATGCGCGTGCGCGGCAACGGCTATTGGGAGATCTTCGCGCCGGGTGCGCACGCCACCGACAAGTACAAATATGAGATCGTCGGGCACGACGGCAATGTATTGCCGCTGAAATCCGATCCGATCGGATTTGGCAGTGAGATGCGCCCGGCCACGGCGTCGGTGGTGGTCGATGTCGCGAAACTGCCAAAGCCGCAGCCTTCGCCGGCCAATATCAACGCGCTCGACGCGCCGATGTCGATCTACGAGGTTCATCTCGGCTCATGGCGCCGCAAGGGCGAGCACGGCCAGTACTGGTTGACCTACCGCGAACTGGCCGAGCAGCTGCCGGCCTATTGCGCGGACATGGGCTTTACCCATGTCGAATTGCTGCCGGTGATGGAGCACCCCTTTGATGGCTCCTGGGGTTACCAGACCACCGGCCTGTTTGCGCCCACCAGCCGTTTCGGCACCCCGGCCGAATTCGTCGAGCTGATCGATGCCCTGCACAAGGCAGGCATTGGTGTGTTGCTCGATTGGGTGCCCGGACATTTCCCCGACGATCCTCACGGCATGATGAAATTCGACGGCACCGCGCTTTACGAACACGCCGACCCGCGGCAAGGACGTCATCTTGATTGGGGCACGCTCATTTACAACTATGGTCGCGTCGAAGTTGCGAGTTTCCTGCTGTCGAACGCGCTGTTCTGGCTCGAGCGCTATGGCGCCGATGGACTGCGCGTCGATGCTGTCGCTTCAATGCTCTATCTCGATTACAGCCGGCCGGCCGACGCCTGGGTCCCGAACAAGTTCGGCGGGCGCGAGAACATCGAGGCGATCGCTTTCCTGCGCAGCGTCAACATCGAAGTGTTCGGCAAGTTTCCGCAGGCGACTACCGCCGCGGAGGAATCGACCGCCTGGCCGATGGTGTCACGGCCGGTCGATTGGGGCGGACTCGGCTTCGGCTACAAGTGGAACATGGGCTGGATGCACGACACCCTGGACTACATGTCCAAGGATCCGATCTACCGCCGCCACCATCACGGCAACATCCTGTTCGGCCTGCACTACGCCTTTTCGGAAAACTTCATCATGCCGCTGTCGCATGACGAGGTTGTGCACGGCAAACGTTCGATCCTCGGCCGCATGCCCGGCGATCCCTGGCAGCGCTTTGCCAATTTGCGCGCCTATTACGCCTTCATGTTCGGCCACCCTGGCAAAAAATTGATGTTCATGGGATGTGAGTTCGGTCAGGACACCGAATGGAATCATGATATCGGTCTGCCCTGGTACCTGACCGAGCAGCCGGACCACGGCGGTATCCAGCGGCTGGTGCGCGATCTCAACCGGCTCTACCGCACAACGCCCGCGTTACACGCGCTTGACTGCGACGCCGCCGGCTTTGAATGGCTCGTTGCCGACGATGCCAGTCACAGCACCTTCGCCTGGTTGCGCAAAGGTAAGAACCCGACCGACCGCTGCGTGGTCGTCATCAATTTCACGCCGGAGGTCCTGCGTGACTATCGCGTGCGGGTACCGTTTGCCGGAAACTGGCGCGAAGTGCTTAATTCCGATGCAGCGATCTACGGCGGAAGCAATACCGGGAACGCAGGAGCCGTCTCCACCGTTGCGACGCGTGACAGCCAGGAGCTTCATCTTGTCGTCCCACCCCTTGCGGCCATCTTTCTCGTCCCCGAAGCCTAACGGACATATCGCGGCGGGCGCTCCCTACCCGCTCGGTGCGACCTGGGACGGGCGCGGGACCAATTTCGCGCTGTTTTCCGCCAATGCCACGAAAGTCGACCTTTGCTTGTTCGACAGCCAAGGCAAGCGCGAGACTCAGCGCATCAGGATGCCGGAACGCTCCGACAATGTCTGGCACGTCTATCTCTCGCATGTCGGGCCCGGCCAGCTTTACGGCTATCGCGTGGACGGCCCCTTTGAACCGAAGGCCGGCCATCGTTTTAATGCGAACAAGCTTCTGATCGATCCCTACAGCAAGCGGCTGGGCGGCCAGTTTGCCTGGACCGATGCGCATTTCGCCTATCGCACCGGCCACCGACTGCAGGACCTTTCCTTCGATCGGCGCGATAACGCCCGTGGCATGGTCAAATCCGTGGTGGTGGACCCGGCGCACACTTGGACGCATGAGCGGCGGCCGCAGGCTGCATGGGAAGACACCATCATCTACGAAGCGCATGTCAAAGGCTTGACCAAGATGCGCAGTGACCTGCCGGCGGAGACGCGCGGCACATACCGTGGTCTCTCGGAGCCCGCCACGATCGCGCATCTGCGCCGGCTCGGCGTCACGGCCATCGAGCTTTTGCCGATCCATGCTTTTCTCAACGATCGCCACCTGCTCGACCTCGGGCTGAGCAATTACTGGGGCTACAATACGTTGAGCTTCTTCACGCCGGACGAGCGCTACACCAACGGCAACGCCATCAACGATTTCCGCACGACCGTCGCGGCGCTGCACGATGCCGGCATCGAAGTCATCCTCGACGTGGTCTACAACCACACCTGCGAAGGCAACCATATGGGCCCGACGCTATGCTATCGCGGGATCGACAATGCCTCTTACTACTGGCTGACGCCTGATAATCCGCGCTACTACGAGAATTTCACCGGCACCGGGAATTCGCTCAAGCTCGCGCACCCGCGCGTGCTGCAGATGGTCATGGACTCGCTGCGGCTGTGGGTGGAAGCGTTTCATGTCGACGGCTTCCGCTTCGATCTCGCCACTACGCTCGGACGTCAGCCGGGCTTCGACCGCAACGCACCGTTCTTTGCCGCCGTCCGGCAGGACCCGGTACTGTGCAACGTCAAGCTGATCGCCGAGCCCTGGGACATCGGCGACGGCGGCTACCAGGTCGGCGCCTTCCCCAACGGTTGGTCGGAATGGAACGACGCCTATCGCCAGACCCTGCGCCGCTTCTGGCGCGGTGATGACAATGTCGCCGGTGATCTCGCCCACAGCATGACCGGCTCATCCGTGCAGTTCCAGCATGACGGCCGCAACCCGCGCAGCAGTATCAACCACGTTACCGTGCATGACGGCTTCACGCTCGAAGACCTGGTCAGCTATGAACACAAGCACAATCAGGCCAATGGCGAAGACAATCGCGACGGATCGGACGACAATCTGAGCATCAATTGCGGGGTCGAAGGCGCAACCGACGATCCGGCCATTCTCGCGATGCGCCGGCGGCGCAAGCGCAATCAACTCGCCTGCTTGTTTCTCGCGCAAGGCGTGCCGCTGCTACTGGCGGGCGATGAGGTCAGCAACAGCCAGAATGGCAACAACAACGCCTACTGTCAGGATAACGAGATTGGCTGGGTGGATTGGTCGAAGGCCGGCACCGAAGACGATTTCACCGCGTTCATTGACGAGCTCACCCGGCTGCGCCGCGACTTTCCTCAACTCAGGCCGCGCCGCTGGCTGGACGGCAAGAAGACCGACGGCTCCTACGACGTGAAATGGCTGACGCCGCACGCCACCGAAATGACGGAAGCCGATTGGAATTTGCCGCACGCGCGCTTTTTAGCTTACGTGCTGGCGGCGCCGGTCGAAGGCGGCAGGCCGCTGTTCGTCGTGCTCAACCGCACCGACGCGGCGGTCGACATCACCTTTCCGGAGTGGCCGGGCGTGACCGGTTGGCATTGCGTGCTCGACACCTCGGACGGGCAGCAACATCCCCTCACGCTGCCGGCCGGCGCCAATTGGGGCGCGCACGTCCGATCCGTGCTGGCGTTTGCGGGCGAGCCGTGAGCGCGCCGCTGCGCTTTGGGCCAATTTTGTCGGAGCGCGGCGTTACGTTCCGGCTCTGGGCACCGGCCGCGCGCAACGTAAGCGTGGTCGTCGATGCGCCCGTTGCCATGACGAAACGCGACGGCTGGTTCGAAGCGCATGTCGAAGGCGCCGGCGCCGGCACTCGCTATCGGTTCAAGATCGACGACGATCTCGACATCCCCGACCCGGCCTCGCATTTCCAGCCGGAGGACGTGCAAGGGCCGAGCGAGGTCGTCGATCACGCAAGCTTCCAATGGCAGACGAAAGACTGGAAAGGCCTGCCCTGGGAGCGGGCGGTTTTCCTCGAAGCGCATGTCGGCACCTTCACCGCCGCCGGCACCTTCCGCTCCATGATGGAACGGCTCGATCATCTGGCCGAAACCGGCATCACCGCGCTCGAGCTGATGCCGGTGGCCGATTTTCCCGGCCGCTGGAACTGGGGCTATGACGGCGTGCTGCTGTTCGCACCGGATTCAAGCTACGGCCGGCCCGACGATCTCAAAGCGTTGATCGACGCCGCGCACGCGCGCGGGATCATGGTGTTCCTGGACGCGGTCTACAATCACTTCGGCCCGGAAGGAAATTACCTGCACCGCATCGCGCCCGCGTTCTTTTCCGACGAACATCACACGCCCTGGGGTTCGGCCATCGATTACCGGGTGGACGAGGTGCGCACCTTCGCGATCGAGAACGCGTTGCATTGGCTGCGCGACTACCGTTTCGACGGCTTAAGGCTCGATGCCGTGCACGCCATTCCCATGACCGGCACGCCGCATATCCTCATCGAGCTGGCGAAAGCGGTGAACGAATTCGCCGCGCAAAGCGGCCGCCACATTCATTTGGTGCTGGAGAACGACGATAATGCCTCACGCTTCCTGGCGCCGAAGCCGCAAGTCAAAGGCGGCTTCTCGCGCGCCCAGTGGAATGACGACTATCACCATGCCTGGCACGTGCTGCTGACCGGCGAGCGTCAGGGCTATTACCGCGAATATCAGGACGCCGCCGTTCACATCGCGCGCGCGCTGGCGCAAGGCTTTGCCTACCAGGGCGAGCCCTCGCCGTTTCGCAACGGCGAGAAGCGCGGTGAGGCCAGCGCGCACCTGCCGCGCATGGACTTCGTCAATTTCGTGCAGAACCACGATCAGATCGGCAATCGGCCCATGGGCGAGCGCCTCACCGCGCTGGCCAACCCGGAAGCGCTCGACGCCGCCATTGGCGTCCTGCTGTTGCAGCCGGGGCCGCCGTTGATGTTCATGGGCGACGAATGGGGCGCGCGCGAGCCGTTTCCGTTCTTTTGCGATTTTCACGGCGACTTGGCCGAGGCGGTGCGGCAAGGACGCAAGCGCGAATTCGCCGAAGCCTATGCCGCGCATGGCGACGAAATCCCCGATCCGCTGTCGCAGGAGACCCGCAACGCCGCCGTGCTCGACTGGGATGCGCGTGACAAGCCCGATCATGCGAAACGGTTAGCGCTCACGCGCGGCTTGCTGTCAGCGCGCCGCACTTGGATCGCGCCGCTGCTTCCGGCCATGGTGACCGACGGCTTCGTTCGCGTCAGGCACGACGTGCTGACGGCGAGCTGGCTTGCCGGTCAGAAAAGGCTGCTGCTGCTCGCCAATCTCTCGGATGCCGTCAAGAAAAACACGACGACGGCTTGGGGCGAGCCGATCTGGGGCGGCGCGCCGCCGGCCGAATTACCGCCTTGGTCGGTCTATGCCGCGATCGGAGACAAATGATGCCGCCGCCGGTCCCGCTTGCGACCTATCGCTTGCAGCTCACCAAGGACTTCGGCTTCGACGAGGCCGCCGCGCTCGTGCCCTATCTCGCGCAGCTCGGCATTAGTCACCTTTATGCCTCGCCATTCCTCAAGGCGCGGCCCGGCAGCACGCATGGCTATGACATCGTCGACCACAACCAGTTCAATCCGGAGCTCGGCGGCGAACAAGGCTTTGCGCGGCTGAGCGAGACGCTGCGTCAGCACGACCTCGGTCTCATTCTCGATTTCGTTCCCAACCACATGGGCGTCGGCCACGCCGACAATGCCTGGTGGCTCGACGTGCTGGAATGGGGTCCGAAGTCGCGCTACGCGATCGCCTTCGACATCGACTGGGACGGCCTGCCCCATCGCCGCCACCCGGGCGTGCTGTTGCCGATCCTCGGCCGGCCTTACGGCGACGCGCTGCAGCGCGGCGAGATCGCGCTCAAATACGAGGCTGCCTCCGGCAGCTTTGCGGCCTGGTATTTCGATCACAAATTGCCGATCAATCCGCAACGCTACGGAGAATTGCTGCGCACGCTGGTGTCGGCGGCCGCCGCCGACGAGGAGCCCGCCGGCCGCAGCCTATTGGCGCTGGCCGACCACTATCGCGATCCGCGCTCGCCGACTTACCAAGATGCGCCGGAATTCAAACAGAAGCTTTCCGAGATCGAAGGCGCGCCCGCGCTAATCGAGCGCGGCCTTGCCGCCTACCGCAGCGACAACGAGGCCGGCGCCGCCGCGCTCCATCGGTTGCTCGAGCGGCAATATTATCGCCTGGCCTACTGGCGCGTCGCTTTCGCGGCGGTCAATTACCGGCGCTTCTTCGACATCAACGATCTTGCCGGCTTGCGCGTCGAGCATCCCGCCACGTTCCTGGCAATCCATTCGCTGGTCGCGCGCCTGATCGCCGACGATCGCTTACACGGCCTACGTCTCGACCACATCGACGGGTTGCGCGATCCGGTCCAATACGCGAACCGCCTGCGCCGTCTCATCGGCAAGCTGCGCCGCCGGCCAAGCCGGCCGTTCTATGTCGTGGTCGAGAAGATCCTCGCCGACGGCGAGGAGATGCCGCGCCTGCCCGGCGTCGCCGGCACCACTGGCTATGAGCGGCTGAACCTCATCAGCCGCGTGTTGCTTGACGGCCAAGGACTCGCAGGGCTCGAGCGGACCTGGCGGGAATTCACCGGCGCACGTTCCGAATTTCCCGAGATGGTCGACACCGCCAAGCAGCAGGTCATCGACTCGATGCTGGCGAGCGAATTCGCCGTGCTTGCCCGCGCGTTGTCGCGCATCGCCGCCGGGCACTTCAGCACCCGCGACTTCACCATCGACCGTTTGCGCGCGGCCTTGCGGCTCTACGTGCTCGAATTTCCGGTATACCGAACCTATGCGACCGCAGCCGGCGTCTCGCCGGGAGACCGCGCGACCATCGAGCAGACAATTGCGCGCGCGCGCGCGCGCTGGCAGGGGCCGGACCCGGACGTCTTCGACTTCCTGCGCGACGTCATCACGCTCGATTTGATCCGCCATACCGGCTACAGCGCGCCGCGCGTGCGCAATTTCGCGCTCAAGCTGCAACAGTTCACCGGCCCGCTTACCGCCAAGGCGCTCGAGGACACGGCGTTCTACCGCTATCACCGCATCCTCGCGCTCAACGAGGTGGGCGGCGATCCGACGGCCGGCGAGCTGCCGCTGGCGGACTTTCACGCGCGCCAGCAAAAGGAGCTTGCCGCTTCACCCTACGGTCTCACCGCCACCGCAACGCATGACACCAAGCGCGGCGAAGACGCGCGCGCGCGCATTTTGGCGTTGTCCGAGTTGGCCGAGGACTGGGACGCCGCGGTGCGCCATTGGCAGCAACTGAACGCGGGACTGATCGCGCATTCCGGCAAGCGCCGGCAGCCTTCCGCCGCGCATGAGTACATGCTCTATCAGGCGCTGATCGGCGCCTGGCCGGCGGCGATCGACGACGCCTTCGTCGAGCGCATGCAGGGCTACGCGCTCAAGGCCGTGCGCGAAGGCAAAGAACAATCAAGCTGGAACAATCCGGACGAACAATATGAGGCCGATGTTCTCGCCTTTGTTCGCCGCTTGCTCGACGTACACGTCTCCGCGACGTTCATCAATTCTTTCGGCGCCTTTGCCGAGCGCACCGCTTTGCTCGGCGCCTTGAACGGGCTGTCGCAACTTGCTTTGAAGATTTTTCTGCCCGGCGTGCCCGATTTTTATCAGGGCAGCGAGTTTTGGGACCTGAATCTGGTCGATCCCGACAACCGCCGCCCCGTCGACTTCGCCGCCCGCCGTCACGCGCTGTCGTCAAATCAGATGATTTTACAAAAGCTTACGCGGCATTGGCGCGACGGCGGCATCAAGCTCGCGCTCACCAAACGCCTTTTGCAGGTGCGGCGCGACTTTGCCGACGTCTTGCGCCAGGGCGCCTATGAACCCGTTCAGGTTTCCGGCGCACACGCTGGCCATGTCATTGCATTTTCCCGAACGCTCGCGCGCCGCAAATTGCTCATCGCCGTCGGCCGCCACTTTGCTCCGCTCACCGAAAGCGGCCGGCATTGGCCGTCCGAATGGAACGGCACCATCTCGCCTGGCGGCGACGAAACTTACATAGACATCGTCGGCGCAGGTCGGGCGCATCGCGCAGGCGAATTGACGCTCGCGACGCTATTCGACGCATGCCCTATCAGCGTACTGCGCCAAAATTGACGATGCGGCACTATCCGCTAATTCGGATAGCACGCTACAGGAATGCCTCGGCCCGCTGCATCAAGTCGTCCAATCCGGGCTCGGCTTTGTTGATCGGTTTGCCGGGATGGATAATCCCAAGCTGGCAGCTTTCGGCCGCCTCGACCAATTGAGCATAGGTGCCGGCTTTGATGTCGGCGATGTAGGCCTGCTTGTTGCCGTTGTAAGCGAACATGCGGTCATTGATCAGCGTGCATTCATTGCAGGTCGAGCAGCGCTCGGTTTCGATATAGGCTTCGTCGGGCGGGCGTTCCGGCGCCGCCGCTTCCGGCTGTGCTGATACAACAGCGGCGGCTTCCGGCGGCGCGGATGTCGTCGGCGGCGCAGCGGCTGCGGCCACCGGGGCAGGCACCTGCAGCCCTTCCATTTCCTGACGCTTCTGGTCTTCCCAGGCCTGCTTCTCGCGCTTGAGCAGCCGCTCGGCGTGGGAATTGTGCACGCCGCCGAGTTCCTGCAGGCGGTGCCAGTTTTCCAAGCAGCGGCGCGCGGCCCCAATCGCCCGTTCGTCCGCGATCACGCGTGACAACACGTTGTCCTCGTCGGCGGTGAGAACATAGGGCACGGCATCGGGCGTTTCGGTCGGTGTCCGGCCGATCCATTGCGCGACTGGCACCATGCGCTCGAGCTGCAAGCGGCGTGGGGCCGCAACGAAGTGGCCGTGGTAGCGCGGATCGCACAGAAGGTAATCGACGAACGTAAATGCGACTTGCTGCCTGACCCGCTGCATGTCCGGATCGGCATGGTCGAATTCCTGGCTGGTCCAGTCGGCATCCACCTGTGGGTTGTTTTCCAGCGAGAACCGCGACGCCATGTCGGAACCGGCCGACGGATCGTAGCTGAACGCCGGAAAGGCGCGCGATTGCAACGCCGCGGCCGCGCTCAGGTAAACCGGCAAGGGAGCGTCTTGCGCAGAAACGCCGGCAAAAATCGAGAAGAACGCCGGCCCGTCGAACTGAAGGCCGCGCAGAATACGCTGTCTGAGCGGGCAAAGATTTGAGCTGGTGGACTGCAGGACAAAGACATCGCCCAATCCTGTTGCCAGGTTGGCAAGCTGGGCGCTGCGCAAGCCCGCCGCCGAACCGCCGTTTCCAGCCGGCGCCTCTTCAAGCAGATCGCCGACGTTGACCAGGATTTTCAACGGGATGTTGGATGCCAGCGCCGCCATAAGGCTCGCGGTATCGACGCGCTTCTCTCCCTCGCCCAGGACGACCAGATAATCCGGGAACAGCGCGCAGTCTTGCGGGCTCAACGAGCCGGCGTCGAAACCGGCGAAGATGACATCGTGTTTGTGCTCGACGTAGGCACCGTCGATCTCGAGCTCGGCGATCGACATCGCCTTGACCAGTTCGGCCATTTCCGGCAGCCGGGCCTGGTAGGCGGCAAGCGCTTCTGAACAATCGTCGAAGCGGAACGAATAGAGTTCAGCCGCTTTGTCCGGCCGTGCCTGACCTGCCGCCGGCGCAAAGAACCGCTGAAGCTTCAATACGGCCAAGGCCGCTTCGATGCGGCGACGCCGGCTGTCCGACATCGCCTCGTGGTGCGAAGACTTCAGCAGCAGGCCCGACATGGCAGAAAAGTCAAACAGCGCCTGGTGCGTCGGGCCAAGCGTCGCCCGCAGGCTTTCCGCACTGCGCCCGGCAGGCGACTGCAAATGGTCGGCGCGCAGAATATCGGCGAGCTTGATAGCCAGCCGGCTGACAGTGGTGCGGAATCTTTGCGCCTTGTCTGCTTGCACCGCCGACCAAAGATGGGTCATCACGCTGGTCGCTGCACCGGCGTGGCAATCGAGCACGGCGCCGTCGACATCGAGCGCACCGCGCGCAATAAGGACCGACTTGCCGAACGACACATCCTCCTGCTCCAGACGCGCCGCAATTTTGTCCCACAGCTCCGACAGCAGACCGCTCTCGCCGGCCGCCGACAATGCGCGGATTTCGCGCTCGACCCGCAGGATCATCTTGCGCAGTTGCTCGCTCTCCATGCCCGGCGGCGCGACTTTCTGCAGCAGATCGTCGATCACGCTCGACAGCGAGCGCACCGGCGCACCGGCGGTCTTGCCTTCGATCAGCACCAGCGGGAAGTCGTAGCGCAGGCGGGTCAAGTCGTTATAGGCCGCGAGCAACGCCGGCCGCTTGCCCGCGAGCGCGTCCTGACCGCTGCCGGGCTGCTTTCCCGTCATATAGAAGATCAGCGGATCGATCGCCTGGGCTTCAACATCCACATTCATTTGCATCGTCTGCAGCTCCGCTCTGCTCGTGGCCGGATCGCCCCGAGCCATGGCGCATTCTTCATGCCGCCGGCTTCGATTCTTCCTGCTCGGCAGGCCACACCGTGAATTTGTCGAACTCCGCCTCGAGCCCGGCCCGCACGTAGTCCGGCGTGCGCAACTGGCCGGACAAGCGCAGGTCCTCGTAACAGGGCACTTCCGGATTCTGATAGAGGATGCCGACCGGGATCGGATCCTCGCTCGAAGCGATTTCGCGCGCGCGGTCGATATCGAGCGGGTCGTGCTGCTGCTGGTTCTTGTAGATCTTGGCCATGGCGGGGCCCAGCTTCAGCCCGTTTTCGTGGGTGAGCAGCAAGGTCTTCTGCGGATCCTGCAGCCATGGGTCGAACATCTTGGGCAGGAATTCGGGGCAGCGCTGGATCACGCGCACGAAGGAGAAGCCGTGATGCCGATAGGCGGCACTGAAGATGTCGTAAAGCACCTCCGGAATCCAATCGACCGCCTGGGCGACGAAGGAAACGTTCTGCACGCCGAGGGTGACCGTGAGCGGGTTGAGCGCCTCGAGATAAGAGCCGCGCGGCGTGGTGTTGCTCTTGAGCCCACGCGGCGAGGTCGGCGAAGCCTGCTTCTTGGTCAGCCCGTAGACATGATTGTCGTGCAGCACCATCGTCAGGTTCATGTTGTAGCGGACGGCATGGATCCAATGCGCCGCGCCGATGCTACAGCAGTCGCCATCACCGGTATTGACGAACACATTGAGGTCGGGGCGAGCCATCTTGACGCCCTCGGCCACCGGCAGCGCGCGGCCATGGATGCCGTGAAAGCCGTAAGTCTTCATGTAATGCGGCAGGCGGCTCGAGCAGCCGATGCCGGAGACGAACACGGTCTTTTCCGGCCGTAGGTCGTTATCGCGGCAAAGCCGCTGCATCGCCGCCAGGATGGCATTGTCGCCGCAGCCATTACACCAGCGCGGCACCCCGCCCTGATAATCCTCCAGATTATGATGATCCTCATACATCCGGAGCAAGCAATGCGTGGCCTCTAATGTCATGACCGCGACCTCATTGTTTCAATTTCGCGCGCAGCACGTCGGCCACGATGCCGGGCTTGATCGGACGCCCGCGCACCTCGGTCCAGCAGTCGATATCGATCAGCGTGCGCGCGCGCAGCATCGTCGCCAAAGACGAGTAACGGCGGTTTTCCGCGTCGATGATCTCGTCATTCGGATCGTCAGACCAATTGCTCTCGACCGTTATCACCTTGCTGAAGCGCTGCATGATCTGCTTGAGGCCAGACGCCATGGGTTGCAGGAATTGCAGGTGCAGCGAGGACACTTTCTTGCCCTCGGATCGCAGCCGCTCGACCGCTTCCTCGATCGCGCCCTTGGTGCTGCCCCAGCCGATGACCAGGAGATCGCCGCTCTCGTCGCCGAACACCTTTGGCGGTTTTAGTGTCTTCTGCAGCGCGGCGAGCTTGAGGCTGCGATTGCGCAGCCCTTCTTCGTTAATCAGCGGATCGTAGGCGACGTGGCTGTCGCGGTCGTGCGCGAGCCCGGTCAAAGTGTGCATGCCGTGCGCCTGGCCGGGCACGAAGCGACGGATCAGGCCGGTGGCCGCATCCCAATCGTAGGGCTTGCTGCCCTCCCCCACATCGGCTTGGTCGAACGGCGGCGCCAGCCAGTTTTCGCTGAATTTCGGTCGCGTGAATGGTTGCTGGCCGGTCGCGAGATTCGCGTCCGACAAAATCACCACGACCATGTTGAACATCTCGGCGATCTTGCGGGCGGTGATGACCGAATAGAAGCAGTCCTCGATGCTGCACGGCGCGATCACCACCTTGGGCGCGTCGCCGTGGCTGCCATAGATAGCGGTCATCAGGTCGCCCTGCTCGCCCTTGGTCGGCTGGCCGGTGGAGGGACCGCCGCGCTGAACATTGATGATCACCATCGGGATCTCGCACATGACCGCGAGGCCGATCGCTTCCTGCTTGAGCGAATAGCCGGGTCCTGAGGTCACGGTGACGGTGCATTTGCCCGCGTAGGAGGCGCCGATGGCAAAGGCGCAGGCCGCGATCTCGTCTTCGGCCTGGTGCACCAGACCGCCGACCCGCTCGAACACGTCGCTGAGATAATGCGACACCGAAGTCGCCGGCGTGATCGGATACATGGCGCAAATTTCCATGCCGGACGCGAGCACGCCGAGCGCCAGCGCGGTATTGCCGTTGATCACGAGTTTCGGCTCGGTGGCGCGCACCGCCGGAATCGAATAGCGGAAATCGAGATTGGCGTCCGCCCAATTCCAGCCGGCCTCCAAAAGATCGATATTGGATTTGATGACCTTCTGGTCCTTCTTGCCGAAGGTGATGCCGATCTGCTCGCGCGCCAAGTCGCGATCGAGGCTGTAGATGCTGCACAGCATGCCGAGCACGAACATGTTCTTGCCGCGGCGCGGATCCGAGACCAGCTTGCGGCATTCCTGCTCCATCGGGATTTCGTAAACCCGGTAGCCCGCCTTCAAGAGTTCGTCGTGTGTGGCTGTGTAGGACGCGACAACGCCGGGATTGCGGTCGTTGCGCCACATGCTTTCCAAGAGAATGATACAGCCGGGCTTGAGTTCCCCGGCGCGCACGCGTCCGAGCAAGACCTGCTCGTTGAACGCGACCACCAGGTCGGCCTCGTCGCCGCCATTGGTGATCGGGCCCGATCCGATGCGCACGCGATTGCCGCTGGCGCCGGCGACGCTGCGCGCAGGCGGCTGAATTTCGGCCGGGATGATTTCGACCGTCCATACGCCGTTGCCCATCTTGGCGGCGATCGAGCCGAGCGACTGTCCGCAGCGCTGCGCGCCTTCGCCGGAGTCGCTGACGATTTCGATGACCGCTTCGGTCAGCTTGGTTGCCTTCTTGGCGCGCGCGGCGCGCGGCGACGGTCTGGCGGTCCTGCTTGTCGGTTCAAGGATGGTGGTGTCGCTCATGGTTCCCTTTACGCCTTCTGTCGCCGTAACGTTGCGGTTGGACGGAATCAGACCGCCGGCTCCCTGACCCGCGCGTAGTTGTGCTCGCTGATATCAATGCCAAACAGCTTGTCCTCGCCGCCGACCCGTTCGGGCAGATAGACCACGTCGGTGTCGCGCAAGCCCAGATATCGCTTGATGCTGCGGGCGGCTTTGCGGCCCGCGCCCATGGCTTCGATCACAGTCGCCGCCCCGGTCACAATATCGCCGCCGGCGAAGACGCCCATGACCGAGGTCGCCAGACTTTCGTCGGTGTCGATGTAGCCACGCTTGTTGAGCTTGAGCTTTGACGTCTGCCCGATGATTGGATTGGCGTTGGTGCCGATGGCATAGACTACCGTCTCGCATTCGAACTCGAATTCGCTGCCTTGCACCGGTACCGGCCGACGGCGGCCCGAATCGTCCGGCTCGCCGAGCTCCATGCGGATGCAGCGCATGCCGCGCACGCCGCGCTTGCCGTCGTCGAGCAGCTCGACCGGACTCGTCAGCCAGTGGAACTCGATGCCCTCTTCCTCGGCGTGATGGATTTCCTCGGCACGCGCCGGCGCTTCGGCCTTGGTGCGGCGATAGATGCAGTGAACTTGTTCGGCGCCAAATCGCAGAGAGACGCGCATCGCGTCCATCGCGGTATTGCCGGCCCCGATGACGGCGACGCGGCGGCTGAGCTCCAACGGCGTATCGTTCTTGGGGAAGTCGCTGGCGTGCATCAAATTGCAGCGGGTGAGCAGTTCATTGGCGGACAGCACGCCGTTGAGCGATTCACCGGGAATGCCCATGAAGCTCGGATAACCGGCGCCGGTGCCGATAAATACGGCGTCGTAGCCCATCTCGGTGAGCATCTGCTCGATGGTGAACAAGCGGCCTACCAAGGTGTTGCACTCGAACTTGATGCCGAGCTTGATCAGCTTGCCGATCTCGGCGTCGACCACGCCGTTGGGCAACCTGAATTCGGGGATGCCGTATTTCAAAACGCCACCGGCCTCGTGGAAGGCCTCATAGACCGTGACGTCGCAACCGGCCTTCGCCATGTCGGCGGCGCAAGCCATGCCGGCAGGCCCGGACCCAACGATGGCGACGCGGAAACCGTTCGGCTCGATATAGGGAATGTTGGCCCAGCCCTCGGCTATGGCCTGGTCGCCGATGAAGCGCTCAAGCCGGCCGATCGCCACCGGCTCCAACGAGTCGCCGACCGTGCAGACGCCCTCGCATTGGGTTTCCTGCGGGCAGACGCGGCCGCAAACGGCAGCCAAAAGATTGGTGTCGGTGATGACGTCGTAGGCGCCGTGATAGTTCTTCTCGGTAATCTTCTGGATGAAGTTGGGAATATCGATGCTGACCGGGCAGCCGCGCACACAGGGCTGGTCGGGACAAAGCAGGCAGCGCTCGGCCTCGCGTTGCGCCTGCTCCAGCGTATAGCCGCAGGCGACTTCCTTGAAATTATGCGCGCGTTCGGCCGCCGGCTGCTCCCGCATCGGCGTGCGCTCCTGCGGGATGGTACGGATCGTCTTCTTCTTTGCCATCGCATGGTCCTCACCGGTGCCGCCGACGGACGCTCGCGGCGGCCTCGCGTACCGGGCGTTATCGATTCCCGTTCACGCCTGCCCCATCGCTTCGTCGCTGCGAATGCGGCAGTTTTCCTGCCAGCGTTCCAACGCCTGGCGCTCGGACGGTACGTATCGCTTGAGCCGCTGCATGAGGTCGTCGAAATCGACCTGGTGGGCGTCGAAATCGGGCCCGTCCACGCAGGCGAACAACACCTTGTCGCCGACCTTGACGCGGCATCCGCCGCACATGCCGGTGCCGTCGACCATGATCGGGTTGAGGCTGACCATGGTCTTGATGCCACGTTCCCGCGTAGTCGCGGCACAACCCTTCATCATGACCGGCGGGCCGATCGCGACTAACTCATCGATGTCGGCATGTTTGTCGAGCGCCTGCGCGATCCCCGCCGTCACCATGCCTTTGATTCCGGCGGTGCCGTCGTCGGTGCAAATGATCAGCTCATCGCAGCAACCGCGGAACTTGTTTTCCCAAAACATCAGGCTCTTGCTGCGGAAGCCGACAACGCCGATCACATAGGCGCCGTTCTCCTTGTGGGCGCGCGCCTGCGGATAGATCGGGGCAACGCCAAGACCGCCGCCGACGCAGACCACTTTTTTCGACGAGCCGAGGTGGCTGGGAATGCCCATGGGGCCGACGACGGCATAGATGTAGCTGCCGACCCGGCATTCTTGTTGCATCTCACGGGTGGTCTTTCCGACCGCCTGGATGACCAAAGTGATGGTCCCGCGATCCCGATCGAAGTCGGCAATGGTGAGCGGAATTCGTTCCCCCTGCTCTTTCCACATCACGATGACGAACTGGCCGGCCTGGGCCGCTCGCGCCATCATCGGGTGTCGGAATTCAAGCAGGTAGGTCGTCTCGCCGAAGTCCTGCCGTGTGATGATTTCGTAGCCGCGCTGGGAAACAGCAACACCGATGGGCTGGTTCATGACCACCCCTTTCCTGAGCAAATTCTTAGGTGGCCTGTATGAAACAGCGCTGCACTGCAAACATTGATCAATGTCAAAAGGCGTGAGCGGCAAAGAAGATAGTTTAGCCAAGCGTGTTGCTCGCCTTCCATTCGGCGTGAGCTGCCGGCAAGGGGGCCCCATGGTCTATGACGATTATCTTCGGGGCGAAGCCGCCAAATACCGAAAACTGGCCGAACAAGCTCCGGACGAGCAGATCAAGAGGGAATTGTACGAACTGGCGGCGGTTTGCGAGGAAGTCGCCAACAACATCGAAGATCGCATGACCGCCGGGTGACAGCCGCTCGGAAACAACCGGAGCTTGGCGTTCCTCAGAGCCTACTTCCCCCAGTGCAGGAACAGCCCGATATCGCCGGGCAGTCCGCTGGGAAAATCGATCACGCGCGCCGACAGGTGGAAGCCATGCGGCCGCAGTTCCTCCTTCCAGCGCATAAACACTTGAGCGGCGAGGCCACGCAGGGTCGCGGGCCAGTCCGGATCGGGGACGTTGACGGCGCGTCCGTGATCGGTGCACAGCTCGCTGGGAAACCGCAGGATGAGGTGTTCCTGCTCGCCTTTTTGCGCGGCCACACGCGATTCGTGCAGCATGCGCTGCCACGCATCCTCGGAAAGCTTAGCCGCCATCAGCTCGCGCACTTCCTGCTGGTGCTTGTCGGACGAGCTGCGGCGCGCGTCGGCGCGGCGCGCCGATTCGTCCTGCTCGAAATGGGAAACCAGGCTGCGGAACGCGTCGGCTGATACGTCATCGGGCGGCGGAACGTCGGCATGCTCGTGCCGCGCCGGCGCCGGCGCAGGCTCGGCGGGAAAGCTGATTTCCGTCACCGGCTCCAGCGACGGTTCGGGCTCCGCAGGCTTGGGCGGCTGCGCCACCGCCTTGATCAGATTGGCGCGGCTGACGATGCCCACCATGCGCCCGTCACGCATGACCGGAACGCGCTTGATCTTCCTGCTCGATAACAGCTCGGCGACTTCGACGATATCGGCCGTATCCGGCACCGTCACGATGGGCGTTGTCATGACCTGCTCGGCGGTGCGGTCCGCCTGCTCGATTTGCCGGATGAATTCGGGATCCAGATCTTCACCTTCGGCCAGGGCCTTCAGCCACCAGTCGCGCCGCTGTTTCTTCTCGGTCTCGTCGCGCGGCATCAAGTCGCCTTCACTGACCATGCCGACCGGCTTGCCGTTCTCGTCGAGCACCGGCACGGCGCTGATGCCATTTTTGGAAAGTATTTGCGCGATGGTACGTGCCGGCGTGTCCGGTCGTACCGCCACCACGTTCGTGGTCATCACTTCGCCTGCGTTCATGGGTTCGCCCCCATTCCAGTCTTCTTGATACGTCCGGCCGGTGATGAAGGCCGCCTGCGACTACCGCTAGCGCAGCCGGGCGGTAATTCCTTGATTTAGCGCAAACATTTTCGAAGGCGAGCCGATAATTTTCCGCCCAGATGAAACCGCATGATCCAAAGCCGGATGCGAAAGACGCGCGGCGCAGCGCGCCAGATTTTCTATTCGCCGCGGGTTCAGACTCGTGGACCGCGTGCCGGCTTGCGGGGCAAGTCGCAATGCTGCGCCAGTCGGGACTCTCATGTCTCGACATCGCGCGGAATATCGTCGACAGGTTCGACGCCTCGGAAATAGGAACGCTCGCCGCCGCATTGTGCGATATTTGCGAGCAGGCAGACCGATCCGGGACTGCCAATGCGTTTCACAATCCCAATCACTCGCGTGAGGTGGGCGTCATCTGGTTCAACCTGGCCTTGGCAAACAACCGCCTTGCCGAAACGGGCGAGTCGCCATGTCACTTGACCGACCGCGACCTTCTCCTCGGTGCCTGCGCCGCGTTCGCCCACGATATCGGCCATGACGGAGCAACCAACACTGCCGTCGCCATCGGGCTTGACGGCATTAAGCACAACGTGCGGGTTCCTTTCCGCCTTGAAACAGTGGCCGCGGACTGCGCCTGCGGCATCCTGCATTCGCACCATGCGCATCCGCATGAATTGTCAGCGGTCCGCGCCATGATCCTTTCGACCGACATCAACGACGGCTACCGTGAATTGGACGCGGCCCTCGGCATCGGCGAACAATCGCCGACCGAGCCAAACCCGCATTTTGCCGCCTTCTCCAACGTGCGGGTACGGTCTGATGGCGGCGATGTTGCGGGATGCCGACATCATGCCGTCGGCAGGCCTTACGTTGCAGGACTTCGACCGATATTCACGCCTGATTGAGAACGAGCTTGGGCTCGCTCCCATGAGCCTGGGGCCGACCGAAGCGGAGAAATTCTTTGTTGCGGTGCTGAAAGGACGATTTGTCAGCGCGGCGGGCCAACTCTTCCAACCGCGCCTCGACGCGTTGATCGCGATCAACAGGATCAGGCTGGCCGACAAGAACCTGCAACACCTCGATCTTGAGTCGACCGGCCACGATGTGATCGAGCCGCACTCGTAGCTCCAGCGCGCCGCCGCTGCGGCCCTTCTGTGCCGGCAATTACTTCCCTTCAAGGCTGAGAACCGGCTCCCAGTCCGACCCAGGCGGGCGGCTAGCCAACTCCTTCGATCGTGCCAAGAACAGCGCAGAGGGAGGATCGACTGCAGCAATGCGCGCAAAGCATTCCGTGGCGCCGGCAAAATCACGAGCGCGCCATCGGCGAAGCCCTTCAGCATAGGCCGCAACCCGTGCCGACAACTCTGGCGTCTGTTGCCCCGCCTCCCCCAGCAAGTCATAAATTTTAACCGGATGGTCGCGACCCTTGACGCGAATGGTGTCGAGCTCTCGCCATGCGAATTCTGGGCCCGCAAAGGCGACCGTCATTTCCGAAGCCATAATCGAAGTGCCGAAATACTTGTTCGCACCTTCGAGCCGCGAAGCGAGATTTACCGCATCGCTCATGGCCGTATAGTTGAAACGCCGTTGAGATCCGATATTGCCGACCAGAGCTTCGCCCGAATTGAGCCCGATGCGGTGCGCCACCGCATGGTTTTGAAAAGCGACCGCCGTCTTGTTGAGCTCTGCGAGCCGCGTGCGGCAACCCAGAGCCGCGCGGACCGCGTTGTGTGCGTGATTCGAATCGTCGACCGGCGCGCCGAAGACCGCGACGATCGAATTGCCGATATATTTGTCGACGTAGCCGCCGTTTGCCTCGACGATGTCGGTCATCGCCGACAGATAGGCATTCATCAAGGTCACCAATTCGGTCGGCCCCATCTTTTCGGCGATAGAGGAAAAACCGGCTATATCGGAAAAGAATACCGTGACATTGCGCATTTCCCCGCCGAGCGCCGGCAGCTTGCTCGATGCCAGCATCTTCTCGATGACTTGCGGCGCGAGATAGAGCGCGAAGCTTTTGCGGAGGAAGCGATCCTCCTTGTCGATCACCACGAGGCGATAGCTGACCATGACGACCATCGCGGCGGGGCCGGCGATGACCATCTCGACCAACGGCATTGCCAGAGATTGCGCAAAGGCCCATGTGGCGGCGAGCGTGCCCACGACGACGATGCCGCCGAAGGCAAGTGCGGCGCCGACGGGTGAAAGCGCCAGCGCCATGATTGCCGCAAGGCCCGCAAAGGCGATGCCGATTAGCGCTCGGCCGCTCCGGCCAACCTCGACGATACCGTCGTGGCGGATCAGATTGTTGATTGCTGTCGCATGAATGTACACGCCGGCGATCGAGTTGCGTCGAAATTCTCCAGCCGTCGACGGCTTCGGCAGCACGCACCTCGTTGACCAGGCATGTTCCAGCCCGGTGGCAAAGCGCTTTGAGGTGACCTTGCGGTCCTCGATGTCGAGCAAGCTGCCGATGAGCACAATCTTGCCCCCGAAATTGCGGCGAAAGAATTCCTTGTCGTTTTTCTCGGCGCAGGCGCGCAAATCGGCCAACGAGAAGGTTGGAATATCCTCGGCACCGCCCTCGAAGTTGAGCGTCAGAGTGTTCGGAACCGCGCTCGGAATCCGATAGCCTGCAAGCGTCATCGTCCCGTCGCTCGCCAGCTTCGGTGCGGCACCAAGCGCGCGCGACGCTAGTTCCACAGCCATCGAGGTGACCGTCGCCTTATCGACCGAAAAGGTGAGAGGCAGTCTTCGCACCACGCCGTCCGCATCGGTGTATGCATTGAGGATGCGGATGTTTCGCTGCCGGCCGACGGCAATTCGCTGGCCCGGCGAGGGTTGGATCGGTTCGTTGCTGTGCTGGACTTCGCCCAGCACCAGCTTGCCGGAACGGGAAGCGATCGCCAGCGCACGCAGGAAGTCCCGGTCGAAGCCGCGCAGACGAGCCCCCAGCACGTCGTCGCCAAACGGAATCTCGGACTGCTCGATTGTAGTCGGGAAGACGATATCGAAACCGACGACTTTCGCGCCCCCCTCGACGATCGACGTCAGCACGCGGCCGATCTCGCGCGTCCAGGTAATCGTGGGCGAGCCTTTGAATGGCGCGGTGCGGTAACTTTCCTCGTCGATGACCACAACGACGGTCGGTGACGATTTTGGATCGTGACGTTCGCCAAACAGCTCCCAGCGCAGCGCCGTAAGCACGTCAATGGAAAAGCCGCTTACAACGTCGAACGCCGGCAATGCGGGAATGACGCCGCAAACCAGCGCTATGACGATGGCCGCGATGACATTGCCTCTGGAGAGACGCCCCATCGGCCGTGCAATTCAATCAACGAGCCTCTGCGAAGCGCAGGAGGCGGCCAATGATCGGCGTCGAGCCAGGCTTAGCATGGAGATAAATCTTGAAAACGACGCTGCGCTGTCCGAACGTCGCGAGATAGGTTGCACCGGGCACCAGTATCTTCTGCGCCTTGACAAAATCGTAAAACCGACCACGCTCTAGCGACTTGCGGGTCACTGCGAACACTTGACGTGCGCCTGGCGGATCGAGACGCTCGATCACCAGCGTACCGGGGCCATTTGTCTCCACAACCGGCGAGCGACCGTAAAGCGTGATCTGCGGCGACTTGGCCCGCTCCGAAGACAACATGCTGCGAAAGACGGTGGCGGCACTCTGGTTGGCTTCTCCTGCCGAGAGTTGGATGTGGCCGGAGTCGCAGGCGACGGTGGCGCGCTCGACCTTCCCGTTGTCGACAGTGCTCTGCTCGACGCCAACCGTCACCGTTCCGCCCTTAATCGATTCCCGCTGGCACGATTTCATATAGCTGAGGACAATCGAGCCCTTCGATCCCAGTTCGATCCTGGTGCCCGGCGTCACATAATCCATGAATTCGACGCCGGCGACCTTGCCCGTCACGTCCTCTACGACGGCGACCGGTGTCTGAGCGGCGGCCGATGCCGTGACCGCGAACACACCCGCGCCCGCCAAAGCCAACACCATAAATTTTTTCATAGCGAGGCCTCCCGATAGAATTATAATACGGCTAAGTCATTAAGATCAATGGATGTTTGATTTAGATCATTTCGCGGTGAATAAATTCGCAATATTGAATTTAACGATATGTTCGAATCCGCCAAGCTCAAACATCACGTCTCGAAGTCGCTGTACCGCCGCGAAGCAGCAAAGCTTCGGGAGGCGTTGCTCGACGCACAATTCGACCTCAAGGAGCAACGCCGCTTTTCGGTGCTGATCCTGATTGCCGGAGTCGAGGGCGCCGGCAAGGGCGAAACGGTCAATCTGCTCAACGAGTGGATGGATCCGCGGCATATCCACACACGGGGTTTTTTCGAACCGTCGGATGAGGAGCGCGAGCGCCCCGAGCATTGGCGTTTTTGGCGCGCACTCCCTCCGAAGGGCGAAATCGGCATTTTCTTCGGCGCCTGGCACACGATGCCGATCGTCCGCCGCGTGATGGGTGAGATGAATGAAGGCGAGTTCTCACGCTCGATCGAGGAAATCCAACGTCTGGAGAAAATGCTGTGTGACGAGGGCGTGCTGCTGCTCAAATATTGGTTCCACCTGTCGAAGGGCCAACAGAAGAAGCGACTAAAGTCGTTGGAAGACGACCCGAAAACACGTTGGCGGGTCACCGCGCTCGAATGGAAGTACTTCAAGCTCTACGATCGCTTCATCAAAGTCTGCGATCCGTTTCTGCGGGAGACCTCGACCGGCGAGGCGCCGTGGATCGTGGTGCCCGGCGCTGATCCCCATTTCCGGGCATTGACCGTCGGCCGGCATCTGCTGGCGTCGCTGCGTGAACGGTTGGACGAGAAGCCGCCTAAGAAGCTGCCCGACAAAACCCCACCGCTGGCCGCACCAAGCGACCGCGTCAATGTGCTGAGCGCGCTCGAGCTCGAACAGCCATTGACCAAAGCGCAATACCAAAAAGAACTTGAAAAGTGGCAGGGGCACTTGAACTTGGCGTCCCGTGATCCGCGGTTTCAGTCGACCTCGGTGGTCGCGGTTTTCGAAGGCAATGATAGCGCGGGCAAAGGCGGCGCCATCCGGCGCGTCACCAGCGCGCTGGATGCCCGCCGCTACGACAATATCTCGGTGGCGGCGCCGACCGAAGAGGAACGCGCGCAGCCATATCTCTGGCGCTTCTGGCGCCAGCTACCGAGACACGGTCGTTTCGCTTTCTTCGACCGCTCCTGGTACGGCCGCGTGCTGGTCGAGCGTGTCGAGGGTTTCTGCTCCGAGGCCGATTGGATGCGCGCCTACAAAGAGATCAACGATTTCGAGAACCTGCTGCATCGTCATGGCATTGTGGTCGTCAAGTTCTGGCTCACGATCAGCAAGGACGAGCAGCTGCGACGCTTTAAAAGGCGGCAAAGTATTGCCTTCAAGCGTTTCAAGATCACCGACGAGGACTGGCGCAACCGCAAGAAATGGGATGTCTACGAAACCGCGATCTGCGATATGGTCGACCGCACCTCAACCAGCGCGATACCCTGGACTTTGGTAGAGGCTAACAACAAATACTACGCACGAATCAAGGTTCTGCGGACCTTGTGCCATGCGCTCGATGCGGCATTCGAGCGGATTCCGAAAACGCAGGCCAAAAAGAAATAAGTCCTGCTCACAACAAATTGCTGCGGATAGAGAATAGCCGCCGCACTAGACTGCTGCTAAGCTTCGGCTCGGCCAGTAAAGGTTGACCTGTATCAAGGACAATTATGGCGACAATGCCTTATTTAAAACTAGCGACAAACCGATGCCAATGTAGTGGGGGCGCCGGTATGATGAGGTTATTTCAACTTCTTGCTGTCGCGTTGCTATTCCTGACTTTCGCGCCCTCCTCGGCGCTCGCCGAGAAGCGCGTCGCGTTGGTGATCGGCAATTCCAACTACCGGAATGTCGCCCGGCTGCCCAATCCGGAGAAGGATGCAAATTCGATTAGCAAGCTGTTCCGGGATTCCGGCTTCGACACGGTCGTGACGTCGACCAATGTCGGCAATCTGGATTTCAAGCGCGCCATTCGCAAATTCGAAGATGCCGCCTACGAGGCCGACATCGCGGTTGTGTTCTATGCCGGACACGGCATTGAGGTCGGCGGCATCAATTATCTGGTGCCGGTCGATGCCAAGCTTGCCACCGACCGCGACGCCGAGGACGAAGCCATTTCGCTCAATCGGGTGGTCGAATCGGTTGAAGGCGCCAAGCGATTGCGTCTCGTCATTCTCGACGCCTGCCGGAACAATCCGTTCGTCGCTACCATGAAGCGCCGGTCGGCGTTGCGTTCGGTCACCTCCGGTCTCGGTAAAGTCGAGCCGACCAGCACTGACACGCTGATCGCCTATGCCGCAAAAGGCGGCTCGACCGCCGAAGACGGCGAAGGCGCGCATAGCCCCTTTACCACGGCGCTGCTCGACAACTTGGTCGTCCCCGGGCTCGATATCCGTTTGGCCTTCGGCCGCGTCCGCGACGAAGTCTTGAAGATTACCAACCGCAGGCAAGAGCCGTTTGTCTACGGTTCGCTCGGCGGCGGAAATATTGCACTCGTTCCAGCGCCCGAGAAACCAAAGCCGCCGGATGTCACCAAGGTCAAGGCCGACTACGAACTGGTCGCGCAAATCGGAAACAAGAAAGCGTGGGAGGTTTTCCTGCAGACTTATCCGACCGGATTCTATGCGGATCTTGCACGGGCGCAACTCTCAAAACTGGAATCCAAACTAGCGTTGCTGGAGCCGCCTCCCCCACCCGAGCCGGCAAAGCCGACATCCGACGAGTTGCGAGCCTGGAGCCGTATCAAAGGCACCAGCAACAAAGGTGCGTTGGAGAAATTCATCGAGCGCTATCCGAATTCACCGCTGGCGCTGGACGCGCAACACCGCTTGGATATCCTGGATCGCGCCGCGCGCGAGCGCGAGGAAAAGGCACGTGCCGAACGCGAGGCGGCGCAGCACGCCAGGCAGGAACAACTCGCCAAGGAAGCCGCCCGCATCGCCGCCCAGCAGAAAGCCGCAGAGGAACGGCGCGCCAAAGAAGCTGCCCGCCTCGCCGAGCTGAAAGCGGAAAACGAGCAGCGCGCGAAGGATGCCGCTGAATCGGCAAAACAAAAGAAAGAACAGGCCGCCCGCATCGCCGCGCTGCAGGCTGAAATCGACCGTCGGTCCAAGGAGCTTGCCCAATCCGAAAAGAGAGAGGGAGAGCTCGCCTGTAGCCGCGAACAAACCCGCCTTGACGAACTGAAGGCGGCGGGCAACAGCACGGCGGCGCGCGACGATTTAAAGCAACTGTCTGACAGCATGGCCTGCGAGCGCCTGCGTCCGCAGGTCGTTGCCGCGCTTGAAAAGGTGACCGGCGAACTCAAGGAGAGCGAGGCGCCGCCGCCGCCGGCCAACACGCCCGCACTCATCGTGTCGGCGCAAAAGGAACTGGCGCGGCTCGGTTGCTATTCCGGTCCCCGCGACGGCAAGCTCGGTGCCGACACCAAGGTCGCGATCAAGAAATACCAGGTGCAGAAGAATCAGCAGGTAAACCACGTCGAGGTGACGGAGGATTTCGTCGGCGAGCTCAGCAAACAGAAGCTTCGTGTCTGCCCGACCATCGTCGAGCGGCCGAAGCCGCAGCCGAGCCGCAAAGAAGCGCAACAAAAACGAAGGAAGCCGGCGAAATCCGCGGCAAAGCCGACGGCGCGCCGGCAGGCCGGCAGTTCAGGGCACACGATGATTGGTATTGGCTTCTGATTCGCTCAGCCGCAGCGGCGGCGCCAAACCATCGGTCCCACGCCTATCGGGGGAAGTTCACGAGTGACGCATTGGTGAACCAGAACCAAACTCAGACAAAGACGGACAACTCGAGCACGACCAGGAAAGGGAGATCAAGCCATGTCTCACAGAATTGGCAGCCTAGGACTCAAACTGGTGTATTCGCTCATGGCCGGCAGTCTGGCCCTTGCATTGGGCGCCGGCTTTGCGAACGCGCAGAACCAACCGTCGTCGACAACGATCATCAAGAAGTTGACGCCGACGACACGAAGCCTTTCGCCGGCTGACGCCGCCAAGAACGCGGAGGACCAGAAATTTATCAATACCCTGCGTCAGCGGACCCGTTCACTCTCGTCGGGCGAGCGCGAAAAGATCGCCGACGCCACCAAGGACAAGCCGAGCATCGACCTGGAGATCAACTTCGAATTCAACTCGGCCCAAATCGGCGCGCGGGCCGCAGCCCAGGTCAACGAGCTTGGCAAGGCGCTGACCGATCCAAACTTGAAGGGCAACACCTTCGTTCTCGCCGGCTATGCCGATGCAAAAGGCGAGGACACATATAATCAGGAGCTCTCTGAGCGGCGCGCCGACGCGGTGAAGCGGTACCTGAGCGAGAAGTTCGGTATACCAGCAACCAATCTGGTGACCGTCGGCTACGGCGAAACTCATCTCAAGAATCCAAGCGATCCCAGTGCCGCCGAGAATCGCCGCGTCGCGGTCAGCAACATGGCGGACAGCAAAATGTCCAACAAGTGACCGTCGTAGGTCCGAATATTTGTGACTTGAGCCTGGACGCAGTTTAGCTGTCCAAGAAAATCAGAGCGGAGCAGGCCAGCCCCCTGCTCCGCCGAAAACTAAACGCCGACGCCACTCCCATCGATGGGCGCTCACCCGCCCATGACGATGCCGCCGTTCACATCCAGGCAAATGCCGGTGATGTACGAGGCCTCGTCGGAGGCGAGAAACAAGGCGGCATTGGCGATGTCTTCCGGTTTCCCGACACGGCCAAGAGGAATTTGGCTGACGATGCGATCTTGCTGTGCCGGCAGCCATTGATCCGTGAGCGGCGTCGCCGTCGGTCCCGGGGCGATCGCGTTGACGGTGATGCCATAGGGCCCGAGCGTCTTGGCGAGCGAGCGCGTCAAGCCGATCACACCCGCCTTGGCCGAGGTATAGGGCACACCGCCGGCGAAGCCGCCGGAACGCCATGCCGACGACGACAAATTCACGATCCGCCCGTATTCGCGCGCCATCATGTGCTCGGACACGGCACGGGCGCAGAGATATTCCCCGGTCAGATTGACGGCGAGGACCGCGTTCCAGTCCTCGTCCGTGTATTCGAGGTAACCCTTTTTCGGGGATATACCCGCATTGTTGACGAGGATGTCGATTTTCTCGAATGCGGCCAGTCCCTTTGCGACGGCTCGCTCGATATCGCCCTTCTTGGTTACGTCGACAACCTGGGTCAGAACCGCTTGCGGCCCGGCCGGCGGCAGCGGGCGCAGCTTACCCAGCAGTTCCCGATCGCGGTCGCACGCGATGACCTTCGCTCCTTCCTGCAGAAAGCGGTGCGCTATACTTTCTCCGAGTCCGCTGGCAGCGCCGGTAATCAGAGCCACTCGTCCTTGTAAGCGCACCGCTTCATCCTGGGTTAGAATTGCACGAAGCCGCCGTCGACATTGATGGCTTGCGCCGTCATCCCCCCATTCTCCTCCGACGCCAATAGCAGCGCCAGCGGGGCACATTCTTCCGGAGCGATAAAGCGTTTCATCGGCACTTTCTGGCGCAGTTCCTCGCTCATCTGGTCGAAAGTCTTGCCGGTCTCGTCCGCCCACTTCTGGATGCTTTCATCGAACATCTCAGTCGCGACGAAGGTCGGGCAGATGCAGTTCGCGGTGATGCCGTGCTCGGCTACTTCCGCCGCCAGCGCCCGGTTCAAACCGAGCAAGGCATGTTTCGACGCCGCGTAGGCGCTGCGGTAGGCCAAGCCGATCTTTCCGGAAACCGAAGCCACATTGATGATGCGCCCGTATTTGCGATCGAGCATCGACGGCAGCACCTCACGGATCGCCACGAAAGGCGCTTTCGCGTTGATCTGCATGGTCTGGTCCCAGACATTGTCCGGCAGCTTGTGCACCGCTTCAAAACTGACGATGCCGGCACAGCTGACCAGGATATCGATCGGACCCAGTTCCTTCACGGTTTTACGAACGGCATCCAGAATATCCTGGTCCTTCATGAGATCGCATTTGCTGACCGAGGTCTTGGCGCCCGCTTTTCTCAGTTCGGCGGCAAGCGTCTCCAGCTTTTCGACCCTGCGTGCAGCGAGGCCGACACTGGCGCCCTCCTGGGCAAATATCCGCGCGATCGCGCCGCCGATCCCCCCCGATGCGCCCGTTATGAACGCAACTCTGCCCTTAAGCTTCATGTTCTCTTCCTATGTACGTGATGGTTTACGCGTAACGACCTGACACTCCGCCTAGCTGACGTGGCTGAGCACGTTCTTGGCGTAGGTCGCGAACCTGTCGGTGGGCACCTTGAGCGTCTTCATGGTCCCCGGCGGCACTTCCAGATCGAGGTGCAAGGTGTCGTTGATCCTGTTCAACAAGTTGAAGTGGCAGACAACCATGGTCAGCTCGACGATTTCTTGCGGATTGAAGTAGGTCTTCAGTTCCTCCCAGCACGCCTTGTCGTACTTGGCGGTGTTCTTCGTCACCAGCTCGGCCCAGCGCACGACGCATTTTTCCTTCGCCGTGAGATCGGGAGAGTTTTCAAAATCCCCCTCGGCCGCCGCAACCTGCGCCGGCGTTAACCCACCGATCTGACCGAGCTCCCTGTTGTGACCCAGGCAGAAGTCGCAGGTATTGACCACCGACGTGCGGATGACGGCGAGTTCCTTGGTCTTGGCATCGAGAATGCCGCCGCTTTCGCGCTGGATTGCCGCGGTGAACGGTGTGAGCCACTTCACCACCCAGGGGCTGTGCGCGATCGTGCGAGTCGAATTTGAAACAAAGCCGAGCATTTGGCGAGCGCCGTTGAACACTTCCCGCAGTTCGGGCGTCGCTTCTTCGTCGGTAATCCGAGACAGTCTAGGCATGATATCGCTCCTTGTGGTTTGGGTTTACATCCCAGTCGTGGGACGCCTTGAACTCATTTCAGCCGTTGCAAGCTCGCCGATGCCTTACGCAATGGCATAACGTTGCTCCCGTCATCGTCGGCCAGCACGCTGCGTGCGTAGCCGCCAAGGATCAGATCCTTGGCCGCCGGATCGATCGACAGTTCTCTCACCCGCGCAACACAATCGAGATTTCCCATGTCGAACGGATAATCGCTGCCCAGCAGCACCCGATCGGCGCCTGCGGTGGCAACGAGATATTCGAGCGTGCTCTTTGAATGCACGATCGTGTCGTAGAAGAGCCGGCCGATCGATTCACTGGGCGGATTGTGCAGGGTCTTCTTGGCCTCGGGACGCACTTCCCAGCCATGTTGAAAGCGTCCCGCCTGATAGGGCACGAACCCGCCGCCGTGCGAGAGCAACACTTTCAGCTTCGGAAAACGCTCGAGCACGCCGCCGAATACGAGGCAAACGGCGCTGATCGTGGTCTCGAACGGTAATCCAACCAAGTTTTTCAGGTAGTAGCCGCCCAACCGATCGAGGGCGGCACCGGGCAGCGGATGGATAAAGATGAGCGCGCCGAGTTCTTCCGCCGTCGTCCAGAACGGATCGAGCGTGCGGTCGTCGAGATTGCGGCCGTTGACATGCGTTCCGATCATGACGCCGCGCAGGCCGAGCTTGGTCATTGCACGCTTGAGCTCGTCGGCCGCCATTTCCGGTGCTTGCATCGGCACGGTAGCAAGGCCGTGGAACCGCTCGGGCTTCTGCCGGACGACCGCCGCGATCTGCTCATTCTGGATGGCGGCGCAAGCCTGGGTCAGCGCCGCTTCCTGTCCGTAGTAGAAGGTGAACACGACCGTCGAGAGCACCTGGACGTCGACGTCATTGGCGTCCATGTCGCGCAGGCGCATGTCGAGATCCCAGATTTCGCGCGGCAGCGGCTTCTGCACTACCTTGCCGCCGATCTCGAGTGTACCGCCGCTCGCCTCGACGTCTTTCAGCTCCGGCGCCGCTTTCGGCACCTCCTTCGCGAGGAGCTTTATCGTCTCCTCACCAAGAATGTGCGTGTGTGCGTCAACCGTACGTATTCCTGTCATGTCCTTGTCCACCTGTCGGCTATCGTCGCCCCAAAGTTCAGTCTCAAGCGACCAACTCGACGATGTTGGCAAACTCGTCGTTGGTCAGCTGACGCTTGCGGAAGCGGATCTCGGTCCGCAGCTTCCTGATAACGTCCGGCTCCTTGCCTTGCGGGATCTTGATGCCGATCTCGCGCGCCTTGGCGCGTACCGCCCACGGACCGGAATAGTGGCCAAGCAAATTGTGCATCCTGTTGCCGAACATTTCCGGCTTCATGCACAGATAGGCCCAGAAGCCTTCCTCGGTCGGCGGAACGCAGTAGTGCACCTCGACGAGGTGCGAGAACGCGGTCTTGCCGACGAACGGCATGGTTTCTGTCATCGGCCATTTCATGACGTCGGACACCAGCTTGGAAAGCTCATACAATTTGTCGAGCTTGATGCCGCAATCGATGCCGTAGAAGATTTGGATAACGGAAACGACCTCGGCCATCGGCGCGATATGGGCGCGTTCACCCAAGCCATTGACGCAGACGTCGATGAGATCGGCCCCGCCTTCGAGCCCCGCATAAAGCGATGCGGTCGCAAGCCCGATATCGTTGTGTGTATGCAGGCCGATTTCCGTCCCCGGCAGCAACCGCTTCATCTCGCGCACGACGTGCGTGTAGACCGGGTAGATCGCCATGCCGTTGATATCGTCGAGCTTGATCATGTCGGCGCCAGCGGCGACGAGCTTGCCGCAGACTTCGGCGAGACGCTCGATTGGGATACGCGTGCAATCCTGAATGAGACAGCCGACTTTGCGGTTCTTGCCCGCCTTCTTGCGCGCGTATTGCACCGAACCCATGGCGCGGTCGATGGCATCCTCGATGGTGATGCGTCCTTCCGCCATGCTCTCGAACAGGCACATCTGCTCGGGCGAGAAAGAGAAGCAGAGCGTGGTGTAATCCGCGCCGTGGTCGAAGTTGAGGTCGACCTCGACCTTGGCCATCTCTGGATTGAGCACCGCGGTCGGATGGACGAGCGCTTCGATAATCACGTTCGGATGGCGCTTTTTGACCTGCTCCATCTCCTGCGGGTCGTCGTGATGCATTTGCAGCATGCTGACGCCACACTCGACCAGCTTGTCGGCAATCACCAGGACGTCGTCCAGACGAAGCGAGACGCCGGGAAGCTGGCGGCCTTCACGCAGCGTGATGTCGCAGATTTGCAGCTTCTTCGGCAGCGTCATCTTCGACCGTATCTCTTCCGAGAAACAGTGCGGCGAAATCCGCCACAGATCGGTTCTTGATTCCAGCTTGTCGTTGACCGGATATCCCGCCATTGCAGTCTCCTTTACAAATTCCCCTTATTTCCGGACGATAACGTGAGCGAGCAGATCTTCTTCCAGGCGCTCGGCACACGCAGTGCCGGTTCGGTCTGTCCCTCCGCGCTCGGTATAGTCGGCGCGTCTGGCGGCGCAGGCATGATCAACTGCGCGACGATGACCGCGGCGAAACACGCCACCGCGCCCGCGATGGCCCATTGCTCCCCGTTGACGACATAGGTGAATGCGCCGATGGCGCCGATGCCAACCAACGCCCGCTCCCAGAAGCGCGAGTTGCGGATGGCATAAGACTCCAGAAACGAGGAGGTCATGATGCAGGCGAGCAGTGTCGCCAGCGCGACCTCGACAACGTCGTACCAGTTGGCCAAGCCGAGCAGCGCCGGATTGTAGGCGAAGAGAAACGGCACCACGAACGCGATGAGTTCGTATTTCAAGGAAACCCATGACGTCCTGAAGTAGCTTGCTTCCGCGAGCTGAGCGCCGGCGAGCGCGGCGAGCGCAACCGGCGGCGTCAGCGCCGACAGAATGCTGAAGTACAGGACGAAGAAATGCGCCTGGATCGGGTCGGCGCCCATCTGCGTCAGCGCCGGAACCGCCAGCACGCCCACCACGATGTAGGCGGCCACCGTCGGCAATCCCATCCCGAGCACGATTGAGGCGACTGCGGTCAGAAAATAGCCTTTGAGCAGGCTGCCGTCCGCGTATTGTGCGATGAGGGTCGGCAGCTTGAGGCCGATGCCGGTTGCCAGCACGATTTTCACAAAGATCGAAATGCAGGCCATCGCGACGGCAAAATCGGCCGCACGGCGGCCGCCAGCCATCAGGCAGGTGAAGACCTTCTTGATGATCTGGATGTTCGGAGCGCGGATGAACATAAGCACGATCGCGCACATGATCGCCCAGAACGCCGCGAATGCCGGCGAATAGCCGACCACGAGCACGGCGACCAGCACGGCGATGGGAATGAGATGGTCGGCGCCCCGGATTGCCTCTTTCAGGCTCGGCGCGTTCTCGATCTCCGGAGCCTTCAGGTGCAGTTTGGACGACCGGAAATACACATTGAAGCCGATCGACAGGAAATAAAGGATTGCCGGGATCGTCGCGTAACTGATGATGTCCAAATAAGTCACGCCGGCAAAATCGGCCATGACGAACGCCACCGCCCCCATCACCGGCGGCATCAGCTGGCCGCCCGTCGATGCCGCGGCCTCGATGGCCCCTGCGACATGCGGCCGAAAACCGGCGCGCTTCATCAACGGGATCGTGATGACGCCGGAGGTGAGCACGTTGGCGATCGGGCTGCCCGAGCCCATTCCCATCAGCGCGCTTCCCATGACCGCGGCGTAGCCGCCGCCGGCTCTGACGTGCTTGAACAACGACAGCGAAATATCGATGAAGAATTTCGCCGCGCCCGAGCCTTCAATGAAGGCGCCGAAGGTGAGGAAGACGGCGAGATATGTTGCCGAGATATAGACCAGCGTGCCGTAAATGCCGCCGAGCTGGGTCGTCAGCATCGCGACGAGCCGCTCGAGATCGACGCCGCCGTGAAAGAACGGCTGCGGCCAATACGGCCCGGTGAACGCGTAAACGATGCCGATGACTGCCAGCAGCGGCAGCACATAGCCGAACGCGATATAGGCCGCGACAAGGACCAGGACGATCAGGACAATGCCGACATAAAAATCGAGGTCGGTCGGAAAGCCTTCGCGTTCGACCAGCGCATCGGACTCCACGATGATGTAAATCATCACCGCGATAGAGAGCAGCGCGGCGACGCCGGCCAGCAGCGTCGTCAGCCGGTTCTTGCCTGCCGCCGCCAGGAAGACGATGACCATGGCTAGGCCGAGGTGAAACGCCAGATGCGGCCAGTAGGACGCGATCACCACCTGGACGGTGGCCAGATGATAAACGGCAAGCAGTATCGCGAAAGCTGCGACCAGCAGCTTCAGCTTCGAATTCACCTTTCAACCAGGCGAACCAGGAGTTCATTTGCTCACCCTTTCATCGATGCAGCAGCATCGGGCGGGACGGTGAGGCGCATTCGACGTCGGCGGCAGTGTGCGCCGGCTGAATGCGTCTCACCGCAAGCGTTGTCCGTTATTTGAGGAGGCCTTTTTCCTTGAAGAAGCGCAGCGCACCCGGTTGGTAGGACACGCCCGCGGGCAGCTTGATCACCATCGTTTCCGGCTTGGCGCCCTTGACGGTCGGCGTGTACTTGCCGAGCTCGCTGTAGTGCTCGTAGACCGTCTTGACGATGTTGTAGGCGTCATCGTCGGACAAGCTGGACGAGGCGCCCATGACGAGATACTCGCCGATCGTCGTGATGCCCTGCTGCTTCGGCAGGTAGCCATCCGCGAACGAGGCCTTCGTCAGGCCGGGCCGCATCTCGTCCACCTTGGCGATGACGTCGTCGCTCGCTCCGAAGACGGTGAGCTCCATGGTCGACATCGCCTCGTGCACCCAGGGGGCCGCCTTCGCGCCGGTCATCAACCCGAACCCGGCGTCCACGGTGCCGTCTTGCAACGCGCTCAGCATCGCATTGGGCGGCAGGAACTTGATGCTGCCCGACTTGTCGACGCCGGTGATATGGCCGACCAAGCCGCCGACGACACGCGTCGATCCGCCCGGCGTACCGGCGATGACCTTCTTGCCGGCAAGGTCATGCCACGATTTGATGCCGGACTTCTTCGGCGCGAACCAGATGAAGCCCTGATTGTACATGCCGAAGAGGACGTACACTTTGCGTGCCTTGCTGAACGGCTTTTTGCCTTTGACGGCATCGACCGCAACGTCGATGGCAAAGCCGCTGAGTTGGATCTTGCCTTCGTCAAGCAGGCGGATATTGGCCACCGAGCCGCCCGTTTCCTGCGCGGAAAGCGCGAAGTTCGGCAGATATTTATTCACGATCTGGGCGATGCCGACCTGATAGGGGAACGCGGCTGAGCCGGCCGGCGCGGTCCCTACCACCATCAACTTGCGGTCTGCGGCGGCCGACGGCGCGGCGATCCACATCAGCGTAACGATTGCGGCAAGCATTGCCGAAAGTGTTCGGGATAGTCTGGTTGTCATGTTGGAACCTCCCTTGCGTCTGGTTTTTCTGATCTTGCCTCTGAGGCTTTCTGCCTTCTTGTTGGCCCGCAACGCGTTTGAAGCTGCTTGTTTGTTATCTAGCTTCGCCTTCCGGGATACCGGCCATCACCATCTCCCGGGATGGTCGGCTGGGAGAGGGTCGTCAAAGACGGCCCGCCCCGACTTCTGGCGGATATAGACGGTCTTGTTGTGATCGGCCGTGATCTTGCCGTCGAGCGCGTCGCGCAGCCAATCGATCGCGAACGGATTGAGATCCAGCCCGCCTAAGCCCTCCATCGCCCAGACGCGATGAAACTCGTTTTCCAGGATCCAGAGTTCTTTCGGGCAGGACATTTCATTGAAGATTGCGAGGGCTTCTTCCACCGGACTTAACGGATCGAATTCTCCGGTCGCCATCAGAGTCGGGCATTGAATCTTGCGACCGAATCCCGCGAGCGTCATCGCTTCCGCCATTTTGTCGAACTCGCGCTCGTCGCTAATGCCGGCCATATACATGAAGACCTGCTTGAAGCGCGGCGACGACACGTTGAAGATGTGATCTTTGTTGGCGAATGTCGCGCTGGCGCCGGCGCAGGCCTTTATCCGGCTGTCATAGCCGGCCGCGCGCGGCGCCCAGAACGATCCCATGCTGATCCCGAAAACGCCGATCTTGTCGGCGTCTATTTCCGGCCGCTTCACCAGCACATCGATCACGGCCTTGACGGCGCGCTCATAGTTGTCGGCGGTGACGCGAATTTTTCTGATGTTGCAGATGCCCTGCCCGGGACCGTCCATCGCGCAGCCGTGCATGCCTCGGCGCAGCATGTCGTTCTGGTACGCATAGGGGTAGAACTCCTTTGTTTGGTCCATCCCCGGGATGTACAGAATGCACGGAGCCTTACGCCGGTCGGGCAATAAATGAAGGATGATCTGGATATTCTGTCCTTCGAACGGAACGTCGATCCGCTCGATCGGATAGTCGGCGAGTGCCATCACGCGATCGTAGCAGCGCACCATGCCGTCGTAGAGCTTGAGCTTCTGAGGATGATCGTCCTCGAATATCGTGTGCTGGCCCTTGCGATATGACTCGGCCGCCTTGACGTAGACTTCGAGTGCGGTCTCCGCGTGCCCAGCCGCTTCGAGCGCGTGCGCAACAGCTTCCTTGCGGGCGGCATCTTCGCCCTGAAGCTTGCTGATCATCTTGTAGTTTTTGGTGCCGGGCGGCAGCTCGAATTTGTTGTCTTCGAAGTTCTGCACCATGCCGGCAGTCTTGCAGAGGTAATCCAGAATCCACTGCTGGCCGTCGCGGCTTCGTTTGCCCCTTTCGCTCACGCGGCGCCCCCTCCCCAGCGGACAATGGTCGCCCATCCGGAGCGCGCCGCCTCGCCGCAGGCCGCGGCGGGACTTAGAGCCATTCCGACATTCGGCATTGTTTTCCACATAGTGGAACTCTATTGCAATAACTGGAATATCGAACTATAGCCTATGGGCGGAGTCAAGGGACCTTCGATTGTGCGAGCGAGCGGAATAAACCGGTGAACCAGTCGCTTCAGAAAGCAGCCCAGATCCTCGACACCCTGATGCGCGGGCCGACGCCTGTCGCGCTTTCCGAGTTCGCGCGCGCACTCAAAATGCCGGTCAGCACCGTGTCGCGCTTCCTGTCGACCTTGGAATCGCTTGGTTTCGTGCGTCGAGAAAACGAGAGCGGCAAATTTTTTCTTGGGCTCAAGCTATTTGAGCTCGGCTGCAGGGCGATCGACGATGTCGGCTTGAGAAAGATCGCGCTTCCGCAAATGGAAAAGCTTCGCGATCAAATTAATGAAAACGTATTTCTGACGGTACTCGAAGGCACAAAAATCACCTATCTCGATAAGATCGAAAGTCGGCAAGCCATCGTCACGCAAGCCAATGTCGGCGGAACGGCGCCCGCCTATTCTGTGTCGAGCGGTAAAGTCTTGCTCGCATATGACGACGATCGGCTTGAGCAAACCATCGCGGAGGGACTGGAGCCCTACACACCGCTGACCATTGTCGACCCGGAAAAGTTGCGCCAGGAATGCACGAAAATTCGCAAACAGGGCTTTGCCACCAATAAAGGCGAATTCCGTACGGGCGTGACGGGAATCGCCGCTCCAATTTTCAATTCGAGCGGATTGCCGGTGGCAGCGATCAGCACGGCGACACCGATAGCCAGAATGAACAAGCAGCGCTGGCAAGATCACATCGAAGCGGTGGCTAAATCGGCCAGCATCATCTCGCGCGAGCTTGGCTATCTCAACCGCGACCATTTGTACGCTTGATGTGTCGGTCGTGACTCATGTCGTCGCCGTGCGTTGGAACCCGCGATCCAGGCGAAGGCCCCATCAAAGCATCGGCCGAGGCGATGAAGGCATTCTGATCGGCCGCTGCGACAACCGCTCCTCAAACGAAATGGGCGTGGCCCGGATCGCGCCACGCCCATCCTTCTGTTACCGCTTGCTTTTACTCGGCGGCGATGCGCGAAGGATGACCCGCCACGTGCTGCACCGGGTTGCGGCCGATGAAGAACTCGCGATCGTGCGAGTCGGTCACCTTGATGCCCGACTTCACCAGACCATTGCGCAGCGTGTGCATGGTGTGGTCGTTCAGGCGCATGGTCGGGCGCCGCATCGGGCCGCCATTGAAGCCGTTCAGCCAGCCCTGATACTTCCACAGCATCCGATGCAGGAAGTTGGTCTGCGCCATATAGGCGCTGGTGACCGCGTTGGCCTTGCGCGCTGGGTTGAGCTGCCAGTACAGGCGGGTAGCCTCGTCGAAGTCGCCCTTCTGCAGCAGCTTGAAGATGCGCGGGATCATCGGTCCGAAATATTCGGTGTTGCTGGTGGCGCTGAACTGCACGGGCGCGACCTGCGCGAGCGGGATCATGTCCTTCTCGAGCGGATTGCTGATCACGACTTCCTTGCCGAACAACCGGTGGCACTCGATCCAGTGCATGAAGCTCGGCATGCCGCCTTCCGCCTTGATGGCGGCGACGTTCGGGCAGTCGTCGATCAGGCGCCGGATCAGCGACGCTTCGATGTCGGACTCATGCACGCGGTTGAAGCCCCAGAGCGGGACCGGGAACAGCATCACCGCGAGATCGGTCGCATCGCAGAAGGCCTTGGTGTAGTCGTAGATGTCCTGCGGCGTCTCGGCGTACATGTTGGCGGGGTAGGACAGCAGGATCAACTCGCCGCCGCTCTGCTCGGCGATCTTCACCGCTTCGATGTTCTCTTCCAGGTCGTTGAACGAGGCATGATGCACCAGCATCAGCTTGCCCTTGGCCTCGTCGTGCGACCACTCGAAGAACTGACGATATTCGTCCAGCGTGATCGCGACTTCCGACACAAGCAAGGTGCCGAAGAAGCCGTACTCGATCTCCAAACGGATGTCGTGACGGATGCCGAGCTCGTTCAGCCCCTTGAGGTCGCCGGTATAAGACGGGACGACGACGTTGCAGACGCCGCGCAGGTGCTCGCGCGCCCACTCCCGCGCTTCCTTCTTGCGATAGCTAGCCATAGTTACCTTCTCCTGGTTACGATTTTTGAGATTGCCGATTGAGACCGAAAGCCATTTTCGCGGCGTGTCGCGCCTATTTGCCCTGCCATGGGATGAAGCGCCGCGCGAGGAAGTCGACGCAGTAGGCTTGGATGAACCCGAGCAGCGCAATGAGAGCTAAGCCGACATACATGTTCTTCACCCAGAACACCGACCACGCCCACCAGATGCGATAGCCGATGCCCTCGTTGGCGCCGACGAACTCGGAGGCGACCAGCAGCAGCAGCGCGACGCTGGCGCAGATGCGCAGGCCCGTGAAGATTCCGGGCAGCGCGCCCGGCAGGGCAACGGTGACATAAACCTTCCAGCGCGACGCCTTAAGATTGTTGGCGACGTCGAAATAGATGCGTGGAACGTTCATCACGCCGGCCATCGAATTGATGGCCATCAGGAAGAACACGCCAATGGCAACGATGACGTATTTGGAGGCTTCGCCTAGTCCGAAGATCAGCAGAATGAGCGGCAGCAAAGCGATCTTCGGCAGCGGATACAACGCCGCGATCAACGGCTGGAAGATCGCGCGCACCGGCGGGAACAAGCCCATCGCAAGGCCCAGCATGGTGCCGGGAATACCCCCCATCAGGAAGCCGATGGCGATGCGTTGGAGGCTGACGCCGAGGTCGCTCCAGAATTGCCAAGTCTGTGCCATCTCAAACGCCGTCTCGAAAATCGTCGAGGGCGCGGGAAAGAAGCGGACATCGATGAGATCGAGGCGGGCGCAGATTTCCCAAACCAGCAACAGTGCGGCCGGCGACAAGATCGCAGTCGGCAGGCGCAAGCGGAAACGGCGCGCCGGCGCCCGCTCGGCTTCAGCCGGCTTGGCCGCGACCCCCGGAAGCGTCTGCTCGGACATGGGCTCAAGCTCCCCCGGCGGACGCAAGCTGCTTTGCGCCGTCGTCGCCGCTGATCCGGCCGACTTCCAGCGCACGTGCCCGTTCGACTTCTTCGCGCAGCAATGCCCAGATTTCGCGCGTCAGCGCGTTGAATTCAGGGGTCCGGCGCAATTCGATCAGATCGCGCGGCCGCTCGAAAGGAATATCGAAGGAGCGCTTGAGCTGCCCCGGCACCGAGGTCATGACGATCACCCGGTCGCCGAGCAACACGGCCTCATCGAGACTATGGGTGATGAACACCACTGTACTACGGTTCGCCTCCCAGAGCTTGCCCAGTTCGCCCTGAAGCATGATCTTGTTCTGCTCGTCGAGCGCGGCGAAAGGCTCGTCCATCAATAAGATTTCGGGATTCGTGATAAATGCGCGGGCAACCGACAAGCGTTGCTTCATGCCGCCGGAGAGCTGATAGGGGTGGAATTTGCGATAGCTTTGAAGGCCGGTTTTCTCCAGGAAATAATCGACGCGCTCCTCGCTCTCCTTGCCCTTCCACGAGTTGGTGACCTGCAGACCGTAAGCGGCGTTTTGCTCCACCGAGAGCCACGGAAACACCGATTCCTGCTGAAAGATCATCGCCGAGATCGGGCGACCCGGCTGATGGTGGTCGAGCCGGATGTCGCCCTTGGTCATGGTTTCCAGACCGCCCAGCATCCGCAAAAGAGTGGATTTCCCGCAACCGCTCGGCCCGACAATGCAAACGAATTCCTCCGACGCGACGTCGAGATTGACGTCGCGCACGGCTAGGAATTCGCCGCCTTTGACGGAGAACACCTTGCTGACATTGCGAATGGAAATCTTCGCGGTCACGCCGGATTACCTCGGTTTTACTTGCCGGTCCCAACAGCCTTGACGGCCGCTTCAGCGAAGGAGTTGTCGACCACCTTGTTGAGGTCCGGCATTTTCGGAATAAGCCCGGCATCGTGATACCAATTGAGCTGCCAGCGCAGGCCGTGCTTGCCCTCGATGTCCGCGACAAGATCGAGACGACCGAGCCCCAGGCCCAGTTTAGGATCTTCATAGACGGCGGCGCTCTTTTGCGGCGTGTACTTCTGGTAGATCTGCGCGATCTCCTTGCGGCCTTCCGGCGTCATCAGCGCCTTGTGAGTGTAGATGTTCGCCTTTTGCAGCGCACGCATGAAGCGCATGCCGAGGTCACGGTCCTTCTTGCCGATCCGGTCGCCATACATCACGACCGCGAGCGTAAATCCGGGCATCAATTGCGACAGGCCCATCATCTTGGTGGCGAACTTGCCCTTCTCGGCCACCCGCGCAAATGGATCGAGCGTGGCGCCGGCGTCGATGGACTTGCCCTTGAATGCCGCCAGCATGTCCGGATAGGACATATTGACGATCCGTACGTCCTTTTCGGTCAACCCGCCGGTCTTGAGATATTCGTCCACGAACAGGTTGGTGAACTGGCCGCGCGCGGTAATGGCGATGGTCTTGCCCTTGAGGTCCTTGGCGCCTTTGACCGCACCGCTCTCAGTCAGGTCATGTCGCACGGCGATCCAATTGGGATCGCCGCCGGGCCGACCCGGATCGGCGACGCTATAGCCGGCGACGATCAGCGCGTTCACACCCTGCGCCATCGCGTTGTAGAGCGCGGCACCCGCGGCGGTCATGGCGATGTCGATCTGACCGGTCGACAGCGACGGCACCAGGGCGGCGCCGGAGCGGAAGATCTCGATAGAGAAGTCGATGTTTTCCTTGGCGAAGTAGCCTTTTTCCTGCGCCACCAAGGCGATGTTGGCCGAACGAAGCATGCCCATCTTGACCTTGTCGGCCGCGACGCTGGGGGTCGAGAGCAAAGCAGCGCCAACGCCGAGGGCAACGGCGAGCGAGATCGATTTTCCGGACCAGACTTGCATCGACTTTTCCTCCTTTAGACGATGGTTGCGTGTGCGGATCTTGACGTCCGCGTCGTTCGTATCTGCACGCAGGAGCCGGGTGGTCCTGCGCGCGTATTCAAGCCTCCTTGCGCGAAAGCGACATCGGCAATTCGGTCGCCAACCCCCGCGCTACCGCCTTGTCGAATGCCAGTTCCGCGATCGCGATATCCTGCACCGCCGCGCCGACCGACTTGAACATGCGCAGCTTGGCCTTGGATACGCGCTCGTCGGCGCCGCCCGCGATCAGCTCGCTGAGCGATATCATTTTGTGTTCGAAGGCAATGCCGGCGGCTTTCGCCGTGATCATGTCGCCCGTTTCCTCGATCACCTCTTCGACCGCGTCACAGACGATCAGGTCACAAGCCTCGACCACCGAGACGTCGATTTCGCGCTGCTCCTGCACGGTGGAGCCAATCGACACCACCAGCATGCCGGGGTGCAGCCAGTCGCCAAACAAAATTGGTTTCTCGCCGTGCGAGCGGGCGGCAGCGACGACGATGCTGGACTCCTTCACCGCCGCTTCGGCGGAGGTCGTCGCGACGCAAGGAATGCCGAGTTCAGACTGCATGCGCGCCGCGAACGCCTCGCGGCGCTCCGGTGTCGTGCTGTAAACGCGCAGGCCCGACAGCTTGCGCACATGCGCGATCGCTCGCGTGTGCGAGAGCGCCTCCGCGCCACTGCCGAGCACGCCCAGCACGGCGTCACCTTGCGGCGCCAGGCGGTCGACGGCGACCGCCGAGGTCGCGCCGGTGCGGCAGGCCGTCACGTGATTGGCATCGAGCAGGCCGGCAATCTGCCCGGTCTCCTGATCGAACAGAACGATCAGATAGTGGACTCCCCGACTGCGGCCGGCACCGAAAAGCTTCGCGCCCATGAATTGCGAGGTCGACGGCGCCGCGGGAAGCGTGCGCAACCAACAACGGTCGCCGCGGGTCACGACGCGGCGCGGATGGGCGGCATGGGTATGGGGGACGGAATAAGCCTCGCGCAGATGCGCGATCATCTCGTCCCAATCGAGCACCTGTTGGGTGGCTTCGCGCGAAACGAAATGCGGGCGTTGGACCGCCGCGCGCGCAGGCGACGTATCGAACTCGAGCATCCATTCTTATTGTCTCACTCCCTAAGCCGACAAAGTGAACCAATCGACGTGATTGAGTCAACCGGTCTGCTTAAAAATAACAACCAATCTAAGATAGCGATCAACCAATTTGCAAATTGGTTGATATGTGTTAGAAGTTGATAATCGACATCGCGAACCCCCGCCGGGACCAATGACCTTGAAGAACAACAAAGCGATCCATATCGGCCGATCGCGGAGGACCGCCGTCGTCACTCGGGTGGGGGGACCGGTATGAGCACGAGCGATACGCACAGCACCGAATTTGATCGACTCCGGCAATTCGTCGAGCGGGCGAACGTTGCCAAAGAAAATCGTCTACCGCCGGAGCGCGAGTTGGCGGCGACGCTCGGGCTCACCCGCAATAAGTTGCGTAACGGTCTGCAACGCCTCGAGGCGGAAGGACTGATCTGGCGGCATGTCGGCAAGGGTACCTATCTCGGCTCGCGTCCGATCCAGAACGGCAAGCGCTACGCGGTCTCCGAGGTGACCAACCCGCGCGAGATCATGGAAGCGCGCATGGCCTTCGAGCCCGAGCTGACGCGGCTGGCGGCGTTTCGCGGCACCGCGCGTGACTTTGCCGACATGGAGCGCTGTGTCGAGAAGATGCGGGCGGCAATGAGCTGGGAGTTGTGGGAGCAACTCGATACCGAGCTGCACCGTTGCATCGCCCGTGCCGCGCAGAGCGAGCTGATGTTCGCGATGTTCGAGATGATGGCCGACCTCAAGACGATCTGGGGTCGCTTGCGCCAGGAACCCAACATGCCGCAGCGCGTACAGCGCTCCACCGAAGAACACGCGGATATCGTGCGGGCTTTGCGCGACCGCGAGCCGGAAGTCGCCAGCAAATTGATGCGCAAGCACTTGCACAATGTGCGCAAGTCCATCTTTGGCGACGGTGAATATATCTAGGCAGGCTTTGCCGCCCCCTCGTCGCGCCGCCGCAAGGCGTGCGGATCCAGCTCGTCAGGGCTGACAACCCATAAGCCGGAGGAACCATGCATATCGGCGTCGCCGGGCTCGGCAAGATGGGTGCGGCGATTGCCGCGCGGTTGTTGGATAGCGGCCACCAAGTCACCGTCTGGAATCGCACCCCGGGCAAGACCCAGGTACTGAGCGACGCCGGTGCCGGCGTCGCGGCGACCGCAGCCGAGCTTGCCGGCAAGGTGGAGGCGGTCCTCACCATTCTCACCGACGGCAGCGCGATCGACGCCGTCTACCACGGTCCGACCGGCCTCCTGTCGGGCAACGTCAAGGGCAAGCTGTTCATCGAGATGAGCACCGTGCTGCCCGACGTGGAAATCGATCTCGCCGGCAAAGTGCGCGCCCAAGGCGCCGTGCTGGTCGAGTGTCCGGTCGGCGGTTCGGTGCCGCCGGCCCGTCAAGGCAAGCTGATCGGGCTGATGGGAGCCGAGCCCAGTGACGCGGCGCGCGCGCGGCCGATCCTCGAGCCGCTCTGCCGTAGACTCGAACATTGCGGGCCGGTTGGCACCGGCTCGACCATGAAGCTCGCGATCAATCTGCCGTTGATGGTCGCCTGGCAAGCCTATGGCGAAGCCTTTGCAATTTGCCGTGACCTTGGCTGGGAACCCAAGCGGCTGCTCGACCTGTTCACGGATACGGGCGGCGCCAACAACGCGCTCAAGAATCGCTCCGACATGATCATTGCCGCGCTCGAAGGTCGCGATCCCGACCCCACGACCTTCACGATTGCCGATGGCTGCAAAGATTTGCGGGCCATGCTCAACGCCGGCAAGGCAAAAGGCGTTGAGATGCCGGCGGTGTCGCTCACGCTGAAGGTGTTCGAAGAAGCAAGAGCAAGCGGCCTTGCCGACGACGACGGCTCTCGCATCTCTGTCTATTGGGGTACTCGCAAATAGCGGTCAATGCCGCGAAGACTATCGATGGACGAACCCCTTCGGACGTTATCATCGGTGTGCACGTTGATTGAGGACCGCATTCCGGTCCTCTTAAGGTTGATTAGCACTCCTGCTCTACTCAGGTAGCATGATGTCCATCGCAAGGGCGCGCCAGGCCGTTCCAGGCCTGCGCCGATTGGGCTGAACGCAGCGCTCTCCTTGCGATGCCGGGAGGCAACAATGAAGTTCGAGATCATTAAATCCGATGCGCCGCGGCCGTTGGCGCACTACAACGAGGGGACCAAAGTTGGCCCCTGGGTTTTTGCGGCCGGTCAGATTGCGAGCGACTACAAGACCGGCGTGCCACCGGAAGCCGGAAGGCATCCGCAATTCCCATATTACAACTCGGACATCAAGCTTCAGACCCGCTACGTACTTGAAAATCTGAAGAAGACCTTCGCGGCAGCCGGGAGTTCGTTCGATAACGTCATCAAGGCACAGGTCTTCCTGACCGATCTCAATAATTTCAATGGATTTGACGAGGTGTGGCGCGAGTATTTCGCCGTCCCGCCGCCGCGAACGACGATCGGCACGACCGGACTGTTGGTCCCGGGCACGTTGGTGGAAATTGACCTGATCGGCTACGTTCCTGGCGCCGGCATCGAGCGCAAGTTGGTGAAGTCGAGCGCGCCGAAACCGCTCGCAAACTACTCGGAGGCTTTTGCTGTCGGCGATCTGATCTTTGCGGCCGGTCAACTGGCCAGCGATTTCAAATCCGGCGTTCCCGCCGAGGCCAAGAAGGGCGCGGCGTTTCCCTATTACGGTTCGGACATCAAAAAGCAGACGCAATTCATCCTTGAAAACCTCAAGCAGACCTTTCAGGCGGCGGGAAGCAACCTCGACAATGTGTTCAAGGCTCAGGTGTTCTTGCGCGATCTGGCGGATTTCAACGATTTCGATGAAGTGTGGAAGGAATATTTCAAGGTCCCACCGGCGCGCACGACAATCGGGACTTCCGGGCTGCTGGTCGATGGCACATTAATCGAAATCGATCTCATCGGGCACGTGGGCGGATCGAGCGTTAAGGCAGAAGCGGTCAAATCCCAGAACCCAAAGCCGCTCGCCAATTATACGGAAGCATTCCGGGTTGGGGACTTGGTCTTTCCGGCGGGACAACTCGCGAGCGATTTCGTACACGGCATTGCCGAGGAAGCGCGGATGCATCCGGCTTTTCCCTACTATGGCTCCGCCATCAAGAAACAAGCGCGTTATATTCTCAACAACATCAAGAACACCCTGGAAGCGGCCGACAGCTCGCTCGACCATGTCGTCAAAGCTCAGGTATTCCTGGTGGACCTCAACGATTTCTACGCCTTTGACGAAGTCTGGAAGGAGTTCTTCAAGACACCTCCACCGCGCACGACAGTCGGCACAACCGGGCTTCTCGTCGACGGCGCCCGCGTCGAAATCGACGTGATTGCGACCGTTCGAGATTAAAGTCAGACTGGCTACAAGATAATGTTGTGTCTCGTGCAGCACACGGGACGCGCTGAACAATTTGGAGGGCGCCGGTGAAAATAATTGATCTTTCGCATTTGATGAATGCGCATACCCCCGGCTGGGTCGGCTATGCCGGAAACAAGATGTATTACGCCACCAACCTGCAGACGAAAATGATCGTCGCGCAACGGATCGATACCGCCCTGCACGTCGGCACCCATATCGACGGTGCCATGCATGGCAGCGACGGAATGGGCGACATGGCGAGCTACCCGCTCGATTTTCTGGTCGGTCCAGGCGCCATCGTCGATATTTCAAAAGACATGGATGACTGGGCAGTGATCACGCCCGAAATGCTGGAGAAGGCTGCGGTCGATATTAGAGACGGCGACATTCTGATTATCCACACCGGTTACCACCGCTATTGGGAAGGCAAACCGCAACAGGATCTCGTTCGTTATTTCTGTCTGCACCCGGGCGGGCGGACCGAATTGCTGCAATGGATGCTGAAAAAGAAGATCAAGTGGTTCGGCATCGATTGCGGGTCCGGCGACCACGCGATGAACACCTCAATTCGCCTGATGCGACCGGATCTTGCTGCCGAGTTCGAGCGCCGCGTCGGCAAGAAAGCGGAGGACTTCTTCGGCACGTTTGAATACACGCACAAGAAATCCGGCCGGCTGGTGCGCGAGAACATATTTCCCTTCCATAGCTGGGCCTTTCAAGAGGGTCTCATCCACGCCGAAAACATCGGTGGCGACATCGAAAAGGTCTTGAACCAGCGCTGCCTGATCGGTGCGTTCCCCTGGCGCTACGAGGGCCTGGAGGCCTGCCCGTGCCGCATCGTTTGCTTTCTCGATTGCGGCGAGTCGGTGGAGGCAATCGGCGATGCCGCCATGGCGATCCTTCCGCGCCACGGCGGCCGCTAAATTGATCCGTTCAGATTAAATCAGAGTGCCGCCTAACATTTTGCAGGCGCATGATCTTTTCCGACTTTCCTTCGCCCGCCGAAGCGGGCTTCGCGAAGGCGGGAAACCGGTTCCCACTTTTCGGAATCATGCGTTAAGACGCGCGGCGTCGCTTCGGTATCACACCCGCCGATTAGCTATTTGGGATCACCGGCAGCAAGACATAGGGCATGCGGTCCCCGTCGAAATGCAGCGTGGTGCGGCCGCCGAACACCGCTGCGGGACGGTCGTCCGGGTCGTCGTGATTGAACGGTCCAACGCCGCGCATCGGATATGATACGCCCTGAATCGGGAGCGGCGGTTCATCGTTTTCGTAGTCGCGACCGCGCACGGCAAGACCGAACCGATAACCGGCCGGCACGACAATACAGGTCGGCCAAATCTCGATATCGAGCTCGACCGGCCTCCCGGGCATCAACAGTTCGCGTTCCTGATGTGGGTGATACGGCCGATAGGGCAGCGAACGATCGGCATCGAGCTTGCGGTGCGACGCGCGCAGCCAACCGAACGCCACCGGCATTCGCGGATCGTTGGCGCCGTAAAACGTCACTTCCTTGCCCTGAGGATCGAACACCCGCAAGACTAGGAACAGGTCGGCATCCTCCGTCGACGACGAGACGAACAGCTTCGCCGCGGCCGGCCCAGTGATTTCCATCGGCTCATCGAGCGGCGGCGTCATGAACAAAAGCCCGTCGCCAAGGGCATCGAACGCGACGGTCGTATCGTGTGACGGACGTTCCCGAACCAAGGTGCGACTCTCGGGTTCGAGATAGAACCGCGTCCATTGCGTTCGCGCAATCGGCCATTCGCGCTCATGCCGAACTTCAAACTTCTCGCCGGGATGGCGGATCTGGAGCTGCACCTGCGGCTGATTCCGCCAGCCGGTATCCTCGCCTTTGAGGAAATGCCCGAAGAAGCGCTTCTGCAGGTCGACGCCGTAGTTGGTATAAAAATGCGTCCAATGCGCTTGGCCGTGGATTTCCAGCCATTTCTGCGGCGACGCCGCGCGCATGAAGCCTTCTACATTGCCGCGCAAATGCAGCCCGTGACCGCCCCAGTTGCCGGCCGACAACAACGGCGTGACGATCTTGTCCCAATCGGCGGAGCGTTCGCGATGGTAGGCGTCGTCGAACGGATGCTCGGTGACGTTTTGCCACATCGGCGCCCGGCTTTTTTCTCGTGTCGCTTCATCGAGCGTTTCCGGCCCGCTGACCAATTCGGCTGTCACCGGACTACGCGGCCCGGTTCTCGCCGACGCCATATTGCACGCGGAAGATCTGGCGACCCTGAAAGCCCTTGGCGAAGGTCGAACGAATGCCGCCGTGGTAAGTGGCGTCGCGGTAGCGGTCGGCATATCCCTCCCACACACACATGGCGGCCAGATGCGGCGGCTGCAGTCCGGCGACACGCCACTGATTCATGGCGTAGTAGGAAATGCCGTTCATGCCGACCTTGCCGTTGCACCACGGCTGCGCCGCGGCCCATTCGATGCAATCGTGGATATCTTTGGCTTCGCGTGCATTGTGCTGGTCGAGATAGCCGGGCGAGCGCCCTGCCCCGCGGCTGTCGATGCGCAGGCAGATATAGCCGTCGGGCACCCATTTCTCCGGGTCTACCACTTCCCAATTCTGGTACTTGTTCGAAGAGCCTTGCGCCGTCTCCGGAAACGCTTTGATCAGGCTTTCCCATTGGAAAGCGTAGGCTTCCTGGAAAGACAGCCCCTTTCCGTAAGGCCCGTAACTCAGAATGACGGGATAACGGTCGTCGTTGTTCGGGCGGAAGACGTCGGCGCGCAGCACGATGCCGTCGTCCATCGGAATTTCCGCGTGCCAATCGATCCTCATCCCGTCGCGGACCTCGCTCCACGCGCCGCCCTGACGATTGTCGCTAGCCCTGTTCATGGTCGATGCTCTCCGGTTTGCCTGTCTTTTTAGCCGGTTCGGCGTTGCGCTATCGGCTCGACAAGGAGGGGAGCCACAGCACGATCTCCGGAAAGGCCGTGATCAGCGCGACAAACGCGAGGATGACGATAACGAAGGGAAAGATGCCCCGGAAAATGTTCATCAGCCCGACTTCGGGCGCGATGCCGTGCATCACGTAAACATTGATGCCGATCGGCGGTGTGATGAGCGCCAGCTCGGTCATCAGCACCACAAAGACGCCAAACCAGACTGCGTCGAACTGCAAGCTCATCATGACCGGAAAGACGAAGGGCAGCGTCAAGATCAGCATGCCCCACACGTCGAGCAGCGCGCCCAGGACCAGATACATCAGAACGAACAGGAACAAGATGACGTAGCGATTGAGTCCGGAGTCGCTGATCAGGTTCACAATTCCGTTCGTCACATCGGTAAGTACCAGAAACCGTGCAATCAGGTGGCCGCCGATGATGATCGCGAAGATCATTCCGGTGGTGATGCCGGTGCCGATCACCGACTCCCGCAAGCTGGCCAAGGTCAGGCGGCGCATCAGCAGCCCGACGGCGAGCACGCCGAGTACGCCGATGGCGGAGGCTTCGGTCGGGGTGACCGCGCCGATGTAAATGCCGCCGATCACCACCACGAAGATCACAATAATCGGGGCGAGATTGCGCAACGATGTGATCCGCTCGCGCCATGAATATTGCGGCCCGACCGGCCCGAGCTCCGGGCGCAAGCGACATTGGACGTAAATCAGCGCGACAAAGGCCAGCGTCAGCAATATGCCCGGAATAATGCCGGCGATGAACAGCGAGCCGATCGATGTTTCCGTCCAGATCCCGTAGACGATCATCAGCACACTGGGCGGTATTAGGATCGCAAGCGTGCCAGCAGCCGCGAGACTGCCGGTTGCCAGCCGCGGGTCGTATTTGTAGCGCCGCATTTCCGGGATGGTCATGGCGCCCATGGTGGCGACCGCCGCCGAACTCACGCCGGTGACCGCGCCGAACCCGGCGGAGGCCACCACCGCGGTGATCGCCATGCCGCCCGGAAGACGCCCAAGCCATTTTTGCACGCAGCTGTACAAGTCCTCGGCGATGCGTAGATGGAAAACGAGCTGCCCCATCAGAATGAACATGGGCAGCGCGATCAGAATGAACTCGGTCGAACTCTTCCCACGCGTTCAGGCCGACCTGCGCGGCCGTCGCGGTGAAGCCGGTGAGCACATAACCGCCGACGATGCCGACCGCCGCCATGGCAAATGCGATCGGAACACCGAGCGCAATCAAGCCCAATAATACGACGAATCCGATCAGACCGATGAGTGATGGATCCACGGCCTAGTTCCGGCGCGAGGCGGTGGAGCGAATGGCGAAGACGACGAATTGCAATGTCATCACCGCCGCGACGATGGCGATGAACAAAGCGAACGGCCAATAAGGTACGCCGAGATTCTCGGCCCCCTCATGCCGTGCCCGCATGGCAGGAAACGTCCGCAACATCTCGTAGCAAAGCAGAACTGAGAAAAGCCCGCCGGAAACCGCGGTGGCAAGGTCGGCGATGACCCGCGGCACGCCGCGAAGCCGGCTGTAGATAAGCTCCATGCGGATATGTCCGCCGCGTTGCCATACGTAAGGCAGCGAGCCGAACACCATAACGAGCAGCAACAGGCTGGTCGCTTCAATGCCCCACGGGAGTGGAGCATTGAAGACGTACCGAAGCACCACGTCGGTGCCGATCACGGCGGTCGAAACCGCGACCGTTACGATATTGATGACGTAATGCAGCGCGCGAAGCGTGGCTTCGAGCCCACCCCCGGTGCGCGATTTGGATGGCGTCACGTCGTGGTTCCGATCGTGCGTGCGCGGCTATTTGACCAGGCCTTGCACCGGATTGTTCACGGTCTCCATGAACAACTCGTTCCAAGACTTCTTGGAGTCCTCGGCGACCAGGCGATGAATGTCGCTCAGCAGCTTCTTCCCAGGCAGGCCCTTCTTCGCCATCTTGGCGACCCACTGATCATCCACCTTGCCCATGGCGTCGAGAATCCGCTGACGCTCGGCCGGCTCCAGCGTGACCATTTCGATACCCATGGCCTTCATCTTGGTGCGGGCGCTGGAAGCATAGGCTTCGAACCACAATTGAGCGTCGGCCATATTCCAGCGCTGCAGCCACTCGTAAAAGACCTTCTTCAGGTCGGGCGGCAGCCCGTCATAGAATTCCTTGCGCATGCAATAGTCGAGCTCGACGGTCGCAAACCGCAGATTGGCCCACGCCTTGGCCGGCTCGGCGGTGCGGAACGAGATGAAGGCCGCGTCGTGACCGACGACGCCGTCCACCGTGCCGCGCTGGAAGGCCGTGTATGATTCAGGAGTTCGAGACAAAGACCGGCGTCGCCCCGATGGCGCGCATCTGATCGGCCTGCACGCCGCCCACGGCGCGGATCTTCATGCCCTTGAGATCTTCGAGGCGGTGGATCGGCTTCTTCGAGACCAGATCGTAAGGCGGCGTCATCGAGGCGCGGGCGAGATAGACGCCCATGTTCTCGTACTCTTTCTTGAAATACTCGGGATAGATCTTCGTCGCCACGGCCGCGCCCACGACCGCATCCGGGAACAGCCCGGAATTCGCGGTGCCGTGCATCAACTGAAAGCTGGTCGGCTGATAGGACACGTAGCACTGGGTCATGTCCGTGATGCCGTTGCGCACCGCCTTGAATCCATCCGTCATCGCATGCAGCACGCCGCCGGGGTACTCCTTGACGATGAGCTTTCCTTTGCTCTCCTTCTCAAGCTGTTTGAAGGCGCCGTGAAAGACCTTCCACAGCGGCACCGACGCGGAAACGAACGACGAAAACCGGATCGTGATTGGTTTTCCGGTGTACGTAATGTTGTATTCCGGGACGTTCAGCTTGCCCTCGACATAGTCGCGGGCCGCCTTGGTGCGCGCGGCAAAATCGTCTTGCGCATAAGCCGGCGCCGAGATTGCCACCGCGGCCAAGACAACGCTTGCGCCGATCGACCGAGCGGTACGGGCGAGATGTGTCATTTTTTCCTCTCCTCAGTTTACTCACCATTGCCTTGCCGCGTCACGCGACGTGCCGAACGGTCACGTTGGCGGGATCACCGGCAGCAGAAGATAAGCCTCTTGGTTGGGTCCAAAGTGCAGAGTTGTCTTGCCGCCGAAGACTGCCGGCGGGCGTGAATCGGGATCGTCGTGCAGGAACGGGCCGCAGCCGCGCATAGGTTTGCCGATATTCGACAGGAAGCCGGCCGGCTCGTCCGATTCATAATCCTTGCCGCGGATGGTCAACCCAATGCGGTAGCCGGCCGGAATGACGATACAGGTCGGCCAGATCTCGATATCGAGTTCCGCCGGCACGCCCGGCGTCAGCGGCTGCACCTCGTCGTGCGTATGGTAGGGCCGATACGGCGTCGAGAGCTTGCTATCGAGCTTGCGATGCGAGGCGCGCAGCCAACCTTGGCCAACCGGCGTGTGCGGGTCGAGCGCGCCCTGGAAGGTGACCTCCTTCCCGGCCGGATCGAATACGCGCAGCACCAGAAACAGATCCGCGTCGTTGGTCGCGGACGAAACGAACAGCTTGGCGGCGGACGGACCGGTGATCTCCGTTTCCGCGGCAAGCGGCTCGGTGAGGAATGTGATGCCGTCGCCCATGGCATCGAATTCGACTTTGGCGGCGGCCGTGGTCGGATTCCGCGATAGCGTCTTGTCCGCCGGGTTGAGCGCCAGCTTGGTCCATTGCGTGCGCGCAAGCGGCCATTCCTGTTCGTGGCGGATCACGAATTTCTCGCCGACGTGACGAATGTTGAGCTGGATCGGCGGCTGCTTCGACCAGCCGGTATCCTCGCCCTTGAGGAAGTGTCCAAAGAAGCGCTTCTGCAGATCGATGCCATAGTCGGTGTAGAACAGCGCCCAATGCGACGAGCCGTGCATCTCCAGCCACTTTTGCTTTGAGGCGGAACGCACAAAACCTTCCACATTGCCGCGCGGATGCAGACCCTGGCCGCCCCAATTGCCGCAGGACAGAAGCGGTACCTCGACCTTGTCCCAGTGCGCGGAGCGGTCTTTCTGATAGTCGTCATCGAGCGGATGCGCTTTGACGTCGCGCATCAGATCGAAGCGGTTCTTGGCCAGCTCCTCATCCGAAAGCGTCTCGGGTCCAGAGACCAGATCGCCGGTGACGCGACTTTTCGGCCCGCGTTCGCCAAGCCCGTGCTGCACCGTCTTCATCTGCATATTGAAGACGTTGCCGGTCATCGTGCAGAGGATGCCGCCGTGGTAGGTCGAGTCGCGGTAACGATCGGCGTAGCCTTCCCAAACACAAATGGCCGCCAGATGCGGCGGCTTGAGGCCGGCCACGCGCCACTGGTTGGTGGCGTAATAGGAGATGCCGTTGAGGCCGACCTTGCCGTTGTTCCACGGCTGCGCGCCGGCCCATTCGATGCAATCGTAGAAGTCCTTTATCTCGCGCGGTGAATGCAGCTCCATGTAGCCGGGCGAACGGCCGGCGCCGCGCGAATCCACGCGCACGCAGGCATAGCCGTCCGGCACCCATTTCTCGGGGTCCACCACTTCCCAGTTTTGATACTTGTTGCTCGAATTGCGCGCGACGTCGGGATAATCGCGCACCATGATGTCCCAGGCGGTCGAGTATTTTTCCTGGAACGCGAGCCCCTTGCCGTAAGGGCCATAGCTCATGATGGCGGGGTATTTTCCTGCCGCGGTCGGCATGAACACATCGGCCCGCAAGACGAGGCCGTCATCCATGGCAATCGGCACGTCCCATAGGATGCGCATGTTGTCGCGAATTTCCTCGCGACCGTTATCGACTTCGGCGACTGGCAAACGCTGGTCCATTGGCTTAATCGATGCCCCTGTTTTGAAAACTATTCGGCAAGCTTAACGGCCGCCCGCGCGGCGCGTGGGTGCCACCAACGCTCCGCGCTTCCGTCAACCGGTTGGGTGCCGCTGTAAGTTGTCTTGTGGTGTCGGGCGATCGCGCGGCGCGAAGCGATCATGGCACGACAAATCGACGGCGCTGATCGGCAGGCGATCACGCGAACCTCCCCAACATGTTCTTACCGGCCCCGTGTTGCGCGGTGGGTCCGTTGGGCAAAAGCGTAGAAGCTACCTTGCCATGTGACAAATAGTGAGTTTTGATAGTTACGATATCAGACTGGTATGGCTCAATATCCGAGAGACCGCGGTGGATTTCAGCAATTTGCGCTACTTCGCCGAGGTGGTGCGGCAGCAAAACGTCACCAAAGCCGCGCAACGGCTGGGCATCGCGCAGCCCGCGCTCACCCGCCGCCTTCACATCTTGGAAGACGAGTTGGGGACACCGCTATTGGTGCGCCATCGCCGCGGCGTCAAGCCAACCGATGCCGGCCTGATCGTCTTCGAGCGCGCGCAACTGTTGCTGCGCCTTGCCGATGAAATGCAAGGCGATGTGATGTCGCAGACAACCGAGCCGAGCGGCCAGATCCGCTTTGGCTATCCGCCGTCGCTCGGCAACCTCTTTCTGGCCCGTCTGATTGCGGAATATCTGCGACAGTTTCCGCGCGTCAGTTTTCAACTCGACGAGCATTTTTCGCCGGCCGTGCGCGACGAATTGTTGTCGGGCCGCATCGATATCGGAATCATGACCTGTGAGGCAGAGCACCCTGACTTGCAACTCGTGCCGCTGTTTGCCGAGAGTCTATGGCTCATCGGCCGCGCCGACAATTGGCCGTTCAAGTCGTCAAAATCGCTCTTACCCTCCCACATCACCGGCCAGCCAATTCTCATTGCCAGCTTTCTGCGCACCGTTGTCGAAAAGCGGGAGGCAGGGAACAACTTTCATTTGCAGGTGCGCATGGAAGCCGATGCGCTCACGACGCTGCGGGAATCCACGCGAGCGGGAATTGGATACATGCTCGGTCCGCCATCGGGCGTCAGCCAACAATTGGATAGCGGCGAATTTGTCGGGGCCCCCGTGCGCGGGCTGAGCGTAACCCGCGGCCTGTTCCGGCGGCGCGATCGCCCGCTGACCCGCGCGTTACAGGAATTCGAAGCAATGATTCTCGCGCAATCCGCCGAGCTGCTGCAAAAACGGCCAACCATGTTCAAAACGCTGGCGACGGCAAAGAGGTGATATTCGCGCCGGTCAATGTGTCGCTGCGACAATTGCTTCCCGGCTTCGCCACCTTCGTCGGCTGGCCCTCACGGCCTTACCCTAAACGAATAGATGAGCAATTACATGGCCTTGCGATCAAATTTGGCGTGCGTCGGAAGCAAGACGCCCGGTAAGATTGCATCCCGAGCAAGACGGGATTGCTGTCTACGCGGGGCCTTGTCTAGGCTGCAATATTGCCGTCCATAACAAACCGAAAAATCACACCAAAGGGGAGTGCTCATGCCGACCACGAGCAAGAACGCCGAAACCATCGTCCTCCATGCCGGCTATCGGTCCGATCCGACCACAACAGCGGTGGCCGTGCCGATTTATCAGACAACCTCCTATCAATTTAATTCGACCGAGCACGCCGGCAACCTGTTCGCGCTCAAAGAGCTCGGCAACATCTATACCCGCATCATGAATCCGACGCAGGCCGTGCTCGAGGAGCGCGTGGCCGCGCTCGAAGGCGGCGTTGCCGCGCTGGCGGTAGCTTCGGGACAGGCGGCCTCGCTGTTCGCGGTGCAGAACATCTGTCACGCCGGCGACAATTTCGTCTGCTCGACCGACATATACGGCGGCACCTGGAACTTGTTCCAGAACACCATGAGCACCATGGGGATCGAGTGCCGTTTCGTCGATCCCGCCGATCCGGAGAATTTCCGCAAGGCGAGCGACGCGCGTACCCGCTGCTGGTACGGCGAGACGCTGCCGAACCCCAAGCTTGCCGTGTTCCCGATCGCGGAAGTCGCCAAGATCGGCCGCGCGATGGGCATCCCGCTCATCATGGACAATACCGCCTGCCCGGTGCTGTGCCGGCCGCTCGAGCACGGCGCGGCGATTGTCATGCATTCGACCACCAAATATATCGGCGGCCACGGCACCTCGATCGGCGGCATCATCGTCGATGGCGGCAACTTCGACTGGGAGAAGCACGCCGACCGCTTCCCCATGCTCAACACGCCGGACCCGAGCTATCACGGCGCGGTGTGGACGCAAGCCGTCAAGCCGCTCGGTCCCATCGCCTACATCATCAAGGCGCGCGTTACGCTGTTGCGCGACGTCGGCGCCGCCGCCTCGCCATTCAACTGTTTCATGCATATCCAGGGGCTGGAGACCGTAGTGTTGCGCATGCGGCAGCACTGCGCAAACGGAGCGGCAGTTGCGGACTACCTATCGAAGCACCCCAAGGTCGCCAAGACCATTTATCCGGGCAAGATGAGCGGTGAACCCAAGCGGCGCGCCGACGCTTATCTCAAGGGCGGCTATGGCGGGCTGGTCGGCTTCGAGCTCAAGCAGGGCGGCCGCGAGGCCGGCTGCAAGTTCATTGAAGCCCTGAAGATGTTCTACCACGTCGCCAATATCGGCGATGCGCGCTCGCTGGCGATCCATCCGGCTTCGACCACGCATTCGCAGCTCACGCCCGAGGAGCAAGCGCAAACCGGCGTCACCGACAGCTATGTGCGATTGTCGATCGGCATCGAGCACCCCGACGATATCATCGCCGATATCGATCAAGCATTGGCGGCTGCGTAGGCCGGCAATCGAGCTTGTGCTTAGGGCGCGCCGCGCGAGCTGTTCATGCTCACGCGCGCCCTATGACATTGGCGAAAAGGATGCCGGCAGATAGATCCGAGACGACATAGAGATGAGATGCGCGTGCCCGCCCTTCGGCGGCCAGACTTTCGTCTCGGTCGCCTTGGCGCGAATCTCCTGCCGCGCCTTGAGGTCCGGATAGGGCCATATGTGCATGAAGCGCGGGACGACACCGTCGAGGCCATACATGGCCGCAAGGAGCGGCGACAACTTACCGCGTTCCCCTAAGGCGTCCTGCCAAAGCGCGATGGTCGGAGCAACGCCGCTCGGCTTGAACCGGTAGATACGCACTTCATAGACCGGCCCATGCGCGCCGGGCTGGAGCGCCGGCAGGAAGGGCATCTGGACAAAGGTGTCGAACGACATATTGGTGAGAAACTCGCTGACGCCGAATGGATTGCCGCCAAGAATGGCCGCGTCGCGGTCCTCAAGCAGATGCGCGTCGTTGTCGTAGCCACTGACGATCATGACCTGATTGAGCTCACCGAATTCGGCGATCCAGCAGCCTAGAAGCCGCCCCCGCCTGCTCTTGCCAGTCACGACCTCGCGAATGCGCTCAAGCGCTGCCGGCACCTTGCCGATTTGAAAGTCGAGGGTTGCCACCTCGTAGCGGGTCATTGCTTCCTCCAAGAAACTTCCAAGCTGCCATGAAATAACGGGCGCACGCCTTCCACTTTAGGCTGCTTACCCGACGATGAGACGTGGTAGGAAAAGCACAAGTTGCGGCACGAACGCGATCAACAGCAGGATCACGATCGCGATGGCGATCATCGGCAGAACGTGGAATGACACTTTGTCGATCGTGGTCTTGCCGACGCCCGCGACGATAAACAAACAAAGTCCGACCGGCGGCGTGACGAAGCCGATCAAGCAGTTGAACACGACCATGACGCCAAGATGGACCGGATCCATGTGCAGCACGTGACCGATGCCGACCAGCGCGGGCACGGTCAGGATCAGGATGCCGATCGTATCGAGGATCATGCCTAAGAACAGCAGCATGAGATTGACCATCAGCAAGACCGCAATGTGATTCGAGCTGATCGAGAACAGGAGATGCACCACCCGGTCGGGGATTTGCTCCATGGCGAAAATGAACGACGCGATATTGGCCATGGCGACCAGCATGAAGATGGCGGCGCTGATGGCCGCCGTATTGAGCAAAGCCGTACTTAGGTTCTGGAGCGATAGGACGCGGTAATAGACGGCGGCGACAAGGAAGGCGTAGATCGCGGCCACCGCCGCCGCCTCGGTCGGTGTGAACACGCCGCCGCGGATGCCCACCACGATGATGACCGGCAGCACCATCACCGGCCCAGCGGAGAGGGTGGCGTGGATGAATTCCTTACGTGTTGGCGGCTCGCGCCACGGATAGTTGCGGCGACGAGCGATCCACCCGGCATAGGCGGTCAGCGCCAGCGCAAGCATGATGCCGGGCACAATGCCGGCAACGAACAGCCGTGCGATCGAGGTATTCGACAGCGCGCCATAAATGACCATGGCGATGCTGGGCGGAATTAGCGGCGCCATCAACGAGCTCGCGCCCATCAGCGCCGCGGCATAATCATTATTGTAACCTTGGCGCTTCATCTCGGGGATGAGCACGGCGCCCAGCGCGGCCGCGTCGGCCGCCGCCGAGCCGCTCACCCCGCCGAATAGGAAGCTCGCCCAGATCGCCGTCAGCGACACCCCGCCGCGAAATCGGCCGACGCAGACATTGGCGAATTCCAGCAGCCGGTGCGTCAGTCCGCCCGCCTCCATCAAGTTGCCGGCCAGCACAAACAAGGGGATGGCGAGCAGGACGAACTCGTCGACACCGGAGAACATGCGCTGCGGCAAGACCAGCAGAAACTGCGTTTGATCGGTGGCGAGGAAATAGACCAGCATGCTAATGCCGAGCACGAAAACGATCGGCACGCCGAGCAGCAGCAAGACAATAAAGGAGATGATGAGGGCTTCCACGCTAGAGCCCTTCGTCGGGAACCGACGGCGGGTCGGCGGTGAAATGTGCCGCGATGACGTGCAGAATCATCAAGGTGCATCCGACGGCGACCGAGATATGCACCCAGATCATCGATATTTGCATCGCTGTCGCGCGGTCCTGCCGCGTGCGCCAGGCAAAGTCGATGCCGTAGACCACAACGACCAGGAGAAAAGAAATGATGGTGAGCCGGCCGATGAGAAGCGCCAGCCGCCGCATCGGCGGCGGCAGCCAGTCGATGAACAGCGTAAAGCCGAGCATCTCACCGCGCGTATAGGCCGTGCCGGCCAGCAGGAACGCGGCCCATTCCATCATGTAGCGCATCAGCTCTTCGGACCAATAGAGCGATGCACCGACGATGTAACGGAAATAGACTTGCAGCCCGGCAACAACGGTGATTGCGGCGATGAGAAAGATGCCGGCGAAATTGATGACCCGCTGATAGGTGCGGCAAACGCGAATGAGCGAGGACGGAGGATGGGCGGCCAAGTGACGGTCGTCGGCAGGCACCGTGGCGTTCCTCTTTCGTGACAGGTGCACCCCGCACGATATCAACCCTCCGGGCGGCGCGCGGCCGCCCGGATGGCAGGGACAAGTCTATAGCTTAATTGCTTTTCGCCGAAGTCTGAAGCCGCCGGGCCGCATCGACAAACGGCTTCATCGCGGGGGCTTTCTTCACATAGGCCGCAAAGACCGGCTCCACGGCCTTGCGCATCTGCGCCAGCACCTCAGGGCTCGCCTGGATGAAGACGACGCCCTTCTTCTTCAACTCCGCCATGGCGTTCCGATCGTAGTCATCGAGTGCCTGGATCTGCGGCTTGATGATGTCCTTGGCCGCCTTCCGCAGGATCGCCTGATATTCCGGCTTGAGCTTGTCGAAGTTGGCCTTGTTGATCGTCATCAGCCCGGGCCAGAAATAGTGTCCGTCGAGGAGCACATGCTTGGCCACCTCATAGTATTTCTCATTGAGGATGGAGCTGATGTTGGTTTCGACGGCGTCGATCGTTCCAGTCTCCAGCGCCGTATAGACCTCGCCATAGGCCATCGGCGTCGGATTGGTGCCCAGCGCGCGCCAAATATCGAGATGCAGACGGACCGGCGCGACGCGGGTTTTCAGACCTTTGAAATCGTCGCTCGTCTTCACCACGCGCTTGACCGTGAGGAAGTGGCGTTCGCCGCCACCATAGATGCCCAGGACAAGGGCGCCCTTGGCGGCAAGACCGGCCGACAGCGCCTCGGCTTCGGGCGTGGTCGCCAGCCGGGCGAGATCGGTATAGCTGTTGATCAGGAACGGCAGTTGCAGGGCATCAATCGCCGGAATGAGGTCTGCCATCGCCGACGACGAATTGATGGCCATATCGACGGTGCCGAAGCGAACGCCCTCGGTCAGTTCCTTGACGCCACCGAGCTGACGGTTCGGGAAGACTTTGATTTCGATCGCACCGTGCGACAGTTCCTCCACGCGCTTTTTGTAGCGTGCGGCGGCCAGATTGAACGGATGCTTGTTGAACGACGAGAGGCCGAGCCGAAGCGTGACCTCGGCGGCATGGCTGATGCCCGTCCCCGCCAGTGCGAACGAGAGCATCGCCACGAGCGCAAAAGCGGACGCGCGCATGAAATTGAAGTGGCGCATGTTTGTTCCTCCCTGTGTGGTTTCATTATCGCGAACGCGGTTTTATAAAATTTTACATGCGCTCGTCGGACGTTGTCAATTGCAGCGGCGTATAGATTTGTGGTGCACACGGCGCCGTCGCGCAAAACCTTCGCAGTTGCAGCGAAAAATGACGTCGCTATCGAGCCGCCGCCGGTGCGATGGGAGAAATTCGTCGCGCGCAATTGACCGATAATGCGAGACAACGTATCGTCCTCGCGAACGACAACGGCAAGGCGGAAGGTGGTCCATGGCGCCGGCTGGGCGAAACGATCCATCGGTGCGCGCAGCGGAAACGACGCTGCGCGTGCTTGAGACCGTGGCTTTTTCCGAGGAAGAACTCGGCGTCACCCAGATCGCCGACCGGCTCGGCCTCACCAAGGGCGCGGTCTTCCGCCATCTGCATGGCCTGGTCGAGCGCGGCTATCTCACACAGAACTCCGCGACCTCGCACTACCGGCTGGGCGTAAAGGCCTATCTGATCGGCCGGCTGGCGCCGCGCGCGGACGACCTGGCGGGTTCGGCCGAAGGCCCGATGCGGAAATTGTCCGAACAGTCGGGCATCACCACCGTTTTGACTACGCCCACGGCGCATGGCTGCATGGTGCTCAACACCGTTCTTGCCTCACGCACCATCGAGATTGGCGTGCGTCCCGGCAGCGAGCTGTCGTTCCACACCTCGGCCCAGGGCAAGATCATGCTCGCCTTCGGCCCCACCCCGCTATTGGAGCGCACGCTGAAGACCAAATTGGTCGCATTAACGCCGCACACAATCACATCGACGGCCAAGCTTCGCACGGAGATCGCCAAAGTCCGGCAGCAAGCGTACGCCATAGCGCCCGAGGAAGCGCTGTTGGGCATCAATGCGCTGGCGGCGCCGGTGTTCAACATGCGCGACGAGCTCGTGGCCGCGGCGGCCTTGGTTGGCTCGATCCAATACATCCCGCGCAATCCCGACCGGCAGATGATCGAGTCGGTGAAGCGGATGGCGCAAAGCATTTCGCGCAATCTCGGCCATGGCTTCGCGTCATGGCAGGAGCGGGCGCGCCGGATCAGTTGAGAAAAGCAGGAGTCAAATCATGCGCCCACACAACATCGATTGGGAAGCGATCGAGTGGAAGAAGATCCGCGAAGGCGTGGAGCAGAAGGCCTTTTCGGGACAGGGCGCGACAGTGGCGCTGCACCGCCTGTGGCCCGGCCACGAGGTGCGGCCGCATGCGCATCACTACGAGCAGATCGTCTATATCATGTCCGGCACCGTCGACTTCCATGTCGGCGACGAAGTCGTGCGCCTGGGCGCCGGCGGCCTCTGCGTCGTGCCGCCCAATGTCATGCACTACGCCGAAATCGTGGGCGACGAGCCCGTCCTCAATCTCGACGTGTTCACGCCCAATCGGCCGGAATACGCACCGCCAAGCGCACAGAACTGATCGTTGCGCATTCGTGAGCCGCCGGGCCCGAAAAGCGGATCGGGCCGGCCCTCACCTTTCGCGACCGGGACTTGCCGCAATTGACGCTCAAAATCTGCAGGACCGACATGGTTGACATTTCAACAACACTTGGCGCCGTCACGCTCAAGAACCCGATCGTCGCCGGGCCGGCCGAGCATATGATCGAGCGCAACGGAATTTTGCGCGCGCTCGACACCGGCGTCGGAGCCGTGGTGGTCAAATCGAACAACGAAGTCGAGGGGGCGAAGGACCAGCTCGAGCGATCCGAATACATGCTGGTTGACGACCACTGGCGGCAAATCCCCTGGAACGATCGGGCGCCGCGCAGCGCCACCCTCGCCTGCCGCTCGGGCATGTCGCCGATGCCGTTCGACGCCTGGCTGGAGCAGAACGTCAAGCTCGATGCCGAAGCCAAGAAGCGTGACAGCTACGTTGTGGCCAGCCTGATCCTGGGGCAAATCGAGCCGGCGGTCGACATGGCGCGGCGCATCGAAGACGCCGGATTGCGCGTACTCGAATTCAATGTCGGCGTGCCCTATGCGAGCCAGACTAAGAAGGGCAACGTTGCCACCGAGCTGTCGCCTGAGCGGCTCGCGGCACAGGTCGCCGCGGTGCGTGCCGCGGTCAAGCTGCCGCTTTGGGTCAAGACCAGCGGACAGAGCGAACGCGTGCCCGCACTTGCCGCGGCGGCGTTCGGCGCCGGCGCGGACGCCGTCATCATGGCCGGGCGTCTGCTCGGCTTCATTCCCGACGTCGAAACGCTCAAGCCGATGCTCAATTCCAGCCTCGGCATCGGCGGTTATTGGAACCTGCCGATCACCTGCCATTGGCTGGCCATGACCCGCAAGGCGATTGGCGGTGATAAACCGCTGATCGGCATCAACGGCGCGCAAACTGGGCTCGATGTCGTGCGTTTCATGCTTTCAGGCGCGACCGCCGTCGAGATCGCCTCGCCCGTTATGGTTTATGGATTTGACCTGTTGAAGAGGGCGGTCGCCGAATTCGCTGACTATTGCGAACGCAAGGGCCTCAACGCCCGCGATCTAATCGGCGCCGCCGCCGACCAACACCGCTCGTTCATGGAAATGCCGCGCATGCCCGGCAATTGGCGCAACTATGTGCCTGCCGACAGTCTCGGCGAATAGCGGCGCGCCGCCAGGGCGTCCCGCCGCCGGCCGCTCATGAACGCGGTTTTCCAGCCTTGAATTCATGCAAGGCGGCAGTTGCGGCGCGCCGCATGAATGCCTGATCGGACGCGACGATGAAGGCGGTAACGCCGCGTTCGCTGAGCCAGCCGCTCTCGCCCGCGCCGCCGACCATGGCACAGACCGGCATCGACGCCTTGCGCGCGGCGGCGCAAACGCGCTCGACCGCCTCCCGCACCACCGGCGCATCGAGCGTGTCAACGCCGAAGGCAACCGCGAGATCGCCGCGACCGAGGAAGAAGGCATCAATGCCGTCGACCCGGGCGATGGCATCGATCTCGTCGAGCGCCTCCGGATCTTCGATCATCGCGATGACGGTGGTCTGCGCATCCGCGCGCGCGAGATGCGCGCTAAGTCCCAAGCCGCCGTAGCGACCGGCGCGCGGCGAATTGGAAAAGCCGCGCCGGCCGCCGCGATAGCGCGCCGCGGCCACGACTTGGCGCGCTTTTTCAGCAGTTGCGACGTGAGGCACCAGCACGCCAATGGCGCCGTCATCCAGCGCCGAGAGAATATTGGCCGCGTCAGGTCGCGCGACCCGTACGATGCCCGCGGTTGCGGCGGCCCGTGCGCCGAGCAGCGCGGCGTCGATGGTGACACGATCGAAGGGCGCGTGTTCCTCGTCGATCACGACGAAATCGAACCCGACATCGCCAATAATTTCCGAGCTGTGCGAGGTCGGCGTCTTGATGAAGGTCCCGATGAGCCGCTCGCCGGCGCGAAGTCGCTGCCGGAAGGTACCGGGGTCAGGCCTGGTGTTCTCGTTCGACAAACACGCGTCCCGCTGTACAGATCAGATGGCGCAAACGCTATGCCGCAGCCGCCACATCGACGTCGATGCCAAGCATGTGCGCTGCATTGGTCGAAACCATCTGGCGAATCTGCGCGTCGTCGTAACCGAGGTCGATGCAGAGCTTAATGCCGCGTCGGAAGCCTTCCAGCGGGCGGATTGTCCCGGTCTGGCCGAGGTCAGAGCATAGGACCGTCTGTCCGACGCCGGCGGCCTCGATGTGCCGGTGCAGGTCCTCCGCAGTCCCTGTCTTGAATTTGGAGCCCTCGACAAACATGCAGAGCGAGTGCTCGACAAATGCGCCCATGGCCGCAATGCCCTTCACATCGTTCATGCTCGCGTCGACGATATCTTCCGGATGGGTCAGCACCATTCGTTGCACCCCGCGCCGCTTAGCCTCCTCGAAGATCAGCCAAGTTTCGCTGACATGCAGATGCCCGCTGGCGAGCACCATGTCGTTCTTGGCAATGATGTCGAGAACTTCCTTCACGTCGTCGCGCACCGAGCGATCGTTATTAAGCACGGGTATTCCCGTGGCAGGCCGCATCTTCTGGGTCGAAGCCGGATGCACCCAGCTCGATGTCTTTTCCCATTTGAGGTGGTTTTCCGCCGCCAGCGTCGGCATCCAGACGATCTTGCCGCCCATCGCGGCGGTATGTTCGACGGCGATAAGGGTTGAATCCGCCGATGACGTTGTTCAGCACAATGCCTGAATAGACTTTTGTCCGCAGGTCAGGGTAATGCCTGGCGATGAGAGCTGCGGTCATTACGCCGCTATAGTCGTGATCTTTGGTCACCACCGCCGCGAAGCCGACGGCCGATAATTCCTGGGCGAGTTCAAGATGATCGAGCGCGCGCGGCGCGATTGACGGGCCAGTGTGCACGTGCGGGTCGATGGCGCCCTTCAACAGACGATCGATACGCTTTTCGGTAGCGGCGTCGGCGCTGGCTTTCTGCGTCATTATCTATCCGGCTTGCAAAAGAAAAGGTCGCGTGTTTGCGAGAGTGAAACGTAGTTTCGTAATATTATCGGGGCGTAATTTGCCGGTCAACGGTTCCGCCGTTTTCGATTTCGCGATCGAACTAAGCTTCAGGCACGCTGTTTGTCGATTCAATCCGGGTGAGTTTGATATGTTGACCGCCCGCGGCCGCGAATTGCAAAAAAAAACACGTCTCAAACACTTGTGGTCACGTCGCGATGGCGCAGCCGTGACGGCCCCCCAGCCGGCACTGCATCGACCGGACAGAGCGGCGTCGGGATCGGCGTCTTGCTAAACCGCGGCGCGCCCCCGGCTTCGTCAATGTCAACCCAGCACAGCCAATTAGCGTCGTCGCGCCGCTCGTAGTCTTCGCGGAAGTGGCTGAGGCGCGACTCCGTGCGCATCGACGAGGCGCCGAGAATGAGCCGGGCGGCAAGCAACATCGCCTCGGTTTCCTTGAGGCGTACTAATTCGTGCACATGGGGCGCGGCGAGCTCCTCGACCCGCGCCGCCAGCGTCGTGACCTTGCCGAGCGCCTGCTGCAGGCGATCGGCAGATTTGAGAATGCCGACATCATAGGCGAACATGATCTGCTGCAGATCGCGCAGGATGCGGTCAGATTCCGCCTCCGCGCCGCCCTTGAGCGGCCGCACCGCCTCGTCGTGCAGCATCCGCACCGCGGCCGGATCGACCTTCGGCGCCGGGCTGCGATCGAGGTCTTCGACCGCGCTGCGGCCTGCAATCCAGCCATTGCCGACGCACAGACCGATGTGAAAGCCGGCGAAGTGATTGGCAGCGCCGGCCTGGGCGAGGCCGGCGGCAAGCAGGCCCGGCACATCGGAGCGGCAGTCGGAACCTGTGCGCACGCCCATCTTGGTCATCTGGTTGAGCGCGTAATAAGGCGTCTTGCCGAACATGTCGGTGTGCGCTTCATCGCCGAGCTTGCGGAAAAAATAATCCATCCATTTCACCTTGCTTTGGATGAACTCCCCACGGATGCCTTCCGGGATTGCCGACATATCGAGATAAAGCGGCGTGTTGCCCTCTTTTCTCTCGGTCGCCATCGCGCGCGCGATGGTCGGCACGTCCGCCTCGTCGCCCCAATCGGGCGAATAACGGCGCATGAACTGTTCACCCTTGGCATTGGTCCAATGCGCGCCTTCCTGGATGGCAAAGGTGATACCCTCGAAATAGAACTTGGGTGTGCCCGGCCGCACATAGCTGAACTCGGCGTTGCGCAGCGTCGCGCCGGCGCCATAGGCGAGCAACGTTCCGGTTCCGGTGATGTCACGCACGAAGCCGGAGCGGAAGGTGATCGCATTGGTCGCGACGATGGTCGCCTTGGCGGAGATGACGTGGAATTCGCCGCTGCGGCTGTTGATGCCGGCGGCGCCGACCACGCGGCTGTCGGCATCGCGCAACAGCCCCGTCACGAACAGCCGATCGATGAGTTGGACGCCTTCGTTCTCGAGTCGCGCGGCGCAGCAGCCAGCAGAATTCGAGCCCGCCGCCGTCCGGATGCATGACGCGCGCAAGGTCGAGCCCGCGGGTGGGACGGCGCAGATAGCCGCCGTCGGCATCGCGCGGGAAGGTCATGCCGATCGCCTCGAAATCGCGGAACCGTTCATAGGAGGCCGCAAGCGAATCGCGCACCAGGATCTGGTCGGCAATGCCGTCATTTCCGGCGACGATTTCCCGCAAAATTCCGTCAATATCGTCGTCGGGAAAGACGACGATCTGCCAGGCATTGGAAAAGGCCGTGTGCCCGGTACGGCCAATCATCCAGGAATCGACCAAGGTTACGCGCGTGCCGGGCGCGCCGTTGCGCTTGGCGCTGAGCGCGGCCAGCAGCCCGCCGGCGCCGCCGCCGACGATGAGAATGTCCGTTTCTGTGAACAGCCCGCCAAACTCAGCCATGACCGGTCACCAGGGACGCGGGCGATTCTTCACCGACGGATGCACATCGACAATGCGCTCCGGGCAGAAGATTTCGCAGCTGAAACAGGTGATGCAGTGCTCGCGGAACTTAATCACCGGCAACAGGTTCGTGAGCCGCAAGCCAGGCACTGGACCAGGCTCCGGCGTCGGCTCCATGTGAATGACATCGGCGGGACAAACGATGTCGCACACGCCACAGCCGGTGCACTTTTCTATTTCGATGCGTTCGATCATGAAATTCGGCGAGTCCTTGTTCGGCGATCTGCTACACGGCGTCGGGCGCCGCCACCTTGCGCGACATTTCCTGCAGTTTCCGCGCATCGGCTCGCTGATGTCTGACGATACGGACGATCGCCCAGACTGTCACCGCCAGGAAAAATATCACGATCGGGTGCTCCGAAATCAAATCCAACGGATGGTCGGAATACAGGATCACGGTTTGGCGGGTGAACAGTTCCAATTGCGGCTCCAGCGCGAAGCCGATGATGAATGCGGCGAACGAAAAATCCAGTTTGCGCATGAAATAGCCGACGATGGCAAAGATCAACGCCACGCCGACGGCAAACATGCTGTTATTGGTGGCGTAGGCCCCCGCGATGCACAGGACGATGACGATCGGATGGATAACGTAGTTCGGGAAACTGACCACGTAGGCGAATAGCCGCAGTCCCAGTCTGCCAATCGCTATGTTGAAGATGTTGGCAAGCACCATGGCGGAGAAGATGCCGTAGACCAGTCGGGCATTATTCTTGAAGATTTGCGGGCCTGGGTCCACGCCATGAACAATGAAAGCGCCGATGATGATGGCAGCCGAGAGGCTACCGGGGATGCCAAGTGCCAGCAGCGGAATCAGATTAGCGCCGCTGACCGCGCTGTTGGCCGCCTCCACCGCGGCGACGCCTTCCAGCCTGCCGGTGCCGAATTCTTCCGGCGTTTTTGACGCGCGTTTCGCCGACGCATAGCCCAGAAAGCCGGCGACGATGGCGCCCACGCCGGGCAGCGCGCCGATGCCGGTTCCGATCAGGCTCGAGCGCATGATCGTGGGAAAACACTCTCGCCATTCCGCCCAGGTTACGACGCGATTTTCGCGTGGTATATCCTTGCCGTAGGGGTTGATATTCTGGCGCACGCCGGTGCGTCCGAGCAATTCAGCTTCGATCTGAAGCAGGATCTCAGCCAGGGCCAAGAGCCCGATCGTCAGTGGAATGATCGGGACGCCATCCTGCAATTCGGCGATTCCAAATGTCAGCCGCGGCAAGCTCGATTCGACGTCGAGGCCGATGGAACCGATAAATGCGCCCATGGTCGCGGCGATCACGCCGCGGATCAGCGAGCGGCCCGACAGACCGGCAATTATCGTCAGCGCGAAGATCAGCACCGCTGTCATTTCCGGCGGTCCCATCAGCAATGACAACGTGGCAATCGGTGCCGCTACCACGAACAACACAATATCGCTGAATGAGTCGCCAAAGACCGAGGAATAGAGCGCCATTTTCATAGCTTTCACGGCCTTGCCCTTTTGAGCCAAGGGATAGCCATCGAAAGCCGTCGCGGCCGCCTCGGGCGATCCGGGCGTGTTCAAGAGGATGGCGGCAATCGATCCGCCATAAGTTCCGCCTTTCATGATGCCGATGAGAAAGGCGATACTGACGAGCGGCGACAGATAGAACGTGACCGGCAACGCGATGGCGATCGCCATGGGGCCGTTCAAGCCTGGGATCGCGCCGACGACGATGCCCATGAGTACGCCGAACGCCACGAACATGACATTGGTTAGAGCAAGGGCGTCGCCAATTCCCGCGAGAAGGTTTTCCATGTCCCTAGGCCGTCACGGTAGCTCTACTATGAATATCTTTTCGAGCGCGTAGTAGATGACGAGCGTCGCGATGATTGGAATGCTGGCAAACGCCCACCAGTTCAGCCTGCGCGCGCCGGTCGCCACCATCACGATGGCGATCAGGAGCACACTGGTGGCGATAAACCCGATCACAAGAATGCCGAAATACGCGGCCGCCAGGAACAGCGCCGCGCCGCAGATGAACAGCCAGTTCTTGCCGTCGAGAGGCGGGGCGGCTTCGCTTGGATCGGGCGATATGGGCAAGCGTGTAACGATCAGCAGCACCGCCACCGCCGTGATCAGCCACAACAGGGCTACGGGAAAGAAACTTGGATCCAAGCCGTAGTCGCCGCCGGAATCGATCTGCACTGGCACGATGACGAAAATCGTCAGCAACCCGAACAATACGAACAGGCCACCCGAGATGATGTCTGCCTGTTTCACGCCGCCATCCCTTGAAAAGGCCAGGCGAGTGCGCCCGCGGCCGAAGCCGCGGACGCGCAAGCTTGTGGCTTATTTCATCTTGGCGACGAGCGGCGCGACGTCGGCCCGCTGCTTCTTGAGGAACTTGAGGGTGTCCTCGGAATTACGGTAGGCCACGTTGAGCCTGAACTTGTCGTACAAGCTCTTAGCGACTTCCGGATCGTTCATGACCTTTTTGAGCGCGTCCGAAAGCACCTTAAGCGCGTCGGCTGGAATTCCCTTCGGCGCCGACAGCATGAAGGTGTCGGTGAAGGTGAAGTTATAGCCAAGCTCGATCAGCGTAGGGATTTTGGGGTATCCCTTCATGCGCTCGGGCGACATGGTCGCCAGCGGCTTCATGGTGCCGGCCGCGACCTGCTTGGTCCAGCCGCTGCCGCTCCAGGTCATGTCGACGTGGCCGCCGAGCACCTGCTGGATGCCGGCCGCGCCGCCGCGCACCGGAACCATCTTGAATTTCAAGCCCGACTTTTCGCCGATCACCATCATCATCAGGCGCGACGCGGCGACCTGGGTGGCGAAGGAGACTTCCCTGTTGCTTTTCTTGGCGTCGGCGACCATGTCGGCCAGCGTGTTCCAGGGGCTATCCTTCTTGACCACGATGGCGTCGGACGGCGAGCTCAGCGTCGCGATATGCTGGAAGTCGTCGATCTTGTAAGTGAGCTTCTTGTTCAGCAGCGGGGTCAGCGCGTAGGCGGCGCTGGCGCCCATGCCGATGGTGTAGCCGTCGGGCTTGGCATTGATGAGTTGCGTCGCCATGACGGTGCCGCCGCCGCCGGACTTCGTAACCGGCACCACCGGCTGGCCGAGGATTTCTTCCAGCTTCTTGGCGACGATACGGCCGGTCGTGTCAACCGCGCCGCCCGGCCGGAAGCCCAGCCACATCGTGATCGGCTTGCTTGGATAATCGGCTGCCGTGGCGAGCCCGCTGGTCAGCGTCAACGCGAGCGTTGCCGCGGACAAAGTCAGCATATTCGCAAAGGTACGTTTCATTTTGATCCTCCCAACTTTTGAATTTCCGTTCTCGTGCATGGCGGTTGTTTTTGTTGGAACCGTCGACGTGCGGCGCACGCTATTCGGTTCGGTAAGACATTCGAGGTCTCATCGCGGGTATCCCTCGTAGTCGGGACGTATTCGAACATCGATCAAGTAGCACTGCCCGGCTTCGACGGCAGCAATGCCGGCGCCGATTGCAGCCGTGAGTTCATTGCGTTTGCGTACCGGACCTGCCCCATCAAAGCCCTGCCCCTTCGCTATCGCCAGAATGTCGACCTCTGGATCGGAAATGCGCTGCCCGATGAATGCTGTCTCGGTCGGGCGCTGGCGCGCCAGCGACGTCGTCGCTTGGTGCTGTTCATCGATGTAGTAGCCTGAATTATTGGCGATGATGAGCAGCAGCGGAATGCGATGACGCGCGGCCGTCCACAAAGCGGAAACGCCCATAAGGTAGTCGCCATCGCCGAACACCGCGACCGGTAAACGGCCGCTGCCGCGCAAGGCGAGCGCAGAGCCGACCGACATGCCGGGCGCGCCGCCGATCCCTGCGCCACCGTCTGCGCCGAGGTAGTCAAGCGGATGACGGATCGGCATTGCGCCGACGTGCCACCCGAGCGGAGCGCGCATCAGGCAGTAGGGCTTGTCGCCCAGCGCCTCATTTAAAGTCGCACCGATGTCCCAGAGCCCGATATTGTCGGCATTGCCGGACAACGGACGGACCGGTTGCGGCGGCTTGCAGCTAGCACGGCATGCATTCAGCCGCGCGGCCCCCGCGCGGCGAAATGGCTCGTCGGCACGGCGCTCGATCGCATCGAGCAGTGCCGGCACAACGCGGTCGGGTTCGGCGAGAATGTCGAGATCGACCGGGGTAAGACCCATATGGTCGCGGCTCCAGCCGCGATGGACAAGCGAGTTGATCGAGCAACGGATTACCTTCGCCGAAACGTCGCCGTCGCCCCAGGCCTGCTTGAACAAAGTGGCCTGGTCCCACCAGTCGAGGCTGAGGATCACGTCGGCATCGCGCATGATGGCGACCCCGTCGTCCGGCGTAAAAGCGATGGCCGGATCGGGCCCGTGCAGCGGATGGTCGCTTGGAAACGCCGCCGCGACCTTGAGATCGGTGAGCACGCGCGCGCCGAGGAACTCGGCCAGGCGCACGCGCTGTGCCCAGGCCGTCTCGTCGCGTGAAACCCGCCCGGCGAGAATGACGGGTGAGCGTGCGCCGAGCAACAGCTCGGCGGCGGTCTCGATTAGCGCTATGTCCGGTGCCGGCGAGGCGGGCGCGCGGAAACGGCCGACGTCCGGCATCATCGAGCGCGCATAGGCGAAACTGTCTTCCTGCAATCGTTGATCGAGCGTGATGTACACCGGCGCTTTGGGCGCGGTACAGGCTATCTGATGGCCGCGCAAAAGCGATTCCACCGCCGCCTTGGGCGAGAGCGGTTGGTCATCCCATTTGACGTAATTGCGCACCAGCGCACCCTGGTCCGCAACGCTGTGCAGCCAATCGATCGGTGTACGCCGGCGCGCCGCATCAAGTGGACCGACGCCGCCAAGGATTATCACCGGCATGCGGTCGCACCAGGCATTGTAGACCGCCATGGTCGCGTGCATGAGCCCGACATTGGAGTGCACGATGACGCCCATCGGCCTGCCGGTCACCCGCGCATATCCGTGCGCAACGGCGACCGCGTTCTCCTCGTGCAGGCACAGCAACATTTCAGGCCGGCGATTGCCGAGACGATTGACCAAACTCTCGTGCAGGCCGCGGAAGCTCGACCCCGGGCAGATCGCGACGTAATCGAGGCCAAGCTCGCGCAGCAATTCGGCGATGGTGTCGCTGTTCCAGAACGTGCCATCGAACCCGTCCGCCATCTGTTGGGCCGGCGTGTCGATGGTCGAAATGCGCTTGGCGGGGGTCGGTGCGTTCACCCCTCGGCCTCCCCACGATCATTGCCTGGGCGCGGCGCAACCGCGCTTCTTGTTCGGTTCTGGTGGGCAGCGAACCACCCATGGATAAATCGGTCAAATAGAAATATGCTATAAATCATGCGGAATAACTGAAGAATGGATGGAGGCGATCCTATGGGCGTGGGTTTGAGCCTGCCGCGCATCCGCAACTTTGTCGCGGTGGCGGAAGAGCGCCAATTCCGCCGTGCCGCCGAGCGCGTCGGCTTGTCGCAGCCTGCGCTGAGCGCGCAGCTGCGCGAGCTCGAGGAGTTTCTCGGCACGGCGCTGCTCAGCCGCACCACCCGCAGCGTCCACCTCACTGCGGAGGGTGAGAAATTCCTGCTGCGCGCACGCAACATCCTGGCCGATTTGGAATTGGCGGTGCTCGAAGTACGCGACCATGCCTCGCTGCGCCGCGGGCGCCTGGCCGTCGCCTCCATTCCTTCGGTGGCCTCGCGCATCCTGCCGGGAATCGTGGCCTCGTTCACCGAGCGCTATCCCGGCATCGACGTGCAGGTGATCGAACTCGGTGCGCGTGACGTCGAGCGCTGCGTTGCCGGCGGCAACGCAGACCTTGGCATCGCGGCAGCACCGGACCGCAATAGTGAATTGACCTTCTCGTTCATGTTGCGCGACCGCTTCGTTGGGCTGGCGCCGCTCTCCAGCCCGCTGGCGCGTCGGCGCAAGGTGCCGTTGGACGCCTTGTTCGAGTATCCCCTTATCACCACGGTTGCCGGCACCAGCATCCGCTCGACGCTCGAGCGCGCCTGCCGTGAATACGGGCAGTCATTGCGCGTCACCCACTCGGTCACGCAGCACCAGACGGTGGTGGCCATGGTCGCAGCGGGCTTGGGCGTCGCGCTGCTGCCGGAGCTCAGCTTGATGGAGAACATCCCGGTTGCCCGCATCACGGTGACCACGCCGGAAATTACACGCGATCTCGGCGTCGTTCAGCGCAAGGGCGAGGCATCTTCGGCGGCGGCGCACGAATTCATCGCGGCGCTGCGTCTCACCATGACCAGCGTATCGGGCCGTCAGAGACCGGCCTTGCCGAGGAAATCATTGACTGCGGCCGCAAGCCCGTCCGGATTGTCGCCGGCGAGATCGTGACTGCCGGCAAGCTCGATGGCGGTCAGCCGCGGGTTCAGTGTTTGCACTTTTTCCAGCGTCTCCGGCGCAAACATGTCCGACTTGGAGGCGCGGATCACCAGCGTGGGAATTTTCATTTCCGCCAGCATGGGCCAGAGGAATTCAGGCACCGGTGCGGACTTTCCGGTCTCCAGCGCGCGCTTGAAATTGTCGCGGAAGTGCAGGTCGCGCCTGAGCACGTAGCCTTTATCGGTCTTTTTCAGAAATACCGCCCAACGCGCATGCCGCGCGACATCGCTGGGCGGTTCGTGATGATAGGCCATGGCGTCTTCGATCGAGGCGAACACGTCCGGCTGACCGCCGATGCGTTCCGCGACATGGCGGCGGCCGGCCGGAGCGAGATCGGGCGCGAAATCGACGCATATGAGGCCGGCGACGCGCTCCGGCTTCCAGCCGGCGGTGGCGAGAGCGACACGCCCGCCAAAGGAATGGCCCATCAGCACCGCCCTGCCCCAACCCAAGCCGTCGAGCACGTTCGCAACGTCGTTGCTCAGCGTTTCCAGCTTGTAGTCGCGCTGTGGGCTCCAGGTGGACTCGCCGAACCCGCGCATGTCGATCGCCACGACCTCGCGGTCACGGCTGATGATCGTGGCCGGCTCGATCCAGTCATAGGAGAAAAACGATAAGCCGTGCAGGATCAGCACCGGCGTGCGGCCGGGCTTGCCGAGCTTGCGATAGAAAATCTCGACGTCGCCCGACGCGACACGACCGGTTGAGCCCAGACCGTCCGACATGATTTACAATCCGCCGGCGTCAGGCCTGGCCCACCACGATGCCCATACCGGTGATCCATTCCGGCACCAGGTGGTAGTATTTCAGCTCCGCCTGCAGCTTGCCCATCGCCTTGGCCGCCGCGGCCGCCGCCACCCAGGTGCGCACCTCATGCGCGCCGAAGCCGGCGACGCGATCGATCTCGGCGTCGGTCATGGTATCGAAGTCCTCGAGCTTGGCGTCGACGAAGCTCTTGAGGAAGTTGTGATCCCACTGCTCGTCCGGCGGCAAGCACGGACCCTTGCCGACGACAAGATCGCGGGCGGCGCGGATCACGCGATTTTCGCGCGCCTCGTACTCATCCTGTGTCGGGGTGGCGCGTTGGATCAGACGCTTGGCGACATCGGGCGGGCTCATCTCGAGCCGAGGCGTCGGCGGATCGTGCGACAGACCGCCGGAACCGACGAAGGTAATGCGCATGTTCTTGTCGGCAAAGAACTCGCCGAGCGCGCTGCCGAAATTGCGCACGCGGCGGAACGAGGGCCGCGGATCGGCGGCGCAATTGATGAAGATCGGCAACACGTTGTAGCGGTTGAGAGCGCCGGTGAGCTTATAAAGCGGAATGGTGATGCCGTGATCGACCTTCATCTCGTGCGACAAAGCCACATCGAAATCGCGTCCGTGCAGATAGCGCACGCAGTCGAGCGCGGTCTGGCGCGGCACCTTCAGCGGGCCGGCCTCCAGATGCCAATCCTTCGAGCCTTGCGCCGCCGTGCCGATACAGAACATCGGCATCAGTTCATAAAAGAAGCCGTTGAAGTGATCGGGACCGAACACCACGATCAGGTCGGGATTGAACTTGTGCAGCGCCGCCGAGCATTGATCGAGCTCGCGGAAAAACTGCGCGTGGATGCCGTTCTCCAACTCCTCAACGTCCGTCAACATCAACGGGCTATGCGAGGCGCAGATCAGTTGGACCGCCATGTTGCTCCTCCACTCTAGACTCGTGTCTCGCTCAGATTGCCTTCCGCAAACATTTCGTCGACGTCCACCAGCCGCACGGCGAGCCCCTGCTCGTAGGAATAGCGCGCCATTGTAGCGAGCGTCTCGCGATTTGCATCCACGCCGTAGGACCAGAAATTCGTGCCCATGACGTTGGCTGTCGCCTCGTATTCCGCCGTGACCCAAGGCAGACCGATCTTGAGCGCGGTGGTTTCGACAAATTCGGCGTCGGCGAGCCGCTTAGCCTTGAGGAAGGCCTTGTAGAGACTGGCCGCCAGCCAACGGTTGTTGTCGTAGACGTCGCGGCGGATACCGAGCGCGTGCATGATCGGGAAGATGCCGGTCGTCTTATAGTAGTCACGCTCAGCGGCGCGGTAGTCGGGGTAAAGGCGCCGCACCAGCGGATGACCGTCGACATAGCAGGAAGGCGTGCGTGCCGAGATCACGCCATCAAGCTCGCCATCGGCGAGAAGCCTGGACAACGATACGTCGTTGCGCGAGACCAGCGGAAAGCCGTCCGGCAAATTGAGCGGGAATTTGTCGCGTCGACCGGGGTTTTCCAGGCCCGCCTGCACCCAGTTGATGTCCTTCGGTTCGATGCCGCACTGGTCCCTAAGAAAGCCCCGGAACCACATCACCGCCGACATCTGATATTCCGGCACGCCGATGCATTTGCCGCGCAAATCGGCCGGCCCCTCGATACCGCGGTCGCTACGGATGTAGACCGCCGAATGGCGGAACGTGCGCGACAGAAAGACCGGCACCGCCACATAAGGCGTCGGCCCGCGCGACAGCGCGATCAGGAATGGACTGAAGCCGATCTCCGCTACTTCGAACTCGCCGTGGAAATAGGCGCGCTCGAAGCATTCCTCGACCGGCATGGTGATGTAATTGACGTCGCAGCCTTCGACCTGAACGCGCCCATCGGTGAGGGCGCGCACGCGGTCGTAATCCCAGGTCGCAATCGTAATCGGCAATCGGCTCATGTCGGCTCCGGCTTGCGACTCCTATCGGTCTAGCGTACAAAAGTCCATACTATTGACCTAAGGGAGCGCTGCGATGGCCTCGGCTAGATCTGCCCTGCGGGTTGTCACGAGCGATCTCAGCCTCAGCCCGGTCGCCCGTTACATCCAACTGGCGACGCTGTTCCGCAATCGTATCGCGTCCGGTGAATGGCCGGTCGGAGGCCGTATTCCCAATGTCGACGCGCTCGCGGCAGAATTCGCAGTGGCGCGCGGCACGATGCGCGAGGCGCTCGGCCTGCTGGAACAGGAAGGCCTGATCGAGCGGATGCGCGCCAAGGGCAGCTTCGTGCGCAAATCGCCGATCGACGCGCCGGCGCACAGACTTGCGATCGACTGGCAATCTCTAATTTCCGTACACGAGGGCGCCAAGATCGAAGTGCTCGAACAGCGCGTGGTCACTGCATTGCCTTCCGTCGATCTGATCAAAGGAGCGCGAGCGCCGAAATACCAGATGATGCGCCGCCTTCACCTGCGGCAAGGCTTGCCCTACCTCGTCGGACGCTTCTATCTCGAATATGAATTATTCAAGAAAGGCCCGCCGCTGCAATTCCGCCGTCTACCTACCCTGCCGATCCTGCACCGAATAGCCGGCGCCCGCATCGCCAAGGCATGGCAGACCATGACCATCGGGACGGCTGACGTCGAAATCGCCGGGCTGCTGCAAATGCCGTTGAACGCACCGGTCGCAACGGTCGACCGCATCGCCGTCGACCGCGGCGGCACTATTCTTTATTTCGGGCACGGCATTTACCGCGGCGACGCAATCTCAATGGAGATTGAATTGCGCTGATCCTGCTGCAGGGCCAATGTTTTGTTGTGCTGGCTGGCGTAGCAGTGCGGATGGCCCCCTGCTCCGCCCGTATTCCCTGCCAACAGGGAGTTTCGCAAAATCTCGGCTTCGGGAGCACCAGAGACTACAAATAATGGCGTCGTTACAGGGCTTCCGACGCGAATTCCCTACTCAACGGGACAGGGAAATATTTTGGGGGATCAGGGAATCTTAGCGTGAGGACAAGGAATTTTATCGGCTGCAACGTAAGCGTCCATTTCTCACACGGTTGTTTTGCATCCCGCGGGCGCGATCTGTTCTCGCTCTCAAATTTGCAGATGAGTAGAGCGAGATAACGGACGAGCACCGGCTTCGGCAACGGTATCGTCGCGCGCGTTCCAAGCCACGCCGTTACAAGCGATTAGCGCGCGCCTTCAAGGCTTTTAAGCAAATGGTTCACCGCCTCGATGCGCGTGCCGATCCATACCCCGGGGGTGCCCTTGGCGATTTCCATAGCGGCCTCATAAGCCCAGGCTCCCATCGGCCGGCCGAAAACATGCGCATGCGCGGTGGCGTCCAACAGTACGGGCCCCGCCTCGCGATGGCGTAGCCGCGCAAGCGTGCTCTCGAAAGTCTCCACATATTGGCGCGGTGAATTGCCGTAGCGGAGAACGATCGGCATGTCGTTCACCTCTATCGTGAAGGGCATCGCCACTATTCTCCGTCCGGAAAAGTCCTGAATGTAGGGGAGGTCGTCGTCCATTGCGTCGCCGTGCCAAAGGTAGCCGGCCTCGGCAAGCAGCCGGAACGTGTCCACGCTTGGCGTGGCGCGGGGGCTCATCCAGCCTTTCGGCGCGGTACCGATGACATTGGCGATGAGCTGCGTCGTCTTGGCGATGTGTTCTTTTTCCGCGGCCTCGGTAAGCATGACCGGAATGATCTCCTGGCCATAGGCATGCGCAATGACCTCATGCCCGGCCGCGGCAACCGCCTTGACCGCTTCAGGATGCCGCTCCGCAAGCACACCGCTCACCATGACGCCCGCTTTCAGCTTATGGTGTTCCAAACTTTCGAGAAGCCGCCAGATGCCGCGCACCGCACCATAGTTGCCGAAAGAAAGCGCGTTGGTATCGAAATTACCCGCGGGCAGCGGATTCCCCATGGGGCCGATCCCTGGGCCCTTACCATCGCTCCAGGCCTCAAACGCGATATTGAAGAAGATCGCGATGCGGTTCCCACCGGGCCAACGAAAGCTCTTATCCAACCGCGTCACCATCGCGCCTTTTGCAACCAAATCCCGCTCGTCGGCCATTGGTGATGCTCCTGGTGTTGTGCGTTGCTTTCTCAGTGGGTGAGTTGAAAACCTTGCAGTTATTCCAAATTTTCCTGCATTGATTCAGATCAACGGAGTCAATCCGGGATTTCCCAGACGACTGCCGAGCTGGCTTGGATATTTTTTACAATTCGGCCCTCCTACAAGACTGAAGCGACCGACCCCTGCTACCGGAAATAATCGCCTGTTCGCAGGAAGGCCGAGAGGTCGTGTTTCAGGCGCGTTTGACAAAACGAACCGAAACTCCTGAGGTCGCTCGATGGGATGAATTCAGCTACGGGTCATTGGAAACATTGAGGCATTCCCGCGTTAGGTCTGGCTTACTTTCGAATGCAAATCACCATTGGATGAGATGGCATTGTTGCCTTCCCATGTTGGTCAATATGATGCGTCGTATTCGAACGCCACATAGTCGGCCCCTTCATTCGTGAATATTCCGAGTTCTCGCATACCCATCTTTCGATGCGCTCGCAGCGAAGAGGAATTGTCCGCTTGTATAAACGTCAAGCCGGTGCGGTCCGGCAGTCGCGCTCGTAATTCTTCGTACAGAATTCCGGCCAACCCTTTGCCGCGCTCGGTTTTGCTAATGCAAACCGGGCCATAAAGGTAACAGTTTGGTGGCGCCGAAAACCGCCGCAACATTGCTTGAATAATCCCAACATCCGATTTTGCAGCCAAAGATGTTGAGACGAGATAACCAATAATCCTGCCGTCTCGCCGTGCTACGATTATTGGCATCTCGATCATCGTGCGTTTGAACCATTCGGCAGTTCGTCGCACAGCCAAGCTGCCGCCGTTGTCAGGGACATTGGGTTCCTGCACGGCGATGATGCCGGGAATGTCGTCCGGCGTGGCAAGAGCGATTTCGTAATCGGCGTTCATTCTGAGGGACACATCATCTGAGATTGCCTAGATGTCTCGCGAAAGCCCGATGTCCGATTGGCCACCGATGCGTCATGTTTCTTCCTTGATGACCGGTGCGAGGTCGAGAAATTCCGACATGCGCGAGCCGGGATAGAATGTCGCCTGAAACGCCGGCCGCGCCTGCATGCGCCGATACCAGTCGGTAACGCGCGGGTATTGCGCTTCCCAGATGCTGGAATAACCGAGGTCCGCCATCCGGTCGATCAATGGCGCCACAATGATATCGGCAAGACTGTATTGCTCACCGAGCAACCACGGCCCCTGGGCCAGCGCTTCGTTCATGCGGCGGCAGGTATTGCGCATTTGCTCGAGCGACGCCTCGACATCCTCCTTCTTGAATCCACCAGGGCCCATGCGGCGATAGAATTGTTTGCGGATCGGTCGGATATCCGCCTGCTGGGCCTCGAACTGCGCACGGTTGAGCCCCTCATAGCGCGGCAAAAATCCCATATTGAACGAGGGCACCCGCACCGCGGCGGTCGGCACTTCCTCCAAAAACCGCATCCAGGCGCGCATTTTCGCACGCTGCACGAGATCGTCCGGAGTGAGCCGCACCGCCGGATATTTCTCGTCCAGATATTCGCAGATAACGCTGGAATCGATGATGATGTCGCCATCGTCGACCAATGTCGGCACGACGCCGTTCGGATTGATCTTCAGGTATTCCGACTTGAGGTGATCTTTGCCTTTTCCGAGATCGAGCCTCACGTCCTTAAACGGCAGGTTCTTCTCAGCAAGGCAGATTCTCACCTTCTGGCTACAGGTGGAATGAGCAGCATTGTAAAGCGTCAGCATTGCATTTCACGCGGAGAACGCGGGTCGAGATTGCCCGGACGACTTGCCGGTGCCGCGCGAGTCGACCTGAATGACCACGTAGCCGTCCGGAACCCAACGCTCGGGATCAACGGTTTCCCGGCGCAGATATTTGCCGGTGGAGCCGTTGCGGCAAATGTCCGGAAATATCTCCATCAGTTTATCCCATTGCGGCTTGAAGCCCTCGGCAAAATGGACGTCTTTGCCGTAGACGCCGTGGGCGAGGACCACCGGAAACTTTCCGTCCGCAGCGGGCCGGTAGATGTTTGCGCGCAGGACGTTTCCGTCGTTCATGGAGATCGGCGCATCTTTCTCCACACGCAATTCGTACTTGGCTTGGCTCATGAATTGACCTCTATGTCCGTGCTGTCGTTCGAGATACCAAACCGTCGGCACCAGGTGCCGCATGTTCGGCGTCCGACGGAAGAACTACGTGGTCCCGATGTAAGTCATGGATTCCCGTGCATCCGAGAACCGCAAGCATACGATCGATTTCCGTGCGCAATATCTCAAGCGCGCGCGCCGCACCGGCTTCGCCCGCGGCCGCAGTGCCATAGAGCGTCGCCCGGCCGATCAGCACGGCCTTGGCGCCAAGCGCGAGCGCCTTGACGATATCGCTGCCGCGCCGGAAACCGCTGTCGACCAGTACGGTCAGCCGCGGCCCCACCGCCGCGACGATCGGTGACAATGCATCGATGGGTGCGAGGGCGCTGTCGCAGCAGATACCGCCATGATTGGACACCACGATGCCGTCGGCGCCACACTCAGCCGCCATGACGGCGTCCTCTGCACTCAGGATGCCTTTGACAATCAGCGTGCGCGGCCACTTGTCGCGCAAGATGCGCAGGTCATTCCAGATCAGCGACTGGTTCTTATCGATCGATTGGCCGAGTGGGCGAACCGGAATCTTGGCATCTTGAACGCGCGTGTAGTTTCGCGGTTGCGGCAGGCCGCCTGCGTATCCAATAGGCGCCGGCGACACCGAACAGCCAGCGCGGATGACCGACAAGGTCCATGATGTTGCGCGCGTTCAGTGTGAATGGAATAGTAAAGCCGTTGTGCGTATGAAACTCGCGATTGGGCGGAACGATGCTGTCGACGGTCACGACCAACGCTTCGAACCCGGCATCTTTGGCTCGCTCGAGAATCCCGTAGGACATCTCGCGATCACGCCACATGTAAAGCTGGAACCATTGCCGGCCGCCGCCCTCGGCAATCACCTCTTCCATGGCCGTGGTGGCCGGGCTTGCCAGCGTGAACGGAATTCCCGCGCTTGCCGCGGCGCGCGCCAGCTCGACCTCGCCGCGGTACCACATCAAGCCGGTGGGCCCGGTTGGCGCGATGACGAGTGGCATCGCTTGCGGCCGGCCGAACAGTGTCGTTGCCGTCTTGCGTTCGGACACGTCGACCAGCACCCGCGGCCTGAGTTTGATGCGCTCGAGCGCTGCTCGGTTGTTGCGAATGGCAGTGTCATCCTCGCAACCACGATCGATGAATTCGAACACCCCTCGTGGCAGGCGGCGCCGAGCCGCCTCGCGCAAGTCGAAGATGTTGAGCGCGCTACGCCGAATATCTTTCATGCGCGATTGCTCGATGAGGATGTTGGCCGGAGCTGCAAAAAACGGCGGCCGATGGAATGCCAGACGCTCCACCACCGGTACCGGGCGCCAGAGCCATCATATTGCAGGCCTTGATGACTAAATTCAATAATGACCAATTCTTTGGTATCTACGCTCAAAATGATCGATGATATTGACGAACGAATGAACCTATCCTAGGCTCAATTTGGTCGGCTAGGCTCCAAAAAGAGAGCTGCGGCTGTATGGGCGGGTGCGGCCCTTGGGGCGGCCCGAGTGCTCAGCCTGAGCCTTAGCGCACGAGGATGCGGTATTGCCAGCCGCATCGCGCGCGGCACGCGCCAATTATGTGGCCAAGGGAGGATGCGATGAAAATCACAAAGGCACTCGTATTTGCGTTCGTCGGCGGCCTCACGCTGCTCGGTCTTGCCGCACTGCCATCGTCCGCCGCCAAGGCAAAGGACCTGGAAACGCTTCATTTGAGCTATCCCACTTCAAACGGGTTCTATTGGAATTTCGACGTCGCACGCGACAAAGGCTTTTTCGCCGACGAGAATTTCGAGGTCGCCTACAGCACGATCATGTCCACGCCGCAGGCGATACAAACACTGATTTCCGGGGACATGCAGATGGTCACGCCACAGCCGGACGCGTTGTTGATTGCGATTACGCGCGGCGGCAAGAACCTTGCGGTCATCGCCCAACCGGCGCTGGTCCCCGATTGGATCTTGGTCGGCAGCAAGGGCATTCACGATTTCAAGGACCTGAAGGGCAAGAACCTCGGCGTGAGTGCATTGCACGGCTCGGAACAGGCGCTGGCCGATTCCGTTCTGGCCGAACACGGGCTGAAAAAAGACGACTACAAAGTCATCGTATCTGGAATAACGCCGCAAAAATACGCGGCCCTGCAAAACGGTTCGATCGGCGTCGCGGTGCTCTATCAGCCGACCGCCCAGCTTGCGGTCGACAAGGGATTGACGGCGCTGTTCCATTTCAGCCAACTCAAGCCGCCCTATCCGCCCAGCTATTACGCCGTCACCCGCAAATGGGCGGGCGAAAAGGATCACGCCCAACGCATCGAGCGGGTACTGACCCGGGCGCATAAGTGGCTGTGGGATCCGAAGAACCGCGAAGAAGCGATCGCGATCCTGCACAAATACACCAAGCGCGACCCCGCTTTGCTGAGCAAGATCTACGACCAATATTTCGTCACCGATAAGATCTACTCGCCGGATTCCAAGGTGCGGATGGCGGGCGTGCAGACCATCATCGACGCCATGGTGGCCCGCGGCGAGCTCAAGAAAGGCGAGTTGACGCCGCAACAGGTCGTGCTGCCGATTGCGGTGGCCAAGTAAAGGGCTCGCGCAACGACCTCGCGCTTCCGTCATGCCGGGGCAGCGTTATCGCCCGCCCCGGGATGATGGAAGGCTCACGCCACCTGTAGCTGCGTGGGAAAGCCGTCGTTGAAGCGCTCAAAACCGTCGCCACTCAACGCGCCGGAAGTGCCGACCCAGACGCCCTTCTCGGTGCCCGGCAAGCTGATCCACACGACGATCGTGAACGTCTCGCCGGCGCGGAATACCCAATCGCGAAACGGCTTGACCAGCGCGCCAGCTTTGGTGTCGGGGGCGGCGCCCGCTTGCGGATTGTGGTTGATCGCGCTCCAGCCGGAAATCAACGGATAGCGGATGTCGTAGCCCTTCTCACGCAACGCAATTGCAATCCGATCGTAGTCCTGCGCCTGGGTGCCGGCTTTGAATTGCGCAAGCAGTGCATTGTGCGCTTGCGCCGCGTCATCGAACATATGGACATATTCATCCGGCGGCTGGCCGCAGAACCAGGTTCCCCAGATCTTGCCCCAGTAAGTGCCGTAGCCCAGGCACAACTCGGTATAGAGCACCTCGCCGGCATTCACCTTGCGGTCGTTCGGATAGTAGTCCGGATAGCACTCATGCGGGTTGATAGTCGGAAATGAGCCGATATGGCAGAACACATAGGTGCCGCCGGCCTCGGCACAGCGGACATTGACGAGCCGACGCAGATCGGTCCCGCTCACGCCCGGACGAGTTGCGGCGACCATTTCCTTGAACACGCTGTCGCAAAGCTTGCCCGCCCGGCGCAGAACGTCGAGCTCTTCCTTGCTGCGCACGTAGCGGACCGCTTCGAATGCATCCGAGGCGTCTTCGAGGACTGCCTCGGGCAATGCGCCGGCGATGATGCGATGATGCTCGACCGGGATTGTAATGCGGGTCGCCGGCCGGCCGACATGCGGGCCGACGATCCCGATACGCCCCTTGTCGGCGCCAAGCTCGCGTAGCCGCTCCACGACGCCGTCGGCGACCGAATAGGCCGCTCGAATGTCGTCGATGAAGGTAAGGTCCTTCGCATTTGGAACATGATGGGCGATCCGCAAAACGAGCGTCAGCTGCCCGTCGCGCGCGACCACCAGATAGCCCTGGATACACGCGGCATAATTCGCAAGCCAAGTGAGATTGGTTTGGCCGCCGCCGCTGCCGAACAGAACGCCGAAGCCGCCCCAGATCACCAGCGCATCGAGACCTTGCTCCGCCATCATCGCGGCGGTGCGTTTGCGGCGATCCATCATTTCGCCGCGCGTGAAGGCGGGGAAGAAATCGTTTCTGGGGCAGACGTCCGATTCGTGTTGACCGGCCTCGCCAAAAATTCTTGGCGCGCTCATGCAAGCCTCCTAAGCCGTGCCACAATGTTTCCGGCGCTGCCGATCATTTGGCGGCCGGAGGAAAACCGAAAAGCTCGGCCGGGTTATCGACGAAAATCTTGTTGCGCGTCGCCTCCTCCGGCACCCAGTCGAGCATCTGATCGAGCAAATCGATATCGTTGGGCATCGGCTTGAAATATTGCGGATGCGGCCAGTCGGAACCCCACAACAGGCGGTCTGGATAACGTTCCACCATCAACCGCACATAGGGCAACACGTCGTCGAATGGGAAATTGTCCTGCTTCGACACGCGCGGCGACAGCTTGACCCAGCAACGGCCGGTATCCAGGCACGACAGCACAAATTTGAAACCGACGCTGTCGAGACCTTTATCCGGCTCGATGCCGCCCGTGTGCTCAAGCACAAATCGGCCTGGTGACTGAAGTATCTGCTTGCGCCACTCGTCGGGCGCCTCCTGCGAGCGCACGAGATAATGAATCCCCCAGCCGTGTTCGTGCACGCGCTTGATCATGCGCGCGTCGATCGTCTTTTCGAGTCTGTTGGTGACGCGATAACCGACGACGCCCGACTTTGTGAGAATATCGAGCTCGGCGTCGGTGGTCTGCGACCACGGAATGCAGACCGCCCGCAGCCGATCGGGGAAGCGGCACTGGCCGTGCAGGACGATCTCGTAATTGTTCTCGTACATCATCGACTGCACGTGCAGCCCGCGCGACAGCCCAAGCGCATCCTGCATCTTCAACCAATCCTCAATCGGCGTGTCCTCAAATTCGAGATGGCTGAAGACATGAGTGGGTTTCAGCGGAAACTGCTTCTGCGGCCCTATGAAATGGAAATGCGTGTCGCACGCGCCCGGCGGCAGCTTGAGTTTCGGTTTGCGATAGGTGCGATCAATCGGCGGCGAAGGTGGGCGAGACACGGGCGAACTCCCTTGATTTTAGATTCAAGACTTGGCGCCTTTAGCTCCGGATCCGTCGGCGGTCGAGACGGAATGCCCTGAACGTGGAGGGGCGAGACTAAGTTGGGGGTTCAAGATTGATCGATTATAATAACTATGGTCAAGTATAATCGATAATATAATTCAGCCCAGGGGCCGGCCGGCGAATCTGGCTCGTTACGCACCCCCTTAGGTGACGAAATGGACCTCGGACTCAAAGGCCGAAAGGCAATTGTCTGCGCCTCGTCGCGCGGGCTTGGGCGCGCCTGCGCGACGTCGCTCGCGCGCGAGGGTTGCAGCGTGGTGATCAACGGCTTGAACCGCGGCCGTCTGGACGCGACCGCAGCCGACATCGGCGCCATGACCGGCGCCGCGATCACCCCCGTGGTTGCCGACATCAATACGGAAACCGGCCGCGCGAGCCTCGTTGCGGCTTGTCCGGACGCCGACATCCTGGTGAACAACAATGCGGGGCCGCCTCCAGGCAAGCTCGCGGACTGGAGCCATGACGACTGGCTCGCCGCACTCGAGGCCAACATGCTGGCGGCCGTTTTCATGATCAAGGCGCTATTGCCCGGCATGCGGCAGCGAAAATTCGGTCGCATCGTGAACATCACTTCCGCCATGGTTAAATCGCCGAGCCCGACCATGGGCCTCTCCACGGCAGCGCGAACGGGACTGACCGCACTATCCAAATCGCTGTCGCGCGAGATTGCGGTCGATAACGTGACGATCAACAACCTTTTGCCGGAGCGGATCGACACCGACCGTCAGCGCTTCATGGCCGAGCGGATCATGCGGCAGGATAATGTCTCGTACGAAGATGCCCGCGCCAAGATTGTCGAGACGATCGCGGCCAAGCGGTTTGGCCACCCCGACGAATTCGGCGACGCTTGCGCCTACCTGTGCAGCGCGCAAGCCGGCTTCATCTCCGGCCAAAATCTCCAGCTCGATGGCGGATCGTATCACGGCCTGATTTAACGCTCGAACGCCTTAGCCGCGGGCCTCCGCGCGTTGCGCGTCCGATTGGCCTTGCGGCGGCCCGGCGATCAGGCTCCAAACTTCCTCGACCAGCGCCTGGAATTCCGGCGTGCGCTTCAGCGCGAGCGTGCGCGGCTTCGGCAAATCGACATTGATGATGCGGACCACCCTGCCCGGCCGCGCGCTCAAGACGGCGATACGATCCGCCAGCAGCACCGCCTCGTCGATTTGATGCGTGATGAACAGAACAGTCTTGCCGGTTTCTGCGACGATCCTGACGAGTTCCTGTTGCATCGATTCCCGCGTCAACGCATCGAGAGCCGCGAAAGGCTCGTCCATCAGCAGGATGTCCGGATTGACCGCGAACGCTCGCGCCAGATTGACCCGCTGCCGCATGCCACCGGAGAGTTCGAACGGATAGTGCTGTTCGAAGCCGGCCAGCCCGACCAACGAAATAATGTCGTGCGCCTCCTGCTCGGCCTTTTTGCGGGGGATGCCGCGCAGTTCTGTTCCAAACGTGACGTTGCGCAACGTCGTGCGCCACGGAAACAGCGAATCGTGCTGGAACACGAAGCCACGATCGGGACCGGGCCCTTTCAGCGGACGTCCATCCAGTTCGATCTGCCCGGTGGTCGCCTGGTCGAGCCCCTGGACGATGCGAAGAAACGTCGTCTTGCCGCAACCCGACTGGCCGACGATAACGAAGAACTCACCGGCCCTGACCTCGAAGCTGATGTCTTCGAGCACCACGAGCGGTTTGCCCCGCGTCTTGAAGGTCTTGCCAAGCCCCGAAACCGAGAGCTTGATCGACTGGGTATTAGTGGCGCTCTGTGACATTCAGTCCTCCAGCTCCACCGGCTTCCAACGGATAAGACGCTTCTCGAGCTTTTGAAGAATCCAGGTCAAGGACACGCCGGCGAAAGCCAAGCAGAGGACGCCGACGAACAGCGACGGAACGTCAAAAGTCTGACCCGACGTGTAGATGAGATAGCCGAGACCGGCGCTGGCTCCGAACAATTCGCCAATGACAACGCCCACGATGGCGCGGCCGATCGCCAGCCTGACGCCGGTGAGCACGAAAGGAAGACCGGCGGGGATCAGCACTTTGTAGACAATTTGCCATCGCGTTGCGCCATAGGCTTTGGCCACGTCGAGAAAATGCGCATCGACGTTGCGAACCCCAGACGCCGTGCTGATGATGATGGGGAAGACCGATATCAGAAAGACCACCGCGATCTTCGAGCCAATCCCGATTCCCAGCCAAAGGATCAGCAGCGGTGCGATGGCGACAAGCGGCGTCGAATAAAGCGCGTTGATGTAGACTTCCGTATAGTCGGCAACGACACGGCTGGCGCCGAGCAGGATGCCATAACTGATCCCGAAGACGATCGCCAACGCCATGCCGTAGCCGATCGCCTTGAAGCTGGCGGCAATATGCGTCTCCAACTCGCCATTGAGCGAAAGCTTGACGAACGCGACGACGACGTCGGAGAGCGGCACGAAAAACAGCTTGTTGGTCAACACATAGCGACCGAGCAATTCCCATCCGACAAGGAAGATCGCCAGGGAAATGAGCGAGCGATAGACGCGCGGCCGGGTCAGCGCGTGCAATGTGCGTTTCCCAAAAGCAGTGAATGAACCGGTCGGCGCGTCCGATCCCGCTTTTTCGGTCATCGTCACTGTCGTTTCGGCTGCCACTGGATCAGTCTCTGCATCAGCGCATGTCTGGCGACGAACTTCGCGAATAGTGATTTGTCGACGTCAATTTATCGGTGCTTTGCCGCACATTGCCATATAGTCGATTAGGTCGCACGCATTTCCAGACTCTGACAGATGGTCGCGGGACCAAGTGAGAGATAGCGTTCCTTCTAACTTGGCATCGCGGCGCTTCGGTCGTGCCAGCGAATTTCCCGCGCGGTTGCGCGCAAACTTCCTGAGCCCTTCAGGTCAAAAATGGCCGCGCGTGGTCGGCAATTTCCTGCCGGGTCGTAATCCATACATCGTCGCGGCCGCTTGTCTTGCGAGCGACTTCCTCGAAGGCCCAAGCACCGCCCGGACGGCCGTAGCAATGGGTATGCGCGGTCACGTCGATAACGATCGGTCCGTCATCCGCCTTTAACGTGTGCGTGAGATAGGCATCGAACATGTCGACATATTGCTGCGGGGTGCGTCCGAAACGGATCGCGTGCGGCAGATCGTTGATGTCGACGGTGAACGGAACCGCGATGATGTCGCCTTCGGCGAAGCGCTGAACGTAAGGGCGGTCGCCGTCGAGTACGTCACCGTGCCATTCATAGCCGGCTTGAATCAGGTTACGCACGGTTTCGGCGCTCGGCGTTCCGCGCGGACTGAGCCACCCGCGCGGCCGAATGCCGGTGACCGCTTCGAGGATCTCTGTGGTTTTCTTGACGTTGAGGCGGTCTTCGTCGGGCTGCAGCGTCGCCGGTACAACGTCTTGCGCATAGCTATGGGCAGCCAGTTCATGACCGGCGTTCATGATTGCGCGCACATGATCGGGCTGCCGCTCCGCCAATATGCCGCTCACCATCACGCTGCCCCGCGTCTTGGCACGGTCAAGCACGCGCAGCAGGCGTTCGATTCCTTGGGTCGAGCCGTAGTTCCCCCACGACAATGCATTCGAGTCGAACGCTCCCGCAGGCAACGGGTTGCCCATCGGACCAATTCCCGGCGCCTTGCCGTCCGACCACGCCTCGTAGGCGAGGTTGAATATCACCGCGACGTGTCGACCGCCTGGCCAGCGGAAATCCGCAGGGGTTCGAACAATGCGGGGCTGCGCCGATTGGGTGGATTGCTGGTTGGCCATGAGGTGCCTCTAAATGGCGCGTTCGTCCGAAGGTAATTGGCCAACGCTAGGCGCGGGCCCGCTACAATGTCAATAATTGATCGCTTATTTTCGTCTTTTGTTATAATAATCGAACAAATTCAGTCCTGAGCCAAAAGTCACGATAATTGTGGCTCTGGATAACAGCAGATATGAGTTTGGGATCGGGAGCACGGAGCGCGGGGCTATGACCACCGAATTCGCGAGGCGCCAAAAACGCAGTGAAACACACGTCTCACTGATCACCAAGGAACTGCGCCAGGATATCATTTCAGGTGAGTTGCCACCCGGCGGCAAGCTAAAGGTGCGCCAACTCGCCGAGCGGTTCGGAGTCGGACTGAGCCCAATCCGTGAGTCCCTCAATCGCCTATCGCGCGAATGGCTGGTCCGCCACAACGAACTGCGCGGCTTCTCGGTTTCATCGGTCAGCGAACAGGACCTTGACGAATTGATAAAGGCGCGCTGCTGGCTCAACGAGCGCGCGCTGCGCGAGTCGATCGCCCATGGCGACAGCGCATGGGAAGAAAACGTCCTGGTAACGTATCACCGACTTTCCCGCATCTCGCGGCAGAACCCGTCGGGTGGCCCGAAGGTAAACCCGGCGTGGGAAATAGCACATCGCATTTTTCACCGCAGCCTGATCAGTGGCTGCGGCTCGCACTGGGTTGTCGAAATTTGCGACCAATTGTTCGACGTGGCCGACATATACCGCCATATTGCACGCGCGACTCCGGCACAGGTCGAACGTGAGCCTGTGGACGAGCATCTCCCCATTATGGAGGCTGCGGTCGCACGCAACGCGGATCAAGCGGTGGAGCTACTCACCAAGCATTTCATGTGGACTGCGGATCTCTGTCGCGAGCCATTGCGACGACTTGCTATGGAGAGCAAAAAATAGCTTTTTGCAGAGCGCTGCAAGGTTGCTCAAATCAAGAGCCGCTCTTGGGCGCAAATGGTCGATAACTACCAATTATCGACACGTCCAAACCAAACTACGATGGAAGCGTCGCGGAGACTAGCGCCGTATCCACATAGCGCCCTATTTGCGGCTCCTCCGGCTTGTTCGACCACTTAAAATCCAGCGACTACAGTGCTT
>CAVSGT010000014.1:0-142246 GCA_963727555.1 uncultured Alphaproteobacteria bacterium | reverse complement strand
GCTCGATGCCGTGCACCTCGAGCCATTTGTCCTCGGAAGCCGAGCGGACGAAGCCCTCGAAATTGCCGCGCGGATGCAGGCCCTGCCCGCCCCAGTTGGCGGACGATAAGAGTGGCGTCTTGACCTTGCTCCAGTCGGGCATGCGCGACTGCCAGAACTCGTCGGTGTCGAGCTTCCGGGGGGGCAGTCCTCGTAGAAATTATGCCGGCTCTTGCCGAGTTCTTCCTCCGACAGCGTTTCCGGACCCGACACCCAATCGCCGGTCATGCGGCTCTTGAAGCCGCGCGTGCCGCGGCCGTTCTGCAAGGTGTAGACCTGCGCCTTCGACCAGTCCTTCGACGAAGCCGCGATTGAAGATGCCGCCATGGTGCGCCATGTCGCGGTAGAAATCGGCGGCGCCCTCCCAGGTGCAGATCGCGGCGAGATGCTTGGGCTGCAGCGCCGCCGTCTGCCATTGGTTCTCAGCATAGTAGGAAATGCCGTTCAGGCCCACTTTTCCGTTCGACCACGGCTGCACACCGGCCCAGTCGATGCACTGCGCCAAATCCTGCGCCTCGCGCAACGACCAGATGTCGATGATGCCCTGCGAGCGGCCGGCGCCGCGGCTGTCGACACGGATGACGACATAGCCGTCCGGCACCCATTTCTCCGGGTCGACCACCTCCCAGCACTGATATTTGTTCGTCGAGTTCGCTCGGCACGTCGGGCTGATCGGCGCACATGCGGTCGCCACTGATCCTTGTAGAGGTCCTCGAAGTGCAGCCACTTGCCGTAGGGCCCGTAGGTCATGATCACCGGGTACCTCCCCTCCTCGACCGGCCGGTAGATGTCGCAGCGCAGCACGATGCCGTCGTCCATGGTGATCGGCATGTCCCAGTCGATCCGCATGCCGTCGCGGATTTCGCTTTTTTCGCGGTAATCCATCGATACCTCGAGATTCTGTCTCAGCTGGTGTCGATCGGCAACGGCGGCGATGCCTTGAATGATCACGCCGTGACCGCAATGGCGGCCGTCGGCACCGAACAGATGCAGCCGGTGGCTCGAAGACGAGCCCGACGCGGGCGCCGGCCTGACATCGGCCATGCTCGAGGCCTTCGCTGATCGCAACGAACGCGCGCTCGCCGCCGTCTCGAAATAGAGCAGCGTGTCCTTTCCGAGCGGCTCGACCAGGCGCACCGGGAGTGTCGGCCTCGCTCTGCCGTCGCGGGGCACCGCCGACATGCTCGGGCCGGATGCCGAGGTCGCCGCGCCCGCCTGCCGCCGCGCAAGCGTTCCGGCAGCACCGACATTGAAGCGGGCGAACGGAACGAGCGCCGCCGCCCTCCCTCGTCGACCTCGCCCGCCACCAGGTTCATCGACGGCGAGCCGAAGAAATCGGCGACGAACTCGCTGACCGGATTGGAATAGATCTCCATCGGCGAGCCGACCTGCTCGATCTCGCCCTGGCGCATCACGACGATCCGGTCGGCCAGCGTCATCGCCTCTTCCTGGTCGTGCGTGACGTAGATGAAGGTTTTCTTGCAGCTCCTCGTGCAGCCGGTCGCATTCGGCGCGCAGCTCGCGGCGCAGCTTGGCGTCGAGGCTCGACAGCGGCTCGTCGAGCAGGAAGGTCGACGGATTGGTCACCAGCGTGCGCGCCAGCGCGACGCGCTGCGACTCGCCGCCCGAGCACTGCCCCGGCATCTTGCCGAGCAGATGGCGTGATGCGCACCATCTCCGCCACCTCGCGCACGCGCTTGACGCGCTCCGCCGTGCGGCACCTTCTTCATGCGCAGCCCGAACTCGATGTTCTGCGCCACGGTCTTGTGCGGGAACAGCGCGTGGCTCTGGAACACCATGCCGAGCCCGCGGTCGCGCGGCTCGAGGTCGTTGACGACCCGCCCGTCGATGCGGATCTCGCCCGACGTCGGGTCCTCGAAGCCGGCGATCATGCGCAGTGTCGTCGTCTTGCCGCAGCCCGACGGGCCGACGAACACGACGAACTCGCCGTCCTCGATCGTGAAGTCAGGTTCTTCACCGCCACGACGGCGCCGAAGGTCTTGTGCAGGTTCCGCAGCTCGATACGCGCCACTGCTTACCTCCGGACCATGCCGAAGCTGAAGCCCCGCGCCAGATGCTTGCGGATCAGGAGCCCGACGATGATCAGCGGCAACGTGATGCCGACCGACAGCGCCGCCTGGCGGCCGTAGACGCGGCCCTCGGTCGAGCCCTGATATTTCGACAGCTCGACCGGCAGCGTCGACACCTGCGGTCTTCGACAGGATCAGCGCCAGCAGATATTCGCTCCAGGTCAGGATCAGAATGAACAGGAACGTCGCCACCAGCCCGGAGCGGATCAGCGGCAGCACGACCTCGAAATCGTCCGCCAGCGCGAGGCGCCGAGGATCTCGGCGGCCTGCTCGACCTCGCGCGGCACCTCGTCGATGAAGCTCTTGGTCATCCACACCGCGTAGGGCAGCGTGGTGAGGAAGTAGATCAGGATCAGCCCGGTCAGGCTGTCGAGCAGACCGATCGCGGAATAATAGAGCGACAGCGGCGCAACGATGACGATCGGCGGGATCATGCGCAGCATCAGAAGCTGGAACATCCGCACTTCGGACAGGATCCGATAGCGCGACACGCCGTAGGCGATGATCGAGCCGAACAGCACCGCACAGAACGTCGACGTGGCGCGACACCGAGCGAGTTCGGAATGCGATCAACGGCTTCTGCGGGGAGATGGATGTACTGCGTCGCCGTGTATTCCTCGCGCACGAACCACACGTTCATGTAGTTTTCGAAGGTCGGTGGATCGGGAAATAAACCGGCGGCCAGGAAAACCATTGGGTCGATCGGTTGAACGACGTCGACACCATCCAATAGATCGGAAAGAAGACGATCATCGCCCAGATGGTCAGGACGACGTAGCGCACGACCGTCGTGATGCGGCGGCGCTGCGATTTGGTCATCGCCATCGCGCCCCCCTCCCGTCGCTCGGCGCGTCTGCGTACATGGCGTCGAGCGCGCGCTTCTCACGCCGCAGCAGATTGATCGCGATCAGGACGATAACGACCATCATCATCATCACCACGTAGGACATGGCCGCGCCCTTGGAGATCTGGAAATATTGCCAGGTGTCGAGGTAGATGTAGACGGGAATGGTTTCGGTCGCCGATCCCGGGCCGCCCTGAAACAACGCCCAGGTCTTGGGGAACTCCGCCATGCCTCGAGGAAGCGCAGCACCAGCGCCAGCAGAATGACCGGCCGCAGCAGCGGCAACTGCACCTCCCAGAAGATCCGCCATTTGGAGGCGCCGAGAATTTCCGCCGCTTCGATCGGCTCCTTGGGAATCGCCGCCAGGCCGGCCGAGCATGATGATGAAGGAGAACGGCGTCCAGTTCCAGATCTCGAGCAAAGCCACGGTCAGCAGCGCGATTTGCGGATTTGCCAGCCACGCCGGCTTGAAGTCGACGCCGATGAGCGCGATGATGATGGCGTTCACCGGCCGCCTGTAGAGCAGCATCTCCGCCGTATAGGCGACGACGATCGGCACGGTCAGCATCGGCAGGATGAAGATGATGTAATAGATGCGCCTGGCCGCGGAACGGCCGATACATCAGATAGGCAAGCGCAAAGCCGAAAACGAAGCAGCCGAAGGTCGAGCCGGCGGCGAAGGCCAGCGAGCGCAGGACCGCCCAGCCGAAGCGCGGGTCGGTGAGCACCTCCCGAAAAGCTCCAATCCGACGAATTCGGCATCCCACCAGGTGCCGAGATAGACCGTCCATTGATGGAACGAGAAATACAGCTGCAGGAGCAGCACCGGCGTCAGCAGAAAGACGAACAGCGCGACAGCGGCAGCAGCAGCGCCAACTAAATCGCCTGACCGCGCGCAGGCGCGACACCGCGCGCGTCGAGGCCGCGCAGCGGCGTATCGGGGCCGCAGAGCAGCCGTCAACGGCCATATGTCCAACCTCCGACAGACAGCCCGGGCGAGGACATGGCTCGCCCGGCTTATGGGTATCGGGTCATAGGCCCTGCTGCGAGCCGTCAAGTCGGCTTGTCGCCTTCGGCATCACGGCCTTGTAGCTCGCGATCTCCTCCTTCAGCTTGCTGCGGCCGGTGCGGCGAATGATGCTCTTCCACTCGTCCTCGGTCTTCGGCAGCACGTCCTTGGCCGGCAAGCTGCCCGACGTAAGCCTCGGACAGGTTCTTGCCGAGGCGTCCTGGAATTCCAGGTAGCCGGTCAGGTAGATCGGCGGCGACGACACCTGCAAGTTTGTCTCGATCGCCTTGATGCCGTTCCGGCGTATAGGCCTCGTGCACCACCGCGACTTGTCATGTGCCCCTTGTGCCATGGATCGTGGAAGGTGTTGACGCGGTCGGCGACGATCGGGATGCTGTTCTTGCCAGCGTCCCCCAGCCACATCGCCAAGATAGCCGCCTGCTCCTTGCGCGGGCTGTAGCGGTTGACGAGGATCGCGGCCAGCGGCGACGAGATCGAGCGGTAGATGCGCTTGCCGGAGAACTCCGAGCCCGGCACCAGGCCGTATTTCCACTTGCCGACGGTTTTCGATTTCGCCGGATTCTCCGCCAGCGCAATGATGCCGTCCCAGTACTGGCAGGCAAATGCCTTGCCCTTGACGATCCGCGGGATCATCTGCGGCGTGCCCCAGCCGGGCGCTTCCGGATGCGACCTTCTTGACGTGCAGGATAGTCTCGACCGCGTATTTGCCGGCGTCGGTGTTGAGCGTCGGCTTCATGTCGTCGTCGAACGGGAAACCGCCGGCGCTGTAGAAGATACATGTACCACCAGGTGACGCCGTTGGCGCGGTTGCGCAGATTGGCCGAGCCATAGAGGTCCTTCTTCGGGATCCTGGAAGAACTTCATCAGCTGCAGGTTCTTCTTCCCAGGTCTCGGGCCAGGTCGATTGCGCTTGCCGAACTTGTCCTCGAACTTCTTCTTGTTGTCGGGATCTTCGACAGATCCTTGCGCGTCGAACTGGATGTGGACGTTGCCGTCGGTCGGCATGCCGTAGGTGTTGCCCTTGTAGGTCATGAAGTTGGCGAAGTCGCCGACCGCGTCGAGCTTGAAGTTCGCCTTCTTCATGTAGTCGTCGAGCGGCTCGAGGAAGCCGGCCGATACCAGCGACGGGATCATGTTCGAGTCGACATGGAAGAAGTCGAACTGCGGCGAGCGCGACAGCGCTTCCGCCATGGCGCGCTGCGGGGCGTCGAAGATCGAGATGTCCTGGATCGAGCCGATGCCGATGCCTGTCTGCTTCTTGAATTCGGCGATCACCGGCTGCATCGGCACCATGTAAGTCGACCAGATCATGCCTTTGACGTCGGTCTTGCGGAGGCCTTGGCCGCCGCGACCGTCGATTCTTCCATGGTGGCGGCTTTGGCGAGCGGCGACGCGCCGGGGATGAAGTTCGCTACGGTTAGGCCCAGACCGCCTTCGACAAATGTACGCCGTGATACCTCGAACTTGCTCATGGTCTTCCTCCCTCTGTCGCCCTTAAGGCGTTGTTTCATTCACGTGTAGGCGAGTTCGCTATTTCGCCGGCAGATCGGCAAGAGCACGTGGCTCGGGGCATCCGCGCCCGTGTGGATCGTGACGTCGCCGCCAAAGATTTGCGGGGGCCGATCGTCGCCGTCGTTATGCAGGAACGGGCCGCACCCGGTGAATTCGTTCTTCATGTTGGACAGGCGTCCGCCGCTGGCGCCCGGATAGACATAGTCGCGGCCGCGCACCGACAGCCCGATGCGGTAGCCGGCCGGCACCACGACGCTGGTCGGTAGGATCTCGATATCGAGCTCGGTTTTTTCGCCCGGCTTCAGCGGCAGCTTGCGCTGATGCGTGTGATAGGGCCGGTACGGTTTGCTCAGCGCCGGATCGAGCTCGCGATGCGAGGCGCGCAGCCAGCCCTGCTGCACCGGTGTATGCGGATCGAGCGCACCGACAAAGACAATCTCCTTCATGTCGGGCGCGAAGACCCGCAGCACCAGGAAAATGTCGGCGTCCTCGGTAGCGGAAGAAATGAACAGCTTGCAGGCCGACTGGCCGGTGATCTCGGTCGCGGCCTCCAGCGGATCGGACAGGAAGGTCACGCCGTCGCGCAGCGGCGCATAGGTGATCGTGCGGTTGCCGCGCGGCGGCGTTGTGGTGAGACGCAAGCCGTCTGGATCGAGGTGGAACTTGGTCCACTGCGTGCGCGCCATCGGCCATTCGGATTCGGTGCGCTCCTCGAAATGGTCGATGTGGCGAACGCGCAGCATGATCGGCGGCTGCTTGTCCCAACCGTTGTCTTCGCCTTTGAGAAAATGATCGAAGAAGCGGCGCTGCAGGTTAACGCCGTAGTCGGTGTAGAACTCGGTCCAATGTTCGAGCCCGTGCATCTCCAGCCATTTCTGCTTGGAGGCGGAGCGCACGAAGCCCTCCACATTGCCGCGGGTGTGCAGGCCCTGCCCGCCCCAATTGCCGGCGGAGAGGAACGGCACCTTGATCTTGTCGAATTGCGCCGAGCGCTCGCGATGGAAGTCGTCGTCGAACGGATGCGCGGCCAAGTCGGCGCCGTAGCGCTCGCGATTGGCGGACAGTTCTTCGTCGCTCAGCGTCTCGGGACCGGCGGCCAGTTCGCCGGTCACCCGGCTGCGAAAGCCGCGCGTGCCGTAACCGTGCTGGACGTGCATGATCTGCATGTCCCACCAATTGCGCGGCATGGTCTGCATGATGCCGCCGTGATAGTTGGCGTCGCGGTAATTGTCGCTTAAGCCCTCCCAGATGCACATGGCGGCGAGATGCGGAGGTTCGAGTGCCGCCACCAGCCATTGATTGACGGCGTAATAGGAAATGCCGTTCATCCCCACCTTGCCGGTGCTCCAGCGCTGCGCCGCGGCCCACTCGATGCAATGATAGATGTCTTGCGTCTCGCGCATGCCGAACGGCTCGAGATAGCCGGGCGAACGGCCAGCGCCGCGTGAATCGACACGCACGCACGCATAGCCGTGCGGCACCCATTTCTCGGGATCGACGACTTCCCAGTTCTGGTATTTGCTGCTGGAGCCCGACGCAACGTCGGGATGCTGCGTGACCATCTTCTCCCAGCAGGTCGAGTAGCCGTCCTGGAAGGCAAGCCCTTTCCATATGGGCCGTAGCTGAGAATGACCGGTAGCGAGTCTCGGCGATCGGGCGGAACACGTCGGCGCGCAGCACGAGACCGTCGTCCATGACAATCGGCAGATCCCAGTCGATGCGCATGCCGTCGCGCACCTCGCTGCGGGCGATGTCCGGTTTCGCGGCTTCGACCGAGCGCACGACGGTATTCATCAAGCCTTCTCCTCATTTGTCGGCGAGCACATCGCGCCGAACGCCGGCACACCACACGATGCGCAGCGTAGCGATTCGATATTTTTGAATTTGATCGCGGGCAAAACTTTCCTGGCGCTGCCGAAGCTGTACCGGCAGGCGGTCGCACAATGTGCGCGAGAGGCGTGACGCAAGCGACCCTCCCAAAGCTTGGCTTTTGAATGCGTTTAGCGATCGCTGTTCGCGACCCACCGAACGAAGCCAAGCGTGCCTTTTTGGCGTTAAGTCCCTAATCGATCCGCAATTTCGATCGCGGTTGAAGCAATCATAGGGTCAAGCGTTTTGGTCCGCAACAAAGGAATCATTAAGAACGCACGCTGCGCCGGCAACCACTGGTCAATTGGTTGGCCGGAGTCACATTCGTATCCTGGTCGTGGCGCGCAACCAGGCAATCGGCGGCTGCCGAAATGTTGCCCACGCGTTGGCAAGGGCAGCGACCGTGATGCGTCCATATTGCGAACGCTGCGTCCTGCGGTTGCAGCCACCATTTCTCACGGCGAAAGCGCAACCCTGATCGCCACCGCTTGCAATTGCGCGCGCTGCTATCATGGACCTAGACTGCGCGACAAAACACGCGACAGACGTGGATAACCGGAAACGCTGCGAGGGACGCCATGCTTGATAAACCGACCGAAGTCCGTGGACGCACCGAGACGCGCGATGGCATGACCATCGACTGGGATCTGCCGATCACCATGGACGATGGCGTGGTGCTGCGCGCCGATGTCTACCGCCCGATAAAGGACGGCAAATATCCGGTCATCCTTTCCTGCGGACCTTACGCGAAATGGCTGGCGTTCCAGGAAGGCTATCCGACCGCCTGGGAGATCATGGTGCGCGAGCATCCGGACGTCGCCGCCAATTCGACCAATCAATATCAGGCCTGGGAAGTGGTCGACCCGGAGAAATGGGTGCCGGACGGTTATGTTTGCGTGCGCGTCGATTCACGCGGCGCCGGGCGCTCGCCCGGACATATCGATCATTTCTCGCCGCGCGAGACACAAGACATTTATCACTGCATCGAATGGGCGGCGGCCCAGCCGTGGAGCAACGGCAAAGTGGGCATGAACGGCATCTCCTACTACGCCATCAACCAATGGCAGGTGGCCGCGCTGCATCCGCCGCACCTTGCCGCGATTTGCGTTTGGGAAGGCGCCGTCGACTGGTACCGCGACAAGAATCATCACGGCGGCATTCTCTGCACGTTCCAGGCCAACTGGTCCGACATGCAGATCAAGACGGTGCAGCATGGGCTCGGCACGCGCGGCAAGCGCAGCGCCGTGCATGGCGATCTGGTGTCGGGGCCGGAGACGTTGAGCGACGCAGAACTGGACGCCAATCGCAGCGACCTCGGCGGCGAGATCGCAGCCAATCCGCTCGACAATCAATATCACCGCGATCATTCCGCTCAGTCGGACGAGATCAAGGTGCCGCTGTTGTCGTGCGGCAATTGGGGCGGCAATAGCCTGCATCTGCGCGGCAATATCGAAGGCTTCGTGCGCGCGGCCTCCAAACAGAAATGGCTCGAGATGCACGGCGACCGGCATTGGACGCTGTTCTATACCGACTACGGCATCGATCTGCAGAAGCGCTTCCTCGGCCATTTCCTCAAAGGCGAAGACACCGGTTGGGACAAGCAGCCGCCGGTGCAGCTCAACATCCGCTATCCCGGCGAGAAATTCGCCATCCGCTACGAGAACGAATGGCCGCTCGCGCGCACGCAATGGACCAAGCTTTACCTTTCGCCCGCGTCTCAATCGTTGTCGGATAAGACGCCGGCAAAGTCTGAGCAAACCACCTTCGACGCGCTCGGCGACGGCGTGCAGTTCATGACCGCGCCATTGGAGCACGAGACCGAAATCACCGGCCCGTCGGCGCTGAAGCTGTTCGCTCGTCGTCCACGGTCGACGCCGACCTGTTCGTGGTGCTGCAGGTCTATGGACCGGACGGCAAGGAAGTCGTGTTCCACGGCGCCCTCGATCCGCACACGCCGATCGGCCAAGGCTGGCTGCGCGCCTCGCACCGCAAGCTCGACCAGAAACTGTCCTGCCCTACCGGCCCTATCACACCCACGACGAAAAGCAGCCGCTGGAGCCGAACAAGACCTACGAGCTCGACATCGAGATCTGGCCGACCTGCCTGGTCATTCCCAAAGGCTCCCGCATCGCGCTGTCGGTGCGCGGCAAGGATTACGTCTACAAAGGCGAGAGCGGCGGCCGGCTCTCCAACATGAAGAACGAGTTCACCGGCTGCGGACCTTTCCTGCACGACGATCCGACCGACCGGCCGCCGGCGATCTTCGGCGGCAAGACCACCATCCATACCGGCCCGGGCAGCGAGAGCTATCTGCTGCTGCCGGTGATCCCACCAAAGGGTTGAACCATGTCAGACGTAATGACCGAGGACCGCCTGCTGATCAACGGCACCTGCGCGCCGGAATTCGCCGCCGTGCGCGAGACCTTCGCCGACAATTTCCGCCGCCGCGGCGAAGTCGGCGCCGCCGTCTGCGTCTACAAGGACGGCAAGAAGGTCGTCGACCTGTGGGGCGGCCACAAGGACCTCGCGCGCACGGTGCCATGGCAGAGAAGACACCATCGTCATCATGAACTCGATCGCCAAAAGCATGAGTTCGCTGTGCATGCACATCCTCATCGACCGCGGCAAAGTCGATTTCGATGCGCCCGTCGCCGACTACTGGCCGGAATTCGCGCAGGCCGGCAAGAAGGGCGTGCTGATCCGCCATATCCTCTCGCACACCTGCGGCGTCATCTATTGCGACCGCGCCACGCCCGGCTCCTGGTTCCGCTGGGACGAACATATCAAGGCACTGGAGCAGCAGGAGCCCGCCTGGGAGCCGGGCACCTTCGGCGCCTATAACTCGATCAACATCGGCTACCTGCTCGGCGAGGTGATCCGCCGCGTCACCAACCAGACGGTGGGCGGCTTCCTGCGCCAGGAGGTCAGCGAGAAGCTCGGCGCCGACTATCACATCGGCCTCGGCCCGACGAGATCGCGCGTGTCAGCGACATGCACGAGAATCCGAAGAACACTTTCTTCCACATCTCGTCCGACCCTTCGACGCCGCTCGGCCGCGCCTTCAAATCGGCGCCCAAGATCGGCTACTTCCAGAACATCCGCGAAATCCGCGAGATCGAGGTGCCCTCCTTCGGCGGCCACGGCAGCGCGCGCGGCATGGCGCGCATCTACGCCATGCTGTCGATGGACGGCGAACTCGACGGCGTGCGCATCCTCTCGCCCGGCGGGGTCGAGCGCACGCGCTGGCTGGTGTGGGAGCGCGACTGCATCATGACCAAGCGCTATATGCGCATGGGCTTCGGCTACATGCACAACGAGCCGGAAACGGTGCCCATGGGCCAGAACATGGCGGCCTACGGCCATACCGGCACCGGCGGCGCCTTTGCCTGGTGCGACCGCGACCGCAACATGTCGTTTGCCTATTGCACCAATTTCCAGCGCGAGGGGCCGGGCATCGGCCCGCGTGGCGCCGCGCTGGCGGTCGCCGCCGGCGGCGGCAAGCCGCCGTCCTGGTTGAAGTGATTTAGAGAGCCTTGTTTTGGTAGCGGGGGGCGGACTCGAACCGCCGACCTCCGGATTATGATTCCGCTGCTCTAACCAGCTGAGCTACCCCGCCATTCCGATACGTTATTTGCCGGAATGGCCGCGATATAGGGAGCGCCGGCAAAGCCTGTCAAGCAAGCCCGGTCCGGTCACTTCGGCACGATATGCGGGTTGCCGCCCGGCGTGCCCGGCGGCGGGATGACCGGCATGGTGCCGGTCTTTGGCGCCGGCTTACGCATTTCCGGGTCGACCGGCGGCGGGCAGATCACGCCGTTCGATTGCGCCAATCGCTCGCTCAGCGGCTGGCCCTGTCTTTTCGGGACGGTGAGGTCGCCGCCCGAGCCGATAGTCGCGCGCGCATGCGCGCAAGCTTGCGGGTCGTCGTGCCGCTCGATCTTGGGCGCGACCTTTGGCTTCACGTTCGGCGGCGGCTGAGCCGTAGCCAGCACCGGCGTCAGCGCTGTTACCAAGGCCGCCACCCCCATGAGGTGGTAGGTCCGTCGCATCAATTGATAACGATTGAGCGAACGAGGCGTTCCATGCTTGGGCCGCGCTCATCGTCGGGCAGACCGCGCGAAGCGGATCAGCGAGAATTGCCCGAGCGGCGGGATCGGCTGGCGCTCGATCACCCGCACGCCGCCGTGGCCTTCGGCCCATTCGGCGAGCCGGCCGAAGCGGAATTCCGGCCGCCAGCCGAGCCGCCGCGCGATCGGCGCAAAGCACAATTCGAACACGGCGCGCGGCCCGCTGTCGGCGCCGATATGGTTGACCAGCACGATCTCGCCGCCCGGCTTGAGCACGCGCACGAATTCATCGAGCGTCGCTTCCGGGTTGGGCACCGCGGTGATGACGAATTGCGCCACCACCACGTCGAAGGTTTCATCCGGCAGCGCCATGTTGGCGGCATCCATCACCGCCAGCGCCTCGACATTGGCGAGCTTTTGCTCCTCCACCCGTTCCTGCGCCTTGCGCAGCATCGGCTCCGACAGATCGATGCCGGTCAGCCGGCTGGCCCATGAATAGTCGGGCAGCGAAATGCCGGTGCCGACGCCGACTTCGAGAATGCGGCCGCCGGATGCACCGCAGGCGCGTTCGGCCGCCAGGATGGCGGCGCGCCGGCCGGGCTCGAACACCGCCCCGAACACAAAATCGTAGATCGGCGCCCACAGCGCGTAGGCGCGCTCGACACTGTTATGGTCGATGTCCCCGCCCATGCGCCGATTAGTTCGGCGCAGCCGCCGCGGCCTTGGCGTCGTCGGCGAGCGCGCACGCTATCGGCTGCAACCGCACTCTTGATAAATCCGCCGCCCAGCACGCGCGCCTGTCCGGCACCGGCGTCGTAAAACACGCAAGCCTGACCGGGCGACACGCCGTCCTCGCCGTCGATCAATTCGACTTCGTAGTGATCGCCGACGCGCGCGAGCCAGGCCGCCTGCGGCGGCCGGGTCGAGCGCACTTTGATGAAAACCTCGCGCCGCTCCTCGGCGAGCGCATCGTCGATGTCGCCTTCGCCCAGCCAATTGACGTCGCGCAGCACGATGCTGCTAGTGCGCAGCGCCTGGCGCGGCCCGACTACGACGCGCCGCAAGTCTGCATCGAGCCGCACCACATAAAGCGGCGTGCCTGTCGACAGGCCGAGCCCGCGGCGCTGGCCGACGGTGAAATGAATGATGCCGGAATGGGCGCCCAACACCTTGCCGTCGAGATCGACGATTGATCCTGGCTCCGCCGCGCCGGGTTTGAGCCGCTCGATCACGTCGGTGTAGCGGCCGGACGGCACAAAGCAGATATCCTGGCTGTCCTGCTTGTCGGCGATTGCAAGGCCGTAGTGGCGTGCAAGCTCCCGCGTTTCCATCTTGGTGCGTTCGCCGAGCGGAAAGCGCAAGCTCTCGAGCTGCTCGCGCGTGGTGCCGAACAGGAAATAGCTCTGGTCGCGCTCCTCCTCGCGGGCGCGGTAAAGCGCGCGCGCGCCGGACGCCAAACGCCGCGAGGCGACGTAATGGCCGGTGGCCAACACCGCGGCGCCGAGCTCGCGCGCCGTGATCAACAGGTCGTGGAACTTGATCGCCATGTTGCAATCGACGCACGGCACCGGCGTCTCGCCATGCACATAGCTCTCGGCAAAACGGTCGATCACCGCCTCCTTGAAGCGGCTCTCGTAGTCGAGCACGTAGTGCGGAATGCCGATGCGCTCGGCGACGCTGCGCGCGTCATAGATGTCCTGCCCGGCACAACAGGCGCCTTTGCGGTGCACGGCGGCGCCGTGGTCGTAGAGCTGCAAGGTGACGCCGACCACGTCGTAGCCTTCGTCCTTGAGCAGCGCCGCGGTGACCGAGGAATCGACGCCGCCGGACATGGCGACAACGACGCGGGTGTCCTGCGGACGGCGGGTAAGGTCGAGGCTATTGCGCATGATTGTTCTTACTATAGGTGGCGATGCCTGCCACGCAATGTGAGCCCCGCCGAGGCGCGCGGGCGAAAAACCGGCCGGCTGGGCATTTCTTGCCGCTGGGCAGCAGCGGCTGCCGGGTCGCGCCTGTCGCGGGGGCACGCGCGGCCACTCAACTAATTGATATTACACGGCTTTATATCCGAACCGGCTGGCCTGGGCATTGCAAGCGATGACGCGGGTTTCCGGAGGCCCATCAGTGCACCACGTTGCGTCCGATACCAAAGCTGCGGCTGGCCACCATGGGCCGTCGCATTTGCCGCGCACGGCGGACCGCGCGCCGCGGCAGCCGTTTGCCAGCCTGCTCGACGACCCGGCGCCAGCCGCTCCCCCGCCGAACCATACGGCCAAGCACAACGACACCGCGCGGACGGAGCATCCGCAAGCGAGCCATCGCCCAGGCGACAGCAAGACGGATAAGCTGGCCAATAAGCCGGCCAAAAAGGCCGCGAACGACAACAAGGATAAAGCCGCTAGCGGCAGTGACGCGCCGGCCAAGACGACGGATGCCGTCAAGACGACGGATACCGCCAAGACGGCAAGCGACCCCCATGCCGGCAAACGCAAGGATGATTTCGACGCGGGCGATCCGGCAAAATCCGCCGATGACGGCAAGACCGCCACCGACGCCAGCAAGTCCGATGCGTCGGCTGGTGGCGATTCATGCGCCCCGCCTCCGACGACCAACGCGCCGACCGCCGACATCGGCGTGGCTGTAACAACCCCACCGCCAGATCAGACACCGGAGCCGCAAGACGCGGCGGCCGCCGGCAGCGGACCCGAGCCGACGCTGCCGGAGCTCGCCGCTCTGCAAACCGACAATGGCAAAGCCGGCGACCCGACGAAACCGCAGGACGCCAAACCGGACGACGCGTCGATAGCGGAAGACGCCCAACCGCCTGCGGATACCGACGGCAAGCCGCCAGTCGTCGCCAACGGCCCCGACAAATCGGTTCCCACCAAAGGCAAAGGCGATGCATCGCCGCCGGCCCATCATGCCAACGTTGAATTACCGCCGGTGCAGACCGGCGATCCGGGCGCCGCGGCCAAAGCTGCCAACGGCAATCAGCCGATCACGCTTCCCCCGCCGACGGGCCACGCAAGCGCGCCGACGACCCCGGCCGCCAATCAGGCCGCGCTCGCGCAGCCGGCGGCCGTGCCGCTCGCCGGCGTCGCCATCGAGATCGCCGCCAAGGCGCTCGCCGGCAAGAATCGTTTCGAGATCCGGCTCGATCCGCCCGAGCTTGGCCGCATCGACGTGCGACTCGACGTCGACCGCAACGGTCATGTCACCTCGCACCTGACCGTCGACCGGCCCGAGACGCTCAATCTGTTGCGCCAGGATTCCGCCAGCCTCGAGCGCGCGCTGCAGGATGCCGGCCTCAAGACCTCCGACAACGGCCTGCAATTCTCGCTGCGCGACCAAAGCATGAGCCGCGACCAATCGCAAAGTTTCGCACCGGGCGCCGCGCACCTTGTCGTCGAAGACGACGCGCTGGCGGCGGCCGGCTCCATCCCACACCGCCACAGCCGCATCGCCGGAATGGGCGGCGGTGTCGACATCCGAGTTCTGAGGACCGATCATGACCGCCATCACATCGACCCCGGTCGCCACCTCCGCGTCGAGCGTGTCCAACACGGTCGACAACGCCACGATCGCCAACAACTTCACGACCTTCCTGCAATTGCTGACCACACAGTTGCAGAACCAGAACCCGCTCGACCCGCTCGACACCAATCAGTTCACCCAGCAGCTCGTGCAATTCGCCCAGGTCGAGCAGCAGATGAAATCCAACGACCAGCTGTCGACCCTGATTTCCCTGGAAGCCTCCGCGCAGTCGGCCACGGCGCTCGGCCTTGTCGGCGCCACCGTGGTGGTCGACGGTTCGACCACCAAGCTCGCCAATGGCAGCGCGACCTGGAACCTCAATGTCAGCAAGCCGGCCACCGCCACCGTCACCATCAAGGACGCCAGCGGCCAGAATGCCTATACCGGCACCCTCAACATCAATCCGGGCGGTCAGCCTTTCACCTGGAACGGCCAAGGCAACGACGGCACGCAATGGCCGGACGGCAGCTACACCATCACTATTGCTGCGGTCGACGCCAACAAACAGCCGGTCGGGGTATCCACCGAAATCCAAGCCACGGTGGATTCAATCGACCTCACGCAAAATCCGACGCTCCTGTCGATCAACGGGCAGGACTACACCATCGACAAGATCAAGAAGATCGTCCGCCCCACCACCTAGAGTCTGATCCGTTCAGATTGAATCAGAATGCCGCCTAACATTTTGCTGGCGCATGATCTTTTCCGAAAACCGGTTCCCACTTTTCGGGATCATGCGCTAGCCACGCGCCGGCGCGCCTATTGGACGCCCGCGCCCGGCCTCTGGTCATTGCCGTTCTTGATCGCGGCACCGATCGCACGCTCAAGCGCGGCCAGTTCGAACGGCTTGCGTAAAATGTCGAAGCGGCCATCGGCGGCCTGGGCGGCGTCGCTGTAGCCGCTGGTGAGCAAGACCGGAAGATCGCGATAGCGCTCGCGGCAAGCTTGCGCCAGCGCGAGGCCGTCCATCCCGCCCGGCATGACGATGTCGGAAAATACCAGATCGACTTCGATGCCCTGCTGCAGATGGCGCAGCGCCTCACCGGCGTTCTCGGCGCGCACCACACGATAGCCGAGTTGCTCGATCAAGGTGGTGGTGACGTCGGCGACCGCGCGGTTGTCCTCGACCACCAGCACAGTGCCGTGCGCGGAATTGTCCGACGTGCTGCTACCTTCCACGGCATCCGGCTTGGCCGGCCTCCGGCTGCGCGGCAGGTAGATCGTCACCGTCGTGCCGCGACCCGGCTCGCTGCCCACGATGACCGCCCCACCCGACTGGTTGGCAAAGCCATGCACTTGCGAGAGCCCGAGCCCGGTACCCTTGCCCACCGGCTTGGTGGTGAAGAACGGCTCGAACACGCGCGGCAGAGCCTCGGGATCGATGCCGGTGCCGGTATCGACGATGGCCAACGCGACGAAGTCGCCTTGCAACGGCCCCACCGCCGAACCGGGCTTGAGCACCACATTGTGCGCCGACAAGATGATGCGACCGCCGTCCGGCATGGCGTAGCGCGCATTGACCGCGATGTTCATCAACGCCAGCTCCAACTCGCCGAGATCGACTTCGACCGGCCAGATCTCGTCTTCGATATCGCAGATAAGTTCGATATTGCCGCGCAACGAGGCCGCCAACATGTCATGCACTGCGTCGACCCGCTGGCGCAGGTCGACCACCACCGGGGTCAATTGCTGGCGGCGCGAGAAGGTCAGCAATTGGCGAGTGAGATTTTCGCCGCGTTTGGCGGCTGCGCCGATCGCCTCCACCGCCTGCCGGTCTTTCGTGTCGGTTAGACGACGCTGCAGGATCTGCGCGTAGCCGCTCACGATCATCAGCAGATTGTTGAAATCATGCGCGATGCCGCCGGTCAACTGCCCGAGCGATTCCATCTTCTGCGCTTGCGCGAGCCGCTCGCGGGTCCGATCGAGGGCGAGCTGCGCCTCGCGCTGCTGGGTGATGTCGCGGGTGATCTTGGCAAATCCGACAAGTTCGTTGGCTTCGTTGCGGATCGCATCAATCACCACGCTGGCGTAAAAGCGGCTGCCGTCCTTGCGCACGCGCCAGGCTTCGCCTTTGACCTTGCCCTCGCGCTTGGCTTGTGCGAGCGCCTGCTCGGGCGCGCCTTCGGCGATGGCTTCCGGCGTATAGAACTGGCGGAAATGCCGGCCGATAATTTCGTCTGCGCGATAGCCTTTGATGTTCGCCGCGCCGGAATTCCAGCTACGGACGCGGCCCTCGGGATCGATCATGTAGATCGCGTAGTCGCGCACGCCTTTGAGCAGCAATTGATAGCTTCGCTCGGACTCGTGCAGCGCGCTCTCGGCCTGCTTTTGCGCGGTCACGTCCAGGCATACGCCCAGCATACGCGTGGCATTGCCATCTTGGTCGCGGATCACCTCGCCGACGCTGTGCAGATGGCGGATGCCGCCGTCAGGGCGGACGATACGCTCTTCATGACGGAACGTAGTGCCCGCCTTGAGCGCGGCGCCGATGCTGGCCTCGACTTGCGCGCGGTCGTCGGGATGAATGAAGCCGACGACCTCGTCGAGCGTGCCGCCGAACCGCTCGGGTGCGATGCCGTAGATCTCATAGAGCTGGTCCGACCAGGTGATGCGGCTTGACACCACATCCCAGGACCAACTGCCGAGATTGGCGAGGCGCTGCGCTTCGAGCAGATGGATATTGGCGTCGGCGAGCGCGGCGGTGCGCTCCTTCACCCGCCGGTCGAGCTCTTCGTGCGTCCGCCGCAGGTTTTCCTCGGTGCGCTGGCGCACCGCCACGTCGGCACTCAGCGCCAGAGTCGGCACCGAAACGCTGATCATGAAGGTGAGCAGCAGCAGAAACGATTCATTGAGGCCGATATGGGCGAACGGCCCCGCATGCACGATCGTGCTCCATATCGCGAAGCCGGTCACGATCAGGCCGACCGTCGCGGTCTCGCGCGGCCCGCGCCGCAACGCCGCCCAGATCAGCGGCAGAATGACAAGGAAGCCGAGCGGGCTGCTATAGCCGCCGCGCTGCAGCACCGGACTGAAGCCAACGAAGCCGACCAGGATGGTGCAGCCCAGTACCGTGGCGACGCGGTGCGCTTCGGCACGATCGAATGCCCGCCAATCGGTCCGCGCCCACAGCACGATCACCGGCGTCACCACCAGCGCGCCGGCAACGTCGCCCAGCCACCAGGTGACCCAGATCGGGCCGAAATTCGCCCAAGCCGCAAAGCCCGCCAGGCACAACGTCAGCACGCCGACGGTGGCGCTGATGACGGTCGCCGCGACCGGCGCTGATCAGGACGAATTTCGCGACCCGCCCCGCGACTGGCGAACGTGTCGCTGCCGCCCGACCAGCGGTTGATCAGATAGCCGCCGACGACGCCTTCCAGCGTATTGCCCATCGCGATGACTACGGAGGTCTCGATCGACCCTGCGGTGGTAGCGTTGGCCGCGAGCGCCCCGAGGAAGATCGCCGGCCAGATGCGATAGCCGCCGAGCAGCACGGCCGCGAGCGCGATTCCGGTCGGCGGCCAGATCGGGCTCGCGCTCGGATTGATCGACGCAAGCTGCAAGCCAAGCTTCGCCACCACGAAATAAGCGAGCGCGACCGCCAAAATCGTGGCGGCGTAGCGCGCTTGCGCGCGCCAGATCGGGCGAGTCTCTTTGGCCTGGAACTCGGTCAATGCCACCTCGATATCCACTGCCACCTTCGCCATCTTACGCAAGCGCGGGGTGATTCCTCATCAAAGATTAAACGCCGCAGGCCGGCAAAAGGGTTCGTGCGGGCGCTAAATACCGCCACGAGCGGCGCGTTTCGTGCGCCATCCGTAACCAAAAGGTTAGCGGCAATGGGGCAAAGTTTTCCCGGTCTTGCGCCTTCGGCTTAGGCAAATTTTAAGTCGCGGCCTGTAGCTTTTCGGCAGGAATTGTCAGTCGAGTCCGTGTTTAGTGAGTGTATCAAATGACTGAAGCCCACCGCCCGAGGGTCAAATACGTCATCGGGCCCGATGGCAGTCCGCTCACCATTGCGGATTTGCCGCCGCCGTCAACCAAGCGCTGGGTCATCCGCCGCAAGGCCGAGGTGGTCGCAGCCGTGCGCGGCGGTCTGTTGTCGCTCGAAGAAGCTTGCGGCCGCTACACGCTGACCGTCGAAGAATTCCTCTCCTGGCAATACTCGATCGACCAGCACGGCCTGGCCGGTCTGCGCACCACGCGCATTCAGCAATACCGCTCCTGATCCCTCGCAAAGCGTTCTCTTAAGTCTTGCCGACCGGTTAACGTCGGCGAGATCGCTGCGCTTTGGCAACACGCGAATTTCTTTTCGATGCGCGCCATGATCGCGCCACCCGCCATTAACCCGACGCTAACCATAAACTGGGCAAATCTTGCCGGGTGAGGCGCGCGCAACCGCGCCAGTTCGGTGGGACGCAAAGCCGGTGCAAAGTTTTTTCGACTTCGCGAAGTCGTTGGGTGCTGCGCGAATGGCGGCCATGGCCGCGGTGACGCTGACACTCGTCGGGTTCTTCTCCTTTTTGGTGTTGCAGATGACGGCGCCGCAAATGGCGCCGCTCTACACCGACCTGTCGATGGAAGACAGCGCCTCCATCATCAAGGATCTCGACCGGCAGGCGGTCACCTATCAGCTCAAGAACGACGGCGCGACCGTGCTGGTAGCCAGGGACCAGGTCGCCAAGCTGCGCATGAAGCTCGCCGAGGGCGGGCTGCCCAAGGGCGGCGGCGTCGGCTATGAAATCTTCGACAAGAGCGACGCGCTCGGCTCCACCACCTTCATCCAGAACATCAATCGGCTGCGCGCGCTGGAAGGCGAGCTCGCCCGCACCATCCGCAGCATCGACCGGGTGGAAACCGCGCGCGTTCACCTTGTGCTGCCGGACCGCCCGCTGTTTGCGCGCGAAAAGGCCGAGCCGACGGCCTCGATCGTGCTCAGGGTGCGCGGCAGCCTCGAACCGCAGCAGGTGCGCGCCATCCGCCACTTGGTGGCGACCGCGGTCAGCGGCCTCAAGCCCGAGCGCGTCTCGGTGATCGACGAGACCGGCAAGCTGCTCGCCGACGGCGCCGCCCAGAACGCCGACGGCGGCGATGCCCGCGACGACGAGCGCAAGGTCGCCTACGAGAGCCGCTTGCGCAAAGAGGTCGAGAATATCGTCTCGTCGATCGTCGGCGCCGGCCACTCGCGCGTACAGATCAACGCCGATTTCGAACTCAACCGCATCACCCAGACCTCGGACAAATACGACCCCGACGGCCGCGTGGTGCGCTCCAGCCAGACGCGCGAAGAACAGGCCTCGAACGGCGCAAGCAGCAACCAGGGCCAGGTTTCGGTCGGCAACGAATTGCCCGGCGCCGGCAAGCCGGCCGACAACAACGCCGCTCCGCGCGACCAGAATCACAAGACCGAGGAAATCGTCAATTACGAGATTTCCAAGACCACCAAGACCGAGGTGCTCGAGCCCGGCCGCCTGCGCCGCATCTCGGCCGCCGTGCTGGTCGACGGCATCTACAGCAAGAACGCCAAGGGCGAGAGCGCCTACAAACCGCGCCCGAAGGAAGAGATCGACCGCATTTCCGCTTTGGTGCGTTCTGCCATCGGCTACGACGCCAAGCGCGGCGACCAGGTCGAAGTCGTCAATTTGCGCTTCGCCGAGACCCCGTCCGTTCCCATCGACACGCCGACCGGCTGGATGAGCTATTTCCAATTCAGCAAGGACGACATCATGCGCTGGGCCGAGATGGGCGTGATGCTGGTGCTCGGCCTGATCGTGCTGTTCACCGTGGTGCGGCCGCTGGTGCGGCGGGTCGTGACGCCTGATGGCGTTGTGGCGGGCGGGGCCATCGGCGCGCACGGCGCACACGGCGCAATCGGCGCGGCCGCAGCGGGCAAAGCCGGCGTTGCCGGCACGGCCGCAGCAGGCGGTGCGGCCGGCGCGGCGGGCACCGCCGGCGCGGGCGCCGCGGCAGGCGGTGGCGGCATCCCCGGCAGCTCGGTCGGGATTACCGCAACCGGCGGCGCCAATGTTTCGATCGTCGGCGGCGATGAATCGGTCGCCATCTCCAACCGCACCGCCACCATGATCGACGTCGCCAAGGTGCAAGGCCAAGTGCACGCCCAGTCGGTGCAGAAGGTCGGCGAGCTCGCGGAAAACAACCCGCACGAGGCGGTGTCCATCATCCGCGGCTGGCTGCACGAGGACGCGGCATAGGCCATGGCTTCCGCAGCAGCCCAAAGAGCCGACAAGGCCGTCCGCGAGGATATCGGCGGGCTGATGGCCGAGCTTGCCAGCCGCCCGCAGGTCAACAAGGGCCGGCGCAAGCTTACCGGGCCGGAGCGGGCCGCGGTGCTGATGCTCGCGCTCGGCAATCAATACGGCGGCAAGATCTTCAGCCTGCTCGACGACGACGAGCTGCGCGAGATTTCCGTGGTGATGTCGTCGCTCGGCGCGATCGAGGCCGAATCGGTCGAGGAATTGCTGCTCGAATTCGTCTCGCGCATGTCGGCGTCGGGCGCCCTGCTCGGCAATTACGACGCCACCGAGCATCTGTTGCGGCAATATCTCCCGAACGAGCGCGTCGGCGGCATCATGGACGAAATCCGCGGGCCGGCCGGGCGCAACATGTGGGAGAAGCTCGGCAACGTCCACGAAGAGGTGCTGGCGAACTATCTCAAGAACGAATACCCGCAGACGGTGGCGGTGGTGCTGTCCAAGCTGCGCGCCGAGAACGCCGCGCGCGTGCTCTCGATCCTGTCCGAGGATTTCTCCATCGACGTGATCAACCGCATGCTGCGGATGGAGTCGGTGCAGAAGGAAGTGGTCGACCGCGTCGAGCAGACGCTGCGCACCGAATTCATGTCCAACCTGTCGCAGACTCGGCGGCGCGACGCCCACGAGGCGATGGCGGAGATCTTCAACAATTTCGACCGCCAGACCGAGACGCGCTTCCTCGCCGCGATGGAGCAGAACAACCGCGACGCCGCCGAGCGCATCAAGGCGCTGATGTTCACCTTCGACGACCTGGTCAAGCTCGACACCGGCTCGGCGCAGACGCTGATGCGCAACCTCGACAAGGACAAGCTGGCGATCGCGCTCAAGGGCGCCTCGGAAGCCGTGCGCCAGTTCTTCTTCAACAACATGTCGACGCGCGCCGCCAAGATGCTGGTCGACGACATGCAGGCGATGGGTCCGGTGCGCCTGCGCGACGTCGACGAGGCGCAGACCCTGCTGGTCAACATCGCCAAGGATCTCGCCGCCAAGGGCGAAATCCTGATCTCCAAGAGCCGCGGCGAAGACGAACTGATTTATTGACACGCGCATGATCCCGAAAAGTGGGAACCGGTTTTCGGAAAAGATCGTGCGCAAAGGAAAGTGAATGAAAGCAGCGGCCAAATATCTGTTCGACGAGGATTTCGCCACCGGCGAAAAGCCCACGATCACCGTGATCGAGGCCGAGCGCCGGCGCGCCGACGCCGAGTCGCAGGCCCATCGCAAGGGCTTTGCCGCCGGCGAGGCGAAGGCGCAGGACGATGCCGCGCAGCGCGCCGCCGCCGCGCTCGCGGTGATCGCCGACGGCTTCGAGCGGCTCGACCGCGCGCTTGCCGGCATCGAGACGCGGCTGGAAAACGAAGCGGTGCAGGTCGCGGTCGCGGTCGGCTCCAAGCTTGCGCCCGAACTGATCGCGCGCGAGCCGCTGGCCGAACTGGCCGCGCTCGCCACCGAATGCTTCCGCCATCTGGTCAAGACGCCGCACGTGGTGGTGCGCGTTCCCGCCGAACTCTACGAGACCGCCAAGGACCGGCTGACGGAGATCGCCGCCGGGCGCGGCTTCGAGGGCCGCTTGGCGGTGATGGCGGATACCGAACTTGCAGCTGGCGACTGCCGCATCGAATGGGCCGACGGCGGCCTCTCGCGCGACCGCGCCGCCACTGTCGCGGAAATCGAAGAAGCGGTCGGCCGCTACATGGCCGGGCGCATCAGCGCCGAGAATTAGGAATTCTGGAGACCGACGCGATGAGTGACAGCGACAGCAAAGTCCCGCTCCCCGATCTGGAAAGCGGCAGCGCCGTGCCGGCGGTCGAAGAGGCCGCCAATCTGGCGCCGAGCGGCGGCGAGCATGTGGCGCGCGGCGCCGCCGACCTGGAGGCAGTGTTCGACGTGCCGGTGCAGGTCTCCGCGGTGCTCGGCCGCGCCCGCATGGAGGTCGGCGACCTGCTCAAGCTCGGCCCCGGCGCGGTGCTCGAGCTCGACCGCAAGGTCGGCGAGGCCATCGACATCTACGTCAACAACCGGCTGGTGGCGCGCGGCGAAGTCGTGCTGGTCGAGGAAAAGCTCGGCGTGACCATGACGGAAATCATCAAGGCGGAAAACTGATGCGCAGCGTCGCCATACCCACAGCCGTCACCCCCGGGCTTGTCCCGGGGGGCCACGTCTTCCGCAAGCAGAGCGGCAAGACGTGGATGGCCGGGTCAAGCCCGGCCATGACGAAGCAGAATTGGTGCGCGTACGCCGATGCAAGAAGGATTTAGGCTATGCGACTCCTGATCGTCGGCACGCTCGGAGGCCAGCTCACCACCGCGAGCAAGATCGCGATGGACAAGGGCGCCTCCGTCACCCACGCCGAAAGCAACGAGCAGGCGCTCGCCGTGCTGCGCTCCGGCCGCGGCGCCGACCTGCTGATGGTCGACGTCACCCTCGACATCCGCGACCTGGTGAACCGGCTCGACGCCGAGCGCATCCACGTGCCGATCGTCGCCTGCGGCGTCACCAACGACGCGCGCGCCGCGGTCAAGGCCATCCACGCCGGCGCCAAGGAGTACATCCCGCTGCCGCCCGATCCCGATCTGATCGCGGCGGTGCTCGCCGCCGTCACCGACGACCGGCGCGAGATGATCTACCGCGACGACGCGATGGCGCAGGTGGTCAAGCTCGCCCAGCAGATCGCCGGTTCCGACGCCTCGGTGCTGATCACCGGCGAGAGCGGCACCGGCAAGGAGGTGCTGGCGCGCTATGTGCACAGCCGCTCGCCGCGCGCCAAGAAATCGTTCATCACCGTCAATTGCGCCGCCATTCCGGAAAACCTGCTGGAATCGGAGTTGTTCGGCCACGAGAAGGGCTCATTTACCGGCGCCGTCGGCCGCCGCATCGGCAAGTTCGAGGAGGCAAACGGCGGCACGCTGCTGCTCGACGAGATTTCCGAGATGGACGTGCGGTTGCAGGCCAAGCTGCTGCGCGCCATCCAGGAGCGCGTGATCGACCGCGTCGGCGGCACCCGGCCGGTGCCGATCGACATCCGCATCATCGCCACCTCCAACCGCAACCTCACCGAGGCGGTACGCGAGGGCAAATTCCGCGAGGACCTGCTGTTCCGCATCAATGTGGTGAACTTGAAACTGCCGCCGCTGCGCGAGCGGCCGTCCGACATCACGGAGCTGGCGCAGTATTTCGTCAGGAAATATTCCGAAGCCAACGGCCTGCCGGCGCGGCCGCTGTCGGCGGAGGCGCGCCGCGCGCTCAATGTCAATCGCTGGCCGGGCAATGTGCGCGAACTGGAGAACACGCTGCACCGCGCCGTGCTGCTCTCGACCGGCGCGGAGATCGGCGTCGACGGCATTTTGTCGCCCGACGGCGCACGGCTCGATTCCGCGCGCGGCACCGGCGCCGCCGCGCACGCGGCACTCGCGGCCGAGCAGGTCACCCGCAATCTGGTCGGCCGCACGGTGGCCGAGGTCGAGCGCGACTTGATCCTGGAGACGCTCAAGCACTGCCTCGGCAACCGCACGCATGCGGCCAATATCCTCGGCATTTCGATCCGCACGCTGCGCAACAAGCTCAACGAATATTCCGCCGACGGTTCGCCGATCCCGCCGCCCAATGGCGGCGAGATGCGCGGCGCGGCGTAGTTGCGCCGACGACAAGCCAAAATGCAGAAAGCCCGGCGCAACTGCCGGGCTTTTTGATTCCAACAATTCAAAACGTGACGATTACGACGTCGGAGTCTCTCCCGGCTCGCCGGCGGACTTGTCCTTCTTGTCGCGATGGGTGTCGAGTTCGACCGCCTTGGCCATCAGTTCGTTGCTGATGGCTTCCAGGCGCTCGATCAAGCCGCGGCCTTCGCGTGCCAGCCTGATGCAGCGGTCGGCGGTTTCAACAAGATATTCCTCGGTCTTCAGCATGATATCTCCGTGGGGGAATTTGACCGGGGATATGCATAGAAATTGCAGCAATTCAAGGTGTTATTCTGTATAAAGTCACGTAGATCGCGCGCCCGCGGAATAATCGTTGGATATCCAACGACATAGTCGAGCCGAAAAATGTCGACGATCTACAAAATCTGTCCCGCATCGCTCTGGCAGGAGGCCGAGCGCGCCGGCGTTTTCCGCGGCTCGCCGGCCGACCTTCGCGACGGCTTCATCCATTTCTCCACCGCCGCCCAGGTCGAAGAGACCGCCTCGCGGCATTTCACCGGGCAAGCGGACCTGTTGCTGCTGCACGTCGATGGCGAGCGTCTCGGCGACCGGCTGAAATGGGAACCTTCGCGCGGCGGCGCCTTATTTCCACATCTCTACGGGGAACTCGATCCGGCTGCCGTGCTGAAGGTCGAGCGCCTGCCGTTAGCGCCCGATGGCTGGCATATCATCCCCGCGCTCGGCCCTGACCCGCGCACATAGCAGATCTGCTTCCGTCCTGATGGAACCAGGTAACTGGCAACCGAATTATCGGTTCAGCGTAGCAAGGGGCGCGTCGACCTGCATGCCAACTCCCAATCCGACGATCGGAACGATCCATCCCGCGGTCTACCGCCAGGGCCCGGGACTGATGCGCTGGGTGACGGCGACACCGCGCGCCCACGGCGCGTTGCGCTACCGCTGTCCGGTGAGCAACAGCTATGTGCTGGTGACCGACGATGCCGAACTCGCCGCGCTCGCGCGTCCGGAGGCGCACCTGCGCTGCCCGGCCTGCGGCGACGTCCATCTGCTGACCCAGCCCTACGATCCGAAGGCGATTGTCGCCGACGCGGTCGAGCCGTAGCGCGCTCCCGGCTTTTGCCGGCTCTCGCCCGCGCGTACGGCCATTGGCGCCTCGCCGGTATCCCGTTAACCCCGCGCTAACCATAAAATGGGCAAATATTGCCGGGGCAAGGGTAATCACCCACCGCGGACCGGCACGCAGGCACCGGCAATGGTGTCCACTTCCCGTTTGATGACGGTGGTATTTTTCGGGTCCGCGCCGCCCGCGGTTGGCGAACATTGGTAGGCAGATACGCGGGCATGAGCGACACGACCGCCGCAACGAGCGCCACCACCGCCACCCGCGCCATCAATCTGCCCGGCCTCGGCGACATCGGCGCCTTCATGAAGCGCGGCGACATCGCACTCGCCATCGGCGTGCTCACCATCTTGGTGGTGCTGATCCTGCCGCTGCCGCCGCTGCTGCTCGATTGCTCGCTGGCGATCTCGATCATCTTCTCGGTGCTGATCCTGATGACGGCGCTATTCATCCACACGCCGCTGGAATTCTCCGCCTTCCCGACCGTGCTGCTGATCTCGACCATGCTGCGGCTGGCGCTCAACCTCGCCTCCACGCGGCTGATCCTCGCGCACGGCCACGAAGGCACTGACGCCGCCGGCCACGTCATCCAGGCCTTCGGCAATTTCGTCATGGCCGGCAACTTCGTCATCGGCATCATCGTCTTCATCATCCTGGTGATCGTGAACTTCGTCGTCATCACCAAGGGCTCCGGCCGCATCGCCGAGGTGGCGGCGCGCTTCCACCTCGACGCCATGCCGGGCAAGCAGATGGCGATCGATGCCGAGCTGTCCACCGGCTCGATCGACGAGAACGAGGCGCGGCGGCGGCGCAAGACGCTGGAAGACGAAGGCGGCTTCTTCGGCGCCATGGACGGCGCCTCGAAATTCGTGCGCGGCGACGCCATTGCCGGCCTGCTGGTGGTGTTCATCAACGTCATCGGCGGCATGATCATCGGCATCGCACAACAGGGCTTGAGCTTTGCCGACGCGGCGCATTCCTACACCATCCTCACCGTCGGCGACGGCCTGGTGACGCAGATCCCGGCGCTGATCGTCTCGACCGCCGCCGGCTTGCTGGTGTCGAAGGCCGGCATCTCCGGCGCCGCCGACAAGGCGCTACTCAAGCAGCTCTCCGGTTATCCGCAGGCGCTCGGCATGTCGGGCGCGGTGATGCTGGTGATGTCGCTGCTGCCGGGCATTCCGATGCTGCCGTTCGTCGCCTTGGGCGGCGGCGCGGCGGCGCTCGCCTTTGTCTTCGACAAGCGCACCAAGCTCGCCGCCGCGACCGAGGCCAACAAGGCGGACGCGGCCGCCAAGGCCGAGGAGAAAGAAGAGCCGATCACCGCGGCGCTGCGCATCGACGATCTCAAGGTCGAACTCGGCTATGCGCTGCTGCCGCTGGTCAACGCCCCGGACGGCACCGACCGGCTGACCGAGCAGATCAAGGCGCTGCGCCGCTCGCTCGCCACCGAGATGGGTTTCGTGATGCCGGCGGTGCGCATCCTCGACAACGTGCAGCTCGACTCCAACGCCTACGTCATCAAGATCAAGGAGGTCGAGGCGGCGACCGGCAAGATCTGGCCCGGCCAATACATGGTCATGGACCCGGCCGGCGGCCAGGTGAACGTGCCCGGCACCCACACCACCGAGCCGACCTTCGGCCTGCCGGCGACCTGGGTCGACGGCTCGCTCAAGGAGGAAGCGACACTGAAGGGCTACACCGTGGTCGACGCCGCCACCGTGCTCGCCACACATTTGACCGAGCTGCTCAAGTCGAACATGGCGGAGCTCTTGTCCTATGCCGAGGTGCAGAAGCTGCTCAAGGAATTGCCCAAGGAGCAGGCCGAATTGCTCAAGGACCTGGTGCCGGCGCTGATCACCGTCTCCGGCATCCAGCGCGTGCTGCAAATTCTGCTGGCCGAGCGGGTGTCGATCCGCGATCTCGCCACCGTCCTGGAAGGCATCGCCGAAGGCGTTATCGGCACGCGCAACCCGGTGATGCTGGCCGAGCACGTGCGCTCGCGCTTGGCGCGGCAGATTTGCGCGCAATATTCGTCCGCCGGCTATCTGCCGCTGATCGCGCTGTCGGCGAAATGGGAGCAGTCTTTTGCCGAGTCCATGGTCGGCGAAGGCGACAACCGCTCGCTCGCCATGCAGCCCTCCAAGCTCACCGAGTTCATCAATCTGGTGCGCGAGAAATTCGAGGAAGCCGCGCGTGCCGGCGAAGGGCCGGTGCTGGTGACCTCGGCCGGCATCCGGCCGTTCGTGCGCGGCATCGTCGAGCGCTTCCGCGCCCATACCCCGGTGATGTCGCAGGGTGAGATCCACCCGCGGGCGAGGCTGAAGACGGTGGGGAGTATTTGAGGGGGGTAGCCGAGTTCGCGCGTCGCTCACTCAATAACCGCTTTCAGCGCCAGCGTGACGCACGCACGCCGGACCCGGCGGCCGATGCCGGCGCGTCGCGCCTAATCTTCTTCGCCGACGCCGCCGTCGCCGCCCCCAGTCCCGGTCTGGTCCGTGGCCAAGCGGATGTTGGCATCCGGATCCTTCTCCCGCGTCCCGTCGTCTCGAATTTTCATGACATTGCGCACGAACACGGGGCCGCCTAAGCTTTTCAAATAATACTCGGCCGTCTTGGAATATTTATTCAACGCTGCGTCTTTACCCCTAAACCTTCGGTCTATGACATTTTCTAAAAATTTGGCCCATTTTTCGAAGTGATTCTTGTCGTTGTGTAGAAGCGCGTATTTCGCCTGCTGTTCGGCGGTTTGCAAAAGCATACGGAACGCATAGTCTTCCTCCATCCTTGCGGTTATTTCGGCTTGTTTGCTTTCGAATTCTTTTCCTTTCGACGGCAGCCCTTGAATCGGCCGCGTGAAGATGTCCGTTAGAAAATAGAAAGGTGATCGCCAAGGGAAGCGATGGGCGTTCGGCGGGGAAATAATAGATGACCCTGCGGGAGACGTATCAGGCTGCGCGCGACCTTGCGCGGAAACCGTCCCGCCGCCGAACGTCAAGGCGACGAACACGCCCAGAAGGAGCGATAGCAAAGTGCAAATTGATTTTCGCATGACAATCTCCCTCCAACCGATCCAACGGTGGTCCGTGCCGGCGAGCCGGAAAGAACCGGCAACGGTCGCAACGGATCATGGCGTCACCTCTTCAAATCATATCGACGCCGATAGCCATGCGTCGTCACCAGATCTGGTGAGGCGTTGCGTTTGGCGCTACACTGGGACACCGGATTGGACACAGGGGGCAGAACGATGCCTGGGGGCCCGCGCGACCATGTCCTAAAGCTCGTCGAGCACATCTATCAGGCAGCCACCCAGCCCGAGCAATGGGACAAGGTCCTGCGCGAGACAACGCGCCTGGTCGGCGGCAGCGGTGCCCTTCTCGAAGTGTTCAAGAACCCGCCGCCGGGGCATCGGCTGTTCTATTCACACGGACTTCCGACCGACCTGTTTGACGAATATGCCGCCCACATCGCGGCCAACTCGCCGCGTTTTCACCATGCCTTGAGGCAGCCTGTCGGACGCATCATCTACGACTACCAATACATTACCGAGCGGGAAATGGCGCGCGACGAAGTCCTACAATTTCTATTCGCGCGGTGACGGGAAATATTTTGTCGGCGGCATTCTGCAGAAGGATGCGCAGAATTTCGGGGTGGTGACCGTGCAGCGCTCGGCAAAGCAGGGACACCCAGACCGCTCTGACATCGAGCTGATGCGGTTGCTGCTGCCGCATTTCCGCAGCGCACTGCAACTGGGTTTGCGCTGGAGCGAGGTTGAGGCGCAAACCACCGCCACCCACGATGCCCTGAACTGTCTTTCTGACGGTGTCATTCTGTTGCGGCGTGACGGCACCATTTCATTCGCAAGTGAAACGGCCCAACAGATGGCCAGGGCGAATGATGGCTTTTCAATTCGTGGGAACGGCGTGCAGGTGGAATCCACCGCGTCCCGTCTGGCTTTTCAGCAAGCTCTTGAGGACTTGCGCTCGTCGTCTGAATGGATACCGAGCGAGCGCTCAGTCAGGGACATCCCCGTCTATCGCCCTTCGGGCCGGCCAGCGCTCATCTTCACATTGAAACCGGTGCGCCTGCAGCAGGATGACACGGCGTTCAAAGATCAGCCTGCATTCATCCTGTTTTTACATGATCCGGTGTGCGTCGTTCGGCGCGACTGGGCGCTGGTCGGCGAGCTGTTCGGGCTGACGGCAGCTGAACTCGATCTCACCCAGGCTCTTTATGCGGGCGTTTCGCTGCCTGCCTATGCCCGTGTCTGCGGGCTAAGCATGAATACCGTCTACACCCACTACCGGCATTTGAAGGACAAGATGAACTGTGACGGGCAGCTGACCCTGATAAAAAAGCTGACCGACCTCATTCCAAGGGTTGGCTAGGCGACTTTATCCGGCTCTATTTAAATTTCCCAGGCCCCGCGCGGTATGTCAGCTTGTGGCCCTTTGCGGCTCTCTCTCTCGCACTAGTGAATGTCGGCATGCGGGGGGCTAAACGGACCCCCAGCAAACATGGCGCTTAGGTCAGGCGTTGACCCTTAGCGGATGTTGTTGCCAGTGCCGAATGATGTCGGCTTTCTGAAGCAACACGGACGCTGGCGATTGAGGGCCTAAGCGTTCCGAATCCATCACGCTGGTGCGCGAGAAATTCGAGGAAGCCGCCCGCGCCGGCGAAGGACCGGTGCTGGTGACCTCGGCCGGCATCCGCCCGTTCGTGCGCGGCATCGTCGAGCGCTTCCGCGCCCATACGCCGGTTATGTCGCAGGGCGAGATTCACCCGCGGGCGAGGCTGAAGACGGTGGGGAGTATATAGAACGCGGTTTATCGGCGGGCTGCCGGCGCCAATTCAATTCCATTGTTGGGACCACGCCCGGCCAGTCTGTTCAACAGCGGCACGACCGCAGTGATCTCCTCCGCCATCGCCTTCTTGAGATCCGTCATGACCACGCTTTGCGCGCTGTCGGCGCGCGCGATGATCGCCGTCCATCGCTCCGGACCGCTGCGTGGGGTCGGCAATATCGCCAATTCGCCGGCCGCCACCCGCTGCGCCACCGACAGCAGCGGCAGCACAGTCAGATAATCGCCATCGCGCACCAGCGTGAGGACGGCGCCGGCGGAGTCACTCTCGAACACGATGTTGAGCCGGTCGACGCCGAGGTCGGCGAGCGTCGAGCGCAGATCGGCCGACAGCACGCTCTCGCGCGAATGGCCGATCCACGTTGCCGACTCGAAATCGGCGATGGTGACCTTCTTCTGGCGCGTCAACTTGTGCCCGGGCCGGCAGACGATGACGTTGCGGCTTTTGAGGATGCGGTCGACCGCCAATGCGGTGGGGCGCTCAAGCAATTCGAATGGGCCGATCACGATATCGAGCCGGTGGTTGTGCAAGGCCGTCACCAGCGCCGGGAAATAGTCGCCGTGCAGCACCACGCGGACCTGCGGCCGCGTGCGCGCGAAATCGCCGATGATGCGGCTGATGAGCTGGTCGCACATGAACGGCGGCGCGCCGATCCGGATCGTGCCGTACTGGCCATCGGTGATCTCGCGCGACAGATTGTCGGCGCGCTCGACGGCGCTGCGGATGGAGCGCCCGAAGGCGGCGAGCTCGATGCCGGTATCGGTCGGTGTCAGCGGGCGCCGGCTGCGCTCAAACAGCGGCGTGCCGATGCGCTCCTCCATCATCGCAATGGTGCGGCTGAGCGCCGGCTGTGTGGTGCCGAGCCGTTCGGCGGCCACGCGCAAGGTGCCGCTATCGAGAATAGTGGCGAGCTGGACGAGATGGCGCGGATCGAGCTTCATATCAAACCGATATAATACCCTGACAAATTATCATTTTTAATCAAGTTATTTCGCGCCTATGATCGACGGCAAATACGACCGGGCGTGGGAAAGCCGGCAAAAACATCTGGGAGGAACTCATGCGACTGTTGTCACTCGCCATCGCCGCTGCCGTTTTGATTTTGGCCGGCGTCCCCAACCAAGCGCAGGCGACCACGCGGTTGATCGTCAATTGCTTCTGGCCGCCGCAGCACGCCGTGTGCCGCAAAATCATGCCGACGTGGGGCAAGTGGGTCGAGGAGGCGACCAAAGGCCGGGTGAAGATCTCCATCCCGCCGAAGTCACTCGCTTCGCCGCCCGAGCAATGGCAATCGGTCCAAAACGGCATCGCGGACGTCGCGGCGCAGTTCAATGGCTTCATCGCCAACCGTGTCTGGGGCCCGACCGTCGCCATGAACCCCTTCATCGCGACCCAGGACGCGCCGGCCATGTCGCAGGCATTATGGGAAACCTACGAGAAGTATTTCCCCAACGAATATAAAGGCGTGAAGCTTTTGTCGCTGTGGGTCATCACGCCGGGCGATTTGTGGAGCCAGACCGACACGCCGGTGAACTCCATTGCGGACCTGAAGTCGCGCAAGATCTGGGCGCTGCCCGGCACCAACGCCAACATCATGAAGGCGATCGGCGCCGGCGTCGTGTCGGGCCCGGCGGTGCAGATGAACGAGATCATCTCGCGCGGCGTGGTCGATGCCTTTGTCGGCGTCAGCGCGACGAGCGTGCGCGATTTCCGCATCATTCCCTATACCAAGTCGAAAACGGCATTCGACCGCGGCATCTATTCGACCAGCTTCTCATTCCTGATGAACGAGAAGAAGTGGAACGAGCTGTCGAAAGAAGATCAGCAAGCGATCATGTCGGTCAGCGGCGCCAAATTCGGACGCATGGCCTCCGCCTATTGGGTCGAGGCCGACAAGACGGCGGCGGTCGAATTGAACAAGGCCGGCGTCAAGATCGTCAAAGCCGATCCGAAATTCGAGGCCGCTCTCGTCAAGGTCGGCGAAGGTCTGACCAAGAAATGGATCGCCACCGCCGACAAGCGCGGCCTCAACGGGCAAGCGACCTATGACTTCTACGTCCAGCGCGTGAAGGAGCTTTCGAGTAAGACGAACTAGCCGGCAAGTCCCGCAGTCAGCAGCACGCAACGGAGGCGGCCATGCGCGCGTTCGCCCAGATCGTGCTGCCTCCGTTGATACGCGTCGCCGAAATCGTCACGGCGGCGCTCATGTTCATCATGATGATGCTAACCTTCGCCGACGTGGTCGGGCGCTACGTGTTTACCGCGCCGATCTTCGGTGCCGCAGAGATGATCCAGTTTCTGCTGGCGATGACGATCTTCGCCGGATTGTGCCTGGTCAACGCGCGCGACGAGCACATCACGGTCGAGTTGTTCGATGTCCAACTCGATCGCTTGATGCCGGCAACCGTGCGCCGGATCATCATCCAACTGTTCTCCGTCGGCGTGATGGCGGTCATTGCCTACCAACTCTACCAGTTCGCGCGTGAGGCCGAGCGCATCGGCAGCAAGACCGTTGTGCTGGAGTGGCCGTTTGCCGCCGTGGCCTTCACGGTCGCGGGGCTGTCGGCGGTCAGCCTCGTCATGCAGATCCTCGGGCTGATGCTGCCCAAGGAGACGCACCGGCCGGACGACTTCGGGAGCGGCGTGTGATCCCTGCCCTCACCGGCTTCGCCGTCCTCATCCTGCTGTGCTTCTTCGGCTTGCGCGTCGGCTTCGCCACCATGTTCGTCGGCCTCGTCGGCTTCGCTTACTTGCGCGGCTGGGGCCCGGCGTTCTCGCTGGTCGGTCAGCAGATCATGGACGACGCCATGAACTACAATCTGAGCGTCATCCCGCTGTTCATCCTGATGGGCACGTTCATCTACCGCGCCGATCTTTCGCGCGACCTTTACGACGCCGCCTATGCCGGCTTCGGCCGCTTCCGCGGCGGGCTTGCACTCTCGACGGTGATCGCTTGCGCCGGCTTTGCCGCGGTCTGCGGTTCGTCGCTGGCGACCGCCGCGACCATGACCAAGGTCGCCATCCCGCCGATGCGGCATTACCGCTACAGCGACAGTCTCGCCTCCGGCTCGGTCGCCGCCAGCGGCACGCTCGGCATCATGATCCCGCCGTCGGTGCCGCTGGTCATTTACGCCATCGTGGCGCAGCAGGACATCGGCAAGCTGTTCATCGCCGGCGTGCTGCCCGGGTTGCTGCTGGTCGGTCTGTTCCTCGGCGCGGTGAGAGTCACCGTTTGGCGCAATCCCGAATACGGACCGGCCGGCGATCCGCTCGACCCGGAGGTCAAGCGCCGCGCGCTGCGCGTGGTATGGCCGGTGCTGGGCCTATTCGTGCTGGTGCTCGGCGGTATCTACGGCAGCATCTTCACGCCCACCGAAGCCGCCGGCATCGGCGCCTTCGGCGCCGCGGTCATTTCCATGCTGCGCGGGCACCTGCACACGCTCCACGAATGGATCTCGACGCTCGCGGAAGCCGCGCGCACCACGGCGACGCTGTTCATCGTGATCTTCGGCGCCCTCGTCTTCGCCCAGTTCATCAACCTGTCCGGAATGCCCTACGGCCTGTTGGACGTCGTCGATGCGCTGCATCTGTCGCCTACGGGACTGGTGCTGGCCATCATCGTGATCGCCATCTTCATGGGCATGATCTTCGAATTGATCGGCATTCTGTTGTTGCTGGTGCCGGTGTTCTTGCCGGCGCTCGACGATTTGCACGTCAACATGATCTGGTTCGGCATCGTGGTCGTTCTGGTCACCGAATTGGGCCTGATTACGCCGCCGATCGGCATGAACGTCTTTGTCGTGAAGGCGGTGATGCCGGACCTCAAGCTCGCGCGCATCTTCGCCGGCGTCACGCCCTTCATCGGCGCCATCCTGGTCGCGCTTGTGCTGATTTTCCTGTTTCCGGGCATCGCGACTTTCCTGCCGAAATGGATGTAGCGCCCCGTCACCGACTTTGGAGAAGATGGAATGCCCACTGCCCAAAACGTTCTCTGGATCATGGCCGACCAATTACGGTGGGATTATCTGTCCTGTTACGGTCACCCGCATTTGCATACGCCACATCTCGATGCGCTGGCGGCCAAAGGTGTGCGCTTCGACGCCGCCTTCGTGCAGTCGCCATTCTGCGGCCCGTCGCGCATGAGCTACTACACCGGGCGTTACTGCCGTTCGCACGGCGCGACCTGGAACGGCTTTCCGCTGCGCGTCGGCGAGCCGACTTTGGGCGACCATCTGCGATCGCTCGGCGTGCGCGCGGCCATTGTCGGCAAGACCCATATGGTCGCCGACACCAAGGGCATGGAATGGCTCGGCATCGACCCCGGCTCGCCCATCGGCGTGCTGTTGTCGGAATGCGGCTTTGAGCCGTTCGAGCGCGATGACGGCCTGCATCCGGACGGGCCCTACGATCCCGAACCGCAGTACGACAATTACCTGCGCCAGCAAGGCTTCCTCGGCCGCAATCCGTGGGAGGAATGGGCGAACTCGGCGGAAGGCGACGACGGCGAAATCCTCTCCGGCTGGCTCATGCGCTACGACAACCTGCCGGCGCGCGTGCCCGACGAACATTCCGAGACGCCCTATATGACGCAGCGGGCGATGGACTTCATCGATAAAGCCGGCGACCGGCCGTGGCTCTGCCACCTCTCCTACATCAAGCCGCACTGGCCCTATATCGTGCCGGCGCCCTATCACAACATGTACGGACCCGAGCACATCCTGCCGCCGGTGCGCTCGGAGGCCGAGCGTCAGAGCGATCACCCGGTCTATGCCGCTTATCAGAAGACGCGGGTGTGCCGCGCATTCGCGCGTGACGAAGTGCGCGAACGCGTCATCCCCACTTATATGGGGCTGATCAAGCAGCTCGACGATCAGCTCGGCAAACTGTTCGCCTATATGCAAAAGCACGGCCTGTTCGAGAACACCATGATCGTCATGAGCTCCGACCATGGCGATCATCTCGGCGACCATTGGATGGGTGAGAAGGATTTGTTCTTCGAGCAGTCGGTGCGGGTGCCGTTGATCATCTACGACCCGCGCGCCGAGGCCGATGCCACGCGCGGCACGACGAGCGCGGAATTGGTCGAGGGCATCGATCTGGCGCCAACCTTCCTGGAATTTTTCGGCGGCGAGGCCAAGCCGCACATTTTGGAAGGCCGTTCACTCAGCCCGCTTTTGCACCGCAAGGGGAAGCCGGAAAAATGGCGCGACTACGTCATCTCCGAATACGACTACGCCACCCGGCGCGCGCGCGTTGCGCTCGGCATCGACCAAGCCGAAGCGCGCCTGATCATGGTGCGCGACAAGCGCTGGAAATTCGTGCACTGCGAAGGCTTCCGGCCGATGCTGTTCGATTTGCAGACCGATCCGCAGGAGCTCAACGATCTCGGCGCCGACCCGGCTTACGAATTGACACGCGCGCGGCTCGCCGACGCCATCTTCACCTGGGCACGCAAGCACCATAACCGCATCACCGTCACGCCCGAGCGCGTGAACACCATGGCCGGACGCGAGCCGCAGGGCATTCTGATCGGCTACTGGGACGAGAACGACTACCAAGAGGAATTCGGCAAGCCGTTCAACAGCCGCCGCTAAGTCACGCTGGCCGGAGCCAGCGGGAGGTTCCACGACCTCCAGTTGATCGCTATCAGGTGATTTCTTATTCCGCCGCCATCGTCGGCGCGCCTTCGTCATGCGCAGCCCCGCGCGCGCGGATAGCGTCGTCGCGGTATTTGCGCTTGAGCGCGGCCTCGCCGCCGGTGGTGGCGTGATAGAGATCGAGCGCGTCGAACTCGTCGGCCTTGGGCGCCGCAATGGCAAGATCCGAATAGCTCCAGCGGTCTTCCGCTTTCAACGCGCGATCGAGCATGGCCTTGCAGCGCAGATAAACGCGCGCGTATTTCATCAGCTTCAGCGCGGTGCCGCCCCAGTACTTCGTGTAGAACACCAAGGGGTTCTCGATCGGCAACCCGCGCCGCCGGTCGCGCCGCGCTTTGAGCCGCAGCGCGCCGCCTTCCAGCGGATGCACGCCTTCGAACAGGATCATCAGGTAGAACCACAAAATGGTCGACAGCGTGGTGCCCGGCCGCAGGTTCTTGGCCGCGCAGGTGCGGCGGATGATCGTGTTGATGTGCTCGGGCGTATAGAAGGCGTGCCAGGCGGCGCGGTAGGCCGCCTCCCAGTCGGCGTCCGACATCGCGCCGCTGTGATGCGAGACCCGGTGGTTGAGATCGTATTTGTTCATGTCCGGGTCCATCCAGACGCCCTTGGCCGAGAGCGTCTTGTGGTCTTCGGAACCCGGCAGCGGCGTCAGGAAGAAGAACTCCAGAATGTCGATCGGCAATTCGCGCTTGATGATCTCGACGTCGCGCAGGATCAACTCTTTGGTGTCGGCGGGAAAGCCGAGGATGTAGCCGGCATAGGTGATGGCGCCGTGGTTGCGCCACATCTGCAGCATCTCGCGGTATTCGGTGATCTTGTTCTGCCGCTTCTTGGCGGCGATCAGATTGTCGGGGTTGATGTTTTCCAATCCGATGAACACGCGCCGCACGCCCGCTTTGGTCGCCTTCTCGATGAAGTTCGGGATCTTGTGGCAGAGCGTGTCGACTTGAATCGTAAAGCCGATATTCATGCCCTCGCCCACCCGCATCTGGATCATGCGGTCGAACAGCGGCTCCCAATCCTTGTTGCGGGCGAAATTGTCGTCGGTGATGAAGAAGCGCTTGATGCCTTCGGCATAATTCTCGCGCACGATGTGTTCGAGGTCGTCGGCCGAACGGATGCGGCTCTTGCGCCCCTGCACGTTGATGATGGTGCAGAACGAGCATTGATAGGGACAGCCGCGGCCGAGATCGATCGAGGAGAGCGAACCGGAGGTGCGCTGGACGTGCTTGCGCGGCAGGAACGGCGGCGGCTCGCCGGCCAGCGCCGGCAGATCGTCCATGTAATTGTAAAGCGGCTTGAGCTCGCCGTTAAAGGCGTCGCGCAGCACGTGATCGAGCCGGTGCTCCTCGGCCTCGCCGGCGAAGAACGCGATGCCCATTTCCTGCGCCGCTTTGATGTCGCCCGGTAGCTCAGGCAGCATGGCAATGCAGCCGGAGACGTGGAAGCCGCCGATGCAGACCGGCAATTTGGCGGCAAGAAACGGCCGCGCCAGGTCGACGGCGCGCGGAAACTGGTTGGACTGCACGCCGACCAGGCCGATCAGGCAGCGCCCGCCCTCGCGGCGGATCATGTCGATGATCTTGTCCGGCCGAACCCGCCGGTTGGTCTCGTCATACGTGTGCAGGCGGATCGCGACGCCCGGCCCGAGGATCTGCCGCCGCGCGGCGTCCTCCGCCAGCGCGTTCAGGCAGGCCAGCGTATTGGAGGGGATCGCCGAGCGCAGCCACTGGATCGGATAGCCGTCGTCATCGTAATGCGTCGGCTTGATCATCACGAAGTGGAATAGCGTTTGATCGGCCTTCGATCCTGACATCGCACCCCCGGTTAACCCTTTTTGCGGGCCGGCTCGGCGCAAAATGCGCTATTTGCCCCGATAAGTCGAGTTGCGCCTAGTGTCCCGAATCCGAAGTTCGTCAAATTATTCGGCTTACTCTGCACGAACTTCGGATTCGAAAGGACACTAGCAACTTCATGATTCTAGTGCGGTTTTGGATTTGAAATTCGTTTGCGGACTCGCTGCAAATGGTGCAACGAATTTCAAATCCACCGCACTAGTGCGGCCTTTCGATCCCTTTTTCAGCTGAGTTCAACGTACCCCTGGCCAAAAGGGGTCGGCATCCCCATATACAACTTGTTGATTTTTCATCGCTTCGGCTTTGCCGGCTAATTTTGGAGTTGCTCATGGACAAGTTTAATTATGACGCGCCGGCGGAGCTGTTTCCCTCGCGCAACCGCAAGATCGCCAGCCGCGTGAAATACCGCCGCTTCGATCGCGCGGCCGACGCCATCCGCTTCGCCGTCGAGGAATTGCCCGAGCCGTTGTTGCTCGGCGCCTATATCGAGATCGACGAAGAGCGGCTCGGCCACAAGGACATTCGCGCGCTCTATGAGAGCGACAGGTTTCCGCTCAAGAAAGCGGTGAATTGAGTCAAATTGCACGCGCGTTTGACCGGAAAGGTCAATTCGTGTATGCGCACCCCCGTTGAAACCAGGTTTTTGGTTTTGCCTTGCTGCGCTGCCCCGTGTTGGGCGCATAACAATGCACCCCTAAAACTCGGATGTTTCGATCGCCCGAAGCGATAAGCGCTTCAGGCGTATCCCGACGCGAGCAGCGTCTAACGCAAGGAACTACCACTATGGCTACAGGTACCGTCAAATTCTTCAACACCCAGAAGGGTTTTGGATTCATCACGCCGAGCGACGGCTCGAAGGATGTGTTCGTGCACATCAGCGCGGTCGAACGCGCCGGCATGAGCACGCTCAACGAAGGTCAGCGCCTCACCTACGAAGTGGTGACGGAGCGCGGCAAGCAGGCGGCTGCCAATCTGCAGAATGCCTGAGATCGGATCCGATCGCCCAACATCGAACGCCCGGCCGCGCGCCGGGCGTTTTCGTTCACGCTGAGGAGATTGCCATGGCGCACAAATTTTCCGTCGGCCAGAACGTCTATTACCAGCCGCAATTCCAAAACAATGCCGCCCGCGGCAAATACAAGGTGGTGCGGCAACTGCCGGTCGAGAACGACAACCGCGTCTCCTACCGGATCAAGAACATGGCGGAAACCTTCGAGCGCATCGCCGAGGAAAGCCAGCTCAGCCGCACCGACTGAGCCCGCCAGGGGGCCCCGGGCGGCATCTTCCCAATACCCGGCCGGGCGGCCGGGCTTGCGATCGGGAATCCCGGCTGGGGCGCATTTTGCCGGTCGGACGCGCTCATTAGGCCCAATTTCGTCCTTTTCCGGCCATTTCCCCGCCAAAACCCGCCGTTCTTCACGCAAATTTCAATGATCCGTGATGCCGGATTGGGAACGTTGCATCCGTTATTAGGTTAGGACCCCGAAGACGTTTGAACCTTTTTCCGGGCCGACGCGACGAATTGAGCGTGACCTTGGGAGGCTGTCATGAACTGGTCGATGTACAACGCCGATAAGACCACCCACCTGAAGATCGTGGTGGTCGGCCTTGCCGCTGCGCTGCTGATCTCGGTGATCGGCATTTCCGCGCGCGACCTCAATCTCGGCACCGATATCATGGCCGCCCAAACCCCGACCGTCATCAAGGCCGGCGGCCCCGTGGTGTTCACCAATCGCAATGCGCCGGTGGTGCGCTGACGCGACCGCCCCGAATTCTCTCTTAACCTCCCCCCTCAACGCGCCGCTTCTGCGGCGCTTCTTTTTTGCGCGGTTTGCCGGACCGCCGCCGTTCCGGCCGTCAATGATGTGAAATTGCCGTCTGTCATGCTCCCGTCTTGCGGGGCTCAAATCGTTTGGAGCGGGGGCAATGCTTTCACGTCTTTTCCGGCTGGCCACGTCCGCCGTCTTGTGTGTCGCGTTCACGGCCGCCGCCGCGCAGGGCAAGGCCACCGCCGCGACCGCCCGACAAGATGAGGTCGCTGCGCTGCAAGTCCACCTGAACGCGACGCGAGCAGCAAGGTGAGGACGCAAAACGAAACCAAGGTCGCTTCACTGGCCGTGTCGGACGGGGACCACAGACGGTCGAGTACGGACCGCCGGTGTCTTTGAAATCCCGCGCGCAGATTTCCTCGCCGAGCTATGGCCGGCGCGTCCAGGCCGATGACTTCGACGCGCTCACCTTTTACCGGGAGAACTTCGCCGGCGGAATTCGCTACCAGGGAAAGCGCATCAGCAACCGGCAGCTGGTTACCCAGCAGCGCAGATTTGTCGCGCAATGGCCGCATCGCGCCTACCGGATCAAGCCCGAGACAACCCGCATTGTGTGCAATGTCGCCCGCTCCTATTGCGACGTGTCGGGCCAATATGACTTTCGCATCTCGGGCCGCCACAGAAAGGCGCACGGTGTCGCCAGCTTCGCGTTTCGCGTCGCGTTTACGCCGAGTGGCCCCAAGGTCGTGTCGCAAAATGGGCACGTCCTATCGCAACGATAGCGATGGCAAGTGTATTATCCATTTTGGTATTGCTCAACGTCAAGTTGCGTGTAAAATATGAGGCGCCCTGTAAGGGACGTGAGCCGATGTTTTCGCGTTTGTTGCGTTTTTGCACACTTGCAGCTTTGTTTGTTTTGCTGCCAACCGCCGTTGCTTTGGCCGAAAAACGGGTCGCGCTCGTTATCGGCAATTCCAACTACAGGAACGCGGTCAAGCTTCCGAATCCCGCCCGGGATGCGACCGCGATTGCCGCTTTGCTAAAGGAGGCCGCTTCGACGTAGTCGAGACCATTAGGTCGGACCGTAATATGCGATGCGGAGTACCGTGCGCAATTTCACCGCGATCGCCCGTAACGCCACCATCGCAATCGTTTATTATGCGGGACACGGCATTGAATTCGAACGCACCAATTATCTGATCCCGATCGATGCGCAGCTTCGCAGCGACGTGGATATCGAAGACGAAACGCTTTCGCTTGGCCGTATCATGCGGATGCTTGGAGTCGGTGACCCGTTTGCGACTGATCATCCTCGATGCCTGCCGCGACAATCCGTTTGTCAACACGATGCAACGTACGTGGCCTCGCGCTCGATCAATAGGGGGCTCGCCAAGATTGAGCCGAATTTCGACACCTGGTTGCTTTCGCGGCCAAGGCTGGATCGACCGCCGAAGATGGTGACGGTGCGCACAGTCCATTCACTGTCGCCCTGTTGAAGAATCTCACGATTCCTGGGCTCGACGTTGGCCTCGCCTTCGCCGGGTGCGCGATCAGGTCATGAAAGACACCAACCGAAAACAGGAGCCCTTTGTTTATGGTTCCCTTGGTGGCTCGCTCATTGCACTTGTACCCGCCGCAGCGCCAGTGGCGCCGTCCGTGGCCCGGCCCATTTTACCGACGCAGTCAGCCATCGAGGCCGTTGTGCGCGACTACGAATTTGCCGAACGAATAGGCACGCGGCAGGCTTCGGGAATCCTTCCTAGCCACGCATGTCACAAATCCAGTCGCGAAATATTATGTCGAACTCGCGCGAGCGGCACGCGACAAGGTGATCGCCACGACTGCCCTCTATGAGAGGCAACATCAGTTGCACCCCAATCCGGAACTCAATCGCACGGATGAAAAGCCCCAGCTGGCGGCGGTTTCGCCGATTAAGCCGAAGAAAGCTGAAACGTGCAGCGCTAGGCCCACCCGCGTCGCTGGAGTCCCTAGCACGTAATTTTTTGAACAATTATTTGCGTCGCTCTCAGGATAACCTCGCGGAACTCATCGACTATGCACGCAACGTTTATGCTGCGGAAGTAGAATACTACGGAAAGCACTGAAGAATGAACAAGTTATCGAAGATCAACGAAGGTACGCCACACGTTGGCCAGAACGGGAGTTCCGTGTCAGACTTGCGACGGCGAGCATTGCATGTAACAGAGTTGCTTCGTCCTGCGAAATGTCGAGCCAAATTGATTTTCGCGCCGCTAATGCGGCGAAAGACAAGGAATCTAGTGGGATTGCCACTTATTTCCTCGCATGTGATCTTCACGCCGAGCGGGCCGAAGATCGTGGCGGAAGATGGCAAGGTCATTTCGCGGCGATAGCGACTCCTTGCCGCTGCGCCGTTCGATGGCCGAATCAACAATTAATGGCTAAATGCGCGGCATGCGCCGACGTTTGCTGGGTCTCTGCCTGACAGGTCTGATCGCGGCCGGTATGCCGGTCGCGCCCTCGCCTGCGCAAAGTTCCTTCAAGCTCGCGGCTGCGCTCACGCCGGCCGAATATCAGGAAAAGCTCGCGCAATATCTGCACGCGCGCCGCGCCTATGAGCAGGAAACCGAGCGCTATTGGACCACGGTTGCCGAGAAGCGCACCGCGCGCCGCGTCAAGCGCCGCAAACATGAGCGCCTGGCGCTGACCGACTATGTGCTCAGCCAGCCGCCGGTCTATCGCGGGCCGCCGCGCCCGATCAATCCGGCCGGGCCCGGCCCGGTGCCGGGCGAGACGCACAGATTCTACATCCCGGTGGTCGCCGATTTCCTGAAGAGCGCCGCCAAGGAATTCGGCTTCGCGCCGCAACAGGTGAGCGAAATCGCGTTCAAGCGCGCCTATGCCAAAGCCGCGCGCGAAGCCGGCCTGACCCGCGATCAGATCGTCGGCATCTATGCTTTCGAGACCGACGGCCACGGCACCTATGACGAGCAGCCGGGCATCACGCCGCGCCGGCCGCACGGGCCCGCGATCTCCCCCGCGCTCGGCTACAATCAATTGCTTTCCACCAATACGATCTCGCTCATCGCCGACCACGGCAATCATATGCTCGCGGCCCTGCGGCAGAAGGCCAAGACGTTGAGCGGCGCGGAGCGGTCGTCATGGAGCGCAAGATCGAAGCCTTCAAACGCATGCTGGCGTTCAGCCGCTCGATCCCGCCGCGCTGGAGCACATATGACGCATCGCCAAGACCACGCCGCGCGGCTGGGGCATGCACGCCGCGGTGCTCGACCGCGATCTCGGCCCCATGTTGCAGGTGCAGAACCTGGTGGACTCGCTGCGGTTTGCGCGCGCCAAAGGTTATAACGGCCGTTGAGCGCGGCCGAGCTCGAATTGATGAACCTGACCGGCGACGGCAACGGCCTCGACATGGTGATGATGCCGCAGGCCTGGCGCGCGAACGTGCCGACCGCGAATTTCTTCCAGCAGCGCGGCTACGAGCGCAATCCGGTGGCGCGGCGCGCCGGCGTGGTGACGGGCCTGCTCAAGGAAATCAACGATACGATCGATCACCGTTCGCGCGCGTCCGGCGCCAAGGATATGGCCGCGGCGTTTTAGCCACTTGGTCGCAACGGCCGATAGTCACTGCGCGGCGACGGCACGAACGTCACCAGCAGCAAGACCGCGATCATCACGCCGTAGAAACAGCGGCGCCCGGCACGAAAAGCTCGCCAGCGAGGGCGGCAACCAGTAACGTCGGCTAATGGGCCGCGACAACATCGCGAGAGAAGGCAATGGAAAAGATTCTGGTCACCGGCGCCGCCGGCGGCATCGGCACGCGTCTGCGCAAGCTGCTCAAGGGCGTCTACCCGCATCATCCGCTGGAGCGACATTCGCAAGCCCGACGATCTCGCCGCCGACGAAGACTTCGTGGCCGCCGATCTCGCCGACTACGCGCAAGTCGAAACGATCGTCGACGGCATCGACGGCATCGTCCATCTCGGCGGCCATCTCGATCGAAGGCCCCTGGGAGACCATCCTCAACGCCAACATCATCGGCTGCTACAATCTGTTCGAGGCGGCCCGCCGCGCCGGCGTCAAGCGCGTCGTGTTTGCCTCCTCCAACCATGCCGTCGGCTTCTATCCGCGCGACCAGAAGATCGGCGTCGACGTCACGGTGCGCCCGGACAGCCGCTATGGCGTGAGCAAGGCATTCGGCGAAGCGCTCGGCGCGCTCTATGCCGACAAGCACGGGCTGCGCGTCACCTGCATGCGCATCGGCAATTTCGACGATGCGCCGGTCGACAAGCGGCGGCTGTCGATCTGGATCAAGCCGGACGACCTGGTGCAGCTCATCCGCATCGGGCTCGAGCATCCCGACATCCGCTTCGAGATCTTCTATGGCGCCTCCGACAACGCAGCGAGTCTGGTGGGACAACAGCAATGCCCGCCGCTACGGCTACAAGCCGCAAGGCAAGGCGGAAGATTTCCGCGCCCAGGCGATGGAGGCGCAGAAGAAGCCTGCGCCCGACCCTATCGGCGAGCGCTTCCAGGGCGGGCCCTTATTGCAGCGATGAGTATGACGCGCGAGCGGCGCGGCTTAGCGCACCTTGTAGGCGGCGAGGAACATGCGCACCGCCATGCCGACCACGTGCGCGACGCGCTCGGGCGGCGGCGGCAAACGAAAGCGGCGCCGTCGCCGGCGCCGCCAAACGTGAAAGCTTGAAAGACGAAACCTACGCCCCGGCCACGCCGGTCGAGAAGCGCAAGGCCGGCGATGCGGTCGAGTTCGGCCTGCTCGCGCGCGTTCTCCTCGGCCTTCTCGCGCGCGTGGTCGCGCTCGTCGAGCATCTCGACCTTCTTGAGTTCCTCGAAGGCCTCGGCGAGCGCATCCTTGGCATCGTCAAGCTGGGCCTTGAGCTCATCGGCCGAGCGCTTGAGATTCTCGCGCCGCTGCATCGCGGCCTTGGCATAGGTCGGATAGGCGAAATGCGCGGGATCGTGGATGCCGGCACGCTCCTGCTCGATCTTGATCTCGCGGTCGAGATCGGCCGCGATGCGGTCGAACTCGGCGATCATGCCTCGATCTGGGCGACCTTGCGCCGCTTCTCGTCGACCTGAAATTTCTTCAGGCGGATGAGGGTTTCGCGTGACTTCATCGACTCAATACTCCCCCGAAGCCACGAATAAGCGCCCGCGCCAACCGCATACATCGGCCCCGCACGGGCGTCCCGGACGTTCGACGGGCGACTGTGGCGCAATAACGTTATTTTTCGGTTTCCGTGCCGCCAAGATTTGCTCAAGTCGTTGATATCCCTCCGCCATACTGGTTGACTCTTCCTTAAGCTGGGCCAGGAACGCCTCCAGCGGCTTGTGCAGGCGGATCGCCTCGTCCACTTCAGCGCTGGAACCCGCCCGATAGGCGCCGAGCCGGATCAGTTCCTCCATATCGGCATAGGTCGCCATCACCTGGCGCGCCCGGTTGATGGCCGGCAGATAAGCGGGATCGGCCGCGCGCGGCATGGTGCGCGAGATCGACCTGAGGATATTGATCGCCGGATAGCGCCCGCGCTCGGCGATGGCGCGCTCCATCACGATATGGCCGTCGAGAATGCCGCGCACGGCGTCGGCCACCGGCTCGTTATGATCGTCGCCGTCGACCAGCACGCTGAAGATGCCGGTGATGGTGCCCTGCTCGGTGCCCGGCCCGGCGCGCTCCAGCAGCCGCGGCAATTCGGTGAACACTGTCGGCGTATAGCCCTTGGCGGTCGGCGGCTCGCCGGCCGACAGGCCGATCTCGCGCTGCGCCATGGCGAAGCGCGTCACCGAATCCATCAGCACCAGCACGTCCTTGTGCAGGTCGCGGAAAAATTCGGCGATGGCGAGCGTGAGGTAGGCCGCCTGCCGGCGCATCAGCGCCGGCTCGTCCGAGGTCGACACCACCACCACCGAGCGCGCCAGACCTGCGGGCCCAAATCGTCCTGCAGGAACTCCTGCACCTCGCGGCCGCGCTCGCCGACCAGGCCGATGACCGAGATGTCGGCCGACACGTTGCGCGCCAGCATCGACAGCAGCACCGACTTGCCGACGCCGGAGCCGGAGAAGATGCCCATGCGCTGGCCGCGGCAGACGGTGAGGAAGGTATTGAGCGCGCGCACGCCGAGATCGAGCGGCTCGCCGACCCGCATGCGGGCATGCGCCGGCGGCGGCGTGCTGCGGAACGAATAGGGCGCCGGGCCCGGCGGCAGCGGCCCCTGCCCGTCGATCGGCTCGCCCATGGCGTTGATGACGCGGCCGAGCCAGCGCTCGGACGGGCGCACCGCGCCGGCGGCCGAGGCCACCAGCGCGCGGCAGCCGCGCCGCACGCCGTCGAGCGCGGCAAACGGCAGCGCCAGCGCATGGCCGCCGGAAAAGCCGACCACCTCGCACGGAATGGCGCCGTCGGCGCCGGTTTCGATGGTGAGCCGCGCGCCGACCGACATGGCATGGATGGGACCCGCCACCTCCACCATCAGCCCGCGCACGCCGACCACGCGGCCGAAGATCTCGACGCCGTCGAGATCGCTGATCTGTTCGGCCAGCGCTTTCACGTTGAGCCCCAGCGCTGCGCGCGCGCCGGTCATTTTATGGCAAGCGGCCGCCGCGTTTCGCCCTGTCGTACAGCGACAACAAGCGCCGTAAACCCGCTCTTAGGCTTACCGCCCGATCGGCATTTTTAACTCGGTGTTTACCCGCGTCGTTAATCATTGGGTCATCGTCCATCGGAACTTCAGGCACGGAATCGCCCGGCCAGGACGGAAGGGGCGAGTCGCCAGAGTCGGTTAGGCCCGACTCTTAATCTGGAACATGAACCGATACGTGGCCAAAAAACCACTCTCAGGCAATCTCTTACGCCGATTCGCGGGCTTTTGCCTATGCGGCGCTTGCCACCGCGAATCAGGTTTTGTTAACCATGTCGGAATAGGGTCGAATCGGTTTGTCCCAGCGCGTTTTTTGAAGAGCTCGCCGCCGTTGCGGCGCCGACCTAAGGGGCCGTTAGCGGCGAGAAGGGGACTGGCATGCGCGTATTACTGATTGAAGACGACAGCGCCACGGCGCAATCCATCGAGCTGATGCTGAAATCCGAGAGTTTCAACGTCTACACCACCGATCTGGGCGAAGAAGGCGTCGATCTCGGCAAGCTCTACGACTACGACATCATCCTGCTCGACCTGAACCTGCCCGACATGTCGGGCTTCGAGGTGCTGCGCTCCCTGCGCGTCTCCAAGGTTAAGACCCCGATCCTGATCCTGTCCGGCCTTGCCGGCATCGAGGACAAGGTCAAGGGCCTCGGCTTCGGCGCCGACGACTACATGACCAAGCCGTTCCACAAGGACGAGCTGATCGCCCGCATCCACGCCATCGTGCGCCGCTCCAAGGGCCACGCCCAGTCGGTCATCAACACCGGCGATCTCGTCGTCAATCTCGACACCAAGACGGTCGAGGTCGGCGGCCAGCGCGTGCACCTGACCGGCAAGGAATACCAGATGCTCGAGCTGCTCTCGCTGCGCAAGGGCACGACGCTCACCAAGGAGATGTTCCTCAACCATCTCTACGGCGGCATGGACGAGCCGGAGCTCAAGATCATCGACGTGTTCATCTGCAAGCTGCGCAAGAAGCTCGCCAACGCCTCGACGCGGCAAGAACTACATCGAGACGGTCTGGGGCCGCGGCTATGTGCTGCGCGAGCCGAGCGAGAGCGAAGAGCGCATTCCGGCGTAAAGCCCCTGCCCGCTCGTTCCCGCGCCGGCGGGAATCAGAAATACGAAACCCCGCCGCGACGGCGGGGTTTTTGTTTACGAATTGCTCTTGCGCTGACTACGGCACTGCCGTATATATCTATCAATGCAGGCCGTTGTCGAAACGCCGCCTTATCTGGCCGATGCCGAGCACCTGTTCACCGACGAAGAGCGGGCCGCCATCGTGGATCAAGTCGCGGTCGATCCGCGCTGCGGCGTGGTGATCCCGGGCTCCGGCGGCATTCGTAAGCTGCGCGTCGGCGTTGCCGGACGCGGCAAACGTGGCGGCGCGCGCATTATCTATCTTTTTGGCGGCGATGATGTTCCGGTCTTTCTGCTGGCGGCTTTCGCCAAGAATGAGAAATCGGATTTGACCGCATCGGAACGAGCAGCATTGAGCAAGCAGATGGTTACGATGCTTGCGGATTATCGGAGACGACGATGACCAAGCGCGCATTCGACAAGATCAAAGCTGGGCTCGACAGCGCACAGGCCTATCTCGACGGAACGGCCGACAAGCGCCGCTACCGGGTGCATGTGCCGGAGACCGTCGACGTAAAAAAGATTGGCGACGGCTCGGCCTTTCGCAAGAGGCTTTCGCCGCGACCTATGGTTTCGCGCTGTCGGCGGTGCGCGATTGGGAACAAGGGCGCCGCCGCCCGGAACGCAGCGCGCGCATTTTGCTTAAGATCGTGCAGAAGGAGCCGGAGGCGGTCACGCGGGCGCTGGCGAGTTAGCTGCTTGTTCAAAATAACAACGGACTGCCTAGCGATCCTCAAAAGGAGGTCTGATTTCTGGGCGATCTAATTGGGCGCGCATGTGAGATTAGTAGGGAATGTCAGGCCACACTCGATTGACAGCACCGCAATCACAAATCGCAACAATGGGAAGCGGCCGGCCACTGACGGCAGTTTTCGGCGCATTTGGTGATTTTAGCGTCTCAACTGCGGCCACCACGTCTTCACGCGTGCAACCTAAAAATAATGTTCGATGACACTTTCCGCATATAAGGTTTGTGTTTCCGGTCCCAGAAATAATAGGCGTTCCAACGCATTCAAAAGCGATATCATCGTGATACATCTCGCTAATCTGTAAGTGGATTTGTCGGCGAGTAGTCATGGCGTGCGTTCACCAAGGCTAATGGTTTTGTCGCTGCTTCCTCTTCCCCCCACCCTTCTCGATCGCCCTCACCAGCTTCCTGCTCTTCGCCCCATCCTTGATCGACAAATGAAACGCGCGGCCCCTGCCCTGCTTGTTGAGGATTTGCGTTTTTTCGACGATGCCGATTTTGAGAAGCTTATTGAGCTGCCGGTTTAGTCCCGAATCCGATTGCCCGGTCAGCGTCTTGAGCCGGCTGACGGTCACCGGCTCCTTGTCGCCTTGCAGCACATAGATCAGCAGAAACAAGCCGGCCTGTTGCAGCCGCGCCGCGCCGGAACTCATCCCGGAAAGACGTTTTCCAAGATGCGCTCGGTGAACATCCGTAGAGTATTGCGCGAATAATTTTGTTGCATCTATCGTAAATATTCCATACTGTAGTTTCAACACTCGCGTCGTACCATCCGGCGTTGTGCGGCGGATTCCCTAGAATCCCGCCGCAGCGCAACCTACCATATCGCGCCCGCTCATCGCAGCGGCCGCACGAAGGCTGTGTTTGGCCGATCCGATCCCGTTCAAGCCCAAAACAAACGCAACCGACGAGCGCCATGCGGTGTCCCGCGAGGCGATTGCACAGGCGCGGCGCGCCGAAGCGGCGGGCCTGCCGCTCGCCGCCTATCTGCTCGAACTAGCCTCCAAGGAGGCGCTCGCCGCCGATCCCTTCCAGTACGCCTCGCCGGACGACGGCGCGCGGGATCCGTGAGCGCGATCGAACCGGCTCGTATCACCAGGCAGATCTCACTTCCCCGCCAGCTTCTCCGCATAGGCATCGACCAGCGCGCGGATCATGCGCTGATAGGGCACGCGGCGCGCTTTCGCAGCAGCCTTGAAGAAATCGACGCTGCGGCGCGACAGCGCGAGCGTGACCTTCACCGTCTCCTCGCGCGCCACCAGCGCTTCGGGCGGCGGCAAGAAATCCTGCACCACGCGCACGCGACCGATCTCGCCGGCGGTGTATTTAATGTTTCTGCTGCTCATAGATCGTCTTTCCTTTTCGCCAATAGCCGGCGCCGAAGATACGGATACGGCCGTCACGCCAAGTGAATCGCACCGTCATGATGCCGCCGCCGACCTGGCCGAAGCAGAAATAGCGCTGCTCTGTCCCGCTATGGCTCAAGTCTTCGGCGATCACGCGGCGCGGATCGAGAAAGGCGTATTGCGCCAGCAAGAATGAAACCCCGTGCTTGGCGCGGTTCGCGCGATCCTTGATCGGGTCCCATTCGAAGCTCGACTCGCCCGCCATCGTATGGCGATACTACCATATAAATATATGGATGAAAAATCCTGCCAAAAGCCGCCCGCAACCGCTTGACATAATTCCTATAGGATTATATACAAGAAACGTCCCACCCACGTAAGGGGCGTCGTCGCGAGACGGTCCGATGGCGGGGTGGGATGCGGCGCCCGCTGTCGCGGCTCGTAACCGCGGCACCGGGAGGTCTCGGGAACCCGCCCGTTGGGCACTACGACCCATCTGCGAGGAGCTCGCTGGACAGGCCGCCTGAGGGCTGGCGCGCTGGCCGACGACGCGTTCAGGTGCTTTGCACCTTTTCGCCGAGGCGCGATGACCAGCATAGGGCGTGTTCCTGGAAGCGCGGGCCCGGGATCCGAAATCGCCGCCCGTGGAGCGCCGAGAGGCGCCCGCGTTCGGCAACGAACGCGGCGACGGAAGGATACCGGACGCGCCTCACGGCGCTCCACTCCCCTCGTTCGCGAGGGAAACGGAAAGACAGGCGTCCCCGGCGCCTCGACAAAGAACACGGGCGGCGGAGCGTTGGCTGTTTGACAAATAAATCGGAAGGCACACGCGCTGCAACACACTCAGCGTCATGCGCGGGCTTGACCCGCGCATCCATGATGAGCGGTCACGAATGAGGGCCTTACGTTCGTCTGAGTTCGCGGCACGGCCTCATGGATTGCCGGGTCATAATGCGCGAAGACAGCGCTTCGCGCCTTTTGCCCGGCAATGACCACGGAGGGACAAGCGCGCGTGGCAACTTACGCCTTCACCGCGAACTTCAGCACGTTCGACGGCGCGACCTGCGCCGGACGCCGCGGCTCGCGGTTGACCACATAAAGCCCGCGCCTGTCGGTGGCCGGCTTGAACGCGTCGGTCAGCCCGATCACGGTCTCGGCGGCGCCCAGCACCAGAAAGCCGTCGGCCGGCATTTGGCGCGCGATGCGGTTGAGCACGTCGATCTTGGTCGGCTGGTCGAAATAGATCAGCACGTTGCGGCAGAACACCAGGTCGAAGGAGCCGAGCGCGGAAAAGTCGTTGAGCAGATTGAGCGGGCGGAAATGCACCATGCCGCGGATTTCCGGCGCGATCTGCCAGGCGTCGCCGACCTGGGCGAAGAATTTCACCAGCTGCGTGATCGGCAACCCGCGCTGCACCTCGAACTGGCTGTAGATGCCGGTCTTGGCCTTTTCCAGCACCTCGGTGGACAGATCGGTGGCAACGATCTCGATGCGGAAGCCGGCGAGCGCCGCGCCAAAAGTCTTGAGCGCCATCGCCAGCGAATAAGGCTCCTGTCCGGTGGAGGCCGCCGTGCACCAAATGCGGATGCGTTTTTCGCGCGCGCGCGCTTCGATCAACGCCGGCATGATGGTGGCGCGGAAATGCTCGAACGGGATCTTGTCACGGAAGAAGAAGGATTCGTTGGTGGTCATGGCTTCGACCACCTTGACGGTAAGCGGGGTGTGCGGCGTCGCACTCTTCAGCCGCCCCACCAAATCGCCGAGGCCGGCAAGCCCGTGCTGGCGCGCCACCGGCAAAAGCCGGCTTTCGGCGAGGTATTGCTTCTCCGCCGACAGCACCAGGCCGGAGCGATCGCGCAACAGCTTGCGGAGGTAGTCGAAGTCCTGCGGCGTCACGCGCGCTCTCCCGCGAACAGGCGCGTGAGCTTGGGCGCGATCTCGTTGAGCGGCAGCACGGCCGAGCACAGGCCGGCATGGGTGACTTGGCCGGGCATGCCCCAGACCACGCTGGTCGCTTCGTCCTGCGCGATGACATGGCCGTTGGCGCCGACAATCGCCTGCGCCCCGCGCAGGCCGTCCGAGCCCATGCCGGTCAGCACCAGGCCGAGCACCCAATGGCCCCAGACCGTGGCGGCGGAGGAAAACAGCGGGTCGACCGCGGGCTTGCAGAAATTGATCAGCGCGCCGTCGTCGAGCGCGATCACGGCGATGCCGTCGCGGCGGGCGACGCGCATGTGCTTGCCGCCGGGCGCGAGATACACGGTGCCGGCATTGACCTCCTCGCCGTCTTGCGCCTCGCGCACCGGACGGTTGGCGAGGCGGGCGAGATGCTCGGCGAGGATGGCGGTGAAGGTCGGCGGCATGTGCTGGGTGATCAGGACGGGCGCGCGCTCGAGCACGCCGGCAAGGCCGCCGACCACGGCGTTGAGCGCTTGCGGCCCGCCGGTGGAGGCGCCGATCGCCAGCACCCGCGGCGGGGTGGTCGGCATCGCGCGCAGCACCAAGTTGGCCGCGGCGGCTTGCGCCGGCCGCAAAGGTGTGACGCCGGGCTGGGCGACCCCGGGGGCCCGCGCGCGCGCGCCGATGCGCAGCCGTTTCGCCCGCAGCCCAAGTTGCCGCACCTTTTCGATCAGGTCGCGGCGGAAGGTGGCGGAGCCGGTGACTTCGCTGTTGGTGGTCGGCTTCGGGATGTAGTCGGTGGCGCCGAGCGACAGCGCTTTCAAGCTGACCTCGGCGTTCCGCCGGGTCAGCGTCGAGGCCATGATGACGACGAGATCGGGCTTCTTGGCCAAGAGCTGCGGCAGCGCGGCGAGGCCGTCGAGCTCCGGCATCTCGATGTCGAGCAGCACGACGTCGGGATCGGCGCGCTCGAGTTGGGCGACCGCTTCGCGGCCGGTGCGCAGCGAGGCCACCACCTCCAGATCGGGCTCGGCGCTCACCCAGCGCGCGAACAGTCCGCGCACGACCACGGCATCGTCCACGATCATGACGCGGATGCGCCGGGCGACGACGGCGGACGATGCGGGTGCGACGATGACGTTCATGATACGCGACTGGGTTACGTGCGGGCTGAAATCAGATCAGCCCGACTTCCTGGAACTTGGCCTCGACGATCTCCTTATCGAACGGTTTCATGATGTACTCGTTGGCGCCGGCGTGCAGGGCGCGCGCGATGTGCGCCACGTCGTTTTCGGTGGTGCAGAACACCACCTTCGGGCCGTCGCCGCCGGGCAGCCGGCGCAAGCTACGCAGGAATTCGTAGCCGTCCATCCGCGGCATGTTCCAGTCGAGCAGGATCGCGTCGGGCAGATCGCGGCGGCAGGCGTCGAGCGCCTGTTCGCCGTCCTCGGCTTCCACGATCTGGAACTCGAGTCCTTCGAGAATTCGGCGCGCCACCTTGCGGATGACGCTCGAGTCGTCAACGACCAAGCAGGTCTTCATCGTACAGCCTCATCATGTTCGCGGATGCATCCGCACTGCCGCATGTTCACTTCCAAAAAACCGTTACGCCGCGATCGCCCGAAGCGCCGAGATCGAGAACGCGATCGACGTCGACCACCACCAGCAATTTCCCTTCCAGCCGGTAGATGCCGGCCGAGACGGCGGCGAGCCGCTCGTCGAGGTTGACCGGGTTCGGCTCCCGGCCGGCCTCGTCGAGCTTGAGCACCTCGCCCACGCTGTCGATCAGCAGGCCGTAGAATTCACCGCGCGAACTCGACGCCGACGGCCATCGCCTGCTCATTGCTGTCGCGCCCGCCGAGCCCGAGCCGGCGACGCAGGTCGATCAGCGTCACGATGCGGCCGCGCAGATTGAGCACGCCGGCGATCTCCGGCGGCGCCAGCGGCACGCGCGTGATGCGCTCGGGCATGAACACGTCCTGCACGCGCAGGATCGGCAGACCGAACAGCTGGCTGCCGATCGTGGCGGTGATGTATTCCTTCAAATTCCCGTTGCCGTTGTCGGTCATGTCCGTCCCTTATGCCGCGCGACCGACGTCGCTCTGCTCCTTGAGCGTCGCGATCAGTCCCTGGCGATCGAATTTGGCGACATAGTCGGTGAAGCCGACGCGGCGTCCGCGCTCAACCGCTTCGGCCGAGACCATCGACGACAGCGCAATCACCGGCAAACCGGCGGTGCGCGGGTCGGCGCGCACGCGCTCGGCGAATTGGAAGCCGTCCATTTCCGGCATGTCGATGTCGGTGATGACCACGTCGAAGCCGCGGCCGGCCCCGAGCAAAGCGAGCGCTTCCGGCGCGGAGGCAACGGCCGTGACCTGATAGCCGGCGGCCTGCAGGACGGGCGTCAGCATATTGAGGAAGAACGGGGAATCGTCGACCAGCAGCAACGAATGCACGGAATTGTGGGCGGCTTTTTCCTTGCGCCGGAACCAGTCCTCGAAGGCGAGCGGCAGGAAATGGCCGACATCGACGATCTCGGTCGCCTGGCTTTTGATGATGGCGGAGCCGAGCACACCGGGCGTCTCGCTGACGACCTGAATGTCGAGACGATCCTCGACGATGTCGACGATCTCGTCGACCACCAGCGCCATCGAGCGTTTGCCGTCGGAGAAGACCAGCAGCGACTGGGCGCCCTCGCCCTTGACGCGGACTTGATCGTCCATGCTGACCAGCGGCATCAGCTGACCGCGGTACTGCAACATGTGGCGGCCGTTCGACAGCTCGATTTTCTTGGCGTCGACTTCTTCCAGCCGCGTGATCAAGGCCAGCGGCACCGCCTTGAGCTGCGGCGAGCCGGCGCGGAATACCAGCAGCGAGGTGGCCGGCTGGTCGTGCGCCGCAGCTTTTGCGTCGCCCACCTCTTCCGCCGCCATCTGCGTGGTCACCGTGCTGCCGAACGCGCGTACGACGCCGTTTGGATCGATGATCATGATCACCGAGCCGTCGCCGAGAATGGTATTGCCGGAGAACATGGCGACGTGACGCAGCTTGGAAGACATCGGCTTGACCACGATTTCCTCGGTGTGGAACACGCCATCGACGATCAGGCCGAAGGTCTGACTACCGACCTGAATGACAATAATAAATCCTTCCTCGCTATCGCCGAAAACGTCGCCCTGCATGTCGAGCAAACGAGTGAGGCGTGCAAGCGGCAGCAGCTTGTTGCGCAGGCGCAGCACCGCGGTGTTCTTGATGCGCTCAATACGGTGATCGCTGCCGGCACGCACACGCACCAGCTCGACCACGGACAGCTGCGGAATGGCGAAGCGCTCACCGCCGGCCTCCACGATCAACGCCGCGACGATGGCGAGCGTGAGCGGGATTTTGATGGTGAAGCTGACGCCGGCGCCGGCGACCGATTTCACGTCGATAGTGCCGCCGATCTGGTCGATATTGTTGCGCACCACATCCATGCCGACGCCGCGGCCCGAGATGCTGGTGATCTCGGTGGCGGTAGAAAAGCCCGGCATGAAAACGAATTTATGGACCTGCGCTTCCGTGAGCTTGGCAAGCTCGGCTTCCGAGGCGAGCCGCTGCGCCACCGCCTTGATCTTGATGCGCTCGGTGTTGAGCCCGCGCCCGTCGTCGGCGACCTGAATGACGATGTGGCCACCCTCGTGATAGGCCGACAGGCGAATGCGGCCGCGCTCGGGCTTGCCGGCGGCGCGCCGGTCGGCGGGCGTTTCCAGACCGTGGTCGGCCGAATTGCGCACCATATGGGTGAGCGGATCCTTGATCAGCTCGAGCACCTGACGGTCGAGCTCGGTCTCGGCGCCCTGCATTTCCAGGTCGATCTGCTTGCCCAATTCGTTCGACAGATCGCGCACGATACGCGGCAGCTTCTGCCAGGCATTGCCGATCGGCTGCATGCGCGTCTTCATCACGCCTTCCTGCAGCTCGGCGGTGACGTTGGAGAGCCGCTGCAGCGGACCCTTGAATTCGGAGTCTTCGTGGCGGCGGACGATCTCGAGAAGCTGGTTGCGGGTGAGCACCAGCTCGGACACCATCGTCATCAGCCGTTCGAGCGAGTCGACCGCGACGCGGATCGACTGGCTGGCGGCCTTGGCGGTGTCGTCGTCATGCGCGACGGACTCGGCCGGCGCGGCCTTGGGCGCAACCGGCTCGACCTCGGTTTCGCGGAACGCGCGCTCAAGCTCATCGAGCGATGCTTCGCCGGGGCGCAACGCGCGCTCCAGCACCTGCGACGTGAGTGTGCCGATCGTCTGTTCGGCCGCGTCCGGCATCGCGCCGGCGCCAAGCCGGCTAACCATGCGGTCGAGGTCGGCAATCAGGTCGTCGTCGCTGCCGTCCGGCTCGCGCTGGTCGCGTTCGAGCAATTCCAAAATGTGCTTGATGCGATCGATGGTGGCCAGGATGAGCGTGACGGCATCGCCGGTCGCCGGCACGCCGTCGCGGAACTTGCCCATCAACGTCTCGGCGGCATGCGCCAGCGCTTCCAGGCGCGGCAGCGCGAGAAATCCGCAGGTCCCCTTGATGGTGTGGACCAAGCGGAAGACGTTATCGAGAATCTTGGCGTTATCGGGTTCCTGCTCGAAACGAACAAGCTCGACGTCCACCACGTCGAGACTCTCATTGGTCTCGGTCACGAATTCCCGCAGCAGGTCGTCCATAAAAAAAACGCCTTCGTCGACAGGCTTTGGCCCGCTCGCAGGTCCCCGTTTCGAGCCCAGGCAGTCTGTCTTTGAAGCGTTTAATTTTAGTTGCGGCAGCGCACCGAAACGCGTCGGGTTAACCCTTGATTAACCAAACGCGCGGCGGCTCACCGCGCCGCGACGACGGCGGCTGTGCCTTCCATCGCGAAAGTCGCCGTGGCGCCGCAGGCCTTGGCCAGCAGCCCCGTGTAGAACGGCTGGATGCGGTGCGCATCGAGCATCTCGACGCCGCCCTCGCCGGTCAGCAGAGCCGGCACCGTCGGCGGAATCTTGGCGTTAACGCCATCCGCGACGACCTTGAAACCCATGGCGTCGCCTTCGCCGAGCGGATCGACATTGATGATGCCGCCGCGCGGGATGGCCTGTCCGGCGATCAGCAGCATATTGAGCAGGAGCTTGACCCGGTTTTTGGCCAGAAGCGCGCGCGGTAAATTCCAGGCAAGCTTGGTCTTGTCGTCTTCGAAAAACCCGCGCGCGATTTTCTCAGCGTCGCCAAGGTCGATCTGGACGCCGGCCGAACCGGCGGCGCCAAAGGCGATACGGCAGAATTGCAGCTTGGCGGAGGCGGTCGTGGCGCTTCTTTTGATCAGATCGAGGGCGAAGGTCTTGGTCGCCTCATCCTTCTCCTCTTCGAGCACCTCCAGACCATTGACGATGGCGCCAACCGGGCTGATCAGATCGTGGCAGACGCGCGAGCACAGTAACGCGGCGAGATCGAGGGCATCGATGGGGGATCCGGACATAGACGGGTCTCCGGTGAACGTGCAGGGTGCAAAGAGGCCGGCGAATCGCCGAACATGCGGCTTGTCGGCGTGATACACCGCACCCACGCCACCGCCAAGGACCGCAGAGGCCGGCGTGCGCGACCGGAATGAAGAGCCTTGACATCCACATTGGAAATCACCCCGCACGAGGTCGAACGAGTCTTCGATGTACTGACCGAGATCGTCTCGCAGGCGGCGGCGACGACCCTTGCCACATCGTTCGCGTCGGTGGCGCAGCGCTTCAAAGCCGACCTCTCGCCGGTAACCGAGGCCGACGAGGCTTCGGAAGCGGTGATCGTGGAGGGTATCGCGCGCGTGCTGCCCGACGTTCAGGTCATTGCCGAGGAAAGCGTAGCGCGCTCGGTTCCAACTTATATCGATGCAAGCTTCGTCGTCGTCGATCCGCTCGACGGCACCCGGGAATTTCTCGCCGGCCGCGACGAATTCACCGTCAATCTTGCCATCGTCACAAACGGTGTCCCGATCGCTGGAATTATTGCAGCGCCGGCGCAAGGGTTACTTTGGCGCGGCATTGTCGGCGGCAAGGCCGAGCGCTTGCGGCTGCGCCTCGGCGCGGGCCCGGCCGAGGCCTACGACCGCAGCTTCATCCACGCACGCGCCGCGTCGGAGCGCCTGGTCGCGGCAACCTCGCGCAGTCATCTCGATGAAGTGACCGAGGACTTCCTCGCCCGTTTGCCCTTGGCCAGGCGCTATTTGTGCGGCTCTTCGGTCAAATTTTGTCACATCGCGCAAGGCGACGCCGACATCTACCCGCGTCTATCGCCGACCCGCGAATGGGACATTGCCGCGGGCTGCGCCATCCTGGCCGCCGCCGGCGGCGTGGTGACCGATCCGCACGGCGCGCCGCTGCGGTTCGGACGCATCGACGAGAAATTCGTGATGCCCGGCTTCATCGCCTGGGGCGATCCGGCTAGAGCGGCCGCATATCCAGTTTGAGGCCAAACGGCCGGTCACTTTGCCAGCGTGCGCGCGACCGCCGGCCATTTGCGCTCGGCGGCCGCAATGATGCGGCCGGGGTCGGTCATGAATTTGTCGCGCGTCTCGGCGCTGTAGAAGAGATAAAGCCGCTCGGCGGTCACCGCCCAGAATAAAGGATGCCCCGGCACCGATGCGCCGCGGGCGATCGCGACCGGGTCGTAGCCGCCAAAGCGCGGCCGATAAACCTCCGGATTCTCCTCAAAGGCGGCGCGATTGCCGGGATTGCTGAAGCGCCAAACCGCCCCGTCAAGCCTGAATTCAAGGCCCGGACGGCCAAACCGCGGCTGCTTGTCGGTGAAATAGGCGACTGGATCGAAACCGCTGATGGCAAGCCCGGTCTGGGCATTGACGACGACCGGCTGAGATGCGGCGGCCCTGCTCTGGCCGGGTGGGATAATACCGGCGATCAGCACCGCAATAGCGGCCAGAGCGAGGACGGCCACCGTCCGAGACTTCCCTGGATGCCGTGCTGCAGTCATAGTTTCCGACAAAATGTGAGCGATTCGGCCTGCATGGGCCGCCACATTATGGCCCGCCCCGTGAGCAACTGGTTAAGCGAGTTGGGGGATTGATTGTCACCGAAGGAGCTCTCGATGCGCGCCATGCTGCGCCTTGCCGCCCTGACACTATGCTTGGCCATCTTTGGCCCCGATCTCGCGGCCGCCCAGTACCAGGCGGCACCGCCGCCCCCACCACCGCCTCCTGCGCAGCAGCGCAACGAAAAATTCCATCCCGACGAGCTGGTCCGCGAAGGACATCGCTTCTTCGGCACGGTATCGCGCGGTCTGGCGCAGGTCGTTGAGGCGGCCATCAGCCGCTGGGGCGAGCCGAATGGCTATATTCTCGGCCAGGAAGGCAGCGGCGCCTTTGTGGTCGGGCTGCGCTACGGCGATGGCAAGCTCTATACCCGCAATGCCGGCGACCTTCCGGTGTTTTGGGAAGGGCCGTCGATCGGCTTCGATACCGGCGGCGAAGGCGCCCGCACCATGATGCTGGTCTACAACCTGCCCTCAACCGATGCCGTTTATCAGCGCTTTGCCGGGGTTGACGGCTCTGCCTATTTTATCGGCGGCTTCGGCATGACCGCACTCACGGCCAACAATATTGTCGTGGTGCCGATCCGCTCCGGTGTCGGCTTCCGGCTCGGCGCCAATATCGGCTATCTGAAGTTCACGCGGCGGGCGACCTGGAATCCATTCTAGAGACGCCGCCGGTTACCATCATAACTATATCATGTGACCGACCGCGACGAGCGGGACGGATTAGGGTAAACTCATGCTCGCCGCCATGGATCGGGCCGGGCCGGCATCACAGTTCGCGTGTTGGAGGCGACGTTCATGATCGAACCGATCATGTATTTCGGGATCGGGTTTCTGGTCGCGGCCTTGATCGGGCTCATCATTATCCCTCTGGTCCATAATCGCGCGGTGCGGCTGACTATGCGGCGGCTGGAAGCCGCGACCCCGCTATCGATGGCGGAGATTCAAGCCGACAAGGATCAATTGCGCGCCGAGTTCGCCATGTCGACGCGTCGGTTGGAGATGAGCGTCGAGCAGTTGAAAGGCAAATCCACCAACCAACTCGCCGAGCTCGGCAAGAAGGGCGACGCCATCAACCGGCTCAAGATCGAGCTGGGCGAAAAGACCGCCACCATTTTTGCGCTGGAAGCCCGCGACAAGGCGATGCGCGACCAAGTGCGCGCCACCGAGGAAGAATTCGCGGTCAAGAGCACGGCTCTGCATGAAGCTCAGCGCGCCCTGAGCGACAAAGAAGCGGAGTTGGCCAAGCTCATGAGCGAGCTCGACGATCGTTCGGTGCTGGCCGATTTACAGAAGGTCGAGATTGTCGCGCTGAAGACTCACGTCGAGGCGCTGAAGGACCGGCTCTCCCAGGCCGGCGAAGAGCTCAAGACGGTGGAGGACCGCCGCGATGCCGAGCGCCTCGAAATGCAGGCGACGGCGCAGCGGCTGGCGGAAGAGCGCGGCAAAGTCGAAAATCTCGGCCGTCGCGTCGGCGAGCTCGAGCAACAGCTGGTGGCGCAAACGACCGAAGCCGAGCTGCTCGCGCGCCGCGCCCAGGATCTGGAAACCCGGCTGGGCGAGCAATCGCGCCTGCTCAACGAAAGCGAATTCGAGCTCAAGCATTTGCGCGGCGAGATCGAGGTCACCCGCAAGGCCGAAGGCGACCTACGCACCGCCATCATCGAGATCGACGGGCGCTCCAACACCACGATTCAGAACCTCAGGGCCGAAAAAGCCGACCTCCAGGTGGCGCTCGACCGTGCCGATGAAGACCGCAAGCGCCTCAACCGCGAGATCGCCGACATGAAGCGGCAGACCGAGGAAAGCTGGGCTTCCGAGCGGGTCGAAAATGCCATGATGCGCGAGCGCATCAACGACGTCGCGGCCGAAGTGGCGCGGCTTGCCTCCACGCTGGAAGGACCGAATTCGCCGATCGACGCCATTCTCGCCGCCGAGACTTTGCGCGACCGCACGAGCAAGCGCGCAGCGCCCGCCCAAGGCGAAGGAAACCCCATTACCGGCAACCTCGCCGAGCGCATCCGCGCGCTGCAGACCCGGGCCTCGCGCGTGCCGCACGGCGGCAACGAGCCCAACAGCCGAAATTAGCCTCGCTTGACACCTCTTCGGGCCGCTCCTTATATCGCGCGGCCGTCACGACCGGGCGCTTAGCTCAGCGGGAGAGCGTTCCCTTCACACGGGAGAGGTCGTAGGTTCAATCCCTACAGCGCCCACCATTTCCGCCGGCAAGCGAACCCAAAACGCAATCGTCTCCCGCGAGGCTGGCCTCGCGAGAGACGTAATCTGTCTTGCGCGGAGATCGGTTTTAGAAGCCGCCGCGGCCGCCGGCCATTCCCATGATGCCGCTGATCATTTCCGGATTCATCATGCCGCTCATCGCGCTCATGTTGAAGCCGCTGCCGCCGCCGAAGCCACCGCCGAAGCCGCCAAAGCCGCCTCCGCCGAAGCCTCCGAAGCCGCCGCCTTGGCCGCTCATCATGTTGCTCATCATGGGGCCCATGGTGCGCATCAGCATGCCGAAACGCTTCTTGCCCATCTTCTTTTTCATCATGTTGAGCATGGGCGCCATCTGCTGCATCTGTTCGAAGCCGCCGCCGGCAAACTGCGCGTGCGCGGCAGGCGCCAAACTGGCGCTCAACATCAGGCCGGCCACGATCGGCAGGGCCAGTTTCATCATCCGTGTCATGACATTCTCCAATGATTGGGTTTAACCCGATGAGCCTCGCCATTCAGAGAGGGTCCCGCGCCGACGACTGAACACGTAGCGCGGGACCTTCTCCTGCCGGCCGAGGCTACCGGCGTTAGTTCTTGGCCTGTTGGCTGGCCATGTTGACGATGCCGACGCGGCGGTTCTCGCCACCGTTGGGATCGGACGGGTTCTTCAGGTGGGTCTCACCGTAGCCGGCGGTCACCAGCGTATCGGCAGAGATGCCGTACTTGTTGGTCAGGATATTCTTGACCGCATCGGCGCGACGCTCCGACAGATTCTGATTGTAGTCCTCAGAGCCCTTGGCGTCGGTGTAACCGGCAACCAGGAAGGTGCTGCCCTTGAGGCTCGGATCGTTGAGCGCCTTGGCCAGCGCATCGACCGTCGACATGGCCGACTTGGAAATTTCCGCCGAGTTGAAATCGAATTTCACTTCGAGGTCGATCTTCGGCTTGTCCTGGGCGATGACGGCGACCTTCTCGCGGTCGCCGGCGCTCAGAGAGCGGTTGTGACGCAGTCCGCTGACGAACCGGTCGTCTTCCTTCTGCTTCGCGACCTCAGACGGGGAAACCGACAGGCTGCGGGTCAGAGGCTTGGGGGTGAGAGCGTGGAGGATTTGACCGGTTGAAGGCTGGTCTTGCGCCACGGCAAAACCGATGCCCAGGGACAGAGCCAAGCCGCCGGCGACGGCTGTGCCGACCAAATTCCGCTTCAGACTTCCGAGATAACTCGACATTGCTGTTCTCCTCGATTGGATGGGGGGCAGGATCAGGCTGATTTCGTAGCGAAGTAAAGCGGAACAGCTCGGCGCCAGGTCCATAAGTTGAAACATCGCTTGTTTTCCTTCAAAATATGGGCCTCGGCAGAGATGTCCGCAGGTGTTTGTCCCCGCTTAGCCACATGACGGCGGAGAACCCCGTAATCCGGTGAAAAATCGCCAAAATATTTTTTTGCTGCCCCGCCGGATTCGGCGCGCAACGGCCGTGTCTATTAGGAAGGCCGTGTGCGCTGCACAAAGCCTCCAGCTGGGCCGAAAGTAAGGGTCCAATGGCGCTGGAGGAAACAAGGGCGGGCGGAACGGCGCGATTGAGCGTCCTGAACTCGTTGCCTCGGCAACACCAGGACTACTTCTTTGAGGCGGTGCGCAACTTATGCGCGTCGTATGTAGCTTCGAAGGGGACACCCGTGGCGCAAAGAGAAGCCGAGTCCTTGGAACTGTTCAGCGAGGTGATGGCCAAGCTCCTTGGCGCCACCGGCTCGGGCGACAGCCAGGCCGGCGCGGCGGAGGGAGATGACCCGAAGCCCGACTGGGCGGTCGACAACGACCCCAAGCGGGACGGCCGGGTGACTTGGTTGATTGCCGAGATTGGCGGCCGGCAGGCGCTCGGACACCGGCATGAAGATATCCGGCGGCGACTGTACGGACGATGGAAAGAAGGCGGTTACAAAGTTGAGCAGCTGGCGGATGAGCATGTGGCCGACCTCGCGGTCGACCCGGTCGATCCGCTGGAAGCCGAGGATAACAGGAGAGCCTGGCGTGGACTTCTCGCTGCCGCCAAAACGGAATTCGAGCCGACCGAGGACGTTTCGGTGCTGCTCGATCTGTTGGCCAGCGATACGGAAATCCAGGCCGGCTTCGGATCGGAATGGCCGGTCCGGCAGATCGTCGACACTTTAAATGGGCGCAAACCGGCCCGAGCGTGGAACGACGATCGCGTGGACAATGCCAAGAAACGTCTCAAGGGTTGGATAGGACGGATCAGACGCAAGTACCAAATCGAACCAGAAGATCTCATGCACCTTTTCGCGCAATATGCGCGCAAACAAGAGTTGGCTAACAATGCTCGATCATAGGTCAACGCGACGTTTCCTGTGGTCGTGAACGAGTAACGACAATGACGAAGACAGAATCCATGCGGACACTTGCGGCGATCCTCGCGCCTGAGGACGAGGAGTTGCAATTCGCGGCAGCGCCGGGCGCTCTTCCGGGTCTGGAGGAGCGCGTCGAGCTTTTCCTGCGCGCGCTGCATGGTTCGCACGAGGTCACCGCGCTGGAGCGCGCCGACGCGCGGCACCGCATCCTCGACGCCATGGCCACGGATCTTGCCGGTGAACCGGACAGCCACGTGGTGCAGAGCGTGGAGAGCGCCGCCGCCACGTCGAGTGTTACAGCCGCCGCGCCGGCTCGCGCCGTGCGGGCGGCGGGCCCGAGCGTGCTGAGCCGCGCCGGGGACGTGTTGCGCGAAGCGCTGCTCTGGCCCTTGATGATCTCCAGTGGCGGACACCCTATGCGGCTGGTCGGCGCGGCCTGTGCACTTGTGCTGGTCGCCGGCGGCGGCTGGACCGGAACTTGGTTCTATGCCGCACACCGTACCGAAACGGCGATCGCCAGCTTGATCCAGTCGGAAGCCAAGGCCGGGCGAGATTATAGCTGCGCCTCGCGCAGCGTCGGCGGCTTCCCCTTGCACGTGGAAGTCACCTGCACCGCGCTGCAAGCGACCGTCGCGATGTCCGAGCAGTCGACCATGATCCTCAACGCGAAGTCGTTGACGACGGTCGCAAGCATCTTCCATCCGAACACCTACATCACGGAAATCAGCGGCCCGGTCTCCATCACCGACTCGAACCAGTCGACCTCGCTGGTCGGCAATTGGTCGCTTGCCAAAATGACGTTGCACAGCGAGGCGGCCAGCCCGAGCAAGGTCGCTCTGGTGCTGGATAATCCCGAATTTTACCGCGTGGCGCAGGGCAAAGATAAACCCCTGCTGGCCGGCGGGCGGCTCGAGTTGAATGCCGACGCCAGCGCCGGTTCGAATATCAAAGTCGCCGCGCATGCGATCGACATGTCGATCCCGGAAGGCGGGCCGATCACCTCGCGGCCGTTCGTCGCGACCATTGCGGCCGTGTTTCGCAAGACCGCAGGTGAGGGCGGGCAATCGTTCGCAGAACGTCTGCGCGATTGGCAGTCGCGCGGCGGCCACATTGATGTCGCCGAGGCACGGCTTCAGCAGGGCGATGCCCTCGCCAGCGGCACCGGGCAAATCGGCCTCAACCTGAACGGTCGTCTCGAGGGTAGCTTGCACCTCAATACGAGCGGTCCCTATCAACAGTTGGCGCTGTCTTACCTCCGCGACGGGCAATCCGGTGCGCGCAAGCGTGAGCGGCTGGCGCAGTCGTTTCTTGGGCAGCCGCGGGTGCAGACCCGGTCCTTGGGCGCGACGACGGAGGATCGCACGCAGCCGGTGCGTCAGCGGCCGCTGCTCGCGCCGGCTCCAGGCGCCAATCTGGAAATCCCGATCCGTTTTGTGGACGGCGCGGTCTATCTGGGCACCACCGGTCTCGGCGCCCTCCCGCCGCTGTTCTAGAGTTCTGATCCGTTCAGATTGAATCAGAATGCCGCCCAACATTTTGCTGGCGCATGATCTTTTCCGAAAACCGGTTCCCACTTTTCGGGATCATGCGCTAAGCCCCTGCCCTCGCGACCATTCTGCGACCATCGGCAACCGCGGCTCACGCGGCGCGCGGCGTTCCGCGCTTCCGCCACATTGCCGGCGCTGATTGGAACTTCGGGGCGACAACACCGTTGACACCGCAAGGGCGCTCGAAGCGCTACCATCGCCCATGGCTCAATCGAAATCGATCGCTCATTCGGCTTCCGCGCCGGCAACGCGGCGCGATTTTCTCTATATCGCCACGGCGGCCGTCGGCGCCGTCGGCGCCGCGGCGACCCTTATCCCTCTTGTCGATCAGATGGAGCCCGACGCCTCGACGCTCGCCGCCGGCGGCCCGGTCGAGATCGACATCAGCAAGATCGGGCCCGGGCAGCAGATTATCGCGCGCTGGCGTAACCGCCCGATTTTCATCGTCAATCGCCCGCCGGATGCGCTCAAGGTGTTGCAGGAAACACAAATGGTAAACCGGCTGGCTGACCCGCAGTCGGCGCAGCATCAACAGCCGCCCTATGCGCGCAATTGGCATCGCTCGATCAAACCGGAATTCGGCGTGCTGGTCGGCATCTGCACCCACCTCGGCTGCATTCCGCTGTTCTATCCCACGCCGAATGCCACGCAGCCGGCCGCCGATTGGCTCGGCGGCTATTTCTGCCCGTGTCACGGATCGAAATACGATCTTGCCGGCCGCGTCTACGAGGGCGTCCCGGCGCCGTATAATTTGCCGGTGCCGCCCTATCGCTTCGTCAACGACAAGACGGTGCGGATCGGCGAGAATCCGCCCAATACCGAATTCGATTTCGCGTCCATTCAGCAGATTTAGCAAAGCGCCGGACAGCGCTCATCGTCGCGCGGGCGGATCGCGGCTCAAGTTCTGTCCCGCCAGCTCATCGAGATAGTCCTGCCAATAGTGATCGTGATCGCGGCCGAGATCGCGCAAATACTCCCAGCCATAGATGCCGGTCGAATGCATGTCGTCGAACACCAGCCGCACGGCGTAATTGCCGACCGGCAGCACTTCGAGGATCATGACGTTGCGTTTGCCGGGAACGGTCTTGCGCTCCTCGGCCGAATGACCTTGCACTTCCGCGCTCGGACTTTTCACGCGCAAATATTCCGCCGCGAGATCGAAGCGCTCGCCGCCGTCGAAGCTCACGCTGAGGGTCTTGCGATCCTTGTGCAGGCGCAATTCGGTCGGCCAAGCATCGCTGTCGGCGGCGGGCATGGCGCCTTATAACAGCGCCGACGCTTTGAGTTTGCGCATGATCTTGTCCGAAAACCGGTTCCCATCCCCGATCGGGGTCGAGGACATGCTATTCGGGATCATGCGCTAGTTCACAAACCGCACGTTGCCGGCATCGCTCAAGTCGAAGCCGCCCATTTCCTTGGCCCGCGCGGCAAGATCGCCGGAGCGCAGGAATCCGAGCAAGGCTTGCAGCGGCGGATGGAAATAGTCGCGCTGCCGCATCACCAGGTCGAACGGTTCCCAGACAATCGGCACGAAATCGAGCCCGGCCGAATTGGCGACCGAGCGCGTGGCGATGCCGGTATCGGCGCGGCCGGCACGGATCGCCTGCGCGATGTCGGGCCCGGTCGGGCAGACCGGGCTTGCAGTCACCAGTTGATCGAGCGCCGCCTTGGCCCGGTGCAGCAGCGCCAGCAGCAGCAATTGCGCGCCGGCGCCTTTCGGCCGCAGACAGATGCGCGCGCGCTTGGCGACAACGTCGTCGATCGAGGAGACTTCCAGCGGATTGCCGGGCACCACCAAGAAGCCCTGCTCGCGCTTGCAAAAGGCGATCATCACCGTGTCTTGCAAATCGCTGCGCCCCGCCATCGCCGCCACATTGGCGTCGGCCTCCGCATCCTCCAGCGCGTGCAAATGCATGGAGGCGGCGACCGCTTCGCCGGCGATGAAGCGATTGAAGCCGGACTCGCTGCCGACGGCGAGCGTGGCAAGCCCTGAGCCGCTCTCGCGCAGCGCCCATTCCAACAGCGGATCGTGGCTGCCGGCGATGATCGGCATCGGCTCGGGCTGCACCATGCCCTCCGGCCGCGACACGCTGGAAGCCAGCCACTGGTCGAGCTCGGCCCTGGGAAATAGCCAGCGGCCGGTGACCTTGGTGCAAGGCACGGCGCCTTCCGCCACCATTTCGTAGATTTTGCGTTCCTTGAGACGAAGATAGGCAGCCGCTTCAGAGGTCGTGAAAAGCTGCATGACGCCAACCTGCGCTTTTATGCATAGTTTCTGGGAGCGAATTCGTTTTCGAGAATGCCGAAATAATAAGAAAAAACAAGGGGGTTAGCGACCGGATAGCTTAAGGCTATGTGATCGCGTGCGTTTTGCCGGGTCCGCCGGCCCAATCCGAACGTGGGACAGCAGCGTCCCTGCACACACTTGTGGTTTCCGGCTAGCGCATGATCCCGAAAAGCATGTCCTCGACCCCGATCGGGGATGGGAACCGGTTTTCGGAAAAGATCATGCGCCAGCAAAATGTTAGGCGGCATTCCGATTCAATCTGAACGGATCGGACTCTAGGCGCGCGCGGCGGCAATGGCGCTCCAAATGCGCGCCGGAGTTGCCGGCATGTCGAAATGGGTCACGCCGGCCGAGCGCAACGCATCGCACACCGCGTTCATGCAAGCCGGCAGCGCGCCGGTCGTCCCAGCCTCGCCGACACCTTTGGCACCGAGCGGATTGTTCGGGCTGGGCACGCCCTGATCGACCAAAGTGAGCGCCGGCAGCAGATCGGCGCGCGGCATGCAGTAATCCATGAAACTGCCGGTCAACAATTGGCCGTCGCTCACGTCGTATTGGCAATGCTCGCCGAACACCTGACCGGCGCCTTGCATGATGCCGCCGTGGAATTGGGCGTCGGCCAGCGTCTTGTTGATAGCGTTGCCGATATCGTCGACCGACGTGTAGCGAACCACCTCAACCGCGCCGGTGTCCGGATCGATCTCGACCTCGACCACATGGGCGCCGCTCGGAAAGGCGCGCGAGACGTCGCGTGCCGCGATGGTGTCGAGCGGATGCGGCGTTTGCGGGCAATGCCGCTCGATGACTTCGGTCATCCTCATCGACCGATCCGTTCCGGCGATGGTGAACACCCCGTTCGCGAACTCGATATCGTCGACATTGGCCTCCAGCGCGTCGGCTGCCAGGCGTTTGGCCTTGTCGATCACGATGTCGGCGGCGACCTTGAAGGCGCTGCCTTGCGACATGCCCGAGCGCGAGCCGATCGACGGGTTGCCGTGCAGCGCCGGTCCATCGGGATCGCCGGCATGCGAGGTCACGCGCTCGACCGGAATACCGAGCCAGCGCGCGGTGAGCTCCGGAAACACGGTCTCATGCCCCTGCCCGCTCGAGCCGGCAACGTTGTGCAGCACGACGCTGCCGTCGCGCTGGAACAGAACCGCGACCTCGTCCTGCTTGGCGTGACCGCCGCCCGAGGGTTCCACGAACAGCGCGCAGCCGATGCCGCGCAACTTGCCGTTCTTGCGCGACTGCCGGCGGCGCGCGTTGAAGCTTTGCCAATCGGAGGCCTCTTTCGCCTTGACCGCGAGTGCGGGAAAATCGCCGCTGTCGAACACCGCACCGGTCAGTGTGCGGTACGGCATTTGGGATTTCTTGATCGCGTTGCGCCGGCGCAGCGTGAGCGGATCCATCTCCAGCTTGACGGCGACTTCGTCGACCAGGCGCTCGACAATCAAATTCGCTTCCGGCCGGCCGGCGCCGCGATAGGCATTGGTCGGCGAGGTATTGGTGATGGCCTGGCGGTGGCGGCCGTAGATCGCCTCGAGCCGATAGACGCCGGCGCCGATATTCATTCCGTTGAGCGAGTTCGTGAGAATGCCCGCCGCCGCCAGATAGGCGCCGGAGTCGCACAGCCACTCGGTGCGCAACGCCAGGAATCTTCCGCTTTTGTCGTAAGCAAGCTCGCCGCGCAGCGACACCGCGCGGCCGTGGTTGTCGGTGAGGAAATCCTCCGAGCGTGTGGAGAGAAATTTCACCGGCCGCCCCAGCTTTTTCGCCAAAAACATCAGCGCCGGATATTCCGGAAACGGATTGGTGCGCGCGCCGAAGGCGCCGCCGATATCGACCATGCGCACGCGCAGGCGATCCGCCGGCACGCCAGCCATGATGGCGAGATCGTCGCGGAACGCCGGACCGCCTTGGTTGGGCGAATAGATGTCGAAGTTGCCGCTCGCCGCATCGTAGGCGACCAGCGCACCGCGCACCTCCATCGGCGTCGGCGCCACGCGCGGGCTCTCCACGGTGACGCTGACGATGCCATCGGCGCGCGCGAACGCTTCGGCGGTCTTTTCCTCGTCGCCGTAGGCGAACTCAAAGCAGATATTGCCGGGGATGTTGTCGTGAATGGAGATGGCGCCGGCGGCAATCGCGTTGGCGGGCCCGATCAGCACCGGCAGATCCTCGTACGCGATCTCGATCAGATCGACCGCATCGCGCGCGGCGGCTGGCGTCTCGGCGACGACGACCGCGACCTCCTCGCCGACGAAGCGCACGCGCTGGCGCGCCAGCACCGGCCGCTCCGGCACCAGAATCTTTTTGCCGAGCCGGCTCGGCGGCGGCTCGATCGGCGGAACGGTAGCAAAGCCGGCATCCGCCAGGTCGCGCCCGGTCAGCACCGCCAACACGCCGGCACTGCGCGCGGCCGCGCCGGTATCGATCGATTTGATGACGGCATGCGCACGATCCGAGCGCCGGAAGCAGGCATGCACTTGCCCGTCCAAATTCCAATCATTGGTGTAGCGGCCCTGGCCGGTCACCAGCCGCTGGTCCTCGCGCCGCCCGTGGTAATCCGAGTCGTCCGACATTCCCGCTCGCATTGCTGAAAAAAGACCGGCGAAGCTCTAGCCCAATCGCGATGGCAGAGCTACCCGGGTCCGGCGCAGATGTCCCGTGCGGGCCAGGCAACTTCGAGGCGAGCGCAGACGATCTAGGCGTGGCGGCGGCGCAGCGACGCGGTTGCAGGAAAGACGCTTTCGAAATGCGCCAGCGTGCCCTTGGCGGCAAGCTGAGGCCCTTGCCGTTTCGGCGGTTTCCAAGCGGTCCCCGGCAGCCGCTGGGTCGCCAGGAACCAATCCGCCGGAGTTTCGCCGACCGTGGCGCGGAAATCGCAGTGCTGCGGCAACTCGGGCAGCAGCCCCAGCCATAAAATCATGAAGTCTTGCGCGGAAATGGCCGGCGTCCGAGTTTGCGCGACATGGCGGATGGCGTTTTGCGAGAGTCTTTCACGCAACTCCAGGGAGCACAGCAGCTCTTCCAACAGCGAGGTGCATTCCTCGATCGCGGTCGCGACGAGACCGGTTTCGCCGTGACGGACGATCGCCCGCTCCGCCGGGTTGTTGAGGACGACCGGCACCAGGCCGAGCGACATCGCCTCGACGAGCGCGTTCTCGGCGGTGCCGTAGTGGTCGGACTGCAGCGGGTAGAAAAAAATGTCGGCATCGGTGAGCGCAGCAGACGGCTCTGCGGTTTCACCGCGAAACAGGATGCGCTCCGGATGGCGCATCGCTTGCGCGCGTGCGGCCACCTCGCCGGATGGGTCGACGCGGCCCCAAACCGAAACCCGGATGTCGTCGTCGGCCAGCCGGTCGATCGCGTCAAAGAAACCGGGATGCATCTTGAGGAAATTGACGGTGCCGAGATGGGCGATCGTCGGTTTCCGTCCCGCCATCGGCACGCGCGGCGGCGCCTCGGCAAAGCCGAAGCCGCTGTTGATGACGGCGATCTTCTTCGGTGTCGCGTCGCGAATGCTCGCAACCGAAGGCAACGCCAAGGACGCCGGTGTGGTGTAGACGAAGCGCGCGGCGGCCTCGATCAGGCCGGGCTGGATCACCGGCCTATGTAGTCCCGAAACATGCGCCCAAAAGACCGTGCGCATCGCAGGAAACGGACAGCACGCCAGGCACTCGAACAGGCGCGGATGGTTCCAGAATTCGAACTGCACGATATCGGCCTCGCCGGCCAGACGCGCCACCTGATCGAGATTGTCGGCGACCAGGACGCGGGCGCCGCGGGCTTTGATCGCATCGGCGAAGCGGCGGTCGATCGGCGCTTCCAGAAGAACGAATGTCTGTTCCACCACGTCCGGCAGCGCATGACTAAGCGCTGCGTGGGCTTTGCCGACACCGCCGCCGAGATGCGGCGTGACATGGAGGATTTTCATTCCGCCGCCACGGCCGTGAAATTAACGCCGCCGGGCGCTTCGACGTTCGGATCGACCGGGACAAGCTTCTTGAACTTGTCCAGCAAGGTCAGGCGGTGCGCATCGATATTGTCGGGCAGGCAGTGGCTCAATTGCCCGCAATTGCCGCAGACGCCATTCTGCCGCCGGCGACCCTCGAGATGCTGCAGGCGCAGCGCATTCATGCGCTCGGAATTCCAGATCTCCTTCATGGACTGCCGGCGCACATCGCCGATCACCAGCTTGCGGCCCCAATCCAGGAAGCAGGAGCTGACCAGCCCGTCGGCATTCACCGAGTAGCCGTAGAAGATGTAGGGGCAGGTGTCGGTGTCGCCGATGTCCTGCTGATAGATACCCTTGCTGATCTTGACGCCGGTATGCGCCTCGATATCGAACGCGGGCCAGCAGGGCGCGAAATTCTCGACGAAGATACGGTCGCAATGGTCGCCGAAGGTGTCGAAGAACTGCTGCCGCTGCGCCTCGGTGATCAATTCGCCGGGAATCTTGACGACAACTTCGCAACCGCCCCTGTTGTCGTAAAGCCATTTGACGTTGGCGACGAACTTGGCGAAGTCGAATTTGAAGCCGGTGAAGCGCCAATAAGTCTCCTCGGTCATGCCGTCGACCGAGACGTTGATCTTGTCGATGCCGGCTTCCAATACCGGGCCGACGCGCTCCGGCGAAAGAAACGTGCCGTTGGTGGTGGTGTCGATGTAGTCGATGTGCTTGGCGCGCTTGGCGTAGGCCACCATCTCGGCAAACCGTTTGTTGAGAAACGGCTCGCCGTCCTTGTACATGCGAAGCACTTTGATCGGCTTGTCGAACTCCGCGAGGTCGTCGACGACTTTCTGAAAGACCTCGAATTTCATGACGCCCTGGAAGCGGCCGGTCTCGGCGATCATGTCGCGGTGACCGGTCGGACAGAACGTGCATTTGAAATTGCAGGCGCTTGCCGGATCGACGAACACGATGAAAGGCGTGGACAGCGGGATCACCGTTTCCAGCGCCGTGCGCCCGGCGAGATTGATGCGCGGTTCGAGCCGAGCTTTCATGATTATTCCCAGCCAACGGAAAACGTTGGTACTGTCGTACAGGACAATGGTTAACAGGGATTAACCAAGCCGGCCGGCAAGCGGTGACAGCCGGGCAGCGGCACCGGTCAAAATGGGCGGGTTTAATAGCGCTTAGGCGACCGGATTTGCAGCCGACGCGGCGGCAGGGCGCGGCGCCGATTTGCCCTTGGCGATCACGGCGCGCCAGAAATCGTCATAGCGTTGCGCCTGGTCCTTGGACGACAAGGCGATAAAGGCACAGATTTCCGCCAGCATGCCGTCAAACGACAATTGCCCGGTCGTGGTTTGTAATTTTGCGCGCGCCTTTTCGGCTTCGCCCGTCAGGCTTGACTGGATGTTCAGCCTCGCATGGCCCTTGAAGCGCAAGAACATAGTGGAGAACCAACGATCGGCAACGGCTTGCCGCTGCGCCAAGGGATAGTCGGGGAAGACAGTCGCATTGCGCGCCAGCAGCGCGCCTTCGAAGCCGCACAAAAACCAATGGAGCGCATTGATGGCGGGATCCAATCCCGCCTCCCGATAATAATCGACATCGCGCTGCTGCCCGGTGGCGGCATTCTCCCAGGCCCCAAAATCGTACAGATACAACAGCCGCTTGAGCTGCACGAATTTGCCGTTGAGCAGATAGAGCAGGCAAACGATTTGGTCGTGAAACGACAAATAAAACGGCAGCGTTCTCATGAAAGCGAAGACACGCTGCACGACTTCGCGCCGCACCGGCGCATAATGCAAAATGTTCGGGCCGCCATAGCTGAGAAATCCATCGACCCGTGCCGTGACGTCGTCGGATTCGGCATTCTGATAGCTGATGACTGACGAGCCTTGCGACGACTCGACGACGTAGGCGCCGGTCACCCCGGCGACCGAAACATCCTTGCCGATCCGCTCGATAAGCGCCGGCAGCGCCGCGATGGCGTGATCGAAGCAGAAATCGTCGTCGGCGAGAAGGAAGACGAAGTCCCCAGTCGCCAGCCGGAGGATTTCGGAAAAATTGGTGAGCGCATCGCACGGCTCGGCAAGGACAATATGGCAATTCTTGCGCTGGAACCGGCCTAGCAGATCGCGCTTCTCGCGCGTCGCCCGAATTATCGCGCACGATGACTTCGATATTGGCCCCCGCCCAGGAACAAGCCTGCGCGATTCGTGAGCAGGCCAGCAGGCCTGTCCGGTGCGTCGCAATCAGAATCGAGAGCTGCATCGATTGCTGCTGTGGGCGAATCGTTTGAAGGCTTCTAAGCCAGATTCGCACGAATGCGAGAAGATTGTAGTCTGACAGCACTGATTCGTTCAGGAACCTCCGGTCATGCCCGGCTCATCGGTTTTGCCCATGCGAGCAATGACGGCGGCTTTTCGCGATGATGCGCCCTCGCATCAGGCGCGCACATTCGCGAAATCGCCGGATACCGACGCGGCGGCTTTTCTGTTGGGCAAGCTGGCGAATGCGCCCTGCTCTTTTGCACCCGTGCCGGCGGATCGCCTGCTTGGGCTCTATGGCGCCGGCAGTCTCGGCCGGCTGGCGCGCGGATTCCTGACGGCCGTGGGCCGCGATTTCGTCGTGGCAATCGACCGCAATGCCGAAGATCTCGTGCACGAGCCCCATTGGTCGGACATCCGGCTTGTCCGTCCCGAAGAGCTGACGGCAAGCGAGAAGCGCGGGCTGCGCGTGGCGGTGAGCGTCGTTACCGCGCCCTATGTGCCGATTGAGCGATCGCTGCTCGAGCTCGGCTTTGCGGACATCGTGCCGTTCTACGATCTCGCCGAAAGCTTTCGCGATCTGTATCCGCTATCCAACGGCTGGTTTGCGCCGCCGCTGGATGGGCAGGACCGGGACAATACCGGCAAAATCCTGGCCTCCTGGCACGATGATATCTCGCGCGGCCATCACCTGCAGTTCCTGGCGTGGCGACGATTGCGCGAGGAATGGAATTTCACCGGCGCTCCGGTATCGATCGACGACCGCTACTTCATTCCGCAAGTGGCGGCGGCCTTGCACGACCACGAGGTCCTGCTCGACGCCGGCGCCCATCACGGCCAGGTGTCGCAATCATTCATCAAGCGAACGAACGGCGCGTTCAGCCAGATCGTGGCCGTCGAGCCGGACGTTTGGAACCGGACGGCGCTGAAGCACAACCTGCGCTCCTGGCTGCCGGACGACTCCCGCGTCACCGTGGTCGAGTGTGCTCTCGCGGAGACCGAAGCCGATGCGCTGTTCCACGAGGGCCTCGGCTACGCCTCGCAACTGTCGCTGACCGGCGGAACGCGTATTACGACGCACCCGATCGATGCGCTTGGCATCTCGCCCAGTTTCATCAAGCTCCATCTCGAAGGCGGCGAGCTCGCCGCACTGAAAGGCGCCAAGAGAACAATGTTGCAGAACCGGCCGATCGTTGCGGCCACGATCTATCACAATGACGACGGCATCTGGAAAACGCCGCTCTGGCTGATGGAGACGCTTGCGAACTACCGCTTCCTGTTCCGGCTGCATTCCTGGTGCGGCACCGGCGCCGTGGTCTACGCCATCCCGGCCGAAAGAGCGTCTCCCTCATGACGGCGTACGCCAAGGACAGCCGGCTCATCTTCGATCTCGGCATGAACAACGGCGACGACACGGCATTTTATCTCAGCAAGGGCTTCAACGTCGTGGCGCTCGACGCCAATCCGGCGCTGTGCACGGCAGCGCAGCAACGCTTTCAATCGGCGATCGACGACGGACGCCTGACCGTCCGCAATGCCGCCATCTGCGACAGCGACGGCGAAGCGACCTTCTACCTCAACCTCGACAACGATCATTGGAGCAGTCTGGACGCCGGCTGGGCCGGCCGCGATGCCAGCCGCGTCCGCGAAATCCGCGTGAGCTGCGTCACGCTGGCGAGCCTGTTTACGGAATTCGGTGTGCCGCGTTATTTGAAAATCGATGTCGAAGGCGTCGACCAAAGCGTGCTCGACCAATTGCGCGGCACCGATCGGCTTCCGCTCTATGTCAGCGTCGAAGATTGCCGCTTCGGCTTTCAATATATGGAAACACTCGCGTCCTGCGGCTACGACGGCTTCAAGTTGCTCGACCAGTCGACGGTCCCACAGATGACCGACCCCGAAACCGGGCATCGCTTTGCGGCGGGATCATCCGGCCCGATGGGCAGCGATCTGCGCGGCAAGTGGCTGACTTACGCGGACATGGTATCGGTCTATTCTGCCACTGTCCGTGATCGCGCCGGCAATCGGCTGGCGCCGCACAGCCGATGGTGGGACATCCACTGCACCAATCTCGGCAATGGCGCTCCCTAGGGGACTCGAACCCCTGTTTTCGCCGTGAGAGGGCGACGTCCTGGGCCGCTAGACGAAGGGAGCTTAGGGCTCCGAAATAGCCCCGATCCCCGGCTGGCGCAAGCTTGCCGGAAGTCCTTGCAGCCGACGCCGCGAGCCGCCACCCTCGGCCTGGCTGGCAAGGGAATTGACCGATGATCGACTTGATCCCCAAGCATGTGAACGCTGACGCCAATCTGATCCGGCGCGGCCGTTTCGTCGACACCACTTTCATGATTGCCGTCGGCGACGATTACACCCTGATGCGAGTTGAAGAGGGCCGCGTCACCGATTTAAGGCACGGCCCGTTCATCACGCCGAATTACAGCTTCTGCTTACGCGCGCCGCGCGAGGTCTGGGACAAGTTCTGGCAGCCGCTGCCGCCGCGTGGCTTCACCGACATTTTCGCGCTGGTGAAGCAGAAGCTGATGAAGGTCGAAGGCAATCTGCATCCGTTCATGAGCAACCTGCTCTATTTCAAGGACGTGATCGCGGCGCCGCGCAAAGAAACTTCAAACAAGCAGGCCGCCCAATGAGCCCGCGTTACGAAGCAATCACCGGGCGCTATCTGCCCTGCAGCATCCTCGGCGAACCGCACCGGCTCTATGTGGAAGAAGCGGGCCAAGGCATCCCCCTGCTCTGCCTGCACACCGCCGGCGCCGACACGCGGCAATATCGCGGGCTGATGAACGACAAGCGCGTGACCGACCATTTCCGCGTCATCGCCTTCGACATGCCCTGGCACGGCAAGACCTCGCCGCCGGCCGGCTGGCAGGACCGCGAGTACCGGCTCACGGCCAGCGACTACATGCGCATGATCCTCGACGTCTCCGAGGCGCTCGAGCTCGACAGACCAGTCGCCATGGGCTGCTCGATTGGCGGGCGCATCGTGCTGCATCTCGCGTATGAGCACCCCGACCGCTTCCGTGCATTGATCGGGTTGGAATTGGCCGCCTACGCCGAGGCCTATTACGACCTATCCTGGCTCAACCGGCCCGACGTGCACGGCGGCATGGTGTGCGCCGGCGTCATCTCCGGCCTGGTGGCGCCGACAGTGGCACCCGCGGAGCGCTGGGAGACGCTGTGGCACTACATGCAGAGCGGGCCCGGCGTGTTCGCGGGCGATCTTTATTTCTACACCACCGCCGACGGCGACATCCGCCACAGGCTCGGCGAGATCGATACCGCGCGTTGCCCGCTGTACCTGCTCACCGGCGAATACGATTATTCCTGCACGCCGGAAGGTACGCTCGAAATCGCCGAACGCACCGGCGCGCCGGCGACGATCATGAAAGGGCTCGGGCATTTTCCGATGAGCGAGGACCACGAGAAATTTGTGTCGTATCTCTTGCCGGTGCTGGAGAAGATCAGGGTGTTGTGATTTCAGCTTTGCGGCGGGGTTTGACACGAGATAGATTATCTCTGTATTATTCATATATGAACAAACAGCCCGCAAACACCCGGCGCCGCGGCGCGGCCAGCCGCGAGTTGGTGTTCTCTCTCATCAATACGGGACGCGCCGTCGAGCAGAGCCTGGAACAGGCCTTATCGCGGGCTGGACTGTCACTGGCGAAATTTGGCGCGTTGACACACCTGATGGAAGCCGGCGAGCCGCTCAGCTTGAGTGAATGCGCCAAGAAAATGACCTGCGTTCGCTCCAACATCACACAGCTCATGGATCGTCTCGAGGCGGATGGCTTGGTCCGGCGGCTCGATGATCCGCAGGATCGCCGTGGGGTGAAAGCCGCCTTGACGCAGCTGGGTATCAAGCGCCAGGCGGCGGGCGCAACGGAAGTCGCCAAGGTCCAGGCGAAGCTTTTCAAAACGCTGCAAGGCCTCGATCAGGGGACCCTCCGCCGCGCGCTTTTGGCGATCGACCGGTAAAATTTTTTGAGCAAATGGTGCATATATGAAAAATACAGAAGAGAACCAACTGAACCCGTGCAGCAGAAAGACAATGGGGAGGATCTGATGTTCGTCGTGCTTCTCAAATTTTCCGCCAACAAAAACAAGGCGAGCGAGTTTATGGAAGGCCACAAGGCGTGGATCAAACGCGGCTTTGACGATGGGGTATTTCTGCTGGTTGGCAGCATCCAGCCTAATTTGGGCGGTGGAATTGTCGCCCATAATACATCGCTGTCGGACCTTCAGAGCCGCGTCAATGACGATCCTTTTGTCGCGAAAAATGTTGTCAGCGCGGAAATTCTTCAGATCACGCCGTCAAAGGTCGATGAACGGCTTCAATTCATGCTCACGTGAGCAAAAGAAACGGACAAAGGTGCAAGACGATTGCAGGGCCGATCGGCCGCTGACAATTTTAGGGCTTCGTCTGCAGCCGCAATCGCCCGAGCGGCTTCAGCGTATCCGGATCGAATGTACGCAATTCGGTGACGCCGCCGACCTCGATGGTCACCACGATATGGTCGCCGCTGACGGCGGTCGAAAGCACCTTGGCGCCGGCCGGCAGCGCCGCGGTGACGTCGGCGAATTGCGGGGCACTTTCGGCGCTTTCCCCCACGCGAAAAAGCCGGTAGCCGATGACGACGAACACCAGCGCGATGGCCACGAAGGTCGCCGTCATGATGATCACCATCATGCGGCGCACTTTGGCGATGGCGGCGTCGGCTTCGGGATTAGGTGACTTTTGATCGGACATCGTTTGCGCCAAAGTTCACGCCATGACGGATGAGGCAGTCGAGACGGTCATCATCGCCGCCGCGGAAGCCGGCGAGCGGCTCGACCGCGTGCTGGCCGCGCGCATTCCGGCGCTGTCGCGCTCGCGCCTGAAGGCGCTGATCCTTGCCGGCCAGGTCGCGATCGAGGCCCGCACGATCCGCGATCCGGCGACGAGCGTCAATTCCGGCGACACCGTCACCGTCACTTTGCCGCCGCCCGAGCCGGCCAAGCCTGCCGGCGAACCCATCCCGCTCAATATTGTCTATGAAGACGATGCCATTATCGTCATCGACAAGCCGGCCGGCCTGGTGGTGCACCCGGCCGCCGGTCACGGCCAAGGCACGCTGGTCAATGCGCTGATCGCCCATTGCGGCGACAGCCTCTCAGGGATCGGCGGGGTCAAGCGGCCGGGCATCGTGCACCGGCTCGACAAGGACACCAGCGGCCTGATGGTGGTGGCCAAGACCGACCGGGCCCATCGCGCGCTGTCGGCCCAGTTCGCCAACAAGGTCGAAAGCGAATTGGAGCGCGGCTATCTGGCGCTGGTCTGGGGCGCGCCCGACCGTCCGAAGGGCACGATCGATGCCCCGCTCGACCGCCACCGCTTCGCCCGCGACAAGCGCGCCGTGCGCGAGGGCGGCCGCGCGGCCGTCACCCATTGGCAAGTGCTGGAGCGCTATCGCGGCGCCGACGGCAAGCCGGTCGCGAGCCTCATGGCCTGCACCCTCGACACCGGCCGCACCCATCAGATCCGCGTGCATCTCGCCCATATCGGCCATCCGATCCTGGGCGACGCCACCTACGGCACCGGCTTCAAGACCAAGGCCAGCCGGCTGTCGCCCGCGGCCCGGACCGCATTGGAGGGACTGCACCGCCAGGCGCTGCATGCCTACCGCCTCGGCTTCGCGCACCCGACGAGTGGCGACCTAATGGCGTTTTCCTCCGACCTGCCGGCCGATCTGGCGACCCTGCGCGGCGCGCTCGGCCGCGCCGGCTGAGGCGGGCCTTGAAAATGCGGTTTTAGCCCCCATATCAGGCCTATCGAACGACCCCCAAAGACGATGCGATTCCTGGCGCTCCAAGCGGAACGCTGGGCGTTTTGCGTCGTTACCCCCATGCCTTCGTCGCCTATACCCCGTGAAATCGGGCGCGAGAGAACCAGATAGCTCTGCAATATCAATTGGTTGGCGGCAAGGTCCGCTCGCGCCGAGGTCACGGCGACGTGACGGGCGCAGGTCTATCTTTCGCCCAGTTGGTCCGGTATGTTGCACCCGCGATCAGCTCTTCGCTATCGCAACATCCGGTCTGCGCCGTCGGCTCGGGGAGCGGCGACGCGAATCGCCTGCCGATCAATCGGGGGCAATAAGAAGGAGGGCGCTGTCATGGCCCGTACCGCCGCATTGCCGGCTTTGAAGGCCGAATCTGGCCTTTCCCACTACCTGGAAGAAATCCGCCGGTTCCCCATGCTGGAACCGCAGCAGGAATACATGCTGGCGCGCAGCTGGCGTGAGCACGGCGATCGCGATGCCGCGCATCAGCTCGTCACCAGCCATCTGCGCCTGGTCGCCAAGATCGCCATGGGCTATCGCGGCTACGGCCTGCCGATCTCCGAGGTGATCTCGGAAGGCAATGTCGGGCTGATGCAGGCGGTCAAGCGCTTCGAGCCCGAGAAGGGCTTTCGGCTGGCCACTTACGCCATGTGGTGGATCAAGGCCGCCATCCAGGAATACATCTTGCGCTCGTGGTCGCTGGTGAAGATGGGCACCACCGCCAACCAGAAGAAGCTGTTCTTCAACCTGCGCAAGGCCAAGAACAAGATTTCCGCGCTCGACGAGGGCGACCTGCGGCCCGATCAGGTCAAGCTGATCGCCAGCCGGCTCGGCGTCACCGAGCAGGACGTGGTCGACATGAACCGCCGGCTCGGCGGCGATGCCTCGCTCAACGCACCGATCCGCGACGACGGCGAGAGCGGCGAATGGCAGGACTGGCTGGTCGACAATAGCGCCAGTCAGGAATCGCTGCTGGCCGAGAGCGAGGAAAAGGATAACCGCCACGATGCGCTGATCTCGGCGCTCGACGTGCTCAACGATCGCGAACGCCGCATCTTCGAGGCGCGGCGCCTGGCCGACGACCCGGTCACGCTCGAGGAATTGGCCTCCGAATTCGGCGTCTCGCGCGAGCGCGTGCGCCAGATCGAGGTGCGCGCCTTCGAGAAGGTGCAGAAGGCGGTGAAGAACCGTGTCGCCGCCATGGAGCAGCCGAAAGAAACGGCGCAAGTCGCGGCGCATTAATTCGCGCAAATTCAGAAGCGAAATGGCCGGGCCAGTCCCGGCCATTTTTGTATGGGTTGGCTTGCCGGACGCTCTGGCTGTGTTTGCCGGCGTAAGCAGGCGACTTCCGGTGCCGATAAAAGGCTCTTGCGGAACGGCACCTTTGCGGCGAGATTCGACCCGATAGCCCGAGTTGGTCCCATGGCCTCGCGCATCCAACGTCCGGCCGATCTCGCCAAGCGGCTTGCCCGAACCAGCCGCGAGCGGAAGGTGTCTTCCGCCTTCCGGCGCGAGACCTTCGCGCTGCCCCGGCTCGAAGCGCGCGCCAAGTTGCGCGAATTCCGCGAGCGCTATCCGAAAGCCGCTTACATGACCGAACTGGAAAGCTGGCGCGAATTGCCGGGCGACGTGATCGAGTTCACCATGCGGCGACTGCCGTCGGCGGACTGAAGCATCGCACCGATCGATTGCCGCGACCGCCATTGCCCGCGCCCACGCCGGCCCTCACCCCGATTGTAAAATATTCATTTTTCAACCAAAATTTCCTTTTGGGGTGACCATGAATTGGTTTGGTCGCGTCGCTCGCCTGTTATGCGCCGCAAGTCTCGTCCTTGCGGCAACGCAGGCGCTTGCCGCTCAATCCGACACTCAACTGACGCCGCCGAACGACCTCAAAAGCGCCAAGGATGTCGCAACCACGCTCTGGTCGAATTGCCTGCACCTGGGCCGGCAGGTCGTCTTGTCGCCGACCCAATGGACGTGCACCGATTTGAGCGATGGCACCAAAGCGTTGGGCGATCTCGACGCCGCCCAATTCGACCATGTCACGGCCTGCAAAGAAGACGACTTGCGCCGTCTGCCGACCGGCGTCATTCAGGCGCTCGCCGAGATGGTCGAAAACAACATCAAAAAGCCCGACGACTTCACGCCGACCATAAGAAAGAACGGCATCCGCCTTATCGGCGGCGCCTATTGTCAGGACGAGGTCAATCTTACCGATTTCGAATTCGCTTACTCGCTCGTCCTCGACAGATCGGTATTCCGGTTCGGATTTCGAGCCAGCGACATGATCATCGGCGGCAACCTGTCGTTCGGCGGCGCCTATATCTACGACAATCTGTACATCAACGACTCGAAAATCGGCGGGACGCTGTTCGGCAACGACGCATTCATTCGACAGACGCGCATTTCCAATACCGATATTCACGACTACCTGCGCTTCAACAGAAGCATTCTGCTCGACTATTTCAATCTTATCCACGTCAAATTGGGACGCGGCATCAATGTCAGCAGATCGAATATATCGAGCTTGAACGTTCGCGACGTTCAAGCCGTGGAGCGCTTCGACTTGAGCGGAAGCGAGGCCGCCTGCAAATATTCAATTGTAAAATCGGGGCTGAACGAAGTCAGAGCCAGCGATTTCGGCTTCGGAACCACGGCGCCAAGTCGTCCGTCCGACAAACCGGGGACGCATCGTATCTGGCACATGGATCCGGCGCATCCGGAAATGCTGGGCGTGCCGACCATTAAGCAGTTGATCGATAAATCGCCCGCCTGCGCCGATGAGGTCGCCGAGTTCGAATTCTTCGAAAGCACGGCTCGCTCGTTCTGCCTGGACAAATTTCATTGGGCGAGCCCCATCGACGATACGCCGAGCACGATCTCGATCAACCGCGTCACCATCAGCGGCAACATGAATTTGAACCTGTGGCCGCCGCTCGTCGCCGGCACCGGAGCCGAAAAAACGGCTGGCGGCGATACCCGCAATAGCAAGCACGTCCTTGAACTTGTCGGAATGAAGGTTGGCAGCCTGTTCTTCGACTTCGAAGACAATGCCAGAGATTACGCCACCTCGATCGATCAATTGGAAATCGCCCGCGTCCACCGCTACACCGGCGGATGTCAAGGCAGCCCGAACGAGGCGGAATGGCAGCTTCCCGATCCGGCGCATGTGGCGGAGTGGCTCAAGAAGAACAAGGCACTCTCGCTTCAGCCCTTCATCGCGTTCATCAAGGCGTTCGAGAACGCGGGCGCCGACACGACGGATCTGAAGGTCGCCAAGGCTCAATACGAATTCGACCAAAGCCTCAAAGATCGCAACGCTTCTTTCGCGCGCTCCTGGCAAGACTCCAAATTGCGGTTTCTGAAGGAAGACTTCCTGCACGTGTTCATCGATTATCCGACGTTCGCCGCGCGATGGATCTTGGGGCAGATCGCCGATTTCGGTTATCGGCCGGCGCAAGTCATCTGGACGGTTCTGGGGATCGTCGCCTTCTCGTGGTTGTTTTTCTGGTTCGGACTGCGCGTCATCGCGTTTACGCCGGAAAAGAAAGCCGGCATGCGCGTGGTCGGCACGACGTTCTTATTCGACCGTCTGCTGCCGCTATATAAGATCAGGGACGAGCACTACGATGTCGGCGCCTTCTACCAGCGCGGCACCGGCGAAAACGCCAAGACGTTGCATTATTTCGGCCGCGACTTCGAATGCATTCCCGCCTCGTTCTGGCGGGCCCGCATCGCGATCGTCTATCTCGATCTTCTCAAGGCGTGCGGATTTATTCTTGCCGCCTTCATGGTCGCCGCGATCAATGCGTTGATCGCGCACTAGCGCATGATCCCGAAAAGCATGTCCTCGACCCCATCAGATGGGAACCGGTTTTCGGAAAAGATCATGCGCCAGCAAAATGTTAGGCGGCATTCTGATTCAATCTGAACGGATCAAACCCTGGCGCGGCCGGCGCGCGCCTACTCGCCCCAGGCGCGGAACGCGTCCTCGAAGGCGCGCTGGCCGGGAACGCCCTTCTCCATCGCCAGAATGGCGCGCTTGCCGCTGGTATAGACGATCGGGATGTCCAACCAGTCGCGCTCCTTAAGCAGCTTGATATTGCGCTGCACGTCGACGTCGATGGCGGACAGGCCGATCAGGAAATAGCCGTCGGTCACTTTCACCGCCAGCCCGGCGAGCGGCACGCCGCGCGCCTGCTCGCTGCTCTTCATCAGCACGCCGGGCACGTTGTTGATGCCGCCTTGTTCGAAATTGGGCGGCAGCGTGAACTGGATTTCGATGGTGTGGCTTGCCGGCAGCGCTTTGTCGGTGTTGCGGCGGATCGACCAGGTCATGCGCATGTGGCGCTCGGGAATTTCGACATCGGCGCGGATGGCAAGCTCGGGCGCAAGCCCCGGTCCCGGCGATACCGTTTCGGTGCGCCAGATCGCCGAGCCGACGTAGCGCTTGCCCTGCGGATTGTCCGCCTCCTCGTCGTAGAGCACCACTTTCTGCGCCACCGTGGCGGCCGGTGCAGTGGCGGAATTCGGCGCGGCTGCCCCGTCCTGGATGCGGTCGGGTATCTTCGGCTTGGTCGCCGGCGTTGCCGGACGCGGCTGCTGCGGCGGCGGTGTCGTCGTCGTCTCGAGGCCGTGCGCCAATGCGTGACCATCGACGTCAAGGCGGCGCGCTGCCAGTAGATGACCCCAGCGGCGCCGACGACGATCAACAGCAGCAGCAGGACCGTGATCGGCCCGCGGTAGGAACGGCGCGGCCGCACATAAGGCGGCAGCGCCGCCTCTTCCGGCTGCACCGGTGGCGGCAGCGACCACGCGGCATCGCTCGGCGGTTCGCGCGCCGGCGGCGGCGGCATATTCGTGACGGGTGGGAGTGCCGGCGGCTCGGCTGCGCGCTCTTCGGAGCCGGGCGCGTCCGCCGCAGGCGGCGCCTCGTCGGGGACCGCATCCAAGACGTCATGCGCCGATCGGTTGGCTTCGGCCGCGGCACCGCCCAGGTCCTGGGCTTCCGCCGCCACCACGCGGAATTGGCGCAGGGCTTCGTCGGCGACCGATACCGGATGGTCGGGCGGCGCCGCACGCGGCGGGGGCGGCGGCGCGGGCTCGGCGGGCGGCGTGCCTTTCTGATTGCGCTTGCTCTGCGAGAGCTTGTCGGCCTCGTTCTCGACCCGCCGGATTGCGTCTTCCAGCGCCAGACGCTCGCGCGTGATCTCGGCTTCGTCGAGCGGCGGGTCGGCGCCGCGCAACTGATTGACCAGCGCAGTGCGCGCGCGCTCGTACAGCGCACGGCGGATTTCGCCGGTGCTGTTGTCGAGGCCCGAAACGGCGCGCGCGATCAGCGGATAGTATTCAGCCATTGCGCTTCAACGTGACCCCAATGCTTTTGACTGCGCATGATCATGCCCGAAAACCGGTTCCCCCTTTTCGGGATCCTGCGCTCGCCCCCGGCATTCATTACCAGTCCACGCCAATCTTGGCATTTTTGCCGATCAATTTTCGAATGGATTTTTCATCAGGATGGTGTCCTCGCGCTCCGGGCTGGTGGACAACAGCGCCACCGGACAGCCGACCAATTCCTCGATCCGGCGCACGTATTTGATGGCCTGCGCCGGCAGTTGCGCCCAGGAGCGGGCATTGGCGGTCGGTTCCTTCCAACCGTCAATGGTCTCATAGATCGGCGTAACGCTTGCCTGCGCGCGCTCGCCGGCCGGCAGATAGTCGATCTCGCGCCCCTCCAGGCCATAGCCGGTGCAGACCTTGATTTCATCGAATCCGTCGAGGATGTCGAGCTTGGTGAGCGCCAGGCCGTCAATGCCGCTGGTGCGCACGGTCTGGCGCACCAGCACCGCGTCGAACCAGCCGCAGCGGCGCGCCCGGCCGGTGACGGTGCCGAATTCGTGCCCGCGCTCGCCGAGTTTCTTGCCGATGGCATTGTGCATCTGATCGGTCGGGAAAGGCCCCTCGCCGACGCGCGTGGTGTAGGCCTTGCAGATGCCGAGCACGTAATCGATCGAGCCGGGGCCGACGCCGGAGCCGGTCGCCGCCTGCGCCGCCACCGTGTTGGACGAGGTCACGAACGGATAGGTGCCGTGGTCGACATCGAGCAGCGCGCCTTGCGCGCCCTCGAACAAAATGCGCTTGCCTTCGCGATGCTTGGCGTCGAGCAGCGACCAAACCGAATCCATGTAAGGCAGCACCTTGGGCGCCAGCGCCGCCAGATCGTCGTAGATCGGGCGCGGATCGACTTCGGTGAGACCGTTGCCGCGCCGCAGCGCGTTGTGATGCGACAACAGCCGCTCGATCTTGGCGCCGAGCGAGGGCAGATCGGCGAGATCCATGAAGCGAATGGCGCGCCGGCCGACTTTGTCCTCGTAGGCCGGACCGATGCCGCGCTTGGTGGTGCCGATGCGCGTGTTCGAATTGGAGCCTTCGCGAAAGGCATCGAGCTCCTGATGCAGCGGCAAAATCAATGTGGCGTTCTCGGCGATGCGCAAGTTTTCCGGCGTGACCGCGACGCCCTGCTTGTCGAGCTGGGTGATTTCCGCCAGCAGCGCGTGCAGGTCGATCACCACACCATTTCCGATCACCGACAGCTTGCCGCCGCGCACCACACCGGACGGCAACAGCGACAGCTTGTAGGTGACGCCGTCGATCACCAAAGTATGGCCGGCATTATGGCCACCCTGGAAGCGCACGACGATGTCGGCCTGCTCGGACAGCCAGTCGACGATCTTGCCCTTGCCTTCGTCGCCCCACTGCGACCCGACTACCACCACATTCGCCATCGTGCTTTCCCGCGCCAGCGCCCGGACACTGACGCCGGTTCAAGCCGGCCAGGTCCACCTTCGGATAAAGGAACCGGCGCGCCGAGGCAAGGCGGCGGGAGCCGGCAGATGCGTCCGGGCCGCGAGCCCAAAGGATTGATGTTATTCCACTATTTCACGGTCGCCGATCGCCTTGAACCGCCCCATCCAGAGGAGAAGCGAAGCGCCGATGCGGCCGCAGCGATCGCTGCCGGCCCTCCCTCAAAAATGCAGTGGCTTGGCCTGCTGCACCTGCGGCAGCGCCTTGACCTTCTCCAGCACGGCGGGCGGCAACTCGCCGTCGATCTCGATCAGCGCGATGGCGTTGCCGCCGGGCGCCTCGCGGCCGACGTGGAAAGTGGCGATGTTGATGCCGGCATCGCCCAGCGTCGAGGAGAACTTGCCGATGAAGCCGGGCTTGTCGAAATTGGTGATGTAGATCATCGACGGCCCGAATTCGGCGTCCATGCGGATGCCCTTGATGTTGACGATGCGCGGGCGCCCGTCGGCGAACACCGTCCCGGACACCGAGCGCGTCTGCTTCTCGGTCACGATGGTGACGGTGATCAGGCTCTCGTAGTCGCCGGTGGCCTCGCGGGTGGTTTCCTCCACCGCCATGCCGCGCTCGCGCGCCACGATCGGCGCCGACACCACGTTGACGTCGCCCAGCATCGGCCGCAGCAGGCCCGAGAGCACCGCCGAGGTGAGCGCCTTGATGTTCATCGGCGCCACCGTGCCTTCGTAGACGATCTGCACTTCCTTGATCGGGTTCTCGGTCAACTGGCCGGCGAACGAGCCGAGCTTCTCCGCCAGCGCCACGAACGGCTTGAGCTTGGGCGCCTCCTCCGCGCTGATCGACGGAAAGTTGATGGCGTTGGTGATGGCGCCGCGCAAGAGATAGTCGGCCATCTGCTCGGCCACCTGCAGCGCCACGTTTTCCTGCGCCTCGCTGGTGGCGGCGCCGAGATGCGGCGTGCACACCACATTGGGCAGGCTGAACAGCGGGCTCGCCGTCGCCGGCTCCTCGACGAACACGTCGAAAGCGGCGCCGGCGACCTGGCCGGATTTCAGCGCCTCGACCAGCGCCGCCTCGTCCACCAAGCCGCCGCGCGCGCAATTGACGATACGCACGCCTTTTTTCAGTTTCGCAATCGCCGCGGCATCGATGATGTTGCGGGTCTTGTCGGTAAGCGGGGTGTGCAGCGAGATGAAGTCGGCGCGCTTGAACAGTTCGTCGAGCTCGACCTTCTCCACCCCGATTTCGGTCGCGCGCTCATGCGACAAGAACGGGTCGTAGGCGATCACCTTCATTTTCAGCCCGAGCGCGCGGTCGGCGACGATCGAGCCGATATTGCCGCAGCCGATGATGCCGAGGGTCTTTGAGAAGATCTCGACGCCCATGAACTTGTTCTTTTCCCATTTGCCGGCGCGCGTCGAGGAATCGGCTTCCGGAATCTGGCGCGCCAGCGCCAGCATCAGCGAAATCGCGTGCTCGGCGGTGGTGATGGAATTGCCGAACGGCGTGTTCATCACGATGACGCCGCGCGCGGTCGCCGCCGGCACGTCGACGTTGTCGACGCCGATGCCGGCGCGGCCGATCACCTTCAGGTTCTTGGCCTGCTCCAGGATTTTCGGCGTGACCTTGGTGGCCGAGCGGATGGCAAGCCCATCGTAGTTGCCGATCAGCTCGGCGAGCTTGTCCTTGTCCTTGCCGAGGGCGGGCTGGAAATCGACCTCGATGCCGCGATCCTTGAAGATCTGCACGGCGGCGGGCGACAGGGCGTCGGAGATGAGAACTTTGGGCATAGGCTTGGTCCAATCATTCGTTCGAACGGTTCGGTTGTCATCGTCCGCGAAAGCGGACGATCCAGTAATCACGAACGTTCGAGACGAAAGCCGATGCGCTGGCGATTACTGGATGCCCGCTTTCGCGGGCATGACAGCATCGGTTACGCCGCTTTCGGCAGCGCGGCTTTCACTTCGGCGAAGGCCCAGTCGAGCCAGGGCGTGAGCGCTTCGACGTCGCGCGCCTCCACGGTCGCCCCGCACCAGATGCGCAGGCCCGGCGGCGCGTCGCGGTAATAGGCGATGTCGTAAGCGACGCCTTCCTTCTCCAACAGACCGGCGAGGTTCTTGGCGAAGGCTGCCTGCTCGTCGACGGAGAGCCGCGTCACCGCGGGATCGACGACCTTCAGGCAGACCGATGTGTTGGAGCGCTCGCCCGCGTTGTTGGCGAGATGATCGATCCAGGGCGTGACCGCCACCCAGTCGGCCAGCGCCTTGGCGTTGGCGTCTGAGCGGGCAATCGTCGCGGCAAGCCCGCCGATCGACTTCGCCCAGGCGAGCGTATCGAGATAGTCCTCAACGCACAGCATGGACGGCGTGTTGATCGTTTCGCCGACGAAGATGCCTTCGTTCAGCTTGCCGCCTTTGGTCAGGCGGAAGATCTTGGGCAGCGGCCAAGCCGGCTTGTAGCTCTCGAGCCGCTCGACCGCGCGTGGCGACAAGATAAGCATGCCATGCGCACCCTCCCCGCCCAGCGCCTTCTGCCAGGAGAAAGTCGCGACATCGACTTTCGGCCAATCGAGTTTCTGCGCGAAGGCGGCCGAGGTGGCGTCGCAGATCGTCAGGCCTTGGCGGTCGGCTGCGATCCAGTCGCCGTTCGGCACCCGTACGCCGGAGGTGGTGCCGTTCCAGGTGAACACCACGTCGGTCGAAAAATCGACCTTGCTCAAGTCGGGCAACTCGCCATAGGGCGCCTTGAACACCTTGAGGTCCTTGAGCTTGAGCTGCTTCTCGACGTCGGTGATCCAACCTTCGCCGAAGCTTTCCCAGGCCAGCATGGTGACCGGCCGCGCGCCCAAGAGCGACCACAGCGCCATTTCCACCGCGCCGGTATCGGAGGCCGGCACGATACCGATGCGGTAGTCGGCGGGGACTTCGAGAACCTCGCGGGTGAGGTCGATGGCGCGCTTGAGCTTCGCCTTGCCGATCTTGGATCGGTGCGAGCGCGCCAGAACTGCGTCGGTGAGGGCTTGCAGGCTCCAGCCGGGGCGCTTGGCGCAGGGGCCGGACGAAAAGTGCGGAATGGCCGGCCGCACGCCGGGCTTCATTGCTGTCATAGTCTATCCTTCCAGATAGGCGCCCCTCGTTGGGGAGGGGTGTCCCACTGGCGGAGATAGGCCAATGCCAAGGCGCGGTCAACTGGGCCGGCGCGCCATCAACGAAAGTTTAAAGGCAAGGAAGGCGCGTTGCGGGGTGTTAGAAGCGCACGGCGATACCGACGCGGCCGGTATTGATGAAGCTCGAAATATTGCCGACCGCCGCAAAGTCGACGTATTCCCATTCGGCGCGCAGGAACACGTTTGGCGTCACCGATACGTCGAGGCCGAGACCGGCCACAACGCCCGGGCTGAAGGCGCCGGCTTTGCTGTCGCTCTCGGTCTGCACGAGGGTATATGGCAAGCCGGCACCGACGGTGTCGTAGCCAAAGGCCGTCACCGTTGCGCTGTGGGTATAGTCGAAGCGGCCGACCGCGCCGCCGAACAGGACATAGGGCAGGAAGCGGCCGAAGGCATAACCGACGCGGCCGCGCAGCGTTCCATAGTCAACCAGCGTGAGCGAGGCCTGCGCGTCCACCCGCACGTCGTTGTTGTAGCCATCCGACGTCATGAACTGGCGCTCGAGCGAATCGGACACCGCCGTCTGCATCGAGGTCGGGCGGTGATAGCCGATATCAATTCCGAGGACGATCTGCTCGAATTGCAGGTTGTAGCCGACAAAGCCGCCGTACATGACGCTGTTGGTGACGCTCTTCGGCAGCGTCGTCCAAGTCGATGGGGAGTACTCGGCTTCGATCGTGGTGTTGCGCAGGATGTAGGCGACTTGGTCGCTGGTGCTATTGCCGAAGTCCACGTTCAAGTTGGAATAGCCGACATCGCCGCCGACAAAGAAGCCGTCCCAGCGCGCGTAGCCGAGCAAGGGCCGCAACGAACCTCGCAGATAAGGCGTGCCCGGCCAATCCGCCGCCGTGGCTCTTTCATGGGACGCGACCATTACCGACACCGAAAGCAACCCGACAATACCGAGCGTCTTCAGCCAGCTCATGGCCGTCTTCCCCTTCCTGATGTCGCCGGTAAAGGCACCGGCGACACTGGTACTTTGCGTATTTCCATCCGCGCGAGGGTTAAGCGACGATTTACCGAGAATCTTCACCATCCTCGCGCGGTATTAACCTTGAGCTCAGCCCCTGCTGCGCAGCGGCGCAGTTTCCACGAAATCGCAACAGTTGAACCGCAGACCCAGCATGATGTCGTGCGAGGTCAGCTGGCCCCACTTGTAGCTGTCCGGGTTGCAGCCGCCGATGCAATCGATGGTGTCGGTGATCGAGCCGTAATCGAGGTAGCGATAGGTCAGATCGATCTTCAGGTTCGGCGAGACATCGTAGGCAAGACCCGCATAGAGCGCCCATGCCAGATGCCATTCGCTGCTGTCGCGGCCGATGCCGCGGCCCGAGGTTCCGATGCCGATGTCGGTGAAATCGACCAGTTGGTTCCAGGCCCCGCCAACACCGGCGCCGACGAAGGGCGTGAGGCAGTTCCAGGTGCCGAGGTCGACATAGGCATTGGCCAGGAACAGCCATGACTTGATGTAACCGTCGTACGAGTCGCCGAAAGTCCCGCCGCCAAAGGTGTAGCTGCCGAACGCCTTAACGCGGGCCTTGGACCGGTATTCGGCGGTGGCATCGAAGCGCAGCCACCTGTTGAATTCGTAGCCGACGCCGCCGCCGACAAAAACGGTGTCTCCGATGTCCGATTGCTCGAACGCGAAGTTGTTGAAGTTGGCCGGATTCTTGATGTACTCGACCTGATCGCCCTTCAACATGCCGACGCCGACCTGGCCGCGCAGATACCAGCCGCCGCCGAAATGCTGCACCGGTGGCGGCGGTGGCGGTGGCGCGAAATCGGCAGCCTGAGCCGCCGTCGCGACGAACAAGGCGACCGCCGTGAAAGCGAAAAATTTGAGTCGGTTACTGGACATCGCACATCATCCCTTAGCTCGAACGCGCCGGTCGCCCAGCGGGTGGAAGATGCGAGACCTTTGCAGCAAATCGTTAAGTCGGACTTAACCGAACTTTTTAACTACGCCGATTAAGGTTACCGAACACCGCGATGCCCTTTTTGGCGCGGCCGTTAACGATTCGTTGACACTTGCGGCAAACGCGCGAGTATGCACAAAACGGAAAACGGCCGGGCTTTTGCCCGGCCGTGCGCTGCCGCCGCCGCGGCGGCAAGCGTGCGATGCGTTTAGTCTCCCTCACCCATTTCGCCGATGTGGCGCTGGGCGTAGAGCTCGATCCCGAGCTTGGCGACAAGATCGAGTTGGGTCTCGAGGAAGTCGATGTGGTGCTCCTCATCCGACATCAGCTTCTCGAACAGGTCGCGGCTGACATAGTCCTTGACCGCGTGACAGTGGGTCGCAGCCTCCTGGTAGAGCGCGCGCGCCGATATTTCGGCCGCCAGGTCGCAGTCGAGCACTTCTTTGACGTTTTGCCCGATGTGCAGCGGATCGAGCACCTGCATGTTGGGAAAGCCGTCGAGAAAGATGATGCGCTCGACCAGCTTGTCGGCGTGCGCCATCTCCTCGATCAATTCTTTGCGCCACTGCTTGGCGAGGTCCTTGTAGCCCCAATTGTCGAGCATCCGGTAATGCAGCCAGTATTGGTTGACCGCGGTCATTTCGTGGCGCAACGCCTTGTTGAGGTATTCGACAACCTTGGGCTCACCCTTCATCCTGGGCTCCTGTTCGATCCGGCCGCAGTTGCGGCGATGGCTATATCAAAAAGATATCAGACGGCAGGCGGAGCGTGGCGCGCGCAAGCGCAGCCGGCCGGACAACCGGCGCCGATCAATGCTTCGTCCATGATCTTGCGGATAGTGCGCGCGCAGCGGCCGCATTGAGCGCTGCAGCCGAGACATTCGTAGACTTGACTGGTCGCGTGCAGAGCGGCCGCGTTCACGGTGCTGCGCACCTCGTGGTCGCTGAGCACGTTGCAGGAACAGACGATCATTGTGAATCCGGCCTCTCTGCAGTCTCTATCGATTTCACAATGGCAGGATCGCTAGCGGCTTCTTTGCGCCAAGTCAAAACAAACCGTACTTGAGAAATATTCTAAAGTATTGAGCAAGCAGCATTATTTGCCGCGAGCCGGCGCCGCTTGGCGCTCTTCCGGCCGCCGATTCGCTGGTCCTGCAATGACTTGATGGCGCGCGCTCAGACGGCGGCGACTTCGCTCAAGGCCTCAACCACGTCATCGACCGCGGCTTCGACCACCCCCCGGTCGTCGCCCTCGCCCATCACGCGGATGACCGGCTCGGTGCCGGAGGGGCGCACGATCAGCCGGCCGCCGTCGCCAAGCTTCTTTTCGGCGCTAGCGATGGCGGAGCGGACCTGGGCGTCGTCCAGCAACTTGCGATTCTTGCAGCGCACGTTTTTGAGCACTTGCGGCAGCGGCTCGAAGCGATGGCAGATCTCTGAGGCCGGCTTGCCGCTGCGCTTGACCACGGTGAGCACCTGCAGCGCGGCGACGAAGCCGTCGCCGGTGGTCGAGTAGTCGGACAGGATGATATGGCCGGACGGCTCGCCGCCGACATTGTGGCCGTGCTCGCGCATGTGCTCGAGCACGTAGCGGTCGCCGACCGGCGTACGCACCAGGTCGAGGCCGAGCTTGGCGAGATGCCGCTCGAGCCCGAGATTGGCCATGATGGTCGACACCACGGCCGGCCGCGTGAGCCGACCGTCGTCCTTCCAGCTCTCGGCGATGACGGCGAGCAGCTGGTCGCCGTCCACCGCGTGACCGCGCTCGTCGATGATGATGACGCGGTCGGCGTCGCCGTCGAGCGCAATGCCGATATCGGCGCGCATCTCGCGCACTTTTTGCGAGATCGCCGCCAGATCGGTAGAGCCGCAATCCTTGTTGATGTTGAAACCGTCGGGATCGACGCCGATCGAAATCACGTCGGCGCCCATTTCCCACAGCGCGCCCGGCGCCACGCGGTACGCGGCGCCGTTGGCGCAGTCGATGACGATGCGCAGGCCGTCAAAGCCGATGGCCTTGGGCAGCGTGAGCTTGGCGAATTCGATGTAGCGATCCTGCACGCCGTCGATGCGGCGGGCGCGGCCGAGATCCTTGCTGGCCGCCAATTGCCGCGACAGATCGGCGTCGAGCAGCTTTTCGATTTCGGTTTCCACCGCATCGCGGAGCTTGAAGCCGTCCGGGCCGAACAGCTTGATGCCGTTGTCGTCGAACGGATTATGCGAGGCCGAGATCATGACGCCGAGATCGGCGCGCATCGAGCGCGCCAGGACCGCCACCGCCGGCGTCGGGATCGGACCGGTGAGCAAGACGTCCATGCCGACCGAGGTGAACCCGGCGACCAGCGCGTTTTCGATCATGTAGCCGGAGAGGCGGGTGTCCTTGCCGATCAGCACGCGATGGCGGTGATCGCCGTTCTTGAACATCAAGCCGGCGGCCTGCCCGACCTTGAGCGCCAATTCCGGCGTGATCACGCGGTTCGCCCGGCCACGGATCCCGTCGGTGCCGAAATAGCGACGAACCATGAAACTCTGCCCCTCAACCCCCACGGCTTCCCCCCAGCATTGCATTTTTTGTTGGCGGCGCCCACTCGGCCGACCGGCATCTTAGGAGGCAAAGCCGTGAAATTGTTTCAAAAATTGTGTTTGATCGTGACCAATCCCGATTAACCTTTACGGCTGGGGCGACGCAACCGCAAGAGCGGCCGTTTGCGGGCATTTCATGGCCTTTCCCCTTATGCTACCCGGGATCGGGGAGTGGCGAGCTGTCGGGGCACATCATGAAAGACATCACCTGCATCGAGGATTTGCGCACGCTTGCCCGGCGGCGGGTGCCGCGCGCCTTTTTCGATTACGCCGACAGCGGCTCCTATAACGAGGAGACATTGCGCGCCAATCGCGCCGACCTGCAGGCGATCAAGCTGCGCCAGCGGGTGCTGGTCGACGTCTCCCACCGCGATCTTTCAACCACCATTGTCGGCCAGAAGGCCGCGGCGCCGCTGATCCTGGCGCCGGTCGGCTTGACCGGCATGCAGCACGGCGACGGCGAAATCCTGGCGGCGCAGGCCGCCAACGAGGCCGGCATTCCCTTCACGCTTTCCACCATGTCGATTTGCTCGATCGAGGACGTGGCGGAGGCGACCGGCAAACCGTTCTGGTTCCAGCTCTACGTGATCCGCGACCGCGAATTCTCCAAGGACATCCTGGAGCGCGCGCAGGCCGCCAAGTGCAACACGCTGGTGCTCACCGTCGACCTGCAGGTGCTCGGCCAGCGCCACCGCGACATCAAGAACGGCATGACGGTACCGCCGCAAATCCGCGTCAAGAATATCATCGACATCGCCACCAAGCCGGCCTGGGCGCTGAGTGTGCTGATGGGCAAGCGCAAGACCTTCGGCAATCTCGCCGGCCATGTGAAGGGCATGGGCAACATCAACCAGCTCGCGCAGTGGACCAATCAGCAGTTCGATCCGGCGCTGAATTGGAAGGACGTCGAGTGGATCAAGAAGCTGTGGCCCGGCAAGCTGGTGCTGAAAGGCATCCTCGACGTCGAGGACGCCAAGACCGCGGTCAAGCTCGGCGCCGACGCCATCGTGGTGTCGAATCACGGCGGCCGCCAGCTCGACGGCGCGCCGTCCTCGATCGCGGCGCTGCCGAAGGTGGCGCAGGCGGTCGGCTCCGACGTCGAGGTGCTGTTCGACGGCGGCATCCGCACCGGCGCCGACATCATGCGCGCGCTGGCGCTCGGCGCGCGCGCCTGCATGATCGGGCGCGCCTATATCTACGGGCTGGGCGCGGGCGGCAAGGCCGGCGTCGCCAAGGCGATCGACATCCTGCAAAAGGAGCTGAGCGTCACCATGGCGCTCACCGGCACCAACAGAATTGCGGACGTCGACCGCCACGTGCTGGTCGACGGCGGCGAGGCGAAGAACAAGGCTGAGTTCCTCGGCCGCGACCGCGAACTCGATCGATTGCTTGAGCGCGTCGGAGGCCGAGCGCGTATGCGACTGCGGCGACAGGGTACAATGGCCGAAGGAGAGCGTGCGCGACAGCGCGCCGTTCTCCATACGCACTCGAACGCCCTTGCTTGCATTATTTCATATGCACAATCTCTAGTGTTATATTCTTGAATAATCACTTTTTACGAATGTCGCCGACCACGGAGGCACTAGTGGGCTATGATAATTGGCGAACTGCTTTGGCGGAAATTGCGAACGCGACGGGTGTGGCAACCACAAAACAGCACAAAATTGCCGCTCTGGCGGAAATGAAATTACCAAGGAATCTTCCGCAGCTTGTAGCAGCGGCGCGGCTACAAAGCGCATTGGGTTCCGAGATCGGTGCTCCGGAAGCCGCCGAAGTTCGGGAGGTGCAAGAGGAAATCATCCAGGACCTATCAACGCGGTCGCTTCGTGCCACCTCAAAACCTCAAGACAGCCGCGAAGCAGAGGCGTGGATTACCTATCTTCGCCTGAAGCGGCGTCAGAAGGCTATTGAAAAGCTCCGGCTGAGCGCTGGCGACATTGTTGAGGTCAACGGCAATAACGGCCGACAAATCGCCGAGGTCTCGTCCATCGGCAGTAATGGCCGAATTCATTTCAAGGGAGGTGGCGGGGCGGGCGCTTGGCCCGACCTGATAACCGTCCTATGTCGTAAGGGTGATAATTCTCGGCGCGCTCGCAATCTCAAGCGCCAAGCAGCAAACAAAATAGCGCTGAGAGCCCGCGCTAAGTCCTGGTCGCTGAACAAGCAGCGAGAGCTTGAAGAATTTGAAATAACAGCTCCACTTACTGAGGAACACGTTGAACAGTTACAGGAAGTCATCGAGTCCGCGAATGACGAGAAGCCGATTCAGCAGTTTTTGGAAGCTAACCCGCAGGCGCTTACGGCAATTTTGACTGGACGAACTCGCTTTCTAATCCCACGTCGATCTTTTGCCGGAAAATACGTCCCCGACTTCCTGATTAGCGATTTGGATTCGCTTGGCTTTCGATGGCTGTTGGTAGAGCTGGAAACGCCAAAATCCTCTATCACCATGAGCCGCCACAATGATTTGGAAGCGAACGCACGCCGTGGCGTTAGTCAAATCAAAGAGTGGCGTGAATGGCTGCAAAACAATCTCGACATGGCTCGACGATCAAAGCGCGAGGACGGACAAGGGTTGGTGGACATTCGACCTCAAAGCGAAGGGCTTGTATTGGTGGGACGCAGAACGCTTTTGCCCGAAAACTCCTCTGCCGTTCGAAACCGGATTATTGAAGAAAACCAGATTCGCATTCATACGTACGATTGGCTCCTAGAAGCGCTTCTGGGAACGCTGCGCTTTTCGGGCCCGCCTGCACTCAACCCCTACGCCATTCAGGCACCTCGCAAGGAACAGCCGGAATGGGTCAAGCAGATTCTCGGAGGGTGATTTCAGCGCGCAGGGTGGGTTAGCGCCACTAGGATTGGCGTTGCCCGCCATCCGGGACACACTTGTTACACACGTTTCTTAAGGTCAGACTTAGGAACGCTAAATCCGATGCCTCTCGATCACTACGTTTCCCAAGTTCACTTAAGGCACTTCTGCCATCCGGATTCAGAAGGACAATTACACGCGATTCGAAAATCAAATTTGAAATATTTCCCTCCCAAGCCGAAAGATGTGTGTCGAATCGAGGATGGCAGCACTAACGCCTATCTCAAGAATGATCGGGCCATTGAGGAATTTTTAAAGGGCGTCGAGCCGAAATATAACGCGTCGCTTGCCAAGTTGCGAGATTGTAAGATGGACAGCGGGTCCATTTTTCCAATCGCTGGATTTGTGGCGTATGTCGCATCGTGCGCCCCTGCGGCCATGCGGATTCATTCCGAGCCGCTTCGCAAGGTAGTCGAGGACACCGGAAATATTCTCGATAAGCAACATAAGATACCGAAAGCGCCCGAAGCGCTTGGAAACAAATCGTACTCGGAGCTCATCGAAGACGGAACAGTGCAAATCGAGATAGACCGTAAATATCCTCAAGCGCTAGGTATCGCGAGCATCACAACCCGCACTTCTCTTTTCGGAAATGCTCAATGGGAAGTTCTCAAAAATGAACATACAGACAGTCCATTTTTCACAAGCGACTTTCCCGTTGCGATTGAGGTAGGGGATGATCCGCTTGTTGTAAATCAAATCGTGCCACTTGCTCCCGATTTAGCGTTGCGAATCATACCGAATAAGGATTTGGCACGGGCCAAGCCTGATTTGTTCTTTCCTCAGTTTTCTTGCTTGTATCAAACACTAGATAGACAGGATGTCCTCAAACTAAATCGCCTAATCGTTCGCTGTGCAGAAGACGCAGTTTTCTACAAAGATGAGCGCGACTGGATTTCTGATTTTATCACTAAGAACCGCCATTATCGCATAGAGACGATTACACGCTCAATTCCACAGGCGAAGGGTAATGCACTCTGGTTCAGCCAGCGCGTAGTCGAGCACAGGCCGAACTGATAGTTCGGCTCCCACACCTCCTTCAGCCCATACGCGAGCGCGTTTCCCGCCGGGCCGTAACATTTGCACGGCAGGAATTTTCCGGTCATGCCGAGGCTGACGCGGTCGCCTTCGGGGTCGGCCCGGCGTGCGGCGTCAGGCGTGTGCTTGCTGCGCCGCCAGCACCTGATGGATCTGCGCCACCACCGCGGCACCCTCGCCGATGGCCGCGCCGACACGCTTGGTCGAATTCGCCCGCACGTCGCCAATCGCGAACACGCTCAGCAAGCCGGTCAAGCGGCGGTAACTTTTCCGTCATGCCCCTGCTTGCCGCGCGCATCCATCGGCCGGCGCGTATACATAGAGCCGCGGCAATGCTGGCCTGACGAGGGAACCATGCGCAGCACCCGCTTCAATTTTCCCAACGCCAAAGGCGAGCAACTTGCCGCCACGCTCGACCTGCCGCTCGGAAAGCCCACGGCCTTCGCGCTGTTCGCGCATTGCTTCACCTGCGGCAAGGACATCCCGGCGGCCAAGCGCATCGCCGAGCGGCTCGCGGTGCACGGCATCGCCGTGCTGCGTTTCGATTTCACCGGGCTGGGCGGCAGCGAAGGTGAATTCGCCAACACGCATTTTTCCTCCAATGTCGACGACCTGGTCGCCGCCGCCGACCACTTGCGCAAGACGGACGGCGCGCCGGCGATTTTGATCGGCCACAGCCTGGGCGGCGCCGCGGTGCTGGCGGCCGCGCACCGAATTCCCGACGCCCGCTGCGTGGTGACCATCGCGGCGCCGTGCGATCCGAGCCACGTCACCGGCCTGTTCAAGGAACATGTCGACAAAATCAAAGAGCAGGGCGAGGTCGAGGTGCGGCTCGCCGGACGGCCGTTCCGCATCAAGCGCGAATTCCTCGATGACGTGGCCGAGAAGAAGCTGCAGGACTGCCTCGCCACGTTGCGCAAGGCGCTGCTGATCTTCCACGCGCCGACCGACGACACGGTCGGCATCGAGAACGCCTCGCATATCTTCACCGCCGCCAAGCATCCGAAAAGTTTCGTCTCGCTGGCCGGCGCCGATCACCTGCTGAGCCAGAACAGCGACGCCGTCTATGTGGCGGATGTGATTGCCGCCTGGGCCGAGCGCTATCTCGACAAGCCGGAAGTCATGACCGAGAGTCAGGTCTCGGGCGGCCTGGTGCTGGTGCGCGAGACGCACGGCGGCAAATTCCAGCAGGAGATATTGACTGGGCCGCACCGCTTATTGGCCGACGAGCCGGCCAAGCTGGGCGGGCTCGATTCCGGCGCCGGGGCCTTATGATTTTCTGCTGGCCGGGCTTGGCGCCTGCACCTCGATGACGATCCGCCTCTATGCCGACTTCAAGAAAATCCCGCTGGAAAACGTGTCGGTGCGGCTCAGCCACGGCAAAATCCACGTCAAGGATTGCGAGACCTGCGACACCAAAGTGAGCATGGTCGATCACATCGATCGCGCCATCACGCTGGAAGGCCCGCTCGATGCCGAACAGCGCAAGCGGCTGATGGAGATCGCCGACAAATGCCCGGTGCATAAGACGCTGGAATCGAAAGTCGAGATCAGCACGGTCGAGCGGCCGGCGTAGCTCCCCTCCCGCCGCGAGCAAAGCGAGTGGTGGGGAGGGATGAACTTGCGACACGTCTTGGTATAAAATGCCGCCATGCAAACCGCCGCGCATGCACTGACGCAACAATTCCTCGCCTGGGTGGAGGAAGCCCCGCGCAGCTATGCCGACGCCGAGGCCTGGCGGCGCAGCTGCCCGCATTTGTCGATCTGGGAAGACGCTATCTCCGACGGTCTGGTGCGCTTTGAGAACGGCGCCAGCATGCAGCAGTCGCGCCTGGTGCTCACCCCGCGCGGACGGGCTTGGCTAAAGCGGCCTTGAATTGGAGCGTCCGAGGTTAGGCCGACATTAGCTTGTTGCCGGTATCGGTGGGTGGGGGCCTGCAAAGGATGAGGTCATGAGTATTGCAGCTATTGGCTCGGCGCCGGTTGCGCCGACCGGGTCGGAAAAGGTCGAAGGGCCCGGACCCGACCACGATGGGGACAGCGACGACGCGGGCGTTCAGGCCCCCGTTCAAGCCGCTCCCCCACCGGGGACCGGGGCTGTCGTCGACAAGACGGCCTAAGCGATCGATCGGATGAGGAAGAACCCGGCCCTTGAGCCGGGTTTTTCTTTATTGGGAATCGTTCGGCGGTCGTCGAAGCCGAGGACCAAGCCGTCTAGCCGTGGTGCCATCCCTTCCCCGCCAACCCCATTCCCTTGCGGCTTGACGGCGCCGGGACTCTTCAGCACACTAGAACAAAACAGGAACATAAAGAAGGACACAGCCTGCCTGCGAAGGCCGGATGTCTTCGCGTCTCCAGAGGCTTAGATCATGATCGAGCAGCTGCGCCAGCGCCTGCAGGCCCTGCAAAAACCCGCCGCCCTCGACGGCACGCCCGGCTGCCTGCCGCTCGGTGTCACCCCCATCGACGCCGCACTTGGCGGCGGTCTCGCGCGCGGCGCGCTACATGAGATCGCGGCGCCGAGCGAGGCGCACTTGGCCGCAGCGACGGGGTTTATGGTGGGGCTGGCGTCGCTGCGCAGTGACGCGCGCGCCGCAAATTCCTCTTCACCTCTCCCATGGGGAGAGGTCGGCGCACGAAGTGCGCCGGGTGAGGGGTTACGGCCCATCGAAAGTCGCTTGCCCCCTCACCCGACCTCGCTTCGCTCGGTCGACCTCTCCCCACAAGGGAGAGGTGAAGAAAGAAAGAGCATCGCCTGGCTCGCCGAGGACATGGCGCTCGCCGAAAGCGGCGCGCCGTGCGGGCTCGGGCTCGCGGCCTTCGGGTCTCAGCCCCGAGCGCCTGCTGACGGTCGCAACCGCGCGCGCGCAGGATCTGTTGTGGGCGATGGAGGAAGCGCTGCGTTGCCGCGCGATGGCTGCGGTGATCGGCGAATGGCGGCACGGCGCCATCGATCCCGTCGCAACGCGGCGGCTGTCGCTCGCCGCCGCCGACAGCGGCGCGTGCGCGCTGTTGTTGCGCGCCTCGCCGGCGCACGACGCCTCCACCGCCGCCACGCGCTGGATCGTCGGGGCGGCGCCTTCTTCATCCTTCCCTGAAAGAGAAAGCCGACCCTGCTTCGCCGCGCATCTCATCCGCAACCGCCGCGGCCCGACCGGGTCATGGATTCTGCAATGGAGTGACATCGATGAGCATTTCCTGCTCGCCCCGTCTGCTCAGCCTGTGGCTGCCCCGGCTTTCGACCGACCGCATCGCCAGGTGGCATGAGCAACGCGCGCCGCTCGTCATCTACGGCAAGCGCGGCAATGCCGAGTTGATCCTCGCCGTCGACGAGGCGGCGGAGCGGCTAGGACTCGCGCCCGGGCTCGCGCTGGCGCAGGCACGCGCCATGCATCCGACGATCGAGGCGATCGAAGAAGACGCAGAAGCAGACAGCCAGTTGCTCGACAACATCGCCGACTGGTGCCTGCGCTATACGCCGCTGGTGGCGTGCGATGCGCCCGACGGCCTGCTGCTCGACATCGGCGGCTGCACGCATCTTTACGGCGGCGAGCGCGCGCTCATCGCCGATCTCGCCGCGCGCCTCGAGCGCGCCGGCTTTGCTTTCCGCATCGCGGTTGCCGGCACCATCGGCGCGGCTCACGCCGCCGTGCATCATGGCGAGCCGGATAGCTACGCTGCCGGCGAGGAACGCGCATTGCTGTCGCCGCTGCCGCTCGCCGCGTTGCGGCTGCCGCTCGAGACGGTGGCGGGACTCGCCCGCGTCGGTCTGAAACGCATCGGCGACATCATCGACCTGCCGCGCGCGCCGCTGGCCGCGCGCTTCGGCACCGAGCTGCTGCGCCAGCTCGACCGCGCGCTCGGGCGCGAGCACGAGCCGCTCAATCCACGGCTGCCGGTTGCGCCTTACGTCGCCGAGCAGCGTTTTGCCGAGTCGATCGCGCGCGAGGAGGACGTGCTCGGCACCGTCGAACGGCTGGCGGCGCGCCTGCAGGTCGCGCTGGAGCGGCGCGGCGACGGCGCCCGCCGCATCGAGCTCACGCTGTTCCGCACCGACGGCGAAGTACGCCGCATCGCCACCGGCTGCTCGCGCCCCTTGCGTGCGCCTGAGCAAATCCGCGCGCTGTTCGTCGAGCGGCTTACCGCGCTCGCCGACGAATTCGATCCCGGCTTCGGCTTCGACATGGCGCGGCTGTCGGTGGTGGTGGCGGAGCCATCACCCCCCGAGCAGATCGGCATCGGCGGCGAAGACGACGCGGCCGAACTCGATCGCTTGGTCGACCGCCTGAGCGCGCGGCTGGGTAGCCGCCGCGTGCGCCGGCTGATCGCGCAGGATAGCCACATCCCGGAGATCGCCGCAGCCAGCATGCCGGCGCAGGCGGCATCGGCCGCGGTCGGTGCCGGCTGGCGGGCCTATCGTCATTATTGTGCCGAGGCGGAATTGGCGCCGCGGCCGTTACGGCTGCTGGCGCGGCCGGAGCCGATCGAGGCGGTCGCCGAAGTGCCGGACGGCCCGCCCTTGCGCTTCCGATGGCGGCGCGCGCTGCATGAGGTGATCGCCGCCGACGGTCCCGAACGCATCGAGGGCGCCTGGTGGCGTGAGCACGGCGGCGATTCTTTAGGAAACTTGGCGCGCGATTATTTCCGCGTCGAGGACAAGAGCGGGCTTCGCTTCTGGCTGTTCCGCTCAGGCCTCTATCGCGACCTTGCCCACGGCGCCGCCGCGCCGACCTGGTTCCTGCACGGAACGTTTGCGTGAGAAACGAGAATGAGTAATGCGTTACCTCGAATTCGCTGTTGCCTCGAACTTCTCCTTCCTGCGCGGGGCGTCGCATCCGGAAGAGCTGATGGTGCAGGCGGCCGCGATCGGTCTCGCCGGCCTGGGCTTAAGCGACCGCAATTCGGTCGCCGGCGTGGTGCGCGCGCATCTGGCCAAGCGCGAGCAGAACCTGGAGCTCGCCTATCACCCAGGCGCACGGCTGGTGTTTGCCGACGGCACGCCGGACATTCTCGCCTACCCGCGCGACCGCGCCGCCTGGGGCCGGCTGACGCGGCTGCTCACGGTCGGCAACCTGCGCGCCGAGAAGGGCGACTGTATCCTTCATCTCGACGATCTGCTCGCGCATAGCTTTGGCCTCGAATTGATCGCCACAGGCGGCGATACGTTGTTGCTGTCGCGCTTACGCGCCGCCGCGCCCGGCCGCGTGCGCCTTGCGGCGAGCATGCTCTATCGCGGGCGCGACCGCACGCGGCTTGCACGCCTCGCGGCACTGGCGCGAGAGAGCCAAGTACCGCTGATCGCGGTCAACGACGTGCATTTCCATCATCCCGACCGGCGGCCGCTCGCCGACGTGCTCACCTGCATCCGCGAGAAGCTCACGATCGACCGCGCCGGCCGCCGCCTCGCCGCCAATGCCGAGCGCCACCTGAAGCCGCCGGAGGAAATGGCGCGGCTGTTCCGCGACGCGCCGGAGGCGATCGAGGAAACGCTGCGGCTGAGCGAAGCCCTCACCTTCTCGCTCGACGAATTGCGCTACGAATATCCCGACGAGTCGATTGCAGGCTTCGCCAACGCACAGGACGCGCTCGCGCATCTGACTTACGCGGGCGCCGCGCTTCGCTACCCGCACGGCCTTCCCGACAAAGTGCGTGCCGGCATCGAGCACGAATTGGCGCTGATTGCGCAGCTGCAATACGCGCCCTATTTTCTCACCGTCCACGACATCGTGCGCTACGCGCGCGCGCAAGGCATCCTCTGCCAGGGCCGCGGCTCGGCGGCCAATTCCGCGGTCTGCTTCTGCCTCGGCATCACCGAGGTCGATCCCGAGCGCGCCGATCTGTTGTTCGAGCGCTTCATCTCGGCCGAGCGGCGCGAGCCGCCCGACATCGATGTCGATTTCGAGCATGAGCGGCGCGAGGAGGTCATTCAATATATTTACGGCAAATACGGCCGCGAGCGCGCCGGCATCGCCGCCACCGTGATCTCCTATCGTGGCCGCTCGGCCATCCGCGAAGTCGGCAAGGCGTTCGGCCTCTCGGAGGACACCATCGGCGCGCTGTCGTCTTCGATCTGGGGCGGCGGCGGCGGCGGCAACGTCTCGCAAGATGCCGTCGCGCGCAGCGGCCTCGATCCGCACAGCCGGCGCATGCGCCAGATCGCGGCGCTCGCTGCCGAAATCAACGGCTTCCCGCGCCATCTCTCGCAACATGTCGGCGGCTTCGTCATCACGCGCAGCCGGCTCGACGAAGTAATGCCGATCGGCAACGGCGCCATGCCGGAGCGAACCTTCGTCGAATGGGACAAGGACGATCTCGACGCGCTCGGGATTCTGAAGATCGACGTGCTCGGGCTGGGGATGTTGAGCTGCCTGCGTAAGGCGCTGGATCTGGTGCAAAAGCATTATCCGCAAGCATTGCCGCAAACGCGAAGCGCGCCTCTCGTGCCCTCTCCCCTTGTGGGAGAGGGCCGTTCAGAGATTAAAAACGCAAGATCGGGTGAGGGGGCGGCCCCTCCCCCTCACCCAACCGTGTCTGTTGAACAGCCGACATTGCCCTCTCCCACAGGGGGAGAGGGCTCAATAACGACCGCCAACCTCTCTGTTATCCCCGCCGAAGAACAATCCGTCTACCGCATGCTGGGCCGCGCGGATTCGCTCGGCGTGTTTCAGGTCGAGAGCCGTGCGCAGATGACCATGCTGCCGCGGCTCAAGCCCAAAAATTTCTACGACCTCGTCATCGAAGTCGCGATCGTGCGCCCCGGGCCGATCCAGGGCGACATGGTGCATCCCTATTTGCGCCGCCGGCGCGGCGAGGAGCCGGTCAGCTATCCGTCGAAGGAACTGGAAGCGGTGCTGGCAAAGACCCTGGGTGTGCCGCTGTTCCAGGAGCAGGCGATGAAGATCGCCATCGTCGCCGCCGGCTTCACGCCCTCGGAGGCCGACCGGCTGCGCCGCGCCATGGCCACCTTCAAGCGCGTCGGCACCATCGGCACCTTCCAGCGCAAGATGATCGACGGCATGCTGGCCAACGGCTACGAACGTGAGTTCGCCGAGCGCTGCTTCCAGCAGATCGAGGGTTTCGGCGAATACGGTTTTCCGGAAAGCCACGCCGCCAGCTTCGCGCTCCTGGTCTATGCCTCGGCCTGGCTCAAGTGCCATTACCCGGACGCTTTCGCCGCCGCGCTCTTGAACGCGCAGCCGATGGGCTTCTACGCGCCGGCGCAGATCGTGCGCGACGCGCGCGAGCACGGCGTCGAAGTGCGCGCGCCGGACGTCAATCACTCGGAATGGGATTCGACTTTGGAGCCGGGGCCGCATGCAGCCGAACGCCTGCACGACTTGCATCGCGACATGCGTGGCGACGTACGCACGACGCACGCCATCCGCTTGGGCCTGCGCGAGATCAAGGGACTGAGTGAGGAGGATGGGCGGTTGATTGTGGAAAGGCGAACCCAGCCGTCATGGCCGGGTTTGTCCCGGCCATCCACGTCTTTCTTGAATGAAAAAGAAGACGTGGATGCCCGGCACAAGGCCGGGCATGACGAGTCAGGAGATTTCACTCCCCTACAACTCCATCCGCGATGTCTGGCTGCGCACCGGGCTGTCGCCGCGCGTGCTGGAGCGGCTGGCCGACGCCGATGCGTTCTCTTCGCTCGGCCTCACGCGCCGCGCGGCGCTGTGGGCGGCCAAAGCGCTCGGCCGTGTCGGTGACCGCGACGACGATCTGCCATTGTTTGCTTCCACGACTGTCATGCCCCGCGCAGGCGGGGCATCCAGTAATCGCCGTCCAATCGGAGAAAACTTCGAACCACCTGTGTTTACTGGATCGCCCGCCTTCGCGGGCGATGACACCCACAGGATGCACGAGCCCGACGTCGCCTTGCCCCCGATGCCGCTGGGCGAGGAAGTGGTCAACGACTACCGCTTCCTGCGCCTGTCGCTGCGCGCGCATCCGGCGCAGTTCCTGCGCGCCGATCTCAGCGCCCGCGGCATCGTGCACAACGAGGCGCTGCGCGGCACCGCCAATAATGCGCGCGTGCGCATCTCCGGCCTGGTCACCTGCCGGCAGCGGCCGGGCTCGGCCAAGGGCGTGGTGTTCATGACCATCGAGGACGAAAGCGCGGTCGCCAATGTGATCGTGTGGCCGAAAGTGTTCGAGCGCGTGCGCCCGGTGGTGCTGGGCGCGCGCTATGTGGCGGTCGCCGGCCGCGTGCAGGAGGAATCCGGCGTCATCCATGTGGTCGCGGAACAACTGGAAGATCTGACCATGCTGCTGGCGCGCCTGGCCGAGCACGGCGGCGACATCGACGCGCTGGCGCGCTGCGACGAAGTGCGCCGGCCAATCGAGGACCAGCGCGAGGCGGCGGCGTTCGGCGGCCGGCACGCCCGCCTGGTGCGGCTGATGCGTGAGATGCCGGAGCTTATCGCTGATCTTGACGTGCCGGCGCCCGGCTCGGCGCACACACCGACAAGAAAGGCGGGATGACTATTCTCGGCGTCATTCCGGGACAGCGCCAAGCGCTGGACCCGGAATCCGGAGAAAAAGGGCGCACCTCCGGATTCCAGGTTCGCGCCTTCGGCGCGCCCGGAATGACAGCAACTCACATTGCCGGCGTCAGGCCGCGGCCGATATACAAAACCTTCGCCAGTACCGAGCCGTCCGGCTGTTTGGCCGAACCCATGATGATGATCGGCACGCCGGCCTTGAGCTCCTCTTTTTTGCCCGGCGCGACCGCGGCGATCACGGTCTGCGGGGTGACCAGAATCTTCTTCTCGCCGCCTTTGTATTTCACCGTCAGAGTCTCACCGTCTTTGCCCTGCACGGTGCTCTCGACATAGGCGTTGGTCATGGTGCTGCCCGGCTTGGCGTCCCACGGCCCATGCCGGTCGGGCACCTTGCCGCGCTGCGCCGGCAGGAAGATGTGCACCGAGAACGCCTGGATGCTGCCGTCGGCCTGCGGCATGCCGGCGATACCGATGAAGCTGTCCTGCTTGATGTCGGCGAGCGAGGCCTTGACCAGCGCGGCCACGCGCGCGTCGTCGGCCACTTTCACATTCAGCATGGCGCCGTCGCGGGTCTTGAGCGCCAGCATGGCGCCGTTGGCCGTCTCGATCTGGCCGCGAATGCGGCCCGGCTGCTGGGCCTGCGGGGTTCCGGTCGCGAAAACCAGATAAGCGGCCAGCAGCACCAGCGCGCGGCGCACCACGTACATCGTGTTCATGGATGTCCTCCCCCTGAGGCGCCGGCGTTAATGCCGGGGCCTTTAGGCGGAGAACCCCTCGTCGCGCTTCTTATTCCGCTTGCGTTTCGGCCGCACCGCGGGCTTTTCTTCCGTTGCTTTTTCTTCCACGGCCGGTTGGGCCTGCTTGCCCAAATCGGCTTCGACCAGCGCGCGCAGCTCCGGCGTCACCTCCGGCCGCACGCCGAACCACAATTCGAAGCCGCGCACCGCCTGGTGCATCAGCATGCCGAGCCCGTCGGCCACGCGCAGGCCGCGCTCGCGCGCCGCCTTCAGCAGCACGGTGTCGAGCGGATCGTAAACCAGGTCGGCCACCACCAGCGAGGCCGGGCAGCGCAGATTGATCTCCAGCGGCGGCTGGCCGACCATGCCGAGCGTGGTGGTGTTGACCAAGAGCCCGGCGCCGCCGAGCAGGCCGGTGATCTCGTCCCAGCCGGCGACCTTCACGCGCGCGCCGAACTTCTTCTGCAGCGCTTCGGCATGCTCGACGGTGCGGTTGATCACGGTGACACGGCCGGCCTCGCGCGCCAGCAACGCATAGATGGCGGCGCGCGCGCCGCCGCCGGCGCCGAGCACCACGGCGCTTTCCAAGCCTCGGTCCCAACCCGGCGTCGCCGTATCGAGATTGGCGAGGAAGCCCTCGACGTCGGTATTGGTCGAATGCAGCACGTCGCCCTCGAACCACAGCGTGTTGGCGGCGCCGACCGCGCGTGCGCGCTCGTCCGGCTGCGACACCGCAAGCACCGGCTGCTTGTGCGGCACCGTCACATTGGCGCCGATATAGCCGTGCTCACGCAAATGCGTGACGAAGTCGGCGAATTGCTCGGGCGGCACCGCCTCGCGCCGGTATTCGGCGTCGATGTTGTGCTGTTTGATCCAGTAATTGTGGATCAGCGGCGAGCGCGAATGGGCGGCCGGCCAGGCGATCACGCATACCGCTTTGCGCTCGTCGCTCATGGTTCCGCCACCACCGTGTTGCGCAGCACGCCGATCTGCGGCACTTCGACTTCGACCACGTCGTCCGGCTGCAGCCAGCGCGGCGGATCGCTGCGCGGGCCGCGCTTGACCGGCGTGCCGGTGACGATGACGTCGCCCGGCTTCAACGTCGTGAAGCTGCTGATGTAGCCGATCAGCGCGGCAAAGGATTTGATCATATGGTCGGTGGTGTCGTCCTGCGTGATCTCGCCGTTGACCTTCGCCGTCAGATGCAAGGGTTGCGCCAGATCGATCTCGTCGCTCGTCACGATGAAGGGTCCGATACTGCCGCTGGAGTCGAAATTCTTGCCCGGGGTGACGTTGAACTTGCCGTGGCGCAGCCAGTCGCGGATGGTGCCCTCGTTGCACAAGGTGGCGCCGGCGACATGCGCGAGCGCCTCCTCCGGCGCGATGCGCCGGCCCGGGCGGCCTATCACCAAGGCAATTTCGCCTTCATAGTCGAGTTGCTCGGATTCGCGCGGCCGCACCAGCGGCTGGTGATGCCCGACCAGCGATCCGGGTGCGCGGTAGAACAGGCTGGGGTATTGCGGCAGCTCGGCGTCGTCGAAATCGGCGTTGCGGTTGGCGTAGTTGATGCCGACACAAATGATTTTCTCCGGCGCCACCACCGGCGGCAGCCACGCAAGTTCGCTCAGCGGATAGTCGGCGCGCACGCCGCGCACCGCTTCATGCGCGAGGTTGAGCGCGCCGTCGCGCAACAAATCGAGCAGATTCGGATAGCGCGGGGCAAAGCGCAATTTGAGGTCGACCACGCCGTCGCCAACCACGACGCCGTAGCTCTCCCGCTCGCGCACTCTATAACTTGCAAGCTTCATACGAAGTTCCAGCCTTTACGGCGCACGCTTTTGGGCGGCATGGAGTCGACGGAGTTTCGGCGCTATGCTGTTCGGCAAGGCTCGGTGTCCGCTGCATGTAGGCCGCGCGCGCTTGGCCGTCAACGCCGGGGGGCGCATGCCTCACATTATTGTGGATGTCCGGGCTAAATTCGGGCTTGACATGCAATGCCGATCCACCCGCCTAATCTGAGGCCGCCGTTCAATGTGGTGCGCGCGAGCCACGTCGAATTCGGCGTGCGCGATTTGGCGGCCGCGCGCGCCTTCTATGTCGATTGCCTGGGTCTGCTGGCCACCGACGAACATCGCGACGCGCTTTATCTGCGCGGCGTCGAAGAACATAATCACCATTCCATCGTGCTCACGCAAAGCGCGGAGCCTTGCGTGCGGGCGCTCGGCTTCAAGCTCGCCAGCGAGGACGACCTCGACCGCGCCGCGTTTTACTTCGCGCGCAAGGGGCTGCCGACCTCGTTTCCGGAAGTGCCCTATCAGGGCCGCACGCTGCGCACCGTCGATAGCGTCGGCATGCCGCTCGACCTTTATGCGCGCATGGTCCAGTCCGCCAGCATGTTGCGGCAATACGCGCAATACAAGGGCGCGCGCATCCAGCGCATCGATCACATCAATTGCTTCACGCCCGACGTGCAGGCGTCCTACGATTTCTACAACGACATCGGCTTCCGGCTGACCGAATATACCGAGACCGACGATGCCGACCCGAAGCTGTGGGCGGTTTGGATGCACCGCAAGGGCAATGTACACGATATCGCCTTCACCAACGGCATCGGGCCGCGGCTGCACCATATCGGGATGTGGACGGCGGGTCCGCTCGACATTCTTCACATTTGCGACGTGATGGCCTCCTCCGGCTACCTCGCCAATATGGAGCGCGGGCCCGGCCGGCACGGCATTTCCAACGCTTTCTTTCTTTATGTCCGCGACCCCGACGGCCACCGCGTCGAATTGTTCACCTCCGACTATCTTACCGTCGATCCCGACCTGAAGCCGCTGCGCTGGTCGCTGCACGATCCGCAACGCCAGACGCTGTGGGGCCACCCGGCGCCGAAATCCTGGTTCGAGGAGGGCTCGCGCTTTCCCGGCGTGACGCCACGCCAGCCGGCGCTTGCCGCGCAGCCGATCGTGGCGCGGTGACATGAAAACCATCTTCCTCGACTGCAACGACCAACTCGCGCCGGTGTGGGCGCGCGTTGTCCGTCCGGACGATCCGCCGATCGACGTCAACCGCGCAGCCTTCGCGCGCGACGAGTTGCCGCGCATCCTTGGCGGCTATGACATCGCGATTGACGACCATTCCTATATGCCGACGCCGCTGGTGGCGCAGTGCCCCGAGCTCAAACACATCGTGTTCCTCGGCACCGGACCGGCGAGCTACATGGCCGTCGGCGAGCTGGAAGCGCGCGGCATCAAAGTGTACATCATCAAAGGCTATGGCGACACCGCGGTCGCCGAGCATACCATTGCGCTGATGTGGGCGGCCGCGCGCGACATCGCGCGCATGGATCGCGAGGTGCGCGCCGGCACCTGGACGCCGCACGAGGGCGTGCAATTGCTCGGCAAGACGCTGGGCGTGATCGGGCTTGGCGGCATCGGCCGCGAGGTCGCGCGCATCGGCAAGGGGATGGGCATGGAGGTGATCGGCTGGAACCGCACCCGGCACGCCGATCTGACCGTGCCGCCGGTCGATATCGACACCCTGCTGGCGGAGAGCGACGTGGTGTCGATGAACCTGACGCTCGGCGACGAGACGCGCGGCTTCCTGTCCGCCGACCGCATCGCGCGCATGAAACCGGGCGTGATCTACGTCAACACCGCGCGCGGCGCGCTCGCCGACGAGGCGGCGCTGATCGACGCGCTCAAGAGCGGCCATATCCGCCACGCCGGGCTCGACGTCTTCCACAGCGAGCCGCTGAAAGCCGATCATCCGCTGGCGCAGCTGCCGAACGTCACGCTTACCGCCCACGCCGCCTTCCGCACGCTGGAGGCGTCGATGACGCTGCTGCGCCGCGCGATGGATATTGTGAAGAGCATCGTCGGCTAAGGCTTCGCTCCTTCCCGCGCAAGCGGGAATCCAGCGCTACCCGTAACGTCAGAGTTTTGGCCCTGGGTCCCCATCTTCGCGGGGACGAACGGAAGAGCTATTAATAATACCCCGGCGTGCCGCCGCCATCGACGGCGATGGCGGTGCCGTGGATGTGGCGCGCCCGCGCGCTGCATAGAAACAGTGCCACCGCTGCGACATCTTCGGGCTGGCCGATGCGGCGCAGCCCGCTTTTGCTCAGCGCCTCGGCGCGCACCTGCTCGACCGTCTTGTTTTGCGCCTTGGCGAATTGCTGCGTGAGCTGCACGTTGCGTTCGGTTTGCGTCGGCCCGGGATGGATGGCATTGACGTTGACGTCGTCGCGATTGCCGAGCGCTGTAAGGCCCTTGCTAAAATTTGCCATGGCGGCGTTCACCGAACCGCCGATTAAAAACTCCGGTCCCGGCGTGCGTGCCGCGCCGCCGACGATGTTGACGATGCTGCCGTGCGCCGCTTTCAGCAGCGGCCAGAACAGCCGCGTCAGCCGCACCGCGGCGTGAAACTTGAGCGCGAAACCGTCGGTCCAGGCCTCATCCGGCTGTTCGAAGAATTTGCCACCCTTGGTCGCTCCCGCGCTATTGACCAGCACATCGCAGCGCCCAAAGCGCGCGTTGACCTGGGCAAACAGCGCCTCGCAGCCGGCCAGCGTGCGCAAGTCGCCGGCGACGGTCATTGGCGCCGGCCCGCCCGCGGCCGCGACCGTTTCAGCTGCGTTCGCAAGGTTGCCCGCGTTGGACGCCGCCAGCACGGTTTGCGCGCCTTCGCGCGCAAAGGCCGCGGCAATAGTGCGGCCGATGCCGCGGCTGCCGCCGGTGACGACGACGACTTTTCCTTCGAACTCTCCGGCCATTTGTGTCCTCCCCAGAGTCTTGGTCGCGCTTTATACGCGGGCCGCACGGCGGCGGCGAGAGCGCATGATCCCGAAAAGTGGGTGCCGGTTTTCGGAAAAGATCATGCGCAAATGAATACTCCGCATTGCCTCTCCAGGCTTTACCCGCCACAATGAGAAAAAAGCTCGTGGGGAGACAACGTGAAGCCGGCGCCATTCGCCTACACCAAGGCGCGTACGCTCAAGGAAGCGGTCGCGCTCTTGGCCAAGCACAAGGACGATGCCCGCCTGCTTGCCGGCGGCCAGAGCCTGATCGCCACGCTCAACATGCGGCTGTCGCAGCCTGCGCTGCTGATCGACATCAACGGCCTCAAAGGCCTCGACGGCATCGCCAAGAAAGGCAAATTCGTCGAAATCGGCGCGCTGGCGCGCCACACTCAGGTCGAGCGCTCCGAGCTGATCGCCAAACATGCGCCGCTGATCGCCTTGGCCATGCCGCATATCGGCCATCCCGCCATCCGCAATCGCGGCACGTTCGGCGGTTCCATCGCCTTCGCCGATCCGGCGGCGGAATTGCCCGCCTGCCTGCTGGCGCTCGGCGGCGAGGTCGCGATCGCCGGCCCGCGCGGCAAGCGCACGGTGAAGGCCGATGCCTTCTTCAAAGGGCTGTTCGAGACCGCCTTGCGCCCGCAGGAAATGGTAACCGCCGTGCGCATTCCCGCCGCCGACAAATCGACCCGCGTCGGCTTTGCCGAGCTCGCCCGCCGGCACGGCGACTATGCCATGGTCGGGCTGGCCGCCAGCGCGCGCGCCGACGTCAAAGGCTTGCGCGATGTGCGGCTTGCTTATTTCGGCGTCGGCGCAACGCCTCTGCGGGCCAAGAAAGCGGAAGCGGCGCTCGCCGGCGGCGATGTCGATGCCGCAGTGGCGGCGCTCGATCTCGATCCGTCCGATGACGTGCAGGCGACGGCTGAGGTGAAGAAGCATCTCGCCGGCGTGCTGCTGCGGCGGGTGGCCAAGCAGTTGATGGAGGCGCGCTGATGAGCGACACGGCCCTCGACGTCACCTTGACCGTCAATGGCGAGCGCGTCAGCGAGCGCGTCGATGCGCGCAAGACGCTGGTCGACTTCCTGCGTGAGGATCTGGTGCTGACCGGCAGCCATGTCGGCTGCGAGCACGGCGTCTGCGGCGCCTGCACCGTGCGCGTCAACGGCGAGATCGTGCGCGGCTGCCTGATGCTGGCGGTGCAATGCAACGGCGCCACGGTCGAGACCATCGAGGGACTTTCCGACAACGGCGAAATCGCCGATTTGCAGACGGCCTTCGCACAACGCAACGCGCTACAATGCGGCTATTGCACGCCCGGCATGATCGTGGCGGCGCAGGATTTGCTGCAACGCGACGGCGTGCCAACGCGCGACGATATCCGCGCGCACCTCTCCGGCAACTACTGCCGCTGCACCGGTTACCAGGCCATCGTCGACGCGGTGGAAGCGGTGGCGCAAGCCCGCGCGGGAGGCAAAAAATGAAAATCGCCGACGACTCCCCGCCCGTGCTGACCGTCCTGGACCGGCCGAACTCCTATATCGGCCGCTCGGTGCCGCGGCCCAATCTGCAGCGCCTATGCCAAGGCCGCGGGCAATATGTCAGCGACGTCACGTTGCCGCGTATGGCGCATGTGGCTTTCGTGCGCTCGCCGCACGCGCACGCGCGCATCAAGGCGATCAAGACCGAGGCGGCGAAGAAGGCGCCCGGCGTGGTCGCGGTAATCACCGGCGCCGAGCTTGCCAAGGTCATCACGCCCTGGGTCGGCGTGCTCACGCATTTGAAGGGCCTCAAATCGGCGCCGCAGCACGCGATCGCCGTGGATCGTGCCTGCTGGCAGGGCGAGGCGGTGTGCGCGGTGGTGGCGCGCACGCGCGCGCAAGCCGAGGACGCCTGCGAATTGGTCGAGGTGAAATACGAGGCGCTGACGGCGGTGACCGATCCGGAAACCGCGCTCGACAAGAAAACGCCGGTCATCCAGCCGGAACTGGGCGACAATCTCTGCTTCGAGCGCAAGCTGGAAGTGGGCGCGCCCGATCAGGCTTTCGCCGAGGCCGACGCGGTGGTGGAAACGACCTTCATGTTCGGACGCCACACCGGAGTCACCACCGAGCCGCGCGCGGTGGTCGCCGACTGGAACGAAGGCGAGCAGCGTTTGACCGTCTATCACGGCACGCAGGCGCCGCACATGATGCAGAACCTGTTTGCCAAGCATCTCGATCTTGCCGAGCACCAGGTGCGCGTTGTGACTAAGGACGTCGGCGGCTCGTTCGGCATCAAGGTGCACACCTACGCCGACGAGATGGCGACGGTGGCGCTATCGAAGCTGCTCAAGCGGCCGGTGAAGTTCGTCGCCGACCGCATCGAAAGCTTCGTCACCGACATTCATGCGCGCGACCACCGCATCAAGGCCAAGATCGGCGTCAAGAACGACGGCACCATCGCCGCCTTCGAGATCGACGATCTGACCGGCATCGGCCCCTACTCGGTCTATCCGCGCACCTCCGGCATCGAGGCCAACCAGAGTCGTCAATCTGATCGGCGGGCCCTACACCTGCCCGAATTATCGCGCAGTCGCGCGCGTGGTGTTCCAGAACAAGAACGTGATGTGCCAGTACCGCGCCGTCGGCCATCCGATCGCGGTGGCGGTGACCGAAGGGCTGGTCGAGTTGGCCGCCGCCAAGATCGGCATGGACCCGCTGGAGCTGCGCCGGCGCAATCTGATCGCCGACGACGCCTATCCGATGCAATCGGCCATCGGCCTGAAGTTCGAGAAGCTCTCGCATCACGAGACGCTCGCCCATCTCGACGCCCTGATGAACTACGCCGGCTTGCGCGCCGAGCAGAAACGGCTGCGCGAGCAAGGTATTTATCGCGGCATCGGCTTTGCCTCGTTCATCGAGGTGACCAATCCGTCGGCCGCCTTCTATGGCGTCGGCGGCGCCAAGATCACCTCGCAGGACGGCGCCACCGTGAAGCTCGACGCGCAAGGCGCGATCAGCGTGGCGACCGGCGTCACCGAGCAGGGCCAGGGCGCCGAAAGCGTGATGGCGCAATGCGTCGCCACGGCCTTCGGCGTGCCGATCGAGCGCGTGCGCGTGATCACCGGCGACACCGATGCGACGCCCTATGGCGGCGGCACCTGGGCCTCGCGCGCCGCCGGCATCGGCGGCGAAGCGGCCTGGCAGGCCGGCAAGGCGCTGCGCGCCAATGTGCTCGAGGTTGCCGGCGCCATGCTGCAGGCCAAGCCCGAGACGCTCGACATCCGCAACGGCGTTGTTGTTGACGCCGCCACCGGCACCGAGCGGCTGCCGCTGGAGGAGCTGGCGCGCGTCGCTTATTTCCGTCCCGACACGCTGCCGGCCGGCATCCAGGCCGAACTGGTGGCGACCCGCCACTACGTGCCGCGCGCCTATCCCTTCGCTTTCACCAACGGCGTGCAGGCGAGCTATCTCGAGGTCGACACCGACACCGGCTTCGTCAAATTATTGAAGCATTGGTGCGTGGAGGACTGCGGCACCATCATCAATCCGCAACTGGTCGATGAGCAGATGCGCGGCGGCATCGTGCAGGGCATCGGCGGCGCGCTGTTCGAGCACTGCCTCTATGACGAGCGCGGGCAATTGCTCAACGGCAACATGGCCGACTACCTGGTGCCGATGGCCGCCGAAATGCCCGACATCGAATGCGGCCACGTGGTCTCACCCATCGCCGATAGCGAACTGGGCGCCAAGGGCGCCGGCGAAGCCGGCACCGCCGGCGCGCCGGCCTGCGTGATGAACGCGATCAACGACGCGCTGCGGCCTTTAGGCGCAAAGCCGCTCACCGACATGCCGTTCACGCCGGGGAAGATTTTGCAGGCGCTTGGAAAAGTCTGACCGCCCTCAAAACTTGATCATGTCGCTTCTGGTCACCGTCACCGGCTTGAGCGCGGGCGGCGGCGGCGCTTTGACGCTTGCCCACTCGTCGATGACGGTGCCGGCATGGGCACAGGGCGCGACCACGCCAACGCCCAAGGCAATCATGACCGCGATCAGTTTTCGCTTCATGAAAATCCGTCCCACTTGCCGGCGCGTAGCGGCAGCTTGTAGCGAGGATCGTGCGCAAGCAGCGCGTGTTCTGTCAAAATCGGGCGCAATCTCCCGCTTGCTGAGACACCATGGTCGTCGCAATATTGCGGCCGCGGCGGCCGGCCTGAACTCACATTGACGCGCTGCAAAATAACGAAAAGACAAGAAGGAAACGCACCATGGACATCAAGGTCGGCAAACAGGCGATTGCCGAAGCCTCCAAGAAACTGTCGAACTGGGGCCGCTGGGGCAAAGACGACCACATCGGCACGCTCAACCACGTGCAACCTGAGGACATCGTCAAGGCGGCGAGCCTGATCCGCACTGGCAAGGCATTCGCGCTCGGCATTCCGCTCGACCGCACCGGGCCGCAGACCGGCCTATTCGGCGGCCGTTTCAATCCGATCCACCAGATGCTGGCGACTGGCACCGACGCCATCGCCGGCCAGCAGGACTGGAACAATATCCGCTACGCCGACGATACGCTGATGCTGTGCGTGCAAGGCGCCACCCACTGGGACGCGCTCGGCCACATCTTCTATGAGGACAAGGCCTACAACGGCCACGACGCCAAGTTGATCGACTCGCGCGGCCTGTCGGTGCTCGGCATCGAGCATTCCAAGAACAAGATGATTGGGCGCGGCGTGCTGCTCGATATCGCGCGCTTCCGTGGCGTCGATTGGTTGAAGGACGGCGAGAGCATTTCCAACGACGAGCTCGACAAATGCGCCAAGGATCAGAACGTCTCGATCGGGCGCGGCGACTTCGTCATCGTGCGCACCGGACAGATGGAGCGCTGCCTGAAGGAAGGCGAATGGGGCGGCTATGCCGGCGGCGACGCGCCCGGCGTCAAGTTCGAGAACTGCTACTGGTGCCACGACAAGCAGGTGGCGGCGATCTGCACCGACACCTGGGGCGTCGAGGTGCGGCCAAACGAGACCACCGAGGCCAACCAGCCCTGGCACTGGGTGGTGATCCCGGCCATGGGCCTGTGCATGGGCGAAATCTTCTACCTCAAGGAGTTGGCCGAGGACTGCGCCGAGGACGGCGTCTACGAGTTCTTCTTCTGCGGCCCGCCGCTGATCATCACCGGCGGCACCGGCTCGCCGATCAACCCGCAGGCGATCAAGTGACCTGCGGCCCGCGCCGTCATCCCGGACGACACGCAAGTCGAATACCGACTGCGCGGGATCTCGATCCGCAAACCTTCCGAGGTCCATGCGCGAAATGCAGCTCGATGGAATGGCCGGGTCAAGCCCGGCCATGACGACAAACGGATCAGAGTTTAACAAATGGACCATGGCATCTGGGCCACCTGGTACGACCTCACCGACGACACGCGCGAGCGTTTCCTCGACTGGCTGCACGGCACCTATCTGCCGGCGCTGCAGCAGCGGCCGGGCTTCGCCTGGGCGGCGCATTACCGCAACGAGGGCGGCGGCGACGCCGATGCGCGCACGTCGATAGACGCCATCCTCACGCGGCCGCAGGAGGACATCGGCGACGGCTCGCAATACGTGGTGCTGGTCGGCGCGCCCTCCCCGCACACCTTCCTGTCGCCGCTGGCGCTGGACATCGAACAAGAGCCGCCGTTCCGCGACATGCTGGCGTTGCGCCGCGGCGTGCGCAGCGCGATCTTCTCGGAGGAAGCGCGGGTCAACGGCCCCGCCATCGGCCAGCGCCCGCAAGGCGGCACGCCCGGACCTGCCATCCAGATGGGCTCGTTCCGCGTGCGCAGCGTGCAGGAGGAGTTCGATCTCGGCTGCTGGTACGCGCAATACCGCCTGCCGCACATGGCGCAGATGCCGGGCTGCATCGCCAGCGCGCAAGCTCAATTGCGTCGCCGGCTGGGCCAAGCACGCCATCCTCTACGAATTCGTCTCGCTGGACGCGCGGCTGCAGAATTTCGAGGAACCGCACGAAGCGCTGGCGCTGCGACGCCAAGGAATGGACAGGCCGCGTGGTTCGCTACACCATCCACACGCCGGGCTCGCCGGTGGTCGGCCCGCGCCTCTGGCCGCCAGTGGAATAAGGAACGTACGGAGGACGTCATGGCCCGCTATTTGAAACGCGGAATGGACGCGAGCGCGATCAAGGCCGCCGACGCCAAGGTGCGCGAGACGGTGGAGAGCATCCTGGCGCAGGTCGACGCGCGCAAGGACGCCGCCATCCGCGAATTGTCGGAAAAATTCGACAAGTGGTCGCCGGCAAGATTTCCGCCTCAGCCCGCAGGAAATCGAGAAGGCCATCGCGCAGGTGCCCAAGCGCGACCTCGAGGACATCAAATTCGCGCAGACGCAGATGCGCAACTTCGCGCAGAAGCAACGCGACACCATGCTCGACCTCGAGGTCGAGACGCTGCCCGGCGTCGTGCTCGGCCACCGCCATATCCCGGTCAACTCGATCGGCTGCTACGTGCCGGGCGGGCGCTATCCGATGGTCGCCTCCGCGCACATGTCGATCGTCACCGCGCGCGTCGCCGGCGTCAAACGCATCATCGCCTGCGCCCCGCCGTTACAAGGGCGGGCCGCATCCGGCCATCGTCGCCGCCCATGCATTTCGGCGGCGCCGACGACATCTACGTGCTCGGCGGCGTGCAGGCGGTCGCCGCCATGGCGCTCGGCACCGACACGATCGCAGCCGGTCGACATGCTGGTCGGCCCCGGCAACGCCTATGTGGCGGAAGCCAAGCGGCAATTGTTCGGCCGCGTCGGCATCGACCTGCTTGGCCGGCCCGACCGAGACGCTGATCATCGCCGACGACACGGTCGACGGCGAAATCTGCGCCACCGACCTGCTCGGCCAGGCCGAGCACGGCCCGACCTCGCCGGCCGTGCTGATCACCAATTCGGAGAAGCTCGCGCGCGACACCATGAGCGAGGTCGAGCGGCTGCTGACGATCCTGCCGAGCGCCGATCTCGCCGGCCAGGCCTGGAAGGACTACGGCGAGGTGATCGTCTGCGACGACTACGACGAGATGGTGCGCGAGGCCGACCGCGTCGCCTCCGAGCACGTGCAGGTGATGACGCGCGACCCCGACTACTTCCTCAACAACATGACCAACTACGGCGCGCTGTTTCTGGGGCCGCGCACCAACGTCGCCTATGGCGACAAGGTGATCGGCACCAACCACACGCTGCCGACCAAGAAGAACGCGCGCTTTACCGGCGGCCTGTGGGTCGGCAAGTTCCTCAAGACCTGCACCTATCAGAAGGTGCTGACCGACGAGGCCAGCGCCATGATCGGCGAATATTGCTCGCGGCTGTGCGTGCTGGAAGGCTTCCTCGGCCACGCCGAGCAGGCCAATATCCGCGTGCGCCGCTATGGCGGCCGCAACGTGCCCTACGCGCAGGCGGCGGAGTGACGATGAGAGTCCTGGCCGGACTTGCTCCCGGCCATCGACGTCCTTCACCATTGGAGACGGGCTTGCAAAGTCACGCCTTGGACCCGCCCTCGGCACAAGCGGGCCGGGCATGACGGAGGCATAGGGAACAATGGCATCGACCTCACCACCACCCCCTCCTTCCGCCTCGACGGCCGGCGCGCGCTGGTGACCGGCGGCGGGCGCGGCATCGGGCTGACGGCCGCCTCGGCGCTGGCCGATGCCGGCGCGCATGTGACGCTGGCCGCGCGCACCGCAAGCGAGATCGAGGAAGCCGCCGACGCGATCCGCGCGCGCGGGCAGCAGGCCGATGCGCTGACGCTCGACGTCACCGACATCGACGCGGTGCGCAAGGCGCTTGCCGGCGCGCGCGCCCTTCAGATCCTGGTCAACAATGCCGGCACCAACCGGCCGGCACTCTGCCGGACGTGAAGGTCGAGGACTTCGACGCCATCTTCGACCTCAATGTGCGCGCGGCCTTCTTCGTGGCGCAGACGGTGGCGCAGCGACTGGTCGAGGCCAAGCTGCCCGGCTCGATCATCAACATCTCCTCGCAGATGGGCCATGTCGGCGCCGCGCGCCGCACCGTCTATTGCGCCTCCAAGCACGCCATGGAGGGCTTCACCAAGGCGATGGCGATCGAGCTCGCGCCGCACAACATCCGCGTCAACTCGCTCGGGCCGACCTTTCTGGAGACGCCGATGACGCGGCCGTTCTTCGAGAACAAGGCGTTCCGCGACGAGGTGCTGTCGCAAGATCAAGCTCGGCCGGCTCGGCCAGTTGGAGGAGCTCACCGGCGCGATCGTGTTCCTGGCCTCCGACGCCTCGTCGCTGATGACCGGCGCGGCGCTGGTGCTCGACGGCGGCTGGACGGCGGAGTGATTTCTTTGATCTCCCGGTCTGTAAATCGGTTCGCGGACGATCCTCTGGAGGATCGCATGACAGAAGACAAATACCAGGATCGGCAGAATCTTGAATTCTTCCGCTGGCCGGAACTGGCGAAATCTTTCAAGGACCTGGTCGAGCTGGTCATGGTTTCTCCCAACAATCTTTCCCGGCAGCTTCGCAGCGAGCTCTTCACGATGGCGAGCATCGCCGGGGCTGTCAGCATTGCCAGGCGCATGGCGCCTACACGCTGCATTTGATGGGCGTCGATCCGGACCGGATTCGCGATATCTGGACGTTCGAGCAGTCGGACGGAGTTCACCGAAGCCGAAAAGGCCGCGCTGCGGCTGGCCCGCGACGGCGCGATTGTACCCAACGCGGTCGAGCCTTCGCATTTTGCCGACCTGCGCAGACACTATTCCGACCGCCAATCGTCGAGATGCTGGCGGTGATCAGCCTCGCCGGCTGGTACAACCGCTGGAACAATTCCATCGCCACGGTAACGGACCAGGAATCGGTCGACTGGGCCCAGCAAATCTCCAGGCCGTCGGCTGGACTTTGGGAAAGCACGCGGGAGCAGCCCACGAACAACGGCGAAAGCATCCGCGGTCGACCGATCAGGATCGGATCGAATACTAGCGATGATCGGCGATCTGAGAATCCGGATTATAACAGGAAAAAAGTTGCCTGCCGCCAGCCAAGTTGTCTCTAGTACGACTTTGATTTTGAAACCTAACGCGATCAGACTTTGTAGAAGGCGACCGCGGTCAAGCCGAACGCAGACCTGCGCTTATTACGAGCTTGACCCCTCATGGGCGCCTGGAGCGCCCTTCGCTCGGGTGCGCCGCCTCTCCCACGACGAGGCATGAGCCGAACGCAGAGATCGGCGACGTGGCCTGCCCCTACGTCAGCTTCGGCAGATCCGCGAAATACTCCGGGTGCTCCTTCTCGACCTGCTGCATGAACTCGGGCCGGAACAGGCTCGGCACGTCAAGCCGCGGCGCGCCCTTCAGCGTGTTCATGCACACTTCGTCCTCAGCATTCTCGAAGGCTTGCAACACTTTCGGCGACATGCGCGGATCGAAGTGGATGTTGCGGATCGCTTTCTTGCCAATGGCGACATCCGTGCCCGGCACCCACTTGGCGAAAATCTCGACCGCCTCGTCTGGATTATGACGCGTGAAATGCGAGGATTGCGCCAGTCCCGCGGCAATGCTCTTGATCACAGCCGGTTTCAACTCGACCGTCGGCCCATGCGCGACCGCAACCATCACATAGGACATGTGCTGGCCGCCCCGGATCACTTCGAATACGACTTTGGCACTTCGGTGAGCGCCTGCGTCACATAGGGCTCCCACGTCACGATGGCGTCGACCTTGCCATCCTTCAGCGCAGGCGCGAGGCCGAACTGCGACCAGATGTTCTCGATGGTGACATCTTCGTACTTCACGCCGGCGCGGCGCAGGACCATCTTGAAATATTCGTCGGAGGTCTGTCCCTTGGCAAGGCCGACTGTCTTGCCGACGAGATCGCCGATCTTGCCGACATTAATGCCCCTGCCCTTCTTGGTGACGATGGCGAGCGGGGTATCGCAACGGTCGTTAGTGGCGTCGTTCATGATCAGGCCGATGACCTGGAACGGATTGCCGGCATGCACGGCCTTCAAATAGGTGGTCGTGCTCATATCGCCGACCTGCGCCTCGCCATTGTGCAGGGCGTTGACCATGTCGGTGCCGGTATCCACCACCTTGAAGCTGGCGTCGACGCCGTGCTCCTTGAAGAAGCCCTTCTCTGCCCCGATGAACATCGGCAGATGGCCGAAATTGTTGGCGATCACCACGTCGAGCTTGGGCAAGTCTGCCATTTGTTTCCTCCCGTCACGCGCGCTGCTGGCGCTTTGTGTCGCCATTGAAACCTCGCAGGCGGCGGATTGCAATCAAACTTGCTGTTGGCACCGCCGGGCCGGCGCCAAGCGCCGTGACCCCGAGAATCCATCAGGTTGGCATGGCGCCCACCTGAGCGGGATGGCCGGGACAAGCCCGGCCATGACAGCTAACGACTCAACACCTCCGGATTGACGCAATTCGGCGGCACGCGGCCGGCGATCAGCGCCTCGATATTGTCGACCACGATATTCGCCATCTTTTCGCGCACTTCCATCACCGCGCTGCCGAGATGCGGCGTGATCACCACGTTCTTCATCTTGCGCAGCGCCGGCGAGATCTTCGGCTCATGCTCGAACACGTCGAGGCCAGCGCCGGCGATCTTGCCGCGCTTGAGTGCGCGCACCAGCGCCGCCTCGTCGATCACCGGCCCGCGCGACGTATTGATGATGAAGGCGGTCGGCTTCATCAGCGCGAACTGCTTGTCGCTGATCATGTGCCGGGTCTCCGGCCGCATCTGCGGATGCAGCGAGATGAAATCGGCTTCCGCCAGCAATTGCTCGAGCGGCACGTACTGCGCGTTGAGCTCGGCTTCGGCCTCGGGCTTGCGGCGCGGGCCCCAATACAGAATCTTCATGCCGAAGCCGCGCGCGCGCCGCCCGGTCGCCTGGCCGATGCGTCCGGCGCCGATCAGGCCGATGGTCTTGCCGTGCACCAGCCGGCCGACCAAATGGTTCGATTGCGAACCCGGGAACTTGCCGGCGCGCGCCAGCCGATCGCCTTCAACGATGCGGCGCGCCACCGCCAGCAGCAGTCCGAAGTGAATGTCGGCGGTCGCCTCGGTGACGATCGCCGGCACCACGGTGACCGGAATGCCGCGCTTGGTCGCTTCCTTCAGGTCGATATTGTCAGGCGTGATCGCCATCGAGCAGACCGCGCGCAATTTCGGATTGGCGGCGAGCACCGCGCGATCGACCTTGTCGTGCAACAGCGAGAACAGAACGTCGGCCTTGCGTACGCCGGCGATCAGCTTCGGCTTGGCGATGATCTTGCTGGAGTCGGCATTGAACTTGACGTCGGTGATGGCCTTCAGGCGGGCGAGCGCGCTGGGCGCGATCGGCTGGCTGACAAAGACGCGCAGCTTGCGCTCATCGGAACCACCTCACGATGCCGGCGACGCCGTCGACCGCGAATTGCGCGCCGTCGGGAATCTGGGTGGTGGCGCCCAGCACGCCAAGAACCATCGGGATGCCGCGCTCGCGCGCGAGCGAAGCAAGATGCGAGGTCGAGCCGCCGAGTTCGGCCACCACGCCGGCAACACGCGGCAGGATTTGGCTGAGCGCCGGACCGGCAACCCGCGTCACCAGCATGTCGCCGGGCGCGACGCGGCTCAATTCGCATTCGCAATTGACCACCACCGCGCGGCCGGAGCCCCAGCCGATGCCGGCCGGATGACCGTTGATGCCGGGATGTTGCAGCCAGATCTCGTCGGGCACGATGGCCGGCTCGACATGCAGCGGCCGCGACTGCAGCAGCTTGAAGCCGCCCTCGTCCATCGCCCATTCGATCTCGACCGGGCCTTCGGCCAGCCGCTCGCATTTGCGCATCAGACGGCCGAGCGTCACCGCCTCGCCCGGCGTCAGGCACGGCTCGCTCACTTGATCTTCCGGCACCAGTTGCGGCGCGGCGACGCCGTGCTCGCAGGTGTCGCGATGCTCTTTGCGGCCGGCTTCGACCGTGCGCAGGAAGCCGTTCTTGCTGAGCACGATGCGGTCGGGCACCACCTCGCCCTGCGCGATGGCCGAGCCGAGGCCCCAGGTGGCGGAGATCAGCATGTGGCCTTCGGCGGTCTCGCTCAGGCCGCCGCCGGAGGCGCGCGCCGAAATCAGCGGCTGGATCAGCACGCCCATGGCGGTGTCGGCCGGCGACAGTTCGTGATTGTCCATGTAGCGGCGCGCGTGCGAGGTCCATAGCGCCGCCCAGCAGGCGCGCACCGCGGTCAAGAATTCGGTCTCGTCGGCGAGGCCGAGGAAGCTTTCGAACTGGCCGGCGAAATTGGCGCCCTTGCGGTCCTCGATCAGCGCCGAGGAACGCACCGCGCCCGAGCGGCGCCTCGGCGCGCTGCGCGCGCCAAGCGGCGAGCAGCGGCTCGAGAATTTCCGGCGCGATCGGTTCCTGATAGAGCTTGAGGCGGATGGCGATCGACAGTTTGCGCGAGGTCGGCAGATCGGCCTCGTTGTATTGCCGCAGCAAGTCCTCGATGCCGAGATGGCGCAGCTGATGCCGGTAGGCTTGCGCCGTCAGGCAGAAGCCGCCCGGCGTCGGCAGCCCGGCCTGCGTCAGCGCCGCCAGATTGGCGGCCTTCGGCCCGACCTGTTCGGGATCGGTCGCCGCGGGATCGCTGAGCGGGAGGATGAAGGCGGTCATGCGCGTTAGGTCTCGCGTGCTACTGTCAGCCTCCTCTCCGTCATGGCCGGGCTTGACCCGGCCATCTCGCTTAGGAGGGCACAGCTTGTGGCTCGAGATCCCCGGGTCTCGCCTTCGGCTCGGCCCGGGGATGACGCTTCGGCGCCAGGGCCGAAGTCACTTCACATGATCGCCGTAGCCCGGCAGCGGATCGACCACGGTGATCTGCTTGACCGGGAAGTTCGACACGATCTCGATGCCGTTCTTCTGCACGATCAGCATCTCCTCGATGCGCACGCCGTAGCGGAATTTCTTGCCGTGCTGGGTCTCGAGCGCGAAGGTCATGCCTTCCTGGATGTCGATCGGATGATCGAGCGACCAGATGCGCGAGATCACCGGCGGATCGTATTGCGCGAGGCCGAGGCCGTGGCCCCACAGATTGGCGGCGGCCTGATCCTCGTCCTCGTAGCCCCAGGTCTCCATCGCCGACGGCCACTTCATGCGCGATGTCGCGCGTGGTGGCGCCGACCTTGACCGCGCCGATCGAGTCGTAGAGCCAGTCGAGCGCGGTCTCGTAGGTGTCCTTCTGCTCCTGGGTCGGCTCCTTGCCGACGCAATAGGTGCGGTAATAGCAGGACTTGTAGCCGTTCCAGGTGAGCGCGGCCAAATCCATGAACACGATGTCGCCGGGCTGGATGATGCGGTCGGAGAAGTTGCGCCAGTTCGGCCAGGTGTTCGGGCCGGACGAGACGATCACGTCCTCGACGTCCTCCATGCCGGGAAGTTGTAGAGGTATTCCATCAGGTGCGCAGTCACCTGGTTCTCGGTGACGCCTGGGCGCAGGAACTTCATGCATTCCCAATGGGTGGCGTCGCCGATGGCGCCGACGATGCGGAAGCATTCCTGCTCGTCGACGTTCTTGACCGCGCGCGCCTCCATCATCGGCGTCATGCCGTCGACCCAGTTGATGCCCTTTTCCTTGAACACTTGGATCATGTTGATGTCGATGAAGTCGCAGCCGAGCTTCTGGCCGGCGACGCCGTTGTCCTTCATCGCCCCGATGATGGCATCGGTGAACTTGTTCACCTGCTGGGTCGAGGCCGGACCGGCGGCGCCTTTGATCCAGGCGAAGGAGTGGCGGACGTTCTCCTTCGGAATCCACGGGCGAGTGCCGCTCGATCTGCATGCCGATGTCGCCCTGCTCGAACAGCATCGGCCGCCCGTCGCCGCACAGCATGGCGTAGCGCAGGCCGGGCTTGAGCCGGTTCCAGCCCGGCGTCAGCGTGCGCGGTGATGTAGCGCACGTTCTCGTCGTACATGCACAGCATGGCGCCGAGGCCGTGCTTCTTCATCATCGTCGCGCGCGCGCTCGATGCGATATTCGCGCAACCGGTCCCAATTGACCCGCTGCTGCCAATCCATGCCGACGGTGCCGAAATTCGCTGCCCATGGCGTTCCTCCGACAAGGCGCATTTTTGCGCCGCTTGGGTGTTGATTTGTCCGGATTCTAGGCCCGATGGCATGTCAAGAAGAAATAATATATTCTGCCTTGGGTCATTAGGAATTTTGATGGCCCGCACGGCCCCTCCCTGCCAAGCGGCGGGAAGAGACTAAGAAAGCCGGGCTTTCATGCGCAATATCCCGCTCCGCCAGATCCGCGCCGTCATCGCGGTCTGCGAGGAAGGCTCCTTCACCCGCGCGGCGGCGCGCGAAAACGCCACCCAATCCGGCATTTCGCAGCATGTGGCGGCGGCCGAGCGCAAGCTCGGCGTCCAGCTGTTCGAGCGCACGGCCGGCCGGCGTGACGCCGACCCCGGCGGGCCTGCGCTACTACAAGCGCTGCGTCGAAGCGGTCGGCATGCTGGAGAGCGCCACCGAAGACGCGCGCTGGCTCGCCGGCATGGTCACCGGCGACCTGCGCATCGGCCTGATGCCGACCTTCACCCGCGCGGTGCTGGCACCGACGCTGGAGGATTTCGTGCCGCGCTACCCCGACGTGCGGCTGCACATCGTCGAGGGCTACAGCGCGCTGCTGACCGAGATGGTGCTCGCCGACGAGCTCGACTTCGCGGTGGTGCCGGCGTTCGAGGGCCCAGTCGGGCTGAAGTCCCGGCTGTTGGTGCGCGACCGCGAGATGCTGATGTCCGGCCCGCGCCGCGGAATGCAGCCGCTGGCGCCGGTGCGGCTCGCCGACATAAAGCCGTTAAGATCGTGCTGCCGGGGCCGGACAACATCCGCCGCCGCAATCTCGACACCTATTTCCAGACCCACGGCGTCGAAGTCGACGCCATGCTGGAAATGGACGCCATGATCGGCACGCTTGAATTCGTCGCGCGCTCCGATTGGGTGACGGTGCTGCCGAGCGTGATCTCGGTCAACGACATCGAGAGCGGCGAATTGATCGTCAACCCGATCGTCGCGCCCGCGCTGCACGCGGAATTCGTGGTGATCCAGCCGGCGCGCCGCACGCTCTCGACCCAGGCACGGCTGTTCCTCGAACGCTTCGAGGCCGAGGTCGCGCATATTCACGACGTCTGGGATCAGGCGATCGGGCAATACAAGCCGCGCAAATTGCGCGCAGCCAATTGACGGCGCGCGCCGACATGCGGCGGACCGCCCTCGCCCGAATCTGCTGTGTTGCGCCGTGCTTCTGCTCGCCATGGCGGGCGCGGCGCGCGCGCAGCAAGCGCCGTCGCGCGAGGTCGATCTTGCGCTGGTACTGGCGGTCGACGCCTCCGGCAGCGTCGACCAGATACGCTTCGATCTGCAGAAGGAAGGCTACGCGGCCGCCTTCCGCACCCGCCAGGTGCTTGACGCCATCCGCTCCGGGCCGACGCAATCGATCGCCGTTACCATGGTGCAATGGACCGGGCCGACGCTGCACATCCAGGTGGTGCCGTGGATGCGCATCGGCGATGTCGACTCAGCGGAAGCCTTCGCCAACGCCATCATGGCCGCGCCACGCCAACTGTTCGGCGGCGGCACGTCGATCTCCGGCGTCATCGATTATGCCATGACGCTGTGGCGCGAGAGCCCGTACACGCCGCTGCGCCGGGTGATCGACATTTCCGGCGACGGCGCCAACAACCGCGGGCGCCCGGCGTCGTTCGCACGCGACGAGGCGGTGCGCGCCGGCGTCGGCATCAACGGCCTGCCGATCCTTGCGCTCGATCCCGGGCTCGACTTCTACTATGAGGCCAATGTGATCGGCGGGCCCGGCGCCTTTGTCGTGGCCGCGCAGAATTACTACACCTTCGCGGCGGCGATCCTGCGCAAGCTGATCACGGAAATCTCGATGAATACGGGCGCGACGCGCGTCTCGGGACACTGATCCGCGTCACGCGCGCGCGGTGCGCAGGCGATAGGCCTCGATCTTGTCGCGCAACCCATCCGGCAGCGGCACCGGCTTGCCGGATGCGAGCGACATCATGGACGTGACCATGTGGGCGCGCAGCCGCTCCAGCCCGTCATGATGGCAGACAATGGCAATACGGAGCGAGGAGCGGCCGACCCGCTCGACCAGCAAGGTCAGCTCGATGAGGTCGCCCATCCGGCTCGGTATCTTGAAGTCGCAATCGATGTGCACGAACGGGAAGCCGAACTTGCTGCCCATGATCAGCTCGGCGTAATCGTAGCCGAGCTCCTGCCCGTACCAATCCTCGATCAGCCCGTTGAACATGTCGAAGTAGTGCGGGAAGTAGACGATGCCGGCAGGATCGCAATGCGAGAACCGCACCGGAACGCTGCGGGTGAAGGCGCCGTTCGGCGGCACAAAGCGATCCTGGAGCATGCGACAAGGCCCTGCTGCGACGTCTTGATGCAATTGGCGCGGCCGCAACCGGCCGCGCGACGGCCGGATGCCTAACGCGAATGGCCCGCCGGCGCCATAGCACGCGCGACGTCGGCGCCCGCTATCGGCTCACACGCTTTGCTCGCTGCCGGCCTGAGCTTTTTGGGATTCCCGAGCCTGCGCCTTTTTCTCGGCGCTTTCCTCAAGCGAGCGGCGGATGCCGTAATAGAACGACCAGATCACCGCGACCAGCAGCACCAGCCCGACCGGCCGGTAGAAGCATCTCGTGATATTGTCCGTCATAAATCCAGATCGTGCGCCGCAAGTTTTCGTCGGCCATCGGCCCCAGGATCAGCCCGAGGATGAGCGGCGCGAACGGATAGCCGCCGCGATAAAACAGATAGCCGATGGCGCCGGAGATAAACATCACGCCAATGTCGAACGTTGAATATGAGGCGGCGAAGGTGCCGACCAGACACAGCATGACGATGGTCGGCATGACCACGCCCGACGGCAGCGACAGCAGGTAAACGCTCGGCCGAATGAGCAGGAAAGCCACCGTGTACATGAAGAAGTTGGCGGAGAGCAGCGAGGCATAGAGGAAATGCATGAAGCCCGGCGCATCCATGGTTGATGTTCGGGCCCATGGTGACGCCGTGCAGGCGAGCGCGGCGAGCAGCAGCGCGCGTGGAGCTGTTGCCCGGAATGCCGAGCGTGGTGGTCGGCAGCAGCGCGCCGCCGCAGCAGGCATTGTTGGCGACTTCCGAGCAGACAACGCCTTCGATGTCGCCCTCGGTGAACTTCCTGCCGGTCGCCCGTTCGCCGAAATTATAGGACACGAAGGCCGAGATATTGGCGCCCGCGCCCGGAATAACGCCGATGATGGTGCCGACGGCGCTCGAGCGCAGCGCACTCTTCCAATATTTGCGCGAAGAAGTTCAAGGGCGGCAGCACGCGTCCGACCTTTTTCGGGATCGGCACCGCGCTACGCCGGCTCAACACGTTGATGGCTCTCGGTGAGGCCGAACAGACCGATCAGCACCGGCAGATATTTGATGCCGGAAAGCAGTTCCGGAACGTTGAAGGTGAAGCGTTCGACGCCGTGAATTCTGTCCATGCCGACCATGGCGATCATCAGGCCGAGCCAGCCGGAGGCCCAGCCCTTGAGCGGCTCCTCGCGCCCGGTCAGCGTGCCGGAGATGGAGACGCCCAGCATCACCAGTAGGAAAATCTCCCAGGAGCTGAAGCTGAGCGCCAGGGCGATCATGATCGGCGCCAGCGTGACCAGCACGAGCAGGCCGGCCCAGTTGCCGATCATCGAGAAGGTCAACGCCGTGCCGATGGCCAATCCGCCTTCGCCGCGTTGCGCGAGCGGATAACCCGCCATGGCGGTGGGCACCGCCGAGGGCGTGCCTGGAATGTTGATGAGGACCGCCGAGATGGCGCCGCCGAATTCGGTTCCGATCCAGACCGCGATCAGGAAGATGACGGCGACCTCGGTGGAAAGGGTGTAGGTGAAGCCGACCAGCAGGGCCATCGCCATGTTGGACGACAGCCCGGGCAGCGCACCCCAGATGATGCCGAGGGCCGCGCCCAGGAAGGCCACCGACAGCCCAAGCGGGCTGACCACGAACGTCCAGTCAAACCATCGCGGCCCATTCCTAGTGGGTCACCCACAGATACTGCGCCAACAAGACGAGATTGCCCTCGCCCGGCAGCGGTAATTGAAATCCGCCCTGGAAGCACAGCGTGATGAGAATCGGCAAGCCGACCGCGGTCGCGAGCCGCGGCGCCCAGCCGCCGGCCGGCCAAAAGGCCCAGTACATCGCCAGCAGGAAGATCGTCGACGCCACCTCGAAGGGAAGGAACGCCAGCAGCCCGAAGTAGTAGACGCCGACCAGGAGGACAGCGAGCCCGGCGCGCGCCAGGCTGCTTTCGCCCAACTCATGTGTCAGGCGGACGCGCAAGGCGCCCGCCCGGATCGCTTTCACGAGCAGTAGGCCCGACATGATGAACAGGCTGATGCCCAGGATGATTGGCAGCATGCCAGGCGCCGTCTGCCAACCCTCCGGGACGCGGATCTCAAGTCCACCGATAGCGAAAGAAGCCGACAAGACGAGCAGGCCGGCAGCGATCAAGACGCTCGTCGGCCCCTCGCTTGACTTGCTCTCGGCTTCCTGTTCGCCGTCGGACTCGTCTTGCGTCATTTTCAGATCGCGGCTTTGTACCCTTTCGGCGGCCACCACTTGTCGAACTCTTCGATGCTGGGGATATCCAGCTCCTTCAGAGACTTCTTGTTCAGGCCTGCATCGACGAGCAGGTTGGAGGCCACGCAATCCCACAACGCCGCCCGCCGGTCCGCCTTTTCGCCGACGACAGGATCCGGGAAGCGCGGCTTCTTCGCCTCGATTTCCTGGAACTTCTTGTCGTTGACGCTTTTCATCCAGGCATCGGCAATCTGCTTCAGGATGGCGGGATCGGTGTCGCGCTTGAGCGCCACCGAGAAGCCGCCGCCGATCGGCGTGACCGTCTTGAGCGACGGCAGCACGTCGACGATCGGCCGCAATTTGAGTCCCTGGATGCTCAGTGGCTCGGAGATGGCAACCGCCAGACAGCGCAGCTTGCCGGCCTTGATGAACGGAAGCTGCTCGTGCAGGCCGTTGCAGGTCACGTCGGTCTCGCCTTCCAGGCACGACTTCATGGCGGGTTTGCCGCCCTTGTAGGGCACGAGCTTGTATTTCGCCTTCCCGGCGCGCTGCACCAGCAGCGCCGCAAGATACCAAGTGCCGCCCGGGCCGTTGGTGGCCATGCGCAGCTTGCCCGGTTCTTTGCGCCCCTTGATCGATCAGGTCTTCCAGATTCTTGATCGGTGAATCGGGCAACACCGCCAGGGCCATGTAGGACGTGTCGCAGCCGTAGTACTGCCAGTCCTTGTAGCTCACGGTGTTGTCGAGATTGAGAATCCTCAAGCCGCGGTCGAAGCCCGGGCAGGCAAGCCACGTATGGCCGTCCGAGGGCTTGCTGTACACGAACTTGGTGGCGATCGAGCTCGTGCCGCCGGTCTTGTTGATCGAGTTGATGGTGGCGCCGCCGAGGTTCTTCTCCATCAACGGCTCGAGTTGACGCGCATCCGTATCGACGCCGCCGCCCAGCGACGTCGACACGACTTGCGTGATCGGTCTCGTTGGATAACCGGCGGCGAAACTCAGATCGAGCGGCAGTGTCGCGGCGACGCCGCCCGATCCCATCAGTTTGAGAAAGTCTCGTCTGATAATGCGCATGATTGTTCCCTCGCTAGGTCGCTCTTCTATTTGATCGACCACCGTATCGATGCCACATCGTCACGTTGGCCGTGGACCACTACCCGGTAACGCTATTCCCGCGCGGGGAAGCGGTCCAGTTCCTTGGCTTCCGGCGCGTCGAAATTTTCCCTCGCCAATTCTCACCGCGAGAGAATTTGATAGGTCCCGCAGCCTTGGCATTTTCACGCTTGCGGCTGCGTGAATGTGTTCTGGCGCCCAATCGTGAGAATGCGCGCTCCGGGACTTGATCCCGGGCGGGCAAATTATTCTCAAAGAAGTTCATGCGCGTGCAAAGGCTTGCCGCGCGGCCCGTGGCGACGAAATCGCAGGCTGACATCCAACCGGCACTTGGAATGCGCACATCGATTAAGGCAAACCCGAGCGCGCGGCCTGCCGCGCGGGCCGCACGCGCGACAAAGAGACGCTGGCGCGGAGCGCCGAAAGCGCCGGCGCCGCTGTTCAATCGACCGCGACCGGTTTTCCCGAGCTGGCCGACTTGCCGATCGCGTCCAGCGTGGCGATGCCATTGATCGCCTGGGGGCCGGTGACGACGAAGGCCCCTTTTGACTCGGCGGCCTGTGCAAAATTCTCGAGGATCGCGCGTTCCAGACTAGTGGCGTCGTAATCCTTGGTTTCAACTTTGCCCTTAAGGTCCGAGATGACCAAGCTGCGTTCGCCGCGCATTTCCGCCCAGCCGGCGCTGCCGAAGGCGTGGATGCGCCAGTAATTGGCGGTGGCGAAGATGGTCGCCAGATAGCCGGTGGTGCCGTTGGCAAAGCGCAGCAGCATGGAGGTCGTGTCCTCGATCTCCACGTCGATCTTGTGGCGATCGCTATAGGCAAACACGGATTGCACCGGCCCATTGAGCGCGATCATGCCATCGAGCGTATGCAGGCCGCGCGCCGTCATCGCGCCCGAGGGCGCTTCCGCTTTGGTCGCGCGCCAAGTGTCCTTGGCTGAGCTGATATCCGGTGCTCCGGAAAAATTGGCTTCCACGTGCAGCAGCTCGCCGATGCGCCCCTGTGCAATGGCCTGCTGCATCTCGAGGAAGGCGGGGGCGAGGCGCCGCCCGAAAGCCGTGCCGAGCGCCACGCCGGCTTGCTCGCAAGCGCTCACGGCGGCGGCCGCGTCTTGGCCGCTGAGCGTCATCGGCTTTTCGACGAAGACATGTTTGCCCGCCTTGGCCGCCGCCACGATTTCGCGGAAGTGTTGCGAATGGGGCGTGGCCAATACCACGGCGTCGACGCCCGGATCGTCGAGCACGGCTTGAAAATTATTCGTGAGGGCGAGTTGCTTCTTGTCGCCGAATTCGCGCGTGCGCTCGGGATCGCGGCTTACGCCACGCACGAACCGAATCTTATCGCTCTTGTCTTGCACCGATTCCACCAGGGTCTGTCCCCAGCGGCCGAGGCCGACGATTGCCGCTCTGATCATCCTGCTTCCCTTTCGGCTGGTTGGAATGGCGGCACGTGCGCCACGGTCACGGTCGCCCGCATTCCTGCGGTCGAGTCCAGATTTGAAATGGCCGGGGCTATGATCACCGAAGGCAGCGGCCGATGTCTACACGGTCGTGCCGCCACATTCTCATCGACCGGGACCGAGCCGACAATGAGCGCAAGCGCCCCGCTCACACGCTCACCCACGCCCCGTCAGCATCGGCCGACTTGAACACCGCCTCGAGCGCGGCGGCGGTCTGCAAGATGCCGGCGGGCGGGATCGGGAACGCGCCCTGCCCCAGCACCGCCTTGGCGAAATAGTCGAGATTGCGGCCGAGATGATTGTCGGCCGGCCGCTCGATCACCTCCGGCTCCTGCCCGGCGCGCCGCACGATGGCGCGCGTTTCCGACACGCTCTCGGCCCAGCAATTCTCGCCGAAGATCGCGATGCGCCAGCGGTACGGCGTCTTCATGGTGGTGCCGAGCGTGCCGGTGGCGCCGTTCTCGAATTCGATCAGCGCCGCGGTGGTATCGCCGGTCGGCAATTTCATCACGCGCGCCCTTGCCAGCGCGCTGATGCGCTTCATCGGCCCGACCAGATCGCGGAAACAATCGAGCACATGGACGCCCATGCCGGTCATGCCGCCGGCCCGGCTTTCTTCCGTCGCCAGGCGCCAGCTGTCGGCCGGATGGCCGGCGAGTATGTCGTGGCTGTAATTGCCCTCGGCATGCATGATGGTGCCGAAGGCGCCGGCCTCTTTCAGCTCGGCCAGCACGCGCATCGACGGCAGCAGCCGGAAATGATGGCCAACGCCGATCACCACGCCGGCGCGCTCGACCGCCTCCAGCATGGCGACGGCATCGGCCTTGCTGAGCGCGAACGGCTTTTCGCAATAGATGTGCTTGCCGGCCTTGGCCAGCGCCTGCACTTGCACGGCATGTTTGGTGTGCGGCGTCGCCAGCACCACGGCCTGGATCGCCGGATCGCCGATCACCGCGTCGATGGAGGTGCCGATGCTGATTTTATGCTCGGCGGCGAAGTCGCGCACGCGTGTCGGGCTCCAGCGTCACCCCGCGCGTGAAGCGAAGCGGCGCGCCGAAGTCGCGCGCCGCCTGCACCAGGTTCCGGCCCCACCAGCCGAGGCCGACGATCGCGGTATTGATCATACCGACGCCGGGGCGCCCGGCTGCTTCATCGGATGCGCGCGCGCGAAGGCGTCGATGGCGAACAGCGTATCGACAATGCGCTTGACCGTGGGGAATTGCCCGACGTCGACCTTGAAGTAGACCGAACCGGCCGCCTGCCCGGCCAAACAAATATCGGCGATGGTGATCTGGTCGCCCTGGCAGTAGCGGCCGGTGTGCGGCGAGCCGGCGAGATTGGCCTCCAGCGCCTCCAGCGCCTTGGTGTGCCAATGCTGGCCCCATTTGATCACGCCGGCCTCGTCGACCTTGTATTCATGTGCCAAATATTCGCGCACCCGCGGCACGATCAGCGGGTGGGTATCGCAGGCGATGATCTGCGCGAGGCCGCGCACGCGCGCACGCGCCTTTGGCTCCTTCGGCAGCAGCGGCGGATTGGGGTGTGTCTCGTCGAGATATTCCAGGATGGCGAGCGACTCGAACAGCACCGTGCCGTCATCCTCGATCAGCGCCGGCAGCGCCATCATCGGATTGATCTTGCGGTACGCCTCCTCGCGCTGCTGGCCTTTCATCAAATTGACGTCGATCACCTCGTCAGGCGTGAGCCCCTTGAGGTTGAGCGCGATGCGCACGCGGAACGTCGCCAGCGAGCGCCAGAAGGTAAAGAGTTTCATTGCCGTCCCCTGGTTCTTTCGTCATGTCCGGGCCTGTCCCGGCCATCCACGCCTTACCCTGCTGCAAGACGCGGATGCCCGGCCCAAGGCCGGGCATGACAGATGAAGATTGTTACTTGTTCTTCCGCTCGGCCCAGTACACCGTCATGCGCGAACCGTCGCCGCCGCCGACGCCGTGTTGTGTTGCATCCTCGAAGCCGGCGAGCGCGGCCTTGGTCGCGATCATGTCGGCGCCCTGCGCCTCACCGGCCGCCACCATGGCGCGCAGGTCCTTCACGCCGTTGGCGATGGTGAACGTCGCCAGCCCGGGATCCTTGCCTTCGAACATGGTGACGATCATGTCGGCGCGCAGCTTCAACGCGTTGTTGGCGCCGTTGGTGGCGACGAACAAATCGAGCAGGCGCTTAGGGTCCCAGCCGACGCTGCGCGCGATGGCGAAAGCCTCGCCGTAAGCCTGCCAGGCGACCATCAGCGGCAGGTTGACGGCGAGCTTCATCGCCGCGCCGGTGCCGACCGGACCGCAATGCTCGAGCCGCTGGGTGAGCTCTTCCAGGATCGGCCGCGCCCGCTCGGCGTCGGTCGGCTCGGCGCCCATCAGCCCGAGCAGCTTGCCGCCGCGCGCCGCCGCGTTGGAGCCGCCGACCGGGCACTCCACCAAGGCCGCGCCCTTGGCCCGTACCTTCGGCGCCAGATCGGTTTCCACCTTGGGCGGCACCGTGCTCATCTCGATGAACAGCTTGCCCTTGACGTCGCCGGACAGAAGCCCGTTCGGCCCGTTATAGACCGCATCGATCGCCGCGCCGTCGGTCAGCATGCTGATCACGATTTCGCATGCGGCGGCGAGCGCCGCCGGCGTGGCGGCGACCTTGGCGCCGGCCTTGACCACCGGCGCGGTCTTGTCTGCCGTGCGATTCCAAACCGTGACCTGATGGCCGACTTCGATCAGCCGCTCGGCCATGGCCGCTCCCATCACGCCGATGCCTGCAACGCCGACTTGCATTTATGTCCTCCCGCGTTTCGTTTGCCGGCGACGATAGGCGATCACGGCGCGGCATGAAAGCGCATTGCAACCTTTGCCCACTCGACAGGGCTGGGCTATGAACGCATAAGAAGACGGGTAGCGCGAATAGGATTCGCGCGCTTTGCTTATTTGATATGGAGAAAATGGAATGGCCGCGGCCAAGAAGCGTATGGGCACGGTGGGCGTCATTGGCCTCGGCATCATGGGGGGTGCTTTCGCCAAGAACCTGGCCGCCGCCGGCTGGCGCGTCATCGGCTACGACATCAGTGCAGCGCGCCGCCGCGAAGCCGCGCGCGCCGGCGTTACCATCGCGCGCAACGCCGCCGACGTCGCCGTCCAAGCGCCGACCATTCTGACCAGCCTGCCCAAGCCGCAGGCGCTGATCGACACTGCGCGCGCGATCGACGCCGCCAAGCTTCCCCGCAAGGTGATTGTGGAAATGAGCACCTTCGCGATCGCTGACAAGGAAAAAGCGCAAAGCGTGCTGCGCAAGGCCGGTCACGTGATGCTCGATACCCCGGTCAGCGGCACCGGCGCGCAGGCCGCCACGCGCGACCTGGTGTTCTATGCCAGCGGCGATACGCGCAGCATCAAGCGCATCACGCCGATGCTGAAGACGTTCGGCCGCCAAGTCTACGATGTCGGCCCCTTCGGCAACGGCAGCAAGATGAAATACGTGGCCAATCTGCTGGTCGCCATCAACAACGTCGCTAGCGCCGAGGCCATGGTGCTCGGCATGAAGGCGGGGCTCGCGCCGCAGCTCATCTTCGACCTGATCAAAGGCGGCGCCGGCAATTCGCGCATCTTCGAATTGCGCGCGCCCATGATGGTGAAGAACAACTACAAAGACGCCAGCATGAAGATCGACGTGTGGGACAAGGACATGTCGGTGATCGGCGCCTATGCCCGCAAGATCAAGGTACCGACGCCGATATTCGACGCCAGCAAGCCGATCTACCTCAAGGCGATGAAGGCCGGTCTCGGCGCCCAGGACACCGCCGCGGTCTGCGCCGTGCTGGAGAAGATGGCGAAGCTCAAGCGCAAGAGGCGCTAGAGTAGCATCAACAAGCGCCACTCCAAACTCCGCTCATTCCCGCGCAAGCGGGGATCCAGTGCGAATTGAACCTGCGCACGCGACCGCTGGATTTCCGCTTGCGCGGGAATGAACGGGATGCACCGCCGTGCATTACCGCTGCCCACCCATCCCGCCGAAAAACAGGCAAGCGGCAAAAAAGCGCGACGCAAATAGTGGCGGCGAGACTAGCCGTACTGCTCCGCGCTGCGTCGTCTCAGCAACGCAGCGCTACAAAGCGCGCCTGCGGCCATTTGGGGTGTTCATTCCCGGCAAAGCTAAGGTAAGCTTGTCTCTTAAACCTTCGAACAAACAGAAGGATCAGGGGGGAATGGGACTGCATTTCTGGGTGATCCAGGCCTTCAACGGCATATCGTATGGCGCGCTGCTGTTCCTTGTAGGCAGCGGCCTGTCGTTGATTTTCGGCGTCATGCGCATCGTCAATCTCGCCCATGGCGCCTATTTTTTGTGGGGCGGCTACATCGCGCTGTCGGTGATCTGGGCAACCGACTCCTGGGCGCTGTCGATTCCGGCGGCGGCGCTCGCCGTGGCGGTGATCGGGCTGCTGATGGAGCGCGTGTTCCTGCGCCCGCTCGGCTTCGATCCGTTGCGCCAGGTGCTGCTCACCGTCGGCTTCGCCTATCTGTTCCAGCAGGGCGCGCTCGACATCTGGGGCGGCAACAACATGGACATCAATCCGCCCGCGGCGCTGTCGCGCAGCATCGTCATCGGCGGCTGGTACTTTCCGGCCTATCGGATTTTCATGATCGCGCTCGCCTTGGCGATCGGCGTCGGGCTCTGGCTGGTGATGGAAAAGACCCGTATGGGCGCCGCCGTGCGCGCAACCGTGGACGACGCGGAGATGGCGCGCGGCGTCGGCATCGACACCAACCGCATCTCGATGTTCATCTTTGCGCTCGGCGCCTTCCTGGCCGCGGTCGGCGGCGTGACCGGCGGCGCGTTTCTCGGCGTCTATCCCGGTCTCGATTTCGAAATGCTGCCGCTCGCCTTCGCGGTCGTCATCATCGGCGGCATGGGAAGCCTCGGCGGCGCCGCCATCGGCGCGCTGGCGGTCGGGCTGGCCGACAATTTCGGCAAGGCGCTGTTTCCCGAGGTCTCCTACTTCACGCTTTATGCGCCGATGGTGCTGATCCTGGCGGTGAAGCCGACCGGCCTGTTCGGCCGCGAGTGAGCCGCACACCATGAACAAGACGCAGATCAAGATCTTCTCGGTCATCGCGATGCTGATCGTGGTGGCGTTCGTGGTGCCGCGGTCCGGCTCCTTCGTGGTGCTGCTGGCGACGCGCGCCACGATCTTCGCCATCCTGGCGATGAGCGTGGACATTCTGCTCGGCTTCACCGGGCTCGCCTCGCTCGGCCAGGCCGCCTATTTCGGCGTCGGCGCCTATCTCACCGCCATCCTCGCCACCAAATTCCATTTCGGCCTCGGCTTCGATTTCTGGATCGTGGTGATCCTCGGCATGCTGATCGGCGCGGCGCTGGCGGCGCTGTTCGGGCTGTTCGCGATCCGCGCCACCGGCGTCTATTTCCTGATGATCACGCTGGCGCTCGGGCAATGCGTGTGGGGCCTCGCCTATCGCTGGAATTCGCTAACCGGCGGCGATAACGGCATCAACCTGTCCGGCCGCCCAAACTTCGGGCTCGATCTGTCGAACGACACCACCTTCTTCTATCTGGTGCTCGCCGTCTTCGCCGTATCGCTGGCGCTGCTCTACGTGCTGGTGCGCTCGCCCTTCGGCAAGAGCCTGGCCGGCATCCGCGAGCGCGAGTTGCGCATGCAGATCCTCGGCTACAACACCTGGCTGCACAAATATATCGCCTTCATCATCGCCGGCGCCTTCGGCGGGCTCGCCGGGGTGTTGTGGGCACTCGCCAACGGCCATGTCAGCCCGGAGACCGTCGTGCTCACCACCTCGGTCGATGCGCTGTTGATGGTGGTGCTCGGCGGCGCCGGCACGCTGGTCGGCGGCGCTATCGGCTCGGCGATCGTTTTCGCGCTGCGCGAATACCTTTCGACGCTGGTGCCGTGGTGGCAGTACGTGCTGGGCGGCGTCTACGTGCTGACGATCCTCTATCTGCCGACCGGATTGATGGGCATTCCGTCGCGGCTTCGACAACTACGCGCTTCGTCGAACAAAACCCCGGACCAATCGGGGGAATCAAAAAAACTGGCATCGGTACCGTCATGATCACCAAAGAAGGCGGCGACGCAAACCAGACGGAGAAAGCACAATGACAAGCAAGGGACCACGGAAATTCAGTCCGCTGCTGTTGGGCACCGCGCTCGCGGCCGCGCTCACTTTGTCATCGCGTGCAGACGCGGAAGAGCTGCGCATCGGCTTCATCGCGCCGATGACCGGCATCTTCGCACAGATCGGCAAGGACATGGTGAACGGCTTCCAGATGTATCTGGACCAGCATCACAACAAACTGGGCGGCGCCGACGTGAAGTTCATCGTCGAGGACAATCAGGGCAAGCCCGACCTGGCGGTGACCAAGGCCAAGAAGCTGGTGCTGCAGGACAAGATCAACATGTTCATCGGCGGGCTGCTCGCCTCGACCGGTTACGCACTGGCGCCGGTTTCCAACAGCGAGAAGACGCTCTACATCGCCTCGGTGCCGGCCGCCGACGACCTCACACAGCGGCAGGAAGGCAAGTATCCGTATTTCTTCCGCACCACTTGGTCGAGCTCGCAGCCGAACCATCCGCTCGGCCAGTGGGCCTGCGAACAGGGCTTCAAGAAGATAGTGACCGTCGGTGCCGACTATGCCTTCGGCTATGAATCGGTCGGCGGCTTCCAGAAGGCGTTCGAGGATTGCGGCGGCAAAATCATCCAGAAGATCTGGCCGCCGCTCGGCACCAAGGACTTCGGGCCTTACATCCCAACCATCAAATCGGATGCCGACGCCATCTACACGCTGATGGTGGGTCCGATGTCGCTGCAATTCCCCAAACAGCTGCGCAATTCCGGCATCAAGAAGCCGATCCTCGGCGGCGGCACCAGCTATGACGAATTCATCCTGCCGTTCATGAGCGACGACGTGATCGGCGACGTGTCCTCGCTGATGTATAGCGCGGCGATCGACACGCCGAAGAACCAAGCTTTCGTGAAGGCCTACCGCAGCAAATACGACAAGGTGCCGTCGTATTATTCGGAGGGCAATTACACGACGGCCGAGATCATCGACGTCGCGATGCAGAAGTCGGGCGGCAAATTTCCGGGCGCCGAGGCCTTCATCAAGACCATGGAAGGCCTCAAGATCGACGCCGTGCGCGGACCGGTGTCGTTCGACGACATGAAAAACCCGGTCGAGAACATCTACATCAAGAAAGTCGAGAAGAAGAAGATGTTCGGCTATTCGAAGGCGGAGCTCTGGAACACGGTGGTCAAGACCTATCCGGCCGTCAGCCAGTTCTGGACCTACGGCAAGGACAAGTTCCTCAAGCAGCCGGTCTACAGCCGCGAATTCCCGCCCTGCAAAAACTGCGAATAAAGGCCATCCAACAGCGCCGGGGTCCCCCGCGGACCCCGGCAAATCACCGGACAATCCAAAGGGTTACAGCGTGAGCGACGACAAAGACGGCAATGCCCGCACGCCGGTTCTCGAATTGCGGAGCCTGTCCAAGAGCTTCGGCGGCCTGCACGCGGTGCGCGACGTCACGCTGCGCGTCATGCCGGGCGACCGCAAAGCCATTATCGGCCCGAACGGCGCCGGTAAGACCACGCTGTTCAACGTGATAACCGGCATCCACGCGGCCAGCACCGGCAGCGTCGTGCTGTTCGGCCAGAACGTCACCAGTTGGCCGAGTCATCGCCGCACCGCGCTCGGCATGGCGCGCACGTTTCAAGTCACCAGCCTATTTCCGAAATTGACGGTGCTCGACAATGTCCTGTTGGCGATCGAGGGCTTGCGGCCGTCGAAATTCGTGATGTGGCGGCCTTTGTCGAGCTATCGCGACGTCTACGACAAGGCCTATCAATTGCTCGAAGCGGCCGGCTTCCTCGACCGCAAGGACGTCGAAGTCCGCAATCTGTCGCACGGCGAGCAGCGCCAGCTCGAGATTGTTCTGGGGCTGGCGAGCGATCCGAAGATTCTTCTTCTCGACGAGCCGGCCGCCGGCCTCTCCTCCGGAGAATCGACCGAAATGGCCGCGTTCTTGATGAAGCTCGATCCTAATCTGGCGATCCTCTTGATCGAACATGACATGGACGTGGTGTTCGACGTCGCCTCCGAGATTTCGGTTCTGCATTTCGGCGAAGTTCTGGAAACCGGCACGCCGCAGCAGATTCATGACAGCGCGCGCGTGCAGGAAATTTATTTGGGGACCGACTAGCGCATGATCCCGAAAAGTGGGAACCGGTTTCCCGCCTTCGCGAAGCCCGCTTCGGCGGGCGAAAGAAGGTCGGACAAGAACATGCGCCAAGGGACATGACTTCATGGCGATTCTGGAAGTTCACGACATCCACACCTATTACGGCGACGCCTATGTGCTGCAGGGCCTGTCGCTGGCGCTCGAGCAGGGCCAAATTCTCGGACTGCTCGGCCGCAACGGCGTCGGCAAGACCACGCTGGTGAATTCGATCGTCGGCTTCAATCCGCCGCGCCGCGGGCAGATCGTGTTCAAGGGCGACGACATCACGCACGTCTCCTCGTTCGAGACCGTGCGCCACGGCATGGGCTTGGTGCCGCAAGGGCGCCGCGTCTTCCCCACCCTCGGCGTTGAGGAAAACCTGCTGGTGGCCGAGCGTAGCCAGGACCGCCACGGCTGGTCGCTCGCACGCGTCTACAACCTGTTCCCGCGCCTGCAGGAGCGCCGCGTGCAGCGCGCCAAGACGCTGTCGGGCGGCGAGCAGCAGATGCTGGCGATCGGTCGCGCGCTAATGACCAATCCGGATTGTTTGATCATGGACGAGCCGTCGGAAGGCTTGGCACCCATCATCATCCAGGGCCTGTGGGAGGCGATCGGCACGTTGAAGAAGGAAGGACTCTCCATCCTACTGGTCGAGCAGAACGCCAACTTGGCGCTCAAGCTGGTCGATTTCGTGCACGTGATGAGCAAAGGCCAGGTGGTCTATTCCGGCAAGCCCGACGAGCTCAAAGCCAACCACGAGATCAAGTCGAGCTATCTCGGGATCTGAGCCGGCAAGCCGGCTGCCAACTTTGTAGTCACGACAAAGGCAGGCGAGCACGGTAAGATTTCGCCACGGGCCGAAACGAGCCTGTCTCATTACGGGTCGCGGGGG
>CAVSGT010000013.1:0-84814 GCA_963727555.1 uncultured Alphaproteobacteria bacterium | reverse complement strand
ACCAGCGTGGTGATCGGCGGCATCTATTTCCCGCTCTACCGCGTGTTCATGATCGCCACGGCGGTGGTGATCGGCCTCGTGATCTGGCTGGTGATGGAAAAGACCCGCATGGGCGCCGCGGTGCGCGCGACCGTCGACGACGCGCAGATGGCGCGCGGCGTCGGCATCGATACCAACCGCGTGTCCATGTTCATCTTCGCGCTCGGCGCCTTCCTGGCCGCGCTCGGCGGCGTGATCGGCGGCGCCTTCGTCGGCATCTATCCCGGCCTCGATTTCGAGATGCTGCCGCTCGCCTTCGCGGTCGTCATCATCGGCGGCATGGGCTCGCTCGGCGGCGCCGCGATCGGCGCGCTGGCGGTGGGCCTCGCCGACAATTTCGGCAAGGCGCTGTTCCCGGAGATCTCCTATTTCACGCTTTACGCGCCGATGGTCCTGATCCTGGCGGTGAAGCCGACCGGCCTGTTTGGACGAGAGTGAGCCGACCGCGATGATGAGCCAGAAAGCAAAAATCCTGACCGTCGCCGTCGTGCTGCTGGCGCTGGCCTACATCGTCCCGAACTCGAGCTCGTTCGTGGTGCTGTTGGCGACCCGCGCCCTGGTGTTCGCCATCCTGGCGATGAGCCTCGACATCCTGCTCGGCTTCACCGGGCTCGCCTCGCTCGGCCAGGCCGCCTATTTCGGCGCCGGCGCCTATCTCACCGCGATCCTGGCGACCAAGTTCCATTTCGGCCTGGGCTGGGATTTCTGGCTGGTGGTGATGCTCGGCATGCTGTTCGGCGCGGCGCTGGCCGCCCTGTTCGGGCTGTTCGCCATCCGCGCCACCGGCGTTTACTTCCTGATGATCACGCTGGCGCTCGGACAATGCGTCTGGGGCCTGGCCTATCGCTGGAATTCGCTGACCGGCGGCGACAACGGCATCAACGTCACGGCGCGGCCCGAGTTTCGGCCTCGACCTCACCAACGAGCGCACCTTCTTCTTCCTGGTGTTCGGCTTCTTCATCGCCACGCTGATCATCCTTTACGTCCTGGTGCGCTCGCCGTTCGGCCGCAGCCTGGCCGGCATCCGCGAGCGCGAATTGCGCATGCAGATCCTCGGCTACAACACCTGGCTGCACAAATACATCGCCTTCATCATCGCCGGCGCCTTCGGCGGGCTCGCCGGCGTGTTGTGGGCGCACACCAACGGCCTGGTCAGCCCGGAGACCGTGGTGCTGACCACCTCGGTCGACGCGCTGCTGATGGTGGTGCTCGGCGGCGCCGGCACGCTGGTCGGCGGCGCCATCGGCTCGGCGATCGTGTTCGGCCTGCGCGAATATCTCTCGACGCTGGTGCCGTGGTGGCAATACGTGCTGGGCGGCGTCTATGTGCTGACCATCCTCTATCTGCCGACCGGCCTGATGGGCATCCCCGCGCGCATCCGCCAGGCCCGCGCCGGTTCCGACAAGAAAGACAGACCAGCGACCGCGGACAAGCTGGCACCTGAGGCATCCTGACATACGCGGAAGGCGATAAGACAACAGGGAGGGAAGACCATGACAGACAAGTTGCGAAAGCGAATTGGCCCGATGCTGCTGGGCGGCGCCTTCGTGCTCGGCATGAGCATGAACGCGGCCCAGGCGGAAGAGCTGCGCATCGGCTTCATCGCGCCGCTGACCGGCATCTTCACCCAGATCGGCAAGGACATGCGCAACGGCTTCCAGATGTATCTGGACGAGCACGGCGGCAAGCTTGGCGGCGCCGACCGTCAAGTTCATCGTCGAGGACAACCAGGGCAAATCCGACGCCGCGGTGACCAAGGCCAAGAAGCTGGTGCTGAGCGACAAGGTGCAGATGTTCATCGGCGGCCTGCTGGCCTCGACCGGCTACGCGCTGGCCCCGGTGAGCAACGAGGAGAAGACGCTCTACATCGCCTCGATCCCGGCCGCCGACGATCTCACCCAGCGGCAGGCGAGCAAGTATCCCTACTTCTTCCGCACCACCTGGACCTCGTCGCAGCCGCATCATCCGCTCGGCCAGTGGGCCTGCGATCAGGGCTACAAGAAGATCGTCACCATCGGCGCCGACTACGCCTTCGGCTACGAAGTCGTCGGCGGCTTCCAGAAGGCCTTCGAGGATTGCGGCGGCAAGATGGTCCAGAAGCTCTGGCCGCGGCTGGGCGAAAAGGACTTCGGGCCGTTCATCCCGCAGATCAAGCGCGACGCCGACGCGGTGTTCTCGCTGATGGTGGGGCCGATGGCGCTGCAGTTCCCCAAGCAGTTGCGCCGGTCCGGCTATCAAGAAGCCGATCATCGGCGGCGGCACCAGCTATGACGAGTTCATCCTGCCGAACATGGGCGACTTCGCGATCGGCGACGTCTCCGCGCTGCAATACTGCGCCGCGCTCGAGACGCCGAAGAACGAAGCCTTCGTGAAGGCCTACCGCAAGAAGTACGGCAAGGTGCCGTCCTACTATTCGGAGGCCAACTACACGACGGCGCAGATCATCGACGAGGCGATGAAGAAGGCCGGCGGCAAGTATCCCGGCGCCGGAGAAGTTCGTCGAGATCATGGGCGGCCTGAAGATCGACGCCGTGCGCGGACCGGTCCGCTTCGAAGACCGCAACCCGATCGAGAACATCTACATCAAGAAGGTCGAGAAGAAGAAGATGTTCGGCTATCCGAAGGCGGAGCTCTGGAACGTCGTGATCAAGACGTACCCGAACGTCAGCCAGTACTGGACCTACGGCAAGGAGAAGTTCCTGAAGCAGCCGGTGTACAGCCGCGACTTCCCGCCCTGCAAGTACTGCGAATAAGCGACGACAACGCCGGGGCTCCGCCGACGGGCCCCGGCACCTTCTCCTTCCAAATGTCTGCGAGCGTGAGCGAGCGTGAGCATGAACGGCAGACGAACGGCGCGCCGGTGCTCGAACTCAGAGGCCTGTGCAAGAGCTTCGGCGGCCTGCAGGCGACGCGCGACGTCACGCTGCGCGTCATGCCGGGCGACCGCAAGGCCATCATCGGCCCCAACGGCGCCGGCAAGACCACGCTGTTCAATGTCATCACCGGCATCTATCCGGTGAGCGCCGGCAACGTGCTGCTGTTCGGCCAGGACGTCACCAGATGGCCGAGCCACCGCCGCACCGCGCTCGGCATGGCGCGCACGTTCCAGGTCACCAGCCTGTTTCCGAAATTGACCGTGCTCGACAACGTGCTGCTGGCGATCGAGGGCCTGCGGCCCGTCGAAATTCGTGATGTGGCGCTTCATGTCGTCCTATCGCGACGTCTACGACAAGGCCTATCAACTGCTCGAAGCGGCCGGCTTCCTCGACCGCAAGGACGTCGAGGTGCGCAACCTGTCGCACGGCGAGCAGCGCCAGCTCGAGATCGTGCTGGGGCTCGCCAGCGATCCGAAAATTCTGCTGCTCGACGAGCCGGCCGCCGGCCTCTCCTCGGGCGAATCGGCCGAGATGGCCGCAGTTCCTGATGAAGCTCGATCCCAATCTCGCGATCCTGCTGATCGAGCACGACATGGACGTGGTGTTCGACGTCGCCGTCCGAGATCTCGGTCCTGCATTTCGGCGAAATTCTGGAAACCGGCACGCCGCAGCAGATTCACGACAGCGCGCGCGTGCAGGAAATTTATTTGGGGACCGACTAGCGCATGATCCCGAAAAGTGGGAACCGGTTTCCCGCCTTCGCGAAGCCCGCTTCGGCGGGCGAAGAAGGTCGGACAAGAACATGCGCCAAGGGACATGACTTCATGGCGATTCTGAAGTTCACGACATCCACACCTATTACGGCGACGCCTATGTGCTGCAGGGCCTGTCGCTGGCGCTCGAGCAGGGCCAGATTCTCGGACTGCTCGGCCGCAACGGCGTCGGCAAGACCACGCTGGTGAATTCGATCGTCGGCTTCAATCCGCCGCGCCGCGGCAAGATCGTGTTCAAGGGCGACGACATCACGCAGTCTCCTCGTTCGAGACCGTGCGCCACGGCATGGGCTTGGTGCCGCAAGGGCGCCGCGTGTTCCCCACCCTCGGCGTTGAGGAAAACCTGCTGGTGGCCGAGCGTAGCCAGGACCGCCACGGCTGGTCGCTCGCACGCGTCTACAACCTGTTCCCGCGCCTGCAGGAGCGCCGCGTGCAGCGCGCCAAGACGCTGTCGGGCGGCGAGCAGCAGATGCTGGCGATCGGTCGCGCGCTGATGACCAATCCGGACTGTCTGATCATGGACGAGCCGTCGGAAGGCTTGGCGCCCATCATCATCCAGGGCCTGTGGGAGGCGATCGGCACGTTGAAGAAGGAAGGACTCTCCATCCTGCTGGTCGAGCAGAACGCCAACCTGGCGCTCAAGCTGGTCGATTTCGTGCACGTGATGAGCAAAGGCCAGGTGGTCTATTCCGGCAAGCCCGACGAGCTCAAAGCCAACCACGAGATCAAGTCGAGCTATCTCGGGATCTGAGCCGGCAAGCCGGCTGCCAACTTTGTAGTCACGACAAAGGCAGGCGAGCACGGTAAGATTTCGCCACGGGCCGAAACGAGCCTGTCTCATTACGGGTCGCGGGGGCGATGCAGGACCTGAGCGCAGAAGACGTCGAGCGCGTGCGCCGCTCATTCGACGGGATTTGGTCGATCTCGGCGCGCACTGCCGATTTGTTCTACGACCGGCTGTTCGCGATCGCGCCGGACGTGCGTATCTTGTTTCGCCGGGACATGGACGAGCAGAAGCGCAAATTCATGTCCACGCTGGCGGTTATTGTCGGCAGCCTGGACGACTCCGGCAAGATAGCCTCATTGACCGAAACGCTGGCCCGCCATCACGTCGATTACCGTGTCCGGCCCGCGCACTACGCCGTCGTCGGCGACGCCCTGCTTTGGAGCCTGGAACAGGGGGTCGGAAAAGACTGGACGGCGCCGCTCGCGGCCTCCTGGAGCAAGGCCTACGGCGTCATTTCCGCCATCATGATCGCGCAGTCGCCGAACCAATAGCGCGCGCAGCATTCGCTGCTATTCTGCCGCCCGCCCGGGCGGCGGGCTCAAGTGTTGTAAGGAGACGGAGAATGCAACGTAAAGTAATGATCGCCTGCGCGGTGACCGGGTCGGCGGATACGCCCGGCCGCAATGCCGCGGTGCCGGTAACGCCGGCGCAAATCGCCGCCTCGGCAATCGACGCCGCCAAGGCGGGCGCCGCCATCGTCCACATCCATGTGCGCGATCCGCAGACCACGAAGCCGAGCATGGACCCGGCGCTCTATCGCGAGGTGGTCGAGCGCATCCGGGCGAGCGGCACCGATGTGTTGATCAATCTCACCACCGGCCCCGGCGCGCGCTTCATTCCCGGCGTTGACGATCCGCTCAAGCCCGCGCCCGGCAGCACGCTGTCATTGCCGGCGACGCGCGTGCAGCATGTGGTCGAGCTGAAGCCGGACATCTGCAGCCTCGACATGGGCAGCATGAACATGGGCGGCCAGGTTTTCGTCAACACGCCGCCGCATCTCGAAGCCATGGCGGCGGCGATCCGCGATGTCGGGGTGAGGCCCGAATTGGAAGTGTTCGAGGCCGGTCACCTGATGCTCTCCAAGCGGCTGATCGAAACCGGCCATATCAAGTCGCCGGCGCTGTTCCAGATCTGCCTCGGCATATCCTGGGGCCAACCCGCCACCTCGGAGGCGGTCAGCTACATGCGCAGCCTGCTGCCGCCCGACTGCATCTGGTTCGCCTTCGGCATCTCGTTGCACCAATTCCCCATCGCCGCGCAGACCGTCTTGCTCGGCGGCCATGTACGTGTGGGGCTGGAAGACAACCTCTATCTGGAGAAAGGCAAGCTGACGCCCAGCAATGCCGCGCTGGTGGAGAAGGCCGCGAAGATCGTCAGCATTCTGGGCGATGAAGTCGCGACGCCGGCGGACGCGCGGCAAATCTTCGGAATGACAGCAGCGCCGCCTAACCGCTATTCGGCCGCCTGCTGCGACGGCGGACGCATGCTTTCGACTCCGTCCGCTTCGCTGGCCGAGATGGTCGTGCGCACCATGTAGCGCGCCTCATGCGCCGGCCATGGCCGCCCGCGATGCATGGTGGCGCGATTGTCCCACATCACCACGTCGCCGCTTTTCCATTCATGCACGTAGCTGGCGCCCGGCGCGGTCGCCCCTTCCATCAACGCCTCGATCAGCCGCTTACCGGCCACGGCATCCATGCCTTCGACCGCATAAGCATGCGAGGCGAGATAAAGCGCGCTGCGGCCATTCGCCGGGTTCTTCCACACCATACGCCAGCACACCGGCGGCAATGCCGCGCGCTCTGCGGGACTGGCGAGATCGGCTGCGATCTGGCCGCGCGAATGCGCATAGTCGTGCCAGGCAAAGGAATTGGCGAGCTTTGCCTGCAGCGTCGGATCGAGCCGCTCGAAGGCAAGGCGGGTCGAGACAAATTCGGTTTCGCCGCCGCGCGCCGGGATGATGCGCGCCGATAGGATCGAGGTGAGCGCCGGCACCCGCTTGAACGAGGAGTTGGTATGCCAAAGCTGGTTGGCCTTGTTGCGCAGCGCCAGGCGCGAATCGGGCGGCACGACCTTTCCGTCGGGCCCGATGGTCGTGAGGATCACGAAATGCGAGCCGGTGCCTTGCGAACCGACCTTGGTCACTTCCGGCTGCCCGAAGCGGCGCGAGAAAGCGAGCTGGCCGTCGTCGGTCACCTCCTGATCGCGGAACACCAGCACCGAATGCGCCTCGAAGGCCGCGCGCACCGCCGCGTAGACTGCATCGTCGGCAGCGACTTGTGCCAGCGTCACGCCGCGCAGTTCGGCGGCAAAGCCCGGACCCAGCGGCACGATCTGCATCGACCTAATCCTCCGCAATTCGCATCAGCGCGGCTTGTCGCCGGCGAGCGTGACCCGGTGCATGACGCGGCGATAGCCTTGGTAATCGTTGATCGGATTGTGCAGCACGCAGCGATTGTCCCAGAACGCCAGCGAGCCGACGCGCCAATTGAAGCGGCAGGTGAACTCGGGCCTGATCTGGTGCTGGAAGAGATAGTTCAGGATCGGCGCGCTCTCCTCCTCGGTCATGCCCTTGAAGCGCACGGTATGACCGACATTGACATAGAGCGCCTTGCGCCCCGTCTCCGGATGCGTGCGCACCGCCGGATGCTCGCTGATGAATTCCCGCTTGGCGTCGGCCTTGCCGCCGTCGCGGATACGGTCCTCGCGCGTGCGCGTGACGTCCGCCTTGGCCGAGTGATTGATCGCGATCACGCCCGTCCAGCATGCGCTTCATGCCGTCGGATAGCGTTTCATAGGCGAGAGTGGCATTGGCGAACAGCGTATCGCCGCCGCACGGCGGCACCTCACGCGCGATCAACATGGTGCCCATCGGCGGCGTCTCGAGATAGGCGGTGTCGCTGTGCCAGATGCCGCCGAAATTCTTCGTTTCGTGCTCGAGCTTCACGACCGGAATGATTTCGGGAAATCCCTCAATGCCTTTCACAAAAGGATATTCGACCAATTCGCCGAACCGCTTGGCGAAGTCGATGAACTTGGCCGGCGGCAAATCCTGGTCGCGAAAGAAAATCACACCGTGATCGAGCCAGACTTGGCGAATGGCGGCGATCACGTTGTGGCCAGGATCGCTGGCGAGATCGATGCCCAGGATTTCCGCGCCGATCGATCCGGATATGGGTCTGACGTCGAATCCGTTCGTCGCCATCCTGCGCGCTCCCCGCTTGGCCGCCTCTTTTTCGCAAAAGGTATCACGGGAAAACCGACCTGCCCATGTTTGGCAGGATCGTATATTAAGCGTGTGCCACCGCGGCGCAGCAACCGGGCTTTACATTATGGAAAACATTGGCAATTGATGGGCCCAAGCGGTGTTTGCCTCAATGGGCACAGCACCCCCGGTAGCGAGCGTTTCGCGCCGCATACGGCCACACCGGCCGCAAATAATTGGCCGACGAACAAGGCCATTCACAGAGGAGCCCCGCGAGGGGCGTTTTAGGGAGGAATTGAGAATGTCTCGCAAGTACACGCGTCGTAAATTCATGGCCGGCACCGCTGCCGGCGTCGCGGCGGCGACTTTCAAGTTTCCAACGCCGGCGATCGCGCAGAGCGCGCCGTTCAAGCTCGGCCTGCTCACCGTCAAGACCGGCGGACTGGCGCAGGGCGGCATCCAGATGGAACAGGGCGTGCTGACCTGGCTGAAGGAGCACGACAACAAGATGGCCGGCCGCAAGGTCGAGTTCTTCTCCGCCGACACCGGCGGCAAGCCGGCCGGCACCAAGACCAAGGCGCAGGAACTGATCGAGCGCGACAAGGTCGACGTCATCCTCGGCCCGCTCGCCGCCTTCGAACTGCTGGCGATCGACGACTACATCGAGCAGCACAAGACGCCGACGCTCAGCCTCGCTGGCGCCGACGACCTCACCCAGCGCCGGCCTAACCCGTACTTCATGCGCCCGGCGGCTACCTCCTCGCAGGCCATGCATGTGATGGGTCACTACGCGGCGAAGGAGATGGGCAAGAAGAAGGCCATCACCATCGATTGGGATTTCGCCTTCGGCTACGAGCAGGAAGGCGGCTTCCAGGCGGCGTTCCAGAAGGACGGCGGCTGTGTGACCAAGAAGCTGTATACGCCTTTGGGCACGCCCGATTATACGCCCTACATCGCCCAGATCGCCGATTGCGATGTTGTCTGTCAGGGCTTCCCCGGCGGCGTGCCGCTGCGCTTCCTGAAGCAATACGCAAACTTCGGTCTCAAATTCCCGCTGGTGACCGGCGAAACCGGCGGCGACGACGCGCTGCTGCACGCGTTCGGCGACGAAGCCATCGGCCAGACCAGTTGCTGCCCCTACACGCTCGATCTCGAGACCGACGGCAACAAGAAGTTCATCGCCGCGATCCAGAAGCAGTTCAACGTTGTCCCGGGCTTCTATGCCGCAGGTCTCTACGTCAACTGCGACGTGGTCAATGCCGGCTTGCAGGCAGCCGGCGGCACGACTTCCAACAAGGAAAAGTTCATGGCCGCGCTCAAGGCCGTGAATTTGAAGGATACGCCGCGTGGCCCGATCAAGTTCGACCATCTCGGCAATGTGGTCGGCGACTTCTACGTGCGCGTCTGCGAGAAGCGATCCAATGCGCCTTACGGCCTCAAGCTCTGGAACAAGACCGTCAAGACCTACAAGGACGTCAGTCAGTTCTGGACCTGGCCGGAGAAGGAGTTCCTCGCGCACCCGGTCTATTCACGCGACTATCCGCCGGTGAAGTGCTGATCTGACTTGGCAGCGGGCGTCCTTTAGCGGGACGCCCGTTCCAATCTCCGCTCATTCCCGCGCAAGCGGGAATCCAGAGCCAGGATTTCTGGCGCTTCAGCGTTTAGCCCCTGGGTCCCCGCTTTCGCGGGGACGAGCGGAATTTGCGTTGAAGACCTATTGCGGGACACTGACGACAATGACGTTTTGGTTGCTGCTGACCATCAACAGCATCACCTTCGGCAGCCTGTTGTTCCTCTTGGCGGCGGGTTTCTCGCTGATCTTCGGCCTGATGCGCATCCCGAACCTGACGCACGGCTCGCTGTTCATGCTCGGCGCTTATTTTGGCGCGACCTTCGCCGGCGGCTATCTGAGCACGACGTTCAATTTCTGGGTGGCGGTGTTATTGGCAACCATAATGGTGGCGGCATTCGGCACCGTGATTGAGCGCTTCCTGCTGCGCCAATTGCCGGGCCAGCAAATGGCGCAAGTGCTGGTGACGCTCGGCATTTCATTTATCGTCGCCGATTTTTGTCTGATGGTCTGGGGCGGCGATCCGGTTCGCGTCGACACCCCGGCAAGCCTCACCGGCTTTCTTCGCTACGGTCCGTTGGTTTTCCCGCATTACCGGCTGGCGATCATTTTGATCGCGACGATCGTCGGCGTCGGGCTCTGGCTGCTGCTCGATCGCACCCGGCTCGGCGCGATGATCCGCGCCGGCGTCGACGATCCCGACATGGCGCGGGTGGTCGGCATCCGCGTCTCGCAGCTGTTCACCATCGTGTTCGCGCTTGGCGCCGGGCTTGCCGCCTTCGCCGGTATCATCGGCGCACCGATCCTGTCGGTCTATCCCGGTCTCGACCAGGACATGCTGCCGCTGGCGCTGGTGGTGGTCATTCTCGGCGGCTCGGGCAGCCTGCTCGGCAGTTTCGTCGGCAGCATTATCATCGGCTTCATCTATAACTTCGGCCAGGCGCTGCTGCCGGAGCTGTCCTACTTCGTCTTGTTCCTGCCCATGCTGATCGTGCTGATCGTGAGGCCGCAGGGTCTGTTCGGCAGGTTCGTGCCATGAGCGCGCGAATCATCGCCATCGCCGTCGGCTTAGCCGCGCTGGTCACGCTGCCCTATTGGATGCCCGGCATTTATTACCTCAATGTCTCCAGCCAAATCCTGTTCTACGCCGTCTTCGCCATTGGCCTGAACATCCTTGCCGGTTATGGCGGACTGGTTTCGCTCGGCCATGCCGGCCTGTTTGGCATCGCCGCCTACGCGACCGGCTACATGTTGCAGCACGGCTTCGGGCACCCCGTCGCCATCCTCACTGCGCTCGTCGCCGGCATGGCGTCGATGGCGCTCTATGCGGTGCTGTCGCTGCGCGCGACCGGCATCGGCTTCATCATGATCACGCTGGCGCTCGGCGAAATCATCTGGGGACTGGCCTATCGCTGGATCAGCATCACCGGCGGCGACAACGGCATCAATCTGCACGGCCGGCCGCATCCGTTCGGCATCGCGATCGACACGGCCACCTCCTTCTACTACACGACGCTGGTCGTCTTTCTGCTATCGCTGGCGGCGGTGACGGTGTTCGTGCGCTCGCCGCTTGGCGCCGCGCTGATGGGCACGCGCGACCAGCCGCGCCGCATGAACGCGCTCGGCTATCACGTCTGGGCGATCCGTTTCTGGGCCTGCATGCTCTCTGGACTGCTGACGGCGATCTCCGGCGTCCTGTTCGTCTACTACACCCAGTTCATCAGCCCGCAGGCGCTCGACTTGACCGCCTCGGCCGAGGTGCTGCTGATGGTGATCTCGGGCGGCGCCGGCACCCTGCTCGGTCCTATCGTCGGAGCCGCGCTGGTGATCGTGGTCAAAAGTGTGGTCTCGGGCTTCATCGAACGCTGGAACATGCTGCTGGGCTTCATCTTCGTCGCCATCGTGATCCTGATGCCGGAAGGTCTGGTGCCCGGCAGCGTGCGGCTCTGGCGGCTGGCTTGGCGGCGAATTGGCGCGCGCGGCGCCGACGCGGCTGCGCCGACCGAGGCGGGGGCCGAGCCATGAGCGCGCTCACGATCAAGAACCTATGCAAGGCCTTCGGCGGGCTGCACGTGACGTCAAGCGTCAATCTCAATGTCGAGCCCGGCGAGCGGCGGCTGATCATCGGCCCGAACGGCGCCGGCAAAACCACGCTGTTCAACCTCATCACCGGCGAAATTGCGCCCGAACTCCGGCTCGATCCAGTTGTTCGGTCACGAAATCACCAAGGTGCCGAGCCGGCGCCGCCCGCATCTCGGCATGGCGCGCACCTATCAGATCATCACCCTCTTCCAGCAAGACACCATCGTGCACAATGTCTCGCTGGCGCTGCTCGGGCTATCGCCGCTGCGTTGGAACCCGTTCATCGACATGACGCGGCAGGGCCACATCGTCGAGGATGCGCGCGCGGCGCTCGCCCGCGTCGGACTCGCCGAAATCGCCGAGCGGCCGCTGTCGCAGACTTCCTATGGCGAACGCCGCCGCGTCGAGATCGCGATGGCGCTGGCGCAGAACCCGAAGGTGTTGCTGCTCGACGAGCCGTTCGCCGGGTTGTCCATCGACGAGCGTCGCGACGTGCAGCAATGCCTGATGGCGATCCCGCGCGACGTCACCATGGTGATGATCGAGCACAATATGGACGTGGCGCTGGAATTCGCCGAGCACATCACGCTTCTGCATTTCGGCGAAGTGATCGTCGAAGGCAATCGCGCCGAAGTGGTGGCCGACCCGCGCACCCGGGAGGTCTATCTTGGCCACTAGCGCCCTCGCCCTGCACGCGATCGAAGCCTATTACGGCGACAGCCACGTGCTGACGAACGTGTCGTTCGAGCTCGGCGAAGCGCGCATGCTCGGCCTGCTCGGGCGCAACGGCGCCGGCAAATCGACTTGCATGAACGTCACCATGGGGCTGCTGCCGCCGCGGCACGGCGACGTCATGGTGTTCGGCGATCGTGTCACCGGCCTCTCGCCCGAAATGGTCGCGGCGCGCGGCGTGGCGCTGGTGCCGCAGGGCCGCCGCATCTTCAAGAGCCTGACCGTGCGCGAAAACCTCGCGGTTGCCGGGCGCAAGCCCGACAACGGCAAGCATGCGCCGTGGACCGCCGATACGGTGTTCGCGATGTTTCCGCGGCTGGCCGAGCGGCGCAACCAGATCGCCGCCCATCTGTCGGGCGGCGAGCAACAGATGCTGGCGATCGGCCGCGCGCTGATGGGCAACCCGCGCGTCTTGCTGATGGACGAGCCGTCGGAAGGGCTGGCGCCGCAAATCGTCGCCGAGGTGATGGCCACCATCCGCAAGTTGAAGGAGAGCGGGCTGTCAATCGTGCTGGTCGAGCAGAATCCAAAATTGGTGTTCGACATTGCCGACGACATTGTCATCCTCAACACTGGTCACGTGGTCGTCGTCTCGACGCCCGCGCAACTCGACAAGGATGGCGTCGACTTGAGGCAACATCTTGGGGTGTTCTAAGCCACGCTGTCGTCCCCGCGCAGGCGGGGACCCAGTAACCACGACCATATCGACTGAAATCCGTGAGCACAGGGGATACTGGATCATCCGCTTTCGTGGATGATGACAGCCGAGGAAGACGGCAACCAAGGGATTGGCAATGACCGAAGTCTGGAACAAATACGCCGACACCGCGGCGCGCAAGCATGGGCAGTCCCGGGCGCGAGATTAGGCCGAAAAGCACAACCATCGACATGCATTGCCATGTCGCGGTGCCGGGGGTGGACGAAATCGTCGCGCCGCATCTTAAGAACGCCACCGATCCGCTGGTTCAAACCTCGACCCCCGAGACCCAAGCCCTGATGGCGAAACAGGCGGCCGACATCCGCACGCGCATCAGCACCACCGACGAGCGCTTTGGCGTGATGGACGAGATGGGGGTCGACATGCAGCTCATATGTCCGGCGCCACCGCAGATCTATTATTATGTGCCCGTCGACGTCGGCGTGCAGGCGGCCCGCGCGCTCAACGACGGCATCGCCGAATATGTCGGCAGGCACAAGGATCGGCTGGTTGCGCTCGGCGGCGTGCCGATGCAGGACGGCAACGAGGCGGCCAAAGAGCTCGAGCGCGGCATGAAGCAGCTTGGCTTCAAGGGCGTCGAGATTCTCACCAACGTCAACGGCAAGGAGCTGTCAGATCCCGATTTCGCGCCGTTCTGGAAGAAGGCCGAAGAGCTCGACGCGCTGGTGCTGATCCATCCGACCGGCTTCACCCAACCGCAGCGTTTTGCGCGCTTCTACTTCAATAACGTGATCGGCAATCCGCTCGACACAACGATGGCGCTGCACTACCTGATCTTCGATGGCGTGTTCGAACGCCATCCCAAGCTTCGCGTTGTGGCCGTGCACGGCGGCGGGTTCCTCGGCGCCTATTCCGGCCGCATCGATCACGCCTGGGGCGCACGGTCGGACGCGCACGGCAACCTGCCGAATCCGCCGACGACTTACCTACGGCGTAACGTCTATTTCGACACGGTCGTCTTTACGCCGCATCAGCTTGAAGCACTGGTCAAGACCTATGGCGCAGACCGCATCGTGATGGGCACGGACTACCCTTACGACATGCTGGAGCATGATCCCGTCGGCCACATCGCCTCGGTCGAAAGCTTCGATGATGCAACGCGCGCGGCGCTCGCCGGCGGCAATGCGAAGAGGTTGTTGGGGATGTAGCCGCCGCCGCATTCTCTGGCCGTCATCATCCGCGAAAGCGGATGATCCAGTAATCACGACGCTATCGGTGTGTACTGGATCGCCCGCCTTCGCGGGCGATGACATCAGAGAACACAGGAAAGCCTACGCGTACAAAAAATCCAGCACCGCCGTTTCGGCGATCACCGCGCCGTCGGTGCTGTGCAGCCCGGCGCGGGTCTGCTCTTCTTGCGTCTGCGTCGCCTGCAGATAGGCGCCGAGATGGCGCGCGCGCTCGATGATGCGGAAATTCTCCTTGAGCCGCGCCGCCTCGAAACGCTTGAGGCCGCTTTCCACGTCGCTTTCCGCCTGCAAGGCCGCAACCAGCGCCGCGGCATCGTCGGCCGCCTTCGATACGCCGGCCGCCACATGCGGGCGCGCGACAAAAGCCGCATCGCCGAGGATCGTCACCCGTCCGAACGCCATGCGCGGCGATTCCAGATCGTAGATCGGCTGCAAAATCGGCTCCTCGATCAACCGCACCACCTGGCGGAACTGCGGCGCCAGCAGCCGCTCGGCATCGGCGCGCATCTCGGCGATCGCCTCGCGGCGGATCAACGGCGGCGGGATCGAGATCGCATGCGTCACGCCGCTTTCGTCGGTGAGCAGCCATTGCAATTTCGTCGCCTCGTCGGCCGGCCGGTACCAGACCACGTTGTAGCGGCGATGGCCGGGGCGCAGATCGTTGTCCGGCCCCGCCACCGGATAGCCGAGGAACTGCTCGCCCGGCGGCAAGCCGAATCCCATGTATTCGAACAGGTCGCGGTGCACGTCGGGCGGAAACGCGTCCTCTGCGATCAGCGCGCGCCAGGCGGAATAGCCGGCGTAGAGCGGCAGCGCTTCGGGCAATGCCTGTTGGCGCACGGTGGAGCGGATGCCGTCGGCCCCCACCAGGAGATCGGCGACGATGCTTTCACCGTCGGAAAAATGCGCCGTCACCGCATTCGCGCCCGGCTCGAAGCGCTCTAGCCCGCGCCCGCGGTGATAGTGTTCGGGCGGAAAGGCGTCGCGCAGCAGCCGGTAGACCCGCTCCCACGCCGTGAGCACCTGTGGGCACTCGATCGCCTCGGTGACCCGGCCCTGCCGGTCGAAAATCTTGCGGGTGGTCATCTTGACACCGAGCGCATCGGTGGCGAGACCGAGCGCACGCAACCGCTCGATCAGCTCATATTGGGCGACGATGCCGGCGCCGCGGCCGGACAGCTCGCTGCCCACCCGCTCGTAGACATCCACGTCCCAGCCGGCGCGGCGCAGCACAAGGCCGCTGAGCAGCCCACTCATCGAGCCGCCGATGATAATGGCGCGTCTGGACCCGGCCAATTCACTCACCTCAATCTTTAAGTCCGCCGGAATATGCTATATATGACGGGAAATAGCACTGGAGGAATTATCATGGCTTTGACCATGCTCGATAAGGCCGCCGAAAAGAAAGACAAGTCCGCTTGGCCGGCCGACATCGCCGCCGAATTCGAGCGCGAGAGCAAGAACCCCAACCCTTGCGTCGGCACCACGCTGTTGTCGGAGAACGAGCGCACCCGCGTTTGGATCATCCGCCTCGCCGCCGGCGAGCGCGTCGGTTTCCACCGCCATGTGCTGGATTATTTCTGGACCTCGGTCTCGGGCGGCCGCGGCCGCCAGCACGTGCATGACGGCACCACGGTCGAATACACTTACGCGCCCGGCGAGACACGCCACGAGACCTACGGCAAAGACCAATTCAAGGTGCACGATCTGGAAAATCTCGGCGACAAGGAAATGGTATTCATGACCGTCGAGTTTAAAGACAGCGCCAACAAGCCGATGCAACTGCCCGAGGGCGTGCGCCCGCAAGCGGCGGCCTGAGCGACCGCGACCGAATTCGCCCGGTCCCGGGCGGGCTGCATCGTCAGTCTGTCCGGAACCGATTTACGACAGGCTCACCTTGGCCAATCAGACGCCAAGATAATACCGCTTGATCATATCGTTATTTTCGAGATCGGCCGCGCTCTTGCCTTCGAATTCGATTTGACCGTGAACGATGATGTAGCCGCGGTCGGCGATCTTGATGGCCTGGTTGAAATTCTGTTCGGCCATCAAGACGGTCAGGTTTCGGTCATCCTTCAATTCCTTGATCTTCGCGATCATGCGGCTGACCAGAATGGGCGCAAGCCCCACCGAAGGCTCATCGACAAGCAATATGGCAGGCTTGGACATCAGCGCGCGCGCCACCGCGACCATCTGCTGTTCGCCGCCGCTCATGCTTCCCGCCAACTGTTTGCGGCGTTCCGCCAAAACCGGGAATGCGGTGAAAACGAAATCCAAACTTTCTTTCAGGCTTGCCCGCGCCGCCGGCCGAAAGGCGCCCAGATTGAGGTTCTCCTCGACGCTGAGCACAGGGAACAATCGCCGGCCTTCGGGCACGAGGGCGATCCCCAAATCGACGATCTCTTCCGGCGACTTGCCAATCAGGCTGGTAGTGACGCCATTGATTTCGGCGGTGATTTCGCCGGCCGAGGGTCGCACCAGGCCGATGATGCATTTGATCAGGGTCGATTTGCCGTTGCCGTTGGAGCCGAGCAGCACGACGGTCTCGCCGTCGCTCACGGTCATTGAAACCCCGTGCAGCACCCGAACCGATCCGTAACCGGCTTCCACGTTCTTGACGGTGAGGCTATGCGCCAAGATAAGCCCTTTCAACTTCCGGATTGTGTGTCACCTGGTCGGGCGAACCTTCGGCGATTTTCCTGCCCGCGTCCAACACCACGATTCGTTCCGAATACCGCATCACCGCACGCATGATATGTTCGATCATAATGACGGCGACGCCTTGGCCGTTCAGAACCATCAATATTTCCAGAATTTCGTCGACCTCGGAACTGGAAAGGCCGGCCATGGCTTCATCGGACACCAGCAGCGTCGGTTTCGCGGCCAGCGCGCGGGCGAGCTCCAGTTTGCGCATATCCACCTGAGTCAAGCCCGCTGAATTGTCGTGGGCGCGGTCGGCGAAATTCACCGTCTCGAGAATTTCCATCGCCTGTTCGTTGACATGGCGGTGGTCCGTCCGGTCCCAAGCGGCGTATTCCAGCGGGACGCACAGGTTCTCGAGCACGGTCATGGTCTTGAACGGCCGCGGAATCTGGAAACTGCGGGCGATTCCCAATTGGGCGCGCTGGTAGGCGGGCATCGACGTGATGTCCTCGCCGTTGAAGACGACGGTCCCGTCGTCATTATACAGCGAGCCCGAAATACAATTGATCATGGTGGTCTTTCCAGACCCGTTGGGCCCGATCAGCCCGAGCCGCTCGCCCCGATCCAAATGAAAGCTAACGGCATCCAACGCCACGAATCCGCCGAACCGCTTGGTCAGATTGGTAACTTCCAGGATGCGATCAGCCATCGGTTGCGCCTTGCTTTTTCTTGTAGTCCTCCACCAGCCCGACGATCCCCTTGGGCGCGAGCGTGATGAACATCACCAGCAATATGCCGACAATCAGCAGGTTGAGCTCCGACGAAATAGTGACTGTCGTGGTCTCCAGTACGACGCCTAGGACCAAAGCGCCGATCACCGGACCGTACCAAACCGCGGTACCGCCGATCATCGGCATGGCGATGGCATTGACCGCAATCAGCAACGAAAACGCCGACACCGGTTCGACGAATGAGACGAAGAAGGGATACGGCGCGCCGGCGACGCCCATGAGCGCGCCCATTGTCGTGGTCGAGATGAGTTTCAATTTGAGGGTCGGCACGCCCATGCATTCTGCGGCGATCTCGTCGTCGCGGATCGCGGCCAGGCCTTGGCCCAAACGGGACGAGCTGACAAAGCGTGAAACCGCCGTCGCGACGATTGCCAGGAACAGCATCAGCATAAACAGCAGTTCGATGAAATTATCGAATATGAAGGAGTACTTTGGCGGAAGAATATAGGTCCCCGCCGCCCCGCCGACGTATTTCCAATTGTTGACGACGGTCTCGAACACCAGAGCCACGGCCAAGGTGGCAATCGCGAAATAGACGCCCTTGAGCCTGAGAGTCAGATAGCCCGCCGCCAGGCCCAAAAGCCCGCAAATGACTCCGGCGATGACTAGCGTCACCGGCAGCGGCAGGCCGAACGCCTTGTTCAGCGAAACCGACGTATAGACCCCGACGGCAAAAAATCCGGCGCTGCCAAAATTCACATAGCCGGTGAAGCCGCCCAAGATATTCCAGGCCACCGCCATGATCACGCCTTGCAGGATCGTGTAGATCGCAAAAAAATAAAACTCGTTGTCGGACAGTTTGGTGAAAACGAACCCGAGGACGAATATGGCGGCGACCGATATCCAGAACTTGTCGAGCTTCATCTAACCCCTGCCGAATATGCCTTGTGGCCGGACGGCCAGGGTCAAAAGAAGGATGCCGAAACCGACAGCCGGTGCCCAGGACGGACCATAGAATGTCGCGATGAAACTCTCCACGACGCCAATCAGAATGGCGGCGATGAACGTGCCGCTTATGCTGCCCATGCCACCAAGAACGACAATCGCGAATATGCGCCCGATATAGGCCCGGCCGACCGAAGGCTCGACCGGCTGAATGATGATCAACAGCGCGCCCGCCACCGACGCGGTGGCAATGGCGATGCCGAGTGCGATCCGTTTTACCTTAACGGGATCGGCGCCCATGAGCTGCAACGCCAATCGATCCTGGGATACCGCCAATATGGTTTTTCCCAGGAAGGTCTTGGACATATAGAGGATGACCGAGCCGGTCATCACGGTCGCGACGATCGCGGGAATCAGCATCCTGTATGGCATCTCGACGAAGCCGACATGCAATGTCTTGCCGATATAGGGTGCCGATACCAGCCGGTAATCAACGCCGAACGTCAGGATCAACACGACCTCGATGATGAACATGAGGCCAAAAAAAAATGCCAGGCCGCTCAACGATTCCTGGCCGGTTCTCTCGAAACTGACGTAATAAAATCGGTATAGGATCGTGCCCAGGAAATAAAAAACCGGCAGGAAGGCGACCCCGATCAGAACCGGATCAATGCCAAATTTTCCATTCAGTATATAGACGACGAATGAGCCCAGGATGACGAATGTCGGGTGGGCGATATTGACGATGTCGAGTTGACCAAAGGTGATCGAGAGCCCGAGTGCAACCGCCGCGTAAAAGGCGCCAAGCATGAGGCCCGCAACGACAGCGTTCAAAATCAACTCTGGTGTGAACACTGTCGTCCGGGCCTCTGATGCCTTAGCCTTAACCTAGCAGCGGTTTTTCGCTACTGCTTGTACGGATACTGGATCTTGCCGGATTTAACGCTTTCCGGATACAGAACGATCCGCTTACCCGGCTTGTTGAACTGCGCGAGGTTGTTGGGCGCGACGTCGCGGAACTGGACCTGCAGCGTGCGGGACTTTTGCCACTCGCCGTTCTTGCCGAATTTCACCTGCCCGACCACCGTGGTGAAAGTGGTCTTGTGGATGTATTCGGCGAGCTTCTTCTGGTCCAGACTGCCGACCGCGTTCACCGCGTCGCCCAGAACCTGCAGATAGGCATAGGCGTATGGCGGCAGGTAGTGGCCGAACGGATCGACGCCCTTACCCTTCGCGGCATCCTGATACTTCGCCAGGAACTCCTTGACGCCCGGGAAGTTGAGGGTCGGTTCCGGCACCCAGAAGTCGTAGTTGACGATGCCATTGAGCATCGGACCCAAATTCTTCTGAATTCCGGCAAACTGCAGTCCGACCATGCCGCCGCCGAACATCTTGGCCTTGAGGCCGAGTTCATTGGCCGCCTTGACGAGACCGACCGAGCCGCCCGGATAGGATCCAACATAGACCAGATCCGCATTCGCGGCCTTGATCGCCCGCATGACCGAAGTTACGTCGGGGGAGCCGAAGGGAAACGTCTTGTCGTAAACGATCTTCAGGCCGAGACGTTTGGCGTGATGCCGGGCACCGGCGACTGCGGCCAACGCGAAGTCCGCGTCTTCCGCCAACAGCGCGATGGTTTTCGGCTTGGGTTTCTGCTCCATCGCGATATCGAAGAACCCGCGGGACCAATCGTCCCCCGGCACCGGACCCGCCGGCATGATCTGGAAGTAGCGGTCGTAGTTGAACTTGTCGTTCACGGCCAAACCGAACAACGACATGAACACCAGTCCCTTTCGCATGATGAGCGGCATCGCCGGCGAAATTTCATTGGTGCCATAGCTCGACACGACCAGATCGACCTTGTCGACATCCAACAGTTTGCTGTAGATGCCCGGCACCTTGGCCGGCGAGGTGGCGTCGTCGTAATAGACAAACTCGACCTGGCGTCCCAGCAGGCCGCCCTTTTTGTTGATGTCGTCTTTCCAGATCTCCATGGCGATCAGGGCCGCCTTGCCGGCGCCGGCCAAGGGGCCGGTCAGCGCCATGCTGAATCCGAGCTTGAGCGGCTTTTTGTCCTGCGCAGTCGCCGGTGCCGAAAGCATCGCGACGGCCAGCGCCACGCCGCCGAGGCAGGCGATAGTCCGATTTTTCAGATAGTTAAGCATCATCTTGTCTCCTCCCAACTTACTTTGCATTATTGCGGCATCTTTAGCGAATTGCGTCGATGCGCGCTAGTGGGGGCTGGCTGTCGACCGCGCCGGATATAGCGTCCCACTCTGCCTTAGACGCCCTCCACCATGATGGTTTCCACCTCGCCCGCCCCGCTCCGGCGAAATGCCGCAGCCTGGTTGTATTCCGGCGATGTGAAACACGCCACGCCCTGCTCCAAGGTCGGAAACTCGAGCACGATAAAGCGGTGGAATTTGTCGGGGCCTTCCATGATCTGAAAACGTCCGCCGCGCGCCAGCACCTTGCCGCCGTATTTGGCGACGATGCCGCCTGCCAGGTCGGTGTATTTCTTGTATTCGACCGGATCGTTGATCTTCGAACGCGCAACCCAATAAGCCGCCATGTTTACTCTCCTTGCCAAGTCTTGGCCGCGGCAAAGCCGCCGCCTTGACATCGGACGTTATTGAACCGGATGCTCGCCTGCCTTGTCCACCCGCGACCTTCGCCGATCATGAAGAATCTCACGATAGACGCCGAGCGGCTGTGGGACGACCTGATGGAGACCGCCCAGATCGGCGCCACGCCGAAGGGCGGCATCTGCCGGCTCACGTTGACCGAGCTCGACCGCCAGGTGCGCGACTGGTTCAAGGCGCGTTGCGAAGCGCTCGGCTGCACGGTCACCGTCGACGACATGGGCGCGATGTTTGCACGGCGCGCCGGCCAGCGGCCCGACATTCCGCCCATCGCCATGGGCAGCCATCTCGATACCCAGCCGACCGGCGGCAAGTTCGACGGCGCGCTCGGCGTGCTGGCCGCGCTGGAGGCGCTGCGCACGTTGCATCGCGCCGGCTACGAAACTTTCGCGCCCATCGAAGTGGTCAACTGGACCAACGAGGAAGGCGCCCGCTTCGCCCCGGCGATGATCGCCTCCGGCGTGTTCGCCGGCGTGTTCGCGCGCGATTGGGCGGCGCAGCGGGCCGATCGCGGCGGCGAAACATTCGGCGATGCGCTGGACAAGATCGGCTATCGCGGGCCGCAACGCTGCGGCGATCACAAGTTGTCGGCGTTCTTCGAAGTCCATATCGAGCAAGGCCCCCATCTGGAGGCCGAGGGCAAGGACATCGGCGTCGTCACCGGCGTGCAGGCCATGCGCTGGTACGAGGTCACGGTCGTCGGCCAGGACACCCATGCCGGCACCACGCCGATGTTGCGCCGGCACGACGCACTGCTCGGCGCCGCCCGGCTGGTCGAGGCGATCAATGCCGCCGCGCGTAAAAGTGCGACCGCCGTCGGCACCGTCGGCCTGCTCGAGGTCAAGCCCGGCGCGCCCAATGTGGTGCCCGGCGAAGTCTTTTTCATGATCGACATGCGCGATCCCGATCCGGCCGTGCTCGACCGCATGGAAAGCGACATCGCGGCCGCAGCCGAAGCGGTTCGCGCCGAATTCGGCGTCACGGTCGCCATCAAGAACATCTGGACCCAGCCGCCGCAGCCGTTCAACGCCGAGTGCATCGTCGCCGTGCGCGCCGCCGCGCAGGTCTCCGGCTTCACCACGCGCGACATGATCTCGGGCGCCGGCCACGACGCGGCTTACGTGGCGCGCGTGGCGCCGTCGGCGATGATCTTCGTGCCGTGCAAGGACGGCATCAGCCACAACGAGGCGGAATATTCCTCGAAGCAGCAATGCGCCGCCGGCGCGCAAGTGTTGCTGCAAGCCGTGCTCGACTACGACCGGCGCTTGGCGGAGCGATACGGGGAAAAGTAAACGCCGCTACGCCGGCGCGTTGCGCGCGTGCAACGCCATCGCGGTCAGCGCCGAGCCGCCGAAGATCATGTTGATGCCGACCAGCAACCCGATCGCCCAGGCCGCCGTGCTCGGCAGGTGGGCGAAGATGAACACCGCCAGGATCAGATCGATGATGCCGCTGACCAGCATCCAGCCCCAGCGTCCGGTCAACTCGCGTTTGTGCTCGAGCGCGAACATGATCGAGGCGACGCCTTCGATGATGAAGAACGCGACCAGCAGAATGGTGAGTGAGAACGCACCGGCGACCGGCGTCACCAACAGCCAGATGCCGACCACGACACCGAGCACCGCCGAGACCAGCGACCACCAAAAGCCCGGCGCGTGCCGCATCGCGAACGTGGTGAACAGCCCCATGACGCCGCTGATCAGGAACAGCCAGCCGACCAGGATGGTCACGGCCAGCGTGGCAATCGGCGGGATGACGATGGCGATGGCGCCCAGAATAATGAGCAGAATGCCTTCGATCAGATAGAGCTTCCAGTGTTCGTGCAACGCGTGCGCGACCCGGCTTTGGATGCCGGCAATATCGGGCTGATTGGTGGACATGGTTGCCTCCGGCTGTACTCCCCGAATTCGGAACAATAGCGCGCTTGCGGGCTATTTCTCCACCCAGTCGGCGCACTTCTGCACGTCTGTCTGCGCGCCCCAGGGCATGATCGGCACCGTGGAGGTGGAATTCTTCGGCGAGCCCTCGATGATGCGGTCGCTGTAGACCATGTAGACCAGCACGTTGCGCTTGGTGTCGCAGCCGCGCACGATCTGCATCTTCTTGAAGAACAGCGAGCGGCGTTTGCGGAACATGTCCTCGCCTTGCGAGAATTTCTCCTTGATCTTGATCGGCCCGATCTGCCGGCAAGCGAGCGAAATGTCGGAGACCTCCTCGGCGACGCCGATCCAGCCCTTTGATGCCGCCGCGCTCCGGCACGGTGAAATGGCAGGCGACGCCGTCGATCTGCGGATCGTCGATGCCGTAGGTGGCGAGCTTGTCGTTCGGCGTCAGCCACTTGAACACCGTCGAGCGCTTGAAGATGAGGTCCGGATGCTCGGCGGCCAGCGCCGGCACGGCATTCAACATGACGAGACCGGCAATCAGGCAGGCAATGAGCGCGCGCAAGAAACCCTCCAAATCACGGTTGGCGTTTCCTGCGAGATAGGCATCGCGGGCGCGCGCCGGAAGGGCCATCCCCTTCCGGCTCGGCCGTCACGGCTAGCGCATGATCCCGAAAAGTGGGAACCGGTTTTCGGAAAAGATCATGCGCCAGCAAAATGTTAGGCGGTATTCTGATGCAATCTGAACGGATCAGACTCTAGCGTATCCAGGGGAAGAGATTGACCGGAAAGTCGACGGCCGAGCGCCGGCGCGGCGGCGGACGAATATCCGGCTGCGGGCTCGCCGCCGGCTCGATCACCTTGCGGTAGAGATGCCAGGTCGCGTGACCGAGGATCGGCAGCACCACCGTCAGCCCGAGGAAAAACGGCAGCGAACCGAGCGCGAGCAAGACGGCGACGATCAAGCCCCATGCCGCCATGGTGAGCGGATTTCCGGCGACCGCCCGGATCGAGGTCAGCAGCGCGACGGCCGCGCCGACGTCGCGGTCGAGCAGCAGCGGAAACGACACCACGCCGATGGTCAGCACCAGAGCGGCGAAGCAGAAGCCGACGCCGTTGCCGACGATGATCAGATTCCACCCGGCGGGCGTGGTCAGAATGTCGTGGGCGAATTGACGCAACGAGGCCGGCGGCGCGTAGCCGAAATCCGCCACATAGATCGCGTTGGCGATGGCGAGCCAAACGCCGACGATCATCAGCAACAGAATGCCGAGCGCCGCGATGGCGCCGATCGACGACGATCGCAGCACGTCGAAGGCGTGACTTGCCGAGGTGTCGAGGCCGCCTTCGCGGCGCCGGCTCAGTTCGTAGAGCCCGAGTGCTGCCAGCGGCCCAACCAGCGCGAACCCGCTCGCCAGCGGATAGATCAGCGGCAGAATCGAATAGCCGAAGGCCAGCCGCGCCAGCACCAGGCCGATGATCGGATAGACGACGCACAGGAACATGGCATGCGTCGGCATGGCGGAGAAATCGTCGACGCCCTTGGCCAGCGCATCCTTGAGATCGGCGAGACCGATGTGACGGATGGAAAGCTGTGCAGGAGTTGTTCCCGCACCGAGCAGAACGTGTGAATGAGCCATGACTGCCTCCTGAATCCCGGGTTCAGGGGCTCGCGGCGCTTCGCTGACTAAGGAGCCTTCGGCTCCGGTCATTCCCGCGAGCCATAGTCTAGCTTAACACGAGCGCGCCGCGTTCGTTCCGCAAATCGCCGCTGCGCTGCGGCAATAACGTCCCGGCACTGGGCCTATGGCGTTTCGCTCACGTCCACAGCCGCTCTTTTTCCAGGCCTTTGTAGATATCGGCGACATAGTCGCCATAGCCGTTGAACAGCAGCGTCGGCCGCCGTTCGCCGGTGCCGATCAATTCCTCGGTCGCCTGGCTCCAGCGCGGGTGCGGCACCTTCGGATTGACGTTGGCCCAGAAGCCGTATTCGGAGGCCTGCAATTCCTCCCACATGCCGACCGGCCGCTTGTCGGTGAAGGTGAAGTGCACGATCGATTTGATCGACTTGAAGCCGTATTTCCACGGCACCGCCAACCGCAGCGGCGCGCCATGCTGCTTGTCGATCGGATGGCCATAGGCGCCGGTGACCAGGAAGGCGAGTTCGTTGGTCGCTTCCGCCATCGTGAGACCCTTCGACATAGGGCCAGGGGAACCAGGACATGCGCTGGCCGGGCGCCATCTTGGCGTCCATGAACGTCGTCATCTTGACGAACTTGGCCGAGCCCAAGGGATTGGCGAGCGCGACCAGCTTGGCGAACGGGAAACCGGTCCAGGCAACCGCCATGCTCCAGGCTTCCACGCAGCGGTGGCGGTAGGTGCGCTCCTCCAACGTCATCTTGCGGATCAAATCGTCGATGCCGATCTCGAACGGTTTCTCCACCATGCCGTCGATCTTCACCGTCCACGGCCGGATGCGCAGCGCCTGCGCCGCCTGGGCGATGGTCTTGGAGGTGCCGAATTCGTAGAAGTTGTTGTAGTTGTCGTTGATCTTCTCGGCGGTGATCGGCCGATCGAGCTTGTATTTTTCGTTGCGTTTGGCCGGGTAAAGATTGGCGGTCGGATCCGCCAGCTTGGCGAGATCGCTCACGCGCTGCGCCTGCGCCATGCGCGGCGTCAGCGCCAGGGCCGCCGCCCCGCCGGCCAAAACGCTGCGGCGGTTGAACACCAAATGCTCAGGGGTGGCGAGGCGCTCGGGAATTTCCCAGCCGCGGCGGAGGATCACATTCATGGGCGGGCCCTCTCAGAATCAGGGCTCAAGGGGTACGGACCCCGCTGCTCACAGGCAAGTCACGGTTATGGGAGCGCCGCAAATTTGGCTGTCATCGCCCGCGCAGGCGGGCGATCCAGTAGTCACTGAGCCATCTGTGGCAACTGGGTCCCCCGCCTTCGCGGGAGACGACACTTCGAACAGCGCTACTCCGCCGCCCGTCTCGCCGCGACGATCTGATCGGCGTTGCGGCCGGTCAATTCGGCCATGTGGTCGAACTTGAAGACGAACGAGCCGACGCCGGCGGTGGCCGAGCGCACTTCGATGATGAGATCGCCGATCTCGGCTTCCGCCATCTGCGCGCGCACCGTGTCCCAGCCCGGCCAGCCCTCGCGGGTGTCGAAGCCGAGAATCTGGCCGCGCCGGCCCGACAGGATGGCGTTCATCTTCGCCGTCGCGTCGGTCGGGCAGACGATCTCCACCAGATGGATCGGCTCCAGCAGCACCGGCTGGCACTGCGGCAGGCCCTCGACGATGGCGATACGGCCGGCGGTGCGGAACGCCATGTCGGAGGAATCGACCGTGTGGTAGCTGCCGTCGACCAGCGTCACCGCCACGTCGACCACCGGAAAGCCGAGCGGCCCGTGCTTGAGCGCGTCGATGACGCCCTCTTCCACCGACGGAATGTAATTGCGCGGCACCACGCCGCCGGTGATCTTCTCCTCGAAAATGAAGCCGGAGCTGCGCGGCTGCGGTTTGATCTCCAGCACCACGTCGCCGAACTGGCCGTGGCCGCCGGACTGTTTCTTGTGGCGGCCGCGGATGCTGATCGACTTGCGGATAGTCTCGCGATAACCGACGATCGGCGGCTGCGTGACGACCGGCACCGCGTAGCGGTCGCTCAGCCGCTCGGTGGCGACGCGCAAATGCATCTCGCCCTGGCCCCACATCACCACTTCGTGGCTGTCGGCATGGTGCACGATGGAAAGCGAAGGATCTTCCTCGGTGAGCTTGGTGAAGGCGGCGCCGAGCTTGACGTCGTCCTTGCGTTCCTTGGCCTGCACCGCGAGGGCGAGTACCGGCGCAAAGGGTTTCACGTCGGCGAGTGCGGGATGCGGCTGCTTGCCGGTCGACAACGTATCGCCGGTCTTGGCGCCGTCGAGCTTGCCCAAGGCGACGGTTTCGCCGGCGGTCGCCGGCCCGCGCTTCTCGGTGTGCTGACCCATCAGCTTGAAGATGCCCGCCACCCGGCCGGCTTCGGTTTCCGGAGTCTGGAAGGTGGTGCCGTCGCCGGCTTGCCCGGCGAGCAGGCGGACGATCGACATCTTGCCGCCGTGCGTGGTGTGGAAGGTCTTGAGCACCAGCGCCAGCGCTTCGCTGTCGGTCGCGGCGCCAAGCCGCGCGGCGGTCTCCGCCACGCCCGGCGATTCATGACGCAGCGCCTTAAGCAATCGCAAGACGCCGTTGGTGCGGCTGGCGACGCCGAGCAGCACCGGAACGACCAGGCGCTCGCGCAATTCCTTGGCCAGATCGTCGAACACCTTGTCGCGCGGCGGCTCGATGTCCTCGAGCAATTGCTCCATCAGCGCGTCGTCGTGATCGGCCAGCGTCTCCAGCATGGTGAAGCGCGCTTCCTTCTCGCGCTCGCGGTCCTCGCCGGCGAGCTCGATCACCTCGGAGGCCGCGTACTCCTTGTAGACATGGGCGCGCTCGAGCGCGAGATCGACGAAGCCGGAGATGATGTCGCCGTTCCAGATCGGTATCTGCCGCAGCAGCAGCGGCACGCGCGAAGCCGGTTGCAACAACTGCAGCGTCTCGCGCACGCGCTTGTCGGCCTTGTCGATCTTGTTGAGGAACAGGAAGCGCGGAATATTGAGGTCTTCCAATTCGCGCAGGATCAATTGCAGCTGCGGGACCTTCTTCTCGTCGGCCTCGCAGACCACGACGGCCGCGTCGACCGCCGGCAGCGCCGCGCGCATATCGTGGATGAATTCAACGGAACCCGGGCAGTCGATGAAGGTGTAGTTGTCGCCCATGAAATTGGTGCTGGCGACCGACAATTCGACGCTCATTTTGTGGCTGCGCGACTCTTTACCGGCGTCGCCGACCGTGGTGCCCGCTTCTACCGTGCCTTGCCGCTGGATCGCGCCGGTGCGGGCGAGAATCGCTTCCAGCAATGTGGTCTTGCCGCTCTGAAACGGGCCCACCAGCGCGATGCACCGGGGACCCTTGGGACCCGTGCCGTTCTGTCCCATAAATACCTCCCTTGCCGGCCGGGAGGTCGGACCTGGTTGTTCCCGGCCCTGTCATGGGATGGTCGCAGTTGAAAGCGGGACTGGCAAGACCCGGAATTGTCCCTAGTTCTGTCCGCGCGCGGACAGAGGAAAGAACCGCCTATTTCAAATTGCCGCAGAAGCGCTGGATGCGCCGGCAGGCTTCTTCCAGGTCTTCGGTCTTGGTGGCGTAGGAAATGCGAAACGCCGGGCCGAGCCCGAAGGCCGCGCCCTGCACCACCGCGACGCCTTCGGCTTCCAGCAACTCGGTGACGAAGTCCTCGTCGGTGGCGAGTTTCTTCCCGGTCGGCGCGGTCCTGCCCATGGTGCCTTCGCACGACGGATAGACGTAGAACGCGCCCTCCGGTGTCGGGCACTTGATGCCGTTGGCCTGATTGAGCATCGACACCACCAGGTCGCGCCGCTCCTTGAATATCTTGTTGTGCTTGGCGATGAAATCCTGCGGCCCGTTGAGCGCCTCGACCGAGGCCCATTGCGACACCGCCGCCGGGTTGGAGGTCGATTGCGACTGGATCATCGCCATCGCCTTGATCAGCGGCTCCGGTCCGCCGGCAAAGCCGATGCGCCAGCCGGTCATGCAATAGGCCTTGGACACGCCGTTGACGGTGAGCGTGCGCGGATAGAGCGCGGGCTCGATCTGCGCCGGCGTGGTGAACTTGAAGTCGTCGTAGACCAGGTGCTCGTACATGTCGTCGGTCATGACATGCACGTTCGGATGCTTCACCAACAAGTCGGTGAGCGCCTTGAGATGCGCGCGCGTATAGGCCGCGCCTGACGGGTTCGACGGCGAGTTCAGCAGCACCCATTTGGTCTTGGGCGTGATCGCGGCTTCCAGTTGCTGCGCGGTGATGCGGAAGCCGGTCGCCATCGAGGTCTCGATCGGCACCGGCTCGCCGCCGGCCAGCAGCACCATCTCGGGATAGCTCACCCAATAAGGCGCCGCGAAGATCACCTCGTCGCCCGGGTTCAGCGTCGCCACGAAGGCGTTGTACAGCACCTGCTTGCCGCCGGTGCCGATGGTGATCTGCGACGGCTTGTAGTCGAGCCCGTTCTCGCGCTTGAACTTCTTGGCGACGGCGTCCTTCAGCTCGGCGATGCCGTCCACGTTGGTGTATTTCGACGCCTTGCCGTCGCGGATCGCCTTGATCGCCGCCTCTTTGATGTTGTCGGGCGTGTCGAAGTCCGGCTCGCCGGCGCCCAGCCCGATGACGTTGCGGCCGGCCGCTTTGAGCGCGCGCGCCTTGTCGGTGACGGCGATGGTCGCCGACGGCTTGATGCGCTTGAGGTTGTCGGCGAGCAAGGCCATCGAAAGTCTCCGAATCCGAAGGGCGAACACTTTATATAGTGTCGTAATCGGCCCAAACGGTGACAGCAAGCCGCAAAAAACGATGCATTCATCAAGCCTGTTGATGGCCCGGGCACCGGCAACTCACCCTTAAGCCTGCTTTGCTAGACCCCTGCCCCATGGCCGGATGGAGCGAAACCCTGCGCAGCGGCGCCTGGCTCACCCGCGAGCGGGTACGGCTGGTGGCGCTCGCGCTGCTCGTCACCTCGGTGATCGGCGCCGGGTTTCTGATCGCCACCTCGGACGGCCTCAACGACCGCTTCGACCGCCCGCTCGGCACCGACTTTTCCAATGTCTATGCCGCCGGCAGCTATGTGCTCGACGGCAATGCCGCCGCGCCCTTCGACCCGCGCCTGCAATATGCCCGCGAGAAGGCGATCTTCGGCCCGAAGACCGCATTCTTCGGCTGGCACTATCCGCCGTTCTTCCTCGGGCTCGCCGCGCTGTTGGCGCTGATGCCCTATGCGCTGTCGCTCGCTTTATGGCAGGGCGTGACGCTCATTCTCTATCTGCTGGCGATGCGCGCGGTTCTTTCAGCCGCGTCATGGCCGGGCTTGACTCGGCCATCCACGTCTTTCTTTCCAGACCGGCAGCAAGACGTGGATGTCCGGCACATAGGCGAGCGAAGCGACGCCGACCTCCGGACGGCTATGGCCGGGCATGACGGCATCAAACCCGGCGCCGCCAAAGACAAACTCTGGCTCCTGCTCGCCCTCGCCTTCCCGGCCGTGTTCGTCAATCTCGGCCAGGGCCACAACGGCTTTCTCACCACCGCGCTGATCGGCGGCGCGCTGGCGCTGCTCGATCGCCGGCCGCTGATCGCCGGCGTGCTGATCGGGCTGCTCGCCTACAAGCCGCAATTCGGTCTGTTGATCCCGCTGGTGCTGGCGGTGAGCGGCCGCTGGCGCGCGTTCGCCGCCGCCGCCGTCACGGTGGCGCTGCTGGCGCTCGCGGTCACGCTGGCTTTCGGCGTCGATGTGTGGACCGCCTTCTTCGCCTCCACCAAGTTCACCCGCCTGGTCATCCTCGAGCAGGGCGCCACCGGCTGGTACAAGATCCAGAGCGTGTTCTCCTGGGTGCGCATGTGGGGCGGCGGCATCGATCTCGCCTACGCGCTGCAAGGCGCGGTGACGATTCTCGTCGCCGCCGCGCTCGCTTGGCTATGGCGCAGCCCCGCCGCTTTTCCGCTCAAGGCCGCGGCGCTGCTGATCGGCACGCTGTTGGCAACGCCCTATAGCCTCGACTACGACCTGATGCTGCTGGCACCGGCCATCGCCTATTTCGCGCTCGACGGCAGCGCGCGCGGCTTCGGGCCTTACGAAAAAACCATCCTGGCCGCCCTGTGGATCGTCCCCCTGGTCGCCCGCTCGGTGCCGGAAGCGACACTGATTCCGCTCGCCGTTCCGACGATGTTGCTCGCTTTCGTCACATTGCTGCGCCGCGCCATGAACGAATGCGGCGCGCCCAGGCTTTGGCATTTCGCGCTGCCGCCTCTAAAATAGCGCCCAAGAGCCGGACTTAACGGCCGCAACCTTTTTCAGGGAGCGCGCCCATGAAACTTTCTGCCGAGCAGCTCAAGGCCTTCGACGAGCAAGGCTACGTCTTCTTCCCCAATTGCTTCTCCGAGGCAGAGATCGCGCTGCTGCGCACGGAAGCCGACAACATCCTCAAGCTCGACCGCCAGGAGGTCTGGCGCGAAAAAAGCGGCGCGCCGCGCACCGCCTTCGCCGCGCATAAGTTCAATCCGGTGTTCGAGGTGATGTCGCGCCACCCGCGTCTGGTCGAACCCTTGATGCAGTTGTTCGGCGAGAGCGTCTACGTCCACCAGTTCAAGCTCAACGCCAAGGCCGCCTTCGAAGGCGACGTCTGGCAATGGCACCAGGACTACGGCACCTGGGCGCGCGACGACGGCATGCCCGAGCCGCGCGCCATGAACATCGCGATTTTCCTCGACGACGTGCTGCCGATCAACGGCGCGCTGATGATCATCCCGAAGAGCCACAAGCAGGGCGTGCTCGTAGCCGGCCACGACAAGACCACGACGTCATATCCTCTATGGACGCTCGACAAGGAAACGGTGACGCGGCTCGCTCAAGAAGCGGCCGGTCCCGACGGCGTCGGCATCGTGGCGCCGACCGGCAAGGCCGGCTCGGTGCTGATGTTCCACGGCAACCTGGTGCACGCCTCGCCGCCCAACATCACGCCCTACCCGCGCAAGATCGTGTACCTGACGCTGTGCGCCTGCTCGAACCACATCACCAAGTTCACGCGGCCGGAATGGATCGCGCACCGCGACTTCACGCCGATCGCGCCGGTCGACGACGACGCCTTGCTCGAGTACGCGCGCGCCCACAAAGTGGCGGCGGAATAAAATTGTCATATCTGTGCGTGGCGTAGCGCGTGCTATTTGCAATTTGTAACAAAGAGAAAACGTTCTCAAAAAAGTGTTGCATGCCGGCCTTCTAATTGCCGGACTTTAACGGCCCTATGCGTCGAGCGACATCGCGGATTTTTTCGAGGACTTCTAATGTACACGCTCTATTCGATGCAGCGATCGGGCAACAGCTACAAGGTCCGCCTGGCATTGGCCCGGCTCGGCATTCCCTACAAACTTGTCGAAGTCGACATTCTGCAAGGCGAGAGTTCGCACGCCCGAATTCCTCGCCAAGAATCCGAACGGCCAGATCCCGCTGCTCGAGGTCGCGCCCAATCGCTACCTCGCCGAATCGAACGCTATTCTCTGGTATGTCGCCGGCGGCACCACGCTGGCGCCGGAAGACCGCATCGAGCGCGCCGAGGCCATGCAATGGATGTTCTTCGAGCAGCACAGCCTGGAACCGAATATCGGCGCCGCCTATTTCTGGCTCGCTCTGATCAAAGGCGGCCGCGACCTACAGCAATATGCGCTCGACGATTGGATGGAGAACGGCTATCGCGCCCTCGGCGTCATGGATAAGCACCTCGCCGACCGCCGCTTCTTTGTCGACGACCATTTCACCATCGCCGACATCGCGCTCTACGCCTATACGCACGTGGCGTACCGGTGCGATTTCGACCTCACGCGTTATCCGGCGGTGCGCGCCTGGCTGCAACGCGTCGCGGCCGAGCCCGGCCATGTGCCGATGGACTGGCAGCCGCAGCCGCTCGCCGCCGCCGAATAGCTGGCGCATTTGGCGCGCACTGCGCCTTTTGCACCGCTTTCTGTACGCGTAAAACAGCGCCGTTTACGCTCGTTAATCGAATTTTTACGTTTCATTAACCATAATCATGAAATCGCCGTGGTTCGTTACCGCCTTTCGCCGCAGTCCGGCCGAAACGGCGCCCGTTTCGCGTGCCATGTATCAGCCTTGAAAACTTCGAACCGTTTGCAGGCTCATCATGCGCAAGCACATTGATCGAACCGGTTTTGACGCTCCCGTCACCCGCCCCCTCGGCAACGAGCGGCGCACGATCGCCTTCGCCGAATTGATCGCCATCGTCGCGCTGGCGCTCTCGACCATCGTGGTCGGCACCGTGGTGTCGGTCGGCATCGCCCACGCCAACGTGGCGAGCGGCGTGATCGACCACGAAAGCGGCCTGTTCGGCGTCGCGCTTCTGCTCGGCCTCATCTTCCTCGCGCTCGGCGGCATGACAGTCATTCCGCACCGCGGCCGGGTGAAAGAGTAAAGCGCCGTACGGCTCGCGCTATCCGCTCCGAAAATTGCCGACAACTCACAGGCATACAGCGCGCTAACGCCTGCGGGCGATCCATTCGGGCGCTATCCACAGGTCCTCGAAGCGCATGTCACCGCGCCGTCACAGGCGCGCGCTATCCAGGCCACGCCTCTGTCGCTAGTTGCGTTTCGCGTACCCCTCTATGCGGTCCTGTGCGGCTGACCCTGCTCTCCCAGGACCGCAATTTTTTTGGGCAACGCCGCCGCGCCATCGCCGCACCCCGACGAGTTCCATCGCCGCCATACCCCCATCGCGGCGTTGCACGCCTGTGCTAGAATTCGGCTACAGCGTTGGCCGCTAAGGCCTCGATGAGGGGGCGACGCGATGCATCGTTTCATTTTCATCGGCGCAATCGTGCTCGGCAGCGCGCTGCCGGCGATTGCGCAAAATCCGCCGCCGCCGCGGCCCTACAAGCCGGTGGCGATCACGCTGCCCCAAGTGCTCGACGATGCGAGCTTCGAAGCCTTCCGTCAGAAAGTCGGCGTCGCGGTGCTGCGCAAGGATCGCGCCACCCTGGCGCGCCTGGTGGTCGCGCACGGTTTCTTCTGGGATCGCGAAAAAGGCGACGCCGCCGACCGGCGCAAATCCGGCATCGACAATCTGTCGACCGCGCTTGGCCTCGCCAACAAGGACGGCGCCGGCTGGGAGATGCTCGCCGGCTACGCCGAGGACCCGACCGCCGCGCCCTCGTCCGAACACAAAGGCGCGATCTGCGCGCCGGCCGATCCCGGTTTCGACCTCGCGGCCTTTGAAGCCTTGCTCAAGGCCACCGACACCGACGTCGTGGACTGGGGCTTTCCGGTGTCGGACGCGATCGACGTGCACGCGGCGGCGCGCGCCAACGCGCCGGTGATCGAGCGGCTTGGCTGGAATTTCGTGCGCGTGTTGCCGGAGATGAATCCGGCCGCGCCGGCCTATCTGCGCATCGTCACGCCGAGCGGCAAGACCGGCTACGTCTCGGTCGATTTGCTGGCGCCGCTCGGTAGCGAACAGCTCTGCTACGTCAAGGAGGCCGGCGGCTGGAAGATCGGCGGCTATATCGGCAACGGCGACGCGCAATAGCGTCATCCGTGACGCAGCTTCATGCCGAGGATCACCGCCAGCGGCGCCAGCGTAAGCGCGTTGGAGCCGATCAACGGCCAATCGCCGATGGCCAGGCCGTAGATCAGCCAGAACAGGATACCGAGAGTGAAGGCCGCGGTCGCCGGCAGCGACAGCGCCCGCGTTTCCTTGTCGCGGATCACCTTCACCGCCTGCGGCAGCCAGCACAGCGTGGTGAGCGCGGCGCCGGTGGCGCCGACGATGTCGATCAGGCCGGCCAACATGGCCTTGCCATAGCCGCGATTCGACTCTGCAATGTGACAGCCACGGAGTTCCCCGCATGACCGCGCCGACCCCGCAATCCCGCCGCCTCGTTTGCGCGTGCTGCGGCACGGCGTTCGACTGCATCCCCGACGGCGATTGCTGGTGCAAGGCGGAATCGTTCCGGCTGCCGCTGCCCGATGCAGCCGCCGAGGATTGCCTGTGCCCGGCCTGCCTGCGGCAGGCGGCACAGGTTGCAACGGTAAGGAAATAGCAAGGCTGACGGGTCACTTTGCCACGCAGGCAAAGGGCGGCCCATGCGCGTTGCGACCCATCCCGAACCGGCGGAGCTGAGCCGCGAGGTCATCAAGAGCTTCGCCATCCTCGGCGGCTTTTTCTTCGTCGTGGCGGTCGGCACCTATCTCTACGGCCTCGACGTCAGCACCTCATTTCCGCGCGACGGCTCCACGCTGGTGGTCGGCCGCGACTTCCTGAATTTCTGGATGTATGGCCGCGCCGCGTCCCTGCCCGATCCCAGCCATTGGTACGATGCCGCCGCCTACCAGCACGCTCTCGCCGCGCTGCTCGGCCCCGGCTATCCGGGACAGAACTGGTCTTATCCGCCGACCGTGATGCTGATCGCGGCGCCGTTCGGCCGGCTCGGCTATCTGCCGGCGCTGCTGGTCTGGACGATCCTCAATCTCGCGGTCTTCTTTGCCGTCGCCGTGCGCCACATCGCCGACCGCCGCACGCTGCTGGCGCTGATGATCTGCCCGGCGGCGGCATTCTGCCTGATGTCCGGCCAGAGCTCGTTCCTCACCGCCACGGTGCTGATCGGCATTTTCGCCTTGCTCGACCGCAGGCCGCTCATTGCCGGCGTGCTGATCGGATTACTCACATTGAAGCCGCAACTCGGCCTGTTGCTGCCGGTGGTGCTGATCGCATCCGGCCGCTGGCGCGTGTTCGCCGCGGCCGTCGTCACGACGCTTGTTCTCGCCGCGCTCGCCGCCGCGCTGTTCGGCACCCAGGCCTGGATCGCTTTCATTACCCAAGGCCTGCCGACGCAGAATATCGTCTTGGCCGATCCGGAGGGTATCGCCACGCCGTTTTACCCGACCGTGTTCATGAACCTGCGCGGCATCGGGCTTGGCTATTCCGCGGCGATGGCGGTGCAAGTCTGCTTCGCCCTGGCCGCGTTGGTTGCGGTCGCCTGGGCGTTCCGCTATCGCGCCGACGCCGATCCGCGTTTGTTGTTTGCGCTGTTTACCGCCTGCTCCATCGCGGCGGTGCCTTATCTTCTGGTCTATGACACGCTGCCGCTGTGCTTTGCCGTGCTCGCGCTGCTCGCCGCTAACATGCTCGACAACCGCGGCGCCTGGCTCGCGCGCCTGGTGTTTTGGCTGCCGCTGTTGCAGATCGGCCTCGGCAACTTGCACGTCCCGGGGCCGGGACTGATCGCGCCAATATGCGCGCTTTATATTGTGCAGCGGCTGAGAAACGCACCGGCGCCCGAGCGCAAACCGGTGTTGTCGCCGGCCTGAGCGACCACCGCCGGCGCTGCTGTCATCTTCCTGTCATACGCGGGCGCGCCCACTCGGCTGGTTTTTGCCAGCGAGAGGAGGCAACCCATGGCCCGCAGCGATTTCACCAGCACCGACTTGGCCGACCCCGCCACCGGCATCGTCTGGACCTTCCGTTTCAATGCCGACGGCGTTGCCGAGCCCGTTCCCCATGACCAAGTCGATGCCGCGCTCGCCAACCCCGGCCCCGACTGGATCTGGGTGCACCTTGCTCTCGCCGATATGCGTTGCCGCAACTGGATCGCACAGCACGCACCGCTCTCCGAGCCCGCACGCGAGGTACTTTCCGGGCCGGACACGCATTTGCGTCTGGAAAGTTTTGGCGCGGAGCTCGCCGGCTTGGTGCCGGACCTGCACCAGGAACTCACCCGCGCCGGCGAGGATCTGGTGCGGCTGCGTTTCGTGATGACCGAGCGGATGGTGATTACCGCGCGCCAACGCCCGGTGCATTCCGTCGAGAACACAAGGCGCGCGATCGAGGCTGGCAAACGCTTCGCAACCCCGGCGTCGTTACTCGACGCGGTGATCGACCAGTTCGCCGACGCCATCGCGCGCATGGCCGAGCGGCTGGGCAGCGAACTCGACAGCTTCGAGGACCATGTCATGGACGATGAGCCGGCCGATGAGCGTCATCGCATTGGCCGCGTCCGCCTGCAGGCGGTGCGCGTGCATCGCCAACTCGCGCAGATGCGTGCCATGTTCCACCGGCTGGAGCCGCGGTTGGCGCGCGACCATGCCGCGGTGGCCACCGTCATCGACATGCTGGCGCAGAAGCTCGACGCCATCGATGCCGAAGTCGCCTCGCTGCACGAGCGCGCGCGGCTGCTGCTCGACGAAGCCGCCGCCAAGATGACCGAGGTCACCAACAAGCGGCTCTACACATTGTCGATCCTCACCGCCTGCCTGTTGCCGCCCACGCTGGTCACCGGCTTCTTCGGCATGAACACCGAGGACCTGCCGTTCCAGCACGCGCATGGCGGCACCTGGCTGGCGCTGGTGGTGGCGTTGGGCTCGGTCGCGGTCAGCTTTTGGGCGCTGCGCCGCATGCGGGCGTTTTGATTTTCCTCTCCAGCGAGGCGAGTGTGGGCCAAATCCCGCCCTTGCGGCGCGCGGCCGAACGCTGATAATGCCGCTCCCGCCAAACGGACATCACCATCATGATCCTCGAAATCGCGCAGATCGACATCAAGCCCGGCATGGAAAGCGAATTCGAAGCCGGCGCGACCAAAGCCGCGCCGATCTTTCAGCGCGCCAAAGGCTGCACCGGCATGACGCTGCAACGCTCGCACGAGCAGCCGTCGCGCTACCGGCTGTTCGTGCAATGGCAGACGCTGGAAAACCACGTCAAGGATTTCCGCGAGTTGGCCGATTTCCAGGAATGGCGCAAGTTGGTGGCGCATTGCTTTGCGTCGCCGCCCAATGTCGAGCACGTCACCGAAGTGGTGAAAGGCTTCTAGTCAGGAAAGTTTGAAATGAAACGCAGCAGCGACCGCATTCTCACCACCCACACCGGCAGCCTGCCGCGCACCGCCAAGGTGGTGGAACTGCTCTTGGCCGAGGAGAAAAACCCCGGCGCGCGCGCCGCCGAATTGCAGGCCGCGGTACGCGAGGCGGTCAAACACGTGGTGCAAAGCCAAGTCGAATGCGGGCTCGACATCATCAATGACGGCGAGCAGGGTCGCACCGACTACACCGTGCACGTGATCCGCCGGCTCACCGGCTATGAAGGCCAGAGCGCGGCGCCGATGGGCACCGGCGACGAGGAATTTCCCGAGCTCGCGCAATTGCTCAAGCAGTTCGCTTCGCCGTTCCAACACCGGCCCGCGTGCAACGGCCCGGTTGGCTGGAAAGACTTCGCCGCGGCGCAAGCCGACATCGACATTGCCAAAGCGGCGATGGCCGGCGTCAAGGCGGAGGATTTCTTCTATACCTCGCCGTCGCCCGGACAGATCGCGCGCTATTTGAAGAACCGGTTTTACAAAACCGACGAGGAATACATCTTCGCGCTCGCCGACGTGATGCGGCGCGAATACCAGGCAATCGTTGAGGCCGGCTTCATCCTGCAGCTCGACTGTCCCGATCTCGCCATGTTGCGCCACATGGTCTACCTCAATTTGCCGCTTGCCGATTTCCGCAAGATCATCGCCACCAACGTGGCCGCGCTCAATCAGGCGGTGCGCGATCTGCCGCCCGACCGCATGCGCATGCATGTGTGCTGGGGCTCGACCATGGCGCCGCGCCACCACGACGTGCCGCTCAGGGACATCGTCGACATCGTGCTGTCCGGCCGTCCGCAGGCGGTGTCGTTCCCGGCCGCCAACGGCGCGCACGAGCACGAATGGAAAATCTGGCGCGACGTCAAGCTGCCCGAGGGCAAGATCATTATCCCGGGCGTGATCGATTCAACTTCCAATACCGTCGAACACCCCGAAGTGGTGGCCGACCGCCTATTGAATTTCGCATCCGCGGTCGGGCGCGAGAACGTCATCGGCGGTGTCGACTGCGGCTTCGGCACCTTCGCCGGCCGCGTGCAAGTTGATACCAAGATCGTGTGGATGAAGCTCGCTTCTTTGGCCGAAGGCGCCCGCCGCGCGTCGAAGGAATTGTGGAAGAAGGCGGCGTAGACGCCGTTCGTGTCCCGGATGCGGTGCAGCGCGTAGCGCAGCGGAGCGATGCACCGCTGATCCGGGACCTTTTCGAACTCAGAGTTTGCGACGGTCCCGGGTCTGCAGCGCACCGCTAACGCGCTGCACTGCGCCCGGGACAAGTCTTACGCCGCCACCTGCGGCAGCGCGGCCAAAGCCGCCTGCAGCTCCGCCTCGTCGTAGGCGCGGTCCTCCAGTCTGCCGGCGAAGTAGTCGGTGTAGGCCTGCATGTCGAAATGGCCGTGGCCGGACAGATTGAACAAAATGGTCTCGGCCTTGCCTTCCGCCTTGCAGCGCAAAGCCTCGTCGAAGGCGGCACGGATGGCGTGCGTTGCTTCCGGCGCGGCCACGATGCCCTCGGCGCGCGCGAATTGCACCGCGGCCTCGAAGCACGGCAACTGTTTGACCGCGCGCGCTTCGATCAAGTTCAGCTCCTTGAGATGGCTCACCATCGGCGCCATGCCGTGATAGCGCAAGCCGCCGGCGTGGAAGCCGGGCGGAATGAAGGTCGAACCGAGCGTATGCATCTTCACCAGCGGCGTCAGATGCCCGGTGTCGCCGAAGTCGTAGGCGTATTTGCCGCGCGTGAGCGAGGGACAGGCCGCCGGCTCGACGGCGACGATGCGCACCGCCTTCTTCTCGCGCAGCTTCTTGCCGAGGAAGGGGAAGCTGAGCCCGCTGAAATTCGAGCCGCCGCCGGCACAGCCGATCACCACGTCGGGCCAGAAGCCGGCCATCTCCATCTGCTCGATCGCCTCGATGCCGATCACCGACTGGTGGATCAGCACGTGATTGAGCACGCTGCCGAGCGAATAATTGGTGTCGGCGTTCTTGGCGGCGACTTCCACCGCTTCCGAAATCGCGATGCCGAGGCTGCCGGGCGAATCCGGATGCGCGGCCAGGATGGCTTTGCCGGAATCGGTTTCGTTGCTCGGGCTGGCGATGCAGGTCGCGCCATAGGTTTCCATCAGCGCGCGCCGGTACGGCTTCTGCTGATAGCTCACCGCCACCATGTAGACCTTGACTTCGAGCCCGAACAATTGCCCGGCGAAGGCAAGCGAGGAGCCCCACTGGCCGGCGCCGGTCTCGGTCGACAGTTTCTTGATGCCGGCTTCCTTGTTGTAGAAGGCCTGCGGCACCGCGGTGTTCGGCTTGTGGCTGCCGGGCGGGGAGACGCCCTCGTATTTGTAGAAGATGCGCGCCGGCGTATCGAGCAATCGTTCGAGACGGCGGGCGCGGAACAGCGGCGCCGGCCGCCACAGTTTGTAGATCTCGCGCACCGGCTCGGGGATTTCGATCTCGCGCTCGGCCGACACCTCCTGCCCGATTAGCGCCATCGGAAAGATCGCCGACAGATCGGCCGGCCCGATCGGCTGGCCGGTGCCCGGATTGAGCGGCGGCGGCAACGGCGCCGGCAGATCGGCCGCGATGTTGTACCAGGCCTTCGGAATACGATCTTCCGGCAAAAGATATTTGACGCTGTCGTTCATCGTAACCACTCCCGCGCTCACTTGACTTAGGGGTGGCGCCATTGTGCGCATTCCGGGCGGCGAGCGCTACCCGTGGCCAAGCATGACGAGCCCGCCCTTTCCTCCTCCGCGGACTCGCCCCATATTCGGTGCGCGATGGCGAAACCTCCGAAAAAGCCGAACAAGGACCCGGCGCGGCCGACGCGCGCCAAAGCCGCGCGCCCGCAAGCGGCGCCGACGCCGCAGGCGCTGGCCGATCTGCTCAACCCGGCAATTAACAAGGGCACCGCGGGATTAGGTTCCGGCACCGGGCTCGAGCCGCCGCCGGACAATTCCTGGGACCGGCGCGCCGATTTCTCCAACGCGCACAAAGCGCGCAAATCCGCCAAGGGATTTGACGAAGCGCCGCAGGCGGATTTCGACGGGCCGCCGGTGAGCGGGCTCGATCCGCAGCTGGCGGAGGAACTCGGGCTCAGCGACGACTTGAAGTATCGCCTGCCGCGCGCCGACCTGCCCAAGCCGGGCAGCGGGCTCGCCTCCATGGGCGTCGCCGCCACCGCCGAGTCGCTGGAGCGGCTGCTGCGCGAGGGCCGCAAGGAGTTCGGCGATACCGCTTGGACGCCGCACCGCCCGCCGCGGCCGGAGAAATCCGAAGGCGGCATCACGCTCAAGATCGCCTCCGACTTCGAGCCGCAGGGCGACCAGCCCACCGCCATCAAGGAACTGGTCGAAGGCGTGCAACGCCATGACCGCACGCAAGTGCTGCTCGGCGTCACCGGCTCCGGCAAGACCTTCACCATGGCCAAGGTGATTGAGGCGACGCAGCGCCCGGCGCTGATCCTGGCGCCCAACAAGACGCTGGCCGCGCAGCTATACGGCGAGTTCAAGTCGTTCTTCCCCGACAACGCGGTGGAATATTTCGTCAGCTACTACGACTACTACCAGCCGGAAGCCTACGTCCCGCGCACCGACACCTACATCGAAAAGGAATCCTCCATCAACGAGCAGATCGACCGCATGCGCCACTCGGCGACGCGCGCGCTGCTCGAGCGCGACGACGTCATCATCGTCGCCTCGGTGTCCTGCATCTACGGCATCGGCTCGGTGGAAACCTACTCCGCCATGACCGTCACGCTCAAGGTGGGCGGCAAGCTCGATCAGCGCCAGCTCATCGCCGACCTGGTGGCGCTGCAATACAAGCGCACGCAGGGCGATTTCTTCCGCGGCTCGTTCCGCGTGCGCGGCGACACGGTCGATATCTTCCCGGCGCACTACGAGGACCGCGCCTGGCGCATCCATCTGTTCGGCGACGAGATCGAGAAGATCGAGGAGATGGACCCGCTCACCGGGCAAAAAACCGACGAACTGGAATTCGTCAAGATCTACGCCAATTCGCACTACGTCACGCCGCGCCCGACGCTCATTCAAGCGATCGCCGGCATCAAGCACGAATTGCGCGGCCGCCTCGACGAGCTCAACCGCGCCGGCCGCCTGCTGGAGGCGCAGCGGCTGGAGCAGCGCACCGTCTTCGATCTGGAAATGATGGAGGCGACCGGCTCCTGCGCCGGCATCGAAAACTATTCGCGCTATCTCACCGGCCGCCAGATCGGCGAGCCGCCGCCCACGCTATTCGAGTATGTGCCCGACAACGCGCTGGTGTTCGTCGACGAGAGCCACGTCACCGTGCCGCAGCTCGGCGGCATGTACCGCGGCGACTTCCGCCGCAAGGCGACGCTGGCCGAATACGGCTTCCGCCTGCCCTCCTGCATGGACAACCGGCCGCTCCGCTTCGAGGAATGGGACGCCATGCGCCCGCAGACCACCGCCGTCTCCGCCACGCCCGGCGGCTGGGAGCTCAACGAGTCCGGCGGCGTCTTCGTCGAGCAGGTGATCCGCCCGACTGGCCTGATCGATCCGCCGGTCGAGGTGCGCCCCGCGCGCACGCAGGTCGACGATCTTGTGGGCGAGGTGCGCCAGGTGGCGCTCGCCGGCTACCGCTCGCTGGTCACCGTGCTGACCAAGCGCATGGCCGAGGACCTCACCGAATATCTGCACGAGCAAGGCATCCGCGTGCGCTACATGCATTCCGACATCGACACGCTGGAGCGCATCGAGATCATCCGCGACTTGCGGCTTGGCGCCTTCGACGCGCTGGTCGGCATCAATCTGCTGCGCGAGGGCCTCGACATTCCGGAATGCGCGCTGGTCGCCATTCTCGACGCCGACAAAGAAGGCTTCCTGCGCAGCGAGACCTCGCTCATCCAGACCATCGGCCGCGCCGCCCGCAACGTCGACGGCAAGGTGGTGCTCTATGCCGACAGCATCACCGGCTCGATGCAGCGCGCCATCGAGGAGACCAACCGCCGGCGCGAAAAGCAGGTCGAGTACAACACCGCCAACGGCATCACGCCGGAGAGCATCAAGCGCTCGATCCACGACATCATGGACAGCGTGTACGAGCGCGACCACGTGCTGATCGCGACCGGCGACGGCGCGGCCGGCGGCTTCGAGGACGCCGCAACCATCGGCCACAATCTGGAAGCGGTGATCGCCGACCTGGAGACGCGCATGCGCGAGGCCGCCGCCGATCTCGACTTCGAGGAGGCCGCGCGCTTGCGCGACGAGATCAAGCGCCTGCGCGCCACCGAAATGGCGGTGCTCGACAACCCGACGGCCAAGCGGCCTTCACCCTCCCCCGCGCGGGGTGGGTCGCGCGGCAACGCAGGCAAGTCTACGCAGTCTGCGAATGAAAAAGCCGGCCGGGGTGGGGGTTCATCGCGTGGCACCGCGAAAGCGGGAAGCGCATCTTCAACAGAAAGACCCCACAAACCCGACCTCGACGAAATGGGCATCGGCAACTGGCACGAAGCCGCGCCAAGCCGCCCGGACTCGCCGCGCAGCAAACTCGGCAAGCCGGGGCAACGGGGTGGGTTTAAGAGGCGCGGTAGATAGCGTCCAGAGCGAGTGCTAAAAACTATGAATTTCGAAAGGCGGGAAATCGCTGCAGGAAGTAATTTTTGCAATGATTTTATCCACTCGCGCCTTCGACATGTTCCAACCGACGATATTGCCGTTCTTGAAAGAGAACGATGACCTATTGCCCGACCAAGGGTATTCGTATTGGATCGCGCAGAAGTGCCTGCCATCGGACGGACGGAAAAAAAGATCAACTGTCCATTGAGCGAATATTGTTTTCGGCCTCAGCGAAAGTTTCGCTTTATCGATGGGTGAGCGAATAACAGTAGTCCTTTCTATTGCACCAAATGAAGAAATAAGCAGAGAAGGGCCCTCATAGTGGAGGACAAAGCTCGCACCAACATTTCCTAATGAACCATCTGAATTTAGACTCCAGCAACGAACAAGGATGTTATCAACTTTCTTAAATCCATCTTTGGTAACATAAGCAACTTCGAATCCGCCGCCCCAAGCCTCATCCAATCCGAACTTTGATACGTGTTGCGCCATTAAGGCATTGCCAGCGAAATTAATCATCACTGCTCGCGCAGCAATTCCATCGGAATTGTCGGGTGTTGGCATGTCACGTGTCATTTCCAACAAAAAATTAAATACAGCCTCGCTCCCGCTGCCGAGCAAATAGATTCTTTTGCCATCAGCCTCAAAGCCCCTAGTACGAATGCAAAAAGGCCGAACCCAGTCGTCATCAATAACTACGGCTAATAATTCGACACCCTCCGCAACTCGATCAAGCGGCTCCAACAGCAACTCTTCACGTCCGCGCAAATCGTCCATCGAAACTGGAAGTATATTATCTAGTTGGCAGACTAATTCATGAACAATGGAGACTGTACCCGTCCAAGCGATTAATAAATATGGCCGTACGATAATTAGCTTTTGCGCAAGGTCGGCAGCAAAACTTCCGTCAGCGCTCTGATATGTATCGTACTCCAGCCGCGTCGGCAGACTAATCTTCGTCGGCAATCGCCACGAGGTGAGGATGTCGCCAACAAAAGTAGGCGTGCCTCCAAAACTCAAACCCGCAACTAAGGTCATAAGGCGATCTATCCCAGGGCGACTATATGGTTGTCGCATTGCCCCCTGGTTCAAACCAAATCCTGCACCGCTGCCCGCGCTCGTCGATATCGGGCAACTCTTCCCTGTCCCCGTCGTAATCGCATACCCGGATCGGGAACGGGTTGCCCAGCGTCCATTGCACTTGGCCGCCATGAACGCCGACCGTGATTTCGGGATGCGGCGGGCAATAGGTGAGCTTGACCATGAGCGCGTCGATGTCTTTCGCCTTCTTACCGTGAGGCGGCCGAAAGGCGTCCAAGGCTTCCAGCACACTTTTCCGTTCGCGACGCGTTAGGCCGATCCAAGCGTGGTCAGACATTGTCCTCTCTCCCGGCTCCATAGATTGCTACTTTTCCACCGCCTCTTTGCGAGCGGTTTTTTGCGCCACGCGACGCTCGCGCTTCCAAAAAAGCCGCTTCGCCCAACGCAAGTGCTTCCACCATTCCGGCGGCGCGGTTAGTTGACCTTTCTTGACGCTCGCCATGATTTTGAACTCCATTCTCGCAGCAAATATACGAGTTCCCGCCGAATTCTTCCACTAATAGCAGACCCTCACGCCGCGCTCTTCTCTTTCGGCTTCACCACCAACTGCATGTCGAAAGCGTCGAGAACCTTCATCGCAGTAGCCAGTTCGGGGTGGCCCTCGCTGCTGAGCGAACGATACAGGCCCTCGCGCGACAGGCCGGTCTCGCTGGCGATGCCGGCCATCCCCTTGGCGCGTGCCACCGTGCCGAGCGCCTCGGCGATAAATCTCTCATCGCCGGTCTCGAAGGCCTCGCTCAGATAGTCGGCAATGGCGTCCGGCGATTTGAGATAATCGGCAGCGTCAAACTTGGATGCTTTGGCCATTTCTCAATCCTCCAGATTTTCTGCGATCGCCTTCGCCTTCGGGATGTCCGCCTTCTGCGAGTCTTTGTCGCCGCCGAAAAGAAAAGTCGCCGTATCGCCCTTCTGTTTGTAATACGCCCTGTATCCGGGCCCGTAGTCGATGCGCATTTCACTGATGCCGTCGCCGACGGGGCCCACATCGCCGCGATTGCCGCCGGCTAACCGTTGAATCCTGACAAGCACTTTCGCTTTTGCTCTGGTATCCCGTAGTCCATCGAGCCACTTGTCGAATTCGGCAGTTTTCTTGATCTCTGCCATATGTAGTTTATAAACTACAACACAACCCAAAGTCAAGCTGCCGTCTTCCCACCCTCTTGACTCAATTCCTATATGACTATATACCCAACATCGTCCCATCCACCGAGGGGCGTCGTCGCGAGACGGTCCGATGGCGGGGTGGGATGCGGCGCCCGCGCGCGGGGCTCGTAACCCCGCTCCCGGGAGGCCTCGGGTAGCCGTCCGGCCTCACTAGGAGGGCCTGCCTTCAATGGCTGGACGTGACGCGGACGATGGAGGGCGAAAGCCTTCCGGGTCGGGTTGGCCTCAAACCGCCCGTCGCCGCGTCGGGAAGCACGGCCCCGGGGACAGAAATCGCCGCCCGTGGAGCGCCGAGAGGCGCCCGCGTTCGGCAACGAACGCGGCAACGGAAGGATACCGGACGCGCCTCACGGCGCTCCACACCCCTCTTGTTCAGAGGGAAACGGAAAGACAGGCGTCCCCGGCGCCTCGACAAAGAACACGGGCGTTGACGCTTGGCTGTTTGAAAAATGAATCTGAAGGCACACGCGCTGCGACACCCTCGGCGTCATGCGCGGGCTTGACCCGCGCATCCATGATGTGTCGATCCGGACGAGAATCTTACGTGAGGTTGAATCTGCCGCGCGTCATCATCGATTGCCGGGTCATAAAGCGCGAAGACGGCGCTTCGCGCCTTTTGCCCGGCCATGACGGCGGACAGGCACGCGGTCCATGACAGCGGAGAGGTTAGAATCGATGCCGCCTGGCGCGATAGGCGATCGGCCGGTCGTCGAACGGATAGTGATAGACGTAGCCGTACTCGGCATAGAGGCAGTAATAGCCGGCATAGGCGCAGCGGTCGCGCCAGTTCGAGCGCCATACGTATCGGTGGTGCTTGACATGGTACACGCCGGGCACGGCCGAAAGATCGGCCGCGCGCGCCGGCGCCGCCGCAGCAACAACCGCCACGCAAAGCGCGGCCGCAACCATCAGCCGTTTCATCGCGCGAAGTGGAACAACGGTCACAAGGCGGCTCCCTCACAAAGTCGGCTGTCATGTCGCCACAAAGCGCAAGCTAATGGCAAATCAAAACGGCCGGCTTGGTTAAGTATCGGCGCACGGTTTTCCTCAATAGGTTCCGCGCAATGTCAGACATCGGCATCCTCAACGATCCGCTCAGCCTCGCCGTCGTGCTGCTGCTGTTGGGCGCGCCCGGCATTCCGCTCGGCGCCGTCATCGGCGCCTGGCAATGGCGGCGCCATCGCGTGTGGGGCGCGCTGATCGGCGCGGCCGTCGGCTATGCGTTGTGGCTGATCGGCTGGCTGGTATTCACGGACAATCTGTGAGCTGACGCAACCCGGCTGCCGGCCGCGCCGCGCAAATATCACCGCCGGTCCAGAGGGTTGCGAAAGCCATTGCCGAGATGGGAACACAGCCGGTAAAGATTATGCGTGGTCCGCGCAGGTCGGGCGGGGGTCGGCGGCAAGCATGCAAGCCCATCGGGGGCGGCTGCAAATCCGTCGGAAGACTTAAGATGAAACGCTCACTGCCCATCGTGCTGTTCGCAGGCCTCACGCTGGCCGGTTGCGCGGCGTCCGGCGGCGGCGGCGCCGACCTCGGCGCCATGACGGTGAAAGAGCCGATGACCCATACCAAGGCGGCCGAGATCTGCTGGATGGCGACCGAGAAAACCAGCGCACGCCTGCCGCTCGACAAGCGCGCCGACGTGGTCGAGCGCTGCATCGCCGAGAAGATGGGGACCGAGCCGGCCAAGCCGGCGGCCGACGCGAAAAAGAAAACCGCGCGCGCCGCCGACGGCAAAAAGAAGATGCCGGTCATCAACGGCAACAAGAAAAAGAAGCCGGCGATGACCGACGCCAACAAGAAGCCAAAAACGGCGAGCGCCATGCCAAAAGAAAAACCGAAAGACGACAAGCCGGCCGACGCCAAGAAGCCTTAACAAGAAGCCTTAACAAGAAGCCTTAACAAGAAGCCTTAACAAGACAGCCTTAGCAAGAAGCCTCAAAGCGCCTCTTGCCTCGCGCCCGCCGCCGTATCACATTCGCGCGTTCCGCCGTTAGGAGGTCGTCATGGCGAAAGGTCAGATGAGGGTTCCTAAGGAAAAGAAGAAGCCGAAGGCCGACAAGGACAAGCCGAAACATGTGTCGGCCTATAAGATGTCGCTGCAGCAGGGCAGTCCCGGCGCCAGCGTCCTCGGCAGCAAGAAGCCCTAGCGCCCGCTGGGCCCCTCCAGCTTGTCGGCCGCGGGCAATTGCCTGGCCGCCTGCGCCATTTCCAGGCAGGTGAGCAGTTCCACATAGCTTGGGCTGCCGCCGGTATGCGACAACTCCAGGCAGCGCGCGTGCTCGCCGGCGCTGAACTCGCCCCATTCCTTTTCGAGCGTGGCGCGGGCGGTGTGCTCGTCCTGCAGGCAGCTCTTGGTGTCGCGGCCGGGCATCGCCGCGCTCGCGGCGGCGGCCTGGCAGCTCGGCTCGATGTTGAGTTCCGGTACCCGATCGGCGACCAGAACGAGCTGCGAACCGAGCAGAACAAGGGGCAACAGCGCCGGCATAGCACAATCCTCCTGCGGTTCTCGGCAACGCGGGCCTCGGCCTGCGGTTCCATGGGTCGGCCAAGGGATTGATTCGGCGCAAGCTTACGCCTCGGGCGGGCAAATTGCAGCCGCTCATGAACCTTTTGGCCGCTCCGCCACACTAATGGCTAAAGAATGGAGGCATGCCATGGCCCGTCGCTTCGTCCTCTCCTTCCTGGGGTTCATCGGCCTTATCATACCGGCGACCTTCGCCATGGCCCTGTTGGTGGCGCCGGCCCAGCCCAAGACGATCGGCGCGACGATGTTACCGGGCTGCGAGCGCAACCTCGCCGCCGTCAATGTCGGCCTCAGCGCGACGCAGGCGCGCCTCAAGCATCTCGGCGCCGCGCCCGGCCCCGCGGCTTGCTCGGCCACCCGGCTCTATTTCCTCGAAGTCGTGAAGGCGCGCGCGGTCACCGCCGTCTGCCGCAGCGGCCCCGCGCGCGATCGCGAGCTCGGCCGGCTCGACGCCGACGTCGAACACATCAATGACGCAATCGCGTCGCGTTGCAGCTACGGCCAAGGCAGCTAACGCGCTTTCGCGGACCGCGCCGAAATTTTAGGCTGAACGCGTCCCCACCGTTCCAAAACTTCGCCCCAGTTCCGTGCGATAGCGACACCAATGCTTAACCGGTTCGCCTGCAGCTTGGCAGGACGGCCGGACAAGCATTGGGGGACGAGTTCGCGCGATGCCAGTCAGTACGATGCGCGCCGCTGTGGCGGCGATGGTTGCATTTGCCGGCGCGCTGGCCATGATGCCGGCCGCCGCGCAAAGCGATTCGCCGGCGGCCGCGGACGAAGCGCCGCTGGCGACGAACGCTGGCGATGCGCCTGCCGCCGATGCCGTGCCGGGCGACAGTTTGGGCCTCGACGATTTTCTGAGCTTCGATGCGTCCACCTTGGCGGACACGACGCCGGCCAAGCGGTTGCGCGTGCCGGCACTGCCGCCGCCCAAGCCGCTCGACGTCACGCGCGTTGAATCGCCCGACGGGTCGAGCACCGTCAGCCTGAACAAGCCGTTGCCGACTGAATGGGATGCCAAGGTCGGCGCCGAAATCGGCTTGGCCGCGACGCCGCGGGAAATCGACCAGCCCGGCAAGCCGCTGCCCGGCACGGCCGACAATCCGGGCTCGGGCGCCGCCTGGGCCTCGGTCGCGGTGCCGAGCGTCGGCTCGATCGGCGCGCGCATCGACCAAAGCAGCGATCGGAGCAAGTTCGGCACCACGCTCGAACGCGCCGTGCCGGTCGGCGGCAAGCTGTCGCTCACGCTGCAGAACGGCTATTCGGTGACCGAGACCTACGCCGGGTCCGGCGGCGCGCCGCGCGATCTGCCGCTGATGACGGCGCCGGTGGCGACAACACCAACGACACCGGCCCCGTCCCAAGTCTGGTCAACTAAGCAAATGGTCAAGCTCGAGGTCTTGCCGACCGGCACCAGTTTTGCCGCCGGAATTGACACCGCCAGTAACAACCCGGAGACCCATAACAAGTTCAGCGCCGATCAAAAGGTCTACGGTCCGCTGCACGTGACCACGTCGGTTACCGACGTCGGTCGGCCAACCAGCAACAAGAGCATCACGGCCGGCTTCAAATTGAATTGGTAACAACTCGACCGTTGCCCCCGCCGCTCTTGTTCCATCCGCCAATTTGCCCCAGACTCACCTGAGTCGCATGCGGCAATGAATTGAGTTGTGCGGACCTCAGCGCAGCTGCAGAATCAGTCAGGAGTCGACCATGGCGGCTATTAGACCCGAACGGCTTGAACTGGATAGGGTTGGTCAGGACGGCCCGGAGGCCTATGCTCCACACCGAAGCAATCCTGAACGGCTAAATGAGATCAACGACCCTGCGACGACCGCATTCGAGGGCGAGATCCGCGAATTCGTCCGCCGCGACATACCGTTCCTGCGTCGTCCGTCGCAGGAGGCCGATGCGGAGAGCGGTCCGGCGTCGGAAAATCTGAACTCACTGATTCGGCGAATCTCCAACGCGTCGATGGAAGAGATCGACCGGGTGGTCGTCGAATTGCAAAACGTGCGCGAGATGCTGCGCCACGAAGGCGAGCGCATCGGTCGCGAAATCGGCGGCTACGCCAGCTTGAGCCATGCGGCACTCACGACGATGAAGGTCATCTCCGAAAGCCTTCAGCAATGGCGCAATCCGCCGTCGGACGACGACCAGCGCCAAACCTATTGAGCCTCGGTGGATAGCGAGAATTCGGTGGGTAAGCCGCGTCAGTCTGGGGATTACCGGAACAGCGGAACGGAGCACCACCGCCGGCGGAGCGTTGCCGCCTAGGGTGCTGCCGCTCGCAGGCGGCCAAGTTGCACGAGGTCGCTTGAGGGTTGGGGCCGCTGGATCGGCGATCTCGGCTTTGAGCAATCCTCCCACAAACTTGAGCCCCGCTCCGGCGGGGCTCTTTTGCGCAAGGCGCGACGGCCGGCAGCAGCGGCGCGGCAATAGCGCAAGCTCGAATTCAGTTGGCGGTCGCTTTGCGCGGCAGCGGATAGTCGGCGCTTTCATAGAGCTGGCGGATGCCATTGCCGTCGAAGCGCTTTTCTTCCACTTCTAGATAGGCGCCGAGCAACAACTCGGGCGGCAATTCCTCAATGGCAAAACGGATCGCCTCGGCGGCGGTGGGAAAACGCTTGTAACCAATCGGACGCCGCGACTTGCGGCTGCGGCTAGGAAAAAGTTCGGACGGGGCGCGGTAATTGATCATCGACATAACGCATAACTCCTCGCCGCCTAATATGGCCCTTATAGCGAGGAAAATCCAGCGCCTGCGGAACCGTGCATAGCCGCTGCGCATCGTTATTGGTAAATGCGTAATGCGGTCGCAAACAGCGCGACCCGGCGTGTGAATATCGGGCCGCGATTTGTTGACTACGCCGATGACCCGATCGGCCGGCCTCACAGCGTATGCGGCGGCTCGTCGAGCAGCTTGAGCTTTGCGCTGAGTGTGGCGATGCGCCGTGTCGCTTCGGCGCGCGTGAGTTGCGGACTGAAGGCTTCCGGCTCGTAGGTCTGATGCGCCAGCACCTTGAGCTCGGTCGCCTGTTCCGCCGTCATCGGCTCGTCGGCGGTGCGCGCGTCGCCGGATTCCGACGGTATTGGCTCGTCTTCGAACTGAGGCCGACGCGGGCGAATCGATGCGGTCATGAGTGCCCTCCTCCATCTTTCTGCATTCAAATGAGAATGCGCGCGCGTCACGCTTCGTTCCGCTCAAAAGCGCGAGACGCGCGGAAATAATAACTTTGACTAGATTGACGGCCGGGCCGCGAGCGCCGGGCGCAAAGCAATCGTGATCGGCAACGTCACCAATACAACTGCGGCGACCACCACCAGCGCCGATGGCACGCCCAGCGCATCGCCGAGCAGACCGTAGAGCGCCGGCGACACCGCGCCGGCGCCGATGGTCCCGGTATAGAAGATGCCGAAAGCGCGCTGCCGCCGCGCCGGTTCCACCAAATCGGGCACCGAGCCATAGAGCACCGACGAGGTTCCGTTGAGTGCAATGCCGACCACCGGCAGCAATATCAGCGCGGCACCAAGCGGAAGCGGCAGCAGGAGCACGATTCCGAGCGCGGTCACCGTTTCGGTCAGCCACACCGTCGCCACCGCGCCGATGCGCGCGCCGATGAAGGCGCAGACCAATTTGCCGACAGCGCCGCCGGCGAACACCAACGTGAGCGAAAAGCCGATAGTCGGCAGGCTTGCCCCTTTGGACGTGAGCACGAACGGCAAGAACGTGAGAAAGGCCATGCGGGTGGCGCTATCGATGACGCCGACCGAGAGCAGCAAAGGAAAACCATACAAATTGGCGCCAGCACCGGCGCGCGCTTCGCTCTGGCGCGGCGCCGGCGCCTCGTTGGCAAAGCGCGGCATGGTCATGATGATGACCACGGCCGCCAACACACCGATGCCGCCGAGCAGCCCGAGCGCCTCGCGCCAGGGCAGCACCACCATCAACAGCGACGCCGCCGCCGGCAGCGTCATCTTGCCGATGTCGCCGGCGAAATTGTAGGTGCCGAGCGCTTTGAGCGAGCGCGGCCCGGCGAAGGCGCGGGCGACCAGCGACGAGCCGAGCGGATGCTGCGTGCTGGCGCCGAGCCCGCCGATGAACAGCGCCGCCAGCAGCAAGGCGAAGCCCTGGCTCAGGCCCGCGAGGCAATAGCCGAGGCCGGCGAGCGCAGTGCCGAGCCCCAGCACGATCGGCGCGCCAAACCGTTCGGCGATGAGCCCGGACGGAATCTGAAATCCGGCGAGCGCACCGGAGAACACGGTCTTCATCAGGCCGAGCACTGCATAGCCGATGCCGAATTCGTGCTGCCAGATCGGCAGCATGACGTAGATCAAGTCGGTGTAGCCGTCGTGCAGCGCGTGCGCGCCGCAGGCAACGCCGAGCGCGCGCCGCTCCTCGGCATTGCCGTGCGCTGGTTCTTGAGGAACGCTGTCGCTCGATGCGGTCATGGCTTATCCCGCCGCTCAACGAACGTGGTGCTCACCAGCGAGATCACCGGTTCGCCGTTCTGGTTGACGCCGGTCGAGCGGAACGTCATCAGCCCGGCATGCGGCCGGCTGTTGGACAGGCGCATCTCGGTCACTTCGCTTTTATACTCGACGGTATCGCCGGCATAGACCGGCCTGAGCCATTGGAGATCGCGAAAGCCGAGCGCCGGGCCTATGCCGGCGATCGGCTCGCCGCGCGCGCGCATCGCCTCGTCCATGCGGCGGCGATGATCGATCATCAGCCGCATCCAGGCCAACGCAGTATGCCAGCCGGAGGCGACCAGTCCGCCGAAATGCGAGCGCGCCGCCGCCGCCTCGTCGACGTGAAATGTCTGCGGATCGAAGCGCACGGCAAAGGCCTTGATATTGTCGACGGTGAAGGTGTAGCGGCCCACCTCGAACACGTCGCCGACCTGGATGTCCTCGAAAAACTTCACGGCTGCACACTCGGTTCGCGGCGGCCAAGCATCGCCGTCGTGACCACGGTGGTCAGGCAGTTGTCGGCCTCGTCGAGCACCTCGTAGCGGAATTTCGTCAGTCCCATTTCCGGCCGGCTGTTGGAGGGACGGCTTTCCAGCACCGTGGCGCGGATGCGGATATTCGTGCCCGGCCGCAACGGCTTGTGCCAGCGCACTTCGTCGATGCCGGGCGATCCCATGGAGGTGGAATTGAGCACGAAACCGTCGGCGATCATCCGCATCAGCAGGCAGCAGGTGTGCCAGCCCGAGGCGCCGAGACCGCCCAGCATGGTAGCGCTGGCCGCCGCTTCGTCGAGATGCATCGGCTGCGGATCGAACTCGGCGGCGAAGGCGACAATCTCCTCACGCGTGACCAGGCGTGGGCCGTAGACGGCGACCGCGCCGGGCTGAAAGTCTTCCCAGTGGAGTTTTGAACTCATGAGCCGGTCATCATCCGCGAAAGTGGATGATCCAGTAAACACCGATTTCGATATCTTACTGAAGCGCCGGGGTTACTGGATGCTCCGCTTGCGCGGGGCATGACAGCGTCAACGACATGGCTCGCCCCAGGCTCCATCACGTCGCGAACCGGAAATGCATCACGTCGCCGTCGGCGACCACATAGTCCTTGCCTTCCAGCCGCATCTTGCCGGCCTCTTTGGCGCCGGTTTCGCCGCCGCTGGCAATGTAGTCGTCATAGCCGATGGTCTCGGCGCGGATGAAACCCTTTTCGAAATCGGTATGGATCGTTCCCGCCGCCTGCGGCGCGCGCGCGCCGCGCGTCACCGTCCAGGCGCGCAATTCCTTGGGGCCGGCGGTGAAGAACGTGACGAGATGCAAGAGGTCATAGCCGGCGCGGATCAGCCGGTTGAGCCCGGGCTCTTTCAGACCGACGGCTGCAAGATAATCGGCGCGCTCGGCCGGCGGCAGCACCGCGATCTCCAATTCGATCTTGGCGGAAATCACCACGCAGCCGGCGTCTTCCTGCTTGGCACGCGCTTCCACTTGGCGCGAATAGTCGTTGCCGTTCGCCGCCGAGGCTTCCTCGACATTGCAGACATAAAGCACCGGCAGCGAGGTGATGAGGCCGAGCGCATGAAACGCCTTCTCCTCCTCCAGCTTGTGCGCCAACGCGCGCGCCGGCTTGCCCTCGCGCAGCAGCGCGAGCGCGCGCTGCACCAGGTCGAGCGTTTCCTTGGCCTCCTTGTCGTTGCCCTTGGCCTTCTTCTCCAGCGCGTCGACCCGCTTTTCCAGGCTGTCGAGGTCCGCGAGCATCAGCTCGGTTTCGATGGTCTCGATGTCGGCGACCGGATCGATCTTGCCCTCGACATGCGTGACGTCCAAATCCTCGAAGCAGCGCACCACATGGGCGATGGCGTCGACCTCGCGGATGGCGGCGAGAAACTGATTGCCCAGCCCCTCGCCCTGGGAGGCGCCGCGCACCAAGCCGGCGATGTCGACGAAAGTGAGCCGCGTCGGCACGATCTCCGCCGACTTGGCGAGCTTGGCGAGTTCATCGAGCCGCGGATCCGGCACCGCCACTTCGCCGACATTGGGCTCGATGGTGCAGAACGGATAATTGGCCGCTTGCGCCGCCGCCGTTTCGGTCAGCGCATTGAAGAGCGTCGACTTGCCGACATTCGGCAGGCCGACGATGCCGCATTTGAAACCCATGGAATTGTCCGCGTCGTTATGTGGTCACTTGGAGGATGGCTCCTCCGCGCTCTCGCCGAAGCCCTTGGCGGCCATGGCGAGATGCACTTTGTTCTGAAAGCTTGCGTCTTCGCCCTTGGCGAGCAGATCGGCATTGTCGGCGACGATGTCGCACAGCGCCGCCACCCAAGGCCGCTCGCTCTTGGCAAAATCCTGCAGCACGTAAGGCTCCACCAAATCTTTGTCGCCGGGATGGCCGATGCCGAAGCGCACGCGGCGGTAATCATTGCCGACATGCGCCGAAATCGAACGCAGGCCGTTGTGGCCGGCATTGCCGCCGCCGGTCTTCACCCGCAACTTGCCGGGCGACAGGTCGAGCTCGTCGTGAAAGACCACGAGATCGGAAAGACCGAGCTTGTAGAAGTGCGCGGCTTCCGCCACCGCGCGCCCGGACTCGTTCATGTAGGTGCCGGGCAGCAGCAGCAGAACTTTCTCGCCGCCGAGCGTGCCTTCCACCGCGACGCCCTGGAAACGCCGGCGCCACGGCTTGATGTCGTGGCGGCGCGCGATCGCCTGCACCGCCATGAAACCGATATTATGGCGGTTGCCGACATAGCGCTCGCCCGGATTGCCGAGACCGACGAAAAGCAGCATGGCGTCGCCGCAGATTCATAATCTTTGGCGCATGATCCTTCCGAAAACCGGTACCCACTTTTCGGGATCATGCGCTGCGAGGTGCGCAAACGTCGGAAGAGAAGGCGCGCGGGGCGCGCGCCGCCTCACTTCTTCTCGGCCGGCGCAGCGCCGGCGGCCGGAGCACCGCCAGGCGCAGCAGCAGGAGCCGCGCCCGGTGCCGCGCCTTCTGCGGCAGGCGCCGCGCCCGCTTCGGCGGCGGTCGCAGCGGCTGCGGCCGCAGCGGCGGCTGCTTCGGCGGCGGCTTTCATTTCTTCGGCGTAGCCGGACGGCGGCACCACCGTGACCAGCGTGATATCGCCGCGCGCGATCACGCGCACATCGGGCGGCAACGTCACGTCGCTCAGGTGCTTGGAATAATTGATCTCGAGACCGGCAATGTCGACGTTGATCGCTTCCGGTATGGCGTCGGCCGGGCAGCTCACCAAGACGGTGTGGGTGACGACGTTGACCGCGCCACCGCGCTTCACGCCGGGCGACTGGTCGGTGTTGAACACGTGGATCGGCACATGCACGCGGATGGTGGCGCCTTCCGACACGCGCAGGAAGTCGACGTGCATCGGCAAGTCCTTGATCACGTCGAGCTGGAAGTCGCGCGGGATCACGCGGTGCTTTTCGCCGTCGACGTCGAGCTCGTAAAGCGTGGTGAGGAAGCGCCCCATATAGATGCGCTTTTTCAACTCGTCGTGCTCGAGCAGCACCATCATCGGGGGCTTATTCTCGCCGTAGATCACACCCGGCACTTTGCCGGAATAACGTGCTGCCCGCGCGGCCCCCTTGCCGGCTTTCGGGCGCACCGTCGCCTTCATTTCCTGTACGGTGGCCATTGTCGGTATCCTTGTCTAACCCAATGGAAAAAGGCGGCTTTTTGCCGCCCGCCAACGCGGCGAGCCTCCAGGGGTGCCGGGGGCCGCGTTGCGCGCGGGGTTATAGCGGCGGGGGGCGCAAAGGGCAAGAAAAGCGACGATTGCCGCGATTCCCTGCCGCCGTCAGGACCAGAGCCAAACGGAGGCCTAATCGGCCGGCGGCGGGGTGGCGGTCTTCTTGACCCTGGGCGCCCTGGCGGGCTTGGCGGGCTTGTCTTCCAGCGCTTCGATGCGCGCCTTCAGCGCCTCGTTCTCTTCGCGCGCCAGCCGCGCCATCTCCTTGACCGCTTCGAATTCCTCGCGCTGGACGACGTCGAGCTCGTGCAAAATGCGCTCGGCCTGCGAGCGGAACAATGTGTCGAATTCGCGCCGTACGCCCTGGGCGACGCCGGCGGCATCGTTCATCAGCCGCGCCATCTCGTCGAAGAAGCGATTGCTGGTCTGGGTCATCGACGCCTCCCGCCACTATCCACTACAACAATGGCGATCCCGCCATCTCCCCGCAAGACCCGGCATGTGACAACCTGCTAGCATGGCCGCACGGGCGATGGCTCTGCGCGCGTGAATTCGGAATCTGCAATGCCGGTGTCAGTCATCCCCTTTCCCGCCTTCGATCCCGTGCTGGTGCATATCGGCCCGTTCGCCATCCGCTGGTATGCGCTCGCCTATATCTTCGGCATCCTGCTCGGCTGGGTCTATGCCCGCGCCATCATCCGTTCGGAAACGCTATGGGGCGGCAAGGCGCCGTTCACGGTGGTCGATTTCGACGATTTCCTGCTCTGGGTGACGCTCGGCATCATCCTGGGCGGCCGCACCGGCTACGTGCTTTTTTACAACCTCCCGTATTTTGCCGCGCATCCGCTGGAAATATTCGAGCTCTGGCACGGCGGCATGTCGTTCCACGGCGGCTTCACCGGCTGCGTCTTGGCAGTGGTGTTGTTTGCCAAGAGCCGCGGCATCTCGATCCTGTCGCTGGGCGACGTGACCTGCGCGGTCGGACCGATCGGGCTGTTCCTCGGCCGCATCGCCAATTTCATCAATGGCGAATTGTGGGGCCGGCCGACCGACGTGGCCTGGGCGATGGTCTTTCCGGGCGGCGGGCCGCTGCCGCGCCACCCCAGCCAGCTCTACGAGGCCGTGCTGGAAGGGCTGGTCTTGCTGGCGGTGCTGGCGGTTCTGCTGCGGTTCGGCGCCTTGAAGCGGCCCGGCACGATCATCGGCTGCTTCGCCGTCGGCTACGCGATAGCCCGCACGATTTGCGAATTCTTCCGCGAACCCGACGTCCAGCTCGGCTTCCTGTGGGGCGGCATCACCATGGGACAGTTGCTATCAATCCCATTGTTCCTCGCCGGTTTGTGTTTCATTCTCTATGCTTGGCAGCATCCACTGAAGACGCCATGAGCAACGACCTCAACCCGCTCGAAATCGAGATCCTCCGCCGCATTTCGGTGGCCGGCCCCATGCCGGTCAGCGAATACATGGCGCTGTGCCTCACCGAACCCGAGCACGGCTATTACATGACGCGCGATCCGATCGGCACGCGCGGCGATTTCATCACGGCGCCCGAGATCAGCCAGATGTTCGGCGAATTGATGGGCATCTGGATGGCGGCCACCTGGCGCTTGATGGGCTCGCCGGAAAACGTGCGGCTGATCGAGCTCGGCCCCGGGCGCGGCACCTTGATGCGAGACGCGTTGCGCGCGGCGAACGTGATGAAGGGTTTCGTCGATGCCATCGTGTTGCACCTGGTCGAGATCAACCCGATCCTGCAGACGCAGCAGGAGAAAACGCTGGAGCGCGTTCAGGTCCCGGTCTACTGGCATCAGACGCTGAACGACGTGCCGAAAGGCCCGGCTATCATCGTCGCCAACGAGTTCTTCGATGCGCTGCCGGTCGACCAGGCGGTCAAGACCGCCGACGGCTGGCGCGAGCGCCGGGTCACCGTCGATTCCGCCGGCAACTTCGCCTATACGATCGCGCGCGATTCGATCCTGCATTTCGACAACGTGCTGCCGTCCGCGGTGCGCGAAGCGCCGGAGGAATCGATTTTCGAATGGCGCTCCGACATTCCCGCGATCGACCTCGGCCGGCGGGTCATGGACGACGGCGGCGCGGCCCTGGTGATCGACTACGGGCATGTGCACAGCGCGGTCGGCGATACGTTCCAGGCGGTCGGCAAACACGCCTACGCCAATCCGCTAGCGGCGCCGGGCAACTTCGACCTCACCGCGCATGTGGATTTTGAGGCGTTGGCGCGCGCGGTCGAAGCGATGGGCGCGAAAGCCTATGGGCCGATCGACCAGGCGACGCTGCTGCGCCGTCTCGGCATCGAAACCCGCGCCGCGCGGCTCAAGGCCAACACGCCGTCGACAAGAGCGATCGACGCGGCGCTGATCCGGCTGATCGGCGAAGGCCCCCACGGCATGGGCCACTTGTTCAAGGCGATGGCCATCGCTCATCCCAGTCTGGAGAAGCCGCCCGCCTTCGACAAATAAGGCGCGCCGACCGCCGTGGCCGAACGCTCGCCCGATCACTATGTTCGGGAGCAACGCAAAGGCTCGGACGGTACTCGGTGCTGCAGGCTCCCTCGCTCGGCAAATTCGCGCGCATCCGCCACGGCTTCTTCACCCGCAGCGGTGGCGTGTCGGACGGCGTTTATGCCACGCTCAACGGCGGCGTCGGCTCCAACGATGCGCCCGACAAAGTCTCCGAAAACCGCGCCCGCATGGCCGCTGCGCTGGGGGTCGCGCCCGATCGTCTGCTCACGCCTTACCAAATCCATTCGCCCGACGTGGTGGTCGCCGACAAGCTTTGGTCGCCCGCGGACCGCCCGCGCGCCGATGCCATCGTCACCCGCACGCCGCTGCTGGCCATCGGCGTCTCCACGGCGGATTGCGGGCCGCTGCTGTTTGCCGATGCGCAAGCCGGCGTGATCGGCGCCGCGCATGCCGGCTGGCGCGGCGCCCTCACTGGCGTGATCGAAGCGACCGTCGCCGCCATGGAGAAGCTCGGCGCCGAGCGCACCCGCATAACGGCCGCGCTTGGGCCCACCATCCGTCAGCCCAATTACGAAGTCGGCCCAGAATTCATCGACCGCTTCACCGCCGCCAATGTCGATAACGCGCGCTTCTTCGCGCCCTCCCCGCAGGCCGGCCACGCCATGTTCGATCTCACCGGCTATATCGCCGACCGCATTCAACGCGCCGGCATCGGAGAATTCGAGGATCTCGAGTTGTGTAATTACGCCGATGCGGAGCGCTTCTACAGCTTCCGTCGTGCGACGCATCGCAACGAGCCCGACTACGGTCGGCACATCAACGCTATCGCGCTGACCGAATAGCGGCTGTGAATATCCCCCGGCCTGCGCGCTGGACTCAGCACCATTGTTCCCGCTACGGTCGGAGCCGGCCGGGGGGACCAAAATTAAGAAGCGCGGCCGCAGGGGTGTGCATGGCGTTGAGTTGGTGGCGGGGCGCCACTGGTGTTGCGGCGCGTGGAGTTTGTGGGTCCGGCTGGCCGATACTTGCCGCCTGCGCCGTCGCGCTGTCCGCCTGCGCCACCGATCAATCGCCGACCGCCTCGATCGCGCAGCCGCGCGGTGCAACCGTTGCGTTCGAATCGATCGACGGCCCGCCGCCCGCGCAATTTCGCAAGCTGGTCGACGATCTCAATGACGAGGCGCAGACGCGCCGGCTGGCGGTGATCTCGCGTGAAAGCCCGTCGGCCTATCGCGTGCGCGGTTATCTCGCCGCCGCGCACGAGAAGGGCAAGACGACTATCTCCTGGGTCTGGGATGTTTTCGATACCAAGGAGAACCGCGCCTTGCGCATCGACGGCGCCGAAGCCGTCAACGGCGGCCATAACGACGCCTGGGCCGCGGCCGACGACGACATGCTGCGCCGGATCGCCCACGCCAGCATGGACCAGCTTGCCGTCTTCCTGACGTCGCCCGGCATCGCGCCGGCTACCCCCACTGCGACGTCCTTCGTGACGCTGGTCCGCGACCGCTATCTGTCGCCGGAGGCCGCCGGGATATTCCGCATCTTCCATCCCGATGCCGACCCGGTGGCGGGCGAGGCCGCAGAGACGCCGGCCACCGCGGAGCCGGCCGGCTCGGTCCCGCTGCCGCGCCGGCGGCCGCCGCCCGTCGTCGCATCTACCGGCCAGACGCTCACTTTGGCGGCCTCCAGCCATTGAGCCGCCGGGCCGAGGCCCGCGCCGAAAAGGCCTGGGACAAGCGTTTTAACGCGTATTGCCGCGGCAATCCCGCCTTGTTATGACCACGCCGCCTGCCGGTAACACGAGGGTTTGAGGATGTCGGGCAATAACGGCGCGATCAAGCTCGTGGCCGGCAATTCCAACCCTGCGCTGGCCAAAGGCATCTCGGAATATCTCGACAGCCCGTTGACCAAGGCTGTTGTGCGGCGCTTCGCCGACATGGAGGTGTTCGTCGAGATCCAGGAGAACGTGCGCGGCACCGACGTTTTCGTCATCCAGTCGACCTCGTACCCGGCCAACGACCACCTGATGGAATTGCTGATCATCGTCGATGCGTTGCGCCGCTCGTCGGCGCGCCGCATTACCGCGGTGATCCCCTATTTCGGCTACGCCCGGCAGGACCGCAAACCCGGGCCCGCGCACGCCGATCTCCGCCAAGCTGGTCGCCAATCTGATCACCCGCGCCGGCGCCGACCGGGTGATGACCCTCGATCTGCATGCCGGGCAAATCCAGGGTTTCTTCGACATCCCCACCGACAATCTCTACGCCTCGCCGGTGATGGTGCGCGACATTCGCGAGAATTTTAAGCTTGATAATGTGATGGTGGTCTCGCCCGACGTCGGCGGCGTGGTGCGCGCGCGCGGGCTTGCCAAGCGCATCAACGCACCGCTCGCCATCATCGACAAGCGGCGCGAGCGCGCCGGCGAATCGGAGGTGATGAACGTGATCGGCGAAGTCGCCGGCCACACCTGCGTGCTGGTGGACGACATCGTCGATTCCGGCGGCACGCTGGTCAACGCGGCCGACGCTTTGCTCGCACAAGGCGCCAAGGCGGTTTCTGCCTATATCAGCCACGGCGTGCTGTCCGGCGGCGCGGTGGCGCGCATTGCCAAGTCGCGGTTGAAGGAACTGGTGATTACCGACTCGATCCAGCCGACCAAGGAAGTGCTGGCTTGCGACAATATCCGTGTGCTGCCGATCGCCACCTTGATCGGCGAGGCGATCGGGCGCACCGCGCACGAAGAGTCGGTGTCGAGCCTGTTCGACTAAAGCGATTCGGCGGCGCTGATTATCCACAACTGATTCAACTTGCCGCAGTCATTGGCTGTGGAGATTCCGTTTCCCGCGGTTGCCTATGACGGCCAAATCACTGCTCACTGCGGCTCAAGGATGGCTTTGGCGGACGGAATCGCGCGGGGTATAGTCGAATCGCCTTAGTGATTCGCTGCCTTCGTCAAGGCACCCCGTATCCCCTGCGTCAAAAAGCGGTCCGGGCCCTAGCGGGTTGAATCCGTGCCGTGCGCGTGTGGTGGCGTGCGTTTCCCTTTTCTCCATTCGGCAAAGCGGAGACGTCATGTCCCTGACCGAATACACGGACGGACAACGAATCAACCCACTCGACGTGGTCGAACGGCTGGCGGCGGTCAATGAATGGGCCTTCGAGCGCGCCGGCGACGACGAGATTACCATCCTGGTCAACGGCAAGTGGACCGAGTACCAGGCCTCCTATACCTGGATGGGCGACATCGAGGCGCTGCACTTGGCCTGCGCCTTCGACCTCAAGGTGCCGGAGCGGCGGCGCGCCGAGGTGCAGGCGCTGATCTCGCTGATCAATGAGCAGATGTGGGTCGGGCATTTCGATCTGTGGATGCAGGAAGGCATCGCCATGTATCGTCATGCGCTGGTGCTGGCCGGCGGCTCGGAAGCCTCCGGCAGGCAGTGCGAGGCGCTGCTCGACACTGCGCTGCGCGCCTGCGAGCGGTATTTCGCCGCCTTCCAGTTCGTGGTCTGGGCCGGCAAAGGCGCGCGCGAGGCACTCGACGCCGCCATGTTCGAGACCTCGGGCGAGGCCTAAGACGCCCCCTTGCGCCCCACTATGTCGCTACGCCCTCTTGTCATGCCCCGCGAAAGCGGGGCATCCAGTACTGCGAAACGCCGCTGATTGATCTCGGATTCAGAGGCGACTGGATCGTCCGCTTGCGCGGATGATGACAGCAGAGAGTGTCATGGCCGCCCGCAAAGCCCCTGCACGTCCCCTCGCCAAATTCCCCGGCAGCCTGCTCCTGGTCGGCGCCGGCAAGATGGGCAGCGCCATGCTCGACGGCTGGCTGGCGCGTGGGCTCTATCCAAAAAAGATCATGGTGATCGAGCCGCAGCCGGGCAAAGCCATTAAGGCGCTGACGCGGCGCGGCCTCACGCTCAATCCGAAGGGCAAGATCGCGCCGGCGGCAGCCATCGTCATTGCGGTCAAGCCGCAGAGCGCGCCCGACGCGGTGCCGCCGCTTGCACCTTATGTCGGCAAGACGACGCTCGCGCTCTCGATCATGGCAGGCCGCACCTTGGCCTTCTTGCAAGAATCGCTGTCGGCCGGGGCCGCGATCGTGCGCGCCATGCCGAATACGCCGGCTGCGATCGGTCGCGGCATCACCGTCGCGGTTCCCAACGCCAAAGTCTCCGCGCGCCAGCGCAAGCTTGCCTCCGATCTGCTCGCTGCCATCGGTACGGTGGAATGGGTGAGCGACGAGCGGCTGATGGACGCGGTGACGGCCGTCTCCGGCTCGGGACCTGCCTATGTATTCCTGTTGGCGGAAGCCATGACCAAAGCCGGCACTGCCGCGGGACTGCCGCCTGAATTGGCCGCGCGGCTGGCGCGCGAAACCGTGGCGGGTTCCGGCGAATTGTTGCATCGCTCGGATCTCGACGCCGCCACGCTGCGGCAAAACGTCACTTCGCCGGGCGGCACCACTGCCGCCGCGCTGGAAGTGCTCATGGGCCCGGGCGGCTTCGACGAATTGCTCACCAAGGCAATCGCCGCGGCTACGCGGCGCGGGCGCGAGCTGGCTGGTTAAGACCGCTTTCCACCCTAGAACCGCCGCCATTGCGGGCCTAGATTAAGGCTACCGGTAATACCCCTGTGGGAGGCCGCCATGGCCCGTAAATCCAAAGCAAAGCGCAGCCGCAAAGCCCCGAGCGCGCCGCCGTCGCGCGGTGCCAGCGACCGCGACAAGGCCGTCGACGCGCTGATGGCGCTGTTGACGGAGCATTCATTCGAGGACATCGGCCTTGCCGAAGTTGCCGGCCGCGCCGGCTTGAAGCTGTCGCAACTGCGCGCCGAATTCGGCTCGACGCTCGGCATCCTCGCCGCTCACATCAAGGACATCGATCGCGCGGTGCTCGCCGGTAGCGATCCTGAGATGACCGAAGAGTCGCCGCGCGAGCGGCTGTTCGAGGTGCTGATGCGGCGGCTGGAAGCGCTCGCGCCCTATAAGGAAGCCGTGCGCTCGCTGCTGCGCTCGGCGCGCTGCAATCCCGGCCTAGCGCTGGCGCTCAACACCATGGCGATCCGCTCGCAGAAATGGATGTTGGAAGCCGCCGGCATCAACGCCGCCGGACCGAAGGGCGCCATGCGCGCGCAAGGCGCGGCGCTGATGTTTGCCCGCGTGCTTGGCGTCTGGCTCGACGAAGATGAAGATCTCGACCGCACCATGGCGGCGCTCGATCGCGGGCTTGCCAGCGCCGAGCGCTGGGTCGGATTCCTTGACGACCTGTGCGCCATTCCGGCCTGCATCTTGCGCGGCCGCCGTCGGCGCCGCCGCTATCGCGACGAGGATGAAGAGGCCGAGGCGGCGTAGCGGGAAATTTTGCTCCGCATAATCCCGCCCCCGGCTGCACGGGGACAGGCTCCAGCGGAAATCCGGAGACGCAATCGCAGGCTCAACAATCTTTTCTGGGTCCCCGCTGTCGCGGGGACGAGCGGTGACCTGTTACACCGGCACCCTGACCGTCGCCCGTAAGCCGCCGAGCGGTGAATCGCCGAGCATGATGTCGCCGCCGTGCGAACGCGCGATGTCGCGCGCGATGGCAAGCCCCAGCCCGGCGCCGCCTTTGTCCTGATTGCGCGCGTCGTCGAGCCGCAGGAACGGCTTGAACACGTCTTCGCGCATCTCCGGCGCAATGCCCGGACCGTCGTCGTCGACGGTGACGGTCAGATACCGGTGATCGCGATGGCCGGTGATGGCGATCGAGGGCGCAAAGTGCGCGGCGTTCGACACCAGATTGGCCAAGCAGCGCTTGAACGCCGCCGGCCGCACGGTGACGATCGGCGGCCCGTGGAACACCACGCTCGCCGTGTGGCCGTGGCGCTCGGCATCGTCTCGCAACTCGTCGAGGAAGGCCGCCATGTCGGTCGGCGCCGATTGCTCGCCGAGGTCGCCGCGCGCGAAGGCAAGATAGGCCTCCAGCATGCGCGCCATCTCGTCGACATCCTTCTTCATGGCGTCGACTTCCGGCGTGTCGCCGATCAAAGCCAGTTCCAGCTTGAAACGGGTGAGCACCGTGCGCAGATCGTGCGACACGCCGGCGAGCATCGCGGTGCGCTGCTCGAAGGCGCGCTCGACGCGGCCTTTCATCTCGATGAAGGCCTGCGCCGCGCGCCGCACTTCGCGCGCGCCGCGCGGACGGAAATTCGGCACTTCCCGCCCCTTGCCGAAGCTTTCGGCCGCATCCGCCAGCCGTAAGATCGGCTTGATCTGATTACGCAGGAACAAGATGGCGACGGCGAGCAGCACCACCGAGGTGCCGACCATCCAGAGCAGGAAGATTTGCGAATTGGAGGCATAGGCGGCGCTGCGGCGCGCGAACACGCGCATCACCGAATGGTCGAGCTGCACGCGGATTTCCACCACCGACGAGCGCCCGACGGTATCGATCCAGAACGGCCGCCCGACCTGCTTGCGCAATTCCTCCGACAGCGACTGGTCGAGCAGCGAGAAGAACGGTTTCGGGCCCGGCGGCGGCATGTCGTTGAGCGGCAGGAAGTCCACCACCAGACCGAGCCGCTCCTGCGCGATGCGCCGGATCTGCGCCTGGTCGGCGTCCTGCGGATAGCCGCGATAGACATCGATCATTGCGGCGATGTCGGACACCACGCCGGCCGACAGCCGCTGGGTGACCAGGTTCCAGTGCCGCTCCATGAACACGAAGGCGACCACCGACTGGAGGATCACCATCGGCATGATGATGATCAGCAGCGCGCGGGCGTAGAGGCCCTTCGGCAACACGCTGTTGAGCCAGTGGCTGAGCCGCCGCCAGCCGGCGCGAATCTGGCCGAGCACGTTGACGATGCCGCGCACCGCGGCGAACTGATTGAGACGCTGCCACACATCGACGATACGGCCGACCATCGTGCGGATGGTGCGGATACCAATGTCGAGGCTGGTCATGAGGAGATCACCAGCCGGTAGCCGATGCCGCGCACGGTCTGCACGAACAGCGGGTTGGCGGGATTGCGCTCGATCTTGCGGCGCAGGCGGTTGATCTGCACGTCAACGGCGCGCTCGCTCACCGTGCCGCCGTTGCCGGCCAGCGCCGTGCGCCCGACCGTCTCGCCCGGCGTCGCCGCCAGCATGCGCAACATCTCGCGCTCGCGGTCGGTCAAGCGGATGACGTCTTCGCCGTGGCGCAACTCGCCGCGCGCGATATGATAGACGAATGGGCCGAAGCTGACCAATTCCGCCGGCTGCGGCACCTCGGGTTGCGTGCGCTTGAGGATATTGGCGATGCGCAGCGACAATTCGCGCGGCTCAAACGGCTTCGCCAGATAGTCGTCGGCACCGATCTCGAGGCCCTTGATGCGGCTTTCGGTGGCGTCGCGCGCCGTCAGCATCAGGATCGGCACGCTGGAATTGCCGCGGATCGATTGGGCCAACTCAAAGCCGGTTTCGCCCGGCATCATGACATCAAGGATCAACAGATCGAAGGTGAGGCCGGTGAGCTTGGCGCGCGCCTCCTTGGCGGTCTCGGCGGTGCTCACGCGATAGCCTTCGCCGGCCAGGAAGCGCGACAGCAGATCGCGGATGCGGCGATCGTCGTCGACCACCAACAGGTGCGGCGCATCGTCGGCGACCATGGCGGGCAAATTCATCAGCGTCGCTCCCATCCCGTTCATTCCCGCGCAAGCGGGAATCCAGGGCCGCGAGCACCATGCGTGCTGCTCCTGGGTCCCCGCGTACGCGTGGACGAACTGTCGGCAGGCAGCGTCGTCATCGTCTCTATCCTTTCGCTTTGCCGCGCCGCTCGATCAGGCGCAGCACGCCGTCGCGATTTTCCGCGTCGATCATGGCGGTGAGAAAGCGGCGCGCCGCCTCGTGCGCGCCGGGCCCAAGCCCGGCGAAGGCGCGGTTGATGCGATCGGTCTGCAAACCGGCAAGGCGCAGCGCCAGCGCCTCGCCTTTCGGCGTCACATAGAGCAGACGCTGGCGGCGATCCTGCGCGCCTTCCTTCTGCAGCACGTAGCCCTGATCGACCAGTTGCTTGAGCACGCGGCCGAGCGATTGCTTGGTGATGTTGAGGATGTCGAGCAGGTCGGCGACTTTCATGCCCGGATTGCGGTTGACGAAGTGCAGGACGCGATGGTGCGCGCGCCCGAAGCCGAGCTTGGACAGCACTTCGTCCGGATCGCCGACGAAATCCCGATAGGCGAAGAACAACAGCTCAATGATGTCCCAGACCGGTTCGGCAGCCGCGGCAGCCGGCACCGCCCGCTCGGTCAATCCCGCATTGGTTTCGGCGGCCTTCGCCGTCATATTTATGTCAGCCATGTTGACATATTTTGATGTTATGTTACAAAAACAGCCGCAGGGACGAAATGTTCGTACTGAAACGGCCCTTTCTTCCCGTGCTGCGCCGCCAGGGCGACGATAGGTCCGGTCCGGACCCATTCATACCGGGTGTTGCCCGGCGACGCAAAGTGTTGGAATGGACTTGAGAAATGCGCCATCAAGGCGGCAGAAACGACCGCAAAGGCCCTACGAGAAAAAGGCGTCAGGAGGAAAACCATGGCAGCGCAGTCCTACGACCGGCTCGAAGGGGTCATCTGGTATGACGGCAAACTGGTGCCCTGGCAGGACGCCAATATGCATGTGCTGAGCCATGGCCTGCATTACGCGAGCTGCGTGTTCGAGGGCGAGCGCGCCTATGGCGGGCAGATCTTCAAGACCGCCGAACATGCCGAGCGGCTCAAGCGCTCGGCCCAAGTGCTCGACTTCGAAATCCCCTATACCGTCGCCGAGATCGTCGCCGCCAAGCAGTTGGTGCTGGAGAAGAACGGCAAGAAGGACGCCTATGTGCGCCCGGTCGCCTGGCGCGGCTCGGAGATGATGGGCGTGTCGGCGCAGACCAACACCATTCATCTCGCCATCGCTTCTTGGGAATGGCCGAGCTATTTCGATCCCGAGCAGCGGCTCAAGGGCATCAAGCTCGACCTCGCCGACTATCGCCGGCCCGACCCCAAGACCGCGCCGGTGCGCGCCAAGGCGGCCGGGCTCTACATGATCTGCACCGTCTCCAAGCACGCCGCCGAGCGCAAAGGCTATGCCGACGCCATGATGCTCGATTGGCAGGGCCGCGTCGCCGAATGCACCGGCGCCAACATCTTTTTCGTCAAGGACGGCAAGATCCATACGCCGACCGCCGACTGTTTCCTCGACGGCATCACCAGGCAGACCGTGATCGGCTTGGCGCGCAAACGCGGCTTCGAGGTGATCGAGCGCCGCATCATGCCGGAGGAGCTCAGCGAGTTCTCCGAATGCTTCATCACCGGCTCGGCGGCGGAGGTCACCGCGGTGGCCGAGATCGCGCAGTGGAATTTCAATCCCGGCGGCATCACCAAGACGCTGATGGACGACTACACCGCCGAAGTGCAGCCGAAGGCCGCCGCGGCGTAGGGGCTCACGCCACCTGCGACGGCTCGCGCGGGCGCAGCAGCGTGACGTAGCGCACGCGGTTATGCGCAAGAAATGACTCCATGCGCTCATCCAGCACGCGACGGTGACTTTCGGAGGCATGCCGCAGCAGCAGCGTGCGGTCGCGCGCGAAGGCGATGAAGCCGGCGTGGAAATAATCCAAATTCGCGCGCTGGCTGACGAAGCCGACAATGTCGCCGGTCTCGAGCTTGGCCTTGTTGGCCAGCAACACGGCGCGCGGAATGACGTGCATCGCAAACGTCCGCTTGCTCAGGCCTTTCTGCGAATCGACCGTCTTCTTGATGTCGACCGCACCCGCCATGTCGACCCAGCGGAAGGTCTTGTTCTCGACATTGCGTTCGCACCATTGAAAGAAATAATGATTGCGCAGACTCCACCTCACAATGCCCTTGTAATAGCGGATCGCGCGCAGATGCGGCTCGAATTCGCTTGCCTTGCGCGCGATCGCCGCCGCCAGCACGGTCTCGCAATAAGTGACGCAGTCGAAGGCATCGTCGCGCACCACAAATTTCTCCGGCCGGTGCGGGCCGCCGATCAGCGTATAGCCCTGGTAGCGCGTGCCGCGCAGCGCGGCGGAAATAAAGTCGATGCGCTTGGAAATCGTGTCGAAGGCGCGCGCCTTGACGATCAGCCGGTCGATGCGCGCCTCGCCGGCGCGTGCCGGCGTGCCCGCGGCCATAGCCGCGCCGCCGGCAAGAATTTGCAGGATATGGCGGCGGCTTAACTGCAATTCGAACGGCATGATTTTGCTGCCGTGGTTTTGATCAATCTCTCACCACCACCAAGCGGTCGGTGCCCGACTCGGCCGCCCACAATTCGCCTTTGCGGCCGAGGATCTGGCGCACGTCGGCGCGCCGGCGGTTGCTCGGGAAGCTCTCGAATTTCTCGGTCGTCGGATCGAAGCGCAGGATGGCATTGGCCTGCCAGTCGCTCACCCAGACCTTGTCCTTGTCGTCGACAAAGACCGCGTAGCAGCCATGCGTCGTTTTCGGCAGGCTCCACACTTTCCAGGTCTTGGCGATCGGATCGAAGCGGCCGAGCTCGCCGGTGTTCCAGAAACTCACCCACAACAGCCCCTTGGAATCCGACCAGACGCGGCGCGGTCCGACCCCGGGCTTGGGCGGCGCCACCATCAGCGCGTCGCCGCTCACGGTGTCGATCTTGGTGATGTGATCGCCGGCGAGTGAGGCGTACCAGACGTCGCCTTTTGGCGTGGTGGTGATGCCGTAAGGCCCGACACCCTTGGGCGCCTTCCAGGCGTCGACCTTGCCGGTCGCCGGGTCGACGCGGCCGTAGACGCCGTTCTGCCCGGTGAACCAGAGGATGCCTTTGCGGTCGAAGGTGGCGGTGTTGAGGTTGGCGTCGGGGAAATCCTTCGGCAGCGGAAAAATCTTCACCGACTTTGTCGCCGGATCGAAGCGCGCGATGGCGTTCTGCCCGCCGTCGGTGATCCAGGCGGCGCGGTCGGGTCCGACGATGACGCCATGCGGCGCGGAGTCCTTGCCGAGCGAGATCTGCGTCGTTTTGCCGGTCTTGGGATCGAGAATGCCGAGCGCGCCTTGCCATTGCGCCGTGTAGAACACGGTGCCGTCGAGCGCCGGCGCCACGTCGTGCGGATGCGCGCCTTGCGGCACGTTGTAGTAGGTGACTTCGGCGGCAACCGCGCCCGGCGCCGCCAGCGCCAGCACCGCAAAGACCAGCATCGCGATCCGATTCATCTGCTGCTCCGCGTGGTCATTCCGCCGCCTGCTTGGATGGGGTCCAGCGTTGCGCCGCCGTGTCATCGGTGGCCTTGGCTTCGACCCAGCTTTTGGCGCCGGCCTGCTCGACCTGTTTCCAGAACGGCGCCCGGGTCTTCAGATAATCCATCAAGAATTCCGCCGCCGCGAAGGCTGCCTGCCGATGCGCGGAGGCGGTGACGACCAGCACGATATCCTCGCCCGGCACAATGCGCCCATGACGATGAATGACGGTGACGCCTTTAAGCGGCCAGCGCTCGACGGCCTCGGAGACGTGGCGCTCGATCTCGGCCTCGGCCATGCCGGGATAATGCTCGAGCGTAAGCGCCGCGATCGGCGCGCCCGCTTCGTCGCCGCGGCAGATGCCGGTGAAGGTCACCACCGCGCCGATATCGCTGCGCCCGCGCGAGAGCGCGGCCGCTTCCGCGGCGGCATCGAACGGCTCGCGCTGCAGGCGCACGGTCGAGGGTGTGGTCATGCGACTAATCTAGCGCGCCCGCGCCTGCGACGCTAACCCCCCGTCATCGGCGGGAAAAACGCGATTTCCGAAGCTGTTCCGATCGGGGCCTGGGCGGTGACATGCGACCGATCGATGGCGGCGCGGATCACCTTCGGGTTCTCGAAGGCATGGGCGTATTCCTCGCCGCGTCCGGCCAGCCATGTCATCAGGTCGCCAACCGTGGCGACGCCGGCCGGCAGCTCGAGCTCTTCCTCAGGCTTGCCGACACGCTCGCGCACCCAGGCGAAATAACGCAGTTTCATACGCACTCCACTCATTCCCGCCCCCGCCTGCGCGCGGGCAGGCTCCAGCGGGAATCCAGCTCTTAACCGCAACTCAGTAGATCCCGCCCTGGGGTCCCCGCTTTCGCGGGGATGAGCGGTCAAGGCCTTTCAATCGATCATATAGCGCAGGCCGGCGCGCATGTAATCCCAGCCGGTATAGAGCGTCAGGATCGCGGAGAGCCACAACAGCGCGATGCCGATCTGGGTGGTCGGCGGCAGGATACGGTTGCCGGCGACGCCCGCGATCAGGAAGCCGATCGCCACCATCTGGCCGATGGTCTTCCACTTGGCGAGCCGCGTCACCGGCACGCCGACCCGCAATTCCGCGAGGTATTCGCGCAGGCCCGACACCAGGATTTCGCGGCACAGGATGATGATCGCCGCCCACAGCGACCAGCCGCGGATGGTGCCGTCGGCCGCCAGCATCAGCAGGCAGGAGGACACCAGCAACTTGTCAGCGATCGGATCGAGCATGCGGCCGAGCGAGGACTGCTGCTGCCAGGCGCGCGCGAAATAGCCGTCGAGAATGTCGGTGACGCCGGCGGCGATGAAGATCGCCAACGCCACCCAGCGCAACCACAGCCCGCCGCCCAAGAGAGACTGCCAATAAAGGCACGCCACCACCGCCGGCACCGCCGCAATCCGGCCATAGGTCAACAGGTTCGGCAGCGTGAGCGAGCGCGACGGCGTTCCTTGTGTAGTCACGGAATTCATGACCGATAGGAATACCCCTCGCGTGACAAGGTCAACCGGCGGCAGGCTTTTGTTCCCCGCTGATCACTGAATTGGCGGCTTCGGCAAACGACTTTGGCCCGGCTCCATGACAAAAGTTTGATCGAGCGAGTACCACTCGCCCTTCACGTCGGGGGCCGGCGCCGGCCCGTCATGGCGCACGAAATTACCGACCAGCGCACGGGTAACGCCAAACTGGACATCGGTTTCCAGTCTGTCGTCGTCATTAACGTAAACCTGCGACGTCAGCGTCTTGAAGCCGGGCTTGAAAATCAGGAAGTGCAGATGTGCGGGGCGGTAATTGTGACGCCCGGTGGCGCGCACCAGGTCGCCGACCGGACCGTCGATCGGGATCGGATATCCCGCCGGCTTGACGCTGCGGAAGGCGAAGTGGCCTTGCGCGTCGGTGATGAGCTTGCCGCGCAGGTTCATGTCGGCCTGCTTGGGATCCTGGTTGTCGTAGAAGCCTTCCGGCGAGGAATGCCAGATGTCGACCTCGGCGCCGGCGATCGGCTTGCCGTTAGGATCGAGGAGCGTGCCGTTGAAGAACAGCGCCGGACCCGGCGTCGGCGAGCGCACGATCGAGCCGCCGTTCTCCGTGCGCGGCGAATTCAAGCGCCAGAACGGTCCGAGTTGGCTGGCGGTCGTTTCGGTCTGGCCGTTGTTGCCGTTGTTGAGCAGGCAGATCAGCGTCGAGAAGCCGAGCGAGCCGGACATCAGCACGGTTTCGTTGTGGGTGGCGGTGGTCTTCTGCCCGAGTGTGGTGATGTAGCCGACCGCCTTTTCAAATTCCTGCTCGGTCAGGTGCGTTTCGCGCGCGAAGGCGTGCAGATGCTTGACCAGCGCGACGAGGATTTCGCGCAGCCGCGGGTCCGCCGTGTTGTTGAATGCATCCACCACCGCCGTGGTGACGTCTTCTTGCCGCTGAATGATCATGGCCTGTATTGCCTCTTCGTAATGCCTCTCCGCCGTCATGCGCGGGCTTGACCCGCGCATCCACGTCCTTCTCTCAGCATGGCAAGACGTGGATGGCCGGGACAAGCCCGGCCATGACGGCCGCCTAGCCGGCTGCCTGCTCGTGGAAGAACTCATATATCTTTCGCGCGGTCTCCGCATTAATTCCCGGCACCTGCGCGAGATCGGGCAGGCTCGCGCGCTCGATGGCTTTCAAGGTGCCGAAATGGCGCAGCAGCGCGCGCTTGCGGGTGGGACCGATGCCGGGGATTTCCTGCAAACCGGCCTCGCGGATGTCCTTCTTGCGCCGGGTGCGATGCGAGCCGATGGCGAAGCGGTGGGCCTCGTCCCGCAGCCGCTCGATGAAATAGAGCAGCGGATCGCGCGGCGGCAGCTTGAAGGGGCTGCGGCCGGCCATGAAAAAGGTCTCGCGCCCGGCGTCGCGATCCGGGCCCTTGGCGACGGCGATCAGCGGCAGGTCGGCAATGCCGAGGGCGCCCAAGGTCTCGGCCGCCGCCGTGAGCTGCCCCTGCCCGCCGTCGATGAGGACGAGATCGGGCCATGGCGACTCGAGCTCTTCGTCTTGCTCTAGCGTCTCCGTTGTCACCTCTCCCCGTTGGGGAGAGGGTAACGCTGTGCCCGTTGCCCTCGGATTTTCCTCCAGCAGCCGCTTGAAGCGCCGCTGCAGCACCTCGCGCATCATGCCGTAGTCGTCGCCCGGGGTGAGCGCTTCCGAACGTATGTTGAATTTGCGGTACTGGTTCTTGCGCAGGCCCTCCGGCCCGGCGACGACCATGGCGCCGACCGCATTGCTGCCGGCGATGTGGCTGTTGTCGTAGACCTCGATGCGACGCGGCGGGCGCGGCAGCGAAAAGGTTTCGGTCAGCGCCTTCAGCAGTTTCTGTTGCGACGATGTGTCGGCGAGCTTGCGCGCCAGCGCTTCGCGCGCATTGGCAAGCGCGTGTTGCACCAATTCCTTGCGCTCGCCGCGCTGCGGCACCGATACCTCGACCTTGCGCTCGCTCTTGGCGCTGAGCGCCGCGGCCAGCAGCGCGCGCTCCTCGAAGTCGTGCGACACCAGAATAAGCCGCGGCGGCGGCTTGTCGTCGTAGAACTGCGCGAGGAACGCGGAGAGCACGTCCCCTGCTCCGAGCGCGCGATCGGCCTTTGGAAAATAAGCGCGGTTGCCCCAGTTCTGGCCGGTGCGGAAGAAAAACACTTCGACGCAGGTGAAGCCGCCGTCTTGATGCACGGCAAACACATCGGCTTCCTCCAGGCTGCGCGGATTGATGCCCTGGTGCGACTGGATCGCCGACAGCGCCGAGAGCCGGTCGCGATAGACCGCGGCATGCTCGAAATCGAGCGTCTCCGAGGCCTTGTCCATCTCGGCCGCCAGTTCCTGTTGCACCGAGCGGCTGCGGCCGGAGAGAAACCCATTGGCCTCGCGCACCAACTCGCTGTAGCCGGCGTAGTCGATCTCCTGCGTGCAGGGCGCCGAGCAGCGTTTGATCTGATAGAGCAGGCACGGCCGCGTGCGCGCCTCGAAGAAGGAATCCGAACACGAGCGCAGCAGGAAGGCGCGCTGCAGCGCATTGATGGTGCGGTTGACCGCGCCGGCGGAGGCGAACGGCCCGTAATAGTGCCCGGCCCGCGTGCGCGCGCCACGATGCTTCAGGATCTGCGGCGCCCAGTGATCCGACGTGATCAGGATATAGGGAAACGACTTGTCGTCGCGCAGCAGCACGTTGAAGCGCGGGCGCAGGCGCTTGATCAGGTTGGCCTCTAACAGCAGCGCCTCGGTCTCGGTCTTGGTGGTGACGAATTCCAGCGTCACCGTCGCCGCGACCATGCGCGCGATGCGCGCGTCGTAAGCGGTCGGCCGCGCATAATTTGTGACGCGCTTCTTGATGTTCTTGGCTTTGCCGACATAGAGCACCGCGCCCTTGGCATCGATCATGCGATAGACGCCGGGCGAGGACGGCGCGTGCTTGACCGCGCGCGCAATCGCCGCGCGGCCGGCGGCGAGCGTGCCGGCTGGTGCCTCCTCGAGCTCAAGCTCGGGCAGCGCGAACTCCTCGTCCTCGTCCGGCAGCTCGCTTTCCGGGTCGATGTCGTTCTTGGTGCCGTTCATGGCCGAAGAATAATGTAATATACAGAGCGAATAGTGCCATTCGGCGAAGCCGCCAGCGGCGATCAGCCCATCCCCCGCTTTACCCCCAAAAAAGCACGTTCGGCAACGCGGCGGACACCGGCGCTTGGGGTCAGCATCTGGGGAAATTGCCACCGAGCGCCACGCGGACATCGCCGCGGCGCGCTCAAGGCTGTCCGTGTGAAAATGCCTGCGGCGGCTTCGTGCCGCCGCAGTCCGCCGGGCCCGGCTATGCGCCCTTCCTGGGTTGCAGCAATTGATCGATATCCCGGATCAATTGCGCCAGATTGTTCTCGTGCTCACTGGCCGCATCGGCGACCGGGGCGTCTTCGCCGTTGCGACGGACGTTGGTCCGGCGGGTGTCGCCGGCGCGCAGCGATCGACGGGGGGCGTAGTCGTCGACGGCCGGGACGAGCGAGAGCTGCGAATCCTCGATGAACGCTTCGCGTTGATAGGCCAGTTGATGCTGCGGCCGGCCGCCGATCCAAGCAAACTCGGCCTGATCGATGCCGATCGACCGGCTGCGCCCGGCGGAGATTTTCATCACCAAGCGGAACAGTAGGCCACCGACGATCAGCCCAAGCGTGACGACGATTAGAATTTGCGCAAGGGGCCCCGCAGGAGAACTCGCATTGGCTGTGCGGATGGTCGGCGCACCGTCTTGCGCAGCGCCCGCAGGCGCAGGGGATGGCCGAGCATCCGCTGTCGCCGGGACGGACGCCTGTGTCGGTGCGACGATGTCCGGGCGCGCTTTGCTCTCAACCGCATTCGGCTTCTGCGGCTCGACCGTCCCGACCGCGGGAGGATCGGACCAGACTGTAGCGGCGGCGAGTCCCGCCGCAGGCGCCTGAACGCCGGGTTGGGATGACGCGGCCGTTTGCGGAGCGGTCGCCTCCGGCTTTGGCGGCGTCGCACTTTCATTCTGGGCGGATTGCCCGACAGGTTCATCCGTTGTCGCGGTGCGCGTCGGCGCCGACTGCGGCCTGACCGGCGGCAAGGGCGGCGCTTTCACACTGGCGCTCGTCGATGCAGGCGTGTCGGCCGCCGCCGCCGCAGACTTCTTGGCTGCATCGTCGTCAGTCGTCGACGATGTGTCCTTTGCCGTCTTGGCCTGCGTTGACGAGTCCAGCACGCGCAAGAACCAACACTTGCGATGCTTCGCGCGATCCACGTGGTAGTACCAGTGGCTCCCCTTCGGCGCGGTGGATTTTGGGGAGGTAAGGCACTCGTCCGCATGCGCGGTCTTTGCCGGCACTGCGATCCCTACGCCCAGGATTAGAAGCGGAGCAGCAAGCGCGATCGCTCGGATTGAGATAATTTGACCTGCCATGTCGCCTCCCCTACTGAACCGGCGAAAATGTCCCTGCAAATATCAATTGCAATGCGACCTAATTGTGGGCGTAGCGGGACGTTTCCGAGACGGGCGGTCCCCCTAAAGCCCGGTCCGATCAGGGAAAATGACGAATTAGGCCCCGCCCGAAGCCGCCGCGGGTCATCTTGTGTCCGTGGGCCAGGCGTAACTTGAATTACTCCGCGATGTCGCTGTCCGGGGTGCGCCAGGCCAGGTGCTGGCCGCCGTCGACGGTAATCACCGCGCCGGTGACGCTTGACGCGCCGGCGAGATAGACGACCGCCGCCGCGACGTCCTCCGGGGTCGGGCCGCGCCGGAGCGGCAAGGCCGCGGTCTGAGCGGCGAATTGCGCGGGCGTCTGGCGCGGGCTCGGCAGCGTCGGACCCGGCGCCACCGCGTTGACGCGCAGCTTGGGCGCCAGCGCTTGCGCCAACGTCACGGTCGCGGTCGCGAGCGCGCTCTTGCTCAAAGTGTAGGAGAGGAAGCGCGGCGTCGGCTTGAACACGCGCTGATCGATGATGTTGACGATCGAGGCGTCGGCATCGTCGGGCGCCTGCGCGGCGAAGGCCTGCGACAGGAACAGCGGCGCCGCCAGATTGACGGCAAAGGTACGCTCCAAGCGCGCGCGCTCGAGGCTTTCGATCTCATCCTCGTCGAATTCGCTGGCATTGTTGACCAACAGCGTCAGCGGCCCGAACGCGGCGGCCGCCGGTATGAGCCCCTGGATCGCCGCATGCTCGGCGAGATCGGCCAGCACCACGTGCGCGCGCCCGCCTTGGTTCGTAATCTCCGTGGCAAGCCCTTCAGCCTCAGCACGCGAGCGATGGGCGTGCAGCACGACCGCATAGCCGGAGCCGGCAAGCGCGCGCGCGGTGGCGGCGCCGATGCGACGGCCGCCGCCGGTGACCAGCGCCGTGCGCTGCGTTTTCGTGTGACGGTCGGGCATGGCTGAAATTCCATCGCCTAAAGGCGGCGGCGACGCACTAACGGTTCCTTAAGGCTAATCACTGCGATCTCGTTAAGGATTCATAACCGTTTAACTTAAAATGCCCGATAAATCCTCCACAAAAATGTCTTCTCGTCCCCCGATTGGGCCGCCGCGCACATCGCGCGACCGGAACCGCACTCAGCCAAGGACGCGAAAGACAACAGACCACGCCGCGATCGCCAAATCGCGGGAAGCCAGTGGAGGAAAAAATGAAAAAAATTGGCTTGGCCTTGGGCATTGCGAGCCTTGCGGTTGCCAACACCGGCGCTATCGCCGCCGATATCATGGGCGGCCCGACGCCTTATTATTCGAGCCCGGCGCCCAGCTACTACAATTGGGCCGGGTTCTATGCCGGCCTGAACTTGGGCTACGCGTTCGGTAAAGTCACCAACCTCAACATCGATCCGAGCGGTGTCGCCGGCGGCGCGCAGGTCGGCTACAATTGGCAGAGTGGCCCGTTCGTGTTCGGTGCCGAAGCCGATATTCAAGGTTCCGGCGCCGAAGACACGTTCGCGCCTTACAAATTCTCCAATCCCTGGTTCGGAACCCTGCGCGGCCGCATCGGCTATGCGCTTAACAACATCTTGATCTATGGAACCGGCGGCTTCGCCTACGGCGATCTCACCGGCGAGATCGGCGCGCTGAGCGAAACGCATACGCTGACTGGCTGGACCGGCGGGTTGGGCATGGAAGTCGGCTTCACCCCGCACTGGTCGGCGCGCGTCGAATACCTCTACATGGATCTCGGCAATACCAACTTCGCGATCACCGGCATGGGCAATGGCTATCAGTCGAGCCTGCTGCGGTTCGGCATCAATTACCACTTCTGAGTAGCTGTGCGGCGCGCGTAAGCGACTGCTGCACGTGGCGGGGAACCCCGGGCTTCGCGGCCCGGGGTTTCCATTTTTTGGCGACGAAAAATTTTGCGGTAAAGAATTCTTAGCCACGCTACGACGAAGCCGCCGATTCATTTTCGGAAACGATCTCAATTCTTGTTTTGGTTTCGATCGCGTCACGTCGACGCCGCAATTTTATTTTTAATCGCGCGCCTCGTTCGTACGGCACCGCGCAATCGTTCGCGCGACTGCGGTGTGAATTCTTAACGGCGATTCAGTGGCGCAATGGTGACCGGTTCCCGCAGATTGAACTTTGTGTGTCCGATCGACCACACCCCCGCAAAACCGAAAGAACGTGCGAGGAACCGCTGCCGCATCGCCTGCGTTGATCGCGCAATCGGGGGACGGCGCATCCGCGGCCGTCCGATTCATTCAGCGAGGTGCGTCATGAGAAAAGTTTTGCTTGCGGGCGTCGGCATTCTTGCGCTCGGCGTTGCGTCGGCGTCGGCGGCCGATCTGCCACGCCGGCCGATGCCGGCCAAGGCGCCGCTTTATGTGCCGCCGGCTTGGACCTGGACCGGCTTCTACATCGGCGTCAACGGCGGCGGCGGCTGGGGCCGTTCGGATTTCTCCGCGCCATTCGCCACCGGCTCGTTCGACACGTCGGGTTGGCTGGTCGGCGGCACGCTCGGCTACAATTATCAGATGGGCCCGGCGGTGCTCGGCATCGAAGGCGACATCGACTACAGCGACATCAGCGGCAGCGCGCCCTGCGCAGGCACCACCTGCGAGACGCGCAACAACTGGCTCAGCACGGTGCGCGGCCGGCTCGGCTATTCCTTCGGTCAATTCATGCCCTACGTGACCGGCGGCCTCGCGGTCGGCGACATCAAGTCCTCGATCGCCGGCATCGGCAGCGCGACCGAGACCAAGGCTGGCTGGACCGTGGGCGGCGGCGTCGAGGCGCATATCAGCGGGCCGTGGACCGCCAAGCTCGAATACCTCTATGTCGATCTCGGCCGTGGCGGCACGGTGCTGGGATCCGACTCGCGGTTCACCACCAACATCGTACGCGCCGGCTTGAACTATAAGTTCTGAGCGGCAGACGACGCGAACAGCGGAAAGCCCCGACGCCAGCGCCGGGGCTTTTCAATTGTCAAAGTTGTTGCGGGCTTTACGCGGTGACCTTGGTCGCGGCGAAAGCCGGCACCTGGGCGGCGAAGGCGTCGTGCCAGGCGTGCAGGCGCGGGTGATCCTTGCGCCAGCCTTCGTCGAAGCGCAGGTCGCGATAGCCGAGCACGCAGGCAAGCGTAATCTGGCCGACATCGGGCGGGTTCGTGAGCGTCGGCGTTGCCGCCTCCAAGGCGGCGAGCCCGCGCGCCGCTTTGTCGGCCTGGCGATCGATCCAGCCTTGGACCGCCTTCTCGGGCGGCCGATAGCGGCCCTCATAGACCAGCAGCACGCAGGCATCGAGAATGCCGTCGCACAGCGCCTGCAGCCGCAGCGCGGCAAAGCGCGCGTCCGGCTCGCGTGGAATGATGCGGCCGCCGCCGGCGAGATGGTCGAGATAGTCCAGAATGACGCGCGAGTCGTAGAGCGCGGTGCCGTCGTCGAGCACCAGCGCCGGGATCTTGCCGAGCGGATTCTGTTTGCGGATCGAGTCGCCAGCCTCGTTGAGATCGGTGTCGCGCACCTCGATCTTGTCGATGAAACCCAGGATGCCCGCCGCGATGCGCACTTTGCGCACAAACGGCGAGGCCGGCGAAGAACGAAGGATCATCATGGGAAATGCACCGATAGCACAGTAGCGGGACGGCAGCCCGCGGCTGCAAGGAGTGGCGATGGAGCGCAGATCGCGGCCGGCGGCCGCGCCGCAATCAATCGGTAACGACGAGATTGACGGCCTTGGGGCCTTTGCCCTTCTTGTCCGGCTCGACGTCGAAGCTGATGCGTTGCCCTTCGTTCAGGGTCTTGAGGCCGGCTTGCTCAACAGCGGTGATGTGCACGAACACGTCGCGCCCGCCGTCATCCGGCTTGACGAAGCCGTAGCCGCGCTCGGTGTTGAAGAACTTCACAGTCCCAGTCTGCGCCATCGGGAAAACTCCTCTCCCCGCACTGCTCCGCCGCCGGCCCCACGCGCGGCAGCTCGGCCGGACATTCACATACGGGGAAAGCGTCGGCCGCCAACGCGGCCTCAGTCACTCCGCCGGCCCCCCAACCGGAGGCGGAACGTCACTGCCAATTGTCAGAACTAGACACCAACCCGGGCGCTGTGGAAAGGGGCAGAACGTCACCGTCCGCCTTCCGGGGCGAGCCAGTCGAGCCGGAAACCGCCTTTGCCTTGGCGTCCCAGGATGCCGGCAAGCGCCGGCAGCAGCACGGAAAGCTCGTTTTCCAGCGTCCAGGGCGGGTTGACCACGACCAGGCCGGTGCCGTTGAGCCGGGTCGGGTCGGACAGCGGGGCGACGGTGAGTTCGGCGCGCAGGATGCGTGGGATGCCCGCCTTACCCAGCCGCTTGGCCAGGGCATCCGGGTCGGTGCGGCCCTTGATCGGATACCACAGCAGGTAAATGCCGGTCGCCCATTTGCGGTGCGCGGCGGCCAGTCCGCGCGCGAGGCGGCTGAAATCACCGTCCTCCTCGAACGGCGGGTCGACCAGCACCAGACCGCGGCGCTCCTTGGGCGGCACATAAGCGGATAGCGCGGTCCAGCCGTCGATGGTCAGCGTCTTGATGCGGGGATCGCCGCGCAGATTGCGACGAAGCGCGGCCGCCGCTTGCGGCTCGAGCTCGCAGGCGATCAACCGGTCCTGTGGCCGCAGCCAGGCGCGCACCAGCGCCGGCGAGCCGGGATAGACCTTAAGCCGGTCCCGCTCGTTGAGCGCGCCGATGACCTCCAGATAAGGCGCAAGCAACGCGGCGACCGGCGGCGGCAACGGCGCGGCCATGAGCCGCTCGATGCCGTCATGCCATTCACCGCCGCGGCTCGCTTCCGTTCCGGCGAGATCGTAGACGCCGGCGCCGGCATGGGTATCGATCACCCGGAACGCCGCCGGCTTGCCGCGCAGATAATGCAGGATGCGGCAGAGCACCGCGTGCTTGCAGACATCGGCAAAGCTGCCGGCGTGGAAGGCGTGACGATAATTCAATTGCTGCTCGAGAATCTGACGCGCCGCCGGCAGACGGCGGCGGCCAAGTCTATGCCAGAAAACTCAGCGCGGGCCGCCGCGCAAGCCGAAATGCGTCCGCGGCTTGACGCTGGTGAGCCGGCTGGAAGCTTGCCATCGCTGTTGCGGGCCGGCCTCGGCCGGCGCGGAGACCGACACCGATGTTGCCGCGGGCGGGCGGCGCGAACGCCTGAGCGCGCGCATCAGCACTTGCGCAATCACGATCAAGGCGCACATCGCGCCAAAGGCCTGCAGCGCGAACGGCAAGGGATGCGCCGACAGGCACAGCCAGCCGAGCGGCGCAAAGGCGTCGGCGCGGCAGAACAGCGCGTCGCCGAACAGCCTGCCGCCGGCATGCGGCGAGGTTAAGAGCCACAGCACGATGGTGCCGAGCCCGGCGAACCAGATCACAAAACAAATGTAGTCCTTGTACCGATTCATCGGCGTCTCCCGCGCCAACTTTCGCTTGCGCGCGATCCTTCGAAAATGCGTCGCCCACCGTCCGGGACTGTGCACAATTGGCGCGCAGAAGATTGCCGATTTCCCTTACGAGAACGTTGCGCCGATTCTCAAAACAGCGGGGTTATCCACATTACCCTCGCTGCAATCGTTAGTGCCGGATTAACGCGACCGCGGATTCGGCGGCCTTAATGCCGCCCATATTTATTCGCCGCGCACCGCCGGCATCGCGATGCGGTCGCGCCGGCAACTGCGCTGCACAACTTGCGGGCAGGCATGGAAAGAAAAATCCTTGCCGAGACAAACCCATACTTCGCGCAAGCGCTTGCTCGAGCAATTGACCGACATCGCCGCGCGGGTGAGACCGGGATTGGCCTTCACAAAGGCGTCGGCAATGTCGTTGGGCGTGACGGAAATGGGCTTCGCCAAATCGCGATAATCGGCCGGGATCGTCACCGCCGCGCGCGCTTGGCGCACGCTGTCGAAATAGCCGGCGGCTTTCAGACCGCTGCAAGTGCCGTGGCGATCCCACTCATGATAGACGAGACGCGGGCTCGGCATCAGATCGAGCATGGAGTCCACGATCGAGCGGGCAAGCCGCGGCGCCGGCACCTCGCAAAACGACGGGAAGCCGTGCTCGAATTGCGGCCACAATCCATGCACCACAAACGAAAACGGGCGCCCGCCGCATTGCGGGTCGTTGTTGCGGCCGCGCTCGCGTTCGGCCGCGCAAAAGGACGGCGACCAGGATAGCGCCAGCACATAGAAATCGAATTGTCCCGGGGTGTTTGGCCGGCTGCCTTGCGCCAGCGCGACGACCGCAAAAACAAACACGAAGCTGATGGTAATGGCGGCGCTGCGCGCCAGCCGACGAACGCGATGACCGATCATGGGACGCCCCCTACAACGCTCGCGACACCGAGAACAAAGCGGAAACTGACGTGGCTCAACAGTTCCTTAACCAAATACCAGAACTTTTAGAACATTTCAAGAACAAAACGAAAATAAATCAGGGGCACGATTGCCGACCGGGTCGCTGGCGCGCAGCGGCCGACCGCCGCGTTTCAGGCGGCGGCGGAATAGCAACTCAAAATGCCAGAAGTGCCCGCCTCAGGGGCGCGCCATTTTACAGGCCGGATTGTAAGCCCAATTGCGGTCGAGGCCGATCACGCACCATTCCACGCCCCAACTCGCACCGATCATGCCGGTATCCTCGCCGATCCAGTAATCGACGACGCGCTTGCGGCCGTCGCTGACGAAGGCCCGCGCCCGGCAGAAGCGGCGCGGAATTGTGTGAGAGGCCCAAGGGCGAAAGGCGATTTCGCGGACGTGATCGTAGCCGAGGATCGTCAAGCCGGATTTCCAGAACCGGCTTTCCTTCTGGGCAAAGCGCCAGCTGATGGTGCCGAGCGCAGCCTCGCAGGGCGGCAATACGCCGTCATAGCGCGGCCCCGACAGATAGAAGTTCTTTTCCAACGGGTTTGCCGCCTTGGCCGGCACGGCGGCGGCAAGGGCCGCCACGCCGAGCCCGATCAATAACGCCAGCGACCGAATACCACGGTAGGCGCAGCGCATGGAAATTCCTCCGCTCGCGAATTGGGTTTCATCATAGGATTTTTCGCTGCGGCCGACTATTCCGGCGGCGTGCGCCAATCGCCCAACACCGCCTGAACCAGCGCGAGCGCCGCCACCGCGGCGGTATCGGCGCGCAGGATGCGGGGCCCGAGCGCCAGCCGCACCACGTTGGGATGCTTGAGCAGGCTTTCGCGCTCGTGCTCGTCGAAGCCGCCTTCCGGACCGATCAGCAGCGCCAGCCGCAGGGCTTCGTGACGGTCTCCGGCAGCAGCGCCGTGACCGTTGGCCGCAGCGCCGAGAGCGCCGCGACCGGGTCCTTCACCTCGGCATCCTCATCGCAGAACACCAGCAACCGCTCGGGATCCTCCGTCGCCGCCGCCAGCTTCGCCGGCGCGGCGATGTCGGGCAGGTTCAGGACGCCGCATTGTTGCGCCGCCTCGACCGCGTTGGCGCGCATGCGGTCGAGATTGACCCGTGCGACCTGGGTGTGGCGGGTGATCACCGGCTGCAGGCGCGAGGCGCCCATCTCGACCGCCTTCTGCACCAGATAATCGAGCCGCGCGTGCTTGAGCGGGGCAAACAGGAAATGCAGGTCGAGCGGGTGCGGCTGGGCGCGGGTGCGCTCGCCGACCTCGGCGCTAAGCCCCCGCTTGGCGCCACGGGCAAGGCGCGCCCGCCATTCGCCCTCGCGGCCGTTGAACAGCAGGATGTCGGCGCCGGGCTTGAGCCGCAGCACATTGGCGAGGTAATGGGCCTGATCGCGCTCGAGCGCTACCGTCCGGCCCTGCGCCAGCGGCGCGTCGACATAGAGCCGGGGCGTTCGAAAATCGTAGCGGGACATGGGGCGCGACCTCGCCGGCGGCGGCTCAAAGGGGTTTACGCCAGCCGATGCCGGCTTGGCGAGGGGGCCGGATCCGGCGGTTTTGCCGCCTTCCCGACGCATTCACTAGGTTGGTATAAGCGGCCGGTCGCCGAGCGACTGCTCTATAATGCCGGAGACGAGAGAGGATTCGCTATGGACCTGCGCCGGGCATCGTTCATTGCCGCCTTGATGCTGCTGGCTGCCGCCGGGACGGCGGCGGCGCAATTCCAGCCGGCGATGCCGCGGCAGCAACCGCCGCCTTGCGTCAAGGAGTTCATGAAACTGCGCGACGTCGCCGCGAACAAAGCCAAAGCCATCCGGGACGCCAGCGCGCGCAAGGCAAGCCCGCAAGAGGCCTGTCATCTGTTCACCGCCCTCACCATCGCCGAGGCCAAGATGGTGAAATATGCCTCCGAAAATAACGTGTGGCGCGGCATCCCCGAGCAGGCCGTGACACAGATGAAGAAGGAACACGCCAAGGCAGCGGCAATGCGCACCAAGATCTGCCGCATCGCGGCAGCGCCACAGGCGCCGCGGGCGCCGACGCTGAGCGACGCGCTCGGCTCCACGGTTCCCGACGCCAACAACATCAAGCCGGGGCGCGGCGGCACCTTCGACACCCTGACCGGCACACCGCTCGGCAACCGATGAGCCAAAGCACCGGACGCGTCGCCGATGCGACCGGTAACTGGGTCGACAAGTTCGCCCCTTCGTCATTCGTCCCTATTTGCGGCTTGCCCGCCTCGACCGCCCGATCGGCTCCTGGCTGTTGCTGATGCCGTGCTGGTGGTCGGCTCGGGCTCGCCGGCATGTATCGCGGCGTGCCGCCCAGCCTGTGGCACGTCGTGCTGTTCTTCATCGGCGCCTTCGCGATGCGCGGCGCCGGCTGCACCTGGAACGATCTGGTCGACCGCGATATCGACGGACTGGTCGAGCGCACGCGCTCGCGGCCGATCCCCTCCGGCCAGGTGTCGGTCGTGCAAGCCGCTGCCTTCATGGCGGCGCAGGCGCTGATCGGGCTGGCGGTGCTGTTGCAGTTCAACAGCTTCACCTGATCTGGCTTGGCCTCGCTGGTGCTGGTGGCGATCTATCCGTTCATGAAGCGGGTCACCTATTGGCCGCAATTCTTTTTCGGCCTCGCCTTCTCCTGGGGCGCGCTGATGGGCTGGGCGGCGCGTTCGGCCCACTCGATTGGCCGGGCTTGTGCTCTATGCCGGCTCGATCTTCTGGGTGATCGGCTACGATACGATCTATGCGCACCAGGACGGGGAAGACGACTCGCTGATCGGCATCAAATCGACTGCGCGCCTGTTTGGCGATAACGCCGGCCGATGGTGGCAGCTTCTATGCTGGCGCGGTGGCGCTGATCGG
>CAVSGT010000012.1:0-26379 GCA_963727555.1 uncultured Alphaproteobacteria bacterium | reverse complement strand
AGCAACTCAAAATGCCAGAAGTGCCCGCCTCAGGGGCGCGCCATTTTACAGGCCGGATTGTAAGCCCAATTGCGGTCGAGGCCGATCACGCACCATTCCACGCCCCAACTCGCACCGATCATGCCGGTGTCCTCGCCGATCCAGTAATCGACGACGCGCTTGCGGCCGTCGCTGACGAAGGCCCGCGCCCGGCAGAAGCGGCGCGGAATCGTGTGAGAGGCCCAAGGGCGAAAGGCGATTTCGCGGACGTGATCGTAGCCGAGGATCGTCAGGCCGGATTTCCAGAACCGACTTTCCTTCTGGGCAAAGCGCCAGCTGATGGTGCCGAGCGCAGCCTCGCAGGGCGGTAGTACGCCGTCATAGCGCGGCCCCGACAGATAGAAGTTCTTTTCCAACAAGTTTGCCGCCTTGGCCGGCACGACGGCGGCAAGGGCTGCCACGCCGAGCCCGATCAATAACGCCAGCGACCGAATACCACGGTAAGCGCAGCGCATGGAAATTCCTCCGCTCGCGAATTGGGTTTCATCATAGGATTTTTCGCTGCGGCCGACTATTCCGGCGGCGTGCGCCAATCGCCCAACACCGCCTGAACCAGCGCGAGTGCCGCCACCGCGGCGGTATCGGCGCGCAGGATGCGGGGCCCGAGCGCCAGCCGCACCACGTTGGGATGCTTGAGCAGGCTTTCGCGCTCGTGCTCGTCGAAGCCGCCTTCCGGACCGATCAGCAGCGCCAGCCGCAGGGCTTCGGTCTCCGGCAGCAGCGCCGTGACCGTTGGCCGCAGCGCCGAGAGCGCCGCGACCGGGTCCTTCACCTCGGCATCCTCATCGCAGAACACCAGCAACCGCTCGGGATCCTTCGTCGCCGCCGCCAGCTTCGCCGGCGCGGCGATGTCGGGCAGGTTCAGGACGCCGCATTGTTGCGCCGCCTCGACCGCGTTGGCGCGCATGCGGTCGAGATTGACCCGCGCGACCTGGGTGTGGCGGGTGATCACCGGCTGCAGGCGCGAGACGCCCATCTCGACCGCCTTCTGCACCAGATAATCGAGCCGCGCGTGCTTGAGCGGCGCAAACAGGAAATGCAGGTCGAGCGGGTGCGGCTGGGCGCGGGTGCGCTCGCCGACCTCGGCGCTGAGCCCCCGCTTGGCACCACGCGCAAGGCGCGCCCGCCATTCGCCCTCGCGGCCGTTGAACAGCAGGATGTCGGCGCCGGGCTTGAGCCGCAGCACATTGGCGAGGTAATGGGCCTGATCGCGCTCGAGCGCTACCGTGCGGCCCTGCGCCAGCGGCGCGTCGACATAGAGCCGGGGCGTTCGAAAATCGTAGCGGGACATGGGGCGCGACCTCGCCGGCGGCGGCTCAAAGGGGGTTTACGCCAGCCGATGCCGGCTTGGCGAGGGGGCCGGATCCGGCGGTTTTGCCGCCTTCCCGACGCATTCACCAGGTTGGTATAAGCGGCCGATCGCCGAGCGACTGCTCTATAATGCCGGAGACGAGAGAGGATTCGCTATGGACCTGCGCCGGGCATCGTTCATTGCCGCCTTGATGCTGCTGGCTGCCGCCGGGACGGCGGCGGCGCAATTCCAGCCGGCGATGCCGCAGCAGCAACCGCCGCCTTGCGTCAAGGAGTTCATGAAACTGCGCGACGTCGCCGCGAACAAAGCCAAAGCCATCCGGGAGGCCAGCGCGCGCAAGGCAAGCCCGCAAGAGGCCTGTCATCTGTTCACCGCCCTCACCATCGCCGAAGCCAAGATGGTGAAATATGCCTCCGAAAATAACGTGTGGTGCGGCATCCCCGAGCAGGCCGTCACACAGATGAAGAAGGAACACGCCAAGGCAACGGCAATGCGCACCAAGATCTGCCGCATCGCGGCAGCGCCACAGGCGCCGCGGGCGCCGACGCTGAGCGACGCGCTCAGCTCCACGGTTCCCGACGCCAACAACATCAAGCCGGGGCGCGGCGGCACTTTCGACACCCTGACCGGCACACCGCTCGGCAACCGATGAGCCAAAGTACCGGACGCGTCGCCGATGCGACCGGTAACTGGGTCGACAAGTTTGCCCCTGTCGTCATTCGTCCTTATTTGCGGCTTGCCCGCCTCGACCGCCCTATCGGCTCCTGGCTGTTGCTGATGCCGTGCTGGTGGTCGCTCGGGCTCGCCGGCATGTATCGCGGCGTGCCGCCCAGCCTGTGGCACGTCGTGCTGTTCTTCATCGGCGCCTTCGCGATGCGCGGCTGCGGCTGTACCTGGAACGATCTGGTCGACCGCGATATCGACGGACTGGTCGAGCGCACGCGCTCGCGGCCGATCCCCTCCGGCCAAGTGACGGTCGTGCAAGCCGCTGCCTTCATGGCGGCGCAGGCGCTGGTCGGCTTGCTGGTGCTGATCCAATTCAACCGCTTCACGGTGATGTGCGGCTTCGCGTCGCTCGCGGTAGTGGTGATTTATCCGTTCATGAAGCGCATCACCTATTGGCCGCAGATCGTGCTCGGCCTCGCTTTCTCGTGGGGCGCGCTGATGGGATGGCCGGCGACCTTCGCCCGCCTCGATTGGCCGGCGATCGTGCTCTATGCCGGCTCGATCTCCTGGGTGATCGGCTATGACACCATCTATGCGCACCAGGACCGCGAGGACGATCTCATGGTCGGCATCAAGTCGACCGCGCTGCTGTTCGGCGAAAACACCTGGCCGATGCTGACGGGCTTCTATGCCGGCGCGGTGGCGCTGATCGGCATCGCCGGCGCGCTCGCCGGCGGCGGCTGGATTTTCTATCTCGGACTTGCCGCCTTCGCCGCGCATCTGGCCTGGCAAGTCGCGCGGCTTGATATCGACGACTCCGCGCACTGTCTGGTGCTGTTCAAATCGAACCGCGATGCCGGGCTGATGCTGTTCGGCGCCATGCTGTTGGATGCGGTGGTGTGACGGCCTCGGTGTCCTTGACATATTGACATATCGCTGATATGTCTTAACATATGATCGAGCGAACCACCGTCCGACTTCCCAAAGAGCTGCTTCGGCTCGCCAAACGCAAGGCAGCCGATGAAGGCACGACGCTGACCGCGCTGATCGAGGACGGCTTGCGGCGCATGGTTATGACCAAAAGCACCAAAGCAAAGAGAGTCATCCCCCGGATCAGCAAAGCCACCGGCGGAACGTTTCCCGGCATCGATATCTCCAATTCCGCCGCGCTTCAGGAAATGGAGGATCTCGAATACGTCGAGCGGATGAAACACTTTAAATGATCCTGCCGGACGTCAACGTCCTCATCTACGCTTTTCGCAAAGACGTGCCGCAGCACGCGATCTGCCGAGCTTGGTTGGACCGCGTCATTCTAGATGACGCTCCCTTCGGCCTATCGCCTCTGGCGCTAGCCGCGGTGGTGCGCATCACGACAAACAGCCGAAGTTACCCGGCGCCAAGCTCGCTCGATGATGCGATCGGATACTGCGACGATCTCCTCGGCCAACCGCATTGCCAGATCGTCGAGCCGGGCGAGCGGCATTGGGGCGTCTTCAAGCGTCTCTGCGTCGAAACCGATACGCGCGGGCCGCGCGTCACCGACGCCTGGTATGCCGCGCTGGCGATCGAATGGGGTTGCGAGTGGATCACATTTGATCGCGACTACGCCCGCTTTCCCGGTTTGAAATGGAGCTTGCCGCAGGCGGCGTAGCGCTCTCGACCGCGCCAAGCTGCCGGCAACATTACACCGTGGAACGATATGCGCGGCCATGGTTATAGGACAGGGAGAATCCAAGCTCGGGCAAAGCATGAATGGTACCCGCATCCTCGTCTCCGGCGGCGGCATCGCCGGGCTGACGCTTGCCATCGAGCTCAAGCGCCGCGGCTTCGAGCCGCTGGTGATCGAGCGCGAGGACGGGCTTCGTCGCGAAGGCTACATGATGGACTTCTTTGGCACCGGCTGGGACGTCGCCGAACGCATGGGCCTGATCGAGCGGCTACACGCCGTGCGCTACCCGATCGACAGCCTCGAATTCGTCGATGCCGGCGGCGCGCCTTACGTCCACATGCCGATTGAGCGGATGCGGCGTGCGCTCGACGACAAATATGTCTATCTGCGGCGGCCCGACCTCGAGCGCATTTTGGCCGAGCGCGCCGGCGAGGCCGGGGTCGAGGTGCGCTATGGCACCTCGCTCTCCGCCATCGAGGATCGCGGCGACCGCGTGCATGCCCAGTTCGAGAACGGCGGCGTCGACGATTTCGCGCTGGTCATCGGCGCCGACGGCGTGCATTCGCGCCTACGCGAGTTGGCATTCGGGCCGGAACGACAATTCGCCCGTTTCCTCGGGCTCTATGTCGGCGCCTTCCATGTCGCGCGCAATGGCTTCCCGATCGAGCGCACCGTCAAGCTTTATGAAGAACCCGACCGCCTGGCCTTCCTCTATCCGCTCAACGACGAACACCTGGATGCGACTTACGTGTTCCGCCAGAACGAAGCGCATGTGCCGCATGGCGAGCGGCTTGGCTTCCTGCGCGAGCGCTATCGCGGCGCCGGCTGGATCGCCGAGGATGTGCTGCGCGCCTGCCCAGCCGATGCACCGATCTTCTTCGACAGCGTGACGCAGATTGTCATGCCGCAATGGTACCAAGGGCGGCTGGCGCTGATCGGCGACGCCTGCGGCTGCCTGACGCTGCTCGCCGGCCAAGGTTCGCACATGGCCATGGCCGGCGGTTATGTGCTGGCGCAGGAACTCGCGCGCCACAGCGACGACCACCGAGCAGCCTTTGCCGCCTACCAGGCATTCATGAAGCCGCCGGTCGATAAGCGGCAGAAAGACGCCGCGCGTTTTGTTGGCTTGTTCGTGCCGACGCAGCGCTCGCGTCCCTGGCTGCGGCGCCTGACCATCAAGCTATTCTTCAGTGCGCCGGTCCTGAGATTCGGCCTCGGCCTGTTCGGGTCGAAGAGCGCGCTCGCCGGCCGCGGCAGCGACTGAACCGCACGCGACACCTGACCTGCGGCCGCTATTGCAACACTGGCGCGCGTTCCATCGCGCGTATGGCGGCATCGCGGCTCGAATTAATGCCTTGATGGTGCCGCTTCGGCACGTCGACTGCCTTCGCCTCGGCAACATCGCCACCGGCTTTCACCTGATCGGCCACCTCCGGCGTTTTTGAAATCGATCCGGTCGTCGCCGGCTCGTCGCCGTCATCCGGCACATAGCCGTCCGCGCCGGGAACGGCGATCTTGCCGGTTGCAAGGAAATTCGCAATCGAGCCGGTATAGGTCGGCCTGCCATGCTTGGCTGCGTAATGCGCCCGCGCCCGCGAGGCGACCACGTCGCCGGGAACCGCGGTGGGGCGGCAGGGCCGGTAGCCGGGACGCCGATGCATCAAATCGACATGGATGTGATTGTAGTGCTCGGGATTGTAACCGGGCGCCAGCACGGTGACGAAGGTCTTGCAGGCGTAAAGCTGCACGTCGTGCAGGAAGCCCTGCTCTTCCGGCGTGCCGTGCCAGCCCTTCTTCACCGTGATCTTGTGGCCATCGGCCAGCGTGAAGCCGGCAACGTCGAGCGCGTTGCCGAAGGCGTGCTCGGAAATATGATTGGTGCCGGAGCCGACCATGTCGCGGCAGGAGTACGAGCCGATCTGCTGGATCTTGGTGACCGGCTGGCCGAACCAATAGAGCGCGGCAGGCTGCACGCCTTCGCTCACCCAGCGATCGAGCGCCGAGACCAGCGGACAGGCAAGCTTTGCCGGCGGCGATAGTTCGGCGGCGGCGACTTGTCGCGGGGTACGCGGCGGGCCGAGCGGCGGCGGAGAATATTGCCGCTGCGGCGGCTGATAGGTCGGCGCGTTATAGGTGCGCGGCGCGGACGGATAGGCGGGACGCGCCGGCGCGTAATCCGGCGCGCGGCGGCGGCCCGGCGGCAGAACGGCGTCGTCGGGAATATCGCTGGGCAAGGGGGCCGCGCGCGGTTGCTCCGGATAGGCAGCGTCGCGCGGCGCGCCATCCTGCTCAACGCCCGGCGGATTGAGCGACATCGGCTGTTGAGCGGGCGCGCTGGCCTGCGGGCGCTGGATGCCCGGCGGCCCCGGAACCCAGCGCAAGACTTCGCCGCGCACCGGCGGAGCTTGCATCGGGCGCGACTGCACCGGCGCGGTTTGCACCGGCTCGACCGGCACCGGCGCGTAACGCGGCCGGGCCCCCGGCCAACGCGGCATCTGACTTGGGCCGGCATTCGGGATGGCCGCCGGCGGCCGCAAGTCGTCGGCGTAGGTCATGGCCGTGCTGCTCTCGGCGAGCTGCGATACCTTGAGCGGGAAATCCATGCCGCAGACGCCGGGCCCCTCGATCGGCTCGATCTGCACCACGCCGGCGCCAAGCTTGACCGCACCCGATTTCATGCAGGCGACCTCGGCGTCGTGGCGCCACGCGGCGCGCTCGCCAGACGGCCAAAGTCCGCGGCCGCAGCCGGCGAGCGCGATCAGCAAAGCGCCCGCGAGATAAAAACGCAGTCGACCCTTCATGCTCGCGAAAATGCGAGCAGTTTCTTTAATGAGGCTTCAATACTGTGCGAATGGATTTTCGTTAAGGATAAGGAATTGTTGCCGTGCGGCAGGCGCGCGAGGCGGCTCGCTTAGGCAGGCGAAGCCGGCGACGCGATTTGTGCAGTGCAATCATCGCATGCAATTTTGCCTGGATATCCAGGTTACGCTTCGCGAAATTCGGCGAACTAGCGCCGGTTGCCGCAAATTTCGCATCGAATTGCGGCTGCAGACAAATTTTGCACTGCCGCTTTTTTCCGCAACCGAGTTTTTTCAGCTACACAATCAATGTCTTGCTACCGTCATGCCCGCCATGCATGACGTTTGACGCAAATTTCGCCCGACGCCTCTTGCAAACCGTATCGGCGCGATTCCGTTTTCTGGTAATGTCGCGCCACATCAACCAAGGGAGGCACCTGCCGTGGACCTTACCTTGAGACTGAATGTACTCGCTGTATGCGCCGTGTTCGTTTTCGTCGGCGCGATCTTGCTGGGAGCATTCTGAGTTCAAGAGGCCGACGACGACGCCAAACCAATAATTGCCGGTTTCGAAACCGGCCAAGAGTTCAGACACCGGAGAGCGCGAGCTTTCCGGTGTCTTGATTTTTGTAGGGACGCGGCATACGCGCTTTTTCCTCTCGCCTTGTGGGAGAGGAAAAAAAGAGAACGCCGCGAGCTACGCCGCCGCGATCCTCGGCGCGCGGCGCGGGTCGTAGTTGAGGATCGGCGCCAGCCACCGTTCGGTTTCTTCCAGCGTCCAGCCCTTGCGCTTGCCGCCATCGTCTTTCACGCGTGAGCACCCCGCCGCGACCACCACAGTGCAATCGGGCCAAGCAGGATCGCAGCGGCGAGCAACATGAACACGGCGAACCACCCGGACGCGCTCGCCGGACCGCCAGCCACATCGAGCACGACGCCCGCGGCCCAGGCCCCCACCGCCGACAATCCAAAGCCAACGGTCGAGTGCATCGCCATGGTAGCGCCCCGGTGCGAAGGCTCCGCGTTCATCGTCATGCCCGACGTCAGTGCGCCGGAGTTGGACGGAACGGTCAGGCCGTAAAGCAGCAACAGCAACAGCAGCAGGATGGGCGACGCCTGCACCGAGACACCGATCGCCACCGCCACCACGGCGGAGAGGACCATCAGCACATTGAGCGCGCGGTGGCGGCCGAAGCGCAGCGCCGCTTCGTTGCCGAGGATGCTGGCCGGCATGGCGAGGAGCGCAAAGGCGACGCTGACCGCCACCGGCCCGAACGGCAGCGCGTGCGGATTGCGCGACACCACGAAGGCCCAGAACGCCACCACCCAGGTGCGGATGCCGTAGAGCTCGAAGCAGTGCGCGCCGTAGCCGAGCACGTAACCCATGGCCGGGCGGTTCTTCAGCACCGGGCCGAAGTCGAGCAACTTGCGGTGCGACGGCGTCGGCTTCACCGGCGCCATCAAGAGGCAGGTGACCACCATGATCAGCGGACCGAGTCCGGTGACCAGGAAGGCGGCGCGCCAGCCGAGCCACTCCGCCAGCAATTGGGAAGCCAGGAACGACAGTCCGACCCCGAGGGAAAAACTGGACGTGTAGAGCGTCACGCTGCGCGAGACATCGCCGGGCGGTAGGCGATCGGTCAGCGCCTTGAGACCGGGCATGTAGGCGCCGGCAAAGCCGACGCCGGCCAGGCCCCAGATCGCGGTCGCCGACCACAGACCGTCGGCGCGCCAGCCGAAGCCAAGCGTCGCCAGCGCCGTCACCGTCGAGCCCACCAGCAGGATGCCGCGCGCGTCGATACGGTCGGTCAACGTGGTCAGCAGCGGCACAGCCAGCATATAACCAAACGCAAACGCGCTCGCCATCATGCCGGCTTGCGCGCCGCTCAGGCTCCACAGCGGCATCAGGTGCTGCGGCATCACCGCCGGCACGGCAACGTGCGGCAACAGGTTGCCGACCTGACCAAGGCACATCGCGAATATGAGCGAGCGATTGGTCAGGCGCATCGGAGGGGCACGCTTCGTCCGTTCGGTGGGGTCACGGGACTATAGCGCAGGTTTGATGCGTGACTCGGTCTTCTCACCGAGCCACCTTCATCGCCGCGATAAAGCACGCCTGCGGGCGCCACCCCGCCGCTCACGCCGCCGCAATGCGGGGCGCGCTGCGCGGATTGTAATTGAGGATCGGCGCCAGCCAGCGCTCGGCTTCTTCGACGCTCCAGCCCTTGCGCCGCGCGTAGTCCTCGGCCTGATCGCGCTCGATCTTGCCGACGCCGAAGTAATGCGACTGCGGATGACTGAAATACAAACCGCACACCGCCGCCCCTGGCCACATCGCGTAGCTCTCGGTCAGCTTGACGCCGATGCGTTCGATTTCCAGGAGCTTGAACAGCGTGCCCTTCTCGGTGTGGTCGGGCTGCGCCGGATAGCCCGGCGCCGGGCGGATGCCGCGATATTTTTCGCCAATCAGATCCGCGTTCGAGAGCGCCTCCTCGGCTGCGTAGCCCCAGAATTCCTTGCGCACATTCTGATGCAGCCGCTCGGCGAAAGCTTCCGCCAGGCGATCGGCAAGCGCTGAGACCATGATTGCCGAGTAATCGTCGTTCGCCTTCTTGAAACGCTCGGCAATAACGTCCTCGCCGATGCCGGCGGTCACCGTGAAAGCGCCGATATAGTCGGCCAGCCCGCTGTCGCGCGGCGCGATGAAATCCGAGATCGACTCGTTGAAGCGGCCCTCGCGCTTCGACAATTGCTGGCGCAAGCCATGCATCACCGCGACCGGCTCATCGCGCGTCTCATCGGCATAGACATGCACGTCGTCGCCGACGGCGTTCGCCGGCCAGAAGCCCAAGGCCGCGCTCGCCTTGAACCATTTCTCGGCAACGATCTTATCGAGCATGGCGCGCGCGTCGTTGTAGAGCGAGCGCGCTGCCTCGCCGGCTTTCGGGTCGTCGAGGATGGCGGGGAACTTGCCGCTCAATTCCCAGGTCTGGAAGAACGGCGTCCAATCGATGATGTCGACCAGGTCGGCGATCGGGTAATCGTTGAGCACCTCGGTGCCGAGGAATGAGGGCTTAGGCGGCACGTAAGCGCCGGACCAGTCGAATTGCGGCGCATTGGCGCGCGCGGCCGGCAGCGACAGCCGCACTTTGTCTTCCTGCGCGCGCGCATGGGCGTCGGCGATCCGGCGGTATTCGCCGCGCAACTCGGCGACATAACTAACCTTCTGCTCGGCCGACATCAGCGCCTGCGCCACGCCGACCGCGCGGCTCGCATCGTTGACATAGACCGCCTGCCCGCGCCGGTAATTCGGATGGATCTTGACCGCCGTGTGCACGCGGCTGGTGGTCGCGCCGCCGATCATCAGCGGCAGGTCGAGGCCTTGCCGTTCCATCTCGGCCGCCACGTGGCACATTTCGTCGAGCGACGGCGTGATCAGCCCGGACAGGCCGATGATGTCGGCCTTTTCGGCCTTGGCGGTTTCCAGGATCTTGGCCGCCGGCACCATGACGCCGAGATCGACCACCTCGTAATTGTTGCACTGGAGCACGACGCCGACGATGTTCTTGCCGATGTCGTGCACGTCGCCCTTCACCGTCGCCATCACGATCTTGCCGTTGGAATTGCTGGTGGAGATACCGAGCTCTTCTTTTTCCTTCTCCATGTAGGGCATCAGATAGGCGACCGCCTGTTTCATCACGCGCGCCGACTTCACCACCTGCGGCAGGAACATCTTGCCGGAGCCGAACAGGTCGCCGACGATGTTCATGCCGTCCATCAACGGACCTTCGATCACGTGCAGCGGGCGCTCGGCGCGCTGGCGCGCCTCCTCGACGTCGGCCTCGACGAATTCGGTGATGCCGTGCACCAGCGAATGCGCCAGCCGCTTCTCCACCGGCTGCTCGCGCCAGCTCAAGTCGGCGACCTTGGCGGCCTGGCCGTCGCCGCGGAACTTGTCGGCCAGCGCCAGCAGCCGCTCGGACGCGTCGGGCCGGCGGTTGAGCACCACGTCCTCGCAGGCTTCGCGCAATTCCGGGTCGAGGTCGTCATAGACCGCCATCTGCCCGGCATTGACGATCCCTAAGTCCATGCCGGCTTTGATGGCGTGATAGAGGAACACCGAGTGCATCGCCTCGCGCACGCGCTCATTACCGCGGAACGAGAACGACAGGTTCGACACGCCGCCCGAGACATGCACGTGCGGCAGGTTCCGTTTGATCCAGCGCGCCGCCTCGATGAAGTCGACGCCGTAATTATTGTGCTCCTCCATGCCGGTGGCGATGGCGAAGATGTTCGGATCGAAGATGATGTCCTGCGGCGGGAAGCCAACCCGGTTGACCAGGATGTCGTAGGCGCGTTTGCAGATTTCGGTCTTGCGTTCGAAGGTGTCGGCTTGGCCTTTTTCGTCGAAGGCCATCACCACCACCGCGGCGCCGTGCCGGCGCACGATTTTGGCGTGCTCGATAAACGCTTGCTCGCCTTCCTTCATCGAGATCGAATTCACCACCGCCTTGCCTTGCAAACATTTCAGTCCGGCTTCGATCACCGAGAACTTCGATGAATCGACCATCACCGGCACGCGCGCGATGTCGGGCTCGGCCGCGATCAGATTGAGGAAGGTCACAATCGCCTCTTCCGAATCGAGCAGGCCCTCGTCCATGTTGACGTCGATCACCTGCGCGCCGTTTTCCACTTGCGCGCGGGCGACATCGAGCGCGGCGGTGTAGTCGCCGGCGGTGATCAGCTTGCGGAACTTGGCCGAGCCGGTGACGTTGGTGCGTTCGCCGATGTTGACGAAGGGAATTTCCGGCGTGAGTGCGAACGGCTCCAGGCCGGACAGCCGCAGTTGCTGCGGCATTTCCGGAATGACGCGCGGCGCCTTGCCCTCGACCGCCTTGGCGATGGCCGAGATGTGCTCCGGCGTGGTGCCGCAGCAGCCGCCGACCACATTGACCAGTCCGGCATCGGCGAATTCACCGAGCAGCTCGGCCATGAATTCCGGGCTCTCGTCGTAATAGCCGAACTCATTGGGCAAGCCGGCATTGGGATAGGCGCAGACGAAGGTGTCGGCGACGCGGCCGATTTCGGCGATATGCGCACGCATTTCTTTGGCGCCCAACGCGCAGTTCAAACCGATGGTCACCGGATTGGCATGCTGCACGGCGTTCCAGAACGCCGCCGGCGTCTGGCCCGACAAGAGGCGGCCGGAGCGATCCGTGATCGTGCCGGAGATCATCACCGGAATATCGATGCCGCACTCCTCGCCCGCTTCCGCGATCGCATAGATCGCGGCCTTGGCGTTGAGCGTGTCGAAGATCGTTTCGATCAGCAGCAGGTCGGCGCCGCCGTCGAGCAGTCCGCGGATCTGTTCGCCATAGGCGGTGCGCAACTGGTCGAAGGTAATGGCGCGATAGCCGGGATTGCTCACGTCGGGCGAGATCGAGGCGGTGCGGTTGGTCGGGCCGAGCGCGCCGGCCACGAAACGGCGGCGGCCGTCTTCGGCCTCGGCGTCCTTGGCGGCCTCGCGCGCCAGCCGCGCGCCCGACAGGTTCAATTCATAGGCGATGCCTTCCATGCCGTAATCGGCCTGCGCGATCGTGGTCGAGGAAAACGTGTTGGTCGAGACGATGTCGGCGCCGGCCTTGAAGTAGGCATAGTGAATGTCGCGGATCGAGCGCGGCCGGCTCAGGTTGAGCAGATCGTTGTTGCCGCGCACCTCGCGGTTCCAGGCGTCGAAGCGGGCGCCGCGATAGCCCTCCTCGTCGAGCTTGAGCGCCTGGATCATGGTGCCCATGGCGCCGTCGAGCACCAGGATGCGCTGCTTGAGCTGATCGAGGAACGCGGCGCGGGTGGTCGGGGGCACTGTCACTTCACTCAACTCCGATTTCAGGCGGCTTGCTCGACCGCCGGTCGCAAGCCCAGCAAATGGCAAATGGCGTAGACCAGGTCGGCGCGGTTCATGGTGTAGAAGTGGAAATTGGTGACGCCGCGGTCGACCAGGTCGATCACCTGCTCGGCGGCGACCGCGGCGGCGATCAGCTTGCGCGTCGCGGGATCGTGATCGAGCCCCTGGAAACGCTCGGCCAGCCAGTCCGGTACCGAGGCGCCGGCGCGCGCGGCGAAGTTCTTCGCCGCCTTGAAGTTCTGCACCGGCAGGATGCCGGGCACGATCGGGATATCGATGCCGCGCGCCCGCACGCGGTCGAGATAACGGAAGTAGAGATCGTTATCGAAGAAGAACTGGGTGATGGCGCGGGTCGCCCCGGCATCTACCTTGGCCTTCAGCATGTCGATATCGGCTTCCAGCGTCGGACTGTCGGGATGGCGCTCGGGGTAGGCCGAGACCGACACTTCAAAGTCGGGCGCGAGCTTCTTGATGCCGGCGACCAGTGCGGCCGCGTTCTCGTAGCCGCCGGGATGCGGCGCGTAGCGCGCGCCCGGTCCATCGACGCTGTCGCCGCGCAACGCCACGATGTGGCGCACGCCGGCGTCGTGATAGCCGCGTACGATCTCGTCGATCTCCGCGCAGGTCGCGGCGACACAGGTCAGATGCGCCGCCGGCGTCAGCGGCGTCTCGGTCAGGATGCGCTTGACGGTGGCGTGGGTGCGCTCGCGCGTGGAGCCGCCGGCGCCGTAGGTGACCGAGACGAAATTGGGCGCCAGCGGCGCCAGCCGCTCGATCGACTCCCACAGGATCTTCTCCATCGCCTCGTCCTTGGGCGGGAAGAACTCGAAGGAGACCGACAGTCGGTCGCTGCGGATGAAACGGCTGGGACGGAGCGTGCTCTGCATCACGCCACCTCCTTCGCCGTGTTACTCGTCGTTTTGGGCGCGACCATCAGCGCGCGGGCGTCGCGCGCGAGCCACAGCGACACCGCGATCTTGACTCCCGAGCCCGGCTCGGGCGCGAGCGAGCGGTGCATCACCGGATCGAGACCGGAGGCCGCCATCCATTGCGTCACGGTCTCGGGCGCAAAACCGAGCCGACGGTGGGCGAATTGCTCGCGCAGGAGTTCTTCTTCGTGCGGGGCAAAGTCGACCACCAGCAGGCGGCCGCCCGGGCGCAGCACGCGCGCCGCCTCGCGGATCGCGCGTCCGCCGTCGTCGAGGAAGTGCAGCACCTGATGCAGGATGACGACGTCGAAGGTGTCGTTGGCGAGCGGCAGATCGTAGATGTCGCCTTGGCGCACGCTGCAGTTCTTCAGACCGGCGCGCGCCAGCCGGTCGCGCGCCAAGTGCAGCATGTCGAGCGACAGATCGAGGCCGAGCCCGCGCTCGATGTCACGGCCGAACAATTCCAGCATGCGGCCGGTGCCGGTGCCGAGATCGAGCAACGAGCGGAACGGATGCTCGGCGAGCGCTGCGCGGATCGCCTCCTCGACCGCGGTATCGGCGACGTGCAGCTTGCGGATGCGGTCCCATTCGGCGGCGTGGGCGCGGAAGTAAGCTTGCGCCGCGGCGGTGCGCGCGGCGCGCACCGAGGCAAGCCGCTCGCGGTCGCGCGCGATCGTGGGATCGGCCGCATCGAGCCGCTCGAGCAACGCGCGCGCCACTTCCGCCCCGCCGCCATGCTCGGTCAGGCGGAAGAAGGCCCAGGTGCCCTCGCGGAAACGCTCGACCAGGCCGGCCTCGGCCAGCAGCCGCAGATGGCGCGAGATGCGCGGCTGCGACTGGCGCAGGATGTCGGTCAAGTCGGACACGGTCAGCTCGGCTTCGCCGAGCAGCGCCAGCACGCGCAGACGCGTCTCCTCGCCCGCCGCTTTGAGGGCGGCGTTGAGTGCTTCGAAACCGAGCCGGGCCTTGCTGCTCATGGATTGCGCGCGGCCCTCGTTCTTGGGCCGTTTCCCACTATATAAAGATATCTTTATACGTTGAAACGCGGTCTCGCAAGGCCCGGCATGCGGGACCCGTCGTTGCCGGGCTTGACCCGGCAACCCATGATGCCTTTAGGCAAGAGCGGTCTTACCTAAGGCCATCGCGATCTGCCATGCATCATGGATGCCCGGGGTCGAGCCCGGGCATGACACCGAGCAGCTGCTTACACACGCCCCAAATAGTCGAAACAGAACAATAACCATGACCAGCAAAGACTTCGGCATCCGCCCCGGCGAACAGACGGTCGAGCTTCCGGCCCAGACCGACGCCGGGGTCTATTTCATCGGCCGCATCCATACGCCCTGGAAGAGCCGCAAGGACTGCCCGAAAAACGCCCGTGAATCCGACGCCGTATGCACCATCGAGCTCGATCCGCGCTGGGCGGCGGGGCTGAAAGACGTCGAAACGCTGAGCCACTTGGTGGTGCTCTATTGGATGGACCAGTCGCCGCGCAATCTGGTGCTGCAGGTGCCGGGCGATTACGGCGTGCAGCGCGGCACCTTTGCGCTGCGCTCGCCGGCACGGCCAAACCCGGTCGCCATGAGCGTGGTGCGGCTGCTCAAGATCGAGGGCAACCGGCTCTCGGTGGTCGGGCTCGACTGCCTGGACGGCACCCCACTCGTCGACCTCAAGCCCTATTTCGCCTCCACCGACAGCGTGCCGGAGGCGGCCGTGGGCTGGCATAAGCGCAAGGATTGAGCGCGAAAACGCCGCCTAACGCACGAAAAGCCCTCTGGTTCCAGGTATTTACACGTATTTGCGCGGGAACCATTGAACCATCCCGACGATTTCCCCGACCAAAGAGCAAAGGGAAATTGGACGAGGCTGTCATGTCACGCAAAACGAGATTTTCGATCGCCGCGCTGATCGCCGCCGCCGTTTTGTCCTGCGGCAGCGCCCAGGCCGAACCGCTGCTCGCATGGTACGCGCCGCAGCCGCAGACCCAGATCGCGCCGCAGCCGCAGCCGCAGCCGCAGATAACCGATCAAGCCGCTGACGAAGGCGCGCAACTGCCGGCACGCCTGCAAAAGCAGATCGTCGCTTATCGCAGCAGTGAAGCGCCCGGCACCATTATCATCGATACGCCGCACACCTACCTCTATTACGTGCTCGGCAACGGCAAGGCGATCCGCTACGGCATCGGCGTCGGCCGGACGGGCTTCACTTGGTCGGGCGTCAAGCATGTGGTGCGCAAGGCCGAGTGGCCGGATTGGTATCCGCCGTCCGAAATGATCGCACGCCAGCCTTATCTGCCGCGCATGGTCGCCGGTGGCCCGGGTAATCCGCTGGGCGCGCGCGCCATGTATCTCGGCGGTACCGAATACCGCATCCACGGCACCAACAACCCGTCCACTATCGGCAAGCACGTCTCGAGCGGTTGCATCCGGCTGACCAACGAGGACGTCACCGATCTCTATAGCCGCGTCACCGTCGGCACCAAGGTGATCGTGCTGCCGCAGAGCCAGCAGGCGCAACGTCCGGCGAAGCATCACCAAGCCGTCACGGCAAAGCGCAGCAATACGCATGTGAGCTGGAACGCGAGCCGCCCCTCCGGACTTTACTAGAACCTATCTCAAAATTGCTGAGCGGGCTTGATCGGCTATAAATGTTGGATGATTCGACTGAGCGATGAGCAATGGGAGCGGATCCGGAATCATTTTCCGGAGGAGCACATTGCCGATGGTCGTCCCGGACGCAAACCGATTCCGACACGGCGCGTGCTCGAAGCGGTCCTGTGGATTCTCAACACAGGCGCGCAGTGGCACATGTTGCCGCAGAGCTATCCGAACTACAAAACCGTGCATCGTCGGTTTCAAGCGTGGTGCCACAGCGACGTTTTGCGTCAAGTTCTAACGGATGTTGCCAACGAACTTCGCGACAAAGGGATGCTGGACGAAGAAGAGAGCTTCATTGACGCGACCTTTGCGATGGCCAAGGGCGGCGGCGCGGAGATCGGTCCGACCAAGCGTGGAAAAGGCATGAAAATCATGGCGATAGTGGATCGCCACGGTTTGCCATTGTCGGTGAGTACGCACGCCGCCAATCATCATGAAGTGCGCTTGGTCCAATTGTGCTTTGACTTTTACATGATTGAAGCCAAGCCCGAGATCCTCATTGGTGATCGCGCCTATGATAGTGATCCGCTCGATGACGACTTACGTAAAGATGGTATCGAGATGATCGCGCCGCACCGATCTAATCGCCGCAAGTGCCCCACGCAAGATGGACGCCTACTTCGGCGATATGCCCGGCGCTGGTTGGTCGAACGGTTCTTCGCTTGGCTTCAATGGCAGCGCCGCATTCTCGTCCGCTGGGAGTTTTATCCGAAGAACTTCCTTGGCTTCGTGCAACTCGCCTGCCTCGTCATCCTCTTCAAACGATTTTGAGATAGGTTCTAGTTACTTCCCGAACCTCCCCCCAGACTTGGCTCGGCCCACAAGGCCGGGCGATTTTTTTATCAAGAGGTTTTTGTGCGCCTGCCGGCGCGGCGCTCAGAACGGCACGCTCGCGGTGCCGCGCACAGACCAGACCTTGTAGTCGCCGGAGCCGATGCCGCCGAGTTCGCCGCCGATTAAGAAGCGGGCGCCGCCGGCCTGCGCGAAAGCAAGCCCTGCGACCGCGCGCGCCGACCAACCTTCAACCACGACGTTCGGCAGCAACAGTCCGGCCGTGGCGTCGTCGGCGGTGAAACGATAGTCGGCGTAAGCGCCAATATAAGGGGCGACTTTCCATATGTCCGACCACTGCCACACATAGCTGATCTTGCTTCCGCCGCTTGCGCGTCCGGTCGAGAAGTTGCGCACCGCCTGCACGATGCCGAGGCTGTCCGTGTAGGCTTTCTGGCGTTCCCACAAAGCGAACACATGCGCCGACGGTTCGATCACGAAGCCGTCCATGGCGCGGTAGGTTCCGGTGAGCCCTCCGGTGGCAAGCCAGCGATGGCCGGGGAACGTGCCCGCCGCCGTACCGGCCTGGTCGTCATAATTGACGTTCGAGTAGGCGAGCCCGGCTTCGAAGCGCAGCGTGGGCAACAGCCGCCAGCCGAAATAGCCGCCCCCCGTCCAGCCGCTACCTTTGAGCCGGGCGTCAAGCGTCTGCGAGCGGTAGTCGAAGCGCTCGAAGCCGGCGAGCACGCCGACGAGCACGTCCGGCGTCAGCTTGCGGGTCACGCCGGCCAACGCGTTGACCTGCCCGCCCGTGATATCGGCCTTGGCCGGATCGGTTTTCCAGCCGGTGCCGCGCACTTCCGTCCAGGCGAGCCAGTCGCGCGGCGGCGGCAACGGCGCCGCTTTCGGCGCCTTGGTGATCATCTTGCGCCCGCCGGCGGCATAGGCTAGCGCCGAGAAGGCGTCATCGACCCGCGCGCGCTTGCGGCTCTTGTCCTGCGCTCGCGCCGCGAAGTTGATCCGCACGCCATCTCCGGCCAGCGCGAATATCGCGCCGCCGTCCTCGAACCCCTCCATGACCGCGCTGCCGATCGCGCCCGAAATGGCGGCTCCGGAGCTCTGGGCCACCAGCCTGCTGGCCGCGATCTGCATCGCACGCAGCTTCAGACTGTCGGCCGGTACGTCGACCGATTGGATGAGCGTCGCCGAGGTCGAACTGGCGAAACTGCCGTCGCCGCCATAGACGGCGGTGATCGGGTGGGTGCCCAGCGCCAGCGTCGAGGTCGTGAAGGTCGCGACGCCCGCGCCGTTGAGCGCGCCGGTGCCGAGCGTGGTGGCGCCGTCCTTGAAGGTCACCGTGCCGGTGGGCGTGCCGCCGCCGCTGCCCGTCACCGTAGCGGTGAAGGTCACCGATTGGCCGAACGTGCTCGGATTTTGCGATGAGGCGAGCGTGATCGTCGTGTTGCCCACGATCTGCGTCAAAGACGCCGACGTGCTGGCGGCGTGGCTCGCATCGCCGCCATACTCGGCCGTAATGGAATGAGTGCCGGCGCTCAGCGACGAGGTCGTGAAGGTTGCGACACCCGAACCGTTGAGCGTGCCGGTGCCGAGCGTGCTGGCGCCGTCCTTGAAGGTCACCGTACCGGTTGGGGTGCCGGTATCGGTCACCGTCGCGGTGAAGGTCACCGACTGACCGAACACGCTCGGGTTCTGCGAGGAGGCGAGCGCGACCGTCGTGCCGCTCAGATTGACGGTCTGCGTCAGTGAATCGCTGGATGTTTCGTACTGAGCGTCGCCGCTATATTCCGCTGTGATGGTATGGGGGCCCACGCTCAGCGCCGAGGTCGTGAAGGCCGCTTGGCTTCCGCTGAGAGTGATGGCCGGGCCGAGCGGGGTGCCGCCATCCTTGAAGGTCACGCTCCCGGTTGGGGTGCCATGGGCGCCGGGATCGTAAACCGTCGCGGTGAAGGTCACCGACTGCCCGAATGTGCTCGGATTCTGCGAGGAGACGAGCGCAGTCAGCGATGTTAATTTGCTTACGACATGCTGCGTGAGCGTGTCGCTGGAAGGATCGAAAGTTGGGGCATCCCCGCTGTAGTCGGCCGTGATCACATGATCACCTACGGCCAGCGACGAGGTGGTGACGGACGCCTGGCCCGCTCCGTTGAGCGCGACCGTGCCGAGCACCGTGCGGTCGTCGTGTCCGTGAACGTCACCGTCCCGGTCGGCGTGGTAACGCCGGTCACTGTCGCGGTGAAGGTCACCGACTGCCCGACCAAGCTCGGATTCAGCGAGGAGGCGAGCGCGGTCGCCGTGGCGGCTCCGCTCAAGACCTGCTGCGTGAGCGAATCGGTGGAGACGTCGAAATTGACGTCGCCGCTATAGTCGGCCGTGATGACATGGTTGCCGGCGGTCAGCGCCGCGGTGGTGACGGACGCCTGGCCCGCTCCGTTGAGCGCGACCGTGCCGAGCACCGTGGCGGTCGTCGTATCCGTGAACGTCACCGTCCCAGTCGGCGTGCCGATGTGGCCGTCAAAATCGACGACCGTCGCCGTGAATGTCACCGACTGCCCGAGCGTGCTCGGATTGACCGACGACGCGAGCGTCGTGGTGCTCGTGCTTAGGGCGTGCGCGCCTGTCGGGAGGACGGCCGCAAAAACGAGGCTGAGACAGAAAAATAACGGGCGGCAAGCGCGCTGGAGCAACGCCCAGGACATGCCGAGCGGATGCCAAAAAGCGGATCGGCGAGAACCGAACGCGTGCACTTTCACCGAACGCGCAGCACCCAAACGCATAGCCGCGGCTGTCCCCCAAAACGACGTGCGTCCTACCCGCCGCCAAAAACGAGCGATGCGCAAAAAAATTCAGGCAGTTTCGCTCAAAAGTAGAGGTATTTCAGAACCCCCACCGCTGTTCTGCAATAGGCGGCGGCGGCGCGGCCCTCGAATTCGGTTGTGTGTTTCAAATTTGCAACAATTGAGACGTTATGCTGCAATATCAGGCGACCCAAGCATTGTCAGCCTCGCCCACGCTCTCGCGTTGTCCCCAAATGCCGGCTGCCCGACTCTGAAGATGTCGCTTCCGCATTGCTCCAATGGCCGACACGCAAAAGCGCGCTAGCTGCGCGCGCGATGCCTTGCAGGTTCCTGCGGCGCGCCGCGCGGCGCGAATTTGACTCACAAGGGCTTCCGCCAGTTCCGGGACATCGCGCAGCGGGGCGCCGATCGATTGCATCACCGGCACCGGATCGGGCACCAAGCCGGCACGCGGCGGGTCCTCCAGGTAAGCGCCGAGATAGCGGGCGCGCGCGACGATCGCCGAACCGAAGGCGCACGTCTGCCTCTCATAAGCGGCGAGCGCGGCGTCGATATCGTCCGGCGTCGCCGCCAGCGCATCGGTCAGCCAGGCCGCATTCAACGCCGCCTTGGTGACGCCCGCGCCGACATGCGGCCGCGAGACAAAGGCGGCGTCCCCCAGCAGCGCCACGCGCCCGGCAACGACATGCGGCAATTCCAGATCGAAGATCGGCTGGAAGAACGGCGCGGACGTCGCCTCGACCAAGGCGATGAACTGCGGCGGCAGGATCGCGCGCGCTTCGGCGTGGAAGGCGGCGATCACCTCGGGACGGATCAGCGGCGGCGGAATAGCAGCGCCGTGGTGGCGTCCACTCGCATCGGTGCACAGATCCGGCAGCGCCGCCGCGCGCACCGGATGGTACCAGAGCCAGTTCATGCGGCGGTGCCCGGGACGGTGGTCGTCGTCGGCGCCCGGCTGCAAATAGGCGATCATCATCTCGCGCGCAGGCACGAACAAAGTATAGATGTCGAACAGCGCGCGCGCGGCCGAAGGAACCGCCTGCTCCTCGATGACGCCGCGCCAGGCCACATAGCCGGCATAGCTCGGCGGCGGACCGGTGAAGGCGCGCGCCCGCACGGTGGAATGCAGACCGTCGGCGCCGATCAGCAGATCGCCCTCCACCTTCGTGCCATCGGCAAAGATCGCGGTGACGCCGCCGGGCCGTTGCGCAATGTCGTCAAGCTGCATGCCCGGCCGATAGCAGGCGTCCGGCAGAAGCCGCTTGAGCGTGCGATAGAACAACGTCCAGGAGCTCAGGACTTTGTCGAACGGCAGCCGGGCGATCTCCGCGCCGCTGCGGTCGAGGCAGATGCGCGAGGTGAAGGCAACGCCGATCAACTCGTCGACCGTGATGCCGAGCCGGCGCATGACCTCGAACATTTCGACATGCGTGCCGATACCGACGCCGCGGCTGGCGAGATCGCCGCTGCTGCGCTCGAACACCGTGACATCCCAGCCGGCCTGACGCAGCAGCAGTCCGGCGAACAGGCCGCCGAGCGAGCCGCCGATGATCAGCGCACGGCTCATCGCATGGGCTCCGGTGGTTTCGGTTTGCTGGCTGCGGTTGGCATTGCGAGTTCGGCCCAACCTAGCTTTCGCCCCGGTCTCAAGCCAACAGTTTTTCCGGTTTGGCGTAATGCGCTGCGGCCGCTATATCTCCTGCCCCAAGGCAAGGGAGAGTTGAATCATGCGTATCGCAGCGATGGCGGCCGGCGCGGTCGGCGCCTATTTCGGCGCCCGTATGGCGCAAGCCGGCCACGAGATCTTTTTCATCGCGCGCGGCGCGCACCGCGACGCCATGCTGGCGAACGGCCTCACCGTCCACAGCGTGCATGGCGACGTGCACCTGCCGAAGCCGAATGTCAGCGACGACCCGGCCAAGGTCGGGCCGGTCGATATCGTGCTGTTCGCAGTCAAGCTGTGGGACACCGAGAAGGCGGCAGAGGCCGCGCGTCCCCTGCTCGGCCCCAACACCCGCGTCATCACCTTGCAGAACGGCGTCGACAGCTATGAGCGCATCGCGCCCATCGTCGGCGCCGAGCGCGCCATCCCCGGCGTCACCTATGTCGTCACCGTGATCGAGCGCCCCGGCGTCATCAAGCACGCCAGCCAGTTCCAGAGCATCATCTGCGGCCCGGTCGACGGCCGGCCGAACCCGCCCTTGCAGGCATTCGTCGATGCGGCCAAATCAGCCGGCCTCGACGTCACGCTGTCGGACAATATCGCGCGCGACCGCTGGCACAAATTTATCTTTCTTTCGGGAACCTCCGGCGCCACGTCGGTGACGCGCTCGAGCATGGGTCCGATCCTGGCCGATCCGGACACGCGCGCTCTATTCCGCAACATCATGGCGGAGACGCTGGCAGTCGGCCGCGCCAAGGGCGTCGCCCTCGATCCGGGCTTCGTCGACGAGCGCATGGCCTTCGCCGACAAGAACGTGCCGGCCGGCATGAAAGCCTCCATGGCCAACGATCTCGATCGCGGCAACCGACTGGAACTGGACTGGTTGGCGGGGCACGTGTCGCGGCTCGGCAAGCAGCTCAAAGTGCCGACGCCGGTCAACGACATCATCTATGCGGCGCTCAAGCTGCACCGCATGGGATCGCCGAAGCCTTGAGACGCGCCGCTAGAGGAAATGCCGCAGATAGCCGTATGCGAAGAGAGCGGCGAGCGCGGCTATAAAAATATTCGCCAGCGTCTTGCCGATGCGATCCGAGCGCTCGTCGCTGGGCGTATTTGTGGGCATGCGGCTCCTCCACCGCGCAATGGTCGTTCCGCCATACGCCAAAACGGAGAACGCGGCAATCGGCCGAATAGAAGACCCGCGGCGATTTGCTGCAGCCGCGGCAGGGCCGGCAGGTAATTCATTACGGTTGGGCCTACGCAGTAATACGCGGTCGCCGCCGTTGCGATGAAAATATTAATGTTCGCGGTGCTAGGCGGCCTATGCGCAGAAAAATTCGGGAGCCGCAGCGATGCCGTTTCGCGTCCTCCATGTCGACGACGATCCGCTCATGCGCGACGTCGTGGAATCGTCGCTTCTGCTCGACCCGACCTTCACGGTGACGAGCTGCGCCGACGGCAGCGACGCCCTTGCCGAAGCAGCCGAGTCGCCGCCCGACCTCATCTTGTGCGACGTCTTGATGCCCGGCATGGACGGACCGGCGCTGCTGGAGCGGCTACGCGAAAACCCCGGTGCCGCGAAGATACCGGTCATCTTCATGACGGCGCGCGCCCCGGAGAGCGAGATCGAGCGGTTGATCGGGCTCGGCGCCGCCGCCGTGATCTCCAAGCCGTTCGATCCCAAGACGCTCGCCAAGACCGTGCGCGACCATCTGCATTCGCTCAAGCTTGCCTCCAGCGGCGGCGATTTCAGCGAGCGCTTGCAGGCGGATGCCGCCAAGCTCGCGGTGTACCAGCGCGAAATGAAGGCGAAGCCGAATTCGCAGATGGTGCCCGACGGTCTGAGGCTGTGCGCCCACCAGCTTGCCGGCGCCGCCGGCGTTTTCGACTTCCCGAACGTCAGCACCGCGGCCGCGGCCCTCGAAGACGCGGTGATCGAGCGCCTGGCGGGCGGCAAAGACGATCTGCGGGCGATCCGGGCGAAACTCGACGCGCTGCTTGAATGCATCGCCAACGAGGCGCCGCGCCGCAAGGCCGAAGCGCCGAGCGCGCCCGCCGCGCCGGCCGGCGACGAACGTGCCGCCATGAGCGCCAAGCCGGAGCCCGCCGCACTGGCGCCGATGCTCCGCAAACCGCCTAGGATGCTGATTGCCGACGACGATCCCGCGGTCTTGCGCCTGCTCGCCGAGCGCTGCATGCAGCTCGGGTTTCGCGTCGATACCGCGACCAACGGCATGCAATTGCTAATCAAGGCGCGCCACAATCATCCCGACATTGTGATCGTCGACGTCAACATGCCCGAGGTGGACGGGCTATCGGTGTGCACGCGCTTCCTGGATCCGGGCAGCAAGCCGATCGAGGTCATCGTCATCACCGGAAGCACGGACGAGCGCACGCCGGAACGTTGCGACAGCCTCGGTCTGTATTACAGCCGCAAGGGGCCGCATTTCTGGAATGATATCGCTACGGCGCTGAGCGAAATCTTTCCCGACATGGCGGACAAGATCGCAGGGGCGGACGCCCAGGCAGAGGCCGCCCAAGTGCGCGAGTATCCGCGCGTGCTGGTGGTCGACGACGACCCCGATGTCGAGCGCTTCCTCGGCAGCCGGCTAAGTAAATGCGGTGTGGACATCCTGTTTGCGTCCAACGCGGTGCATGCGATCCGCATCGCCGGCCGCGAAAAGCCGAGCGCCATTCTGTCCGACTATCTGATGCCGGACGGCGATGCCCACTTCCTGCTGCACCGGCTGCGCAGCAAGCCGGAGACCGAGAACATTCCGGTCATCGTGATGAGCGGCCGCGCCATCGACGATCCGACCGAACAGCGGCTGAAGCGGGAGATCGGCGGGCACCCGGGTGCGGCACAGGTGCTCAAGAAATCGTTTGATACCTCAGAGCTGTTCGGCGCCCTGCAAAAATTCTGCAGTTTCTCGAAGGAGCGGACTTGATGCCTGCGCGCTGCGGCAGTTTGCTGCAGTGCGCCCCGAGCCCACTCCGCCCGCTTGAACCGCCGAGGCTGGTGCATCCCCTCGCCGCGCCTTAAGATTCCGTATCGGAGATTCGTGCGGAACGCGCCATGAGCGGACGGCTCGATACCATCATCTTTCACGCTACCGCGCCGATCCGCTGGTTCGGCCGCTCAAGCGTCTTTCGTCTGGCGGTCGGGGCATTCGTCATTGTCGCAATTTTCTTCGCCGGGACGCTGTGGCTGCTCGACCGGTTCTTTCCCGAAGGCGGCACGGTCAACCGGGTTGCGCTGGCGAAACTGCCGCCGCTGCAGCCGATGACCCGCTCCTCTTATGTGATCGCGCCGGTGGCGATCGCGCTCAGCGCCATCGGCCGCAGCGTGGACGCCGCCGCGCCACGCGCGCTCACCGACAACAACAGCAACCCGGTGAGCAGTCTGCTGTCGAAGGCCGATATAGGCCTCACCGTCCAGCGCGGCACGATGGCGGTCACCGGCAAGCCCAATGAGCTCACCATCACCACGCCGCTCAACGGCTCCTTGCACATCACCGGCCAGATCGCGACGCAGGCCGGCAACCTGACCGGCGCCCTCACCGGGCTTTTAAACAGCGGCGTCGGCAAGAAAGTCGGCGAGCTCACCGGCAAGGTGCTCGATCAACGCGCCGACGTGCGCGGCCAGGTGATCGTGCATTCCAAGCCCGCGCTCACCGCCAATTGGCGGCTGCAGCCTAATCTCACGTCGCAGCTCGCGCTTCGCGACAATTCGCTCACGGTCACCGGGCTCAAGATCAACGTCGCCGGCGAAGCGCGCCCGCTGATCGAGCAGCAGGTCAATTCGCAAGTGGCGGCGTTGGAGCAGCGGCTGCGCAACGATCCGATCATCGAGCGCACGGCGCGCGAACAATGGACCAAGATGTGCCGCTCGATCCCGCTCGGCGGCGACAAGACCGGCCTGCCCAAGCTGTGGCTGGAGATGCGCCCGGTGCGCGCCGCGGCGGCACAGCCGCAGATGGACACCCGCAACATGACGCTCGCCATCGGCGTGCAGGCGGAAACGCGCATCGTGCCGAGCGCGACCAAGCCGAGTTGCCCGTTCCCGGCGCAGCTCGAGCTGGTGCCGCCGATGCAGAACGGCAAGCTGCAGGTCGGCGTGCCGATCGACGTGCCCTTCACCGAGCTCAACAAGGTTTTGGAAGCCCAGCTCAAGGGCCATCGCTTCCCGAACGACCCCAACGCGGCGGTCGAGGTCGAGGTGCGCAGCGCCAGCCTGGCCGCCGCCGGCGACCGGCTGCTGATCTCGCTCAACGTCAAGGCGTACGAGAAGAAGAGCTGGTTCGGCTTCGGCGCGCCGGCGACGCTGCAGATCTGGGGCAAGCCGGTGCTCGACGCCAAGAGCCAATTTCTGCGCCTCACCGACCTGTCGCTCGCCGTCGAATCGGAAGCCGCCTTCGGCCTGCTCGGCGCTGCCGCCCGCGCCGCTATGCCTTATCTACAGCAGTCGCTCGCCGACAACGCGGTGCTCGACCTGAAGCCGTTCGCCGCCGACGCCCTGAAGAAAATCCAGGCTGCGCTGGCCGATTTCAAGAAGGATTCAGGCGGCGTCAAGGTCAACGCCACGGTGAATGCGTTGCGCCTCACCGGCATCGCCTTCGATTCCACCACGCTGCGGGTGATCGCCGAGGCCGACGGCACCGCCAAGGTGGCGGTCAGCGGATTGCCGAAGCTGTGAGCCGACGAATTACATCGAATTTTCGCGATCGAGAATGCGAAATTTAAACGGTTATCGCGGATTATTGCTCGCTCAAGATTGGGGGGTATGGCGTGGACAGCAATGATATTGCAGCCAAGATCAAGGCCGATCTTGCGGCGAGCAACGCAAAGCTTAGTGCCGATCTTCAATCACTTCTTAAACCCGAGGTATCGGCCGCGTCACGACCCGTTGTGGCGCCAGCCGAGTGCCGCAGCCCGTTGTGGCGCCGGCCGCGCCGCAGCCCGTTGCGCGGTCCGTCGCGACAGGCTCGGCCTTGCCCCGGCATCAAATTGGAGCGTTTCGCGACCGATTGAGTGCCCCCCGCCGTTGATCCAACGGCGCAATAAGGCTCAGTTACTTTCAATACCCGTATGCAGCCAAATCCAATTTGTGCCATAGCGGCGGCTGTCAGCTTGCTGAAAACATGTTAAGCTAAA
>CAVSGT010000011.1:0-171861 GCA_963727555.1 uncultured Alphaproteobacteria bacterium | reverse complement strand
AAATCGATCGCCTTGGCGAAGCCGGCGTGCAACTGGCCTGCAATCCTGCGGCCAATCTGAAACTGTTGAACGGCGCGGCGCCGGTGTGGCGCTACGCGCAAGCCAATGTGCCCATTGCACTCGGCTGCGACAACAGCAGCGCGGGTGATGCCCAGAACATCTTTCAGGCGATGAAGCTGTTTGCGCTGTGGTGGGCCCTGCAATCACCGGCGGGCGAGGACGGCGCCGCCGCAACGGCATTCCACGCGGCCACACTAGGCGGTGCCGCCGCGCTCGGGCTGGCCGGACAAATCGGCCGTATCAAGGAAGGTTACAAAGCCGACCTACTGCTGTTCGATCTTGCCGATCCGGTTTGGAAGCCGCTCAATTCGGCGGTCAGGCAACTCGTCTACGGGGAAAGCGGTCGCGCGCTGCGGATGGTCATGGTCGACGGCAAGATCGTCTTTACAGGGGGGCGGCTCGCCACCTTGGACGAGCAAAGCATGGACGCAAGACTTGACGCCGCCCACGAAGACATTCGGCTTGAACTGACAAATCTGATCCGTCGCAACGCCCCGCTTGCCAAAGCGATGTTGCGAGTGCACGAGCGCGCAAAAGCCGTGCCGCTCGACATCGATCCCTTGCGCCTCGCGCCTCTAGAATAGATCCCGAAACGACCGCAAAGCGAGTTTCAACAATGTCGATCAAGATCGCAGTGCCGGACATGATATCGAATTCGTACTTCCCGGCGCTCGCAGCGTCTGAACTTAAGTTCTTGCGCGAGCAAGGCATCAAGTCTTCGCTCGTCCTGCTAGCGCCCGCCGACAAGTGCTTTCAGGCGCTCAAGGACGGCGAGGTCGACTTCGTCGCCGCCGAGGCGCATGCCGGGCTCGCCGCCTTCCCGCGCTGGCAGGGCATGAAGCTTATCTGCGCGCAATCCCAGGGGATGTACTGGTTCCTGGTGATGCGCGCCGACCTCGGCGCCAAGCGCGGCGATCTTCAATGCGTGCGCGGCCGGCGGATCGGTGCGGCGCCTTGGGTCGAGCTCGGGCTCAAGCGTTTGCTGATCGAGGCCGGACTCGATCCCGTCCGCGAGCGCATCGCCATCGCACCAATACCCGGAGGGCTTGAACTGAAGGTCAATACCGGCGTGACCGCGGCCCAGGCGCTGGAGAGCGGCGCGATCGACGGTTTCTGGGCCAACGGCATGGGGGCGGAGGTGGCCGTACGCCGCGGAGCCGGGACCATCGTGCTCGATGTGCGCCGGGGCGACGGTCCCAAAGGCGCTTTCGACTATACGCTGCCGGTGATTGCGACCACCGACCGGTTGATCGAGAATTCGCCCGAGACTGCCGCCGCCATGGTCCGCGCCATTGTCGCAAGCCAGGCAGCGCTGAAGAAAGACGTCTCCTTGGCGGCCACGGTCGGGCGCAAGCTCTTTCCGCCGACGCAGGCCGACCTCATTACCGAGGTTGTCGCGCGCGATCTTGCCTACTACGACGCAACGCTTTCCAGGCATTCGATCGGCGCGCTCAATCAATTTGCCCGTGACGTCGGATTGCTCGACGGTGACGTGCCCTACGAAGATGTCGTCGCCGCGCAATTTGAGCCGTTATGGGCGCCATGAACGCGGCCGATGTCTCTGTTACCGCGTGCCGTACATGCGGTCGCCGACGTCGCCGAGACCCGGCAAGATATAGCCATTGTCTGTGATATCTGGGTCGATCGCCGCGGTGTAGATGGGCACGTCGGGATGGTGCGCGCGAATTTTCTCGATTGCTTGCGACGTCGCCAGCATGCAGATGACGCGCAGGGTCTTCGATCCGCTTTCCTTCAAGCGGTCGATTGCAGCAACGCCTGAATTGCCGGTGGCGAGCATGGGGTGCAGAACCAGCGCCAATCGCTCGGCCATGTCGTCCGGCGCCTTGAAAAAATATTCCACGGCCACCAGCGTGCGCGGGTCGCGATACATCCCGACATGGGCAACGCGCGCCGACGGTACCAGCGTGAGGATGCCGTCGAGGAAACCCATACCCGCGCGCCCGACCGGCGCCAGCACCAATTTCTTGCCGGCTAGAACCGGCGACTGCATCTTGGCGAACGGCGTTTCGATCTCAATCTTCTCCAGCGGCAAATCGCGCGTTGCCTCGTAGCAGAGCAAGGCGCCAATCTCGCTAAACAACTCGCGGAAAACCTTGATCGAGCGCGTCTTGTCGCGCAGCAGCGTGAGCTTGTGCTGCACCAACGGATGATCGACGATGGTAAGTCCGTCCATGGCAATATCCTCGAGTATCAAAAAACCGTGCCGTCGCTGATCACATGCAACGGCGCGCCGCCCTGCGGTCGCCTCTGGCTTGCTAATCGGCGTCCCGCCGCCCAGGTGCCGCCTTCCAGCAGCGCGCCGAGCGGGAATACCTTTGGGTTCACGCCGAGTTTTTCCCGAACCAGCGGCGCTAGGCGGCCGAGCAGCGCGACGGTCAGCGCGCGCCACTCCACGACCAATTCCGAGTCGACGGGATGCGCACGGTCGGCCTGCGCCGCGTCGCGAAGCGCGATCACACCGCCGTCCACGAACAATCCGCCATTGCGGTATTCGGCCAGTCCTGTCAGGCCGCCGATGTCGGTGACGACGATACCGGCCGTCTGCAGCGGCTCGATCAGCGAATAGCCGAGCCATTGCGACAGCTTATGCAGCGGCACCAAGCCGTCACTCGCGTCATCGCGTTTTATGGCGCGATGGCGCCAGGTATCGCCGAGGGGCAAGCCGCCAAGGCTCAAGCGGTCTGGCCATATCGGCGCTAGATGGATCAGCAATTCATGCAGGATTACCGGCGCAGCAATCGCGTTGCCATCGGCAATCGCGGTCAGATGATCGAACACCCCCCCGGGCCGCGCGCTATCGTGCTGAGCGAAGATATTTTCGTTCGCGAGGACGCAGCGGCCCAGCCGCGCGAGCAGCGCCGCGCGGCCGTCGAGCCCGACGAGAGGATTGTCACCATTCGATTGAAAACCATTTGCCAGATCTTCGCCGGTTAGTGCCGCTAGCCGCTGCGCGTCCGCCCGCAATGGATCGTCGCGATTGGATGAAAACAGCCCAGCTTCGAACATTCTGAGGCTGGCGAGCGCCAATCCTTCCGAACGCCCGACGGTTATTCCTGTCATTGCGTCTTGAAACCGCCAGTCCTGCCCCGCGCCGGCGTCGAGTAGAACCGAAGTCATTGCGAGATCGAACTCGGCGCGGGCCCGGGCCTCGGCGTTGGCCCATCGCACCTTGTCCGCGATCTCTGCCCACAGGTCGCGACCGCCGAACACAAAGTGTCGCCAACGTGCGTGCAACGGCACGTTCAGGTCCGGATAGTTGTCTTTGACGACGCGAGCAACGAAACCTGCAAGCGGCTCAAGTCGGTCGAGTTCGACGCGGAAGTTCGGCAGCGCATCGGCAAGGCCCAACGCCAGCATATCGTGCGTGCGCTCGCGCACCGCATCCGCCGACAACAGCGCCAGAGCCGCCTCGCGCTCGGAAACGGTGCTATGCGCTAGCCCGCGAATGGCTAGAACTCGTCAAGCTTGCGGCCGACAACCGCCTTAAGGTCGTCAGTGGCTGGTGCGGGCGCCGGCGCGTAGTAGCCGGCCGCCTTCTTGGCTTCGAGCTCGACCTGGGCATCAGGCGGGACGAGGTCATGCGGGATCGACACACGTTCGCCGATCTCTATCCCGGTCTCGACGATGGCGTCGTATTTCATGTTCGACATTGAAACGAAACGGTCGATGCGCGTGATGCCGAGCCAATGCAGCACATCCGGCATCAATTGCTGGAAACGCGCGTCCTGCACGCCGGCCACGCATTCGGTGCGCTCGAAATAGGTGGCGGCCTGATCGCCGCCTTCCTGCCGCTTGCGCGCGTTGTAAACCAGGAACTTGGTCACTTCGCCGAGCGCGCGGCCTTCCTTGCGGTTATAGACGATCAGCCCGGCGCCGCCTCGCTGCGCATCCTTCACGCATTCGGCGATGCCTTGGATGAGATAGGGCCGGCAGGTGCAGATATCGGAACCGAAGACGTCGGAGCCGTTGCATTCATCGTGCACGCGGCAGGTGAGTGTCCGCTTGCGGTCGGCGATGGCCGAGGGATCGCCGAAGATATAAAGCGTGATGCCGCCGATCGGCGGCAAGAAGGCGGCAAGATCCGGCCGCGTCACCAGCTCCGGGTAGATGCCGCCGGTCTGTTCGAACAGCGTGCGCCGCAGCTTGCCCTCGTTGACATGGAAGCGCTCGGCAATGCCGGGCAGATACCAGACCGGATCAATCGCTGCCTTGGTGACCGCGATGTCGCCACTAGCGCTTACGATCTCACCATCCGTTTTGACGCCCCATTCGCCATCGGTAAATTCCGGAATGGTCAGCCGCGCTTTCGTGACCGCGATGGTCGGACGAACGTCGAGACCTTCGGCGATCTCGCGTTGGAAATCCTTCGCCACGCGATGACCCCAAGGATCGAGCGACACGATGCGGCCGGGCTCGGACCATTGCGGAAACGGGCCAATGTCGACTACCGGTGCCGTATTGGTGAGATCGGGCCGCGCGATTGGGTTAAGCGCACCGGACGATATCGCCAGGGCGCGATAGAGCGCGTAGGAGCCGCCGTGCGCGCCGATGGCGTTGCGATCGCTCGCCGAAGTAACCGTGCCGATGACCGGCCCGCGTTCGCGCGCGGTGGCGGCGCCCCAGTTGAGCGGATAGCGGCCGGGCGTGCGGTGCCCGGGGTGCGAGGTGAGCCTGATATGGCCGTCTCGGTTCGTGGACATTAGCTTGCCCCACAAAAGCAAAAAGCCCCCTTTCGGCGGACCGAAAGGAGTGGCTTCAAAAAAGGGATATAGTACAAACCGACGGTGAGCTCAAGGTGGCAAATCGTCCGGATTTGGCGCGTAGCTTAGCGATATGCAATCTGTGTGTACCGAAAACTTCATCCGATCATGATTTCGGATTTGGCTAGAACCTATCTCAAAATCGTTTGAAGAGGATGACGAGGCAGGCGAGTTGCACGAAGCCAAGGAAGTTCTTCGGATAAAACTCCCAGCGGACGAGAATGCGGCGCTGCCATTGAAGCCAAGCGAAGAACCGTTCGACCAACCAGCGCCGGGCATATCGCCGAAGTAGGCGTCCATCTTGCGTGGGGCACTTGCGGCGATTAGATCGGTGCGGCGCGATCATCTCGATACCATCTTTACGTAAGTCGTCATCGAGCGGATCACTATCATAGGCGCGATCACCAATGAGGATCTCGGGCTTGGCTTCAATCATGTAAAAGTCAAAGCACAATTGGACCAAGCGCACTTCATGATGATTGGCGGCGTGCGTACTCACCGACAATGGCAAACCGTGGCGATCCACTATCGCCATGATTTTCATGCCTTTTCCACGCTTGGTCGGACCGATCTCCGCGCCGCCGCCCTTGGCCATCGCAAAGGTCGCGTCAATGAAGCTCTCTTCTTCGTCCAGCATCCCTTTGTCGCGAAGTTCGTTGGCAACATCCGTTAGAACTTGACGCAAAACGTCGCTGTGGCACCACGCTTGAAACCGACGATGCACGGTTTTGTAGTTCGGATAGCTCTGCGGCAACATGTGCCACTGCGCGCCTGTGTTGAGAATCCACAGGACCGCTTCGAGCACGCGCCGTGTCGGAATCGGTTTGCGTCCGGGACGACCATCGGCAATGTGCTCCTCCGGAAAATGATTCCGGATCCGCTCCCATTGCTCATCGCTCAGTCAAATCATCCAACATTTATAGCCGATCAAGCCCGCTCAGCAATTTTGAGATAGGTTCTAGTAAAATTCCCTGTTGCCGCGCCAGAATTCCCTGTTCCTCTGAAATAATTCCCTGTTCTGTTACGTAGGAAATTCGCATTAAAGCCTTTGAATTTGCTCGCTTGTTAGCTTTCAAAATTTCACAAAGCGGCCGGATTTGACGAAATTCCCGGTATTATGGCGCAAACGCCACAAGAAATAAATCCCTGCCGACCTTAAATCTGTGGGTATGGCTGAAACTCATGTTATCTCCGCCCTCCGTGCCAAGCGTGCCGAAGTCAGCGGATACATTCACGACCTGGAAAAGAAGGTTCGGACTTGGCGCGCCAAGCTCGCGCATATCGACGCGACCATTAAAATCTTTTCGCCTGAGACAGACCCTGAGGCCATTCCGCCTCGGCACACCTATCGTCGTTCCAACTATTTCAAAAAGGGCGAGTTTGCGCGCCTATGCTTGGACGAGCTGCGGAAGACCCACGGCCAGCCGATGACCACAGCGGCTATCGTAGCCGGTGTTATCCGGTCTAAGGGGTTGCCGAATGATCCAGCTTTGGGAGTCGTCCTAACCGAACGGGTTTTGAGCTACCTGCGGGTCAAACGGAAGGCGGCGGAGGTCACCAAAACCGGCACAAGCCGAGACGCCAGATGGGCGCTGGCAAAACAAATTGAAACTGATTAGATTGAAATTGATGGGCGGGGCGGCAACCCCGCTTCCATCACCGAACAATGATAGCGCGACCTATCGTCTAAAGCATTTAGACGAAATGGGAGTGTTTGTCCAATGCGATCATCCAATGGGTATAGCTGCCGTCATTCTTTTAGTGATTTCCGGCGTGGCCGGAGTTGTCCTAACGGTATGGGGCCGCGTCATGCCGCCTGAAACCAGCGCCACAAGACGTGGATTTGTCGCTGTCGGTGGACTAAGCGTGATCTGCATTGTTGCCGCCGGAATACTTAATGCAGCAAGCCAAAATAGTTTGAAACGAACTATCGAAATGGTATCAGCCAACATCCAAAAATTAGCCGCACCGGCAAATGTGCGAAGAGATTTAAGCGTTGATGATATTTTGGCCGCAGCTGCATCCAAGTTGCGTCAACAAGACGTACAAATTCAACAATTACAGTCACAGATTAAAGATATAAAACACCCTAAAGACGCTTTGTATTTGGGAGACAAAATAGTCGCAAAAACTTTAGGCACCGTTCGACAAGTGAACTCAGACATCGTTTTTCAGTTGGTCGTGGCGGCCGGCAATGGATTAGATTTCAGCCAAGATTTCCATTACCAAAATCTTACATTAAAATGTCGAAGTTCAGGTATAACCGGGTCTACAGGAAGTTTCGGGGTGAGGGATACGCGCTATCCCAATCTTCAATGCCAAATCATCAAGTGATAGTCACGATATGCCGCTGCCAATACCCGCTGAAATCCACTGACGGCTTCCGCTTCAGCGCCACCTTGGTAATCCGCTCGACTTGATCGCCATTGGAGACGCGGCGGTTATCTTCGCGCCATGATGCCTCTTGCGCGTAGCGCAGCAAATACACGCCAGCCAAGTGATGATGGTGGCCAATCTCGGCGCGGCGCATACGGCTGAAAAATTCTTCGGCCCAATTCGTGCAAGCGCCGTCGAGCGAGTAAGCTTCCTCGCGATTGATACGCTTGACCTCGTATCGCTTGTGCAGCTCGTCCCACGAATTGGCTTCATCGGCATTTAGGATAGTGCCGTGGGCGATATGCGAACGCAGGAAGGCCATCGCCTTGGCTTCCGACTTGAACACTGCGGGTACTGAATTGCCGCCACGCTCACGTACTACGACGACGACCTTACGCTTGCCGGTCTGATTGCGCGCCAAGCGCCGGTCGCGACGGTTTTCTTTGAGGTTGGCAGGCTTCACATAGCCGCCGAAATAGCCGCCATCGACCTCTGCCACCTTGCCTTTGCCGCCGACCACGCGGCCCTTCAATTCCTCCGCCATCGCTTCGCGCAGTTTGTGCAGCATCACGAACGCGCACTTGTAGGAGACGTTCAAATCGCGAGACAGAGCCAGCGCCGACTTGCCCTTAACCTCATTGGAGAAGATAGCGATGGCGGCGAGATAGCCGCGTAGCGGAAGCTTGTGGCTGGCGAACAGGGTGCCGCTCGTAATGCTGAAATCCTTCTTGCAGCCACGGCAGCGAAAGCGCGGCGCTCCCTTCAGGCGGCGACAATCATAGGCGTCCAAGCTGCCACAGTGCGGGCAGACCGGCTCGCCATTGGTATCGGCCCAGCGAATGCGGCGGAAGGTCATTTCCGCATCGGCATCCTTCATTGTGAAGATGCTGGCGAGAGAGAGGGTCTTGGCAGCAGGGGAAAGCAGGAAATGTTGGGCCATTGGTCTAACCTGTCGTTTTCAACACCTGTCACTTATGACAGGTACGCCCTTGCTGTCAAGCGCAATCTGTCGTAAATGACAGGGATCGAATGTGACAGGATGGACCTATGGGCATCGCTTCTGAGAGAGGAATGGGCCGAGCGCGCCGCCGCTTTCCTCAAGCACAAATTACAGCAAGAGGAGGTGACCTATGCGGCCTTGGCAAAACGGCTCAAAAAGCACGGCTTTAAGAGCGAAACGGAAAATTCAATCACGGCAAAGCTGAAACGGGGCACGTTTCCGGCTACGTTCTTTCTGGCCTGTCTTGCCGCTTTGGAACTGGACGGCGTAGCATTGGAGGAGATTTAAAAGGATAAAATCGCTGCCGGAATTGCCGCCAAGCCAAGCAAGATGCCCAAAATAAATATGGCTGCGGTCGCTATATTGTGTAGGCGGGGGGCCGGGTGGACTTTAGGGGCCGCTACGAGGCTAAAAAGGCCAAAGAGGCTCGCCGCGCCCAAGAGCGCCAGCCAAAGCCATTTTGGTGGCTTGGCCAACGCGATCCCATAGCTCGTTATACTTTGTGGCTTGCGATCTATACGTTCCTGCTTTTTCTCGGAACCATTGGGACCGGTCTGATTCTTTGGAAAACTGATGACACCTTGCAAAATACCATGATGGCCAATGAAAGACCGTGGCTGCGGTTGGAAATAGAACCAGACAGCGATTTTTCGTATTCCCACGATCTTGGTATCAATTTTTTTATCACAGCAAACATCAAAAATGTTGGAAAGACGCCGGCCCTTTATGTAAGCGTCGAAGCAAGGATGATAATCGTTGGCTTTATCGACACTATTTCTCCAAAAATCCAAAAGGAGGTTTGTACTGACGCCAAAAGGAAAACTAGTGAATCTATCGGATTTATGATTTTCCCAAGTGGTCAACTTCCGCTCACGAATGATGTTTCCATCCTTCCAAATGAAGCTCCTTTGTTTTTCGACAAAGTAATTCCAAACTCCAATCCCCCCCGGTACATGCTTCACAATATAGCAATAGTGGCTTGCGTCAGTTATCTTTCCGCCTTCTCTCGAACCAAAATTTATAGCACCGGAGTTATGGGGCGACTTGGCAAGCGCTTTCCTCGCGGGATTGGTGCCATCGGACTCACAATGATTGGCGATAATATTCCACAAAAGGAAATTATGATAAATCGCGCCTTTTCCTTCGTGGGGAATGAGGCTGAATAATAATACGGCCAGTGCCGCGCGCGCCCACATGGCGCGCCTCCTACTCTACCCTAACAGGCTGTTGAAGAAGTGGCCGATCGGCGCGCGATGAAGGGAATGTCGTCGCCGCCTTCGAGGGAGATTTCACCTTCGAGCGAGCCATTGTCCTGCATCTCTGCCCAACCATGGCCTTTAGCGGGCTCCATCTCATCGCTGCCATCCCACGTGAACTCGACGGCATCGCCCTCGCAGCGGCCATGGATTGCTCCCGTGAGGCAATCCAGGGTGAACTCGCCACCGTTCTCGGCGAACAGAATGTAGGAGCCCGGCCCGGTCATATCGTGGTCGGGCGTTCCCACGACACGCCACTTGCCCCGCACACTCATATCGGCACCGCCAGCAGCTTGGGTAGGCGGATCAGGTTGTAGGCCGCGAGCGCCAGCATAAAGGCAGCATCCACCCGGTCGCGGCCGCGCAGCTTTACCTGGGCCAAGCCAGCGGAACTTTTGATCCAGCCGAACACCTCTTCGATCCGTTTGCGGCAGCGCTGGCTGATGTCGTAGCCGATGTGGCGGATGGTGCGTCCATCCACGGCCGTCTTGCGCGGCTTGCCCGTTTTGCTGAGGTGGCCGTCGACCGCGATGTGCGGCGTGATTAATCGATCCCTCAGGTCATGCACGAACTGCGCGACGTCATAGGCCTTGTCGGCGCCAAGCGTGACCCGCCGCCTTGGCCGACGGCTACCATCAATCAATTCCAGCGCTGTCTCCCGCTCGGCAGTGCCGGTCGCTTGGCTGATGCCCCCGCCAACCGCCAGGCCATGGCGGTTCTCCATAAGGGCATGCCCGATGTAACAGAGCTTGGCCGGTTGTCCGTCCCCCTTCTTGTAGAGCCGTGCATCCGGATCGGTCGTGCTCTGGTGTGTCTCGTTTGAACGTTTCTCGTTATGGAAGCTCCGCTCGGCGTTGCGGCCCGGACCCTGGCTGTCGTTGTCGCCTCCGTCCTTCCGGCGGAAGCTCTTGATCGAGGCCCAAGCCTCGATCAGCGTGCCGTCCACCGAGAAGTGATCGCTCGACAACAGACGCTTCACTTTCGGCTGCGCCAGAACCGCGACCAGGAACTTGGCGGCGATTTCTCCCTCCAGCAGCCGGTCGCGGTTCTTGGAGAAGGTCGAGTGATCCCACACCGGATCGTCCACACCGAGCCCGACAAACCAGCGGAACAGCAGGTCGAACTCCAGCCGCTCCATCAGTTGCCGCTCGGAGCGGATGCCGTAGAAGGCCTGCAGCAGCATCGCTCGAAGCAACTTCTCCGGCGCGATCGAGGGCCTGCCGAAGTCCGCGTAAAGCGCCGCAAAGTCCCCCGACAGATCGCTCAATGCCGCGTTCGCGATCTTCCGAATCGCTCGCAATGGATGATCGCCACGAACACGCGCTTCGAGGTCCACATAACTGAACAACGTTCCAGACCGCTCGTCAGACCCGCGCATACCAATCTCCCAATTCAATCATCGAGAAAATCATGCCCAATTCCATCCCGCTAGGGACTTCTTCAACAGCCTGCTAACCCCTTTCCCAGATAGGCGCGGACCTCCCGCCGCGCTTGTGGCGTTTGCGCCATAATACCGCGCATGTCTGGTTGGCCGGCCATCAGTAAGGATGGAATTGTCGGCAAGGACGATATGCGTGCGCAAACGCTTTATGCCATGGATTATGTCCGTCAGACCGTTGAGGCGGCCGGGGCGACCTGGGATGATATTATTCATCTGCTGTTCTATTTCGTCGATCGCGATAAATGGTGGCGAGAGGCATTGCCCGCGCGCACTGAATTCATCGCGAAACATTCAAAACTCGGACGGTCACCGTGCGTTACCGCGGTCGGGGTATCAGGCTTGATGCATCCCGACATGTTGATCGAAGTTGAAGCAACAGCGGTGTTCGATTGAGCGGGGACGGAACGGTAAACTATGACCACCTCCAAACGCCTAATTCAACCCGCGGGCATGGCTGAAGCAGTTGGACCGTTTTCGCGCGCTGTGGCAATTGGCGACCATCTCTATATCGCGGGCACCACAGCGCTAAGTCATGTCAGCGGCAATTACTACGAGCGCGCGCTTCCCGACACCATTGAAGACCAGACACGCCTTACGCTCGATAATATCCGCAAATGTGTTGAGGCAGTTGGCGCCACCATGGACGACATATTTAAAGTCGTGATCATGCTGAAAGATCCAGCAGACTACGCCCGAATGAATGCTGTCCGCGCCGAATATTTTGGCAAGTCGCCTCCGATCAGCACATGCTTCCAAGCGCCTTTAATGCGCGAAGACATTCTCGTTGAAATCGAAGCGATTGCATTGATTCCGGAGGCTGCGCGCACCTTAGCCGTCGGATCGGAGTCGCCCGTTCAAGTACGACAAGGAAAGGTGCGGTATGTCGGAGCTCCCATCGCGATTGGACGTAGAGCTTCTCAAAGGGGCGATCGACATCCACATTCATCATGGGCCCGACCTTTATCCGCGGATACAAAATCCACTTGAACTCGCGCGCGATGCACAAGCAGCGGGATTTCGCGCGGTTTGTCTGAAGACGCATAATTTCCCGACTGTCTCTTTGGCAATTCTGACGCGTGAGCTTTATCCGGGTATCGATATCTTCGGCAGCATTGCGTGCAATTACCAAGTTGGCGGCGTTAATCCGATCGCTGTGGAGGCGGCTATCAAATATGGCGCCCGGCAAGTTTGGCTGCCCACCATCGACTCGACCAATCACGCCAAAGTTACCGGTTCAGTCGGTCAACATGGCAAAGGCCTTACTATCGTCGGCGGTATTTCTGAGTATGCGCTCAAAAAGCCGCGCATCAATTTGCTGGATGCGAATGGCAAACTGTCCGACGAGCTAAAGGAAGTCATCCAACTTGTTGCGGATGCCGGGATCATTTTAAATCTTGGGCATATTTCCTACGAAGAAATGCAGTCGGTCGTTCAACAGGCCAAGCGTCAAAACGTGAAAAAATTAGTTTGCGATCACCCCTTCTTCTCATACCTCGACACGGCAAAGCAAATCGCGCTCGCTGACGAGGGAGTATGGATAAACTATACGGCAGGCGAGCTTTTTCCGCGCTGGTGGCGAGTCTCGATTGCGGATTTTGCCGCAGCAATCCGCCAAGTCGGAATCAATCGTTCGGTCATATCAAGCGATTGCGGGCAACTGCACAATCCTCCGATGGTCGAGGCCTTGAGGATCACCTGCCAGCTATTATTGGAAGAAGGATTCAACGGTGATGAAATTCGGATTTTGCTTCATCGCAATCCGGAGATACTTCTTTATCAATAGTGGAATATCTGGCTAACGCTATTAGGCCCTGTGTGTACCGAAAACCGAGGAACTGCGAATCGGGTGATGCTTTTGCCCCATGTGCAATCTTTGCAGACTGATCTGGTATGCACTCATCGGGCGGTTTAGCGGCAGCTTTTAGTTGGGAGCGTTAGCTCGACGAGCTCGATCAGGACGTTCCCCGTTGACTTCGGATCTACGAACGCAATGCGTGAATTCGCATGACCGATCCGAGGCTGTTCGTCGATTAATTTCACGCCTTTTTGCCTCAGCTCGTTCAAGGCGTCCTCAATGTCCTCTACCTCAAGACAAATGTGAAATAGTCCCTCTCCGTGTTCAGAAATCCAGCGCGCCGTCTCTGTGTAGTCGCCATCTGATTCCAGGAGTTCAATATAAGTCTGCCCGACTGGATACATTGCCAGCCGCGTATTGTATTGTGGGAGGTATTCTTCGTATTCGAGATTTAAGCCTAGCTTCGCTTCAAATATTTCGCGGGACTGCGCCATGTTTTTAACGGCAATAGCGATATGTTCGATTCGCTTGATTTTCATGGATGTGCTCCCGCTGGATGTCGTGAGGCTATAACGAAAAAACCGATTGTGAAATCGACTGTGCCAAAGCGATTATCAGGGCGTGGAAAAGGGGAGGCCAGGGGCGAGGATTATTCGTCCTTTTAGAGCAGCGAGGTCTCGCCCGATTTTTCCAGATATAAATGGTCTATAATTCCGCTTCCGGGGAAGATCGCTAACCGCCAGAGGTGCAACCGCGTGTGCATGGATTGCGTGGCCGGGAATTGCGATAAAACCTGGTGTCTCGTGATTCACGGCGGTCACGGCTACATGAAAGAATCGGGCGTCGATAAGTTAGTGCGTGATGCGGCGTCTGTCCTGCATGGGGATGGTGTCAACCGGATGCTCTATCTCAAAGCTGCCAACTTAATCTTTCCGAAGTGATTTGCGAGCCACCCCCGCCGCAAGTAGGCCACTACTGCAACTGTCCGGCGCGAGTCGGCCAACGGAAGTGAATTCGACCCATGACGCCATTCGACCTACCCTTGATCCATCTGCTGATAGGTCCTGGAACTCTGACCAGCCAGGGCCGCGAGCGTCTTGACTTGCTGCGCTACGGACCGTGGCATAGCGGAAGGGAGCGGCTCACCGGCGAAGCTGTGCTGGCGGCGCTGCCCGAAGCGTCGCGGTTCGCGAGGCTCATCGTCGATGCTGGCAATCCCCATGAGGTAGCGACGCCTGACGATTTGCGCCGCCTCGCATTGCACATAGGAAGCCTTGCTGAGCGCGATGATGTCGATGGCCTGATCTTGGTCCAGGGTACCAACGCGCTCGAGGAGACTGGGTATTTCCTCAACCTCACCGTTCGCACAAGCAAGCCCATTGTGATCACCGGCGCGCAGCGCCCGTTCACCGCGCTCAGCACCGACGGACCGATGAATTTGCTTGACGCGATTCGCACGGCGAGCGCGGCGGAAGCCGCAGCCAAGGGAGTACTGGTAGTCACTAACGGCGAGATCAACGCGGCACGCGACGTCACAAAGACGAGTACCTATCGGGTGCATACTTTCCGCTCCCGCGATCTCGGCGTACTTGGCTATGTCGATGCCGATCGCGTCATCTTCTACCGTGCGCCGCTGCGCCGTCATACGGCGGACAGCGAGTTCGATCTCGGCGGCATCGCTGCGATGCCGCAGGTCGACATCCTCTATGTCCATGCCGGCGCGCGCGGCACGCTTGCCGAAGCTGCGGTAGCCAGTGGCGCGCGCGGCTTGGTCATTGCCGGCACTGGCGGCGGCTCGCTTGGACCGATCGAGGATACGGTGACGGCGCTCGCCGCGGCGGGCACGCTGGTGGTGCGTGCCTCGCGCGTTGGCGAGGGCCGCGTCATCCGTGACGACAATTGGCAAAAGCCCGGCATGGTGGCCGCCGACAATCTGAGCGCGCACAAGGCGGCGCTGTTGTTGTCACTCGCGCTCACTCGAACGTCGTCCCCCGATGAGGCACAGGCTATTTTCGATCGCTATTGAGCCATGTGTGTACCGAAAAACATATCCGCGTTGATGAGGTGAGGGAATCGCTTAAATTGACGCGATGATCGCGCTGTTATGGTTCTTCTTGGCTATCCTGGCCTCGCCATTCAAATCCAAATGCGGGCTTGAGGTCGAGAATGCAGCGCTGCGGCACCAGGTGATGGTGCTACGGCGTCAGGCACGCGGTCGGATCCATCTAACGAATTTCGATCGGTTGAATCTGATCAAGCTTTACCGCTGGTTTCCGGCAATCGTGCGGGTTCTTGTCATCGTTCAGCCGGAAACGCTCATTCGCTGGCATCGCGTGGGCTTTCGCTGCTGCTGGCGCTGGAAATCGCGCCCGCGGAGAGGGCGGCCAGCAATTGGAAGCGACTTGCGCCTGCTGATCCGGCGAATGAGCATCGACAATCCACTATGGGGAGCGCCGCGCATCCACGGTGAGCTGTTTAAGCTCGGCTTTGAGGTCGCACAGTCAACGGTGGCCAAATTCATGGTCAAGCGACGGGGACCGCCAGGTCAGGGTTGGCGCATCTTTCTACGGAACCATGCCCCAGATATTGCGGCCATGGATCTGTTCGTGGTCCCGACCATCGGCATCCGCCTGATCTATGCTCTCGTCATAGTCAGACTGGACCGTAGGGAGATGGTCTGGATTTACGTGACACAAAATCCGACAGCGGAATGGATCGCGCGTCAGCTCACCGAAGCTTTTCTTAGGGATGATACGCCACGTTATCTTCTCCAGGATAATGATCGCATCTATGGCGAGGTCGCCCTACGGAGAATTCGGACCATGGGCATAAGGGACAAGCCAATTGCACCTGCTCCCTTCCGAAAACGTTATCCGGAAATCAATCTGGACAATACCCGGTTCAAATTCCTTGATCTCGCGTACAAATTCCCTGTTCCTTTGGAAAAAAATCCTCTGTTCCGGCGTCCAGTTCGGAGCGTCGACACCAATAATTCCAGCACGATCCTTGGCGGGCTCCATAACCAATACGTCCAGGTTTAGGTTTTGGTACACACAGGTCAATTTCTCAGTTTTGGAGCCTCAAGTCGACTTGCCCTCGTACTTCTGCTGCGCGACGATGACCATACGGCCAAATATTGGGGTCGCGGCGCGGCCATGCTTCACACATCGGAGGGCCTAATGATTAGAACCAGCAAAATCGCAGCTATTGGGTTTGCGACAGCAATCCTGGCGCTTGCGGCGGCTGCCGCCGACGCCAAGGACAAGGTGAAAGTCGGCTTTATCGGCCCGCTCACTGGCGGCGTGTCGGTCAACGGGCTCGGCGGCCGCAATTCGGCGGATTTGGCGGTAAAGCTGCGCAATGCCGACGCCAAGGCGAAATACGAATATGAGCTGGTCGTGCTCGACGATGAGTGCAAGCCGAATGTCGCGGTGCAGGTCGCAACCAAGATGGCCGCCGACAAAGATATCATCGCCGCTGCCACACATTATTGTTCTGCGGCGGCAATCGCAGCCGTCGACGTCTACCACAAGTTCGGTTTTCCGGTGATTGTGTGGGGCGCTGTGCTGCCGGACATCACCTACCGCAACAACTATCCGGAAGTTCATCGTGTCAACGGCACGATGATCAACCAGAACGACGCCAACGCCGATCTGATCTCCAAGCTCGGCTTTAAGACCGTGGCGGTGATCCACGACACCACCGATTACGGCAAGGGCCATAACGAGTATTTCAGCAAGGCGCTGGCCAAGATCGGCAAGGCTAAGATCGTTGGCACCTTCGGCGTGACCGCCGATCAGCAGGATTTCACGGCCGAGCTCACCAACATCAAGGCGCTCAACCCCGACGTGATTTATTTTGGCGGATTGACGCCGATCGGTGTGCGTATCCGCTCGCAGATGGACAAGCTCGGCATCAAGGCCGTGTTCGACGGCACCTCGGGCATCGTCTCGGATGCCTTTATCCAAGGCCTCGGACCGTTGGCCGAAGGCACACTCGCCTTCCGTGAAGGCGCGCCGACCGAGAAACTGCCGGGTGGCAAGTTCTTCATGGAAAAATACAACGCGCAGAAATACGCCAATCCGCCCGAGGCCTATGGCGCCTTCGCCTATGCGGCGATGAATATGATCCTCAACACCATCGAGCAAGTCGGCCCCGACCGGAAGAAAGTGATCGCCGCACTTGGCAATGTGAGAGACCGCGATTCGATCGTCGGCAAGATCACCTTCGATGACCACGGCCAGAACACCGTGGCGGTGATCACCAAATATGTGGTGCAGGACGGCAAGTTCGTGGAATGGGACGCGAGCGAGTACGCCAGTGGAAAGCGAAAGCTGCCGGGGCAGAAGTAGTCTGACCGGAGCGGGGTCGCCCGAGCGCGGCCCCGCTTCATCTCCGTCATTCGTAGAGCACAAGATTTAACGCATGGAAGCAGGCCTGTTCGCCCAATACGTCATGAACGGGCTGATGCTCGGCATGATGTACGCCTTGGTGGCGGTCGGTTTTACATTGTTTTTTGGCGTGCTCGACGTCATCCAATTCTCCCATGGTGACGTTCTTACCGTCGGCGCCTTCACGGCGTTGGCGACCTTCGCCGGGCTGCAACTGCTCGGGGTTAATTCACAGTGGCTCGATCTCGTCGTCATCGTCGTAATGGCGATGCTGGCGATGGCGTTGATAGGCATGTTGATAGCGCGTTATCTAGTGATGCCGTTGCGCTCGGCGCCCCCACTCAACACACTGCTCCTCACGCTGATGCTCGGCACAGTGCTGCGCGAAAGCGTACGGCTGTTCTACCCGCAAGGCGCCAATCCGAAGCCGTTTCCGGCGCTGCTGCCGAAGAGTTCCATCAACCTCGGCGACTTTAACCTGCGACTCGATAACGTGCTCATGCTCGCGGCTGGCGCGCTGGTGATCGTCGGGCTGCAGTTCCTGCTCAACCGCACCAAGCTCGGGCTTGCCATTCGCGCGGTCGCGCAGGACGAGGAAACGGCGCGTACCATGGGCATCAACTTCACTGCGATCGTGCTCATTACTTTCGCCATCGGCTCCGCGCTCGCGGCCTTCGCCGGGGTAATGAACGGGCTCTACTACAATGAAATAAATTTCGGCATCGGGCTTTATCTCGGCGTCATCGGTTTTTCCGCCGCCATCATTGGCGGCCTGGGCAGTATCTATGGCGCCATTCTCGGCGGCTTTCTGTTCGCCGCGCTGCAAACGATCGGCACAGTGCTCATGCCTTTCGCCAGCGCCTATAAGGACGTTTTCGCCTTCGCCGTGGTCATCGCCATCATGGCTTGGCGGCCGACCGGCCTGATCCGGGAAAAGATCAGTGAGCGGGTCTGAGCCGATGGTGGGGGAGGGGGCCAAGGCACGCGCGGCTCTGTGGCCTGGCTTGATCGCACTGGCGCTCGCTACGGCCTATGTGATCGCGTTACTCGGCGCCGAGAAACAGGGACTCATCATCTTGCTGCTTGCGTTTGGCATTGCCGCTGTGGTTGCCGCCGCCTGGTTCGGTCTATTCGATCGAGTGAGCCGCTCCTTTGCCGATAACGAGGACGCCATGGGCGCCTTCGCCATTGTTGCGGTGCTCGCGCTCGCAGTGTTCTTTCACGAGGCTCATTTTGTCCTGCTGCTGGTCACCACCGTGCTGCTATACAGCGTGGCGACACTCGGCCTGAACATTCAATTCGGTTACGCCGGCGTGCTGAATTTTGCCGGCGCGTCATTCTTTGGCATCGGCGCCTATACCTCGGCTGTACTCAATTCCTATGCGGTCGTGCCGCATCTTGTCGTGCTGCTGATCGGCGGCCTATTAGCCGCGCTGATTGGCTCGCTATTGCTGCTGCCGGTGCTACGCACGCGCGGGCATTACGCTGCGGTGGTGACGATAGCCTTCGCGCTGCTGTTCAAGACTTTCCTTGAGGTCAATGACGTGCTCGGCGGGCCGCAGGGCATGCAGGTCAAGGGCATGAAAATCCTGGGCTGGTCGTTCAACGACAATATCGAGATCGGTGGGTTCACGATTTCGTTCTACATGAACTATTTCGTCATCAGTCTACTGCTACTGATTGGGGCGTTCGTGCTGGTGCGCCGGCTGGAACGATCCTGGATCGGGCTCAATCTCGACGCGCTGCGGTTGGACGAGACCGCGGCGAGTTGCTTCGGCCTCGACATCGTACGCTGGAAGATCACGGCATTCCTGATTGGCAACTTCCTTATTGGCATTGCCGGTGCGCTGTTCGGGATGGTCGGCGGCTTCGTCGGGCCGAATAACTACACCTTCGCCGACTCGCTCATTCTGGTGTCAATCCTTCTGCTCGGCGGCATCGGCAATCCCTGGGGGCTCGTGGTCGCGACCTTTATCGTCGTGGTCGTCCCGGAAAAACTGCAGACGATCCAGGAATACCGGTTCTTGCTGTACGCGCTGCTGGTAATCGGCGTGCTGCTATTTAGGCCGGACGGTCTGCTGCCGCGCCCGGTACGCCGCTATTTTCCGGGATGGCGGCCATGACGGCGCTGCTCGAAGCCCATGGCTTGGTGCGCCGCTTTGGCGGGGTGGTCGCGCTCGACGGTCTCGATCTTGCCGTCGCGCCGAACGAAATCGTCGGCCTGATCGGACCGAACGGATCCGGCAAGACCACGTTTTTCAACGTGGTCACAGGCATTTATGGCGCCGACGCGGGGAACGTGGCTTTCGACGGCGTCGACATTACCAACGCGGCGTCGCGCGCAGTTTACCGAGCCGGAATTTCCCGCACATTCCAGCGCTCGCGGCTGTCGTTGCCCCTGTCGATTTTCGACAACATCATGATCGGCAACCACAAGCGCCTCAATCAGGGGCTTTGGTTCAATCTCATGAAGCGCGCCGACTTCAAGCGGGAGTTCGAGGAAAACTACCGTGCCGCGCGTGCGCTGGTCGAGGTGTTCGAGCCGACGCTGGCGGACCGCCTATCCGAGCCGGTCGCAGGCCTGCCGATGATCGACCGCCGCCGCATTGAAATCTGTCGCGCCCTCATCAGCGCGCCGCGACTGCTGCTGCTCGATGAGCCGTCCGCCGGCATGACCCATGACGAAACGACGGAATTGATGGACGACATTCTGCTGGTGCGCGAGCGCAACAAGAATCTGACGATTGTCATCGTCGAGCACGAGATGGGCGTGATCGAGCGCATCACCGATCGCTGCGTCGTGCTCAATTTCGGTCGTAAGATCGCCGAGGGCCCGTATCGCGAGGTCGCTGCCGACGCGCAGGTTCAAGAAGCCTACCTCGGGGTGGCATGATGGCGGCTATGCTCGAAATCGACGGCGTCTACACCGCCTACGACAAGGCCGACGTGCTGCAAGGCGTCTCGCTCGCTGTGCAGCCCGGCAGCATCACTTGTCTGCTCGGCTCCAATGGCTCCGGCAAAACCACGTTGGTGCGTTCGATCCTCGGGCTGACGCCGGCGCGCGCCGGGCGCATCGTGTTCAACGGCGCCGATATCACGCACATGCCGACCCATAAGATCATCGCGACCGGCATCGCCTGCATCCCGGAGGGGCGCAAGGTGTTCCCCAAGCTTACGGTCGAAGAGAATTTGCGCGTTGGCGCCTATCAGGAGACATCGGACAAGTCCACGCAGGCGCGCATGGCCGACATCTTGCATATTTTTCCGCAATTGGCCGAGCGTCGCAGCCAGCTTGCCGGCACCATGTCGGGCGGCGAGCAGGCGATGGTGTCAATCGGCCGCGGACTGATGTGCGCACCCAAGCTGCTGCTGATCGACGAGCCGTCGCTCGGCCTGTCGCCGCGGCTGGTGAAGGAGAATTTCAACATAATCCGGCAGATTAAGGAACGCGGCATTACAGTGCTCCTGGTTGAGCAAAACGTGCACCAGACTCTCGCCATCTCGCAATTCGGCTTTGTGCTCTCGAAAGGCCGCGTGGCGACCAGCGGGACGCCATCCGAACTTGCGGGCCGCAATGAGGTGCGCGATGCTTATTTTGGTTAGATCATGCATTCTTCAGTCGAGCTGACGCAGGAACTCATTCGCTTCAACACCGTCAACCCACCTGGCGCCGAACGACCTTGTGCGGAGCATTTGGCGAAGTTGTTGGCTAGTGAGGGATTTGCGGTTGAACTCGTTCCCTTCGGCGAAGGCCGGGCACAACTACTGGCGCGGATCGGGGGGGCGCCAGACAAGCTGCCGCTCGGATTCACCGGCCACCTCGATACCGTACCGCTTGGCGCCCAGCCGTGGACTGCCGATCCTTTTGCTGCCGACATTACGGACGGCAGGCTTTACGGGCGCGGTTCGTCGGATATGAAAAGTGGAGTTGCGGCTTTCGTCATCGCTTGCATTGCGCTCGCCGACCGGCTCGAGAGCTCTCCCGGCGTCGTGCTGGTGATCACCGCTGGCGAGGAGACCGGCTGTTCCGGCGCCGAGGCGCTTGTCCGCGCCAACGTCGGGCTCCATCGTGTCGGGGCACTCGTTGTGGCGGAACCGACCGGTAATAAGCCGCTCGTCGGCCACAAGGGGGCGCTTTGGCTGGAGGCCGAAACGAAAGGCGTAACCGCTCACGGCTCGATGCCAGAGAAGGGAATCAACGCCATCTATAGAGCGGCGCGGGTCGTCGATGCGCTGCAGGAATTCGACTTCAATGTGGCCCGTCACGATGTGCTCGGCGCACCGACTCTCAACGTCGGCACCATACAGGGCGGCCTCAACATCAATTCGGTTCCCGACCGGGCTTTGATCGGCATCGATATCCGCACCATACCCGCCCAAAATCATACGCAAATCCGCGAGCAATTATTGAGCTATCTTGGGCCGGACGTTGCGTTGAAAACGCTCCTTGACGCCAAAAGTGTCTGGACCGATCCGCATGACCAATGGATTGAAGAAGTTTTTCGAGCCACCCGGAGCGTCGGGGGCGTCGATGCTGATATCGAAGCTGCGCCCTATTTCACGGACGCTTCCGCTTTGAGGACGGCACTCGGATTGCCGCCGACGGTGATCATCGGACCCGGCGAACTGGAGCTAGCCCATCAGACCGACGAATATTGCCTGGTCTCGCGCGTTGAAAATGCGACAGAAATATACTCAGAGCTTGTCCGAAGTTGGTGCCGGCTCTAATGGGCACATTTCTGCCGTGCTGAACTTGTCTTTGCCCCTTAGAACTGAGCCAATATTGTTGTGCCAGTGGGAGGACGCGGCGTGGCTCGGAAGCGGTATTCGGACGAGGATTGTCTGAAGATATTGCGGCAGGTTGAGGTGGAGCTTGCGGCTGGGGCTGATGTAGCGACGGCCTGCCGGTCGGCGGGGATCAGCGACGCGACGTTTTACATTTGGCGCAAGAAGTTCGGCAGCATGGGCCGCTCACAGCTGAGCGAACTAAAGGCCCTTGAGAAAGAGAACCATCGGCTGAAGAAGATTGTCGCCGATCTGGAACTGGACAAGCTGATCCTCAAGGAGAGCCTTGATTTTTTAAAACCCAGGGCCTGACGGCGGAGGATCTACGAGCCACCATCATTTAGGCTTGCCAGAGGCTCAGGACATCCGAGCGGCGGACCTGTCAGGTTCTCGGCGTTGCCCGCAGCACCCTGCGTTATGAGGCAGTCCCCAGGAACGAGGACGACCTGCGTCTGGCCTTGATCCGGCTGGCTAAACAATATGGCCGCTACGGCTATCGGAAGGTCGGCGAGCTTCTGCGGGCCGAAGGCTGGGCCGTCAATCACAAGAAGGTCGAACGGATCTGGCGCGAGGAAGGCCTGCAACTGCCGCAACGGCACAAACGCCGCAAGCGGCTTTATCACCACGATGCATCGATCATCCGCCTAAGGCCTTTGTACCCCAACCACATCTGGTCGATCGACTTCGTCCACGACAGGCTAAGCAACGGACGGCCCTAAGATGCTGACCGTTCTGGACGAATACACCCGTGAAGCGCTGTGCGTGAATGTGGCGACAAGGATGGGTTCCGCAGAAGTCCTGGAGGCCCTTTATCCGCTGTTGCTCAGTCGCGGCAAGCCGGAATACCTGCGTTCCGACAACGGCCCGGAGTTCAGCTCAGCTCCATTCAAGGAGTGGCTTGTTCGGGTCGGGATAAACCCCATCCAGATCTACCCGGGCTCACCATGGGAGAATGGCTATAACGAACGCTTCAACGGTACCCTTCGCCGGGAAATCCTGAACGCCGAATGGTTCGCCACCACCAGGCAGGCCCAGACTGTCATCAATCAATGGCTGCGCCAGTACAACCATATCCGGCCGCACCACGCCCTCCGCATGCGACCGCCAGTCCCCGAAACATTCTTAGTGAACCACCAAATCAATGGTACCAACCAAGGGGGCTAGACACCGATCTCTCGTCAAGGATGCGCCAATCAGTCGCCTTATTCAAAGCGTCGGCACTATCCATTCTCACGCGATCCTGGGCGGCCTCCATCACCATTACGTCCGGGTCTAGGTTTTCGGTACACACGGGTGACAGGCGAGCAGCACCTTCGCCACATCCTCCAGTGCTACATGGAATATTACAATACGGTGCGCACGCACCTCTCGCTAGCGAAGGATGCGCCCAGTGGAAGGGCCATTCAGCGTCACGGGCGTATCAAAGCGCGGCCCATGCTTGGTGGACTCCACCATCAGTATATCCGGATCTAATTTGCGGTAGGGACAGGCTCTTCCGGCTCGTGACGCACGAAATGCGCGCATGTGGGAAGCATGCTCTGGTCGAAAGCGATCTGCCGCGATCATGCGATGGCTTAGCGCTCGTTGCGCCTGCTGTTGCCGTGTGCAGATCGAGGTGATATTGGCGCTGACACGGTTAGTATAAAGTCCAACGGGTTTGGACCATGGCCGGCTATATTCTTGCGATCGATCAGGGAACGACGTCGACACGGTCCATCGTTTTCGGTCCGGATCTCGCGCCGGTCGCTTCGGCGCAGCAAGAGTTCACGCAGCATTTCCCGACGCCGGGTTGGGTCGAGCACGACCCGGAAGATCTGTGGCAAACCACGGTGTCGACCGCGCGGGCATCCATCGACAAGGCGGGCATCGACATCCGCGACGTCGCCGCCATCGGCATCGCCAACCAGCGCGAAAGCGTGGCGATGTGGGACCGCACCAGCGGCCAGCCAATCGCCAACGCCATCGTCTGGCAGGACCGCCGCACCGCCGATGTCTGTGCCGAACTTGAGGCTGGCGGTCATGGCGAACTCGTTACTGCCCGCACCGGCTTGCGCATCGATCCTTATTTCTCCGCCACCAAGATCACTTGGATGCTCGACGACGTTATGGGCGCGCGGCGTCGCGCTGAGGACGGACAGATCGCCTTTGGGACCGTCGACACTTTTCTGCTATGGCGCCTCACCGATGGTGCCGTGCACGCGACCGACGCCACCAACGCTTCGCGCACCTTGCTCTATAATATCCACACCGGAACCTGGGACGACGAGTTGCTGCGGCTCTTTAACGTGCCGCGCGCAGTGCTCCCCGAGATTTACGATTGCGCCGGCCGCTTCGGAACCACGGCCGCTTCGCTCTTTGGCATGCCGATCGATGTCCGCGGCATTGCCGGCGACCAGCAGGCCGCGTTGATCGGCCAAGCCTGTTTCCAGCCCGGCATGGTCAAGTCGACCTACGGCACAGGCTGTTTCATGTTGCGCAACCTTGGCGTTGAACCTGTGGCGTCGCGCCACGGTTTGGTCACTACGGTCGCTTACCAGTTCGATAGCCGGCGAACTTACGCGCTCGAAGGCTCGATCTTCGCCGCCGGTTCGACCGTACAATGGTTGCGCGACGGTCTGGGCGTGATCGCGTCGGCCACAGAAACCAGTGAACTGGCGGCAAAAGCCGACCCCGAACAACCTATCTACCTAGTGCCGGCTTTCACGGGGCTCGGCGCGCCCTATTGGGAGCCGCATGCACGCGCAACCATCTCCGGTATCACGCGTGCTACGAACTCGCAATGAATTGGCACGCGCCGCCCTGGAGAGCGTTGCCTATCAAAGCCGCGACCTGTTGGAGGCGATGGCGGCCGATGCCGGCAAACAGAGTGGCGATCGTGTCGTCAGGGTCGACGGCGGCCTTAGTGCCAATGGCTGGGCCATGCAGTTTCTCGCCGACATGTTAGGCGCACCAGTGGAACGGCCGGCGGTCGTGGAAACCACGGCTCTAGGTGCGGCCTACCTCGCCGGCCACAACGCCGAGCTCTATCCCGCACCTGAAGCTCTCATTGACACGTGGCGGCCAGAGCGGCGGTTCGAGCCGCGCATGGCGGCCGCCGTGCGGGAGACAAAATACGCGGGATGGCGGCGCGCAATCGCACAGACACTTGCCGGGTGACGGCTCCGCGGCATCCCTGTATCTAAATAATACATTTAATATCAAAGGCATATGGGGATAATGGCGCCTCCTTGTCCGGCCGGCGGGTAGCTGTCTCGAAAAATCGCTGTACATTTCTGTGAGATTCCGAACATAGATTTTCGTATTGCTCCATGCCGGGGCTATCGAAGATGGTCCGTCCTTGTGTCGCGAAGCGCCCATGAAGACCCTCAATCCACGGCAGCAAGAACTCCTCACCCAGGTCCAGCGCGGCGGCTTTGCGTCTGTGGAGGCGTTGGCGAAGCACTTTGGTGTCACCCATCAAACCATCCGCCGTGACATCAACCTTCTCTCCGAGTTGCAACTGCTGCGGCGGTTTCACGGCGGCGCTGGCCTCCCTTCCAGTATCGAGAACTTCGCCTACAATACCCGTCAAACGCTTTTTCACGACGAGAAGCGCCGCATCGCGCAGCTTGCCGCCCGGCACATCCCAGACCATTCGTCGCTGTTTATTAATCTCGGGACTACAACTGAGGAGGTTGCCAAGGCGCTCGGCCAACATAAGGACCTGCGCGTCATCACCAATAACCTGAACGTGGCTGCGGTGATGTGCGCCAATCCTGATTGCGAAATCATCGTTGCCGGCGGGGTGGTGCGCGCCCGTGACCGCGGCGTGATAGGAGAGTTGACCATCGATTTTATCCGCCAATTCAGGGTGGATTTCGCCGTTATCGGCATTTCTGGCATCGAGATGGACGGCACCTTGCGCGATTTCGACTACCGCGAAGTGCGCGTTGCCGAAGCGATTATCGCGCAGTCACGCAAAGCGTTCCTGGTAGCGGACCACTCCAAGTTTGGCCGGCAAGCCCTGGTGCGTCTTGCTCATTTATCGCAAATCACCGCCCTGTTCACCGACCGCCCGGTGCCGGCCGAAATGAAAACCGTACTGACCGAAGCGAAGACGGCGGTGTATGTCGCCGAATAGTGCCGCTCAACTGTATTGGGCGCGTGCCGCGTCATTCGGTTAAAAAGCTTTCTCGAAGTCCGCATCGTTGTGACCCATCGGGAAGATCGTTCCGACGACCTAGCGCACCGCGACATTTCCACCGATGCCTTGCGTGGCGATCGGTCGCGCGGGTCGACGCAGCATCGCTGGCTGCGGCGCGGTGCGATAAGCCGCGTCGCTGCTGCATGAATTTCCAACCGGTCGCGACTGTGGCGATTGCCCTTCGCATGATCTTTTGCCGTTTTGTTCATTTTGTTTTGCAATGCAACAAATCCGACGATGTTGACACAGATTTTCGTTCGGATACGTTCTTTTTTGTTGTATTTCGAACATAACCCTCGACCGTCCGGCTGATCCTTTGGGCTAGCCAGGAAAATCGAGAAGCGGGGGCGGGACGGGGCAGGGACATCATGCCGGGTGACGAGTCCGTTTACGATCTGCTCGTTATCGGAGGCGGCATCAACGGTGCGGGCATTGCTCGCGACGCCGTCGGGCGCGGACTGACCGTCCTGCTCTGCGAACAGGACGATCTCGCCGCCCACACATCCTCGGCTAGCACCAAGCTGATCCATGGGGGCCTGCGGTATCTCGAGCAGTACGAGTTCGGCCTGGTGCGCAAAGGGCTGCAGGAGCGCGAAGTGCTGCTGCGCGCCGCACCGCATCTCATCACGCCGCTGCGCTTCGTGATGCCCCATGTGAGCAGTCTGCGGCCGGCCTGGATGATACGAATCGGCCTGTTCCTGTACGACCACTTGGGCAAGCGCGAGCTTTTGCGCGGCTCCGAGTTGGTCAACCTGCGCACGCATCCGGTGGGCGCTCCGCTGCAGCCTTGGGTGAAAAGAGCTTTCATCTATTCCGACGGCCTCGTGCAGGACGCGCGGCTGGTCGTGCTGAACGCGCTCGATGCCGCCGAACGCGGCGCGCAGATCCTGACCCGCACCCGTGTTATGTCGGCCAAGCGCGGCACGCGCCATTGGGATGTCGTCCTCCACTCCAAGTTGACCGGGGCGGAGCGCACGGCGAAGGCGCGCTGTATCGTCAATGCCGCGGGGCCGTGGGTCACCGAGGTATTGCGCGCCTCGCTGAACATCGAGCCAAGCCGCCATCTGCGCATGGCCAAGGGTAGCCACATCGTGGTCCGCCGGCTGTTCGCGCACGACTACGCCTACATCCTGCAGAACCGCGACAATCGGGTCATCTTTGCGATCCCGTTCGAAGACGATTTCACGCTGATCGGTACGACCGACGTGCAATATGAAGGCGATCCGGCATCCGCCGCAATCGTCGATGATGAGATCTGCTACCTCTGTGAGGCGGTGAACGGCTATTTCGCCCACCCCGTCTCGCCCGCCGATGTGGTGTGGAGCTATTCGGGCGTGAGGCCGCTGCTGGACGATGAATTGGATGCACTTTCCGAAGTGACGCGCGACTACAAGGTCGAGCTCGACGCGCCCGAAGATAAGGCGCCGCTGCTTTCAGTCTTCGGCGGTAAGATCACCACCTATCGCCGGCTGGCCGAGGAGGCCATAGCGCTGCTACAAAGGCCGCTGGGGAGCCTCAAGCCAGCCTGGACGGCCGCGGCGCCGCTGCCCGGCGGTGACATGCCGGGCGCCGATTTCGATCACTTCTTTGACGCACTGAAACGGCAATATCCGTGGCTACCGGCGGCGCTCGCCCGGCGCTATGCGCACGCCTATGGAACGCGCGCGGAGCGTCTATTGGGCGACGCCAAGAACGTGGCCGATCTGGGATCCGAGATCGGCGATGGGCTGCATGAGGCGGAAATCAACTATTTGACCTTCTACGAGTGGGCGTTGACGCCGAATGACATCCTCTGGCGCCGCTCCAAGCTGGGACTGCATGTTTCTCCTGCGACAGTCGGACGACTCACCGAGTGGCTCGCGAGCCGCGGCGTAGCGGTCGGTCTAAAAGAGGGGCTGCAATGCGCTTGACCATGCAAGGCGTGACCAAGGTGGTCAGGGGGCAACCCCATCTGCACGAGATCGATCTCGACCTCGATTCTGGATCGTTCAATGTGCTGTTGGGTCCGACGCAGGCAGGCAAGACTTCGCTGCTGCGGCTGATGGCGGGACTCGACCACCCGACGACCGGGGCGATCCTGGAAGACGGCAATGACGTTACGGCGCTCGGCGTGCGCAAGCGCAACGTGGCGATGGTCTACCAGGAATTCGTCAACTATCCCAACTTCACCGTCTACCAGAACATCGCCGCGCCCTTGCAGCGCGCAAAACATCTGTCGGCGAGCGAGATCGATACAATGGTCAAAGCAACAGCGGAGATGATGCGCATCGAGCGGTACCTGCGGCGTCTGCCGGCAGAGCTATCCGGTGGCCAGCAACAGCGTGTCGCGCTCGCCCGCGCTCTGATCAAGGATGCGCCGCTGCTGCTGCTCGACGAGCCGCTGCTGAACCTGGACTACAAGCTGCGGGAAGAATTGCGTAGCGAACTCCGTCAAATCTTCCGCCACGGTAGGACCACGGTTGTCTACGCAACGACTGAGCCGCAGGAAGCCCTTTTGTTTGGCGGCAACACGGTCATCCTGGATGCGGGACGCGTGCTGCAGAGCGGCTCGGCTCTGAACGTCTACCGCCATCCGACGACGGTCAGAGTGGCGGAGGTCTTCAGTGATCCGCCCATCAACCTCGTGCGCGCCAGCATCGGCCCGCAAGAATGCCGCCTGTCGCCCAGCGTGGTGTTCCCGGTGGCACCGCATATGCGCCCGCTGCCGCCAGGAGATTACCGTGTCGGCGTGCGCGCCAATCATATCAACGTAGCGCAGGGCCCAGGCAATGGCGGTGTGATCAGGGCGACGGTCGAACTCGCCGAAATCAACGGCTCCGAAACCTACATCCACGCCCGACACAGCGACTTCACACTGATCGCATTGTTAGAGGGCGTGCACGAATTCGCTATGGGCGAGGAGATCAACTTGCATCTCGATCCCGGCCACCTCTTTGTGTTCGACGGCGCCGGCGGCCTGGCGGCGGTGGCGGGGCAGGGCGCGCAGGCCAATTCCGCGAAGGTGTGCTGATGGCACAGATCGAATTCAAAAACGTCAAGCACAGCTATCTGTCTGCGCCGGCGGGACCTGACGATTACGCGCTACAGCCCATGCACCTCGCTTGGCAAGACGGCGGCGCCTATGCGCTGCTCGGACCGTCTGGTTCCGGTAAGACGACGCTGCTCAACATCATTTCAGGGCTCCTGCGGCCGAGCGGTGGCAACGTGTTGTTTGACGGCAACGACGTCACCAATCGGTCACCGGTTGAAAGAAACATCGCGCAGGTTTTCCAATTCCCAGTCATCTACGACACCATGACCGTGTTCGATAATCTGGCGTTTCCGTTACGCAACCGCGATGCTCCGGAAGCGGAAGTTCGCGGTCGCGTCATGGAAGTGGCAGAGATGCTGGAACTCGGTGCCGTGCTGCGCCAGTGTGCCAGTGGCCTGGCGGCGGATGCCAAGCAGAAGGTCTCACTGGGCCGCGGGCTGGTGCGTTCGGACGTCGCCGCCATCCTGTTCGACGAGCCGCTCACCGTCATCGATCCGCACCTTAAATGGCGGCTGCGGCGCAAGCTCAAGGAGATCCACAAACGCTACAAGGTTACACTGATCTACGTGACGCACGATCAGGGCGAGGCGCTCACCTTCGCCGACCGTGTCGTGGTGATGCACGAGGGCCGCGTGCTGCAGGAGGGCACACCGCAGGAGCTGTTCGAAGCGCCACTACACCGATTTGTCGGTTATTTTATCGGTAGCCCAGGCATGAATTTTCTGCCCTGCCGTTTGGCGGCCGAGGGCGCCGAGGTGGTGGGCCAGCACATCCCGCTGGCCCGCCACCTACTGGCCGAAGCGCCTTCGACAAAGCTGCTGGAAATCGGTGTGCGGCCCGAGGCTATTGAGTTTATCGGCAGCGACAAAGGCGGCCTCTCGGTTCAGGTGCGCGACGTCGAAGACCTCGGCACCCGCAAGATCGCCACTTGCCGGCTCGGCAACCAGGAAATCAAGGTCGTGGTGCCACCCGAACAGCCGATCCCGTCCGAGCGCGGCACCATCGAATTCAATCCGGCAATGACCAGGCTCTACGCCGACGGTCGGTTGGTCGGTTAACGGGGCGGCCGCGTGGAAAAGTGGCACGACCAACGCGCTTGGTTCCTGGTAACGCCAGTTGTCCTGCTGGTCGCGTTCAATGCGCTCATCCCGCTGATGACAGTAGTGAACTATTCAGTCCAGGACATCTTCGATCCCACCCACCGCATCTTCGTCGGCACCGAGTGGTACCGCGACATGCTGCACAACACGCGGCTGCACCACGCACTAATCCGTCAATTCGTATTCTCGGGGCTGGTACTGCTGATCGAAGTGCCGCTCGGCGTTGCGATCGCCCTGACGATACCAAGAAAAAGTGGCTGGGGAACGTCGACAACGCTGGTGCTGGTCGCGCTGCCGCTGTTGATCCCGTGGAACGTCATCGGCACGATCTGGGTCATCTTTCTGCGCCCCGACATCGGATTGCTCGGGCACTTCATCGACCACACGCTCGGCATTCATTTCGATTACCCGACGGTGCCGTACGAGGCCTGGGTCTCGGTGATGATGATGGAGGTCTGGCACTGGACACCGTTGGTGGTGCTGCTCGCCTATGCGGGGCTGCGCTCGATCCCTGACGCGTATTACCAGGCAGCGAGCATCGACGGCGCGTCCCGTTGGGCGGTCTTCTGGTACATCCAGCTGCCCAAGATGCGTGGCGTGCTGACCATCGCCGTGCTGCTGCGGTTCATGGACAGCTTCCTGATCTATACCGAGCCGTTCGTGCTGACCGGTGGCGGCCCCGGCGACTCCACGACCTTCTTGTCGATCTACCTCGTCAAGCTGGCGATCGGCGAATTCGACGTCGGCAAGGCGGCGGCCTTTTCGATCATTTATTTCTTGATCGTGCTGGCGTTCAGCTACGTCTTCTATCAGGTGCTGCTCAGGGCCGGCACGGGAGAAAAGCGATGAAGATCCGGCTGCGCATCGTATCGCTCATCATCTATTTGATCGTGCTACTGCTGCCGATCTACTGGATGCTCAACATGTCGTTGCGCGACAACAACGACATCATGTCGCACATGGCGCTGTATCCAAGCCATCCCGTCATCAGCAACTACCTTGAGATTTTCACCGACCCGTCGTGGTATTGGGGCTACATCAACTCATTCTCCTATGTCAGCATCAACACGGTCATCTGTCTGGTGGTGGCGCTACCAGCGGCCTACGCCTTCTCACGCTACCGCTTCCTGGGCGACAAGCACCTGTTCTTCTGGCTGCTGACCAACCGCATGGCGCCCGCGGCGGTGTTTCTGCTGCCGATCTTCCAGCTCTATTCGGCTCTGGGGCTGCTCGACACCTATATCGCGGTCGCGCTTGCCCACACGCTTTTCAACGTGCCGCTCGCAGTGTGGATCCTGGAAGGGTTCATGTCAGGCGTGCCGCGGGAAATCGACGAGACGGCCTTCATCGATGGCTACTCGCTGCCGCGCTTCTTCCTCAGCGTCTTCATCCCGCTGATCCGTGCCGGCGTCGGCGTGACAGCGTTCTTCTGCTTCATGTTTTCCTGGGTCGAACTGTTGTTCGCCCGCACGCTCACCATCACCAACGTCAAACCGATCGCAGTGGTCATGACGCGCACGGTCAGCGCATCCGGTCTCGATTGGGGTCTGCTGGCCGCTGCCGGCATGCTTACCATCGTTCCGGGGGCGTTGGTGATCTATTTCGTCCGCAACTACATCGCCAAGGGTTTCGCGCTCGGCCGCGTCTGAAGCGGAGAGGACAAGTCATGGGTCTGGGCTGGATGGTTTGGACGGTGCCGACGGCAATCTTTTTCGCCGTCATTGCCGTCGTTCTCTTCGGCATGACCGTCTGGCAGGTGGCCGCACCGAGTCCGGAGCGCCGCGGCTTTCTGCCTATCCCCACCACGCCCGGAGATCGCTTGTTCGTCGGGCTCTTGGTGAGCGCCTACCTGCAGCTGGTCTGGGTCGGCTTGACCGATGCCAGCCTGTGGATCGCCTTAGCAATTTCCTCGGTCTGGATGGCGGTCGTCATGCGCTGGGGCTGAGGAGCACGCGTTACCCGCCGGCGGCGTTTTCGGCCTTCGCGCCGCCGGCAACGGGGTCAACTTGAGAGAAGGCCGGGAGGAGACACGAGACATGACAAGATCGATAGAGAAGGGGTTTCGACGAACGCTTCTTTGCAGCGTTATGCTCGTCTCATGCGCCTTGTTCGTGGGTACAGCAAACGCCGATGAGGCCGCGGCCAAGAAGTGGGTCGATAACGAATTCCAGCCTTCGACCCTCACCAAAGAACAGCAAATGAAGGAGATGGAATGGTTCATTAAGGCGGCGGCGCCCTTCAAGGGCATGAGCATCAAGGTCGTCTCCGAAACCATTCCGACCCATGCCTACGAATCGAAAGTGCTCACCAAGGCCTTCGAAGAGATCACCGGTATTCACGTCACCCACGACGTGATCCAGGAAGGCGACGTCGTCGAGAAATTGCAGACCCAGGTGCAAACGGGAAAGCCCATCTACGATGCCTTTATCAACGACGACGACTTCATCGGCTTCCATGCCCGTTACCCGTATACGCGCAACCTGACGGACTGGATGGCCGGTGACGGCAAGTCGGTCACCGATCCCTACTTCGATCTCAACGACTTCGTGGGGTTGGCGGACGCGACCGGGCTGAAGTCACGCGGCTTTGACGGAAAACTATGGCAACTGCCCGACCAGTCGTTCATCAACGTCTATTGGTTCCGCAAGGACTGGTTCGACCGCCCCGATCTGAAGGCGGGCTTCAAGAAAAAGTACGGCTATGACCTCGGCGTGCCGGTCAACTGGTCAGCTTACGAGGACATTGCCGCCTTTTTCAAGAACGACGTGAAGGAGATCGACGGCAAGGCCGTGTTCGGGCACATGGACTACGGCAAGAAGGCGCCCGATCTCGGCTGGCGGTTCACCGATGACTGGCTCGGCATGGCTGGCGAAGGCGATGTCGGGATTCCGAACGGCTATCCGGTCGACGAGTGGGGCATTCGCATGGACGGCTGTCGCCCGGTCGGCGCCAGCGTCAGTCGCGGTGGCGCCGCCAACGGCCCGGCCGCCCAATTCGCGCTGCGCAAGTACATGGAGTGGCTGCGGGAATACGCCCCGCCCGGTGCGCTCGGCATGGATTTCTATCAGTCGTTGCCGAGCCTCGCTAAAGGCAACGTCGCGCAGCAGATCTTCTGGTACTCGGCCTTCGCCGCCACCATGCTCGAGCCGCAAAGCAAGGGCAACCACACAGTGGACGCTGCCGGCAAGCCGCTGTGGCGGATGGCGCCGACGCCGCACGGGCCCTATTGGAAGCCGGGCATGAAGGCCGGCTATCGCGACGAAGGCTCGTGGACCTTATTGAAGAATGTGCCGCTCAAGCGGACGCAAGCCGCCTGGCTCTATGCGCAATTTGTGACCTCGAAGACGGTCGACCTGAAAAAATCGCACGTCGGCTGGACGTTCATCCGCAAGAGCACCATCAACGACAAGTCGTTCGACGATCCGGACGGTTCCAAGTACGGCGGCCTGATCCAGTTCTTCCGCGGCCCCGGCATCAAGTACTGGACCCCCACCGGGCTGAACGTCCCCGACTACGCGAAGCTCGCCCAGTTGTGGTGGCAGAACATCGGTGAAGCCGTGGCCGGCGAAGTGACTCCGGAAACGGCACTCAACAATCTGGCGAAAGCGCAGGACCAGGTCATGGAGCGCATCGGGCGCTCGGGCCTGCAAGGCGAATGCGGACCGAAGCTCAACCCGGAAAAAGACCCACAGTACTGGTACAAGCAACCGGGTGCGCCTTGGCCCAAACTCGCCAACGAGAAGCCTCCAGGCAAGACGATGCCTTATGATGAAATCATGAAAGCGATGCTGGCGGGCAAGCTGCCGCTGTAGCGCAATATCTCAAGACTTGTCGTTGCCGGCTCGCTCGAGCCGGTAACGACGCTTCTCAGGCAACGACGGAGGGGCCAGCCTCGGTCATGTCACGTTTTGGCCCTTCGCTGCCATGCAGAAAATGGTCGCTATTTGGGGGAGAAGCGGACAAATAATCCAGCCGCGCTTCGTCATCCGGGTCTATGATTACTAGCTCCAATAGAACTGCCTCAGTTGGCAGCCTCTTTTAAAGATGGTCCGCAAACCGTGACCTGTGTGACGCTTCTTGCGCGGTTTCGGGGTTGTGTGTACCGAAAACTTCATCCGACGACGTTTTAGGTTTTCGCTCTGGAAGATTCCCTGTTCCTGATTCAAAATTCCCTGCTTGGCCGAAATAATTCCCTGTTCCGTTGCGCAGGGAATTCACTTTAATGCCCTTGAATTTGCTCGCTTGTTAGCTTTCAAAATCTCACAAAACGGCCGGATTTGACGAGATTCCCTGTTCATTTCCCTGTTAGCAGGGAAATTCCACCTGGAGACAGGTTCGCACGTGACCGCATGCGCCACCACGCAGTCACCCAAGTCTTTGGTTACTGAGACATTGCGAGAAAAGCCCGCGTTAGCAGGATATTTCTGAGGCGTGATTTTCGGTATTTGGTCTCTGGCAATCGTGATTGACCAAATTCGGGCCCCGGTCTTTGGCCGCAAAAATTCTGTTCCTGGCGTGGTAATGGCGATCGGTAAGGACGCTTAGGACGCTAACCCAAGCCTGGCATGTTGCAGAGACCACGCGGCTGGCGAGTCGCGAAGGATTGAGGCGCCGATGCCCCGTGGCAGGCGCCCGATAATCTTATTGCTGGTTTAGGGCGATCCTGAACATCCAATGATCAACATTGCAGCGCCCAAGACCGCTGACTTAGGCCTGAACGAATGTCCACTCTTGGGGGCGGACATGCGGCCGACTTCGGTAAGCAACTCGTCGAAGCCCGCTGCGTCAGGGCTGGAATCATAACTTCACGCTCGATCCTTGGCGGGCTTCATCACCACTATGTCCGGATTTAGGTTTTCGGTACACACAGGTCGCGATCGATGTTCTCATGCGGGCACCCGATCCTCATAGAGCTTCAATGCCTCCCTCAACGGGCGTTCAGCGACTTCGCGCCCGGTGAAATGTCGAAACGCATCAATTCCCTGGAAAAGGAACAATTCGTACCCACTCATCACTGACAGTCCTGTCGCGCGAGCGGCGAGTACGAAGAGCGTATCGACAGGCGTATACACCGCATCGAAGGCCCAGCTGTGTCCGCGAATCAGTTCAGGGCGGAAAGGGCAACCGCCGATGCCGACCATTCCAACCGGCGTACCATTAACAAGCGCATCAGCACCAATGGCGGCTTCTTCAATCGTGCCGGGTATTTGGATGCGAACATGTTTGTGAACAATGCCGATCGCTTCAGCAAGCGCGATGGATTTCCGCTTATCGAGATCGAACAGCCTCAGTTCGCTTGCGCCGAGCCCGGCTAAAGCAAATCCGATCGCTCGCCCGACACCGCCAGCGCCGACCAGCGCAACTCGTCCCGGCAGAGCGCCGCCAAATGTATTGCGATAGGCCGCGATGAAACCGCTGTAGTCTGTGTTGTGGCCCCGCAGTCGCGAACCTTCAAATAAAACCGTATTGCAAGCGCCAATGGCGTTTACGGTCGGATCTTCCGCCTGAAGATGCTCGACCGCACGCTCCTTGTACGGATAGGTGATATTTACGCCGCGATAACCCGTGTCCTCGGCATTGCCAGAGCACGTCCTCAAGCGTGCGCCCGAGATCGGCAGGTTGGAGCAGATCGTAGGTCACCGACAGACCGCAAAGTCCAGCCGCCGTGCTATGCAATACCGGCGCTCTTGATGCAGCGATGTTGTCTCCGATCAAGCCGAGCCGAATTGGCAAGCCGGTCATTTCACGGCGCCGCCGGTGATGCCGGAGATGAAGCGATCGAGGAACAGGTTATAGGCGATCGCCACCGGGATGCTGGCAATCAAGGCGCCGGCCATGATCTCGCCCCAGTAGAAGATGTCGCCGCGGATGAGGTCGGTCGCCACGCCGAGCGTGATCGGCTTTTGCGCCGACGAGGATACGAAGGTGAGCGCGTAGACGAATTCCTGCAAAGTCAGGGTGAAGGTGAAGATCACTACCGTCAGGATCCCCGGCAGCGACAGCGGGATCGCCATTTTGATGAAGGCGCCGAACAGGCTGCAGCCGTCCACGATCGCCGCCTCCTCGATCTCGGGTGGCATGGCCTTGAAGAATCCCATCAGCAGCCAGGTGCAGAACGGGATCGTGAAGGTCGGGTAGACCAACACCAGCGACCACATCGAATTTTGCAAACCCAAATTGGCGATCACCCGCGACAGCGGCAGGAACAGAAGCGTCGGCGGCACGAGGTAGGTCAAGAAGATGCCGATCCCCAGGGCCTCGCCGTTGCGGCCGGCCATTCGCGCCAGGCTATAGGCGGCCGGCAGCGCGGTGACGAGGGTGATGGCGACGACGCAGACGCCGATGATCAAGGAATTCATCAACCAAGTCGTGAACAGCGTCTCATGGAACAGGTACTGGAAATGCTTAAGGGTGGGCGGATCGTTGAACCAGAACGGGATATTGGTGACGTTATAAAGATCGCTATCGGTTTTGAACGAGGTGATTAGCATCCAATAGAACGGGAATGCGGCGAGAATGACGAAGAATGCGACCGCTCCATAGAATGAGGTCTCTTGCAGGGTTTTGATGACGGTGGTGCGCCGCATGTTAGATATCCCGCCGCCGGATAAAGCGCAGCATAAAGATCACTACGAAAAACAGCACCGGCAGCATGAACAGCGAGATGGCGGCGCCATGCGACACGTCGCCGGAAATGATGCCGACCTGGAAACCCTCATAGCCCAACACCGAAGTTGCATTCACGGGACCGCCCATGGTCATCAGATAGACGACGGAAAGATCGGTAAACGTGAAGACGATGCCGAAAATCAGGCCGATGGCCACGATCGGCAGGATCATCGGCACGATGATCTGGTAATTGCGCCGCCAGAAACCGGCGCCGTCGACAGTCGCCGCGTCGAGCACGTCCTGCGGGATCGCGGTGATGCCGGCGAGGAAGATGACGATCGCAAATGGGAAGAAACGCCAAGCATTGACGACAATCACCGACAGCATCGCCAGATCCTGGTTGCCAAGCCAGTTCGGGGCCTGCGCGCGCGTGATGAATCCGAGCGCGATCAGCGTCCAATTGATGACGCTGTAGAGCGAATCGAACATCCACTGCCAGGCGACGGTAGCGAGCGCAATCGGCACAGCCCAAGGCAATATGATGATCGCCCTGACGATCTTGCGCCCGGGGAACGGCCGCAACAGCAACAGCGCGCCGAACTTGCCGAGGATGAGGCCGAGGAATTGCGATCCGAATGTGAAGATAAACGTGTTTGCCAGCGTTTGGCGGAATACCTGATTTTCCAAGACCTGCTCGAAATTCGCCAAGCCGACGAAATGCCACGAGGGATCGAAGATTGAGTAGGCGCTGACCGCGTAATAGACCGAGAGCAAAAACGGCACGCCGACCAGCAGCAGGACGTAAAGGATTGCCGGCGCGACGAAGATCGAGCCGAGCACGTCGCGCCGGTCGAGGATGAACCGGAACCGCGAGGCCGGCTTGGGAACTGATTCGGCGATTGCGACCATCGGTAAAAATCCGTTTTAGTGGCGGTTGGCCCGCTTGCCATCTTTGTCGAAATTGCGCAGCGCGCTGTTGCGCACGGCGAAGGGATGCCACTCGCCGGGTCGGATCCATTCGTCGGCGACGTGCGCCGGCGGAAGCTTTGCGGTGACCACCTGGTTCGGGTCGAACCCTTCAATCGCGCCGTAGACGATGCGCTCGGAGCCGAGATATTCGGAACGATCGACGCGGAACTTGAATTCGCTGGAGGCCTCGTCGGTGATCATGTCCTTGGGCAGGAAATTCTCGGGTCGGAAGCCGAGATAGCCGCTGTTCTTCGCGACAATATTCATCGGCGGCGTGCCAACGAAGGTCGCGACGAAGCGGTCGGCGGGGTCGTCGTAGATCTCCGTCGGCGTCCCCACCTGGCGCACTACGCCATGGTCGATGACGGCAATGCGGTCGCCCATGCCCATCGCCTCGACCTGATCGTGCGTCACATAAATAGTGGTAATGCCGATCCGCTGCTGGAACTGCCTGATCTCCAGGCGCGCCGAGGCGCGCAATTTAGCGTCAAGGTTGGAGAGCGGCTCGTCGAGCAAGAGCGCGGTCGGCTCGCGCACGAGCGCGCGCGCGAGCGCGACGCGCTGGCGTTCGCCGCCGGAGAGCTGCCGTGGCCGCCGCTCGAGCAGATGCCCGATGCTGAGCAGTTGCGATGCCCATTCGACCTTTTTATCGATTTCTGCGCGCGGAACGCGCTGCGTCTTGAGCGGAAAGGCGATGTTGTTGCGCACCGTGAAATGCGGATACAGGCCGTAGCTCTGAAACATCATTGCCACGCCGCGGGCGCGCGGCGGAATGTCGTTGACGATGTCGCCGCCGATCAAGAGGTCGCCGCTAGTTTGCTTTTCGAGCCCGCAGATAATGCGCAGGAAGGTCGTCTTGCCGCAGCCCGACGGGCCGAGCAGCACCATGAACTCACCGTCCGGCACCGACAGACTAATGCCGTTGACGGCGGGAACATCGCCGAACATCTTGACGATATCCCTAGTCAATACTGCAGCCATTGATCCTCCCAGAATTCAACAAAAGGTAGCCTCCCCGCCAATCCCACGGCGGAGCGCCACTCTTAATTTGCTCTGCCCTCTATAGCTGACGTCTCAAAGCGCCGGCACGACCGGACCGCGCGCGCGAACGCACACGGCCCGGTCGGTTACCCAGCCAACGGTCAGGCCTTGCCGGCCCACTTCTTCATGATGGTCTCGCACTGTCCTGCGGCCCACTTGACGGCATCTTCGGCGCCCATTTGACCCGTCGCCGCCTTCGCCATCATGTCGGGGATGATGAACTGGTAGTAAATCTCGTCCATCGCCGGCGTGGCCGGCCCCGGATAGCCCGGAATGGCGGACCACTTGCCCGAGTCCTGCAGGATCGCCAGCTTGTCGTGCGGGGTCGATGTCGGGTCGTTCGACAGGATCGGCATCGGCTTGGGCACAAGGCCGGCGAAGCACGGATTGTTGTAGCCCGAGCTCGCCTCGAAGGCTTCCCGCCAGTTTGCCGAATAGTGCTTGAGGAACTCCTTCGCCGCTTCCTTGTTCTTGGCGAATTTCCAGATGCCGTAAAATTCGGAAGCCGCACCCATGATCTGTTTCACCGGGCCTTTGGGCGGCTCGATGACGTAAATGTCGTCGGCCAGCTTTTTGTTGAGCTTTTGCGCCGTCCGGTAGGCCGAGATCGGGTTGATGATGTAGCAGCCGACGCCGGAGTTGATGTACTGGTTGTTGCTCGAGTTGTTCCACGACAACACGTCAGACGTCATGGCTTCCTTGTAGAGCGCGGCAGCGAATTTGACCGCCTCAATCGCCTCCTTGCTGTTGAGCACGATTTTCTTACCGGCTTCGTCCTGAATCGAAGCGCCGTAGCTCCACAACAGGCCGCGCCAGTTCGAGTTCGGGTCGTTGCTGTGCCCGAGCGGGATGCCGACCGGGTGGCCTTTCGCCTTCAGCTTGGCGCCGCCTTTACGCAGGTTGTCCCAGGTGTCCGGCAACATTCCGATCCCGTCCCACAGGGTCTTTTGATACATGCCCGGGAAGTTGATGTAGAAATCGGGCCAGGCCGACCAAGTGCCGTCGTCGGCGTTATAGCCAAGCTGCTTGCCGATGGTCGTGACCTTGCCGTATTTCTTTTCGGTTTCCTTCACGAGATCGGCAACGTCGATAAAGAACTTCCGGTAGAGATGGGCGCCGCCGGAGCCGTTGAACCCGAAAAGATCGTGTCCCGATCCGGCCGACGCCTCGGCGGCCGCGCGCGCGGGAATGGTCTGCACGGGGATGTGGTCGACGGAGACCGCGACCTTGTTCTTCTCGCCCCAGTCCTTGGCGAACTTGTTGAACCACGTGTCGTATGCGGGGACGAAGTGGGCCCATTGCACGATCGACAGCGATTTGTCGGCGGCCAAGGCGCGCGACACGAATGGCGCGGAGAGCAACGGTGCGGCAGCAACGGTAAGGCCCGTGTCCCTCAAGAACCGACGCCTCGTGACACGCGGAAGTCTGTTCGTAGCCATTACATTCCTCCCTGTGTTTGACTTCAGTTGGATGAAGCAAGTTCAGACGCGAAACTTGCATCTCCCTGAGTTTTGTTTTTGTGCGGCTACAATAGCGTGCGATCGCGCCGCCGCGCCAGCATTTTGCTGATCAGGCGCGCAAGTACGACCGCCTGAAGGAATTAAACGAAAGCAGTAGACAGCGAGACAGACACTCTCTGGCATTAGACTAAAATCGGTCAACATGCCTGACCTTTTGCCCGCTGTTGTGCACCTGCGTCACGATTTGCCGAGCGACAAGTTATGGGACGGTACTTCAAGGCAGCGCAGCAAAGGACCGCAAGGTGGGCAAGCGATCGCGACCATTGAAATACCCGACTTGTTCTGAACGTGGCGATGCGCTTACCTAGAAATTGAGAGGTTCATTCGTGTCCGCCCCGCGATTTATTCGGCTTGCTGCCGGCGACAATGTCGTGGTTGCCGTCGACCAGATATTGGCGGGAAGCAATGTTGCGGGAGCTTTGGCTCGGGAGCGCGTTCCGCGCGGTCACAAGATGGCCATTGCCGCCATCGCGCCCAGCGATCCGGTCCGCAAATACGGCCAAATTATCGGCTTTGCCTCAAAACCGATCGCGCCCGGCGATTGGGTGCATGAACATAATGTTGCGCTGCACGATTTCGCCCGCGACTATCACTTCGCCGAAGCGGCAAAGAACGATGAATTACTGCCGCTCGAACAGCGGGCTACCTTCGAAGGCTATGTACGGCCGAACGGAAAGATCGGCACCCGCAACTATATCGGGGTGCTCACCTCGGTGAATTGCTCGGCTTCGGTCGCGAAATTTATTGCCGAAGCGGTCAATCGCTCCGGCGTACTGGCCGACTATCCCGGCATCGACGGCGTGGTTCCCTTCGTGCATGGCACTGGCTGCGGCATGGCGGCGAAGGGTGAGGGTTGGGACGTGTTGCGCCGCACCCAGTGCGGCTACGCCACCCACCCTAATCTCGGCGCGACATTGATGGTCGGGCTTGGCTGCGAAGTATTCCAGATCGACCGCATGAAGAGCGAATATGGACTGGTCGAGGGCGACCATTTTCAGACCATGACCATCCAGGCGACCGGCGGCTCCAAGAAAACAGTGGCGGAAGGTGTCGATGCGTATCAAAGCCATGTTGCCGGTGGCGGCGCGGGCACAGCGGGAGACGCGGCCTGTTTCGGAGATCGTGTTGGCACTGCAATGCGGCGGCTCCGACGGATATTCCGGCATTACCGCCAATCCGGCGCTGGGCGCCGCCGTCGATTTACTGGTCAAACATGGAGGCACCGGCGTGCTGGCCGAGACGCCGGAAATCTACGGCGCCGAGCATCTGCTCACCCGCCGGGCGGTGAACACGAAAGTCGGCGAGAAGCTGGTCGAGCGCATTCGCTGGTGGGAGGACTATACGCAGCGCAATCGCGGCGAGATGAACAATAATCCGTCACCTGGCAACAAGGCGGGCGGGCTCACCACCATTCTCGAAAAATCCCTGGGCGCCGCCGCCAAAGGCGGCACCACGACCATGCGCGCGGTCTACGAATATGCCGAGCCAGTGACCGAAAAAGGCTTCGTCTTTATGGATACGCCCGGTTACGACCCGGTCGGCGCCACCGGGCAGGTGGCGGGCGGCTGCAATGTGATGTGCTTCACTACCGGCCGCGGCTCAGCCTTCGGCTGCAAGCCGACGCCGTCGATCAAGCTCGCCACTAACAATTTTGTCTACGAGAACATGATTGACGACATGGACATCAATTGCGGCGACATCCTCGATGGTGTCAGTGTTGCGCAAAAGGGCGAGGAGATTTTTCGCAAAGTACTGGCGGCCGCTTCCGGCGAGCGCACCAAATCGGAAGAGCTCGGTTACGGTGATCTCGAATTCGTGCCCTGGCAGATCGGCGCGGTGATGTGAGGAGCGACCCATGAGCCGGCGTCCTGCAAAGCCGCGCAAGCGTTCGCTACGCTCGCAATTGTGGTTCGACAATCCTGACAATCCGGGCATGACGGCGCTCTATCTCGAGCGCTATCTCAACTACGGCCTTACACGCGAGGAACTCACTTCGGGCAAGCCGATTATCGGCATCGCGCAGACCGGCAACGACCTGTCGCCCTGCAACCGGCATCACCTGCAACTGGCCGAGCGCGTGCGCGCCGGCATCCGCGCGGCCGGCGGCGTCGCCTTCGAGTTTCCCGTGCATCCGATCCAGGAAACCGGCAAGCGCCCAACGGCCGCGCTCGACCGCAATCTAGCTTACCTCGGGCTGGTCGAAATTCTTTACGGTTATCCGCTCGACGGCGTGGTGCTCACCACCGGCTGCGACAAGACCACGCCGGCCTGTCTGATGGCGGCGGCGAGCGTGAACATCCCGGCCATCGTGCTCTCCGGCGGTCCGATGTTGAACGGCTGGTGGAAGGGCGAGCGCGCCGGTTCCGGCACCGTGGTCTGGCGCGCACGCGAGGATCATGCCGCCGGCAAGATCGACCATGCCGAGTTCATGGACATCGTGACCTCGTCGGCGCCGTCGGTCGGCCACTGCAACACCATGGGCACGGCCTCGACGATGAACGCGCTCGCCGAAGCGCTCGGCATGTCGCTGCCGGGCTGTGCGGCGATCCCGGCGCCGTATCGCGAGCGCGCGCAAATCGCCTATGATACCGGCGTGCGCGCCGTCGAGATCGTGCGGGAAGACCTCAAACCAACCGACATTCTCACCCGCAAGGCCTTCGAGAACGCGATCGTCGCCTGCTCGGCGATCGGCGGCTCCACCAATGCGCCGATTCACATCAATGCCATCGCGCGCCATGTCGGCGTCAAGGTCTCGATCGAGGACTGGGAGGAGGTCGGCTACGACGTGCCCTTGCTGGTCAACATGCAGCCGGCGGGGAAATATCTCGGCGAGGAGTATTTCCGCGCCGGCGGTCTGCCGGCGGTGATGCGGCAATTGCTCAAGGCCGGAAAAGGCCATGCCGATGCAGTGACAATCAACGGTAAGACGTATGGCGAGAACGTGCGCAAAGCCGAGGTGCAAGACGCCGACGTGATCCGCCCTTATGCCAAGCCACTGAAGCGGCAGGCGGGTTTCAAGATACTCAAAGGCAATCTGTTCGATTCGGCGGTGATGAAAACCAGCGTGATTTCCGAGGAATTCAGGAAGCGTTATCTGTCCAATCCCAAGGATCCCGATGTGTTTGAAGGCCGCGCCGTGGTGTTCGAGGGCCCGGAGGACTACCACCGGCGCATCGACCATCCGTCATTGAAGATCGACGAACGCACGATCCTATTCGTTCGCGGCGTCGGCGCGATCGGCTATCCCGGCTCGGCCGAGGTCGTGAACATGCAGCCGCCGGCAGCCCTCATCAAGAAAGGCATCACCTCGCTGCCTTGCATCGGCGACGGTCGCCAATCGGGGACATCGGGCTCGCCTTCTATTCTCAACGCCTCGCCGGAAGCCGCCGCCGGCGGCGGCTTGGCACTGCTCAAGACGGGCGACCGCGTGCGTATCGACCTGCGCAAGGGCACGGCGAACATCTTGATCTCACGCGCTGAACTCGCCAGCCGCCGTGCCAAGCTCGAGAAGCAAGGCGGTTTCCACTATTCGAAGAGCCAGACGCCCTGGCAGGAAATACAGCGTTCGATGGTGGATCAACTCTCCGGCGGCATGGTGCTCAAGCCTGCGGTCAAATATCAGCACATCGCGCAAAAAAGCGTGCCGCGCGACAATCACTAACGGAGCCGACCGTGACCGATCGATTGAAAGGCAAGATCGCGCTGGTGACGGCAGCCGGCCAGGGCATCGGGCGCGCGATCGCGGAAGCCTTCGCTGCGGAAGGCGCCAAGGTGATCGCCACCGACCTCGATGCGGCGAAACTCAATGGGTTGAAAGCGGCCAAGACCTTTCTGCTTGATGTGCGCTCGACCAAGAAGGTCGAGAGCCTTGCCAAGACGGTTATCAAGCAATTCGGTGCGCCCGACATCCTCGCCAATTGCGCCGGCTATGTGCACCAGGGCAGCGTTCTCGACTGCTCGGAGAATGACTGGGACTTCTCCTTCGACCTCAACGTGAAGTCGATGCACCGCACGCTGCGCGCCTTTCTGCCGGGCATGCTTGATCATGGTGGCGGCGCTATCGTCAATATTGCGTCGGCGGTGTCGTCGATCCGCGCGGTGCCGAACCGCTACGCCTACGGTGCCACCAAGGCGGCGGTGATTGGCCTCACCAGGGCAGTGGCCGCCGACTTCATCCGCCAGGGCATCCGCGCCAACGCGATCTGCCCCGGGACTATCCAGTCACCGTCGCTCAATGAGCGCATTGAGGCCAACGCCAAGAAAACCGGCAAGTCGCTGAAAGCCGCGCGCATTGACTTCATCGAACGGCAGCCGATCGGCCGATTGGGCACAACGCAGGAGGTTGCCGCGCTGGCGGTATTTCTGGCCTCCGACGAGTTCGAGCTACATCACCGGGCATACCCATCTCGTCGACGGCGGCATGGCGCTATAGCGCACCAATCAATTCCGGTCGTCCCCGCGAATGCGGGGACCTACTAGCTGGCGATCACCCGATACTCCGCTGACCGCTGTCCTTCCTAATTCGTCATAACTGCTCCGAGATTGAGCGGCTTGGTCGCCTTGATGACACCGAAATGGATCGCGATGAAGGTGCCGATCTCCATGATCTGGGCTTCGCTGAAATACTGTTTCATCTCGTCATAGAACGCGGCATCGACCTTAGAGGCATCGAGGAACATCTGCTCAGTAAAACGCAACGCGCACTTCTCGGCGTCGGAGAACAACGGCGAATCCTCATAGTCACCGCAACCGGCCTCGATCATCTCTTCGGTCAGCCCGGCGGCCATTGCCTGCTTCGAACGCAACGAAGCGAAATAGTCGTCCTCGGCAAATCGCGCCAACTGTATGCGAAGTACTTCCTTCAGCTTGTGATCGACGCCGCCCTGGTAGTGCGAATGCAGGATCGCCCCCAGGGCGGCCTTTGCCTGACCGGGCTTGTGCGCCAGGATCTGGGCAAAACGGGCCCCCGGCACGCCGAGTTCGTCGCACCGCGTAATCATGTCGCGCAATTCGGCATCCTCGATCTTGTCGATCGGCACCGGTGGAATGAACGACATCAGCTTTTCCCCGCCGCTTCATTCCCAGGCTCGCCATGCAACGAGGCCGGAGAGTCACCATAAAGACGCGCCGATTCTTCCTGGCCGACCAGCCGGCCGTCGGGCGAAAACATCGGATAGAATTTTAGCGACCCGAAGAAGGTATGGAAGCCGAGGTTGTAGAACAGGAACATCGTCAGTTCGACGATGTCCGCGTCGGAATAATATTGGCGCAATTCATCGAACGTCGACTGATCGATCGAATCCGGATCGTTCGCGACGAGATCGACATAGCGCAGAGCCGCCTTCTCCGCATCGGAGAAGCGCGTGCTGTCCGCAAAGGCTTCGATGCCTTCGTCCAGCAAGTCTTCGGTAAGTCCCTGCCGCTTCGCCGAAGCGGAACGAACGTTACCTCAATAAGAGCAGTTGGCGGCCCTGGACAGGGTGACCCGGATCACTTCCTTCAGCGAATGATCAAAGTCGCCGGAATTGAACACGCCCGTCCATGCCAGATAGGCCGATTCGGCAAGGTCGATATTGTGCCCCATCATGGCGTGAAAACCCGGATCGGGCGCCCGCAATTCGAGGCTTTTCTCAATATAGGGGCGGAGCTTGGTGTTCTTCAGCTCGTCCAAATCGAGCATGGAGATATTCGGCATTCTTTCGCTCCCATTTTACGTCAACCGGCGGCTTTGAAAGCCTCAGGCGTGCGTCTCGATGATCTTCTTCAATACTTGTCGGCGATCGACGCCGGTACGCGTTTCGACGACTTGGCCGTCTTTGATGAACAGCAGCGTCGGCATCGCCCGCACGCCAAACCGTTCCAACAGGCCGAGATTCTCATCGGCATTGACCTTACCGATGACGACGTTATCCGGCAATTCCGGCTGCAATTGGGTCAGCACCTTGGCCAATTGCTTGCAGGGTGCGCAGGTCGTGGACCAGAAATCGACGACCGTCAGCCCGGGCCGGTCGAGAACCGCCTCGTCGAAATTGGATTCGTCGAAAGCAGCGAATTCGCTACCTGTCATTTCGTTCCCTTTTGGGGCTCGGCGCAGAACAGCAGCAAGTGTCTTCGGCGCGGCTGAAACGGGGGAGACCTACAACGGCGGGCCATTTCCGCCATCGCAGCCATATGACCACTGCTACATTGCCATGCCGGCAACGCCCCGATCAAGGCGAAGCGGCCATGGTGCCGCAATCGTGTTCATTCCACGGCGACTTCCAGGACCTAGAGCCTCGTTGCTTTACTTAAATCGCCACCGACGGGCTGTGGAATTGCCCCTATTTGCGCGATTCATAAAAGCGAATGAGTTTCACGACGTCAGCGGCGTCTATCCGGCCCAACGGACCATCGCTGTAGCTGGACACAATGACCTTTCCGTCGGCTCCCACAACGAACTCCGACGGCTGAATAATGCTGCGGCGGTCTTCCCACCATGCACCGATCGCATCACCGTCAGCGCGCGTTGCCCCATAGCCGACGGGAAATGATACCTCGGCGGCTACTTCCTTGGCCTTGTCGATTGGATCCACACTAATGGCAACGACCTTTGCACCAATCGCCGCAAATTCGTCTTTCAAGTTTTCGAAGCCGACCAACTGCCGGCGACAATAGGGTCACCAATGGCCGCGATAGAACAAAATGACGCGGTATTTACTGTCGAGACCGTCCGGAAGCTCAAGAGTACGACCGTCGACCAAATTTATCGTCATCTTTGGGAATGCATCGCCGATGCCAAGCTTCTTCGACATTAATTCCTCCTCGTTCGACGGGGCTGCCATTTATTCAACAGCTCTCGCTCAGCGTCAACCTACCTGCTCCAAATTGACACGCTCTGCGCGATCAAGATTTTGTGCGCCCCAAGAGAATTGGCGGAAAAGAGTGGGAGTCGAACCCACCAGAGACGTCTGACGCCTCTCACCGGATTTGAAGTCCGGGCGCCCCACCGGGGTGCGATTCCTTTCCGCAATTACGGCAAGTCCTATGGCATGTTTTCGCTCTCGGCGCCGCCGAACGCAACGTTACACGGCCGCATGACCTTGCGAGCGTCTCCGATCCGTTCGGTAAATTTGATACGATCAAAAAATTCCAACACCTCGATGGAGACATTCCGTCCGATTCCCGCGCGGTCTCTGAGTGCCGCCACCGTCACAACACCGGCACCGCTTTCCCGCGCCAAGCCTTCTGCGATCTCTCCGAGCTTTCGCAATGTTGCCGCCTGAAAGAAGCGATTTGGTTTGATGCGAATGAGCATGCCCTGTCGCGCGGCATGAGCCAACGCCGATTCAACCTTTTTCGGATCCTCTCCGATCGCTTTGGCGAGGTCCCCCACGGCATGGGCTCGCAGACCGGCCTCCTCGAACAGCGGCCCCAATTTCTTCCATAACGCGGCGTGGGCTGGGGCAAGCTTTGGCCGGTGCGCAGGCAGCCGAACCGCGAGTCCTTGCCGGATGATCGCGCCCTCCTTTGCCAACTCGGAGGCGACGGCAATGGCGGCTTCACGGGGAAGCTTGATCGTCGAGCCCGAAAAAACGCGATCAATGGTCGGACCGATCGTATCGGGCGTCCGCCTATGCCATGCTGCCAAGATGTCGAGCGCGGCGCTTTTGAGGCCGCTCCAACGCTGCGAAGAAAAGCCGAGCGAATCGTTATCGAGCACGACAGACCGCATGTTCACGCGTTCAAAAAGCTCGCGTGCCTCGGTAGACGATAGATTTCGATTGGCGGCAAAGCGCGTAAGGCTCAGCCCAAACTCCGAGCATTCAAGCAATGTTGCAAGGGCGGTCAGCGGATCGGCGATCTCGGTCGCTTTGACGATCGCTAACCGCTGCGGCTTGGCGCGCCCGCGCGCCGGTGGAAACACATCGATCACATGCCCGCCGCCGATCGTTCGTTGGGCGGACTGATCGCGCACAATAAATCGGTCGCCGTAGCACGCGCCGACCGGCCGATCGAACACGAGTTGGACGAGTCCCGACTGCCCTGCCGGAATCGACGATCCTTCGAGGACGGCAATACGCGCGGTTACATGAGCCGCACCCAAGTGCACATGCACCGGTGTCCAATGCGCCAGCGCCCGCGCTTCGGAACTCAAGACCTGCAATCGCGCATCAAATTTGCGTATCGGCGGCGGCAGCGCTCCGGCGACGATCCAATCGCCGCGGGCAACCATGTCGGGACGCAAATTCGGACCGGACAGGTTGAGGGCGCATCGCTGTCCGGCCCGGCCCTGCTGCGCATGGATATTATGCGCATGGATGTTGCGGACCCTGACGGATATGTCGGACGACAGCGTCCTGGCTTGATCGCCGATCTTGATCGCTCCCGAGACGACAGTGCCCGTGACGACAACGCCGGCGCCGGCAATGCTGAAGCTTCTATCCACCGCAAGGCGAAAATTGCCGCCGACCGACTTTGCCGGCAACGCGCGAGCGGACTTCTCCAGGTGCTGCTTGAGCGCGGCAATACCCGCACCCGTCTTTGCCGACACCTGAAAGATCGCCGCACCGGCCAGCGATGTCCCTGCCAACAACGTTTGCACGCTCGCCGCCACCTCGGCCACGCGTCCTTCGCCAACGCGATCAACCTTCGTGATCGCCACCGCGCAATCGCGTACTCCGAGCAGATCAAGGATCGCCAGATGTTCAATGGTTTGAGGCATCGGACCGTCATCCGCGGCGACGATAAAGAGCGCGAAATCGATCTCGGCCAAGCCGGACAACATATTGTGGATGAACCGCTCGTGTCCCGGCACATCGACAAATCCAATCGGCTGAGTTGATTCGATCGGCATGTAAGCGAACCCAAGATCGATCGTCATACCGCGCGTCTTTTCTTCGGGAAGCCGATCGGTATCCACGCCGGTCAAAGCCTTGACCAGAAGTGTCTTGCCGTGGTCGACGTGGCCTGCGGTGGCAATGATCATCTTGGTTGGGTGCAGAGCGGGCGCAGCTCGCGGAGCTGATTCACAAACGCCGCTTCATCTTCGAGGCAGCGGAGATCGAGAATGAATTGCCCATCCTGGATGCGGCCGATCACGGGAATCGGCAGGCTACGAAATGCCGTTGCCAATCGATCCAAGGCGCCTCCCGCGCCACGCCGTCCCGCCATCGGCCGCATTGCAATGCCGCCGCTGGGAATGGTTTGGGTCGGCAGCGCGCCGCTTCCGACCTGACTTTGGCACGCAATCGTCTCGACGGTTGCCATGTCTTGAAGGGCGGTTGCGAGCAGCGGGCAAAGCCGTGCAGCCATGCTGGCGATATCCGGGACCGGTCTCGCCAACAACCGCATGGTCGGAAGCCGCTCCGCAAGTCTTTCGGGATCGGCGTAGAGGTTCAGTACCGACATCAGCGCTGCAATGGTCATCTTGTCGACCCGCAACGCCCGCTTCAGCGGATTCCGTTTGATCCGGGCGACGAGTTCGGCACGGCCGACGATAAGACCGGCCTGTGGACCACCGAGAAGCTTGTCGCCGCTGAACGTGACGATGTCTGCGCCATTCGCGAGGGCCTGATTTGGCGTTGGTTCGCGCGGCAGACCGAACTTCTGCAGGTCGACCAGACTGCCGCTGCCGAGATCGACCACGAGCGGGACACCGTGGTCATGGCAAAGGTCGGCGAGAGCGGCTTCAGATACCCCTGCGGTAAACCCCACGATCTCATAGTTGCTGGTATGGACCTTCATCACCAGGCCGGTTTTTGGACCGATCGCCTGTTCGTAGTCGCGTAAATGGGTGCGGTTCGTCGTTCCAACTTCTCGTAAGCGGCAGCCGGAACGCTGCATGATGTCCGGCAGCCGGAACGATCCACCGATCTCGATCAGTTCGCCGCGGGACGTCGGAACCTCCTTGCGGTTGGCGATACTATTGAGAACCAGCAGCACCGCTGCGGCATTGTTGTTCACGACCGTTGCCGCCTCGGCGCCCGTCAGGCGGCACAATTGCGCCTCAAGATGATCGTCGCGCTCGCCGCGCTTTCCACTAGCGAGATCAAATTCAAGATTGGTGGACTCTCGAGCGGCTTCCGCGACCGCTTCGATCGCGATATCCGGAAGGGCGGCGCGACCAAGGTTCGTATGCAGCACCGTCCCGGTCAGATTGAAGACGCGACGCAGCGACGGTCTGGATTGCTGATCCAGTTGCTTTGCGACCCGGCGCAAGATTTCGTCGTCGCGGGAGATGCCTGAGTTGTCTTCTCGATCTGTCTCGGCCCGCAGTTGAGCAAGAATTGCGCGAATAGCGTCAGTTACCGCTGGCCGGCCGAATTGGGCAATCGACGCTTTCGCCTCGGTCTGGCGCAGCAGTCGGTCAACCGAAGGGAGGAATGCGCGCGATGCAGTGGTTGAACTAGGCATTCGCCATGACGGGGTTGCAACGGCTCAAGACGGCCACACTCTAATTTGGATTTCCCGTCGTGCAAAGGCTTTGCCCATTTCAGAAAATGGGACATGGCTATCCGGTCGGATGTTGGCGCGCGCGAGCGGACGTCATCGCGCCTGCGCTAGCCGATCTTAAGCCTCACCGTCCGCTCAGCGCGCGATCACGATCGTCGTGCAGGCGCTTTCGAGTTTCGGCAGCTCACGGCTGGTCGCCATGCGCACCTTCAGCGCCCGCTCCTCGCCGCGAACGACTGGGCAATAAGGATCGGGACTATCAAGAGCGTCCATGAGGCCTCGTCGGCCGGCGCAGCCGCCTCGGCAGGTCTCCACATACGCGCAATTTGCACAGGCTGCGGGCATCCTACGCGCGTTAGCGAACGGCTCGGTTGCGATGATATCGGCCCCGAGATCAAGCAGCAGATCGAGCGGCGCGCCCGTGCCCGGCCAATAGACGCAGGGCTTTACGGTCGCGCGCGGTGTCACACGGACGGTCGCGACGCCGCAGCCCCCCAGACGCGGCGGCATGCCGGCCATGGCCCGCACCAGCGGCTCGCCGATTGCGATCACGTCGGTCCGCGCGAACAACGATTCAAATCCCTGCCAATATTCGTCATAGGTGAGTGCGAATGCGTCGGTCCGCACCGACTGATAGACATTGATCCGCAATGGCGCATCATACGCCTTCACTACTTCGGCTATATCGGCAAGACGATCAAAGTTCGAGCGCATCATCACCGCGATAAATGTCACGGGGACGCCGAGGCGGCGGCAGCGTTCCGCCTGCTCATGCAGCAGGTGCCAATTGCCGGGGCCGCGTTGAGCGTCCTGTTCGACCTCGGTCGGGTAGTCGAGCGAGAATTCCACATCCTTGAACGCGGTTACTTGCTGATCATCGAGAACCTCAATCGAGTAACCGTTGGAAGTAATCGTTAGTTTGATGGGCTCGTGCCTCAGAAACTGCAGCAGCTGAGAAAATTCGGGATGCATGCCATTTTCGCCGGTCCCGAGATTGACTGATCGCACGGGCAGGCTTTGCATGACAGACCGAACTTGGTCGAGCGCCAGGCGGTCGACCCGCGTCGGGTCGCGATAGCAAAAATTGCACGCGAGGTTGCACTCATTCGTGAGTCCGATCCCGAGTGCAAAAGATCGCTCAGTTGCCGCGCCAATATCGCTCTCACGCGATCGTGAAGCAGCGACGTTCATGGTGAGCAAACCCTCATGCTAGCCTAGCGGACAATTGTGCAGTCGGTCCGGTATTGTCGTCGATGACACTAGCAACTGATCTTCAGCCGGACCAGCAAGCGGCACTGTGGGACGATCACGTCGCCGTGTATGAGGCCGTGTTCGAGCCGCTGACAACGGCATTTGGACGCCGCGCGCTCGACATGCTCGCGATCCCACCCGGCAATCGAATCATCGATGTCGGAGCCGGGAGCGGGGGCATGGCGCTGCTGGCTCAAAGCCGCGACATCGATGTTATTGCGATCGATGCGTCGGAACGAATGGTGGAACGGATTCGTGCGCGGGCGGACGCGATGGGGAATTGCGCCGGTCGCATCCGCGCCGAAGTCATGGACGGCACTGCGCTGACGCTCCCTGACGACAGCTTCGATGCGGGAATATCGGTATTCGGCGTCATCCTACTTCCGGATGCTGAATTAGGCGTCCGCGAAATGACACGCGTGGTGAAGCCCGGCGCGCCGATCGCGGTCGTGACGTGGACCGAAATGGAGCGGTATGAACTAGCGGCGCGCCTGCTCAACGCCATCGCGTCCGTGCGCGGTCCGCTACCGCCGCCAAAAATACTGCCGGCCCAACTCCGATTTCGGGAGCCGTCCGTGTTGCGCGGCTTGCTCGCTTCAGCCGGGCTCGACGTCAAATCGATCACGCGGCTCGAGGAGCGATGGAAATTGCCGTCGGCGACGTGGATCGCCGAAAACGTCGCCTTTGCGCCGGGAATGAACGCAATGATGCAAGGGCTCAACAGTGAACGCGACGCCGTGCTGCGATGTTTCGTATCCGCGCTCGAAAACGATAAGGGGCGGGGTGAAATTACACTTTCCGCCGTCGCCCATGTCGGGATTGGGGTGAAGCCGTACGCCCAAAATGGCGGCATCGCGAGTAACCGGCGTTCGTCTCCGGGCGAATAGCTTAGATGGGCGGCGCGATCTGCTTCGAACCGTCTTTGTCAGCCCCGCGGCGCCAGGGGCGCAGTTATGGAGTGACCAATGAAGCGAGTAATTCTTGCACTTATGCTTGCGGTCCCGCTCGGAACCAGCCCCGTTCTCGCTCAAAGCAAGCCGACATTCGTGTTTACCGCTATTCCCGCCCAAGATGAAACGCGCCTGGTCGAGCGTTTCTCGCGCGTCGGCGTCTACCTGGAGAAAAAGCTGGGCGTTAAGGTCACGTATCTGCCGGTGAAAAGCTACCCGGCTGCGGTCACTGCCTTTGTCAACGGTCAGGTCCAACTCGCCTGGTTCGGCGGCTTTACGGGCGTGCAAGCGCGCAGCCGCGTCGCTGGCTCCGAGGCGCTCGCCCAAGGCGCCGAGGATGTCGCGTTCAAGAGCTTCTTCATTGCCAACACGAAGACCGGCCTGAAGCCCACTAAGGAGCTTCCGAAGGGGATCGCCGGCAAGACCTTCACATTCGGGTCACGCTCCTCTACCTCCGGCCGTTTGATGCCGGAATACTTCCTTCGCAAAGCGTTCGGGAAAAGTCCCAATGAAATCTTCTCCCGCGTCGGTTTTTCCGGCAACCACAGCCGCACCATCCAGCTCGTTCAGTCCGGCGCGTTCGAGACTGGCGTGCTCGACTACACCGTGTGGGGACTCGACGACAAAGCCGGCAAGATCGATCATTCCAAGGTCCAGGTGATCTGGGAATCGCCGACCTTTCCCGACTACCAGTGGACCGTGCGCGGTGACGTCGACAAGGTCTATGGCGCCGGCTTCAAGGAGAAGCTGCGCGCCGCACTGTTGTCCATCGATGACCCTGACATCATGCGCCAGTTTGGACGGTCGAAATTTATTCCGGCCAAGAATTCCGACTATGCGCCGATCGCGGAGGTCGGCAAGGTTACAAACCTGCTGAATTGAAAGCTTTGAACCGAAGATTTGGTCCGTGACGGTTCTGTTGGAATTGCGTCAGGCATCGGCCGGATATGACGGCCATGCCGTGCTGCATGACGTTGACTTGGCGATCCATGCCGGCGAGCACATCGCCGTCATGGGTCGCTCAGGTGCCGGCAAGACGACGCTCTTGAACATGTTGCATCGGCATCTCGCGGAGCAAGTCGCGCTCATTCCGCAGGCCGCGGCTTTGGTGAAGACGCTGTCGGTCTTTCACAACGTCTATATGGGGCGTCTCGATCGCCAACCCACCTGGTATAACTTGAGAACCTTGGTCTGGCCGAGACGGAGCGACGTCGTTGAGATCGAAGGCGTGCTCGGCCTGGTCGGACTCACCGACAAGCTGTTTGCGCCAGCGGGTGCGCTATCCGGCGGTCAGCAGCAACGCACTTCCGTTGCGCGCGCCCTATACAATGGCCGCCCGATCGTCATCGGCGATGAACCGGCGTCGGCTCTTGATCGCGTTCAAGCGGCCGGAATTCTCGCCACGCTGTGCGCGCGGCACGAGACGGTGATTCTGGCCTTGCATGACATTCCGCTCGCGCTCGCCAATGTCGACCGGATCGTTGTTATCGATGATGGCCGGATCGTGCTCGACGCGCCGGCTCGCACATTAAGCCCCGCTGATCTTGTGCCGTATTACGGCGGGTGAGCCGGCAATGACCATTCGCGGGTTAGCGATCCCCAGGCTTGGATACCGTTCCGCAAGCAACCTGTTTTTGCTCGTCGCCGCAGCCGCGCTGCTCGTTGCCGATCTCTCCGTCGCGGCACTCGATCCATGGCGGGAAATGGGGCGACTGCTTGCGGGGTTCGCGCATCCGGACATCCTTTCGATCAACGTCAAGAGTGTCGTATGGACGGTGGCGTTTGCCGTGCTCGGCGTTTCGATTGGCGCCAGCGTCGGCCTCATGCTTGCCTTGATCTTCGCGCGGCTGCGATCGATCCGGCTGCTCTGCGCGTTCCTGCGGTCCATACACGAGCTATTCTGGGCCTTGCTGCTGATCCAGGTCGCCGGCCTGACGCCGACCACCGGAATTCTGGCGGTCGCTATTCCCTATTGCGGAATATTCGCCAAGGTCTTTGCGGAGATGATTGAGGAGGCCGACCTCTCGGCCGATCGCGTTCTGCCGATTGGGACCTCGACCGTGTCGCGCTATGCCTTCGCGCGCATTCCGGAGCTCGCGCCGCAATTTTGGACCTACACGCTTTACCGGCTCGAATGCGGCATGCGGTCGACGCTGGTGCTCGGATTTATCGGTCTGCCGACCATCGGGTTTCATCTCGATTCGTTTTTCAAGCAGGGTGACTACGCTCAGGGTGCGGCCTTGCTGTTTTCCTTCTACGTGCTGATCGGGACGCGGCGGCTCTGGGCGCGCCCTGCGACCGTGCCGCTCTTGATCGTCGTAAGTCTGCTGGTGCTGCCCGAGGCCGTCGGCGGCGGTTCGGCGCTCGACAATCTCACGCGCTTTGTGACCCATGAGATTGTGCCCACGCCACTGCGCGGCGCCGACCTGCTGTCGTTTGCAACATGGGCGAGTCTCGCGGCATGGCTTTGGCCGATCGTCACTAGCCAGATTGTGCCGGGCGTCATTCAAACGTTGGTGTTGTCGCAAATCGCGCTCGTCGCGATGGCAATCTTAGCCCTCATCCTGTTTCCCTTTATCTGCCGGCGCTTTGCTGGCCGGATCGGCAAGCCGCTTGGGCGCGTCGCCCTCGTTGTCGTGCGCTCGACGCCCGAATACATGTTGGTCTACGTCTTGCTGCAGATCATGGGTCCATCGATGCTGCCGGCGATCATCGCTTTATCGCTGCACAATGGTGCCATTGTCGGCTACCTGATGGGCCGGCATGCCGACGCGATGACATATCGGGCCGATGCGCCGGAGGGCCTCAATCTGTACGCCTATGAGACGGTCCCGCGGCTCTATGGTCAGTTCCTGGCCTACGTGCTGTATCGCTGGGAGATCATTTTGCGTGAAAGCGCCATTTTCGGCATCCTCGGTATCTTGACGCTTGGCTATTATATCGACGCTGCCATTGCCGAGTTCAGGCTCGACGTCGCGATGATCCTGTTGGCCGCAACCGCCTTGTTGACGATGGCGGTCGACGCACTGTCGCGAGGGCTGCGACGACGACTACGACTGGATGCCATGCCGACACGCCTATCGGAAGCGCCAAGCGAAGCTCGGCTCGGTTCGCTGAACGGCGGCGAGCGAGCCGCATGAACAATGCGCAGCCCATCATCAAGGACGTGGTCCTGGTTGGCGCCGGGCATGCGCATGTGACCGTGCTGCGGAAGTTCGGCATGAAGCCGATTGCGGGCGTGCGCTTTACGCTGATCAGCCGCGAAGTGCATACGCCGTATTCCGGAATGCTGCCGGAACTCGTGGCCGGCCTCTACGAATTTGACGAAGCTCATATCGACACCGGGCCATTGGCGCGGTTTGCCGGCGCGCGGCTCTACCAGGACGAAGTGACGGGGCTCGATCTCACCGGCCGGCGTGTGATCTGCCGCCATCGTCCGCCGGTGCCGTTCGACCTTCTGTCACTGAATATCGGTTCAACTCCGAATACCGCCGATGTACCGGGAGCAAGCGACCATGCCATACCGGTCAAGCCGATCGATGGCTTCCTCGCGCGCTTCGAGGCATTGCGACAGCGTGTGCTCGAGCGCCATGGCAAGGTCCAAATCGCGCTGGTGGGCGCAGGCGCAGGTGGCGTCGAACTGTTGCTGTCCGTCGGCGAAAGGCTGCGGCGAGAGCTCAGCGATGCCAAGCTCCCGACATCCGGCCTGTCGCTCTGTCTTATTTCCGGTCCGGGTGACATCCTGCCGAGTTTTCCGGTGGCGTTCCGCAGGCGTTTTCGGACAGTCCTGGCGCAGCGCGGCATTCACGTCGTGACCGGCGCGCCGGTCACCCGCGTTGAGGCGGGCCGACTGATTCTGGAGGGCCATGAGCCCATCGCGGCTGACGAGATTCTCTGGACAACGCAGGCGGCGCCCGCGCGTTGGCTTGAGAAGACCGGGCTGCCGCTCGATGACCAAGGCTTTCTCAAGGTCGATGAGACGTTACGCGTGTCGGGGCATGATGATCTGTTCGCCGCCGGCGATACGATTGCGTTTCCGGCGCGCGCATTGCCGAAATCCGGCGTTTACGCCGTGCGCGCCGGTCCTGTGCTCGCCGACAATATTCGACGCACGCTCCTCGGACGTCCGCTGCGGCCGTTCAAGCCGCAGCGTGAAGCGCTGTATCTGGTATCAACTGGCAAGCGCCACGCGTTCGGCACGCGCAATGGCTTGGTGGTCGGTGGTGCCTGGGTCTGGCGCTGGAAGGACTGGATCGATCGTCGCTTCATGGACAAGTTCAACAAGCTCCCCGAGATGCCGCAGCCGCAGGTCAAGACTTCACCGGTAGCGGATCGGCAGGCGATGAAGGACATCGCTGCGATGGCTATGCGGTGCGGCGGTTGCGGAGCGAAAGTGGGCGCAACGGTGTTGACGCGAGCATTGGGCGGCATTGAGCCGCAGCCGCGCTCGGATGTGATCTTGGGTCTCGACGCCCCGGACGACGCCGCTGTGGTCGATACCGGTGGCGAGCAGCTATCGGTGCAGACGGTCGACTACTTCCGCGCCATCGTTGACGATCCGTATACGTTCGGAAAGATTGCCGCCAATCATTCGCTTGGCGACATTTATGCCATGGGCGGTGAGCCGCAAACGGCGCTTGCTATCGCAACCGTTCCCTATGGCTTGGAGAACAAGGTCGAAGCCGACCTGTCCGCGATGATGGCCGGAGCCAACGAAGTGTTGCGGGATGCCGGCTGTGCCTTGGTCGGCGGCCATACCAGCGAAGGCGCGGAACTCGCGCTCGGCTTTGCCGTCAACGGGCTGATCGCACGTGAAGCGGCCACCCGCAAGGGCGGGCTGCAAGCTGGCGATGCGCTGATCCTGACCAAGCCGATCGGGACCGGCACCTTGCTTGCCGCCGACATGCGTGGCAAGGCCAAGGCACGATGGGTGATGGGTGCCATCGCCCATATGCTTCTTTCGAATAGAGCTGCGGCCGACATTCTTCGCCGACATGACGTTCACGCCGCCACCGACGTGACCGGCTTCGGGCTGCTCGGTCATCTGATCGAAATGGTACGCGCCTCCGATGTCGACGTGGCAATCGCTCCCGACCGGATCCCACTGTTGGATGGCGCAAGAGAGAGCGTTGCACTTGGCATTTTTTCGTCGCTACAGCCGCAAAATGTGCGGCTGCGGCGCGCCATTAAAAATCTCGATACCGCGGCGACCCATCCGCTCTACCCATTGCTATTCGACCCGCAAACCGCCGGAGGCCTGCTTGCCGCGGTCCCATTGTCTGCGGCGTCGGACTGCATCGTTGAGTTGCGCGCCGCCGGCTACGCGCATGCGAGCGTGATCGGCGTAGTATCGTCACGCGCATCGGAATTGGAATCCGTCACAATCGATTGGGATGGGGCGATGCTTGCCGCCGCCAAGGCACAATTGAAACAGCGGACCACTGTGTGTACCGAAAACCTTATCCGCGTCGATGAGGTGAAGGAATCGCCTTAATCGACGCGATGATCGCGCAGTTATGGTTCTTCTTGGCTATCCTGATCTCGCCTTTCAAATCAAAATGCGGGCTTGAGGTCGAGAATGCAACGCTGCGGCACCAGGTGATGGTGTTACGGCGTCAGACACGCGGCCGGATCCATCTAACGAATCTCGATCGGTTGTATCCGATCCAGCTTTACCGCTGGTTTCCGACAATCCTGCAGGTTCTTGTCATCGCGGCATCTATCACCATTGCGTCCGGGTTTAGGTTTTCGGTACGCACGCTTTAATTCGCCAATGACTTTTCCAAGCGGAATTGGTGAGCCGATCACAGCGCCGCGAATTAGATTTTTGCCCGCATTGTGGACAAGTTGCGTCGTCTGATGAATGGCGTTAACAAAACTTGGAACGGCGATCCGTACCGAGTGCGCTATGCAATCTGAAAATCAGAAGAAGCTGTCGAGCGCTCTGGAGGGAGTGAAGGTCGTTGAGTGCGCGACAATAATCGCGGCGCCGCTATGCGGGCGCTTCATGGCAGATTTCGGTGCCGACGTTATTCATGTCGAGCATCCCAAGAGCGGCGATCACCTGAGGAAATTCGGTTTCACCGTCGATGGCATTAATCCGTGGTGGAAGTGCTACGCGCGCAACAAGAAGCTTATTTCTTTGGATATATCGAAGCCCAAGGGCCGAGAGGTCCTCTTCCGCTTGCTTGCGGACGCTGATGTTTTTATCGAAAATTTTAGACCGGGTCGGCTTGAGGAATGGGGCATCCACTACGAGGACCTGAGCAAGATCAATCCGGGCCTCATCATGGTGCGTGTCACCGGCTACGGCCAATCCGGCCCATACAGCGCGCAGCCGGGCTTTGGTACGCTGATGGAAGCGATGAGCGGGTTCGCTGAAATGACCGGCGAGCCCGACGGTCCCCCCACGCTCCCGCAATTTGCGCTTGCCGACACTTTCGCAGGCATGAATGCCACGATCGCCACCATGTTTGCGCTTTACTACCGTGATGCGCTCGGCGCCGGAAAAGGGCAGGTGATCGACGTCAGCATCTGGGAGAGTCTTTATTCCGCGCTGGGTCCCAATGCTCTCGTCTACAGCCTTACCGGCAAGGCGCCACGCCGCATGGGAAATCGGGCTCCCACCTCCTCACCGAGAAATACCTATAAGACGAAGGACGGTCGTTGGGTTGCTATCGCCGGCGCCACGCAGACGACGGCGTCTCGCCTGTTCGGGGTCATAGGTCAGCCCGACCTGATTCGCGATCGCCGCTTCGACTGCAATGCCAACCGAATCGTGAATGCCGATGCCCTGGATGAAATCATTGCCGCGTGGATGGCCGGGCACACCCGTGAGGAGGTGACCCGAATACTGCGCGAGAGCGATGTGCCGTTTGGGCCGGTCTACGACATTTTCGACATCATGCAGGATCCGCACGCGCATGCGCGCAACATGGTTATCGAGGTGCCTGATGAAGACGGCACGGCGCTACCCATGGAAGGCATCTTTCCAATCATGCAGAAAACGCCCGGCCGTTTGCGCCACGCGGGGAAGAGTTTAGGCGCCGACAACAAGCAGGTGTTCGAAAGCATTGCTCTGACCGCCGAGGACATCGCCAAGCTTTCGGAGGACGGCGTGATTTGAAGCGGCGGCTCGGGTCTTGTGAGTCGCTAAATCTGAGAAGAAGGGCGCTTGATCGTCACCTAATCGGGATGACGAGCGGCCCTCGTAAATAAAGGGAGTAAATCCATGCGAAAAGCGGTGACAATCCTTCTCGGCCTCGGAGTGGCAGCGGCGGCGGCGGTGCCGGTGCTCGCGGCCAAATACGAACTTGCTATTGCCGGAGCCGGCCCGGCCTCGCTCGCCTATACGCTCGTTGCGGGCCTGGCCGAGAACACCAACAAGAAAAGCAAAGATGTCAGGGTCACACCCGAAACATCTGCCGGCTATGTAGAGAATGTAAGACTCTTGGGGCGCGGCGAGACCGAACTCGCGCTAATCGGCGGAACCCAGGCTTTCCAAGGTTTGCGCGCTATCGGTCCCTATAAGGGCGAGCCCAAGTACACCGATATCCGCGGGGTCGCCGTCGCTTACAGCGGCAACATCAGCTGGAACGCCAAAGACGGCATCACATCGGTTCCCGAGCTTGCCGGCAAGACCGTCAGCCTCGGCCCACCGGGCAGCTTCATCGCTTATGTCGGCGAGTTGATCCTCGACGCCTACGGCATCAAGGACAAGGTGAAGATTCTGCGTCTGTCCTACTCGGAAGGCAGCCGGGCCTTCGTCGACGGCCGCGTCGATGCCTTTGTCGGCGGACCGGCGCCTTATCCCGCCGTCATGCAAGCCGGCGCTCAGAAAAAGATCAACATCCTCTCGGTCGACGCAGATCACCTGAAGAAGATTCAGAAGCTTGCGCCACTCGGCAAGGCCACGATCAAGGCCGGCACGTATGACTGGTTGAAGCACGACGTCGACACTGTCGGCTATCTCACCTATCTGGTCGCCAACAAGAAAGTGCCGGACCAGGCGGTCTACGATTTGCTCAAGGCCAATCTCAGCCCCGAAGGAATCAAGTACCTGAAGAGCAATCATAAGATCTGGAGCATGTGGAAAACAGCGTCATACATCGCTGATCAGGATGCCTTTGGCCTTGAAGGCCTGAAGATGCATCCGGGCGCTGTGAAGTATTGGAAGGAGCAGGGTGTCAAACTCCCTGCCTCGATCTTGCCTTAGCAATCTGAGGGGACTGGAAACACCCCCTTATTGGCAAACAACAGCGCGTAAGGGCGGACTCTAAGCAATGCGCCAGCTCCAAGGTCATGAACGGACGTTGGTGAATCTCGTTGCGACAGGGTTCGCTCTTTTTTTCATCTACGCCATTGCGGTGACTCTGCCCTTCTATCTGACACGGCCGCTTTATATCTGTCTCAGCTACGTTCTCGTTTTTGCGCTTTATCCCGCGTGGTCACGCTCGCCGCAGAATCGGATTTCCGCGCCGGACTGGATTTTATGCGCGCTCACAATTGCGGTTACGGTTTTCTTTCTGCACGAGTATCCCTACTACGTCGAGAAACCTGGCCTGATACGTTCCGAAGATCTCATCGTTGGGACCGTCGCCCTCGTGCTCAGTGTCGAGGTTTGCCGCCGGGTTCTCGGTCTTCCGCTTCCCATCCTCGCCATATGTGGCATCGCCTATGTCCTGTGGGGCTTTCTGGTTCCAGGCGAACTCGGCCATCGCGGCTTCCACTATTCCAGAGCTATCGGTCAAATCTTCAGCTTCGAGGGCATCTACGGAATGGTCACGGGCATCTATTCCACCTACGTGATGCTGTTCGTCATTCTCGGCGCGGTGATCCAGGCTTTCGGAATGGGCAATTTCCTCCTGGATCTATCAAATGCTCTCGTGGGCCGTCTCAAAGGCGGAACTGCCAAGACCTCTGTGATGTCCAGCGCTACCGTCGGCATGATCATGGGGAGTGGCGCGGCCAATGTTGCCGTCACCGGCTCCTTCACGATTCCTCTGATGAAGCGAGTTCGGCTATCCCGCTCACATCGCCGGCGCGATAGAGACGGTCGCCTCCGCCGGAGGCGTGCTGATGCCGCCTATCATGGGGTCGGCGGCCTTCGTGCTGGCTTCCTTTACGCGCATTCCCTACCACGAGGTCGCGCTCTACTCGTTTCTGCCTGCCTTGTTGTACTACTGGGCGCTTTATATCCAGGTTGATTTCCTGTCGCACAGGCTCGCAATTCCCGTAGCGAAGGATGCGCCGCCTGTGTTGGACGTCCTGAAAAAGGGCGGCCACATGCTCATTCCCATCGTTTTGGTGTTCGTGCTCATCTTTGTTGGGATGACGCCCTACCGCGCCGCCTTATGGACCATCGGCGCAACCATCCTGCTGCACTACATAAGACCGTTGGAAGGAAAGCGGCTGAGTTTGAAGGACATGCTGATGACCTTCGGTGACGGCGCCAAACTGCAACTCACAGTCGGAGCAAGCGCCGGCGTGATCGGCGTGATCATCGCCATGCTCGTGCTGCCCGGCTTGCCGCTCAAGATTGCCTCATTCGCCGTGGGCGTTTCGCACGGCAATCTCATGGTCCTGCTCTTCCTGATGATCATAACCTCCTACATTTTCGGGATGGGCATTCCCATGGTCGCCGCCTATATCGTTCTGGCGGTAATCGCGGTGCCGGCGTTGGAAGAAATCGGTCTTCCGCTCTTCAACGCGCATCTTATCATCATGTGGTTCAGCCTGGCGGCGCTGTGGACGCCACCGGTGGCTGTTGGGGCCTTTGTTGCAAGCGGCATTGCCGGCGCGAGTCCGAACAGGATTGGCTGGTACGCCGCCAAGCTCGGCATTGGCCTTTACATAATTCCTTTCCTGATGGCGTACGGCACCATCATCAACGGGACGGTTCCGGAGATTTCTGTTCGCCGCCGTCTCCATAGCCGTGGGGCTATATGGATTTGCGGCGGCGACCGAAGGCTACACGCATCGATACCTGCCGGTGTGGGAACGGCTGCTTTATGCCGTGGTGTCGGTCCTTGCGATGTTCCCGGTGCTGGAGATTTGCGTAGTCGGCTTGGCGCTTTTCGCTCTCGTCTGGGGCTTCGACCGCCGAAAACGGTTGGTAGCGAAGCTGCGAGCAGTCGTCAGTAGCCCGTGATCCGGCTGTATCGTATTTCGCATATCTGTAACGATCCGGTTCGATCGTCGGCTTCGATCGTCTGCCTAGGAAGAGGGCCCCAATGAAAAAGCCACTAATCACACTATACACCCCGGGAACGAGGCCGGACCTGATCGTGAAGGCAGGACGATACGGGGCCGATGCGATCATCATCGACCTTGAGGATACCGTTCCCGTCAAGATCAAGGACGCCACGCGCAAGGAGATCGCCAGCCTGTTGCCAAAACTGGATGCACCTCCGCTCGTGCGCGTGAACAGTGAAGCTGAATTCCTCGAACACGATCTCGAAGCAGTCGTTGGTATACACATCCGCGGCATCTTGTTGCCGATGGCGGAGACCGTCGAGGGTGTAAGAAATGCCGATCGGATTATCACAAGGCTGGAAAGGGAACGTTCCCTGGAGCCCGATTTCGATCAAGCTGCTGCTCCTGATCGAGACGGCCCTCGGCGTGGCCCGATGCCTCGATGTGGCAACGGCCGCCAAGCGGGTGGAAACCGTCGCTTTCGGCAGCGCGGAGGATGGCGATCTGCAGCGCGAGCTCAAATGTGCGTTTTCAATCGAGGGCCCGGAGTTGCTTTATTCGCGCTCCAAGGTGCTCGTGGACGCGCGAGCGGCAAAGTTGCCCTACGTGCTTGACGGCGCCTTCAGCGATCTCACCAACGAAAAGACACTGCGCGCCGATTGCCTGCTGTCGAAGCGCTTGGGATACGATGGCCGCACCCTTGTGCATCCGCAGCAGTTGGGCCCGGCACGCGAAATCTACCTGCCTCGCCCGGAAGAGATCGATTACTACACGCGGCTCGTCAACGCCTTTGAAGCAGCGGAAGCTGCCGGCAAGGCGGCGATCCAGCTTGAAGGGAAGCTGATCGATTACGCCATGTACAAGAAGGCGAAGACCTTTCTGGCGGCCGCGCTGTGACGCTTAGTGTAAAGTCATCCGGTTCGGCGCAAGTTTTGGATATGGCGGCATGAAGTCTCTGAGCTCAATTGACGGTCAGGTAGCGGTCGTCTCGGGCGGCACAAAGGGCATTGGCCTGGCTTGTGCCGAGCGCTTTGCCGCTGAAGGGGCGCGCGTGGCCGTTATCAGCCGAAACGAGGACAATGGCAGAGAAGCGCTACAGAAACTCCAGTGTCACACCAACGAGGCGATGTTCGTCCGGGCCGACTGCACCTCGGGTGACGATGTGAGGTCGGCCATCGCCTCGGTCGTTGAACGCTGGGGACGCATCGATATTCTTGTCAACTGCCCGGGTGGCTTTCGCGCCGTGCCACCGATCGAAGAGATCGACGAGGCGGCTTGGCGCACCGCGCTGGACTGGAATTTGACCTCCAAGTTTCTGGTTTTGAAGGATGTCGTGCCGCATATGAAGCGCAACCGCTACGGCCGTATCGTCAATGTGGCGTCGGTCGCTGGACGAACCGGAATCGCCCAGGCGCCGCTTGAATATTCAACGGCCAAGGCAGGTGTGGAGGGTCTCACGCGCCGCATAGCGGTGGAGCTTGCGCCCTTTGGCATCACGGCCAATGTGGTAGCGCCCGGCACAACGCTCTCCCCGCGCGTGGCCCGGGTCTCCGAGCGACGCCTTGAGCAGATTCGCCAAGGCATTCCCGTCGGCCGCCTGGGCCAGCCTGACGAAATAGCCCACGGCATATGGTATCTGTGCACACCGGGTGCAGGCTTCGTGACTGGTGCCGTGCTCGACATGAATGGCGGTGTCTGGACCGGCTAACCCAAGATGGGAAGTAGGCTTGAAACCGCGGAGGGTCAGGCGATCGGTAGCGACGACCAAGACCTCGGCAAACGAAGCGACGCGGGGAGGGCGATCAGCCGAGATCGGCGATGTCGATCAGAATCTTCCCGATCGTCCGGCCACTCTCTTGCATTTCGTGCGCTTCGACGATCCGGTCGAGCGGGAACCGCGCGGCAATCTGATGCTTGAGGCGGCCTTCCGCCAGCAGGCCATTGATGTCGGCCGCAGCCTTCGCCAGCAACAACCGCGGTATCTGATAGAGGATCGCGGCTCGGATCATCGTGTCCTTCTGCATGAAAGTGTAGAAGGGAATGCGTGGCATCGCGTCCGCGTCCGATCCGTAGGCGACGAGCGAGCCGTTGTTGGCGATAAGGGCCGCGTCGAGTGCGGCGTTGGCACCGAAGTTGACCTCGACGATGTGATGCACCGCGTTCGTCCCACCGGAAGCGGTCTCGATCTGCTTCTGTAGGTCTGCCGATTTGTAATTGACGACCACGTCGGCGCCGGCATCACGCGCTTTGGCGGCCTGTTCCTCTCGGCTGACGGTGGCGATGATCTTGCCGGCTCCGCCCCACTTGGCGAGCTGCACTGCATAGAAGCCGACGGCACCGGCTCCGCCATGCACGAGGACCGTCTTGCCCTTGATCGGCTCGTCTCTAAAGAGGGCGCAATAGGCGGTCAGCGCGGGGATGGGGAGCGCGGCTCCTTCGGCGAAGCTCGCGCGCTCCGGCAACCTCCACGCAAAATGAGCTGGAATAGTGGTGTACTCGGCAGCGGTTCCGAACGGTCGAGCGCGATCCAGCACCGAGAGCCAAACGCGTTCCCCGACCCGAGACCGATCGACGCCATCGCCGACCTTGTCGACGATGCCGGCACCGTCGCGATGCGGCGTGACCAGCGGAGAGGGCATCGCCGTCTGCCCGAGCCACGCGCCGCGTGCCTTGATGTCGGTCGGATTGAGCGCAGAAACCGCAATCTTGACCAGTACCTCGCCGGCAGCCGGTTCTGGGATCGGTCGGTCGACGATCCGTAGGACCTCACGGGCTGGACCGCGGCGCTCGTAGATGGAAGCTCGCATGAGGCATCTCCCAGCCTGACCGTGTCGCGAACTCTGTGAGATGCTGTCTCAAGACAAAACACTCGACAAGTGAGTTGCGTCTTTTCAACTAAAAACCCTGCACCTTCCGAAAACAACATTGGTATCTTGCACAGCGCCATTCGCGATTTAAATTCCTTGTTCTCCCTGACAAATTCCCTGTTCTTTCGCAAGAATTCCCTGTTCCGTTGCGTAGGGAATTTTACTCCAAGCCATTGAATTGGTTGAATGACTGGACCTTGAATTTCGCCGCGATGGCGGGATTCTGCGGAATTCCCGGTATTATGGCGCAAACGCCACAAGCTTTATCGGGCATTCTCGCCCCGGCGATCCTAGGTGATCGCCATGTTAGGCATCCCTAAGCTCCGCTATTTCTCGTTCTTCGTCCGTCAGCTTACGGCTGTAATTGCGCTGTATGCCGCTCTGAGCGGAGAAGCGGCCGCTTTTTTCGTTAAAGTGCAGACAGAAATTCACAATGAACTGATTTTGGAAAACGTCTCTGTACCTAATCTGACCTACGAGCCAAATGGGGTTGCTGTTATCTTTTTTCCGCCAACCGTCCGGGAAGTCGATTGGGATGGGATCGCACGCCTTCATACCCCCTACAGTAAAGACTTTTTGCAAGTTCGTTTGATGAGGCGGAAATGTCATTGCCTGAGGGGGTCCAGGGAGTCTTCCGCAGAACGTGTAGATTTCCAGGATGACGGCAGGAGATTGCCCATAGTTGTGTATGGTCATGTCGGCAAAGTGCCCCCCCATGAACTCAGGCACCGCATTGGTTCCGACGAGAAGATGAAAAACAGCATTCGCTTTTACGTCGACGTCAATATAGGGAGTTTGGCTGCCGTGCAGGGCCATCTCTGCCGCTGTGGCGGATGTGATGGCAGCTCTCGCCGCATCGCGCGCAATTTTAAGTTGGCGCTCGCCGGCGAGCCAAAGCTTATCGGTGGACCGCCACAGGGCGGCTGTGAAGCAAGCCAAGACGACGGTAAAGACGGCAGTTATGAGCGCGCTCCAATGGTCCAGTACTCGGCCGATCGCCCAAGCCGAATAGAGGATTACATTGTAACTATCACAGTTCTTTTCGGTGCCGCTTCCATCGCATATTTGGCCGTGAGAGGGATAACCCGACGCGGCCCACCAAAGGAACCAAACGACACAGATCGCAAGGAAACCGATTAGAACAGCCGCCCAACCGCGCCTTCCCACGCCAAAATCCTCATTCGACTAAATCTCCTCTAAGGCTACGCCATCCAATTCTAGGGCAGCAATACAGGCCAGAAAGAACGTGGCCGCAAATGTGCCCCTTTTAAGCTTTGCCGTGATTGAGTTTTCAGTTTCAGCCTTGAAACCATGCTTTTTGAGACGCTTTGCCAAGTCGGCATAAGTCACCTCTTGTTCGCGTAGTTTGTGCTTCAGGAACGCGGCGGCGCGCTCCGCCCATTCCGCTTCCGACGCAATGCCCATGGCGTCATCCTGTCACATTTGAAGCCTGTCATTTACGACAGATAGAGCTTGACTGCAAGCTCCTAATCTGTCATAAGTGACAGGTGTTGAAAACGACAGGTTAGACCGATGGCCCAACATTTCCTGCTTTCCAAGGCTGCCAAGACCCTCTCGCTCGCCAGCATCTTCACGATGAAGGATGCCGAGGCGGAAATGACTTTCCGCTGCATCCGCTGGGCCGACACCAACGGTGAGCCGGTTTGCCCGCATTGTGGTGGTGTCGATGCCTACGACTGTCGGCGCCTGAAAGGTGCGCCCCGCTTCCGCTGCCGGGCTTGCATCAAGGATTTCAGCATTACGTCGGGCACGCTGTTTGCCAGTCACAAGCTGCCCCTGCGGGGCTATCTCGCGGCCATCGCGATCTTCTGCAATGAGGTCAAGGGCAAGTCGGCTCTCGCCCTCTCACGCGATCTGAACGTCTCCTACAAGTGTGCCTTCGTGCTGCTGCATAAATTGCGCGAAGCGATGGCGGAGGAATTGAAAGGCCGCGTGGTCGGCGGTGAAGGCAAGGTGGCGGAGGTCGATGGCGGCTATTTCGGCGGCTATGTGAAGCCTGCCAATCTCAAAGAAAACCGCCGTGACCGTCGTTTGGCTCGCAATCAGACTGGCAAGCGCAAGGTGGTTGTTATCGTTCGCGAGCGCGGCGGCAATTCGGTCCCGGCAGTTTTCAAGTCGGAAGCCCATGCCATGAATTTCCTGCGCTCGCACATTGCGCATGGCACGACCGTCAACGCCGACGAAGCCGGCTCATGGGATGAACTGCATAAGCGTTTTGAGGTCAAGCGCATCAATCACGAAGAAGCCTATTCGCTCGACGGCGCTTGCACGAATTGGGCGGAGGAATTTTTCAGCCGTATGCGGCGCGCCGAGATTGGCCACCATCATCACATTTCCGGCGCTTATTTGCTGCGCTACGCGCAGGAAGCATCATGGCGCGAGGATAACCGCTGCGCTGCGAACGGCGAGCAAGTGGACCGCATCGCTGGGCTGGCAATGAAGCGGAAGCCATCAGTGGACTTCAGCGGGTATTGGCAGCGGCATATCCACAGCTGAGCAAGCCGCGCGACTGCGAATTGGCTATTCCCCGTCATCTTCTTCGTCGGCTGCACCGAAGTCGGCAACATCTCTGGTGGCGATAACTTTCTTTTCGATTGCTTCCTTGATGCCGTTTTCGATGAACCGACGCATAACGCCAGCTTTGCCTTTGCCGTAAGGGCCCAATTTCGCCAAGTCACTGAGATAAGCGTGATTTATTGGCGAAAGTCGGCACTCGGCTTTCGGGTTCGTTGCCATAGCAACCGAAGCCTACCACACTTTTGGCGGTCATCTGGCTGCCAAATGGCTGTCGTTTGGCGGTCAAAAACCTTGCCGGATAGCCCAAATCGTGAGATTAGACATCTAACAGCGCATTGCGCTTTATTACTTTTGGGCTCGTCAATGAGCCTGAAAATCCTGGGCCCGGGATACCGATAAACAGTCGGTCCCGGGCCCCGTCCCCTCAAGAGCTTAGATATCATCGCCCTTGAAGCTCTGTTGCGCGCGCTGGTTCTAGAAACCATTGTTACGCGCGCCTGATTCGGCTCCATTCATAACCGATTTTGACCGATTCAAAAAGAAAGTCCGTGGCTTAATAAACTAAGCGAACTTAGTTGCTTTCAATGATTGGACGTCACAAGGCAACCGCCAAATCAGCACGCCAAGCCGCTTGTCACTAGGGTGAAAGCACCCATTTGGCGCTTCGGCTGGTGCCGATCTTCGCGACTGCTCCGGTCTTACGCTTGACCCTCAGATACGTCAGCGCCCTCTCGGTTAGGGCTGCGGCTAAAGAGGGGTCATCAGCTAAGCCCTTAGCTTGGATGATGCCGGCCACTATAGCCGCCGTGGTGATCGGCTGACCGTCAGCCTTCCGCAGTTCATCTAGACACAGCCTCGCAAGCTCGCCTTTCTTGAAATAACCGGAACGGCGATAGGTGCGGCGCGGCGGGATTGCTTCGGGGTCAGTCTCAGGCGAGAAAATCTTTATGGTCGCGTCGATATGCGCCAGCCGAGCGCGCCAGGTTTTGACCTTCTTTTCTAGGTCGTGAATGTAGCCGCTGATTTCGGCACGCTTGGTGCGGAGGGCGGAGACAACATGAGTTTCAGCCATGCACCGAATTTAGGTGCTGAACAGATTTACTTCTTATGGCGTTTGCGCCATAATACCGGGAATTCCCAGTTAGTTTTCCCATTAGCAGGGAATTTGGATACGGAGACGAGTTCGACTGTGACTGCGTGCGCTACCACGCAGTCCTGCCTGAACGGACATTTCCTCAAGGTTGACGAATTGTTCCGCGTTTGGCGGGCATCTTTACTCCGTCGCGGTCTCCGAAGAGACCGGTGCGGCACAAGACGCTCTCGAATCCGGCCCAGAATTCGCCCAAAAAAGATGAGTTGCGCGCTCGCTCGCTCGCCAATTGTCTTGGGTTTGCGACCGGAATAGAGTTGAACAGCAAGGGTTTTTTTGTGCAAAACTAGCTTCGCCCGGACCGGAGCGGGTCGGTCTTGATGGCAACTTTGCAAGACATGCGTGAAGCGGACGACCGCGATCATTTTCAAGACGAACGGTTGGAGGGACATTGGCAAAGCTGCTTGAAATCATGAATCTGCAAACGCAGTTCTTTATCGGCGATGGCGTGGTCAGGGCGGTCGACGGTATTTCCTATGACGTGAACGAAGGCGAAACGATTGCCATCGTCGGCGAGTTGGGCTGCGGGAAGTCCGTCGGCGCCCTGTCGATCCTGCGCCTCATTCCCGATCCACCCGGCCGCATCGTCGGTGGCAGCATCGGCTTTGAGGGCCGCGACCTGCTCAAGCTGAGCGACGAAGAAATCCGTGACGTGCGCGGCAAGGACATCGCCATGGTTTTCCAAGAACCGATGACCTCGCTCAACCCGGTGCTGACGATTGGACGGCAACTCACCGAGACCTTGCAACAGCATCTCAATATGAGCCGCGAGCAGGCGATCGCGCGTGCGATCGAACTGCTGGGCATGGTCGGCATCTCCGATGCCGCCCGCAGGCTCAAGCAATACCCGCATCACCTCAGCGGCGGCATGCGCCAGCGCGTGATGATCGCCATGGCGCTGTGCTGCGAACCCAAGCTCATCATCGCCGACGAGCCGACCACCGCGCTCGACGTCACCATCCAGGCACAGATCCTCGAATTGATGAAAGATCTGACGCGGCGCCTAGGGGTCGCCTTGATCGTCATCACTCACAATCTGGGAATTGTCGCGCGATACGCCGACCGCGTGAATGTAATGTATGCCGGCAAGATCATCGAGAGTGGAAGCGCAGACGAAATCTACCATAATCCCCGTCATCCCTACACGCTTGCGCTGCTCAAGTCGGTGCCGCGGATGGACCAGCCGCGCAGGGGAAAGCTGGACCCTGTCAAAGGCCAGCCACCCGATCTCATGCGCTTAGATGACAGCTGTTCGTTCCGCCCGCGCTGCAACTTTGCCATCGAGCGCTGCGCGAAAGCGCCCGACCTGGAGACGGCCGGCGCTGAGGGTCATATTGCGGCCTGCTGGCAGACACAAAAGGTGACCGAGTCCTTGAGGAAGGCTTCATGACCACGGCACACACAGCAGGTGTGACCCCAGATGCGGCCGCAAAGGCCGCCCGCACGGCGGCTGAAGTTGAAAGCAGCGGCCACGAACAGCGGCGCGAATCGGAACGGCGCGTCGCGCAAGCATCGGACCTGGTCACGGTGCGAAACCTGAAAATGCATTTTCCGGTGCACGAGGGCGCGTTCATTCCGCGGGTGGCGGCCTATGTAAAGGCCATCGACGGGGTCAGCTTCACCATTCGCAAGGGCGAGACTTTGGGGCTGGTGGGCGAATCGGGTTGCGGCAAGACCACGACCGGCCGCTGCATCTTGCAACTGGAACACGCGAGCGCCGGCGAGATCCTGTTCAACGGCACGAATTTGATCGACCTCGACCGAAAATCGATGATGGCGTTGCGGCGCAAGATCCAGGTGATCTTCCAGGACCCCTATTCGTCGCTCAACCCGCGCATGAAGATCGGCGAGATCATCGCCGAGCCGATGCAGGTGCATAAGACCGAGCCGGACAAAGCGGCCCGTGACGCCCGCGTCAATGAGTTGCTAAAGCTTTGCGGCCTCGATCCCCGCTTCGCCGACCGCTATCCGCACGAGATGAGTGGCGGTCAGCGACAGCGGGTCGGCATCGCGCGCGCCCTATCGGTACGTCCCGAGTTCATCATCTGCGACGAGGCGATTTCGGCCTTGGATGTGTCGATTCAGGCGCAAATCATCAATCTTTTGGAGGATTTGCGTGACGAATTCGACCTCACATACCTTTTTATTGCCCATGATCTCAGCGTTGTGCGCCATTTATGCCACCGCGTGGCAGTGATGTATCTTGGCAAAATCGTCGAACTGGCCGATTGTGACGAGTTGTACGACAACCCATTGCATCCTTATACTCAAGCCCTGCTTGCGGCGGTGCCGGTGCCGGACCCGGAGGTGGAAAGAAAGCGCGCCCACCAAATCGTCAAGGGCGAGGTGCCCAGCCCGATCAATCCGCCCAGCGGATGTGTGTTCCATCCGCGTTGCCAGCTTGCCGTCGATAACTGTTCGAAGGAGATTCCGGAATTTAGAGAATTGCGACCGGGGCACTGGGTAGCTTGCTCCGTCGTTTAAGCGCTCCGCAAGAAGAGTGAAGTGTCCAGGGGACCCCCTAGAAGGTCCCCAGACCGATCCAAGGGAAGACATTAAATAAGACATGGGAGGAACGACAATGCAATTTGCTCGACTGATCAAATCAGCTTTGGTGCTGGCGGCGGCCGTTGCTGTCACCATCGCCTACACCGCGCCTTCGGTCGCGGCTGGACCAAACAAAGGTGGAATCCTGAAATATGTCGTGCCGGCCGAACCGCCGAGCTTCGACGGACACCGCGAGACGACCTTCGCGCTGATCCACCCGATCGCACCGTTCTACAGCTTGCTGGTCCGGGTCGATCCGACGGTGCCGTATAATGGCAAGTTCGCCTGCGATCTCTGCACCGAAATGCCGACGGTGACCGACGGCGGCAAGACCTACACGTTCCACATCCGTAAGGGCGTGAAGTTCAGCGACGGCTCGGACCTGACGGCGAAGGACGTGGTCGCGACGTTCAACAAGATCATCTTCCCGCCGAAAGGCGTGGCCAGCGCCCGCAAGGCGTTCTTCGTGATGGTCGACAGCGTCACCGCCCCCGACGACCACACCATCCAGTTCAAGCTCAAGTATCCGTCCGGCGCCTTCATGCCGTCGGCCGCGAACCCCTTCAACTTCATCTACTCCAAGGCGATCCTCGACAAGGACATGCATTGGTATGAGAAGAACGTCATGGGTTCCGGACCGTTCCTTTGGGACGGACGCGAGGCCGGCGCCTTCATCAAGGGCAAGCGCAACCCGAACTACTATCACAAGGGCAAGCCCTATCTCGATGGCTTCGAGGCGATCTTCGCCAAGAAGCAGTCACTGCGCGTGCAGGCCATTCAAGGCGACCGCGCCGCGATCGAGTTCCGCGGTTTTCCGCCGAAGAGCCGTGACGACCTGGTCAAGGCCCTGGGCAAGAAGATCACGGTCCAGGAGAGCAACTGGAACTGCGTGCTGATCGTCACGCCGAACCATCAGAAAAAGCCCTTCGACGACGTGCGCGTGCGGCGTGCTTTGACGCTTGGCATCGACCGCTGGGGCGGCTCCAAGTATCTGTCGAACATCGCCATCGTGAAGGCGGTGGGCGGCGTGGCCTTCCCGGGTCATCCGCTGGCGGCAACCAAGGAAGAGCTGCAGACGATCGCCGGCTACTGGCCCGACATCAAAAAGTCGCGGGCGGAAGCCAGGAAGCTCTTGAAAGAGGCCGGTCAAGAGCACCTCAAGTTCACGCTCAACAACCGCGGCGTGGACCAGCCCTACAAGATCGTCGGCACCTGGCTGATCGATCAGTGGAAGCAGATCGGCCTGCAGGTCGACCAGCGGGTGCAGCCGACCGGTCCGTTCTACGCCACGCTGCGCAAGAAGAAGGACTTCGACGTCTCGCTCGACTTCAATTGTCAGGCGGTCGTCAATCCGCTGCTCGACGTGTCCAAGTTCATCTCCGACGACGTGTCCGGCAACAATTACGGCAACTACAAAGACCGTGAATTGGACAAGATGTTCGAAGCCATGAACAAGTCCGGCGACGAGAAAGAACAGCGCGCCATCATGCGCAAGTTCGAAAAGCGGGCGCTCGACACACAGGCGAATGCGTTCATCACCCTGTGGTGGTACCGCATCATCCCGCACCGGTCCTACGTCAAGGGCTGGTACATCACGCCGAGCCACTACTTGAACCAGCAGCTCGACAACGTCTGGCTCGACAAGTCGCTGATGTAAGACCAGGCGGTCACCTGAACCAATCCGCCCGCGGCGCTATTGCCGCGGGCGGAATACCGGCAGGTGGGCTTGAATGTCGCAATACATTGTCAAGCGCCTATTGCTGACCATACCGACGCTTTTTGGAGCGGCGATCCTGGTCTTTTTCCTGATGCGCCTCATCCCCGGCGACATCTGCGAACTGCGCCTGGCTGGCAGCGGCGGCTATTTCGACGAGACCGCGCTGAAAATCTGCCAGCACGAGATCGGCATCGACCAACCGATCATCGTGCAACTGGGGCAGTATCTCTGGGGCCTTGTCACCTTTAATTTAGGCAACTCGATGTGGACCGGGCGGCCCATCGTCACGGAAATCAGCCTGCGCTTCGAGCTGTCGTTGATGATTGCCATCCTTGCGACCGTCACCGCAACTATCCTCGCCATCCCACTGGGGACGATCGCCGCCATCAAGCAGGACACCTGGATCGACTATGCCGTCCGAACCTTTAGTATCGCAGGCATCGCCATTCCGTCCTTCTGGTTCGGCATAATGATCATTTTCGGGATTCTGTTTTTCACCCAATGGTGGAGCGGAATTCCTTGGATGCCGCCCATCCAATACAAATCCGATTGGACCAGTTGGGCCAACATATCCAACAACCTGGCCTTGCTGATCTGGCCGGCGGTCGCGACCGGCTACCGCTATTCGGCGGTCGCCACCCGCATGACGCGCTCGGCCATGCTTGAAGTGCTGCGCGAGGACTACATCCGCACCGCGCGCGCCAAGGGTCTGGTCGAACGGCTCGTCATCCGGCGCCATTCGCTCAAGAACGCCATGCTGCCGGTGGTTACCGTCATCGGCCTGGAGTTTGCCTTTCTCATCGGCGGTCTCGTCATCACTGAGCAAGTGTTCAACCTCAACGGCCTCGGCAAATTGTTCGTCGAATCGGTGACCAACTACGACTACAACATGACGCAGGCGCTGGTCATGTTGGTCGTGGCCGTGGGCGTGCTCACCAATTTTGTGATCGACGTGCTATACGCTTGGCTCGATCCCCGTATTCGCTACAAGTAAGAGATCTGCACCATGGCTGCGACCTCAGAACTGGCCGTCGACGCGCAATTTGAGGAATTGACCGACAAGAAGCCGCTCGGACGGGTGATTCTTCAGCTGATGCGCCGCAAGCCGCTGGGCGCGGCGGGCGCCATCATCGTCATCGTGATGATTCTGATGGCGGTGTTTGCAAATGTTCTCACGCCTTACGATCCGGTGGCTAATTCCTTCGCCGCGATGACCCAGGCGCCGAGCTGGCACCATTGGCTCGGCACCGACCAGTTCGGCCGCGACCTGCTCGCCCGCATTATTTACGGAGCGCGCACCGCGCTCTTCGTCGGCTTCACCTCGTCCGTCATCGGTGCCACCAGCGGCCTCGTGCTGGGCGTCGGCAGCGCTTATTTCGGCGGCCGTATCGATATCATCTTTCAGCGCGTCATGGATGTCTTCATGACCTTCCCGCTGATCATCATGGCGCTGGCCGTCGTCTCGATTTTCGGCACCGGCGCGCAGAACGTGATCATCGCCATCATAATTCCCTTCATTCCGCGCTGCGCCCGCGTGGTGCGCTCGAGCGCACTGGCGATCCGCGAGGTCCCTTATATCGATGCCGCCCGCGCCAACGGCTTTAGCCATGCGCGCATCATCCTGCGCCACATGGTGCCGAACGTGATGGCGCCGTACCTGATCATGATCACCTCCTTCGTTGGACAGGCGATCCTACTTGAGGCTGCGCTCTCCTATCTCGGTCTCGGCGTGCAGGAACCGACGCCGGCCTGGGGCCTGATGCTGCAGGGCGGGGCGGAGGAATACGCCCTGAGCGCGCCGTGGATGGCGATCTTCCCCGGCGTCGCCATCAGTCTGGCCGTGTTCGGCTTCAACCTGTTCGGCGACGCCGTGCGCGACGTGCTCGATCCCAGGCTGCGGTCGCGGTAAAGCGAACGGGCGCTACCCCGCCTTGGCGACCTTGGCCTTTGGGGAAGCGCTCTCGCGATAACGCTCGCGCAGGTCGTCCCATTCCGCAGCGCCGAAACGCGCGAAGGCCTCGTGCGGCGACAGGTCCTTGGGCGGCGCCGGGAAGTTACCTTTCTTGACCTCCGCCAGCAGCTCTTCGCAGCAGCCGATGACGCCGCGAAAAAGAAGCGTCGGCAGGATGGCGATCTTGTAGCCCATGGCCTCGGCGTCTTTCAGTTCGACGACCGGCGTCTTGCCCCGGCGCACGACGTTGAGCAGGCACGGTCCCTTGACCAGCTTCGGCACCGCGGCCACTTCCTCCAGGGTCTGCGGCGCTTCCACGAAGGCAATGTCGGCGCCGGCGGCGAGCGCGGCATTGGCGCGCTTGATCGCCTCGTCGAAGCCGATGACGGCGCGGGAATCGGTGCGGGCGATAATGATGAAATCGGAATTGCCGCGCGCGTCGGCTGCGGCGCGGATCTTCGCGATGTAGTCGTCGGCCGGGATGACTTCCTTGTTGTCGAGATGGCCGCACTTCTTCGGGAACACCTGGTCCTCGATGTGGATGGCGGCGACGCCGTGGCGCGCGTATTCGTGCACCGTGCGCACCACGTTCAGCTCGTTGCCGTAGCCGGTATCGGCGTCGGCGATGACCGGCAGATCGACGGTCGCCGCGATCTTGCCGGCATTGGTCACCATCTCGCTCATGGTCAGCAGGCCGTAGTCCGGATAGCCGTGCGCCGCCGCCGTGCCGGCGCCGGTCATGTAGACACATCGAAGCCGGCCTGGGCGATCAGCGTCGCCGTGATGCAGTCATAGGCGCCCGGCGCGATGGTCATGCCGCCGCGCTTGATCATCGCCCGAGCTCGCTCGCCTTGCTCATGTCCGGCCTCCCTTTATTTTGCGCGCCTGCGTTCAAGATAGGCGACCAGGCCCCCTGCCCGCACCATCTCCGTGAGATGCGCGGGGATCGGCTCGCAGGCATAGGTTTCGTTGCGGCTGAGATTATGGACCTTGCCGGACTCCGGTTCGAGCGCAAGCTGGTCGCCGGCGGCGATTTTTCCCGCTTCCGGACAGACCAGCGCCAGCAGACCGAGATTGAGTGCATTGCGATAGAAGATGCCGCCGAAGGAAGGCGCCAGCACCGCGCTCACCCCCAATTGGCGCAGCGCTTGTGGGGCCTGCTCGCGCGACGAGCCCATGCCGAAATTGCGCCCGCCGACGACGATATCGCCCTGCCGGACACCGCCGGCGAATTGCGGATCGGCGACCTCCAGGCAATGGAGCGCCATCTCCTCGATCGGCCGCTTCATGTAGATGCCGGGCGCCAGCTGATCGGTATCGATATTGTCGCCGAACACCCAGGCGCGGCCGCTGTTTTGGATCGGCGCGCTCACTGCAGGAACTCCCGCGGGTCGGGGATCTCGCCCGCCACCGCGGCGGCGGCGGCCGTGTAGGGCGAGGCCAGGAACACCTGCGCGCTTCTTGCGCCCATGCGCCCCTTGAAATTGCGCGCCGTGGTGGCGATGCAGACCTCGCCCTCGGCCAGCCTGCCGGTACCGTAGCCGGCGCAGGCGCCGCAGCCGCTCGGCAGCATGATGGCGCCGGCATCGAGCAAGGTGGCGAGCGTTCCGTCGGCGGCGGCCGTCGCCGTTTCGCGGCGCGAGGCCGGCGCCACCAGCAGCCGCACGCCGTCCGCAACCTTACGTCCTTTCAGCACCGCGGCGGCCATTTTCAGATCGACGAGCTTCGCGCCCGTGCAGGCACCGATATAGGCGACGTCGATGCGCTCGCCTTGGTGATCCGCGACCGGCCCGGCATTGGCCGGCGAATGCGGCAGCGCCACCTGCGGCGCCAGCGCTGCGGCATCGAAGCGATGCGTCTTGCGATAGTTCGCGTCTTCGTCGCCCTGCCATTGGTGCGGATCGACCGCTTCACCGCCGGCGGCGGCAATATGCGCGGCGGTCGTGTCGTCGGCTGCGATGAGCCCGGTCTGCGCGCCGAGCTCGGCCGTCATGTCGCACATGGTCATACGCTCCGCCATCGGCATGGCGGCGATCGCTGAGCCGGTATATTGCACCACCTGATAGTCGCCGCCGTCCATGCCGAGCTTAGCGCACAGCGCCAGCATCACGTCCTTGGCGCAAACGCCGGCCGAGAGCTTGCCCGACCAATCGATGCGGATCGTTTCCGGCACCTTGATCCAGGTTTCACCGGTCACCACGATGCCCGCCATCTCGGTCGCACCGACGCCGAACATGAAACAGCCGAAGGCGCCGCCGGTGGTGGAATGGGAATCGCCGCCGACCGCGAACATGCCGGGCCGCAAGTGCCCGCGTTCCGGCAGCACCACGTGGCAGATGCCCTGCATGTCGTAGAAATGCGCGATGCCGTTGGCCGCGACCCATTTGCGCGTCAGGTCGAGGATGGCGGCGCTGTCGGCGTCAACCGCCGGTACGTAGTGGTCGCTGATGATGACGACCTTGTCCGGATCCCAGACCTTGGCGCCTAGTTTTTCCAGGATCGGCTGGATCCGGCGCGGCCCGCCGGAATCGTGCATCAGGGCGAGATCGACGCGGCAGGTGACGATTTCACCAGGGTGGACGCTTTCACGCCCCGCCGCGCGGGCGATGATCTTCTCGGCAAGCGTTTGCGGCAAGTGTCACCATTTGGTGGCTGCTGGATCCGTTCAGGATATCACCATGGCCGCAACGGCGGCTACCGCTTTAGACCGGCGCGAGATCTCTTTCCCGAAAACCGGCATCCACTTTTTGGGATCACGCGCTAAACGGCAGGTGACGCTGAAGGCGCGTCCTTGAGGAAAAAGCCGAGCGGGATGGTGGCGGCGGTCAGCACCGCCACGATGCCCACCGTGCTGGCGATGCCGATCTGGTCGCTGATGAGCCCGGCGACCGGCGGCGCCACCGCGGCCATTCCGATGGTGATGGTGTAGAACACGCTTAGGGCATGGGTGCGTCGTTCGGGCGCCGCATAGATTGGCACGGAGCCATAGATCACGGTCGTCACGCCGTTGAGCGCAATGCCAAGCAGCGGCAGCAGCGCGATTGCAAACTCGAGCGGCAGCAGCAGCACCACAACCATGCCGGCCGCCGTGAGAGCCTGGGCCACGACGATGGTTGCCACCGTGCCGATCCAGTTGGCGACCCAGCCGCATGCAAGCTTGCCGGCGGCGCCACCAATGAACACCAACGTCAGTGCAAATCCGGCCGTGGTGACGGCGGCGCCCTTGCCGATCAGCAGAAACGGCAGGCAAACAAAGAACGCGCCGCGCACCACGCTGTCGGCAATGCCAAAGGCAACCAGAATACGAAAGCCGAAACGCATGCGCGCGTTCTTCGTCTGCGCGCTCGCCGTCTGCGCGGGCACTAGCGCGGCGGCGAGGCGTCTCCGGCGTCAGACGCGGGGTCAACATGAAGATGGCGACCGCCGCAGCCAGGCCAAGCATGCCAAGCAAGCCATAGGCCGGCCGCCACGGCATGATCAGGATCATGGCGGTGGCGGTAGCGGGCAGCAGAACCTTGCCGACGTCACCCGCGAAATTGTAGGTGGCGAAGGCCTTGAGCGCTCGCTCGCCGGTGAAGGTGCGGGTGACCAGCGCCGAAGCGATTGGGTGCTGGGTCGCCGCCCCGAGCCCGCCCAGAAACAGTGCGAAGACAAGCCAGGAAAACCCGCCGCTGATGCCGGCGATGCAATAGCAGAGGCCGCTCAGCGCGGTGCCGAGCGCCAGAACGCCGGCGCCGCCTATTCGCTGCGCGACCAGGGAAGCCGGAATTTGCAGGCTGGCCAGCGTGCCGCTGTAGATCATGCGCAGCAGGCCGACGACCGCGTAGCTCAGGCCGAATTCGGCCTGCCAGATCGGCAAGGCGATCCAGACCAGATCGGTATAGCCGTCGTGCAGGACGTGTGCCCCACACGCGACGCCAAGCGCCCGCCGTTCCTGGCTCTTGTCGGCGGCCACTTCCGGCGAGCCGGTCGGGGCAACGGGTGCGGTGACGCTCAAAACGGCTCCGATCGCGGGCTTCCGGCAACGGCCGCGGGGCATACCGGAAGGATGACAGTACTGTGACCGTCTTATTTATCACGGGAAATGCGCAACAGTCATCGTCCCTTGTCCCTGCCGCAAACTCAAAATGACTGGCGAGGAACTGCGACTCGGGTGATGCTTTTGCCCGTTGTGCAATCTTTGCAGACTGATCTGCTATGCGCTCATCGGATGGTTTCGGTCGTGCGCCACGCTGGAAGTAGAGAACTTGGCACTTCGCCACCAGCTCAATATCCTGCGGCGCAGGTCACCGAAGAAGTCGACTCTCAGCAATATCGACCGGCTGTTATTTGCCGGGTTGTATCGTTGGGACCCCGGTATTTTGGGCAATCTGACGATTATCAAGCCGGAGACGCTGATCCGTTGGCACCGTGTTGGGTTTCGACAGTATTGGCGGTGGAAATCGCGAAACAGGGCAGCGCGGCCAAGGATCAATCGCGAAGGACAGGTTAGAGCCGACCGCTAGCAACGATCTGGATTGAGGTTCGAGCCCTCCCGGGGCCACCACGTTTCCTTGAATTTCCGTTGTTTCCGACCGAATTGTCTAGCCGGAGAGCAAGGTCCGCTTTCGAAAGATAGGTGGAATTTGCTTGGACATGCGGCAATGTACACGAATGACGCAAATCGGCCACCAAACCTCTGAAGGTCGGCAAGTTCTTTATCCGCCGTTTCGAGTCGTCTATGGTTGGCTCGGTGAAGAATGGAGGCAACAAATTGGCCGGCCCAGCATTTCAGCGCGCCTCTACGCTGGCGATGACGCCTCTTACTTGGGCAATGCTGCTGCTGTTGTCGTTGTGTTGGGGCGGATCGTTCTTCTTCACCGGCATCGCGGTCACCGAACTGCCGACCTTCACCATTGTCGTGCTGCGCGTCGGGTTGGCCGCCATAGCGCTCTGGGCCGTGGTTCTCACGAGCGCGGCTGAAATGCCGGAGAACCTGTCCTTCTGGCGCGCGATCGCGCTCATGGCGGTGATCAACAGCGTCTTGCCCTTCCTGCTCATCGTGTGGGGACAATCGCACGTGCCGTCCAGTCTCGCCTCGATCTTTATCGCGACGACCCCGTTGTTCGGTGTGCTGTTAGCACATGTCATGACCTCCGATGAGCGCATGACCGTACCGGCCGTCACCAGCGTCGTCTGTGGCTTTGCCGGTGTTGTCGTGCTGATTGGGCCGGGCTTGCTCGGCGACCTCGGCACCGATCTTTTGGCCGAGGTAGCCATCCTCGGCGGTGCATTATGTTACGCGCTGTCGGGCGTTTATGGGCGTCGCTTTTCGCGTGACGGAATTTCACCGCTTGTCACTGCGACCGGTCAGCTCACCGTGTCCACGTTGCTGCTGCTACCGCTCGCCCTTTACATCGATCGGCCTTGGACGCTTCCCATGCCAAGCTTGGCTGCGTCTGCGGCGGTGCTCGGCGTCGCCCTTGTCTCGACAGCCTTCGCCTTTCTGCTTTACTTCCGCATTCTGGCGACCGCCGGCGCGACCAATCTGATGTTGGTGAATTTCCTCGTTCCGGTCAGCGCGATCATGCTTGGCGTTTCGATCCTCAACGAGACCCTGAAGACAGAACAGCTCATCGGCATGGCGCTTATTTTTGTCGGGCTGGCGTTGCGCGACGGGAAATTGCTGGCGCTGATCCGGCGGCCGGCATAGGCAAAGACAGAAAAATGATGGTCTGGCCTCCACACCCACATTCCAGGCTCTCAAAAAATATGTCATAGACTTCGCGCCGTTCTCTGCGCTTTCCAACCAGCATCCGCCGCCGATGCTTCACGGCATCGCTTCAAGGCCCCTCGCATGACCGACGTCAGTCAAGTCAACACTCTGTTCCAGTTTCTGACCATCGCCAAGCGCAAGCTCCCGCCGGGGGCTTGGGATTACCTGATGGGCGGGGCGGAAAGCGAAACGACTCTCAATCAGAACCGGCGGGCGCTCGACAGGCTGGCGTTCAGGCCGCGCGTGCTGCGCAACGTGTCGCACATCGACACCTCCACGACGCTGCTCGGGCAGAAGCTCAAGCTGCCGATCGTGCTGGCGCCGATCGGCTCGATGCAGGACCTGCTGGCCGAAGGCGGCGTGGCGCCGACCCGGGCGGCGGCGCGCACCGGCGTCATCCACATGCTGAGCTCGGTCTGCGCGCCCGGCATGGAGATTATTGCCAAGGCCGCCGATTACCCCAAGTTCTTCCAGCTCTATGTGCGCGGCGACAAGCAATGGGTGGACGACACGCTGAAAAAGGCGCTGGCCTGCGGCTATCGCGCGATATGCCTCACCGTCGACCGCGCCACCTACGGCCGCCGCGAACGCGACATCGCCAAGGGCCATAGTCCGACCGCGCGCAAAAACGCGGCCAGCGAGTCGTTCCAGGCGGCCTTCACTTGGGATGACGTCGATCGGATTCGGTCTTACGTAAACGTTCCGCTCGTCCTCAAGGGCATCGCGACGGCCGAGGATGCCGAAATCGCCGTGGCGCGCGGCGTGGATGGCATCTACGTCTCCAACCACGGCGGCCGTCAGCTCGACCACTCGCAGGGCTCGATTGCCGCGCTGCCCGAGATCGTGGCGGCTGTCGGCGGGCGCGCCGAGATCATCGTCGATGGCATGATCTTGCGCGGGACCGACGTGCTCAAGGCGCTGGCGCTCGGCGCCAACGCGGTCGGCATGGGGCGTATGCAGGGGATCGCGCTCAGCGCCGGCGGCGAGGACGCCGTCGTCCGCATGATCGAAATTATCGAGAATGAGATGCAACGCGCCATGGCGCTGCTCGGCGTGGCGAAGCTCTCGGAGCTCGGCCCGCATTGTCTGGCGCCGGCCGAGCCGCTCGCGCGAAATTGGATCGAGAGCGCCTTTCCGCTCATGCGCGAAGGATACGGCGCTCCGGCGAGCGAGATCGCCGATCTCTCGCTCAAGTTGCCCGGGTAGGCCTGGCGCGCCGACGTTTTAGGCATCGTACGTCAGTCGGCACCGACGATTGGGTTGTCCAGCCTTCGGACTCCACTTCGCGGTGCAATCGCTGCGCCACCAACATGTCCGCTATGATTTTCGCAGCCGGCGGCTGGCACGCTTGGCAACCGCCCTCCGGCAATCGATAATGTGCGCTTGGGAATGAGCCACCCGGCGATCAACATGCGGTGCCATAAGCCGCGGGCTCGATGGAGGAGAACGTCTATGCAATGGTCTCAAGTTGCCCGCGCGTGGATGGTATCGGCCGCGCTTGCGGTTGCCGGCTCAATGCTCGCCGTGCCGATCGTGCAGGCGCAGGACGCACCGGCTCTCGCGGCAATCAAGGATGCCAAAGAAAAAGCGCGGGTGTCCGCGCTGATCGAAGCGGCCAAGAAGGAGGGCCAGCTCTCCTGGATCGGCGTTCAGATCGAACCCGGTCACGCCAACGCCATCCTGACCGAGTTCAAGCGCTACTACGGTCTCAACGACCTGAAGGGCGAATACACCTATGCCGGCACCGGCGCGATCGTTACCCGCGTCGAGCAACTGCTGCGCGCCAAACGCAATAATTTCGATATCGTCTGGAACGCGTCGTGGGCCTGGTACAAGGATCTGCTCAAGCGCGGCGAGATCATGAAATACGAATCGCCGAATTATGCCGCCTACACGCTGTCCGACAAGCATGGCATGTCGCAGAAGGGCTATTGGGTTGCCGACGCCTATGCCTTCGCGCCGGTCTACAACACCCAGGCGATCGCCTCGCAGATCAAAGATTTCCATCCGACCAGTTGGAACGACTTCGTCGATCCGCGGCTGGCCGGCCACCTTTGCATGATCAACGTGCTGATCTCGACATCGGCGGCGCCGGTGGTGTCCGGCATCACCAAGGTGATGGGCGAGAAGTGGCTGGTCGCGCTCGGCAAGCTCAAGCCGACGCTGCATACCAAGGCGGCGCAGGGCCGCGATTGGGTCGGCTCGGGCGAATTTTCCGCCACGCTGTTGAACAGCCCCAAGGATGCCTTGTCGCTTGCCAAGCGCAAGTTGCCGACCAAGCAGGTGTTCCCGAAGGAAGGCGTGGTGCTGATCCCGTTCCCGGCGATCATCATGGCAAGCGCGCCGCATCCCGCCGCGTCCAAGCTGTTCATCGACTTCGTGCGCAGCGCCCACGGCACGCAGACCATGATGGACGCCGGAGCGCTGCTGTTCTTCGGCCGCCCCGGGGTCAAGCCGAAGTATCCCGATATCCTGCCTGCGTCCGAAGATGTGAAGGCGATCCCGTTCGATTGGGACAAGGAAGCGAGCAACGCGGCCATCAAGGCGTTCCGCGTCAAGGCCAAGTCCTACGGGATCGGCAGCAAGTAAGCTGACGTCATCGCTTTGATGCGTGCGGCGCCGATCAAGTGCCGCACGCACTTTCTTTCAGAGGATCGATCCCGTGACCCTGGCGTCGGCCGCGCCTAACCCGTTTCGCCTGCCGTCGTTGCGCGACCGGGGCGTCGCGATCGTGGTGCTGATCTATGCGGTGCTGGCGGTCGCCGTGGTCTATCCGCTGCTCGCGGTGCTCATTCAATCCTTCTCCGAAAGCTCGGGTCTTACGTTTGCGAAGATTTACGAGGTTTTCACCACCCCGAATATTATTGAGGCGGTGTTCAACACGCTGATCATCAGCGTGCTCACGGTGATCTTCGCCGGCACCGTCGGCATCACGCTGGCCTGGCTGATCGCGCGATCGAACATGCCGTTCCGGCGCTTGTTCGACCCGTTGAACATGATCCCGTTCTACCTGTCGAGCGTGGTTGGCGCGCTGAGCTGGCAGATCGTGGCGGCGCCACGTTCCGGCATCCTCAACGAGCTCTTGAAGCCGATATTCGGCGGGCCGGTTTTCGACATCTATTCCGTTGGCGGCATCGCGCTGGTGCTCGGGTTGTTCTACTCGCCCTATGTCTATTTGTTCACGCTCGGCAGCCTGCAAAGCATGGACGCCTCGCTGGAAGATTCCGCGCGTATGTCCGGCGCGTCGAAGTTCGCGACGGCGATCCGCATCACGCTGCCGCTGTCGGCGCCGGCTATCCTGTCGTCCTGCATCCTGGTGTTTGTGACGGCGGCCGGGATTTTCGGGGTGCCGCTGGTGCTCGGTGTGCCAGGCAGCGTCAACACGCTGTCGACGCTCATCTACACCGCGATCAATGAATATCCGTCGGATTTCGCCAAGGCCGCCATCCTCAGCTCGGCGCTGTTCCTGTTCACCGCGATTTTCACGATCGCGCAGATTCTGCTGCTGCGCGGGCGTCGCTTCACTACGGTCACGGGCAAGGGCTATCGGCCACGGCGGGTGGATCTCGGTCGCTGGCGCTGGGCCGGCGTCGCCGTCAACAGCATCTATTTGCTTTTCGTCATCGGGCCGTTCATCGCTTTGCTGCTGGTGTCTTTCCAGGACGCCTGGACCGGCGGCTTTGCCTTGAGCCGGATGACGCTGGCGAATTACAACAAGGTGATCTTCGTCGACGCCATCGCCCACCGCGGCTTGATCAACAGCATCTTCATCTCCACCATCGGCGCGACCATCGCGGTTGCGGTCTGCATGGCGCTGGCGCTCGCCATTCACCGCACGCGGCTGCCGGGCCGCGAAGGGCTCGCGCCGCTGGCCATGGTGCCGGTCACGGTTCCGGGGATCGTGCTCGGGCTCGGATTTCTGATCGCGCTGATATCGACGCCGCTCTACGGCACGCTGTGGATCATCATGATCGCCTATATCGTGCACTATCTGCCGACCGGCCTGCGCAACGGCGAGTCTCTGGTGCAGTCGGTGTCGCGCGAGCTTGACGAGTTGGCGCGCATGTCGGGGGCAAGCTGGTGGCGGGCGATGGTCCGCATCGTCATGCCGCTGGTCGCACCGGGCATGGTATCGCTGTGGCTGCTGATGTTCGTGACCTATATCCGCGAGGTGAGCTCGTCGATGATGCTATTCACCTACGGCACCGAGACGATTTCCATCGCGCTGATCCAGATCATGGAATATGAGCCTTACGGCGTCTCAGGAGCGTTCGGCGTGCTGCAGACCGTCCTGGTCCTGGCCTGCGTCGCTTTCATCCGTCAAGTCTCAAGTCCACGTCAGGGCAATGTATGACCACTCCAGCAATATCCAGGCAATTCGCGAGGGCGGCGTGAGCGTGCATTCCGTGCCGGTGACGGTCGAACATCTGACCATGTCATATGGTTCGGTCCAAGCGGTGGGCGGCATCGATTTCCATGTCGCGCCGGGACAGACGGTCACGCTGCTCGGCCCCAGCGGCTGCGGCAAGACCACCACGCTGCGCTGCATCGCCGGCCTGGAAGTGCCGACCGGAGGCCGCATCAAGATCGGCGACCGGGTGGTCTTCGACGACGCGAGCAAGACCTTCGTCGAGCCGGAACGCCGCAATATCGGGATGGTGTTTCAATCCTACGCCATCTGGCCGCATATGACGGTCGGCGGCAATGTCGGCTTTCCGCTGACGATTGCCGGCATGTCGAAGCGCGAGGCCCAGGAGCGCACCCATGCCGCGCTCGAGTTGGTCGGGCTCGGCGACCTGCAGCGCCGCTCGGCGGCGGATCTGAGCGGTGGCCAGCAGCAACGGGTGGCGTTGGCGCGTGCGCTGGTGCACGAGCCCAGCGTGGTCCTTTTCGACGAGCCTTTGTCCAATCTCGACGCCAATTTGCGCGAGCGCATGCGCACCGAGCTGCAACTGTTGCAGGCGCGCCTCGGCTTCACCGCCATCTTCGTCACCCACGACCAGGAAGAGGCGCTGTCGCTATCCGACCACGTCGTGATCATGAACAAGGGGCTGATCGAGCAGACGGGCAGCCCGCAGGAGATTTTTGCCAACCCGGCAACCGCCTTCACCGCGCGCTTCCTCGGCTATTCCAATGTGTTGCCCGGCAAGGTGGCTGCGATCGGCGATGGCGGCGTGGTCCAAATCGAACTCGCGGAGGGGTTGCGCCTTTCGGCGATTTGGCGGTCGCCTCAACCGCCGCGCAACGGTGAGAGCAGCACGGTGGCATTCCGCGCCGACCGGGTGGCGGTGCAACCGGCCGGTCAGCAGTCCGGTGAGAACGTGTTCGCCGGCGAAGTCGAAACGGCGGCTTTCCTCGGCACATGCTTCGATTACGCGATCAAGTCGGGCAGCCTGGAAATTCAAGCCGAAGGATCTGTCGATCACCCGGTCGCGCGCGGCCAAGCGGTGAACCTGCATATTCCGGCCGACCATTGCCACGCATTCTCGGCAGCAACCGCCGCCCGATAGGGCGTATCCCTTCGCCCGGTGAGCACCGAAAACCGCACGACGTAATTACATCATAAATTCAGTATCATACATTGTTACTGATGCTTGACATATCAGTATCAGCGTATAATAGATCATCCGTTCTCCACGCCTCACTTCGAGATAACACGCGATTTCACATGATTACCGCTGCCCAGTTGCGGGCCGCCCGGGCGCTGCTTGGTATTGACCAGCGTGAGCTTGCGCAGCGCGCGAGTCTGTCCCTGCCGACAATTCAGCGCATGGAAGCGAGCGACGGCGTGGTCCGCGGCAACGTGGACTCCCTGATGAAGCTGATCGATGCGCTCGCTGCCAACGGTATCGAACTGATTGGCGAAGGCACCACATCGGGCGCCGGTGGCCGCGGGGTGCGACTGAAATGAACGGTCGCGGCGCACCCGTTGGCACACGTACAGGGTGGGGACACTGATGGCGGTCTACGCGCTCTATGGCGTCGCCGTGTTGCTGGCGCTTGCCCCGATTGCGGTCATGCTCGCGCGCTCGTCCCGCGCCACCGGCTTTGTCTATGCAGCGAGTCTGACGGTCACGCTGATGCTGGGTGTGATCGCGCTCATCAGCCTGTTCGAGCATTCCACCTCTACCGTGACATTGCCGCTCGGCCTGCCGTGGCTGGGCGCGCATTTTCGCATCGACGCGCTGGCCGCGTTCTTCCTGGTGGTGGTCAATCTCGGTGGCGCCGCCGCCAGTCTGTTCGCGCTCGGCTATGGCCAGCACGAGCATTCGCCGCAGCGCGTGCTGCCATTCTATCCCGCCTATCTCGCTGCCATGAATCTGGTGGTGCTTGCCAACGACGCCTTCACATTCTTGGTTGCGTGGGAATTCATGTCGCTCACCTCCTGGGCGTTGGTGGTCGCGCATCATCAAGATCGCGAGAACGTGCGCGCCGGCTATGTCTATCTGCTGATGGCGAGCTTCGGCACCTTGGCGCTGCTGCTCGCTTTCGGCCTGCTGGCCGGCGCCGAAGGCAATTACGCCTTCGAGGCCATTCGCCATTCGCATCCGACGGCCGCGTTGGCGGCACTCGTGCTGATGTTGGTGGTGATCGGCGCCGGATCAAAGGCAGGCGTCGTGCCGTTGCATGCCTGGTTGCCGCTCGCGCATCCGGCCGCGCCCAGCCAGGTTTCCGCCTTGATGAGCGGGGTGATGACCAAGGTCGCGGTCTACGGCTTCGTGCGCATCGTGTTCGACCTGCTCGGCACGCCGGACTGGTGGTGGAGCATGGTGGTGCTTGCCGTCGGCGGCGTCACCGCGGTGATGGGCGTGCTCTACGCGCTGATGCAGCACGATTTGAAGCGTCTGCTGGCCTATCACACGGTGGAGAACATCGGCATCATCTATATCGGGCTGGGCTTGGCGCTCGCCTTCAAGGCGTACGGCATGCCGGTGCCGGCCGCGCTCGCGCTCACCGCTGCGCTGTTCCATGTGTTCAACCATTCCGTCTTCAAGAGCCTGTTGTTCTTCGGCGCGGGCAGCGTGCTCAATGCCACCGGCGAGCGCGACATGGAGCATCTCGGCGGCCTCATCCACCGCATGCCGCAGACCGCGTTCGTGTTCCTGGTCGGCTGCGTGGCGATCTCGGCGCTGCCGCCGCTCAATGGCTTTGTCTCTGAATGGCTGACGTTCCAGGCGATCCTGCTCAGCCCGGAATTGCCGTCCTGGGGCTTGAAGTTCCTGGTGCCTGCGGTCGGCGCGCTGTTGGCGCTGTCGGCGGCGCTTGCCGCGGCCTGCTTCGTCAAGGCCTTCGGCGTGACTTTCCTCGGCCGCGCGCGCACGCCGGCGGCAGCGACCGCGCAGGAAGCCGACAGCAATTCGCTTGCCGCCATGTATTTCCTGGCGGCGCTCTGTCTGGTCGCCGGCATCCTACCCGGCATTTTCCTCGATGCGCTGGCGCCGGTCAGCCAAGCCTTGGTGGGCATGAGCATGCCGCACCAGGCCGGCTTGCAGTGGTTGACCATCGTGCCGATCGCGGAAAGCCGCAGCTCCTATAACGGGCTGCTCGTGTTCATCTTCGTGTTGATGTCGGGCTCGATCGCCGCCTTTGCCATCCACCGATTGGCGTCCGATAAATTACGGCGCGGACCGGCATGGGATTGCGGCTATCCCGACCCGAGCCCGGCCACGCAATACACTGCATCGAGCTTCGCCCAGCCGATCCGCCGCGTTTACGGCGCTTCCGTTTTCCGCGCCCGCGAGATCGGCGACATGCCGCCGCCCGGTTCGACCGCGCCGGCGCGGCTCACCGTCGATATTCGCGATCTGATCTGGGATGCGCTCTACGCACCGATCGCCGGCGGCGTCGCCTTCGCCACCGAGCGCATCAACGTGCTGCAATTTCTCACCATCCGCCGCTACCTCACGCTGGTATTCGCGGCGCTGGTGTTCCTGCTGCTGGTGCTGGCGATATGGCCTTGATCCGCGATTTTGCCTTTCAAGGCGCCGAGATGCTGCTGGTGCTGCTGCTGTCGCCGCTGCTCACCGGCTTGGTGCGCAGAATAAAAGCGCGGCTGTTGCGGCGGCAAGGGCCGCCGCTGTTGCAGCCTTATCGCGATCTCGTGCGCTTGATGCGCAAGGAGGTGGTGCTGGCGGAAAGCGCCTCTTGGCTGTTCCGCGTCATCCCCTACATCATCTTCGCCGGCACGTGGGTTGCCGCCTCGCTGGTGCCGACGTTCCGCGGCGGCTTGCTGTTTTCCTGGTCGGCCGATCTCATCGCCATCATTGCGCTGCTGGGCAGCGCGCGCTTCTTTTTGGCACTCGCCGGGCTCGACGTTGGCACCTCGTTCGGCGGCATCGGCTCGAGCCGCGAGGTGATGATCGCTTCGCTCGCCGAGCCGGCCATGCTGATGATCGTGTTCACGCTGGCGCTGGTCGCCGGCTCGACGCAGCTCTCCACCATGGCGGCCTTCATGCTGTCGTCCGCGGTGGGCTTGCGCGTCTCGCTCGGCCTGGCGGTGATCGCCTTGGTTATGGTGGCGATCGCCGAGAACGCGCGCATTCCGGTCGACAATCCGGCGACCCATCTTGAGCTCACCATGGTGCACGAGGCGATGGTGCTGGAATATTCCGGCCGCCATCTGGCGCTGATCGACCTGACCTCCGAGCTCAAGCTCTTACTCTACGTGTCGCTGATCGGTTGCCTGTTCGTGCCTTGGGGCATTGCCGGAGCCGACGCCACCCCGCAGGCAATCGCCATCGGCGTTGCATCTTATATCGGCAAGCTCGCCGCCGGCGGCTTCCTGCTGGCGGTGTTCGAGACGGCCATCGCCAAGATGCGTGTGTTCCGGGTGCCGCAATTCATGGGCGCTGCGCTGATGCTCGGGCTGCTCGGCACGCTGCTGCTGTTCGTATCGCGGAGCCTTTAGCCGATGCACAGCATCACCTTCGACGTCGCCCATCTGCTCGCCGGCACGCTGGTGCTGGTGAGCTTCATGATGCTCTACCAGGACCGGCTCTATGCGCTGCTCAACGTCTTCGCCTTGCACGCGCTGGTGCTGGCCGCGTCGGTCGCCTGGCAGGCCTTTACCCAGGACGCGCCGCATCTTTACGTGACGGCGACGATCGCGCTGGTGTTCAAGGCCATCGTCATCCCGATCGCGCTGCATCGGATCATCGTTCGTCTCGGCATCCATCGCGAGATCGAGACCGTGGTCGGCGTCGGCCCGGCGATGCTGCTCGGCATGGGCCTGGTGGCGCTGTCGATGGTGGTGATGCTGCGGGTGACCGCCGAGGCCGATCCGTTGGCGCGCGAGGATCTCGCTTTTGCGCTGTCGGTGGTGCTGCTCGGCCTGCTGATGATGGTGACGCGGCGCAATGCGGTGAGCCAAGTGGTCGGCTTCATGTCGCTGGAAAACGGCCTGGTGCTGGCGGCGACCGGAGCCAAGGGCATGCCGCTGGTGGTCGAGATCAGCGTCGCCTTCTCGGTGCTGATCGCTTTTATCGTCATCGGCATCTTCCTGTTCCGCATTCGCGAACGTTTCGACACCGTCGATCTGCAGGCGCTTGACAAGTTCAGAGGGGAGCGGCAATGACGCTCGATGCGCTCATCGGCGTTCTGTTGATCCCGGCGGTCGCGGCGGCGTTGCTCGCGGTGCTGCCCGGCTACCGGCTGACCGCGCGGCTCAATGTGCTGGCGGCATTCCTCACCTTTGCGACCGCAGTGTCGTTGTTCTTCGTCGAGCCGCAGTCCGGCTCCTATTTGCTGGTGGACGACCTCAACAAGGTCTTCATCGTGCTGACGACTTTCGTCGGCTTCACCACCGCGATGTTCAGCGCGAGCTATATCGGCCATGAGATCGAGATCGGCCGGCTGTCGCCCACCTTCGTGCGCTTCTATCACGCCATGTACCAGGTGCTGATGTTCGCGATGAATCTCGCCCTGGTCGCCAACAATATCGGCCTGATGTGGGTGGCCATCGAGCTGGCAACGCTCACAACCGTGCTGATGGTCGGCATCTATCGTACGCATGAGGCGCTGGAAGCGGCCTGGAAATATTTCATCCTCGGCAGCGTCGGCATAGCGCTGGCGCTGTTCGGCACGATCCTGGTCTATATGGCGGCGCGGCCGGTGATCGGAGAGGGCCTGTCCGCCATGGTGTGGACGGTGCTGGTGACGAAAGCCGCCAAATTCGACCCGGCGTTGCTCAACGTCGCCTTTGTGTTCCTGCTGCTTGGCTACGGCACCAAAGTGGGCTTGGCGCCGCTGCACGCCTGGCTGCCTGATGCGCACGCCGAAGGCCCGACGCCGATCTCGGCGGTGCTCTCCGGACTGCTGTTGAACGTGGCGCTCTACGCGCTGCTGCGCTTCAAGATGCTGTTGGCGCTCAATCCGGCGGCGCTCGCGCCGGGTCCGCTGATGGTGACCATGGGCCTGATTTCCTGCGTGTTTGCGGCCTTCATGCTGTACCGGCGGCGCGACATCAAACGCATGTTCGCTTATTCCTCGATCGAACACATGGGCATCATCGTGTTCGCTTTCGGCATGGGCGGCGCGCTCGCCAATTTCGCCGGCCTTTTGCACATGACCATGCATTCGCTGACCAAGTCCGCGATCTTTTTCGCGGTCGGCCACATTTCGCAAGTCAAGGGCACCCAGAAGATCGCGGATATGGGCGGCTTGACGGTGAGCAATCCGGTGCTCGGCTGGGGACTGGTGCTGGGTGTCGTTGCCATCGCCGGCTTGCCGCCGCTCGGCATTTTCATGAGCGAGTTCCTGGTGGTGAGCTCGACCTTTGCGCGCCAGCCGTGGCTCGCGACCATTCTCGTGCTCGGCATATTGATCGCGCTCGGCGGCTTGTTCCTGCGCCTTAACAGCATCGCTTTCGGCGAGCCGCGCGGCCCGACCGCCAAAGCCGAGGCCTCCTACGTGCCGATGTTCGCCCATCTCGCGCTGGTGTTCACCGCCGGCATCTATATGCCGCCGGCGCTGGTCGCGGGCTTCGAGAACGTTGCCCGGCTGTTGGGATAGCGCCATGAACCCGCCGCGCACAACCGTGACCGAGCAAGCCTGGAGCGAGGCCGTCGCGCGCCTGGCGGCCGGGGACCGTTCGCTGCTCGGCCTTTGGGCTGACCCGCCCAATGTGAATATGGCGACGATCGAGGAAACTTCGGGCACGATCGCCATGGTCACTTATGCCTGCAAGGACGGCAAATACCCAAGTGTCGGCGCTCAGCATCCGCCGGCGCTGCGATTGGAACGCGCGATCCGCAGCCTGTTCGGGTTAGATGCGGTGGGCTCGTCCGATACGCGGCCATGGCTCGACCTCGGATTTTGGGATGTGCAACAGCCGCTCGGGGCGCGGGTGCCGGCGCAGAAGCCCGAGCCATATGCGTTTCTCCCGGTCGAAGGCGAGGGGCTGCACCAGATTCCAGTCGGGCCGGTGCATGCCGGCATCATCGAGCCGGGACACTTCCGTTTCACCGCCAATGGCGAGTACGTGGTGCGGCTGGAGCAAAGGCTCGGTTATGTGCACAAGGGCATCGAGTCGCTACTTGTCGGCAAATCGCTCGGCGATGCCGCCAAGCTTGCCGCGCGCACCTCGGGCGACAGCACGGTCGCCTATTCCTATGCCTTTGCCCTGGCCGCCGAGACCGCCTTGCAAGTGGAAGTGCCGCCGCGCGCCGCCTATTTGCGCGCGCTGATGGCGGAGCTCGAGCGGCTGGCCAATCATTTCGGCGACATCGGCGCCATCTGCAATGACGCCGCTTTCGCGCTCATGCATGCGCAGACCAGCATATTGCGCGAGCGTGTCTTGCGCGCGGCCGAGGCCTGCTTCGACCACCGGCTGATGATGGATTGCATCGTGCCCGGCGGCGTCGCGCGCGACATGGCGCCGAACGGTGCGGCGAATTTGCGCGCCTTGCTTGCCGAAGTACGCAAGGTGTTCCCGCGGCTGATCGAGCTTTACGACAACACCGCCTCGCTGCAGAACCGCACCGTGACCACCGGCATCGTGCGCGCCGACTATGCGCGCCAATTCGGCGCCGGCGGCTATGTCGGCCGCGCTTCCGGCCGCACCTTCGATGCGCGCAAGCTTGGCTATGCCCCCTATGGCGAGCTGGAATTCGACGTGCCGGTGCTGGACGCCGGCGACGTCAATGCACGGGTCTGGATCCGCATCCGCGAGGTCGAGCAGAGCCTCAAGCTGGTCGAGCAGATTCTCGGCCGCCTGCCTGCCGGCCCGATCGCAGTCGAGGCCAATGGCAAGGGCGAGACTTGCGAAGGCTTGGCTCTGGTTGAAGCCTTCCGCGGCGACGTGCTGGTCTGGCTGCGGCTCGACGGCAAGGGGCACGTCGAGCGCTGCCACCTGCGCGACGCCTCCTGGTTCCAGTGGCCGCTGCTGGAAACCGCAATCGAGGGCAACATCGTCGCCGATTTTCCGCTCTGCAACAAATCGTTCAACTGCTCGTACTCGGGGCACGACCTTTAGCCATGCGCCGCACGCTGCTCGAAAGCCTGACCCATGGGCCGCTCACGGAGCCGGCGCCCGCGCCCGATCCGGCGGGGCTCGCCGAGCTCGCGCAATCCGTCGACCGCGCCGCGCGCGCCAAGCTCGGCCGCTCATTGTCCATTCGCCAAGTCGACGCCGGCTCCTGCAATGCTTGCGAATTGGAAATCCACGCTCTCAACAATGCCTTCTACGATCTAGAGCGCTTCGGCCTGCATTTCGTCGCCTCGCCGCGCCATGCCGACGTGCTGCTGGTGACCGGCCCGGTCACCAAGAACATGCGCGAAGCGCTTGAGCGCACGTACAACGCCACGCCCGATCCGAAATGGGTGGTGGCGGTCGGCGCCTGCGCCGCCGACGGCGGCGTGTTCGCCGGCAGCTACGCGGTCGCCGGCGGTGTCAAGGATGTCATCCCGGTCGATCTGCACATCCGCGGTTGCCCGCCGTCCCCGACCGAGCTGTTGAAAGGTCTACTGGCGTTGCTCAAACATGTGAGTAAGGTCTCGCGAACTTGAGCAGCTCGTCGGGCACGTCGATGCTCAAGCCGAGCAGCCGGAAGCTCAGCGTCTTGCCGTGCGAATCGAGGTTGAGGGCCTGCGTGACGCCGCCGTCGAGTACGCCGTCGAGCACGAAATTCAGCGCGGAAAGCTTGGGCAGCACGTAGCGCTGCACCGAGGTCGGATGGCGGTGCGCGAACAGGTCGGCGACCACCTTCTCGGTCACCTTGTCGCGCAGCAGCGGGAACAGCTCGGGCGCATAGGCGATAAGCGAGATGTTGAGGCGGTCGCCTTTGTCGCCGGCGCGGGCATGGGCCAGCGCGTGCAGCATGAGCTTAGCCATGGCCGGCCTCGCACATGTGCACGCGCGGCCGCACGGCATCGCGCGGGACAAAGCAGGAGGTTGCGGCGATACGCGGCCGCATGGCGAGACGAATGCCGCCGCCGCCGGCCGGGCCCGCGCAATAGAGCGCTTCGACTTCGGCGAGGCCGCGCTCGACTTGCGCTTTTTCGGCGCCGGCAAAAGCGACTCGCAGACGCACGTCCTCGTTCTCGGATCTAGCAATGCCGTTGAGCCGATCCCAGGCCTCGCCGCCGTCGTCGGCCAGCACGCTGAGCACGCCGATGACGTCGCAGCGGATGAGGATGTCGCGCGGGCTGCGCCGCCGAACGATCTCGCCGGCCAGCCGCGCGCGCGCCAGCGCGTTGGGCCCGAAATAGGAAATCTCACCTTCGGCCAGCCAACCGCCGTCGTAGCAGACGGTAACCTTCAAGCGCTCAGGCCGCGCGTGGCCGGTGACGCCATTCACGCGCACCCAATCGCCGCCGAATTCGGTGAGGCTGGCGTCGCTGATGTCGGCCGTCACGTCCGGGCGTGAGGTAGGCGGCCGGATCGTGCACTTCGTAGAGCAATTGCTCGGTGACGGTGTGGCGGTCGACCAGGCCGCCGCCGGCCGCCTTGCCGATGGCGAAGCCGCCGTCGGAATCAATGCGAGCGATCGGATAGCCAATATTCTCGGGCGCCGGCACGTCCTTGAAGCCGGGATCGGCGAAATAGCCGCCGGTCACCTGTGCGCCGCATTCCAACAGATGGCCGGCCATGGTGCCGCGGCCGAGCCGCTGCCAGTCGTCGTAGGACCAGCCGAAAGCATGGATCAGCGGCGCCAGTGTCAGCGACGGATCGGCAACCCGGCCGGTCACGACTACCTGAGCGCCTTCGTTCAGCGCTTCGACGATCGGTGCGGCGCCGAGATAGACATTGGCGGAGACCAGCAGCTTTTCGTCCGGCAATTCGTCGCAACAGGCGCGCAGGATTTCCAGCCCGGCGGGATCGAGCATGTCGTCGCCGGTCAAGGTGGCGATACGGGCGTTGCGGCCCGACCGCTCCGCCAGCTTGGCGACCAGATCGGCGGCTGCGGGCGGATTGGCCGCGCCGAAATTGCCGACGATCGTGATGTTGCCGTCGAGGCAATCCTTGAGCACCGGCGACAGCAGCGCCGCGAGCTTGGGTTCGTAGCCGACGGCGGGATTTTCGCGCCGCCGCAGTTGCGCCAAAGCCAGTGTGCGCTCGCCCAGCGTCTCGAAGATGATGGCGGCGCGCTCGCCGCCGGCGCGCAGACCGCGTACCACCGCGATCGGCGCGTCGACACGGTCGCCGGAAAATCCGGCACCGGCGCCGACCAGCATTCGTCCGCCCATCGTTTCGTCCCTGATGCCGTCTACTTTCGGCTGCGAGTTGAACGCGTCAAACAAATAGGTGTCAATGCCGGCGCGTTTTCTACTGGAGCGCGTGCACCAAGGCTTCGCGTCGGCGGCGAAAGATATTCTGCAGTAGTGCCGCCGTGGGCTTCGGCCCCGCACGAGCGGCTTGCCCGTCACCGCGAGGGTGAGTACCGTGATTGCCGAGCGGTGCACGCCGTCGCTCGACAACAACTTTGCAGAATTGGTGAGGAGAAATGCCGAAAGCCACCGTCGCGGACGCTGAAATCTACTATGAAACGCACGGGCAGGGGACGCCGGTGTTACTGGTGTCGGGTCTCGGCGGCGTCGCCAACTACTGGGTTCCCAACATCCCGGCTTCTCGCAGAAATACCAGGTCGTCATTCACGACCACCGCGGCACCGGGCAAAGCAGCCGCTCCAAGATTCGCTATTCCGTCGACCAGATGGCCAACGATGTGCTGGGCCTGATGGACAAGCTCGGGATCGACAAGGCGCATTTGGTCGGACATTCGACCGGCGGCGCCATCGGCCAGACGCTGGCGGTCACGCATCCGGATCGCCTGCGCTCGCTGGCGATCTACGCCAGTTGGACCAAGTGCGACCCGTTCTTCCAACGTGTCTTCGAGGCGCGCCGCACTATGCTGACGGAAGCGGGTGCCGCCGCCTATGTGCGCTCGACCCCCGTGTTCCTCTATCCAGGCTGGTGGATCAACGACAACATCGCGCTGATCGAGGAGCGCGAAAAAGTGATCGTTCCCAATTTTCCGCCCGCCGAGATTGTGGCAAGCCGGATCGACGCCATCATGGCGTTCGACCGCACGGCCGATCTCGGCAAGATCAAAACGCCCACCATGGTCATCTGCGCCAAGGACGATACCCTCACGCCGCCTTACTACAGCCGCGAGCTTGCAAAGCTGATCCCTGGCGCGACGCTGGTCGAGCTTGAGCGCGGCGGGCATTGCGCCTCGGAAGTCGACACGGCCGCATTCAATGACGCCGTCCTTGGCTTCATCGGCCGGCACTGACGGCTCGCGTTGCGACGGCAACAGGCTTTTTGTAAATGCCGTATTCCGATTACCGACCCGATCTCATGGGCTCCGCGACGCTGGAGCCATCCGGCGCATTCGAGGCCGGTTCCTATCAATCCTTCACGCTGACTTACACTGCCGGCGCCTTTGGCATCGACGATACCGGCTCGCTCAAAATCGGTTTCCGCTTTGCGACGGATTTCGGTCCGGTGCAGTTCGACGATCCGAAGGCGCCCGGCTACACGACCGTCGAAGCATCGAACAACGCGACGCTCGAATGCAAATGGGAGTTCAAACGCAATATCCGGCCGTGGAGCCGTTCGCTCTACATCGGCGTGGTCAAGCATTTCCTGGCGCCCGGAGACACCATGACCATCCGCTTCGGCGATCGCCGCTTTGGCTCGCCGGGCATCCGGCTGCAAACCTATTGTGAAAGCGAGTTCGAGTTTCACGTCCTGGCCGATCCGATCGCGACTTATGACTATGTGGCGCTGCCGCAGAGCCCCAAGATCGCGATCGTGCCGGGACCGCCCGTGCATTGGCATGCCGTTCTCCCGACGCTCATTCGTGCCGGCGAGCCGTTTCGGCTCGCCGTCAAGGCGAACGACAAATGGGGCAATCCGTCCAATCTTGCCGACACCGAGTTGCGTCTCAGGGCTTCCGCACCAATTGTGGGCCTGCCCGAGACGATCCGATTTGAGCCGGGCAATTTTTCCGCAGCCGTGACCGAATTGAATATCGCCGAGCCCGGCGATGTGACGATCGACGTTGTTGACCAGAACGGAAACGAGCTGTGCCGCTCGAACCCGCTGCGCGTGGCTCCGGCAGAGACGGAGCTCGTGCATTTCTGGGGCGATACCCACGGCCAGTCGAACGAGACGCTGGGCACCAATTCGGCGCGCGAATATTTCGAATTCGGCCGCGACAAGGCTTTTGTCGACGTCATGGGCCACCAGGGCAACGACTTCCAAATCACGGGCAACTTCTGGAAAGAGCTCAATCGCCTGTCGGCCGAATTCGACAAACCCGGCAGCTTCGTCTGCATCCCCGGCTACGAGTGGTCGGCCAACACCGCGGTCGGCGGTGACCGCAATGTGCACTACCGGCGCGAAGGCGAGACCATCCACCGCTCTTCGCACGCACAGATCGCCGATGCGGCGGACATGGTCGATGAAAAGGCCGACGCGCATGACGCCCATGCGTTGTTCAAGAAACTCGAAGGCAAGGATTGCGTCGTCGTCGCCCATGTCGGCGGGCGCTATGCCGACATTCTCTACGCGCACGACCCCAAGCTGGAACCCGCGGTCGAAGTCCATTCGGCCTGGGGCACGTTCGAATGGATCGTGCGGGATGCTTTCGAGAAAGGCTACCGGGTCGGCATCGTGGCCAATTCCGATGGCCACAAAGGTCGCCCGGGCGCCTGCTTTCCCGGCGCTTCATTCTTTGGAAGCCAAGGCGGCTTGACCTGTTTTCTGGCGCCGCGGCTCGACCGCGACGCGATCTTCCAGGCGATGCGTCGCCGCCATCATTACGGCACCACCGGCAACCGGATGATCTTGAACGTGACCGCCGTGTTGCCGAACGAAACCGAACTGTTCGATCGCGATCCCGCGTTCGATGCGACTGTCGTCGCCAAGACCCGGCAGCTCGGAATGGGTGACATCGCGCGGGTGACATCCGACACGGTCGAATTGGCGGTCGAAGCGATCGGCTCGGCTCGCGATCGAGCGCATCGATGTTTTCGATGGCCTCGATCTGCTCGAGACGATCCGCCCCTATGACACCGACGATCTCGGGACCCGAATCCGGCTTGCCTACAGCGGCGCCGAATATCGCGGCCGGGCGCGGGCCACCACCTGGGACGGCTCGCTCACGGTCGGCGACAACACGATCACCAAGGCCAACGTCATCAACAATTGGAATCTCGACCGCGGCATCCGCGATCAGAGCAACACGACGGTGACTTGGAAGGCGGTCACCACCGGCAACTTCGGCGCCATCGATCTTTGGCTGAAAGATCGGTCCGGGCATATTGAATTCAATACAAAACCGGTTTCCGGCAAAGTCGCGATCGCCGATATCGGCCGCGAGGAGATCGTGTTTGACGCCGGCGGCCTGGAGCGCAGGGTCACATTGCAACGGCTACCCGACATCATGACGGAGACGAGAGTCGTTCACCGCCGCGAGGTCAAGGTCAGGCCGGAAGGCGATACCCGCCTCTATGTGCGCGTTCAGCAGGAAGACGGACATCGGGCTTGGTCGAGCCCGATCTATCTCATCCGTCGCTAAACGCTCGCATAGCCGCGTCGGCCAATCGATCAAAATTCGAGCTTGTCCTGCACTGCCGCCAGTCCGGCCTTGGCGCAGGCCTCGTCCTTGTCGCCGCCGGAAGCGCCCGCCACGCCGACGCCGCCAAGCAACGAGCCGCCCGCCTCGATGATGAGGCCGCCGGCCAGCGGCGTCACCCCAGGCAAATTGGCCAGGCCGGCACCAAGCGTGCCGTCTTTGATGGCTTTGACGAATGCGCCGGTGTCGCGCGTGTACGTCACAGCCGTCCAGGCCTTGCCCCGGGCAATATCGAGCGCGCCGACCGGCGTGTAGCGGTCGCGCAATTCGACCAGCGGCTGGCCGAAGCGATCAAGCACCACGACGGCGATCTGGTAACCGTCCTTGCGGCATTGCTGCAAAGCGGTGCGCGCCAGTTCCAAGGCGGTATCGGGGTTGAGCGATTTGTAGGTGATGACGCCTTCCGCCGCGCGGGCCGGGACCGCCGCGACAATCAGCATCGCCGCCAGCGCGACTAAGGTTGCGCGTTTCATGGCCGCGCCAACGGCAGCCAATACTAAGCGTCGCATGTCGTTTTCCTCCCGGTGTTATGGACGGACGAGCGTGTAGCCCTTCTCGGTCAATTCCAGAATGCGTCCGACGCCGACTTGTACTCTGACGGCCTTCGGATTGATGTTGACGTGCTTTCCTTCGCGTTCGAGCGTATCGACCGTATTCATGCAGATGTCGAACTCGACGCCTTGCGAGATCAGGCTGTCGACGCGCGCGCGGTTTGCATTCTCCTCGCGCAATAGGTCGATGCCCGGCCCGAACGCCACGACGACGATTGAGATTTTGTCGGGGCCGTAAGCCTTCAACAGATTATAGGCGACGCTGAGGACCAGCGCCTCCTTGTCAGGCGCACGATCCGAGAGCTGCAGAACGATGTGATGGTTGGCAAACGGCTTGTCCGGCAAGGGCGCTTGCGCGGCGGCCGGCGACAGCAAGACCGCCGCGATCGCGACCACCTGCGCCAACCGAGCGAGCGCAACGGACATGCTGTCCTCTAGCCGGAAATGCCCGGATTGTTCGAGACGCCTTTGAGCGCGACCTGATTGAGTTTCTTCGGCTTAGCGGTTTTTTCGCGGCGCAGATAGTTGGCGAATATCTCCCACACCGGCTTGCCCTGCTGCGGGTTGACCGAGGCCCAGCCGGCGACCTTGTAAGTCTTGTCGGCATCGAGCTTTTTGCCGTTGTCGAGGGTCAGTTCGGAAATGCGCTTGCCGACGGCTTCGGTCGGCGCGCAGGCATAGTCCATGCCGCCGATGCGCACCATGTCGCCGCCTTGCTGGTAGTAGGGGTCGGGGTTGAACAGGTTGTCGCAGACGTCCTCCATCACCGCCTTGAGCTGCGCGCCGGTCATTTGCGTGACGTAGACCTCCGGATAAGTGATCGCGGTCTCCGACAGGATGTCCTCCATAGTGACCGGCTCACCCGGCAGCAGCGTATTGCCCCAGCGGAAGCCGGGCGACAGCGCGAGCTCGGCGTCGAGCTCCTGGCGCAGGGCGTCGCAGATCAGCTGATCCATGGTGCCGTTGAAATTGCCGCGCCGATAGAGCAGGTCGCCGCTGACCGCGAGCTTCTCGGCAAATTTGTCGGCGTGCGGCTTGCGCAGACGACTCGACAAGCGCCTGCATCGTCGGATCGGGCTTCAACAACCCGGCATAGACCGGCAACAAACGATAGCGCACGTTCTTGACCGCGCCTTTGGCGAGGTCGAGATCGAGCACACCGAGGAATTTGCCGCTCGAACCGGCGTTGCTCACCAGCGTCTTGCCGCCGGCGTTCGCGACGGTGACCGGCTGTGGCACCGCGTCGTGCGTGTGGCCGCCCAGGATGACGTCGATGCCGGTGACGCGGCTTGCAAGCTTGAGGTCGGAATCCATGCCGTTGTGCGACAGCATGATAACGGCGTCGACTTTGTCGTTCTGGCGCAAGCCGTCGACCACTTTTTGCAGGTCCGAGTCGCGGATGCCGAACGTCCAGTCGGGCGTGAATCGCTTGGGATGCGCGACCGGCACATAAGGGAACGCCTGACCGACAATGCCGATGCGGAAACCGCCGACTTCCTTGATGGTCGCCGGCTTGAACACGCGTCCGCTGTCCTTGTCGAAGGACGGCTTGTCGTTGAAGGCGGCTTCCTCGGTCAGGAACACATTCTGCGCCAGGAACTCGCCCTTGAAGCGCTTGAGATTGGCGGTGAGCTTATCCTCGCCGTAGGTGAACTCCCAATGCCCGGTCATCGCCTCGATGCCGAGCAGATTGGCGGCATCGACCATGTCCTCGCCGTTCATGGCGTTGGCAAGCCCGCTGCCCTGCCAGAGGTCCCCGCCATCCAGCAATAGCGAATGCCCGGCGCCGGCTTCGGCGCGCAAGCGGTCGATCAGCGTCTTGAGATGCGCGAAGCCTCCAAGCTTTCCGTAGCGGTGCGCGGCTTCCTCGAAGTCGAGATAGGTGAAGGCGTGCGCCAGGCGGCTCTTCGGCGCGATGCCGAAATGCTTGAGGAATGCGTCACCGACCAGATGCGGTGGCTTGCCGGTCACGGCGCCGACGCCGAGATTGACACTGGGCTCGCGGAAATGGACCGGCAAGAGCTGCGCATGGGTGTCGGTCATATGCAGCACGCGCGCATTGCCGAACTTGCCGATGTCATAGAGATCGTCGGCTTCGGCGGCGCGTGCGAGACGCGGAACGACGCCCGAGATCGCTGCCGCCGTGAGCAGCTTCAGCACCTCGCGGCGACGCATTACACAAGCCTCCTTGAAGCTCGAATGCCGGCCCGCCTCAGCGGACGACGGCGTCCTTCCAAAGCTTTTCCTGCTCCTTGGCCTGCGCGATCGACCCGTTGGCGAGGGCTTCCGCCTCGTTGGCGTGCTTGACGGCCTCGTCGAATTTGCCGGCATCGGCCGCTTTTTTGGCGGCCTTGAGCGCCCGCGCCGTGGTCGTCCATTCGTTCTTGAGTGCGTGGGCCTGCTTGATGGCGGCTTCCGCTTTCGTGTAGGCCGCCTTGAAGTCATCGGCGGACGCGGCCAACGCAGCCGTCGCGAAACCGCCGACCGAGAGAATGACCGCTAGTCGGATCAGAGTGCGCATTGTGTTTCCTCCACTAGTCTTTGCGGTCACGGACGTGCACCAGGCCCGGAGATCGGCAGGCCGTTGGCCATATAGGACAAGAAATATTCGACGTCGCGATAGAACTCGTCCTCCGCCTTGAGCGGCGTCCCGCGCACCTGGCTGTTGCAGCTACGCAAGCGGCGGCTGACGGTGCCCATGCCGCCCCAGTTGGAGCGATAGATCGGCATGGCATTCATGATGCCGAGCGCCGGGGCCAGCACCTCGGTGCGGATATGGTTGCCCGGGTTCTGCACGTGGCAGCTCGCGCACGAGAAATTGAGCTGACCGCGGCGAGTGTAGAAATATTGCTCGCCTTTCTTGTAGGCGGCGAGCGCGCGCGGGTCGTCCGGGATCTTGATGGACATGGGTTTGCCACGCGAGGTGAACGCCATATAGGCGGTCAACGAAGCCATGTCATCCTTGTTGTAGTCGAACGGCTTTTCGCCGTTGGCCTCGCGGCACTGGTTGAGCGCCACGTCGAGCGTGATCACCTGGCCCGACTTCGCGTCGAAATGGGGATAGTTCTGGCGGACTCCGATGCCCTTGTTGGGGAAGCAGTCGCCGTAGGTCTTGCCGTTCTTGAACGGCGTGGCGAACATCTCCTTGCCCTTCTCCACCGCGAATTGGTAGGGCGGAAACTCGTCGATCGCCTTCCACTGCTTGCGCAGGCCGGCGTCCATCGAATACGGCCCGTTGACGAAGTCGTCGAGCGGCACCTTCGGGAAGCGCTCGGTGAAATATTTCCGGAACGCCTTGAAGTCCGCTTGCGGGTCGCCGTCGTTGGCAGCCAGTAGAGGCTGCGCCGTGCCGACGATAATCGCAACTGCAATGAAAACTTTGCGCAGCATTCACCAATCCTCCCTGTCGCCCGGCGCGCCGGGTTTATTGAATCTTGGCCACCAGTGAATCCGATGCGCCTTTGTTGTCGACCCAGCTCACCTTCAGCTCGTCGCCCTTCTTGCCGCCTTTGAAGCTGAACTTCACATAAGGGTCCTTGGAGACGGCCGGTCCCCACAATGCCGTGAACACGGTCTTGCCGCCGTGCTCGAACTGCAGCACCTCGATGTGGTGGGCGGGAATGAGCTTGCCCGAGCGGTTCTTGACGAAGCCGGAATCCATCGGATGCCGGATCAAGGATTGAACCTCGGTCGAATCACCGCTCGCGACGGCGCGCACGCGAATTGTCGATGCCATGGAAGTCGCCTCTCTGTTCGATGAATGTCAGCCGCCGCATCCGCCGACGGTGACCTTGACCTCTTTGCTGGCCGAATAGAGCTTGCCGCCCAACTCGACGACCGCGACAACCTTGCTGGTCTTCGCCATTTTCAGCCGGTTGGAGACTGCCGCCGCGGTACCCGCGGGGATCTTGTAGGCGGCAGCGAGCGTGAAAGGATTTTCCAGCACCAGGATGGCGATGGCGGTGACATTGGGCAGCGTGCTCGAAGCCGCGATCGGAACGACGGCGCCATTCTCGGCGATCTCCGGGGCATCGAGGCTGACCTTGTCGGATGCTTCGGCACTCTTGCCGTAAAGCGCCTTGAGCGCGTCAGTCTCACTCTTCTGCTTGAACGCGTCTTGCGGCCAGTCCTTGGCGTCCGCATTGGCGTAAGCCGGGAAAGGGAACGCGCCTGTGAAGCCCATGCCGACCACACCGCCGGCAATGGCGGCCTTCAGGATCGTACGGCGCGCGGCATTGGGCGCGTCCGGAAGCTTGTGCATTTGCGTTTTCTCCTCGTTGGTGCGCACGCGCGGTTATTGCTTGTAGAGGTAATCGACGATCGCCCCGATTTCCTCGTTAGTCAGGATGAGATTTCGCCCGAACGGCGGCATCACCGTTTCCTGATTGCGCTTGGTCTCGTCGTTAACGATCGCGACCACGTCCTTGCGATCGGGATAGCGATCCTTCAGGCCGACCAGCGAAGGCCCGACATTGCCGAAGTCTTGGATGCCCTTGATCTCGTGGCATTGCTCGCATTGCGAGGCTACCAGTTTCTTGGCGTCCGGCGGTGCGGCGAATGCAGGCGCGGGTCCAAGCACGAGCGCGCCGAGAATTCCGCCGACGGCGGCCGCCAGCACGAAATGAGACTGTCGCAATTGCATCACTTTTCCTCCCAGCCAGGTCGCTTTTAAGCGATCCTATTTTGGTAGCATTTCGTCAAGCGGTCCGGTGGTCCGCGGCGTCAAATCTTTTCCTTCCGCCGTCGACTTGATCTTGACCTTTGCCGGGTCGACGCAGTCCTTCATGCATTCTTTTGCCGAGGTGTCGGGCCGCGGGTCTTGCCAGATGAAGTGATCGTGGTTCGGCATCTTCACTTTAGGCAGACTGTTGCGATCTGCAACAAAATCATTTCCCACGATATTATTGATGTTTAGCACATAAGCGGTGAGGGCGTAGATGTCGTCAGCCGATAATGCGTGCGGCGAGGGGAATGGCATCGCGCGATTGATGTAGTCCCACAACGTGGTGGCGAACGGCCAATAGCTGCCCACCGTCGGTTCCGGCCGCTCGGCCCGCAGCGTGCCCTCGCCGCCGGAGAGCTTGGGATAGCGCCCTTCGCCTTCGCCGAAGGTGCCGTGACAGGCCGCGCATTGGTCGGCATAGATGTCCGTGCCCTTGCTGACCGAGCCGCTGCCGGGCGGCAGACCTTGGCCGTCCGGCCGCACCGCAATATCCCAGCCGGCAATCTGCGCCGCGGTCGGCGTTGTGCCGTAGCCGTAATAGCCGGGCTTGTGCTGCTCGCCCGCCCATGCTGTCGCCGCGAACGATCCTACGGTCGCGATCGCGGCCAGCCGAATTGCAGTTCGACTAAGAAAGCTGGACATCGAAGACGCTCCCGTCCGCTTTCACCTGCCAAGTCTGGATCGAATTGTTGTTGTAGATGCCGTTGGTGCCGCGCGCCGCCCGCAGGTCGGCGATCGTCGGCTGCACGAAACCGGTCTCGTCGACGGCGCGCGACTGCAGCAAAGCGGGCTTGCCGTCCCAACGCCATTCATGCGTGAAGCGCGTCATCGCCTTCGGCAGCACCGGGTCCTGCAGACGCGCACGCTGCCAGTTGACGCCGCCGTCGGTGGATACATCGACATGCGTGATGCGGCCTTTGCCCGACCAGGCAAAGCCGTGGATCTCATAGAGACCCGGGCCCTTCACCGGCTTTTCCGGGCAGGGGAAGGTGATCACCGATTTCGCGTAGATCAGCCAGGTAAAGCCGCGCGAACGCCCGTCGGCCATCAACTCGGTATATTTCGCGGTCTCCTCACGCGTGAACCATGGTTTATCGCCGATCTGGATGCGGCGCAGCCACTTGATGTTCACGTTGCCTTGCCAGCCCGGCACGATGAGCCGCAGCGGGAAACCCTGCTCCGGACGCAGCGCCTCGCCGTTCTGGCCGTAGACGACGAGGCAATCGTCGAGGCATTTCTCGATCGGCAGGCTGCGGTCCATGTGTGCCGCGTCGGCGCCTTCGACCAACGCCCATTTGGCCTCTTTCTTGAGCCCGACTTCTTCCAGCAGCGTCGACAATTTGACGCCGGTCCACTCGGCGCAGCTCACCATGCCATGGGTGAACTGCAACGAGTTGAGCTGCGCCGCGCGCCACTCCATGCCGCCGTTGGCCGGGCATTCGATGAAATGAATGCGCGAGACGGACGGAAAGCGCTTGATATCGTCCATCGTCAGCAGCAGCGGTCGATCCACCAGGCCGTGAATCATCAGCCGCTGTTGCGCCGGATCGACGGTGGCGCGGCCGCCGTGATAGCGCTCGAAGAACAGACCGTTGGCGGTGATGATGCCGGTCTGGTCCTGCAGCGGCGTGAAGCTGACCGAGGATTCCTGGCTGGCGGTGAGCCAGGGGACGTTACGCCGGATGACGTCCTTCACGAATTCCGAGGGCTGGCCGTAAGGGCGGTCGACAATGCCGGGGCCGAGCGTCTGCGACCACGGCGCGTCCTGTGGCGGCGCGTCGATTGCTTCGCTTGCTTCGGCTGCGCCGCGTGCAAGCACCACGCCCCCCGCCGCCGCGGCGCCAAGCTTCAAGAAAGCGCGGCGGCCGGTTGAATCAAATATACGACTGTCGCGGCGGAGGATGGACATCCCCCGGCGAAGGACCGGCAACATAATTTCGGCTCCCTAGACCGACTTCATATTCAACTTGCCCTATCTGTTAGCGGCAGTCCAGTTTTGCAAGATGGATTTTTTGCCGCACGGAATTGTCTCATTAATTGAGATGGTTGTGCCACGTCTTAGGTGGGGAAGGACCGCTTGATCGCGATCGTCATGGTGCCAGGCCGTATCACGCCTAACTATATGCAATGGCACGGTGCTTTCGGCTGTAGCACAGCGGGCCGCACAAATGGCCTTCATGAATTATGATGCGGGAGCGGTGATCCTCGCCGCGGATCAGTTCGGGAGCGATAAGCGGTAGGCTTGGCCGTTTGCTTACGCGACGGTTTCCACGTCCCACTTGGGCGCGCGTTCGGGCGGATCGGCGATGCGCACGTGGCGGCTGCGCAAGGCTGAAATCCGCCGCATCTCATCCTCGGTCAGCGACCAATCGAACACGTCGATGTCTTCTTCGATGTGCGCCTCTTCGAGCGGGCGTGGCACGGCGGCCACCATCGGCTGCTGGATCAGCCAGCGCAAAGCAATTTGGCCGATCGTCTTGCCGTGCGCCTTGGCGATTTCGCCGATGACCGGATCGTCGAGCAGCTTGCCGCGCGCCATCGGGCAATAGGCGGTCAGGATCATGCCGTGCCGCTTGAGCGCCGCCAGCATGCGGTCCTGCGGCAGATAGGCGTGATACTCGATCTGGTTGGTGATCAGTGGCTCCGGGCAGACTTTCACCGCTTCGTCGAGCATCGCGATGGTGTAGTTCGAGACGCCGATATGGCGCGCCATGCCGCTGCGCTTGGCTTTGGCCAGCGCGCCCAGCGTTTCGGCGAACGGCACCTTGGGTTGCGGCCAATGCACCAGCAGAAGGTCGACATAGTCGAGCTGCAGCGCCTTCAGGCTGGTTTCCGCAGATTTCAGGAAATCGGCTTCGCGCGCGTCGAGTTCGGTCACCTTGGTGGTGACCCATAATTCCTCCCGCGCAATCCCGCTGGCGCGGATGCCTTCGCCGACGCGTTCCTCCGTGCCGTATTTGCGCGCGGTGTCGATCAGGCGATAGCCGGATTGAATGGCGTAGGCGACGAGTTCGGGGCCACGCTCAGGCAATATCATGGTGCCATAGCCGATCGCCGGCATCTTGGCGCCGTGCGCCTCGAGCGTGAAGGATTTTGCAGGCTGCATTGCGGGCTCCGGGAAGAAAAAGGTGGGAGCCGGGATACTAGTGCGGCAGCCAGGACATAGTAAATGGCAGCGCAAAAATTGTATTTGCACCTGCCGAAAATTTCATTCGATAAAGGCCGGAGCCGCACAGCAGGTGCTGCGCGGCGCGAACAACGTGTCTCGCTGAGCGGCGATACCGGGCGAGCGCGACGCTACGCCGCTTGCGCAATGCCCTCGATCAGACGCGCGATCGAATGAATCGAGCGGAAGCTTTTCGGCACCACCAGGCTCGCCGGCACGGTGATGTTAAAATTTGCTTCGATTTCCAGCAAAAGATTAACCATGCCTAGGGAATTCAACCCGGCGGTCGTTAGCGGCTCGTCATGGGCGATCGGCTTTGCTCGATTGCGCTCCGGCAAGAGGCCGGCGACAATCTTTGCGAACTCGTTCATCAATGGTCGCGTTCAATGTGTCAGACATTCTTTTTCCCTGTCATTTTTTATCGCTCACGAAAAGCGTATTGGCGTCAGTCGTGATGGCGAAGACTTTTTAACGTTAAAATCAGAGCCGGTAGATGCGCTCCAATTGCGCGCGCTTTGTAATCGAAAAAGACTAAATGTCGCTGAATTGATAGCCTAACAACAGGTGTTTCAAGTCACGACATCTTAATAGTCATTGTGATATTTGCAGTGACTCTTGAGGCTCTGTCATGGGCCGCCCACAGTCACATGAGAGACGTCCGTGTCAGGGTCCGCCGCCAAAGTTCGTCCCGCTGCACTCGGCGACAAGATGATTGCGCCGAGTATTGCCGGTGACCACATCGGCCGCGACGATTTCGTCGTCCGCGCCGAGCGCGTCGCAGCGATCGCTGCCGTTCATGCCAACGCCGTCGATGACGACCATCGTTTTCCGCAAGAGGCGATGGAAGCGCTGCGCGCGGAACGGTTGCTCGGCATCTTGGTGCCGCCGGAACTGGGCGGCGAAGGCGCGAGCGCGCTGACCGTTGCCAACATTTGCTATGTGCTCGGCCGTGCCTGCGCGTCGACCGCCATGGTCTTCGCCATGCATCAGGTGAAGGTGGCCTGCATCGTCCGTCACGGCCGCGGCGGCGCGTGGATGGAAGGCCTGATGCGCAAGCTCGCCGCCGAGCAGATGCTGTTTGCTTCTTCCACCACCGAAGGCAATGCCGGCGGCGACGTGCGTTCGAGCGCCGCGCCGGTCGAAGCCGAGAATGACCACATCACGCTCGACCGCAGCGCCACCGTCATCTCCTATGGCCGCGAGGCCGACGGCATCGTGACCACCGCGCGCCGCGATCCAAACGCGGCGAAGTCCGATCAGGTGCTGCTGGTCCTGCTGAAACAGGATTACTCGCTTGAGCCGAATACGACTTGGGACACGCTCGGCATGCGCGGCACCATGAGTGTCGGTTTCCGCCTGCAGGCGCGCGCCAATCGCGAGCAGATCCTGCCCGTGCCCTACGAGGCCATTCACGCCGAAACGATGACGCCGACCGCCCATTTGTTCTGGTCGAGCGTGTGGGCGGGGGTTGCCGCCGCCGCCGTCGACAAGGCGCACAAATTCGTGCGGCACGTGGCGCGCAAAGCGGGCGGCAATCTGCCTCCGGGCGCCGTGCATCTCACCAAGGCCCTGTCGTCTCTCGCCTCGTTGCGCGCCATGATCGAGCGGTCGGCGCAACGCTTTGAGGCGAAAGCCGGCGATCCGGACGCGCTTGCCGCACTCGATTTCCAAAACGCCATGGTCATGCTCAAGATCGATGCCTCGGAACTCGCCGTTGCGATCGTGATGGGCGCCATGCGGGTCGGCGGCTTGTCGGCCTACCGGCAGGACGGCGAGTTCTCCATCGGCCGTCATTTGCGCGACATCCTCTCCGCGCCGATCATGATCCACAACGACCGTATCCTCGCCAATGCCGTGCCGTCGTCGCTGTTGACCAGCGTGCCGGACCAACTGGTGGACGCGTGAATCCATGAATTACTCCGTCGCCAAACAATTCAGTGCGCCAGAGGGACAGCTCGATGAGTTGTTCGACGGCATGTTCCGGCCGATGGCGGTCGACGGCATCTACGCGCGCACCGGCGCCTACGAAGCGGTGGTGAGCGGGCTTGCCGATTTGATCTCGCGCCAGCGCGAGCCCGGAACCGAAGTGTTGCGCTTTCCGCCGGTGATGAGCCGCGCCCACATCGAGCGCCACGGCTATCTCAAGAGCTTCCCCAATCTTCTCGGTTGCGTGTGCGGCCTGCACGGCAGCGAGCAGGACATCCGCGCGGCGGCCGAGCGCTATTACCGGGGCGAGGATTGGACGACGTCGCTGGCGCCCAACGATCTCGTGCTGACGCCTGCGGCTTGCTACCCGGTCTATCCGATCGTGGCGGCGCGCGGGCCGGTGCCGAGAGAGGGCCTTATTTTCGACGTCGCCGCCGATTGCTTCCGCCGCGAACCGTCCAAGGACATCGACCGCCTGCAGTCGTTCCGTATGCGGGAATATGTTTGCATCGGTGAGGCCGCGCAGATCGTTGAATTCCGTGAACGCTGGATGGCGAAGGCCAAGGCAATCGCCGACCAAATTGGCGTTACCTACACCGTAGAACAGGCCAGCGATCCGTTCTTCGGCCGTACCGGACAGATGATGGCGATCGCCCAGTTCGAGCAGTCGCTGAAATTCGAATTGCTCATTCCGGTGCGCCCGGCGGCGTCGCCGACGGCCTGCATGAGCTTCAATTATCACCAGGACCACTTCGGCACGACCTGGGGCCTGACCGACAGTGCCGGCAATGTTTGCCACACCGGCTGCGTGGCCTTCGGCATGGACCGGCTGGCAGTTGCGCTGTTTGCCACCCACGGCGTCAAGACCGACGCCTGGCCGGCCAGCGTGAAGAGCGCGCTCGGACTTTAGCCTGCGGTTATTGGCGACTACGCCGTCGCGCCGGCGTCGACGGTGAGGGTGGTACCGGTGATGTTGTTGCCGCCGTCACCGAGCAGGAATTCCACCGTTTTTGCCACGTCGTCCGGCTCGGCCATGCGGCGCAGCGCGCTGCGGCGGGCGACTTGCCCGCGCTGCTCGTCGTCCATTGCGCCCGTCATCTCGGTCGCCATGAAACCGGGCGCTATCGCATTGACGGTGATCCCGGTTTTGCCGGCCTCGCGCGCCAGCGAGCGGGTAAAGCCCATGATGGCGGACTTGCTGGCGCCATAGACCGAGAGCCCGCTATAGCCGGTGAAGCCGATGATCGAGCCGATATTGACGATGCGGCCGCCGCCGTCCGCCATCATGTTGCGCACGACGTATTTGGTCAGCACGATCGGCGAGGTGACGTTCAGGCGGATCAAAGCCTCGATCTGGCTGTTGTGCATGATCGCCAGCATGCCGTCGGTACCGATGGCGGCATTGTTGACGAGGCCGTGCAGGGCGCCGTAGGTGCGCCGCGCGGCGCTCACCAGATCGTGGATCTGGTCGATCTGCGACAGATCGAAGGGCAGGTGCTCAAGCGCGCCAGCGCCGCTTTTGCGCACTTGCGCCTGCGCCTCTTTCAATTCGGGGCTCAAGGTCCGGGCCACCGCCAGCACCCGATAGCCGGCCGCGGCGAGCCGGCGGCCGATGGCGAGGCCGAGGCCGCGGCTGGCGCCGGTCACCATGACGTTAAGCATTGCTGCGCACGAGCTTTCCGGCTTCGGTGAGCTCGAGGCTCGGCACGAAGCGCAACAGCGCCGGGACCTTGTATTGCGGCAGCGTCTCCCGGCATTCGCTCAAGATTTCCGCGCGCAGCCGCTCGTCGCCGCCGGTGCGGTCGCCGGCCTTGAGCACGACATCGGCGATGATGATCGAGCCGGTGAACGGGTTCTTGCGCGACTTCACGCGCGACATGTGCACCGCGTGATGCCGGTTGATCACCGATTTGACCTCTTCCGGGTGAACCTTCAGCCCGCCGACATTGATGATGCCGCCGCGCCGGCCGACGAAATAATAGCGGTCGCCGCGCCGCTCCACGATGTCGCCGGTATCGACGAAGGCATCGCTGTCGCGCAAGGCCGGCGCGCTCTCGCCCAGAAAGCCGGAGGCGGTGAGCGGCGAGCGCAGCCGCAACGTACCGTCGACGATTTTCATCTCGACGGCGCGGCCGGGGTCGCCGACCATCGACGCCGGAAAGCCCTCGCGTCCATCGCTCACGACAAAGCCGACGCCGGCTTCGGTGGAGGCATAGGCGTGATCGATCGCGGCCTGCGGAAAGCCTTCTCTGAGGTCGTCGAGAATTGTCTGGTCGGCGATTTCGCCGGAAAGCCGCACATAAGGCGGCTTGAACACCTCGACATGCGGATTCATCAAGGCGCGGCGCCAATGCGAAGGCGTGCCGGACATATGGGTCACGCCATGCGCGGCCAGCCGATCGAGAAAATCCGCCACCGGCTCGTCGGCGTCGGACAGCACCAGCGATCCGCCGCCCAACATCGCGCGCAGGAAGATCTGCAAACCGCCGTAGCGCCGGATGTCGTAGAAGGTGCTCCAGGTCGGCGGCTTGCCCGGCATATTGGGTTTGATGGCGCCGGTCAGGCTGCGGAAGGTATGCCGCACGATCTTGGGCGCGCCGGTGGTGCCGGATGTCAGCAACAGCCATTCCGTCTCGCACTCTACGGCCGGCACGGTTTTCGCCGGTGCGGGCGGGAACCGGCAACTGACGATTTTGTCGATGGCCAACGCGGCTGCCGACGGGTGCGTGCCCGCCGTTACGACGGCGTCGATCTTGGCTTCCGCCGCAACGGCGGCGAGATGATCGGGCTTGATGCCAGGCGGGCAAGCCAATATCCGCGCCGCGATCCCGTCGAGCTCGATCAAAGCCGCGGCAGCATCGATTTGATCGACCGTGAGGATCAGAACCGACTTGCCGGCAAGCGCATCACGTTCGCCACCAAGGCAGGATTGGCCGAGAAAGCGCGCAAGATCGAGCGACTGGTCCTTGCCCCAGATCCAGCGATCTACGCTTGCGGGCGCATTTCCGATCGCGCGGCGGAGCGACATCGGTCAGGCGGCGATCTTCTGGTACAGCCCGATAAAGTCGCCGAGCGTCACCGGGAACACGGCTTCGTCCGTGGCGGAGAAAGGATCCGTGCCGAACCGGTCCTCGAGGCGAGCGACCAGAATGGCAAAGCACAGCGAGTTCGAGACCGGAATCCAGCAGCACGAGATTGTCGGTCAGCGGCGCCAGGGTTTTGCCGTGTTCCTGCGCAATCGCCTTGATCTCGGTAATGATCGCTTCCCTCATGGAGACACCCATTTTTCATGTTTGAAGGGTATTGGGGAGTAACAGTAGGCTAAGAAAATTAACCGACATTTAATTAAGTATGAGAGTCGACGACATCTCATCGACCCCGGCGCGCGGTCTGCGCTGCCGAAGAATTGCGGAAGGCGATCTTCCCGCAATTGCCGAGTTTTTGAGCCGCGGCTTCTACTTTCGTCCCAAGCGTTATTGGCTGCGCGGTCTGCAACGCCAGGCCGATCGCCCGCGGCCGGAAGGCAGCCCGCCCTATGGTTATTTGCTGGAGCATGACGGGACGCCGGTCGGTGCGGTCTTGCTGATCTATTCTCTGGCGCCCCCGGCTGAGGGCTCGATCCTGCGCTGTAATTTGTCGAGCTGGTATGTCGAGCCGAAATTCAGGAGCTACGGCTCGCTGCTCATTACCTCGGCCATCAAGGACAAGGCCATTACCTATTTCAATGTGTCGTCGGCGCCCAATACTTGGCCGATCGTCGAAGCGCAGGGCTTCTCCATGTATTGCCGCGGCGAGATGTTCACCTTGCCGGCGCTGAACCGGCCGGTCGCCGACGCCACGATCGATTTCGTCGCGGAGACGTCGCAACCGGCCGACCTGGCAGAGCAGGAACTTTTGCGCCAGCACGCCAAGTTCGGCTGTCTCAGCCTTGTGCTCCGCCACGGTGGCGAGAGCTATCCGTTCATCTTCCAAAGACATCGTGTGAAGCGCCTGCTGCCGAGCTACCGACTGGTCTATTGCCGCGATATGGCGGAGTTCGTCCGCTTTGCCGGCAACCTCGGCCGCTATCTGCTGAAGCGCGGCATGCCGCTGGTTCTGGTCGACGCCAACGGACCGGTTCCCGGTCTCATCGGTCACTACACCGAGCGGCGCGGCCGCAAATACGCCAGGGGACCGCACACGCCTAAGCTCGGCGATCTTGCCTTCACCGAAGGCGTTTTCTTCGACACCTGACAAGGAGCCGGCGCGATGGACGCTCGTATCGAAACGCGGACCGCGGCGCAGGCATTGGTCGCCGCACTGGTCAATAACGGCGTCGACCACGTCTTCTGTGTTCCCGGCGAGAGTTATCTGGCCGTGCTCGACGCGCTTTACGATTCGCCGATCAAGGTAACCACCTGCCGCCAGGAGGGCGGGGTCGCCATGATGGCGGAAGCCTACGGCAAGGCGACCGGCCGGCCCGGCATCTGTTTTGTGACGCGCGGGCCCGGCGCCATGAATGCCTCGCCCGGCATCCACATCGCCCAGCAGGACTCAACGCCGGTGATCATGTTCGTGGGGCAGGTCGACGCGCAGCGTGCGCGGGCGTGAAGCCTTTCAGGAGATGGATTATCGCGCCGCCTTCGGCTCGATGACCAAGTGGGCGACGGAAATCGACCAGCCGGAACGGGTGTCCGAGTTCGTTTCGCGCGCGTTTTACACCGCCTGCGCCGGGCGGCCCGGGCCGGTGGTGATCGCGCTGCCGGAAGACATGTTGCGCGAACAGGTTCCTATCATCAATGCCAAGAAATTCGAGCCGGTCGAGACCGCGCCGGGCGAGCCTGAAATGGCGGCGCTTGCGGCTTGTTGAATGATGCCGCGCGCCCGTTGCTGGTGGTCGGTGGCTCGCGCTGGTCGCCGGCGGCCTGCCAGAATGTCCGCGCTTTCGCCGAGCGCTTCGATCTGCCGGTGATGAACAGCTATCGGCGCTTGCCGCTGTTCGATCCGCTGCATCCGAACTACGCCGGCGATCTGGGGCTCGCGCCCAATCCAAAACTGATCGCGCGGGTGAAGAATGCCGATCTGGTGATTGTCGCGGGCGGCCGCTTGGGCGAAATCCCCACGCAAGGCTACGCGCTGTTCGATATTCCCAATCCGCAGATGAAGCTGGTGCACGTGCACGCCGGCGCCGAGGAACTCGGCCGCGTCTACCGGCCGCATCTTGCCATTCATGCCTCGCCGCAGCGCTTTGCCGCCGCGCTGGCAAAGCTCGCGCCGAAGCGCGCAGCACCCTGGAGCGACGAAACGAAGGCGGCGCATGCCGAATATCTTGCCTGGAGCGACAAGCCGCTGGCGCAACCCGGCAAGGTCAATCTCGGCGAGATCATGGTCTGGCTGCGAGAGAACCTGCCGGCCGACACCATCCTCTGCAACGGCGCCGGCAACTACGCCGCCTGGATCCACCGCTATTACCGCTTCCGCCGGTTTGCCACCCATATTGCGCCGACGTCGGCCTCCATGGGTTATGGCATGCCGGCGGCCGTCGCCATGCAGCGGCTCTATCCCGAACGCCTGGTGCTGTCGGTCAACGGCGACGGCGACTTCATGATGAACGGCCAGGAATTTGCGACCGCCGTCCAGTACGAGCTGCCGATCGTGGTCATCATCTGCGACAACGGCATCTACGGCACCATCCGCATGCATCAGGAACGCGAATATCCCGGCCGCATCATCGCGACCGCGCTACGCAATCCTGACTTCGCGGCCTATGCCGCGGCGTTCGGCGGCTTCGGTATCGCGGTCGAAGACACCAAAGACTTTCCGGCGGCCTTTGCGGCGGCACGGCAAAGCCAAGCGGCCGTCGATCGTTCACCTCAAGATCGATCCCGAGGCGATCACGCCGTCCACCACGTTGTCCGCTATTCGGGAAAAAGCAATGGCGGCCGTATAGCGGCGGCCGCCACAGCAATTCTAAGCGCGGCGCGTTTTAAGCCGCCTCGACGTCCATCAGCGAACCGCCCGAGGTCTGGCCCATCATGCGCGCCTTGAGCTGGCGCAGCATATTGATCGGCTTTTCCATCATCGCCGGCAGCGTGCGTTGGCAGAAGGCGACCTTGCGCACATAGGTTTCGACGTGCCAGAGCGCCGTCGTCCCCGCCGGGAAGAAGGCGACCGAGCCCGGCACCAGCAGCTGCGGCGGCGATGCGCCGTCGCTGACGGTGACGCTGCCTTCGACGATGTGTACGGTCTCGTCGATGTCGTAATGCCAATTGAACTTGCCGGCGGTGCAGTCCCAAATGATCGTGCAGGCCAGGCTATCGCTGCTGCGCGATACCACGCGGTTGCGGGCAACCGGCTTGCCTTCCAGGATCCATTCCGGGTTGATCGGCGCGTTGCGGAGAACAACTTGCGTCGAAGAATGTGAAATCATCGAGATTGAGCCCCCTTGTTTCGGCCTACAGTGACCGAGTTGGGGTTTTTACGGGGGAAGCGCTTAACAATTCGGATTCGAATATCTGACATTGTTAGTGAATTGGCTAACCGGTGCGAAAGCATGAGCTGCAAGCCTTTCATTTGCCAAATGCCGCTGCCGGTGAAGCGCCCGCATGAAAGCGCCCGTTTGGTCGGGAGCCGGCATGCCGCTTGATCCGTCCGCCCAGAGATTTCTCGATTTGCTGGCGGCCGGCCGCGCGGCGCGTGCGGGCAAGCCCGATTTGGCCGCGCAACGCGAAAGCTTTGGTAGCCTTTTGCAGCTTGCCGGCGCGCCGGGGCCCGCCACGGTGGCGAGCCGGGACGAAACGATTGCCGGGCCCGGCGGGCCCTTACGCCTGCGGCTTTACACGCCCGCGGCGGCAAGCGGGGAGGTCGGCCCCGGCTTGCTGTTCTTCCATGGCGGCGGCTTTGTCGCCGGCAACCTCGAGACCCACGACGGCATTTGCCGGGTGCTGGCCGATGCGAGCGGCTGCCGTGTTGTCGCGCTCGATTATCGTTTGGCGCCGGAGCATCCATTCCCGGCCGCGGTCGAGGATGGGTTGGCGGCTTTGGCGGCGCTCGTGGCCGATCCGGACAAATGGGGCATCGATAAATCGCGGCTGGCGCTTGGTGGCGATTCCGTCGGTGGCGGTCTGGCGGCGGTGCTTTGTCAGGAATGGCGCAAGCGCGGCGAGGCTCCTTTGGCGGCCCAATTGTTGATCTGCCCGGTGCTCGATGCCATCGGCGATTTGCCGTCGCGGCAATCGTTCGCCAAAGGCTACTACCTCGAAGCCGACATGATCGCCGCCGATTTCGCGTATTATTGCTCGGCGGATCGGGATCGCAGCGACCCGCGGCTGTCGCCGCTGCGGCAAAACGATTTCTCCGGTCTGCCGCCCGCGCTCATTCACACCGCCGAGTTCGATCCGTTTCGCGACGAAGCGATTGCGTATGGCGAGCTATTGCGGCAAGCCGGCATTGCGGCGACGGTGACCTGCCATGACGGCATGATCCACCAGTTCTATGCATTCTCGAAATTGATCCCCAAAGGCGGCGCCGCATTGACGGCGATCGGCAGGGAGCTCGGCGAATTTCTCTCGCGGTCGATAGATCGGCCGGTATGGCGTCAGCTTTCGGCGAGCTCCGGCTGCTTGGAGAAGCTTGCGTAGCGCGCGGCGGTCAGCGGCCGATAGCTGCCGTTCTCGTCTACCAGCAGCGCGTCTTTGACGGCAGCGGGATCGAAGCCTTCCTCGATCAGCTGCTGCTTCTTCTGCTTGAAGGTCTCGGTGGTCGCGAGCCTGTCGACAATTCTGATGAACAGCGGCCGCGCATAGGACGGCAGATGTTCGGTGACAAAAGCGTGCATTGTTGCAGGATCGAAGGCTTCGGTGACGGCAATCGCGGCCATGCCGGCGCGCCCATCGAAACCGGGGACGCTGACGCCGTAGACCGTCGCCTCTGAAACGCCCGGGCACGCCGCCACGACATTCGCCACTTCAAGCGTCGAGACGTTCTCGCCCTTCCAGCGGAAGGTGTCGCCGATGCGGTCGACAAAATAGAAATAGCCGGCCTTGTCGCGCTTCATCAGATCGCCGGTCCGGAACCAGGCGTCGCCGTGCTTGAAGACATTGCGCAGGACTTTGCGTTCGCCTTCGGCTTCGCTGCTATAGCCTTCGAAGCGGTTGGCCTGGTCTTTGCTGGGCGGCAGCCGCCCGATGGCTTCGCCGATCTCGTCGGTAGCGCAAGCAAGGCAGAAACCGTCCGCGTTGCGGACGGCGGTCTCGGTCTCGACGTTGAATTTGACGATGGCGACGGGCGCGCGATGCGTCATGAAGCCGGGCAGGCGGCCGATGGCACCCGGCATTCCTTCGACATTGTAGAGCGAAAAGCTGCCTTCGGTGGCGGCGTAGAATTCGAGAATACGCGGAATGTCGAATCGCGTCTTGAACGTGTCCCAGATATCGGCGCGCAAGCCGTTGCCGCAAGCCAAGCGCAGGCGATGCGCCGTTTCGTTGCGGCTCGGCGGCGCGTTGACCAGATAGCGGCACAGCTCGCCGATATATTGGAACAGCGTGCAGCCCGTCTCGGTGACGTCGTCCCAGAAGCGGCTGGACGAGAATTTCTCGCGGATGACCACCGCGCCGCCGGACACCAGCACGCTGCCGATGGCGACGATGCCGCCGACGCTGTGATACATCGGCAGGCAATTGTACATGCGGTCGTCGGCCCGCGTGTCCATCAGCCCGGAGAACCAGGTGCTCCATTCGACCACGCGGCGGTGGCTGACATTGGCGGCTTTCGGCAGGCCGGTGGTGCCGGAGGTGTAGATGTAGAGCGCGCGGTCGGAGAGCAGCACGTTGCGGCGCTCCGCCGGTGTGAGCGGCGATGCATCGAGAGCGTCGATCGCTTCGCCGAGCGGCTGCCCGGCATTGTTTGGTTGGCCATGCACCCACAATGGCGCTTGCGTGCGAAGAAATGGAACCGCCGAGCGGTAGGCCTCGATCAACTCCGAGGCGACGATGACATGGGCCGGGCGCACGATGTCCAAGCAATGCGCCAGCGCCTGTCCGGTGAGATTGGTGTTGACCAGCGCAACGACGCCGCCGATGCGCGAAATGCCGCTCCAGACCGCCACATAGTCCGGGCAGTTCGGCATCAGCAGCGCGACGCAATCGCCTTTGCCGACGCCGTTGGCGAGCGCCCAGCGCGCATAGCGGTCGGCGGTGCCGGCAAGCGCGCGGTAGCTGACGGTTTCAGTCTCGCCGATCAGCGCCGGACGGTCGCCGTGGGCGGCCGCGAGCTCATGCAATATTTGGCCGAAGGTGCGGTCCGGTATGGCCACGGCCCGCGCGGTGCGCTCGAGCGCGCGCAGCCAGTCGGCCGATACCTTGGCTTGCGGTTCGTTTTGCATCCGGGCCCTTATCGTCGGCCGCACGGCGCCGACGGCCGAGATTCGACCATGTTGGTGAATAATTGGTGACTGCCGACCCGGCCAACATTCGGAAATTGCAGGCTTTCTCGGGGCACAGGCGTTAAGGCAAATAAATTAAACGCGAGATTCAGCAACTTTGCATGAAGCCGCCGGGAGTCGCGCATTCATGCAAGGAAATCTTATCCGTGGCGGCCTTAACTCGTCGGCCAAGATCGACGGATTCTCAGAGTGCCGGCGGGCGCTTTTCGGGTGGGACGGTATGCGCAGCGAAACGATCGCCATTCACAGCGGCTATGACGACGACCCGACCACCAAGGCGGTCGCGGTGCCGATCTATCAGACCGTCGCCTATGCGTTCGACAGCGCCGACCACGGCGCCGCGCTGTTCAACCTCGAGACCGAAGGCTTCCGCTACTCGCGCATCAGCAATCCGACCACGGCCGTGCTCGAGCGCCGCGTCGCCGATCTCGAAGGCGGCCTGGCAGCCATTGCGGTCGCAACCGGCCAGGCGGCGATGCACTATGCCATCGTCAATCTGGCCGACCATGGCGGCAATTTCGTCTCGGTGCCGCAGCTCTACGGCACCACCCATACGCTGTTCGCGCATATCCTGCCGCGGCAGGGCATCGCCTGCCGCTTCGCCGAAAGCGACAAGCCCGACGCCATCGCCAGACTGATCGACCAAGACACCAAGGCGATTTATTGCGAAAGCATCGGCAATCCGGCCGGCAATATTTGCGACATCGAGGCGCTCGCCAATGTCGCGCACGCCCACGGCGTACCGCTCGTCGTCGACAACACCGTCGCCACCCCGATCCTCGAGCGGCCGATCGATTACGGCGCCGACATCGTCGTGCATTCCCTCACCAAGTTCATGGGCGGCCACGGCACCACGCTGGGCGGCGCCATTGTCGACTCGGGCAAGTTTCCCTGGGGCCAGTATCCCGACCGCTTCCCGATGTTCAGCAAGCCCGACGCCTCCTATCACGGCATGATCTACAACGAGCACTTCGGTCCGCGCGCCTATATCGAGCGCTGCCGCAGCGTCTATCAGCGCACGACGGGTTCGGTGCTGCCCGCAATGAGCGCGTTCCTGCTGCTGCAGGGCATCGAAACCGTCGCGTTGCGCGTCGAGCGGCACGTCGACAATGCGCGCAAGGTTGCCGAATTCCTGCGCGCCGACGCGCGTGTTGCTTGGGTGAACTACGCCGGATTTCCCGACAACCCCTATCATACGCTGGCGCTCAAATATTTCGGCGGCCGCGCATCATCGTTACTGACCTTCGGCGTCAAAGGCGGATTGGAAAACGGCAAGGCGTTCTACGATGCGCTCAGGCTCATCAAGCGTCTGGTCAATATCGGCGATGCCAAATCGCTGGCATGCCACCCGGCTTCGACCACGCATCGGCAGATGTCGGCCGAGGAGCAACTCACCGCCGGCGTCCGCCCGGAGACGATCAGGCTGAGCATCGGCATCGAGCATATCGACGATATCATCGCCGATATCGATCAGGCCTTGAATGTTGCCGAGCACGGCGACGCCCACATGATCGCCGCCGAATGACGAGGCGCGGGCAAGATAGACCGCCATGGCGAACGAACTGACCGCATCGGTTGTTGAGCGTAAACCGCGGACCACTGGCCGCGCCGGTCCGGGATCGTGGCGGCCGCGCATTTCCGTCGCCGTCGTCAACAACATGCCCGACATGGCGCTGCAAACGACCGAGCGCCAATTCTTGACGCACCTGGAAGCCGGCGCGCAAGATTTCGATCTGCGGGTCCATCTCTTTTCGCTTCCCGGCATCGCCCGGTCCGGCGCCGCCCGCGATCGCGTGAAGGCAAAATATCTCGACTATAGCTGCCTGCGCGAATTGCACATGGACGCGCTCATCGTGACCGGCGCCGTTCCGATTGCGACATCGCTCTCCGACGAGCCGTTTTGGCCCCATATGGTGGAACTGGCCGACTGGGCCCGTACCCATACGCTGTCGGTGCTGTGGTCTTGCCTAGCGGCGCACGCGGCGGTCCTTCATTTGGACAATATCGAACGCCGCCGCCTTCCCGCAAAACTCTCGGGCCTCTATCCGATCGAGACCAGCCACGATCCATTGCTCGCCGCGGTCGACCGGACCATCTGGATTCCGCATTCGCGCTACAACGGTCTGCCGGAAGAATCCTTGCGCGCCGCCGGCTACACGATTCTGGGCCGCTCCGACGAAGCCGGGGTCGATATGTTCTACAAATCGACCCCAAGTCTGTTCGTCTGCCTGCAGGGCCATCCGGAATATGACGGCGATACGCTGATGCGCGAGTATCGCCGCGACGTTTCACAGTATCTGGCCAAAGAGCGCGACGACTATCCGGGTCTGCCGGCGAATTACTTCGATCTGGCCACCGAAGCGGCGCTTACCGCCTTCAGCCATAAGGCGCGCGCGCAGCGTCACCCCGAGCTTGCCGAGCAGTTCCCGGATCTACGCAGCGCCATCCCGCACCTCGGCATCTGGCACCCGGCGGCGACGCAAATCTTCCGCAACTGGATCAATCACGTGGCGGCACTGAAAGCAGAACGGCGCGCTGCGGCGTAGCGGCCTCAAGCCTTGCTCTTCGCCTTGAGACGCTGGTCGAGGCGCGCCATGTCGACCACCATGCGCTCGTGGGTGCCGGTGCCGATTTCCTCGTCCTCGTCCCGCGCGCTGACCTTGAACTCGATGCGCCGGCCGTCGACTTTGGTCACTTCGGCCTCCGCCGTCACCTGATGCCCGACCGGCGTCGCCGCCAGATGGCGGATATTGACGAGGGTGCCGACCGCGCTTTCGCCCGGGTCGAGATAGGCGCGCACCGCGTTGAGCGCGGCATTCTCCATCGCCGTCACCATCATCGGTGTGGCGAAGACCTGCGGCAGCGCCGCATCCTTGAACTGGTTGGCGAGATGCGCCGGCAACACACGCAAAGTATAGCTGCCTTTGGCTCCCACGGGGATCGGACGCATGGGCTAACTCCCGGCCCGCCGGGCATGTTTAAGAGCCGGCGCGAGCGCGACCAGCACGATGCCGGAAAGCGCGCTCGGCGCAAAGGCCAAGCCCGCGATTCCGCTCAAGTCCCACGCGAAACCGCTGATCACCGGCACGATCACCGCGCAACTGTAGCTGATGGTGAACATGGCGGCGGTCACACGATGCACGTCGTGAGGCTGCGCGAGCAACGGCGGCAGGGCGAGCACCAGAATCAGCACGGATGAATCGGAAAAACCTTGCAGCGCGGCCGCCGCCACCACCCAGGCGCCGGAGCCGAAGACGATCCCGACCGTTCCCACGATGCCGAGCAGGCCATAAACGACGTAAGGCCAGGCCTTGAGCTCGAGCCGGCTGGCAAATGCCAGCAGCAGAGCCGATGCCGGTAATTGGCCGACATTCAGCCCCGTGAGCGCCGCGCTGATCCACTCGTCCTGTCCCTGGCCTCTGAGATAGTCGGGTATGAACGCATTGGTCGTGAAATAGATCGCATTGACGGCGCCGAGCATAATGCCGAGGCGCCAAATCAGAGGATCGTTCCAGTCCGGCCACCATCGGCGCTGTGTCACGGCCCCGTTTGTGGCCTTCTCTCGCGGCGCCAGCGTCATGACAAGCACAGCCGTGATCGCGACCGGCACGCTCCACACCACAAAGCCCCACTGCCAGCTTCCGCCGACCAGCGGCAGTACCAGAGGCAGCATAAACGCCACCGGAAGAATCTCGCCGATCAGCAGCCCATTGGTGTAGACAGCCGTGGCAAAGCCGATGCGGTGCGGCGTCCAAGCCCGCACCGCTGGCGGCATCGTCACCTGCATGATGGCAACGCCGGCGCCCATCGCGATGGTCATGGCATAGAGCCAGGCCACGTCCGCCAAGACGCCGCGCAAGGCACCGGAGGCCGCCGTGAGCATCAATCCGACGACCAACGCTGCGCGCGTACCGAGGCGCGCAATCAGCAGCGAGCCCGGGACCGCGGCGACGGCGAGCAGCATCGACGGCAAACCGGTGAGGATACCGACTTGGGTCGCGCTCAGATCCAATTGGTCGTGGATGAGCGGAATAGCGGGTGGAACCGCCAAGATCGTCAGCCGCGATCCGCCACCGGCAAGCCACAGCAGCAGGAGCGGGGTCAAAATACCCCGCGGCGACGAGAGGTCGCTGGGACTGCTAGTCTGGGGGCCCGGCATTGCGAGGGGGTTCTACGGCAACGATAAACCGCTGATTGTCTCGCAGGCCGCATAACACAGACCGTGGCCGTGTGCACGAACGGCGACTGATGCCGGGAACGGGCACCTGCGAAGCGGAACTCGCCGACGCGGCCAGGTCTGAAATGGGTGTTGTTTTCGGAAGTGCCGGTTGGATTTCGGTCCTAGTTGCTTAGCGCCGGTCCACGCTGCTATCTATAAGCCGGGGCTCATACTTTTTAGCTTGCCGTACTTGGTCATCCTGCGTTCGGCATGACAACATCGAAGTTCGTATCATGATGCGGTGGCCACGCCTGACCTCGCGCCAAATGCTGATCGTGTTGCACGATCTGGTCGCCACCGCGGCTGCGATCGCCGTTACGTTCCTCATGCGATTCGAGGGCAGCGAGCTCGACAGCAGGCTCCCCGGACTGGAAATCTTTCTGCCGCTCTTCGTGATCTATGCCGGCGTCGTCTATTTCATCTTCAAGCTGCACTGGAGCAAATGGCGCTTCACGTCGATCCCCGAGCTTTACAATATTTTCCGGGCGACGACGGTGCTGGCGGTTTCGCTGCTGGCGCTCGACTACGTTCTGCTTTCGCCCAACGTCTATGGCCATTTCTATTTCGGCAAGATCACCATTCTGCTCTATTGGTTCGTGCAGATGTTTTTCCTGGGCGGCCCACGCGTCGCCTATCGCTACTTCCGCACCACGCGCGCGCTTCAGCGCATCAAAGTCGCCGACGCCACGCCGACATTGGTCGTCGGCCTCGCCGCCGATGCCGAAGTCCTGCTGCGCGCGATCGAGGCGGGAGCGGTCAAGAAGATCTGGCCGGTCGGCATTCTTTCGCCTTCGCTCGCGGACCGAAGCCAGGCGATCCGCGGCGTGCCGGTGCTTGGCGATTTCGACGACCTTGAACGGGTAGTCGCCGAACTCGCTGGCCGTGGCCGCCGGGTGACACGACTCATCATGACGCCGTCCGGCATGGCGCACGAAGCAAAACCGGAGTCGCTGCTGATCCGTGCGCGCCGACTTGGCTTGACTACGAACCAATTGCCGTCGCTCGATCGGGATGGGCCGGCCGTCCAGCTCGCTCCGGTGGCGGTCGAGGATTTGCTGCTGCGACCCAGCGTCAAGATCGATTATCGCCGCCTGGAAGATTTGGTCGCCGGCAAATCGATTGTCGTCACCGGCGGCGGCGGCTCGATCGGCTCGGAAATCTGCGAGCGAATGGTGACCTTCGGCGCCAGCCGTCTGCTGGTGATCGAGAATTCCGAGCCGGCCTTGCATGCAGTTCTTGAAACCCTCAGCGGCATGACCGGCAAAGCGAAAATCATGGGCCGTCTTGCCGATATCCGCGACCGCGAGCGGATCATGACGCTGACTGCGCAATTCAAGCCGGATTTTGTATTCCATGCCGCCGCGCTCAAGCACGTGCCGCTGCTGGAACAGGATTGGGACGAGGCCGTCAAGACCAATGTGTTCGGCTCGATCAACGTAGCGGACGCCGCGGCAGCGGCTGGCGCCACCGCCATGGTGATGATTTCCACCGACAAGGCGATCGAGCCGGTTTCCATGCTCGGCGCCACCAAGCGGCTGGCGGAGATGTATTGCGAAGCGCTCGACAACGACTTCGCGCGGCGCAGCACCGGCGCAAATCCGATGCGGCTGATCTCGGTGCGCTTTGGAAACGTGCTGGCGTCAAACGGTTCGGTGGTGCCGAAATTCAAGGCGCAGATCGCCGCCGGCGGTCCGGTCACGGTCACCCATCCCGACATGGTTCGTTACTTCATGACCATTCGCGAGGCCTGCGACCTGGTCATCACTGCGGCGAGCCATGCGCTGGGCGAGCGAAGCAGCGACGTTTCGGTTTACGTGCTCAACATGGGCCAGCCGGTAAAGATCGTCGATCTCGCCGAGCGCATCATCCGCCTCAGCGGTCTCGAGCCGGGGCAGGACATCAAGATCGCGTTCACCGGCGTCCGCCCAGGCGAGCGCCTGCATGAGATATTGTTCGCGCGCGAAGAGGAAACCGCAGAAATCGGAATTCCCGGCATTGTCGCCACCAGGCCGATCCAGCCGTCGCTCGAAGCGATCCGCGCCTGGCTCGCTTTGCTTGAGCAGGGGCTCGCCCGCGACGATCGCACGACGATCGACAAGGTGCTGCGCGATGCTGTGCCGGAATTTCGCGGCGTGGCCGCTTGAACCGATAGAAAATTTAGCGATTTGAGGCCGCGAAGTACTACCAAGTCGCGGAAAATGTTTGCCTTTTTGAAATTTCATGATTTGAAAGCTCGTTGCTTAGTCTGAAAATGTCCTTGACTTAGTCCCTTTGCCCTATTTCCCTTGCCCCTCGGGGAGGAAAAACAATGGACGTCAAAGTCATTCCGGGGCCTGGGGTTGAAGCCTCACGGCCAGCCAACCGTACCGACGGCGATCGCCACAGCATACAGTCGGTCGATCGGGCGCTGTACCTGCTGGAAACTATTGCCGAAGCCGGTGGCGAGGCAACGCTGACCGAGATCGCCACCCGCACCGGTCTCAACATCTCCACCTGCCACCATTTGCTGGCGACACTGATCAAGCGCGGCTTTGCCGCCAAGGTGCCCGGCCGCCGTCTTTATGCGCTGGGCGGACGCATCCTCTATCTCGGTCATGCGTGCCTGCAGGTCGACCTGCCGCGCCGTGCACAGCCTTATTTGGAGGAGATCAACAAGGTCACCGGCGAAACCGTCCATCTCGCCGCCTTGCAGGGCGATGCCGTGGTCACGCTGGCGGTACGCGAAGCACGTCACGCCGTGCGGGTTGAAGCCACCGAGGTTGGAAGGCTCGAAGCGCCGCACGCCACCTCGGTCGGCAAGGCCATCATGGCCTGGCTGCCGGAAGACGAGATTCGCCGCATGACGTCCGGCGGCATGAAGCGCTTCACGGACAAGACCATCACCGAGTTTCCGGCCTTGCTCGAATCGCTACGCATCGTGCGCCGCAACGGTTATGCGCTCGACCGCGAGGAATTCCGGCCCGGCGTGGTTTGCCTCGGTTCGGCCATTCGCGACCAGGCCGGCACCGTGATCGGAGCGATCAGTGTCGCGACGCCGACCATGCGCGCAAGCGACGAGCATGTCGCGCTGATGCGCGATGAGCTCAACGCCGCCACGCGCGCGCTGTCCGCCGAATTCGGCGGCCCCGGTTCGCAAAGCGAGCGGACGCAAGCCGCCGCCGGCTGACGCAGGGCTGCCGTTAGAGCCCGATCCGTTCAGATTGAATCAGAATGCCGCCTAACATTTTTCTGGCGCATAATCTTTTCCGAAAACCGGTTCCCATCCCCGATCGGGGTCGAGGACATGCTTTTCGGGATCATGCGCTAGAACGTCATTTTCAGTAGCGCCTCGGCGTTGCCGCAATAAAGCTTGCGCTGCTCGTCCGGCGCAAGCGCGAGTTCTTTCAATGCGGCGATGGCCGGCGCGATCGGCCCGAGCGGCGTGTCGGTCGCGAACACCACGCGGTCGGCGCCGAAAAATTCCAGCCCACAGCGCAGCGCGTGGGCGCCGCCGCCGAACATGGCGGTGTCGGCGTAGAAGTCGCGCAAGTAATCCAGGTGCGGGCGCTTCAGCGACGGCAAGATGTTCGAGTAGTCCTCGTCGGAGGTGCGCTGCCCGAGCACCTTGAGGCCGTTGCCGACACGGCCGTCGAAATAGGGGATCATGCCGCCGAGATGATGCGTGACGATCTTCAGCTTGGGATAGCGGTCGAGCAGGCCGTCGAACACCATGCGCACCATGGCCACCGACGTCTCATAGGGCCAATGGAAGCACCACCACATCTCGAAGCGCGACTTCCGCTCGGACGGATAATCCGGCATCGCCGCGGTGCCGACCGGGTGCAGCCAGATCGGTAAGTCGAGTTCCGCCATGGCGGCGAACAGCGGCTCGAATTTCGGCTGATCGAGCGGCTCGCCCGCGATATTGGTGTAGAGCAGCACGCCGCGCGCGCCGAGATCCTTGATGGCGCGGTGCGCCTCCGCAACCGAGCCCTCGACGTCGGTCATGCACAGCGCGGCGGCGAAGGCGGGAAAGCGCTCGGGATATTTGCGGCATAGCTCGGCCATCGAGTCGTTGGCGATGCGCGCGAGTTGCAGCCCGACGTCCGGCGTGGCGATATCCTCGATCGCCGGGTTCGGCAGCGAGATGATCTGGCGGTAGTCGCCGAATTCGTCCATCTCCTTGAAGCGGGCGTCGAGATCGAACAGTTTGGTGACGCCGCGCAGCCGCTTGCCGATGTTCTCCAGCTTGGGGGCGGCGCGGGTCATCTCCTGGAAGAAGCGGTCCGGATAGATATGGCAATAGATGTCGATGATCGGGCTCATGGTTTCCCCTCCGTATCCGCTTTGGGTGCGAGCAACAGATGCCGTTGCAACGGCAGCACCTGCCAGCCGAAACGCTCGACGATCAGCCCCCACAGCCCCTTCGGCGCCCACAGCATGACCACGATGGCCACCGCGCCCATCATGAGCAAGTAGAGGCTGCCGAGATCGGCCAGCGTCTGGCGCAGCACGAAAAAGATGATGGTGCCGATGATCGGCCCCTCGATGCGGCCGATGCCGCCGATCACGGTGATGAAAATGACGAAGGCCGTCCAGTCATTGACGCTGAAGGCGGTGTCCGGCGAGATCCGCAGCTTCATCAGGAAAATGAGCGCGCCGACCATGGCGGTGCCGAAGGCGGTCATCACGTAGACGGCGAATTTCAAGCGCATAACGTCGATGCCGCTGCTCTGCGCCGCCATCTCGTTGTCGCGCAGCGCGGTGAGCGCCAAGCCATGGCGCGAGCGCAGCAGAACGACAATGCCGCCAAGCACGGCGACGGCAAGCACCAGCGCCAGCCAATAGGTCTCGAATTCGCGCCATTGCCGGCTCGGCGCCATGGCGATCACGATCGAGGCCGGCAGGCTGATGCCGGAGCCGCCGCCCAGCACCGAGACTTGCGAAGCAATGAGCCGGAAGACTTCCGCCACCACCCAGGTGCCGATGGCGAAGTAGGCGCCGCGCAGCCGGAAGATCAGTGCCGCCACGGGGATGGCGACCGCCGCGGCCACCGGCCCCGCGGCCAGGATAGCGACGATCGGATGCACGCCCCACAGGATGGCAAGGGCGAACAGGATATAGCCGCCAAGACCGACGAAGGCTTGCTGGCCGACCGAGACGAGACCGGCGTATCCGGCGAGCAGGTTCCACAGGCTGGCCAGCGCCACATAGGTGAAAATCTCGGCCAGCAGCCGCAGCGTTTCACGCGAGCCCCAGACCGGCGCCAGCACGAACGCGATCAAGGCAAGGGCGACCACCGCGACGCCGACGCGGCTCGATGGGGTGGCGTGCTCGACGCGGAATGTGCTCATCCCGACACCTTGGGAAACAGCCCCTGCGGCCGCACCGCCAGGATCGCCAGGAACACGAGATGGCCGGCGAGCAGCTGCCAGCCGGGATCGATCTGCGCGCCGATGGCCTGCGACACGCCGAGAATGACGCCGCCGATGAGCGTGCCCCACATGCTGCCGAGGCCGCCGATGATCACCGCCTCGAAGCCGAAGATCAGCCGCGCCGGCCCGATGGCCGGATCGAAATTGGCGCGCACCGCCAGGAACACGCCGGCAATCGCGACCACCGCGAGCGAGAGCGCCATCGCCATCGCAAAGATGTGGCGGGTGTCGAGGCCCATCAGCTGCGCGATCGACTGATCGTCGGAGGTGGCGCGAAAGGCGCGCCCGAGCGCCGTGCGATAGAACAGCACCTGCAGCGCGGCGATGACGGCAACCGCGACCAGGAACTGGATGAGCGGCAGCAGCCCGACCCACACGCCATGCACGATCTGGAAGGTCTGGATCTCGATTGCGCCGGCTTGCAGCTTGCGGCTGTCGGCGGTGAACAGCTCCAACAGCCCATTCTGGATGATGATCGAGAGCCCGAAGGTGACCAAAAGCGGCGGCAGCAGATCGTCGCCCAGCGTGCGGTTGAGCAGACCGCGCTGCAGCGCATAGCCGATCAGCGCCATGATCGGCGTCACCAGCAAGAGAGATGTGAGCGGGTCGATGCCGAGCGTCTGCGTGACCATTAATGCCACATAGGCCGCGAGCACGATCAGGTCGCCGTGCGCGATGTTGACCAGGCGCATGACACCGAAGATCAGCGACAGCCCGGCGGCGAACATGGCGTAAAGCCCGCCGATCAACACGCCTTGCAGGATGACGTTGACCCACTGGGTCATAGCTGTCGTCCCCGCGAATGCGAGGACCCAGTACGCCGCAGCCTATCGATGGACCGCGGAGTACGGGGTCCCGGCTCTCGTGCTTCGCACTCGGCCGGGACGACAGCCTGTATTTGCTGCAACGTCATTGTCCCTCACACCCCGAAATAAGCCGCTGAAATGGATTCGCGCGTGAGCTCGGCCGCCTTGCCTTGCAACGCGATGCGGCCCTCCTGCAGGCAATAGACATGAGCGGCCGCTTGCAGCGCCTGCACGATGTCCTGCTCGACGATGATCAGCGACAGCCCTTCCGCGACGATTTCCGGCAGCCGCGCGTAGATGTCGCGCACGATGATCGGCGCCAGGCCCAGGCTGATCTCGTCGCACAGCAGCAGCCGCGGGTTCGCCATCAGCGCGCGCGCAATCGCCGCCATCTGCTGCTGACCGCCGGAAAGGGCAGGGGCCGGCAAATGCCGCCGCTCGGCCAACACCGGAAACAGCGCGTAGATGCGCTCGAGAGACCAGGGGCCGGGCCGGCCGAGCTGGCCGCCGATCTTGAGGTTTTCCTCCACCGTGAGCGACGGAAACAGCCGGCGCCCTTCCGGCACCAGCGCGATGCCGCGTTTGACCACCGCGAAGGCGGGCGCGCTGCCGATGCTTTCGCCGTCGAACACGATGTCGCCACCGCGCGGATGCATCAGCCCGGCGATGCTTCTGAGCAGTGTGCTCTTGCCGGCGCCGTTGGCGCCAATGACGGCGACCACCTGTCCAAGCTCGACGCGCAGCGAGACGCCGAACAGCGCCTGGAAATCGCCGTAGAAGACGTCGATGTCCTTCACGTCGAGCAGTGTCTCAGGCATCGGCGGCGATCCCCATGTAGATCTCGCTTACTTGCGGGCTATGGATTACCGTGCGCGGATCGCCTTCGGCGATGAACGCGCCGCCATGCAGCACCAGGAGCCGGTCGACCGTCGCCAGCAGCGCATGCACCACGTGCTCGATCCACACCACCGACACGCCGGCACGCCGCACCTCCTTGATCAACGTCACCAGCGCGGCGCACTCGTGCTCGGAAAGGCCGCCGGCCACCTCGTCCAGCAGCAGTACGCGCGGCTTCATTGCCAGCGCGCGCGCGAGCTCCAATCTTTTGCGGTCGAGCAGCGTGAGCCCGCCGGCGCGCCGGTTGGCTTTGTCGACAAGACCGCACTGATCGAGCACGGCGGCGCAGCGGCCATAAACGGCCTTTTCGCTTTCGCCGGCGCCGAAGGCGGCGGCCACCACGACGTTCTCGAACACGGTCATGCCGGAAAACGGTTGCGGAATCTGGAACGAGCGCGCCAGCCCCTTGCGGCTGCGCCGTTCCGGCGTCAGGCGGGTAATATCTTCGCCGGCAAACAGCACGCGCCCGGCATCGGGCGCCAGGCTGCCGGCGGCGATGGCAAACAGCGTGGTCTTGCCGGCGCCGTTCGGCCCGATGATGCCGAGCGCTTCGCCCTCGTTGAGCGCGAGATCGATGCCGTCGGCGACGACCACGGCCCCGAAGCGCTTGGAGATTTTTTCGAGCGAGAGAATCGGGGCCATGGCGGTTCAATCACACTCGTCATGCCCGGCCTTTTCGCCGGGCATCCACGTCTTGCAGGAGACACTAAAGGCGTGGATGGCCGGGACAAGCCCGGCCATGACGCTGTTGTGTGCTGCGCCCGCTTAGGCGATCGGCGTCAGTTTGCCGCCGACCGGAATTTCCGGCGCCGACTTGTTCTCGGTGATCACCAGATCGAACTTGCCGTCCTTCTGGCGTTTCCATTGGCCGGCCACCAGCGGCGTCTTGCTAACGTTCTTGACCGGCTGGCCGGTCCAATGCACCGGGCCGACCATCGAGTGATAGTTGGTCGCCACGATCGACGCGAGCACAGACTTGGGATCGTGCGGATCCTTGGCGCGCTTGAGCACGTCGATCGCGACCTCGAACAGCGCGTGCTGATAGCCGATCGGCTGCGTCCACGGCCGGTTGGTTGCCTTCACATAGGCGTCGGTGAGTTGCTTGGCGCTCTGCCCGGTCAGGCCGGACTTGAACGGGAAGTTCGGCGTCCACCAAATCTCGCTCGACAGGCCGTCGCCGCGCGCGCCGAGCGAATCGATCACCGACGGGAACAGCAACGCCTTGCCGATGGTGACGATCTTGGGGTGGAAGCCCTGCTGCGCCGCCTGCGACCAGAAAGTGGCGAAGTCGGGCGGGATCATGTTGCCGACGACGATCTCGGCGCCCGCCGCTTTGAACGCGGAAATCTGCGAGGTGAAGTCGTTGTTCATCAGCTGATAGCGGCCGGGGTCGTGCAGCTTGTAGCCGGCTTTCGTCAGATCGGGCGGCAGCCCGTGTTGCTTGTCGCCCCAGGCATTGCCGTCGGCGTCGTTGGGGAACAGGCCGCCGACCACTTTGTTGGTCTTCAGCGAGTCCCACATCGGCAGGTAGGAGGCGATGACGTCCTCCAGGCCCCAGAAGAAATGATAGGTCCAGGTGAAGCCCTTCTTCGGGTCGCCCTTGCGGCCGAAGAAATAAGGCTGCCACGGACAATTGGTGGTGACGCAAGGGATCTCGTTGACCTCGGCTTGGTCGGCGACCGGGTTGGTGGTGTCGGGCGCGGACGATGCGAGGATGAGGTTGACCTTGTCGCCGAGGATCAGCTCAGAGGCGACTTCGGCCGCGCGGCTGCCGCTCGACTGGCTGTCCTTGGAGATGATCTCGACCTTGTAGGTCTTGCCGCCGATCGACAGGCCCTTGGCGAGGATGCCGCGCACCTGCGCGAGAATGAATCTATCGGCCTCGCCGAAGCCGGCGAGCGGCCCGGTCTTCGGGCTGACGTGGCCGACCTTGATCACATTCGACTGTGCGTTCGCCGGGATCACGCGGAAAACCGCGGGAGCGGCGAGCGCGCCGATGCCGGTCTTGACCAAAGTCCGTCGTGAAATGCTCTTTCTGTCCGTCATTATCTCCTCCCTCTTGTCGTTGCGCCCTCAGGAATCCTGGGCGCGGGCATTTTTGAGGTGCTGCAGAACCTTCGAACGTAAGGCCGCCTGTTGTTCGGGCGACCACTTGCGGAAGCCTTCGCCGCTTTTGAAACCGAGCTTGCCCTCCTTCACCAGCTTTTCCAGGTAGGGCGAGGGACCGGGCCGGCTGTCGATATCGGGCAGCACCGTTTTGTGGATCGCCAGCGTCAGATCGGTGCCCACCATGTCGGCATTTTCCAACGGACCCAAGACGGCGAGCCTGCGGCCGAACGCCGCCTTGATGACGGCGTCGACGGTTGCGGCGTCGCAGATGCCGTTCTCGACCAGTGCAATGGCCTCGCGCCACAGCGCATGTTGCAGACGGTTGCCGATGAAGCCGGGCACGTCTTTCTTGACATGCGCCGGTGTCTTGCCGGCGGCGGCGTGCAGCTTCATGGTGAAGTCGATGGTCTGGGGCGACGTCCACTGCGTCTCGATCACCTCGACCAACGGCACCAGAAAAGGCGGGTTCCACCAATGGGTGCCGACGGCGCGCTCGCGGCGCTGCAAGCCTTCCATGATCTTGGTGATCGGGATGACCGAGGTGTTGCTGGCGAGGATGGTGTCCGGCCGCACGTGCTTTTCGATTTCGGCGAAGATTTTCTGCTTGAGCGGCAAATCCTCCAGCACGGCTTCGACCACGTAATCGGCATTGCGCACGGTGTCGCCGAGCTCGGCGACCGGCGTCACCCGCTCGACCGCCGTCTGGTCGTCGCCGAGGTCTTTGAGGTTGGTGAGGATGCGTGACTTGGCGCTGTCGAGGCTCGCTTTAACCGAGTCGTAGATGGTCACGTCGTGCCCGGCGAGCGCAAAAACTTGCGCGATGCCGTGGCCCATCAGCCCGGCGCCGATCACCGCGATGCGCGCCTTTGCCATGCTCACCCCGCCGTGTAGCCGCCGTCCGCGTAGAGGATGTGGCCGGTATAGAAGTCCGATGCCTTGGAGGCGAGGAACAGCAACGGTCCGGCCAAATCTTCCGGCTCGCCCAAGCGGCCCTTGGGCACGCGCGCGAGGAAGCCCTTGCGCACCGTCTGCGCGCGCTCGGTGTCTTCATACATCCAAGCGGTCAGTGGCGAGCGGAAGACGGTCGGGCCCAGCGCGTTCACCGTGATGCCGGTGTCGCCCCATTCGCAGCCCAGCGCCTTGGTGATGCCGTCGACCGCCGACTTGGAAGCGCAATAGGCGGTGTAGCCGGCCGGATGACCGAGCAGGCCGCGCGCGGACGACGTCAGGATCACCTTGCCGCCCTGGCCCTGCTTGAGCATCTGGCGGCCGGCGGCACGCGACATCAGCCATGACTGATTGACGTTTGCATCCATGACATCGAGGAAATCTTCGATCTTCTGGTCGACGATTTTCGCCACTTTGTTGAGGCCGGAAGCGACCACCAGGATGTCAACACGGCCAAACTTGTCGACCGCGGCTTTGACGATCTTGTCGCAATTCTCCTCCGAGCTTGGGCGCAACGCGATCACTTCGGTCTTGCCGCCGAGCTTCTCGCATTCGGCCGCGACCTTCTTCAACTCGTCGGCTTTGCTGGCGGCCAAGACGACGTTGGCGCCGGCGCCCGCCAGCGTTTTCGCCGCCAGCGCGCCGAACGCACCGGACGCGCCGGTGACAATGGCGGTCTTGCCCTTTACGTCAAAAAGGGAAAGAGGGTTCTTGAGAAAATCGTCAGCCATCAAATTTCTCCCAGTGTTCTTCTCGGCTGTCATGCCCGCGAAGGCGGGCGTCCAGTAAACACCGTACCTTCAGTGAATACTGGGTCCCCGTCTTCGCGGGGACGACACGTTGAATTACTTCGCCGGCGGCATCGCCACCGCAACGACGATCGAGCAAACCTCATTGCCGCGATTGATGATCTCGCGCATCTCGTTCGGCTCGATCACGCAGGAATCGTTCGCCTTCAGCACGGTCTCCTTGCCGTTGACGATGACGGTCAGTTCGCCGCGCAGCACGAAATAGACCTTCTCCGGCGGCGAGGCATCCGGACCTGCGCCGCCGCCGGGCAGGAAATGCGAATAGCCGAATACCAGACCCTTGGTGCCGCCGGCCTCCGCGCCGAACATGCGCAGCGAGGTGTAATTGCGATGATTGGGCGCCTCGTAGGGCTTGGCGTCCTCAAAACGTTTGACGTGCATTAGAATTTCCTCCCACGCTCGATGCGGTATTTTCCATCCGGGTCGATGATGGCGACCAGACGCACGATGCAGCCGTCGCCGCGCTCCCAGTTCCATGGGAAATAAGCGAAGGTGACGCGCTTGCCGGTGACCTTATCGAGGTCGCCGCCGACGTTTTCGATGCCCATGATGCCGTTCTTGAACAGGATGCGGTGCACCGGCTCCCAGTCCGGGAAGTCGTCCTTCCAGTCGCGTCCGCCCGACCATTCCTTGTATTCGGCGGCAAGATGCGGATGCAGCGGGCCGTTGCGCTGCGGGCCGATGGCGGTGGCGAGCGGATGGTCGTTGGCTTGCGTGTCGTGGCCGACGACCTTGACCTTATGTTTCACGAGCCAGTGGCCGGCCGACGGCACGAAGCCGGGCGCGTAGCAGAAGTAGTCTTCGCTGTCCTCGTATTTGTGATGCCAGCCGGTATTGACGATCACCACGTCGCGCGGGCGGATGATCTTGCCGCAGGCTTTCTCCAGATCGTCGCCGGTGATCGGCTCCCACTTTTCCTTCGGGATCGACACCACGATGCCGGAGCCGAAGAAGTGCGGCAGCGGCACCTCGTCGATGAACGGCGTGCCCTGCATCGACGTGCGCCGGCGCGTCAATATGCGTGGTGTTGTGCATCGAGGTGGTGATGCGCTGCGACAGCACGCCCGACTTCGCCATATAGTGGATGCGCTCGATCTTGACGTCCTCGAAATAAGGCCAGTTCGGGGACTGATAGCCGAAGCGATGGGACAGGTTGTAAAACTGCAGCCCCATGCTGTTGCGCAGATTTTCTTCGAACATCACGCCACGAATTCTTTTTGCCACGGCCTCCTCCCTTCAAATGATGCGCTTCTAGCGCTTGCTTGATCGGTCGGCATTGCGCCCGAGCCTAACTCAGGCGACGCCTGTATTCATATGCGCCACCATGGCGCGCTTGGTCTCTTTCAATCGTTCGGCGATCAGCCCGTGCCGGTCCTGGAATTGTTGCGTCGGCACCGGCACCGAGATGGCGACGGCATTGCCGAGCGGATCCTGCAACGCGACACCGACCGCGCAGACGCCGAGCGTATGCTCTTCGCGGTCATAGGCAACGCCGTTGCGGCGAACCGATTTGAGGTCGTCGAGCAGCGCATCGAGGCGCGTGATCGTCTTCGGCGTGCGCGGCTCGTAGCTGCGGCCGAGCAGTACTTCGATCTTGGCATCGTCGAGCTGCGCCAGATAGGCCTTGCCGTTGGCCGTGCAATAAAGCGGAAACGTCTCGCCGACGGCGGAGACCGTGCGCAGTCGCTGCGGACCGATCACCTGATCGATGAACACCAGATGATCCTTCTTCACCGTCGAGAGATCGACGGTCTCATGCAATTCCCCCGACAGCCGCACGATGAACGGCCGCGCCAGCGCCAGGAAATCGCTGCGCACCGAGGCGGCGAGCCGCAAAATGGTGGGCCCCAGCCGCACGCGCCCGTTGGGCGTGGCGGCGATGACAAGCTTTTCGATTTCCAGCGCCGAGACGATGCGCTGTACCGTCGAGCGCGCCGAGATTCACGCGCTGGGCGATCTGGCCCAAGCTCAGTCCGGCGTTTTCCTCTTCCAACGCGCGCAAAATGGTCGCCGCACGCGCGATCACCTGCACCTGACTTTTATCGTTGGTGACGAGACGGTTCATCGACGCTTCCACCCGAACCTTCGCCGGCGGTCTCTGCCGCCTTGCATCGTGGTACACGATAGCTCAATATGCGATACAGTGGAAAGAGAAAAAATTGGGCGGCGTTGGGCAGTAATGCTGCGCCGCAGCAAAGCGCGATTCCGAAAAGGGCCTTCCAGGACTTGATCCGGGATGGGAACCGGGTTCGAAAGGTCGCGCGCTGAGGACAAGGGGGAGACGCCATGGTCAAGAAGATCGCCCTGGAAGAGCATTTCCTCGACCCCGGTACGGTCGATTACTGGTGGCCGACCATGGTCGACGTCGACCCGAAGAAGGCCGACGAGCTGTATGCCTGCCTCACCGATTTCGGCGAACGTCGCCTGGAAATGATGGACAAGACCGGCATCGCCCGCGCCGTGTTGGCGATCTCCGGACCCGGCGTGCAGATCGAGCGCGACGTCCCGACCGCGGTGCGCAAGGCCAAGAGCTCGAACGATTTCCTCGCCGCCGAAATCCAAAAGCGACCTGACCGCTATTCAGGTTTCGGGCACCTCGCCATGCAGGACCCGAAAGCCGCCGCCGACGAGCTGGAACGCTGCATGCGCGAGCTGAAATTCTGCGGCGCCATGATCAACGGCCACACCCATGGCCGCTATCTCGACGATCCCGCCAACTTTCCGTTCTGGGAGCGGGCGCAAGCCTTGGGCGCGGTGATCTATCTGCATCCGGCCGATCCGGTGGCGCCGCTGCCGGTGCTGGCCGACTACAAAGTGCTGGTGCGCCCGATGTGGGGCTGGGGCGTGGAGACCGGCTCACACGCGTTGCGGCTGATCGCCAGCGGCCTGTTCGAGCGCTTCCCCAAAGCCAAGCTCGCGCTCGGCCATCTCGGCGAGACCTTGCCGTTCCTGCTCTGGCGTTTCGACAGCCGCTCGAAAATGTACGGCTGGAAATTTCCCAAGACGCCGTCGCAATACATCAAGGACAATATCTGGGTGACGCTCTCCGGCATGTTCTCGCTCGAGCCGCTCGAATGCACGGTGGCGGCGCTCGGGCGCGAGCGCGTGATGTTTTCCGCCGATCACCCGTTCGAGAACGTGCGCGAGGCCGCACACTTCATGGACACCGTGCCGATCGAGGAGTCCTTGCGCGAGGACGTGGCCTACGACAACGCGGCGAAGCTGTTGGGGCTGGCGCAATAGCGACTGTCATCGTCCGCGAAGGCGGACGATCCAGTAATCACCGCGCTGTCTGTGTTTACTGGGTCCCCGCTTTCGCGGGGACGACCGTAGAGTTTGCGTCACTTCGGCGCGATCACCCGCACCGGCTTGCCGTCCAGCCACGCCCTTATGTCCTCGACCATCTGGCCATAGAAGCGCTTGTAGTTCTCGGCGGTGACGTAGCCGAGATGCGGCGTGATCACGATATTGTCGAGCTTGCGGAACGGGTGATCGAGCGGCAGCGGCTCCTCGTTGTAGGTGTCGATGGCCGCGCCGGCGATCTTGTTGGCCTTCAGCACCGCCTCGATTGCCTTCTCGTCGGCGATCGGCCCGCGCGAGCTATTGATGAAAAACGCCGTCGGCTTCATCAGCGCCAATTCGGCGGCGCCGACCAGCCCGCGCGTACGCGGCGAAAGCTGGGTGTGGATGGTGACGAAATCCGACTGCTTGAACAATTCTTCCTTGCTCACCAGCGTGGCGCCCGCTTCCTTGGCCTTCTCGGCCGTCAGGTTCTCGCTCCAGGCGATCACCTTCATGTCGAACGCATTGGCGACGCGCGCCACCCGCGCGCCGAGCTTGCCGAGGCCGATGATGCCGAGCGTTTTGCCGTAAAGATCGGCGCCGAGCGTGGTCTGCCAGCGCGCGCCAGCCTTCATCCGCGCGCTCTCGATGCCGATCTTGCGGGCGAGTTCGAGCATCAGGCCGATGGTCAATTCCGCGGTCGGCGGCCCGAGCGACTCGGTGCCGCACACCGGGATACCGCGCGCGGCCGCGGCGGCCATGTCGATCGCCGCATTGCGCATGCCGCTGGTGACGATGAGCTTGAGCGCGGGCAGGGCGTCGATCACGTCCTTGCCGAAGGGGGTGCGCTCGCGCATCAGGCAGACCACCGCGCAGTCCTTGAGCGCCGCGATCACCTTGTCCCGGCCGCCGAGCCCCTCGGTATAGACCTTGAAATCCACGTCCTTGGCGACGCTCGACCAGTCGACGACCTTCTGCGCGACGTTCTGGTAGTCGTCGAGAATGGCTCCTTGCAGGCTCATGGTGTGGTACTCCCCAGTGGACGTGGCCGCTCAGGACCGCGGACTCACCACAAGGGAACCGAGACTACAAGGTGGGGTTCGGCCGAACCGTCAGACCGGGGGCAGGCCGTGCTTGGCGCGCCATTTCGGCCCGGGCCCGCGCATATAGTGCCGTTCCGGCCGGTAGGGGCCGACGGAATCGCGGGTCATTTCGTGCCAGAAGGTGGTGAACCACGGCCCGAACAGGAACAGCGGACGGGCGATAAGCCCGGCGGCGGATCCCGAAACTCTGGCAATGGCGCGGCCCATGGCGGGTACCCAAACATGCGGACCGAATGGCCCGCCTACTCCCTGGGTCGCCTGTCGCGACGGCCAGGTTCACGCGGCAATGATCGCGCACTGCGGTTAAAGGCGGGTTTGAACCGGTTGACGCGGCGGCATTTTTTTCAATCAAGCTTTCTAGAAATTTACCGGGATCGCATAGCCGCGCCTGCGCGCTTGCCCTTTGCGGTTCCGCTCGCTACATCAGCGCCGACTTTCCCGACAATGCGTGCGGCGGCGCGTCAGCGCGCGCGGGCGGATTCAGGCTGAATAATCAGGGTTTTATAGCTCAATGAACGGTCGCCAATTCATCTATCACATGCAGGGTCTGACCAAGACCTACCCGCCCGCCAAGAAGGTGCTGGATGACATCCATCTGTCGTTCTACCCGGACGCCAAGATCGGCGTGCTCGGCGTCAACGGCTCCGGCAAGTCGACGCTGCTGCGCATCATGGCCGGCATCGACACCGAGTTCACCGGCGAAGGCTGGGTCGCCGAAGGCGCCCGCGTCGGCTACCTGGAGCAGGAGCCGCAGCTCGATGCCGACAAGACCGTGCGCGAGAACGTGATGGAGGGCGTCGCCGCCAAGAAGGCGGTGCTCGACCGCTATAACGAGATTGCCGCCAACTACTCGGACGAGACCGCCGAGGAGATGGCCAAGCTGCAGGACGAGATCGATTCCAAGAACCTGTGGGACCTCGACAGCCAGGTCGATCTGGCGATGGATGCGCTGCGCTGCCCGCCCGACGAGGCCGAGGTGGCCAAGCTCTCCGGCGGCGAGAAGCGCCGGGTGGCGCTGTGCCGGCTGCTGCTCGACCAGCCCGACCTGCTGCTGCTCGACGAGCCGACCAACCATCTCGACGCCGAGAGCGTGAACTGGCTGGAAGGCCACCTGCGCAATTATCCCGGCGCCATCCTGATCGTCACCCACGACCGCTACTTTCTCGACAACGTCACCGGCTGGATCCTCGAGCTCGATCATGGCCGCGGCATCCCTTACGAGGGCAACTACACCTCCTGGCTGCACCAGAAGCAGAAGCGGATGGAGCAGGAGGGCCGCGAGGACGAGGCGCGCCGGCGCACGCTCGATCGCGAAAGCGAGTGGGTTGCGTCATCGCCGAAGGCGCGGCAGGCCAAATCCAAAGCGCGCTACGAGCGCTATGAGGAACTGCTCAAGATCGCCAACGCCAAGCAGAACACGGTGGCGCAGATCACCATTCCGGTCGCCGAACGGCTCGGCCAGAACGTGGTCGACTTCGAGCATCTGACCAAGGGCTTCGGCGACAACCTGTTGATCGACGACCTCACCTTCAAGCTGCCGCCCGGCGGCATCGTCGGCGTCATCGGGCCGAACGGCGCCGGCAAGACCACGCTGTTCCGCATGATCACCGGCCAGGAGAAGCCCGACAAAGGCACCATCAAGGTCGGCGAGTCGGTGCATCTCGGCTATGTCGACCAGTCGCGCGACTCGCTCGACGGCAAGAAGACGGTGTGGGAGGAAATCTCCAACGGCCAGGACATCATCCTGCTCGGCAAGAAGGAGATGAACTCACGCGCCTACTGCGCCGCCTTCAACTTCAAGGGCGCCGACCAGCAGAAGAAGGTCGGCACGCTGTCCGGCGGCGAGCGCAACCGCGTGCATCTCTCCAAGATGCTGCGCTCCGGCGCCAACCTGTTGCTGCTCGACGAGCCGACCAACGATCTCGACGTCGAGACGCTGCGCGCGCTGGAAGAGGCGCTGGAGGATTTCGCCGGCTGCGCCGTCATCATCAGCCACGACCGCTGGTTCCTCGACCGCATCGCCACGCACATTTTGTCGTTCGAGGGCGACAGCCACGTCGAATGGTTCGAGGGCAACTTCCAGGACTACGAGACCGACAAGATGCGGCGGCTGGGGACGGACAGCATCATTCCGCATCGGCTGAAGTATAAGAAGTTTAAGAGGTAGTTCGCGACGCCAGCTCGCCCGCTCCGATCATCCCCGCGAAAGTGTTTGGTCTCAGGTGATTGGTTGGATGGAATTGGGGTAGACCGAGGCATAGCCTATGTCAGGGAGCGCCTCGCGTCATGGACCTGAACTTGCACGCTAACGCCACGACCACGCCGAAGACCAGGGCCTACATTCAACACAGCACGCGGCCGGTGGCGGAGTTGGCGGCTAAGCTGGGCGTCAGCGAGACCACCATCCGTCGCTGGCGTGACCGCGCCAGCGTCACCGATCGTTCGCATACACCGAAGCGCTTGGCGATCAGCCTGTCTGCCTTGGAGGAGGCGCTGGTCTGCGAGTTGCGCACGCGACTTGGACTGCCGCTCGACGACATCGCTGAGGTGATGCGCCGCTGCGTCAACGGCAAGCTCTCGCGCAGCGCCATCCACCGTTGTCTCAAACGCCATGGTATCAGCCAGCGGCCCAAGCCCGACAAACCTGCAGTCGGAAGCTTCGAGCAGGCGGGCGTCGGCTTTATCCACATTGACCTCAAACACCTGCCCGCCCTGCAGCGACGCAAGAGCTATGCCTTCGTCGCCATCGATCGTGCCACCCGCTATGTCTACCTGGAGATCCATCCCAAACGCGACGGCAACACCGCAGCGGCTTTCCTCAAGCGATTCCTTGCCCACTTCCCGCATCGCGTTCACACCATCCTTACCGACAACGGCAGTGAGTTCACCGATCGCTTCGCCGTCGACATGAAGGGCAAACCGCATGACCGGCCTTCCGGCCAACATCCCTTTGATCTGGTCTGCGCCAAACTCAAGATCGAACACCGGCTCACAAAGCCCTACCGCCCACAGACCAACGGATTGGTCGAACGCTTCAACCGTCGTATCGTCGAGGCCATCGGCCGCCAGCCCAAGCGCGGCATCGCCCACAGAATGTTTGCTTCCCACGCCGATCGCGACGGCTTCCTTCTCGGCTTCGTCCGCGACTACAATCGAACCCGCCTCAAGTGCCTAGGATACCTCGCCCCGCTCCAGGCTCTGGCTAATCCTCCGGGACCAAACACGAAAGCGGGGATCCAGTTATTTAGCTTGCGATTCCTGTAGAGTAACGAGCAAGCTATTGGCAAATGATTCCATTTGCGGCGAAGGATTTTCATATATCGCTACGAACTTTGATATTGCCCGATAAATGACAACCATACCTTCAAGTGATTGGATGGTTGCGGTTCCGTATTTTTTTCCCTTGAAGGTTCCGTGCTTCAGCCAAGTTATGATGTCGTTGGGATCAGTTGCTCCCCCCGTGCCTTCAAGGGCTTTTCCAAGTGCTTTCACCTTCTGATGAAAATACGGCTTGTCTGTTTGAGGGAGCATTCCTTCACCTGCAGCGGCGAGTGTAATTGCGCATTCAAAATTCTGCTTATTAAAATGCTCGATTGCAGCGTGAAGCCCGTCTCTAGCAAGTGTTCCTGAAGCTTTCTGACGCGATTAAGAATCGGGAGTGTCATGCAAATATCGTCTCATCGCAGAAAAGATCGACTCGATTTACCGTCGTCGGCGAGAATTCCTACGCGCTTCAATTCGGCAATGTATTGCCGGGCCGCTGCTTCTTGCACACCCAAATGAATTCCAAGGAAGCGATCGTCGATAGTCGCGTTGGGTGTCTTTTGAAGAATGCCCCTCATACCCCACCAAACGGTGCTCGGGATTTGCGGGAAACTATTTTTGTCAGCCATTATATATTTCCGTGAATCGCCACAATGACCTTCCACAGAGATCGTAGTAAATTCAAGCATTTCAGGGGCTATTGCCGACAATTGTGAGTGGCCCGGCTTCCGTGGGAATTTACGGCAAGAATCAAGTAGTTAGGCGAGAATGTGAGAGGTGCAACCAGTTGAGAAGTCTTGTGGCTAGGTACTAAGTCCTGCGGCGCTCTCCTTGAGGGCGCCCTCAACGGGATGCCTTGAGAGCGGGAGGGGCTGCACGGCGCCTGCGGTCGGGGCTCGTCACGGCGCCCGGGCTGCTCCAGGGTCCAGCCCGGGCGGCACTATGACCGAGCGAGGTCTGAATCATCCCGCAGCAGGTGAAGCATAAGAAGTCCAGCCGGTGAGACGGTGAACCGCCCTGAACGGGCGCAATGAATTTGACGCAACAGGCCCTATTTGCGAAGAGCGGGCCCCTATGGCCGACTGGGACTCCCGCCTCTATCTCAAATTCGAAAGCGACCGCACGCGGCCGCCGCGCGATCTGTTGGCGCAGGTGCCGCTGGCGCGCGCGCGCAAGGTGGTCGATCTCGGCTGCGGCCCGGGCAATTCGACCGAGCTGCTCGCCAGGCGCTTTCCCGATGCGCAGGTGACCGGCCTCGATTCATCGCCCGACATGTTGCAGCGGGCGCGCGAACGCTTGCCCGCGCTGGAATTCGTGCAGGCCGACGTCGCCCAATGGCAGCCGGAGCCCGGCACCGACCTCTTGTTCGCCAACGCCACCTTCCAGTGGGTGCCGGATCATCCGGCGGTGTTGAAGCGGCTCTTGCAGGCATTGCCGCCGGGCGGCGTGCTGGCGGTGCAAATGCCCGACAACAAGACCGAGCCCACGCACACGCTGATGGCCGAGGTCGCGCGCGCAGGCGGCTGGGCGACGGCGGAGACCGACGCCATGCAGCGCGGCAATCCGCTCGATCCGGAAGCCTATTACGATCTGCTGCGCCCGCACTGCCAGGCGCTCGACATGTGGCACACGATCTATGCCCACGTGCTCGACAATGCCGGCGCAATCGTCGAGTGGTTCAAGAGCACGGCGCTGCGGCCCTATACGGCGCCGCTGACGCCCGACGCGCGCGCGGCCTATCTCGCGGCCTACGAGAAGCGCATCGCCGCGATCTACCCGCCGCGCACCGACGGCAAGGTGATCCTCAACTTCCCGCGCTTCTTCCTGGTCGCGGTGCGGTAGGGCCGATGCATTATCTCGTCGCCAGCGGCTTGCCATCCGCCGACCTGCCATCCGGCTGCCGCGTCATTGCCGACGGCGAGGCGGTTGCTCTTGAGGAGCCGTGGAGCTTCGGCGCGCCGCTGATTGCGCGGCTCGACGATGGCGCCGACCTCTCCGCTCTCACGTCGCGGCTCGGCATTTCCGCCATCCTGGTCGAAGGCGCCGCCGAGCCGGACGACGGCCAGGCCTTTGCCATCGGCGCCCACATCATGCGCGACCCGGAAGGCTTCAAGCCTTATGCCGCCGCCGTACCGGACGTGATCGAGCCCTACGGCTGCAGCTATCTCGCGCGCGGCGGCGCGGTCACGGTGCTGGCCGGCCCGTTCGCGCCGACCCGCGTGGTGTTGATGCAATTCCCCGACGCCGACGAGGTGGTGTCGTTCTACTTTTCGCCCGCCTATGCGCCGTTGTTGCGCATTCGGCTGGCGACCACCGAGCCGCGCTTTGTGCTGATGGCGCGCAGCGGGCCGCTGCCGGAGAGCGCCAAGCGCGTCATAGCGGCGCGGCGTTGAGGCGCACCATCGCGCCGCCACGAATCGCCTATAAACGCGGACTCATGTTTCGCATCGCCGCCTTCCTGATCGCGCTTGTCGTATCGCTGCCGGCGCCGGCGTTTGCCGACGCCGCGTTCCAGCAGTGGCTGCAATCGCTGTGGCCCGAGGCGCAGCAGCTCGGCGTCTCGCGCGCCACCTTCGACAAAGGCATCCGCGGGCTCGAGCCGGACTACTCGCTGCCCGATCTCGCCATCCCCGGCCGGCCGGAACGGCCGCCGCCGGGACAGCCGGAATTCGTGCAGACGCCGGGGCAATATTTGCGCGAGCCGACGTTCAACCGCCTCGCCGCCCAGGGCAAGAAGCTCGCCGCGAAATATCGCGACACGCTCGGACGCATCGAGAAGAAGTTCGGCGTGCCCGGCACCATGGTGCTGGCGATCTGGGCGCGCGAAACCGATTACGGCGGCGAGCGCCAGCCGCACGACGCCTTGCGCGTGCTGGCGACGCAAAGCTTTGTCGGCCAGCGCAAGGATTTCTTCCGCAACGAATTCCTGCACGCGCTGAAGATGCTGCAGGACGGCGTGCCGCGCGCCAACCTGCGCTCGTCCTGGGGCGGCGCCATGGGGCTCACGCAGTTTTTGCCGTCGGAGTTCTACAAATACGCGGTCGATTTCGACGGCGACGGCAAGGCCGACATCTGGCATTCGGTGCCGGACGCGCTGGCCTCGGCCGCCAAGCAGCTTGCCGACAAAGGCTGGCAGGCGGGCGAGCCTTGGGCGGTGGAGGTGCATCCGCCGGCGAAAGTGGATTGCACCGTGGCCGAGCCGAGTCATCAACGTCCGATCGGCGAATGGCTCAAGCGCGGGTTCAAGCCGGCCTATCGCCGCAAGCTGAGCGCGCACGACAAGTCGATCGAGGCGTCGCTGCTGTTGCCGGAGGGCACCTACGGGCCGGCATTTCTGACGCCGAAGAACTACTACGTGATCAAGGAATACAATTATTCGGATCTCTACGTGCTGTTCGTCGGCCATCTCTCCGATCGGATCGCCGGCGGTCGCTCGTTCGAGACGCCGTGGAGCAAGAACGCGCAGCTCAAGACCAAAGACGTCGAATTGATGCAGCGCCGGCTGGCCGCGCTCGGGCTGTACAAGGACAAGATCGACGGCAAGGCCGGCATGCTCACGCGCGCGGCGCTCGGCGACTATCAGAAGAACAACAAGCTGAAGGTCGATTGCTGGCCGACCGCGGCGGTGCTTGCGCATATGCGGCGCTGAGCGCCGCGAAAAACAAAACGCCCGGCACTTGGGCCGGGCGTCGGTTTCAGCGAATCGCTGACGCAAGACTTACGGGCAAATGAAGTGCGGCCGGCTCCAGCCGATGAAGCGGCCCCAGCGATCGTGCAGCGGGCGGCGCGCCCAGTAACCGTCCGGGCAGGCGGCCGGATAGGGCGCATCGTAGCCGTCATAGACGACATAGCCGGGGCCGGGGGCGTAGTAGCGCGGCGCGCTGTTGGCGATGGCGGCGCCGGCGACGGCGCCGGCAAAGATGCCGAAACCGACGGCGCAGCCCCAACAGCGCGCTTCGGCCGGCTTGGGGGCGCTCAGCGTCCCCGCGGCGATGACCGCAGCCGCCGCGATCGCGAGAATAGCCTTCTTCATAGGAGTCTTTCCTCCAGGATCCAGGCCGGCGCGGGCCGACCGCATGATGTGAGTGTCAACCTGTCCCTTAGCGGTGAAGGAAAGGTTTCCAATTTGTTGGAATCTTGGAACAGGCAGGGCGCGACCGCATGCAAAAAGCCCGGAAGCGCAGGCGAATCCGGGCTTTTTCTTGTCAGGTATTGGCGGACGCCAGGTCCGTCTCAGTCGCAAACGCGAACGCGCCGCCAGTGCCAGCGATAGCCGTTCCAGTAGCGGCTGTTGGCCCAATAGCACGACGGTTCGTAATAGGCCGGGCCCGGGCCGTAAACGTAGCCGGGAGCATAGTAGCTCGCGGGGGCCGTAGTAATGCGGCCGTGCGACAGCGCCGAGAAACGCGCCGGCCGCGAGCCCGCCGATGATGCCGGCGGCGATTCTACCGTTGCGCGCTTGCGCCGGTTGCGGAGCGGCGACCGACACCACGGCAACTGCCGCAGCGGCCGCGAGTGCTGTCAAAGTGTGTCTCATGGCGCACCTCTTCTTTCCGTTAGGCCGTAATAGTTGAACGTCTTGGCCCTTGTTATCCTGCGTTTTCAGTGGCTGCCGAAAACGTCCAGTACATGGTGAAGTTCCGGTTTCCCGGCTGAATAGGTCATGAATGAGGCATTTGGAATTGTCTCAGGATAGGACGGTGAATATTAAATTTAAGTAAAACTCATGGCGTCATTGCGGCAGACCGTGCATCGGCTGCGGTGTCAGGGTGCCACAATCAATGATATCGCCGTGTCTAGTGGCGCGTGCGCCGCGTTGAGGCTCTCTTTGCGCTCGCACGCCGCAGCGGGCGCGATCTTGGCCGTCGCTTTTTGACGCCGCGGGACTTGTGCTTACGCGTTGCCGCCGCGCGCTTGCTGTTGCTGCCGCTGCTGCCGCTGCTTCGCGTCTTGCGTCGTCTGCGTTTGATCACGCGGCGCCCGACGTGACGCAGAAATAATTTTTCCAGTGGAAAGCTCAAGCGTCGGGTCGCTGCCCGCAACGGCAGCCACTCGACCTCGATGATGTCCGGGGTGAGATCGCGGCTCGGGCGTTCGGCTGCCAGCATGCGCCAGAACTGCACCAGCTTCGGCCGGCCGCGCGTCAGGTAGGTGATGGCGCCGAGAAATTCGTGCACCGCGACGCGGTGGCCGGTTTCTTCCACCACCTCGCGTTTGGCGCCGGCGACCGGATTTTCATCGCGCTTGAGTTTACCGCGCGGCAATACCCAGCGGTCGTCCTTGCTGCGGCGGACGACGGCGATGCGCGGCCGCGCACGACCGCCGCGCAATACGATGCCTCCCGCCGCGTAAACCGGCTCTCGCGCCATCTCGTCCTCGGCCCGCCGTCAACATTTTCCTTTAGCAAAATTGCGACGGCTGATGACAGCGAAAATGGCAGCGCTGTGCATGCTTGTGGGTAACGGGTAACGCTGAATGGTTTGTCACACATCGGTCATCAAAGGAGCTGGGCGCCACGTGGGTGGGTGATCGGTTCGTGAGGTGATGAGCTAGACGTCGTTGTGGGCGACGAAGCCGCCGACAGATTTCCTAGGATCAAAGATTGTCAAGCCCGCGAAAAAATTTTGCCGCGGGCGCGGCGCGGCGAAATTCTAAAGTCGCTTGTGAGCCGGCTAAGCGGCGCCGAGGCTGCCCGGAGGCGCCGCTGCTATTTCCAGCCGGCTTGCTTGTCGCAGGCCTTGCGCTCGACGACGTGGGTCTTTTCCCACTGGGTGATCGACTGGGTTTCGTTGTCGCTCATTTTGTTGTTCATGCAGGTGCAGTATTTCAGCACGACCTCGTCCGGCGCATCGCCCTTGTTATCATTGGCGCATTGATTGACCCACTTGACGTCGTCGGTGGTGGCAGCGAGGGCGGCATTGGTTGTGAAGGCAAGTCCGGCTATCAGTAGCACGGCAGTGACGGTCTTCATGGAACTCCCCTGAGTGACCGGTCCGGCGGACCGGTGAGAAAGCCTGGCGAGGGCGTGTGGGGTCGGCAAGGCCGCGCCAGCCGGAGTTCTCCGAACACTTGCAAAAAGTCGAATACGTTGTGGACCTGTGTCGCTCGGTATCGCGGACATTCGCGCGCCACCGGTTCGCCTCCGACAAATCGCGAAAAGCGTGTTGACGCGGATCGACATAACCTTGCATTTTATGCGCCGCTTATCGAAATGCGTCGCCAAATGGGGAACTCGCCATGCCGCAAGTCACTTGGGATCACATCCACCTGCGCACGCCCGATCCGGAGGCGACCGCACAATGGTTCGAGAGCATGTTGGGCGCGCAAGTGATCCGCAGCACGCCGCAGGGCCAGCCGCGCATCGACCTCAAGCTGGGCGGCGCCAATATTTTTCTCGCCCCCGTCAGCGCCGGCGACGGCGTCAATCCCCCGCCCACGACGCCCTATCAGGGCCTCGACCATTTCGGGCTGTCGGTCTCCGGCATCGACGCCATCGCCGCCGAGCTGAAGCAGAAGGGCGTGCAATTCTCCAAGGAGCCGCATAGCCCGCGGCCCGGCATCAAGGTTTGCTTCCTGCGCGGACCGCAGGGAATCTCGATCGAATTGCTCGAGCGGGATGCGAAATAACCTTGACGGATGCGGCCATTAGTTCGCCGTGTTTTCACCGTCTACGGGTGCGGATGCCGCCGTTGCCCCGCAAGCTGCCGCTATACCAATCAATTCAATCGACAAAATCAAAGGTTGGTCGGATGCGAAGATTAGTCCTGGCGATCGGGCTCGCCGCAATCGTGGCGACGCAGGCTACCGCCAGCAGTCGTAAAGAGCGCTTTGAGCGCTCGCTCGAAATGCTGGCCCCGACCGAACGTCTGGAACAGATCTGCGACTACGCCGCGATGCAGAAGATCGGCAAGGCCGCCAATCATTTTCATCCCGACCGCGCCATCAGCGACGCGCGGACAAGCACCATCGTCATCAAGGATACGATCACGGCGAACGGCGCCGCCTTTCGCAGCCGCAATAAATGGTATGAACTCTCTTATACTTGCACCGCCGCGCCCAATCATCTGAAGGTGCTGTCGTTCGATTATAAAATTGGGCCGGAGATTCCGGAAAATAAATGGTCCGCCTACCATTTGTGGTAAGGCGGCGTCGCCGGGCGCTTATCCCGTGAAAGAGTGCGCCGGGCAGGGGAGGACGTCATGACAAACGAGGACTTGGTCGGGGTCTGGCGCGAGCGCAGCCGCGACCTGCTGCGCGCCGACGGCAGCGTCAAAACGGACGTGCCGCGCGCCTCGCAGATCATGTACACCGCCGACGGCTACATGGCGGTAGTCAACACGCCGATCGGGCGCAGACAAGTCGACGAGACCGTTGCGCGCATGGACCTCGACGCCACCACGCCCGAGCAGCGCGCGGAAGCCGCGCTCGGCGTGGTCGCCTATGCCGGCCGCTTCGAGGTGACCGGCGAGGAGGTGCGCCACATCATCTTCAGCGCGGTCAACCCCAACCGGATGGGCGACACGCAACTTCGTCACGTCACGCTATCGGGCGACGACCTGACGCTGACCGCGCCCAAGGACGCGCAGGGCAACTCGTTCCGCATTCATTGGCGGCGGGCGAGCAAGATGTGATCCGCCGACGTTGAACCGAGCGATCAGTCTTTGCTGTCTTTGATGATGGTCGTCGGGCGGTCGTTGCCGCGGGCGGTCTCCGTGTGCCATTTGCCGTCGGCGGTCTCGTACTGGATGACGGTGGTGGCGCCGGGCGCACGTTGCTCGGTGGCGGCGTTCTGCGCGGCGGCGAGCGCCGCGGCATGGGTCGGGAAGGGCTCCGAGAACACGCCGTCGACGGTATAGGCCCAGCCGTTGTCGTGCTTGACGATCTCATAGGTGACTTCGGACATGCGAAAACCTCTCGCGCTTTAGACCGCGCTGCGCAGGGGTTAACGTATCACGGCGGCAGATGGTTGCGGGAGGCTATATGGCGACCTCAGTGCTCTTGATCATCGCGCAAGGCGTACGATCGTGAGCATCGGCCGAAGGGGCGACCGCCATGATTGTCAAACACCAGGCGGTCGCGAGCGTCCGATCAAAGCGCACGAGTGCGCTTGAGCCCAGCTTGCATCAGAAGAGGCAAACGTGGCTGTGCCACAGTTTCGCTTTCATGCTCACCGCGGCGCCAAGGTTCGGCAGCGGCGGCGACACGATCATGTAGTTGGACGGAACCGGACGGGTGGGCAGACCGAAATCCCAAATCTGGCAGAAATTGGTGACCGGCCATTTGATGATCTGGTAGGGCGCTGCCTGCGCCGGAGTCGACGCAAGAAAGCCGGCCGCAATCAGGCCGGCAGCGGCGCAAAGCAAAAAGCGATGCATCGTTCATTCCTCCATTTAGTGAACAAACGAAATTTACCGCCCCCCGCCGCGGTTCCGCAACTGCATTGTCGTGGCGTGCCGGGATATGTGGATTGCGACGGCGTAGTCGCCGGTTGCGCGTCGCCACGGCCGCTTTCTTGGCGGTGCCACAATGCTATAGTGTCAGAATGCCGCAAAAGGGTGCGCAGCGTCGGACGCTGCGCGGATTTGTGACAGATGCATTTCGACACGATCGGGAACGCCACCGTCATTTGCTACGAAGACCGGCCGGTTCTGGCGACCGATCCGTGGATTCAAGGCGCGGCCTATTTCGGCAGCTGGAAGCTGAGCCACGAAATCCCGCCGGCCCAGCGCGACGCCGTCAAGAACGTCAAATATTTGTGGTTTTCGCACGGCCATCCGGACCACATCAGCGCCGAATCCCTGCTGGCGCTCTCGGACAAGACCATCCTGCTGCCCGATCATGTCGGCGGCCGCATCAACAACGACCTGACGCAGCAGGGCCTCAAGACGCAGGTGATGCCCGACCGCGAGTGGGTTCAGCTCTCGCCCCGCATCCGGGCCATGTGCGTGTCGGACTATAACCAGGACGCGCTTCTGTTCGTCGACATCAACGGGCGGCTGCTGGTCAATTTCAACGACGGCAACGCGCTCGGCTCCGAGCGCTTCGTCAAGAAGATCATCAAGCAATTCCAACGCTCGTTCCTGATGCGGCTGTTCAGCTACGGCGACGCCGACATGATCAATTATTACGGCGAAGACGGCGAGCGCATCCTGCCGGCGGCGGCGCAAAGGCGGCCGATCGGTCCCGTGCTGCAGGGCTATGCCGAAATGTACGGCGTCACCGACGCCATCCCGTTCAGCTGCTTCCATCAATACCAACGCAGCGACAGCGCCTGGGTCAACAAATACACGACGCCCTGCGATGTGTTCGACGTCGGCTTCGACTCCAAGACGGTGCGGCTGCTGCCGGCCTTCATCAGCTACGACTGCGTGACCGATCAGTATCGCGAGCTGCGCCCGGCCGAGTCGCCGCCCGCGCTGATCGATCCCTCCGAGTTCGGCGACGATTGGAACGAGCAGCTATCCGCCGACGAGGCGGCCGAGCTCGGCGCCTATTTCCGCCGTATCGAAACGTTGCGCGACCACATCGACGCCGTTGTGCTGCGGGTCGGGGCTAAGGACGTCACCGTCGACCTGCCGCCGCGCAAGCGTCCGTCCAAGCGGCAGATCGTGTTCGAGGTGCCGCGCGCCTCGCTGATGGCGGCGATCCGCCACGAGGTATTCGACGATCTGCTGATCGGCAACTTCATGAAGACGACGTTGATCGGCAAATGGCCGGGCTCGCGGCTGCATCCCTGGTTCACGCCGGTGGTCGCCAAATATGCCGACAACGCGCACGCCTATAGCGCCGCCGATCTCGATTCCTATTTCCATTCCTATCGCGCGCGCAATCCGGTCGAATTCATCATGCACCGTTTCATGCATAATTCGGAGCAGATCTTCCGCAATTTCGTCAGCCCGCAAAGCCCGGCCTTCGACTTCGGCAAGCGCGCCTATTTCTTTTTCAAGAAGATGGTTTGAGGGCGAGGCCCGCTCAGGGCTTGGACGGCGGTGCAGCGGTTTCGCGGCGCCCGAGTATTTTCTAAGGCGCGCCGGATAGCGGCGCCGGGCGCCGTCTTCTTTTTGAACGCGGCGCGCCTCGCCCGCCGCAGCAAGGGGGACGTCATGGCCAGCCCGCTTCGTTTCGTCCTTTCAGCGCCGATCTTCGCCGCCCTCTGGACCGTCTTTATGGTGTTGTGGAGCGGCGACTACGGCGTCGCGAATATAGCCATCCTGGCGGTCGGCGGCTTGATCGCCGGTTTTGCCTGGGCCTGGGCTATGGCCTGGGTCGAGCGCCGGCGGGCAGCGCGCGCCAAATAACGAAGTCGGGACGCAGGCTGCGGCGCAGCCTGCCGGAAGTAGGCGCAGCGTGTGCGGCGCCCACTTGCGGCAGGCTTACGCGCGCGGCAACTCGATCGGGACGAAGCGCGTGTTGCTCGCTTTCGCGGCGTTTGCGATCGTCTCGCGTAGCACGGCCTGCAGTCGCAGAAGGAAGATTTCGGCCAGCATTGTCATGCTCCTTGTGTTCGGTCATGCGCGTTTGTCGCCGGCCGGCCGAGGCGGGTTCATGTGGAGCCGGATAATCTTGCGCAGACCGACGACCGCCACGGCGATCGTGGCAAGCCAGATCAGCACCGCGCCGAAGCCGAAGGCGATGCGGCCGATCATGTCGTCGGTCGCGGCGCTGCCAAACATCAGCGTGCCGGAAAAATGGCGCGTGCCCGGCCCGAAGGCGACCCAGCCCGCGATCGCGCCGAAGCAGCAAAAGATCGTGAGCCCGACCAGATATTGAACGGTGCGCAGCCAGCGCGGCGCGGCGGCCGGCAGTTCACCGTCGGCGGCGGCGTGACCGAGCACCTGCGTGAAAATGCTGACGCCGGCGAGGAAGAAGGCAAGTCCGCAGCACAGCACCAGCCAAAGCGGACCGTGCAGATTGCGGGGTCCGCCCGGGATTGGCAGCAGGCTTGCGCCGACCAGGATCAAGTAGCCGCCGAAGCCCGCGGCGATCGCCGCGGCGACCATCATCTGTCTCGGCGTGGCGGGCGTTTGCTCGGTCATGACGCGCGGATCTAGGGCGGTTGCTGCCCGCATTTTATCGCCGGCAGGCTTGCGATTTGATTAAGCGAGCTATCGCTGCCGCTTGACCGGCTCATTGCATCAGCCCATTGCGCTTTGACCGCAGCGGAATAGGCTTTGCGCGGGCGGGCAAGGATGGAGACGGTCATGGCGTTCACGGTTGTCAGCAACAGCTTCAAGGACGGCGATTATCTCGCCAAGGATCACGTGCTGTCGGAGAATTTCGGCTTCGGCTGCGCCGGCGGCAACAAGTCGCCGCATCTGAAATGGTCGGGCGCGCCCGCCGCCACCAAGAGCTTCGCGCTCACGTGCTACGACCCCGACGCGCCGACCGGCTCCGGCTTCTGGCACTGGGTGGTGGTGAACATCCCGGCTACCATCACCGAGCTGGCGCTCGATGCCGGCAATCCGATGAGCGGCAAGCTGCCGGCGGGCGCGCTGATGACCCGCACCGAACTCGGCTTGAGCGGCTATCTCGGCCCCTGTCCGCCGGAAGGCGACCACCCGCACCGCTATCTGTTCACGGTGTTCGCGGTCGGCGTCGACAAACTGGGCGTGACTGCCGACACCTCGCCGGCCGTGGTCGGCTTCAATCTGCATTTCAACACGCTCGCCAAGGCCGCGATCATGGGCCTATACAAGCGGTGAGGACGACCGCTTAAGGCGTCACGCGGATCGGCGCTTCGCGCAAGGCGCGCACCCGTTTCGGTATCGTCCCGCGCTTTCGACTGAGCGCATTAAGCCAGCGCGTGACCGGCTTCTCAAACAGCCAATAGAGCGCGAGCGAGGCCGCCACCGCGATGGCAATGCCGAGCGGGATGAAGACCCAGAGCGGCACGATGCCGAGCACCGTCTTCGCCCACACGATGTGCAGCGGGCGCAACAGGAATTCGTGCAACAGATAGAGGCTGTAGGAGGCGTCGCCGATCAAGAGTGCCGGCCACCACAGCCGCCGGCTTTCGTCGACCTGCGGCGCCAGCGCGAAAGGCGAACACGATCGCGGCGGCCGGGACGACCGCGGCCAGGCGCAGACCAGATATTATCCTCGGCGAGGCCGGAGATTTGCGCGTGGAACAGGCCGATAAAGCCGGCAACCGTCAGCAACGTCATCGAGAGCATCGTCAGGCGCAGGCCGTTGACATAGACGATGCCGGTCGCGACGCCGAACAGAAAGCCGAGTACGATCGGATCGCCCCAGAAGTTCAGCGCGGTGCCGGGCAGGATGCCGGCGACCTGCGCCGCCACCAACAGTCCGAGAGCGCCGAACACCAACGTTAAGCCGCGCCGGCGCGGCAACAACAGCGCGACCGCGAACACGACGTAGAACAACATTTCCAGATTGAGCGTCCAGCCGGGCGTGGCCAGCGGGCGCACGTCGCCGCCGAGCCGCGTATACGGAATGAACAGATAAGAGGCCGCGACGTAGAGATTGTCGCCGGGCGGCGCTTTCGACAGGCTGGGCGCGAGCAGCGCGACCGCGAGCGCGCCGGTGGTCACCAGCCAATAAAGCGGCACGATGCGGATGAGGCGGCGGCGCATGAAGTCGGCGGCGGCCGCGCCCGAGCCGAAACTAGTTGGCGGTGGTTGCCACCATGATGAAGCCGCTGATCGCGAAGAACAGCTGAACGCCGGCGCCCCAGGGAACTTCGTCGAACAGCGGACCTTGCCCGAGCGAGGCGGCGAGCCGCGAGGTCTCGAGGCCGCAGTGGTCGACCACCACCATGAGCGCCGCGATGGCGCGCAAGATCTGGATATTCGGCAGTCGATTCATGCGCGCTTGCCTTTCCGCCGGGACAGAGGCCGAGCGGTATCATGGCGGTCGCGCGCGCCGGCGGACTCCCGTGCGGTTACCTTACTTGGCAAGCTTAACGGCGCCGGCGGACGACGCGCGCGGCCGGCCCGCGAGCCCGTTATGGCGCTGCCGCGATAGGCCATGACGGCCATCGAACGGGCGTGATAAAAGCCCGCCATGAGTCGCCGTCCCATCCCCGATTCGCGCTCCGAAGCCGAAAAGGCCTTCAAGGCCGCCACCACCAAGCCGGTCGATTTGCCGCCGGCGGCGCCGTCGATCCCGGGCGCCAAGGAGACGGTGTCGCTGCGCATCGACCGCGACGTGCTCGATTTCTTCCAGGAAGACGGCCCCGGCTGGCAGGAGCGCATCAACGCCGCGCTGCGCAAGGCGGCCGGCAAGTAAGCTCGCGTGCAACACGGAAACATTCCCAAGGAGAACCCCATGCGCCTTTCCCATCTGCTTCGCGCCGCACTGATTGCGCTCACCGTTGCCGTCGTCGGCCTGCCGTCGCTGGCGCGCGCCGACAGCGGCACCATCAGCTTCAGCGTGATCAAAGCCGGCTTCGTCATCGGCGGCTCGGGCGGCAGCGGCACGCTCACATTCCACGGCCGCAGCTACCGGCTCTCGATCGGCGGCATCAGCTATGGCTTCACGTTCGGCGCCTCGGAGACGCGTTTCCACGGCACGGTGAGCCACATCAACCGTGCGTCGGATGTTTCCGGCGTCTATGCCGCGGGCAACGTCGGCGCGGCGATCGGCCGCGGCGCGCAGGCGATCGTGCTGACCAACCAGAACGGCGCGGTGCTCGCGCTCACCGGCCGCTCGATCGGCGCGATTGTCAGCGCCGACCTCAATGGCCTGGCGATTACGGTGAAGTGAGCGCGCTGCGGTTCGCGCCGCGACGCTACTGCGCTGTCATGGCCGGGCAAATGGCGCGAAGCGCCGTCTTCGCGCTTTATGACTCGGCCATCCATGCGGCCGTGCCGGCAAAGTCCTCTTTCTGTCGTGCCCCGTCCCCGCCTGCGCGGGGACAGGTTTCGCGGGTGATGACGGCGGAGTGTGATGCGCTTGCGTGCGCTCCATGCTTTCCAGATTCGAATGTCAAACAGCCAACGCTCCGCCGCCCGTATTCTTTGTCGAGGCGCCGGGGCCGCCTGTCTTTCCGTTTCCCTCGAACAGGGGGTTCGGGGGAATCGACCCCCGCAACAAGCGAGGGGGTGGAGCGCCGAGCGGCGCACCGGTCCTTCCGTCTTGCCGCGCTCCCTTATCGAGAGCGCGGGCGCCTCTCGGCGCTCCACGGGCGGCGATTTCTGTCCCCGGGGCCGTGCTTCCCGACGCGGCGACGAGCCGGCATTGGCGCCAAACCCGACCCGGATGGCTTTCGCCTTCCATCGTCCGCGTCACGTCCAGCCATTGAAGGCAGGCCCTCGTAGTGGGGCCGGACGGCTACCCGGGGCCTCCCGGACGGATGCGTGCGAGGCATCCGCGCGGGCGCCGCATCTCCTCCCGCCCGCATGACGCCTCATGAGAGCGCCCTCACGCGGAGGAGACGATGGCAATATAATCCTATAGGAATAAATGCCCAATTATGGAGTTGACTCCACAGAATACTAGGACTATGATTTTCTCAGATCAAGAGGAAATTAAGCCATGTCCAACGCTTTCGACGCCCCCCACTTCCAGACCCCTGACAACGCCCGGGCTTGGCTGGAAAAGACCCGCTGGCCGGACGGTCCCATTTGCAGCCATTGCGGAGCGGTAAACCACGCCTATGCACAGAAAGCCAAGCCGGGCTGGTATCGCTGCGCTGAAAAGGAATGCCGCAAGGATTTCACCGTCACCACCGGCACCGTCATGGAGCGCAGCCATATTCTGCTGAATAAATGGCTGATGGGCTTCTACCTGATGTCGGCCAGCAAAAAGGGCATCAGCGCCCACCAGTTACACCGAGCCTTGGGCATCGATTACAAATCGGCTTGGTTTATGTGCCATCGCATCCGTGAGGCTATGCGGCCCGACGATGAACCCGGCACCGACCCGCTCGGCGGCAAGGGCATGATCGTGGAAGCCGATGAGACCTATTTCGGTCAAGTCGAGGAACGCAAGCCGTCGAAGCAGCGTAAGGGCAGGCCCTTTACGAAGAAAGGTCGTTCGGGGCCGGGCGGCAAGCGCGCGGTTGTGTCGCTGGTAGAGCGCGGCGGTCGTGTCCGCTCGTTCCATCCCGCGGTTGCCGATGCTGAGACTGTGGTCGGCATCGTTTCCGACAATATCCGTCACGAGAGCCGCCTGCACACCGACGAAAGCAGGCTCTACACTTTCATCGGTTCTCAGTTTGCCGCGCATGAAACCGTAACGCATTCTCACAAAGAATACGTGCGCGGCGACATCCACACCAACACAGTTGAAGGTTACTACTCGATCTTCAAACGCGGAATGAAAGGCGTGTACCAGCACTGCAAAGAGAAACATTTGCATCGGTATCTTGCCGAGTTCGATTTCCGCTACAATCACCGCGTCGCGCTTGGTATCGGTGACATTGATCGCACGATTGCTGCGGTAAAGGGCGTGGAAGGCAAGCGCATTTACTACCGGCAACCTCACTAGGCCGGATTTCAGCCATCAGGCCAAGCAATTTCGTCCGCTGGCGCAAAGAAAGAAAGGCCGGGCATGACGCCCGGCCTTTCAATTCGCTACTCTAGAGGTGCCAACCAGACTAGGGAGCGAATGAATGGATGATTTAGAGCGCGACCGAGCGGGAAACGTCATTCTGCAATACGCTTTGGCCGATTGGCGCGGAGGTGTTGTCGCTGGTGAATTTCCTGTGCTGAGATTGAAAATTGCACGTCCGAAGGAGACACAAGCAGAGGCATCCATGGACCTTCAAATGCGACTAACGAAGGAGCAGGCGGAGAACCTTCGGGATACGTTGCAGGAGTTGTTAGATCACATTCCGCCGCGCCCTCGCGCAAACTAAGCGGACTTTCTTTGGTGCGACTTTTAAGATCACTACGCATCGAGACACCTTTAGTTATCTAACGCCGCAGTTTGAACCCTGTGATAATTCCACAGGCACCGGGTATCCTAGTCGGCGCCAACCGAACTAGGAGCGAAGACAATGCCGCCGCACAACGCAGTGAATTCTTTGTTTCTTTCAGGCGAAATTCACGCCTTACTGACGTTTGCCCAAGTAATCGCTACCACTTGCCCTAATCGGCAGCAGGTGCTTTCTGATTTTGGCGCCGCCGAACAAGTTGGATTAGCAAATCTCGAAATGCAGCCAACAACCGAGAAATTGATTGACGGGTACTTGTATGCAATGGGCCAGATTCGTCGCGCTCTAGAGACTGCCACGGGAACGAATTGATCTTGCGGTAAAAATTTGTGCGATCCGCGGTAGACATAGGGCGACCTTTCTTCCCTAGTTTTTTTTCTGATCTTCTTCGCGAAGACACTTCGCGAAAGCCGCCGCAAATGGAATACTTGAAACATCAATTATATCACATTGCACAAACCGCCAGCAGAATTGTTCTTCATATCTACGCTCGGCCACTAAACGCCCTGCTGATAGGAAGGGCGTTCCGTTACGAAGGACACTCAGATTATCATTATAGTCCTTAAATGCCTTTTCGGCGCATGTGGAAGCCTGAGCTTGGACGGCAGAAATCGCTAAACTAGCTGCGAGAATATAGCGTTTATGCCGCATCTGATCGCCGCCTTCGTTTCTGTTTTTGCTGCTTCTTCGATTGCGACGGCATCCCTTTCGGCTCCATACTCTTGAGGGGCTTGGGCTTCGTGTTTAGCGCGGCACGAACCAGTAATTCAAACCGCACTTGAGCTTCGTCTTCGTCGAACTCATCTTGTTTTTTTGTGGCGGCCATCGAGATTCTCCATGGGTATTCCGGACGACAATCCCGAAACAGATCGAATTATTAGCGAAATTCTCGCTCAATCTGATCGCGGCGCGGCGATTATAGCATGCGGGGTCCTCGCGGAATATCTCGAACACGGGATCAGCGCCAAATTCAGAAACATTTCCCGTCGACTCAGAGATAAGATTTTCGAAGGATATGGGCCGCTTTCTACCTTTGCCTCTAGGGTGGATCTGGCCTATGCCCTCGATGTGATAAGCGAGCCTGTATATAAGGACCTCTTAATCATCAAAACCATCCGAAACCAATTTGCTCACTCTACAAACCCAATTGACTTTTGCTCTCCAGAAATCGCCAAAAACTGCGCGAATTTGCAACTCTACAAGAACGACATTATGCTCATGGATGACCCTGTGAATTACGAAAATTACGACCGTTGCAGGTTTTTGTCATCCGTCGTGATGTCCATCGTTTGGCTCAATGAGATGGGGTTTCCCGTGATTTCTTGGCCGCAAAAGTCATTGCTCTAAAAATATCGGCAAGCACCTCATCCTCGCTCCGCCCTTCCCGATGGAAAGCGAACAAATAAGGCGCCCCCGCCTCTATCATCTCCGGAGTGATTTCAATTTCAGGCGCGCCAGCATCCCCACATTTAGCGGGAATGCTTTTCTTAGCTACATTTGGTGTCATGTGGATTTAACTCCATAATTGTGAATAAATGTCAAGAAGTTACGCTTCTACCTCTGTATGAAAAAGAGATTGGTGGAGTTCGTTAGAGAGGCAGTATTTCCGCAAGCCCTTCTTTTCTTCGCCGGACCCGCTCCTCAATCTCATCGCGTAATCTTGGAAGAAGTTCACTCTCGGCGCTGATAAAGCAAGCAAACCAAGTTCCCCTGAGCCATTCGCTGTCCTTGTCGGTTAGGTCAATGTGGACAATATTCCCAGCCTGTGCGGATGACTTCCTAAGCCGGTCAAATCGAGAATCGTCCTTCAAAATCCTACCGGTGTGGATTTTTTGATAGATATCATCGTCTGCAAATTTGGCTGATTTTATTTGCGCATTAATTTTGTCAAAAAGGTTATAGACGCGGTATAGGGCGCCCCTAAGTTCAGTGATATTGACACGCGCTCTCTTTTGGCCGCCACTTCGTTGTGAATTACGCCTCGAATCTTCGCTTTCATTCAAAAATCTTATGCGGAATTGGAATCGCTCGCGGTTGCTACGGGGAAATTGCAATGCTAATTGCGGTCTTCCACTGATCAGGCGGCCAGCAAATTGGATACTATGTTCTTTAGCGTTTATGCCATTTACCGCGTCGCACAGCAGGTCTAATGTTGGAAGAGCCCACCCTTCTTCAAATTTCTCGTTATTCATTTCTGAGATCATCTTCAAGACATTGTCGAACGTGCTTCGCTGAACCAATTTTGGCACCGCGCGCGTAAGCTCATCAACTTTTACCCGCGACAAGAAATAGGCCGCAAAGTACTCTTGAAATGATCTATGGCTAAATGTGTAGTCGAGGCCATCCATTACAAGCATGCAAGTGCCTTCAGTGAGGTCATTTCGAAATCTTGTTTTGTCTGCGCTAATCTGGGACGATGTTATGCTTTGTTGAATTAATTCCAAAACCTGCCCTGCTGAGAAGGTGTACAATTCTCGTAGATAGGTGATCATACAAAAATAAGAAAAAAGCCGCTTAAAGTCATCCAACGCGAGTGTTGTGTAACGCTTTCTTTGAAAGCCGCCTTTGGTGACATCGTGCCGACCAAAAAGTGCCTCAAATGCATATTCGTAGAATAAATGTATTTTGGCTGGCACTGACCTGCCACTGAACTTTCATCCAGCGGCGGTTAGAGTCTCAGCCAATGTTACGCCCTTCGGCGTGGTGAGTGTACCGGCATAAGCCGCCGGCGTTTTGTAACCGAGCGAGGAGTGCGGCCTCGCGGTGTTGTAATCGGTGAGCCAGACGCTGATGAGCTGGCGGGCGTGGTCGAGATCGACGAACAGGCTCTCGTTGAGAAGCTCGTCGCGCATGCGACCGTTGAACGATTCGATGTAGCCGTTCTGCATTGGTCGCCCCGGCGCGATGTAATGCCATTCCACCTGATGGTCCTTTGCCCAGCCCAGGATGGCGTTTGAGGTGAACTCAGTGCCGTTGTCGGACACGACCATGCCGGGCTTGCCGCGCACATCAACGATTGCCGTAAGCTCACGTGCAACCCGTTTGCCCGAGATCGAGGTGTCGGGAATGGCGGCCAGGCATTCACGCGTCACATCATCCACGATGTTGAGGATGCGGAAGCGCCGGCCAGGGGCGAGCTGATCGTGGACGAAGTCGAGGGACCAGCGCGCGTTGACCTTGGCCTCGACCAGGATAGGTGTTCGTGTTCCGACGGCTCTCCGCCGAGCTTTGCGCTTGCGGACCATCAGCCCTTCCTCGCGATAGAGACGATAGATGCGGTTGACGCCTGACGGCTCGCCCTGTTCCCGCAGCAGGATGAACAGCCTTCGGTAGCCGAACCGGCGGCGCTGGTTGGCAAGATCGCGCAGACGGGTACGCAGCTCGACATCAGGCGACCGGCGCGAGCGATAGCGGATCATCTTGCGATCGGCGGCCACGAGGGTGCAGGCCCGGCGCTCGCTCATCTGCAGGACATCGCGCAGATGAGCGACAGCCTCGCGCTTGGCGACGGGCCCTACCATTTTTTTGTCAGAAGCTCCTTCAGTGCCGCCTGGTCCAGCATCGACTCCGCCAGCAGCTTCTTCAGCTTGCGATTCTCGTCTTCCAGCGACCGCAGACGCTTAGCGTCCGACACGTCCATGCCGCCGTACTTGGCCTTCCAGTTGTACAACGTGGCTTCCGAGATGCCGTGCTTGCGCGCCAGATCGGCTGTCTTTGCTCCGGCCTCATGCTCGCGCAGAACCGAAATGATCTGCTCTTCCGTGAACCTGATCCGCTTCATCGTCCGTCCCCTTGTTGAGGCCGGACTCTAACTCCACGTGGAGGAAAAACTTAGCGGCAGGTCAGCACCTCTGCAAACTGTGCAAGAGTAATGAGCATCATGATCGTAAGTAGCGGATTAGTCAAAAACGCTTTGTGCGTTTCATAAAGACCCTCTGCTAGTTTCTTATGAAAGAGCTTCTTAATCTCCTCGTCATACGAAATATTTGAAATTAGTGTTTCAACTTGCTTTTTCGTAAAGGGCTGCACTCTGAAGACATAAAATCGTTCCCAACTTGCAAAGGATTCCGCAGGTCGACTTGACGCAAAAATCCATAACCTCTGATATCGAGCCGACAACGCATTGATCTGCTGTTCGCGCTCCTTTCTTTTATCGTAATCTATTTCGTCAAAGCCATCTAGAAATAAGACTATGCGCCCAGTATCGAAGGCAAACTTTATCTGCTGTTCAGAAAAGCCATCAATATATTCCGAAATCTTTCTTTGGACGTATTCTTGCAAATTTAAATTAGGGAATTGGTTTAGTTCTCTCAGTTCTAAGAATACCGGGAGTCGCTCTGTTTGAAATTCTAAAAACCTTAAAGTCGGTTTCGAAAGTCATGAAGCCCGCGCAATCCGGCGCACGAGGAGCATGACGGAAGCGGCGTAGAGGAAAGCGCGTGCGGAGTTGATGGTGGCCTCGAAGTCCTTTGCCAGCCTCCGGTTGCGCCCAATCCAGGCGAAGAACCGCTCGACCACCCAACGCCGCGGGTTGACGACAAAGCCGACCTGATCGGGATTTTTGCGTACAATCTCGACCGCGATCAACGTGGCCTTTGCGACCTTCTTACCCGCATATCCGCTATCAGCGAAGACCCGCTGGATGAACGGGAAGATACGGCGCGAAACTCGCAGCAGCGGTCCGCCGCCATCGCGATCCTGGATGCTCGCCGGATGTGGTTCGAGTACGAGGCCGCGCCCATCGGTGTCGACGAGCGCATGGCGCTTACGTCCGTTGATCTTCTTGCCCGCGTCGTAGCCGCGGGGCCCGCCAGCCTCGGTCGTCTTGACGCTCTGGCTATCAATGATCGCACCGGTTGGACTGGCGTCGCGCCCAATCCGTTCGCGGTCGAGCATGACCAGCGCGTGATTGATCTTCTCGAAGCGGCCTTCGTCACGGAACTCCGCAAACCAGCGATAAATTGTACCCCACGGCGGCAAATCGCTCGGCAGCAGACGCCACGGACAGCCAGACCGCATCACATAGAAAATGCCGTTGATGATCTCGCGCATCGGCCAGGCGCGCGGTCGTCCCGTGCTATTCGCCATCGGTAAGTGAGGCTCGATCACGTACCATTCCTCATCGGTAACATCAGTTTGGTATCGGATGGCCTTGCGGCTATGCTGCTTTCGAGTGGTTGGGGTCCACATGGCAACTCCGGGGTTGGTCTCGCAACCCCCTGGAATCACGCGGACTTCAATCACTCAACTACTTTCGAAACGGCCTCTTAGATAGAGATAGCGCATCAGCATCGATTTGCCTGCGCCTGCTGTCGCAGTAAACAATACGTTTTGATACTTATTAATTTCTCTTAGAAAGTCTTCATCGCGGTGCGCGCGAATCGGATTCTCTGACGCCAGATGCAAGTTCACATAAATATCTAATAGAGGGATCGGATTGCTGCTGGAGATAATAGTCTTTACCGTTGAGAAGCGCGAAAAGTTTTCGTCGATGAACCTCGAAAAGCCTTTGCGTAATTTGATCTCTAGTTTTTCTCGGGCACGCTGAGCCATGCCCTTTGCAGGCTCCGAGAACGCGCCTACAAGTTTCATTATTATAGGGGCCGCAGATCCCAATGTTATTGGTTCGGTAGGCATCGCAATTCCTCAATCTGCCTTACGCGCTGCGAAACTTGAGGATGTGGCATCTGACGTATTAAGCATCTCGAGGATAAGCTCATTGGAGCTTCGCGTCGAAAATGCTGCGCCTCCTTAAGTGGTGTTTCTCTACGATACTCGCGGATAGTGTTCTGGTCCAGTGACAACGTGAGCTCTTCTACCTAGTCGAATTCAAAGCGCCAGCATGGGCGTGCGTCGAGGCTCGCCCATGACCCACGTCCATTTCCAATGCTTCAGCAGCGAACAAGTTTTGTTGGATTACGGCGAGGCTAACGTCACCGATATGACCGAGGCGCGCGAGCAGGCCGCCATGATGGTGTGCGAATTCCTTGCCGCGCCCGGTCCGGAGGATTGGCGCGACTGGATGCTGCATGTCAGCGACGAGCTCGGCGGCGATCTTTTCGCGCTGCCGTTCACGGCCGTTATCGGCCCCCTGCATTGAGGCGGAGACGGACCATGTCGCGATTGCTGCGCGCGAAAGTGCCGCTCATCGATGCGCTGAACGAGACCTGGCGGGGCTTAAGGAGCCGCATGGCCGGTCGCTATCGCCCCGAGCTGCACTATATGCGCGGCGCAGGGCCGAAGGCGCGGGCGAAGCGGGAAGACTGAGCGGGCGCTTGGCGCCGCGCCTTTACCCGGCAAAAAACGGACTGCGCAGACGCCGCAAGGCCGCGCGACCGCGATCGGCGATCGGCGTCCAAGATGCGGGCAGGGCGGGCGCCAACTCGGCGAGGATCGCCGTCGTCTCGCTGATTCGTGCCGGCAGCCGGCAGCGTGACCGTTTCCCCATCGGCCGGATCGAGGCCCGCCGCCCGGTAGACCGGCTCCGATATCACGAATGGCATGGCGCGCTCGCTGGCAAGTTTGCGCAGATCGAATGCCAGATCCATGGCCGCGCCGACCGCCAGCATTGTCGGCGGCTCGGACGAGCCGATTTCTCCGACCGCGGCGCGGCCGGCATGCAGGCTGGCCGAGATTTCGGCTTTGCATTGCCACTGCTGGCCGAGCCGTTCGTTGAGGTCCGCGGTCACGCCCTCGATGGCACTGGCCGCTTGCAAGGCCTGCCGGGCCGCTTGCGCGAGCCCGCGTTCGAGCCCGAACAGAGCACAGATGCGGTCGAGCTCGATGTAGCTGACCGTGCCGCCGGCCGAGCGAATGGCGTTGGCGATGCCCTCGATGTAGAGCTTCGACACGTAGAGCAGGTCCTGCGCGATCTGATCGCTCGCCAGCTCGCCCCAGTTGCGAAAATCGCAAAACAGCACGACGATTTCGCGCTCGGCATCGCGCCGCGGCGCCGCCGGCCGGTAGATCGGCCTCTCGGTGCGCACCAGCGGCACGACGGAAATGGCGCCTTGCGGGCGCAATTGACAGGCAAGGCGCACGTCGGGCGCCGCGCCGATGCGATTGAGCGTCGCCTGCTCGTCCGCGCCGGGAGGCGGGCAGAACTCAGCGCCCGATGTGACGCGCACCCGGCAGGTCGAACAGCGCGCTCGACCGCCGCACATGGCGGCGTGCGGGAGGTAGAAACTGCGGCTCGCTTCAAGCACGGACCATCCGCGCGGCACACGCGCGTTGCGGCCGGGATAGGAAATCGTGACCAGGCGCTTGCGCCCGCGTTCGAGCGCATTGCGGGCCATACGCGCCGCAAAGACGGCGCCGATGATGATGAAATAGCCGGTGATCAGCCGGTTGCGCCACTGCTCGATGCCTTTGCGCTCTTTGGCATGGGCCGGGGTCAGATATTCCTGCGCCGCCGCGGCGGCGGTTGTATTCAACCGCAGCGCTTTTCCCATGGCGAGGAAGCCGAGGCCGGAAAACACCGGCAGCAGCAGCGCGGCCGCGAACAGCACCAGGCGCATTTTCTGAAACAGCGGTCGGCGTCGGAAGGCGAAATTCAATCCGAGGCAGCCGTGAATCCAGCCCGGCGCCATCAAGCCCAACTGCCAACCTTGCGAACCGGACGCCACCAGGTCCGAGACCACGCGCGTGTAGTCGGAGTTCAATCCATACACATCATAGGCAAGCCGGGTATTCGCCGCGTGACCGATCAGGATGATCGGCAGCGAAAAACCGAGCGCGATACGCACGAGCTCCCATATCGGCAAGCGGAAGGTGCGGCGCTCGTAGACCGCCCAGAGCGCCAGCACGAAATGGGTGGCGGCCGCGCCATAGAGCAAGAGCGTGCCGGTCGTGCTGTACCAGACCTCGGTCGCAATCCCCATGCCTTCTTCGGCCATATCGAGCGAAATGAGACCGAGCGCGTGGTTGAGCAGATGCGCGCCGATATAGGTGAACAGAATGAGTCCGGACGCCATGCGCAAGTTGCGGCGGATCAGGCTCAAGCCCGGCCTGGAAAGAGCATGGCGCGCATGGTGCGCGCGCGTTTGTGGAATTGCCGTCGTCATGGATCGCCCATGTCGGACCGAAAACTTTGCAGCGAAGGACAATTAGCCGGAACCGGAATCGCAAGCACGTCGTTACTAGCGCAGCGCAGACACGCCGTCATGACGCGCCCGACCGCCGGCCACGTCCCGCTGCGACCATTCCATGCCATGCGCTAAATTGAGCCGCCATCATGCAACAAGCCATAATGTAATTTATGTAGCCCGCGCAACGGCGGACGGCCCGACCAGCGCTTCCTATTTCCCGCCGGCGCGGCCAACGGTTGAGTTGCCGGGTCGGCGCCCGGGGCGTGCGGCGGAAAACTAAGGAACCCGCTTTCCCGCTGCGCGGCCCGGCCGTTCCCCTGCGCAGGCCAATACGCAAGGTCGCGCGGCCGCGTAAGCGGTTGGGAAATCAGGAAAATAAGCCAAGTCCGTGGCTCAAGCGCCGGTCGCCCGTCAAAGCGGCATCAGGACGCGATTCGCGCCAGCGCGGGCGGCATCGAAGCAACCCCGGCCTCGAATCAGATAGGATTCGCTGTCAGGCGAATCGCCCAATCTGGACAGGCGGGGAAATCCGATGCGGCAAATCATTACCATCGCAACGATGAAAGGCGGTAGCGGCAAGAGCACGCTCGCAAGTTGCCTCGCGGTGCATTGGCATCTGGGCGGCCGGCGTACCACCATCATCGATGCCGATCCGCAACGCTCGGTCGCACGGCTGGCGTCGCGCGAGCGGTCGCTGGGCGGTGTTCCCGTAGTGGAGGACGCGTCAGAAAACGCGTGGAAGACGGCGCAAAGTCTCACGGCGCCGGGTTACCAAATCATCATCGACACGCCGGGATTCCGCTCGCAGGCAACGCTGGCATGCATCGCCGCGTCCGACTTTCTGCTGGTTCCGGTCAAGGCCTCGCCGCTCGACGTCGACCGCATGTTGGATACGCTCAATTCTCTCATCGAAGGCGACGGCGGACGCGCCAAGTTCAGCTGCGTCCTCACGCAGACGACCCGCGATTCCGTTATCGCCAGGCACATCCGCGCCGAATTGATCGAGGCCGGTTTCCCGGTGCTCAAGAGCGAGATGACCAATCGGGTCGTCTATGCCGAAGCGGGACTCTGGGGTGCAACGCCGAGCCTGACCGAAAAGTCGGGCGCCGCCGCGCGCGAAATCGCCGCCATCGCCGACGAAATCGACGGCATCATCGGCATTAAACAAGCGGCGTGACCGTGAACAAGAAAAAGCTCCCCCGGGTGATCAGGCCGGAAGACGCGGGCGCCGCCAGCCCCGCTTTGGCCGTTGCGGAGCCGGACACAACGGCACCGGCGCGTCCGGGTGTGAAGCGGGAAGCAGAGACGGCGATCGCAAAGCCAGCGACCGGGTCTGTGGCGCCTCGAAAAGGCGCCGCAAGCACGGCGGAGGAAACGACGCAGCGCGCAACCGAGGTTTTGGCCGCGCGTCGGCGTGGAATTGCGGTTAAATTGGCCGAACGTTTCTCTGTATGGTCTGCGGTTGCCGGAACTATTCCGGTGCCGTTCGTCGACCTCGCCGCCGTCGGCGGGGTCCAAATCCAAATGCTGCGCCGGATTTCGCAGATTTATGACGTCCCGTTTTCTGAGAACCGCGGCAAGGTGCTGATCGCGGGCCTTGCGGGATCGATGATCCCCGCGACCAGCGTGATCGGCGCCACCAGCATGGCCAAGACTGTGCCAATCGTTGGAACGGCCATTAGCTTTGTTGCGATGCCGGCTTTGTCCGCCGGCGCGACTTATGCGATCGGCATGGCTTTCATCCAGCACTTCGCTTCCGGCGGGACCCTGCTTGATTTCGACCCGCCGGATTATCGCGAGTTCATCAAAGCGCAGAAGCATCTGCGTCGCAGCGGATCTCGAACCGCCGCTGCAGCGACCTAGAGCGCGCGCTCCTAAACTTGGTGGCATGACGTATCGATGTTGGAGTCCGCTTTGCTCCTGAAGCGACGCGGCTGCCGCGTGCCAGCGAATTGACGCGATGGCCGGAGTCGAGGCGGCGACCAACATTCTTAGTGCATGCGCGATCGCAGATTTCGCGGTTCATGACGCGTCGTTTCTGCTCGGGCACGCAATTCCAGGCCGGATGGATTTCTCGATTAGGACGACTGCGCGACCTTAATTGACAACATGCAGCCTGTTGGCAAGCGTATTGAGCTGCTCGGGAGTATCCCCTCTCACAACAACACTGCCGCCTACATTTACCCGGCGCTGCCCGCGGCAGGCGTTCGGTTCAAATGCAAACGACATTCCGTCCTTCAGAACAATGTCTCTGCCTCCCATTTCGAGGGGCATATCTTTCCGAAAGTGTTTGAGATGCTCCGGCATTTGTTCGAGGTTGAAGCCCATGCCACCGACCCAGCCGAGCGGAGCAACGCTGTGGATCATGGGCGTAAGCGACCAGCCATTGACCGCTTCCAGCGGTTTGAGCATTGCCTGCCAAACATCACTGAATTTGTTGCCAGGCCGCAGCGAGGCAATTCCTGCATCGTAACAGTGGCGCGCAACCGTTCCGAGTTCGGCGATAGCCGGTTCGACCGGTGCAATCGCCACCGACATTTGCTGCTGGGTTTCGAGCCCACCGTACGCGGGAAAAAGCTCAGCCATGATGAGATCGCCCGGTTCGACTTTTCGTGGCGCTCCCCCGTAATAGGCCCAAGGCGGTTCCGACCACCCAATGTCATCCTTACCCCAAGTCATAATCAGGAATGGGTCATGCGAAACACCGCCGCCGGAGTGGATTGCGTCTTGGATCGCCTGAAACACCGAGAACTCAGTAGCGCCCGGTTTCACTGTGTCCAGCATCGCTTGACACGCGCGTTCGCCGAGCGTTGCGCAATACCTCAACACGGAAAGTTCCTCGGCGCTCTTCGCGATCATCACTTCGCGAAACCACCACGTCGCATCGGAAAAATGAGCGTCCGGCAAACTCTCCAGGACCTTGCGCCAAGTATTATAGGGCACAATACCTTCAGGCGACCCGGCTTCACCGACTTCAAGCCCGATGACACCGATACTGGCTCTTTCGAGTCCACGCTCTTTCAGCGCCGAAACGATTATCGGACCATAATTGCCAATGCGCGAATCCTTGATCCAGAATTGTTCCGAGTTCGGTCTTGGATCCCATGCGTCGTATGACCATCTTGGGATGCCATGAAACGACGCACGGATCGCTGTCGAGGGGAAAGATTGCAAGCCCTTCGATATATTCGTTGGCGACATAACCTTCATAGTGCTCGCGCCCCTTTAGTCCGCACACCAGAAGGCACGAATAACCATTGTCGCGCATGCCGGCCCGAAGCGAGGCCCATCGTCGGTCGCGCTCTCGCAACGAAAGGACCGGAAACTCTTCCACGTCACATCCCCCAATTTTCTTGCGATTTCACAGCCTCACTCGCGCGGCGGATGCGAGGCCCAGACGCGGCTTGTTGAAATTACTGCCGGCTATCCGTCTTGGCCGCCTTGGCCGCGTCCCACCACCACAAAGTCGGGAACGCCGCCATGCCGTATTTCGGTAACGGATGGGGACGGCTGAAGCGGTTCCAACGCGCGGTGCGCATTTTGTTGTAGGACCATTGCGGCACGACGTAATGATTCCATAACAACACGCGGTCAAGGGCCCGGGCGGCAGCGACAAGATCGGCGTGGGTCTTGGCGAGGATGACTTGCTCGATCATCGCATCGACCGCCGGGTTCTTGATGCCAATCACATTCTCCGAGCCGGGCTCACCGGCCGCCCGCGAGCCCCAGAAGCCGCGCTGGTCGGTGCCGGGCAAGAGCGTTTGCGGCCAGGCGTAGCTGATGATGTCGAAATCCCAGCTGCGCAGCCGATTTATGTATTGCGACAGATCGACCGTGCGGACCGAGACGGCGATGCCAAGGCGTTCGAGCGATCGCTTGTAGAACATGAAGATGCGCTCGAAGGACGGCCTATTGCCGAGGAATTCGACCGTGAAAGGCTCGCCCGTCTTACTGCTAACGAGTTGCTGGTTGCGTACCTCGTAACCCGCCTTTCCGAGGAGCCGCTCGGCCTTGCGCAGATTGCTGCGCGCCGCAGCGCGACTGCCGCAGACCGGGTTGGTATAGGCCTCATTAAAGACCGCGGCCGGGACCTCGCTACGCACTGTGTTCAGCAGCTCGAGCTCCTTGCCGCTCGGCAGGCCGGTGGCGGCGAGCTCCATGCCTTGGAAATAGCTGCTGGCACGCGTGTACTGCCCGAAGAAAATCTGCTTGTTCATCTCCTCGAAATCAAATGCGTAGTTGAAGGCGAGGCGCACGCGCGGATCCTTGAACTTGTCGCGGCGAATGTTGAAGGCGAAGCCCTGCATGAGGCTGAAATTATTGATCGGGAATTCCTCGAGGACGACGCGTTTTTCTTTGACGGCCGCGAAGTCATAGGCGGTCGCCCAGTTCTTGGCGCTGTTCTCGCTGCGCCAGTCGGCCGCGTCCGCCTTGAAAGCCTCGATGGCGACCGTTGCATCGCGGAAATACTCGAGCCGCAGTTCATCGAAATTGTCGCGGCCGATATTGACGTTGATGTTCTTGCCCCAATGGTCTTTGACCCGCTCGAAGACCACGCTCCGGCCAGGCGAGAACTCCTTGATGCGGTAGGGCCCGCTGCTCATCGGCAGTTCGAGCGTGGTTTCGCCAACGCGTGGCTTGCCGTTCTTGCCGACTGCCTCATACCATTCCTTGGACAGGATCGTGAGGCGCCCGACGATTTGCGGCAGGGTACGATTTCCGGGCCCATCGAACGTGAAGGTGACGTCACGGTCGCCGGTCTTTTCGGCTTTGACGACGTGACGGTAATTCGCAGCGGCTTGCGGACTGAACTTCTTGAACGCGTTGAAGGAGAAAATCACGTCTTCCGGCGTAACAGGCTTACCGTCATGCCATTTTGCCTGTGCACGCAGGCGAAAGGTGGCCGAAGAGACGTCATCCGGGTAGCTCACAGCCTCGGCAAGCAGCCCATATTCGCTCGATACTTCATCGAGCGCCGGCACCATCAGCGTTTCGTGGATGAGGTCGATGCCGAAGACGAGCGCTCCTTTCACACCGGCGACCAGCATGTTGAAATTGTCAAAGGTGCCGCGCGCGGCCAGCCGCGCTACGCCGCCCTTCGGGGCATTGCCGTTGACGTAGTCGAATTGTCTAAAGCCGGAGGGATATTTCAGGGTGCCGAAATGCGACAAGCCGTGCCGCCAGGTCGGGCTTGCTGCTTTCGCCTCGGCAGCGGTCGTAAAGGAAGCTAACGGAAGCCGCCGCGCGGCCAACATGAACAAGGCGGACGTGACCAGGGACCGGCGATCCATCTGATACTCCAAGGGCAGCGATCAATGCCGGCAATTATGTCCTCTATTTAATTGCGATGCCAGTGTGCCGGCGCGTTGCGAGAATATGCACTTCGCTCTCCACGCCTTGACCGCAGAGAGCGCATCTGTAAGCGCAATAAGCGCCCACCATAGCCATGGCGCAGCAGCTTCCGGCG